>NZ_AUJI01000009.1:0-188180 GCF_000424145.1 Butyrivibrio sp. AC2005
GCTTTGAGATATAGCATCTGGATCAGGGTAATATTTGCGGAGATTTTCAACAACAAAGTTTTGGTAGTCGGCATGACTGCCACAATTAACAGGTAACATAAAATCGCCCTCCAATCAAAAAACTTACGGCCGCGCCGTAACGACACATCCTTTTTAACAAGGGCGCGAAGCGCCGCATTTTTGGAGGTAAATGTCAAGTGTTTTTTGATAAAAAAGTGGGGGATTTTAATAAAAAAGGAATCTGAAAGCCGCATTGTTACTGGCTTATAGATTCCGAGAGTATATTCCGAGTAATGGGAGGAAATATGCTACCAACAAGAATGGAAGCAGAAAGACTTTTAGAGGAAGCAGAGAAGTATAATCCTGGACCATGGGGGAATCACAGCCGTGTTGCTGCGCATTGTGCAGAGAAGATTGCTTTAGGCTGTGAGGGGATGAATCCGGAGAAAGCCTATATTTTAGGACTCCTTCATGATATTGGAAGAAAGTTTGGAGTAAGCTATTTGAAACATGTTTCTGATGGATATTCATACATGATGTCCTTGGGATATGATGAAGTTGCCAGAGTGTGCCTCACACATTCCTTCAACAACATGAGAGTTGATGAGTATGTTGGTAAGGTTGATACTTCAGATGAGGAGTATGAGCTGATTCAGACTGAGTTGGGGAAACTTTCAGCTGATGATTATGACAGACTGATCCAACTTTGTGATGCATTGGCCGGAAGTAAAGGTGTGATGAACATCGAAGAACGTATGAATGATGTCAAAAGCCGCCATGGAAATTATCCTCAGGCAAAATGGGATTCCAATATGCGTCTGAAAGCATATTTTGAAGAGAAAGCATCCAAAGATATATATGATTTGGCAGAAAAAGACAGTTATACGCTGGACTAATGGAGACTGATGGGGGAAGGGGAGACATAATTATGGTTATACATCCAATTGAACCAATATATGATAAGAATTCAATAATACTTATTCTGGGAAGTTTTCCCTCTGTTAAATCAAGAGAAGAAGGATTTTTCTATGGGCATAAGCAGAATAGATTTTGGAAGGTGGTTTCCGGAGTGTTTGAAGAGGAAGAGCCAGGGACAATTGAGGAGAAGAAAGCTCTTTTGATAAGGAACAGGATTGCAGTATGGGATGTGATACAATCCTGCGATATTGAAGGATCATCGGACTCCAGCATCACTAATGTAGTACCGAACGATTTAAGCGTTATCTTAAATACAGCGGATATCAAGGCAATATATGTCAACGGTAAAACGGCACTTAAGTATTATGACAAGTATACGGAGCCTGTGATCAAAAGACCAGCAATATGTCTTCCATCTACAAGCCCCGCCAATGCTGCCTGGAGTATGGAAAAGCTTCTGAGTGCTTGGAAGATTATAAAAAAGTATTGACCTTGCCCTTGGGGCAGCCCTTACCATTAAGTAATCACAGGATGAAGTACGTACGAATCAGCTGTATTACTTAGTTTCTAAAAATGCATTTACATAAAAAGGAGGGAAATATAGTATGAGAGTTGGAATATCAGCATGTTCAAATGGACATTTGAAAGAATGGGAATATCAGATAGATGAATTGATCAAAATACTTAAGGATTTCGGAATAGAACCGGTTCTGGCGTCGCATATAATGTCGACTAAGGATGACTTTAGTGGAACGGATAAGGAAAGAGCTGCCGATCTTATGCAGCTATATGCAGACGATTCCATTGAGGCGATATATGATATTTCCGGTGGGGATCTGGCAAATGGTGTTTTGAATTATCTTGATTTTGATAAGATTGCAAACTCAGGGAAAAGATTCTGGGGCTATAGTGACCTTACGACTATAATAAATGCTATTTATACCATGACCGGAAATGCTTCAGTTTTATACCAGGTAAAGAATATGGTATATTCAGAAGCTGTCGTACAAAGAAAAAGGTTTGCAGATTACCTGACCGGGAATACGCAACCGCTATTTTCTTTCAATTATCAGTTCCTCCAAGGAAACAGTATGGAGGGGATTGTGGTTGGCGGTAATATTAGATGCTTGTTAAAACTGTCAGGAACAAAATACTGGCCTGATATGAACGGGAAGATCCTTTTTCTGGAATCGCTAGGCGGAGGATCAGGACAGATTGCAACGTTATTAACACAGCTGGAGCAGATGGGTGTTTTTGATCAGGTTTCGGGAGTGTTACTTGGAACGTTTACAAATTATGAAAAATCAGGATTAGAACTGACTGTTTACGATCTGCTTAAAATGCATATTTCTGATTCAGTACCGGTCGCAAGTACCAGAGAAATTGGACATAGTCATGATTCTAAAGCCGTTGCTGTTGGGGAGAGATTAAAACTGTCATTATAGAAATTGTGATGAGGAATGGTAGCAGTAATTGTAACTTGTATGAGTACTTCTATATCAATGACATACCTAATGACGTTATAGGTTATTATCCCCAGTATAAGGGATCCATGGGGTATATATGCGAGTATGATAATTAAATGAATGAATAAGGGACAAGCAGGATAAATGTTGATAACAGCAGTTTCCTGCTTGTTTTTATGGTTATTTATGTAAAAATAATTATTTTTTTAATGATTTTATATATTTAATGAAAAGATAATCAAATGTCATAGAATGTTTCAACCTTTGTCAGTACGTAGAACTTATAATTATATCTATACGAAAAGTTTATCCCAACTATATAAGGAGGACCTGGATATGAAGAAGAAATCTATAGCATTTTTGCTTGCTTCGATTATGATAACAACGATGTCAGCATGTGGTATGCCTGATAAAGTTTCTGCAGCAGATATAGATCCTTCAGATGTGATAGTAGTATCTGAGGATAGGGTTCCGGGTGCAGCAACTCCTGAAACTGACAAAGATGCCGAAAAGTCAGAGGAAGCTAAATGGGAAAACTTTAAGAGTAATGATGGTTGGACTGTAACCTATGATGCTAATGTGATAGCTGTTGAGGATAATACTGATCCCGCAGATGAGATTTGCTTTAATTACACCGGAGAGCAGGCGGGAACCAATTGTCTGGTCATAACCTATGTAAAGGATAAGCTTCCCGATAAGGTTATTGAAGAGATAAAAAGTGCTCAGGAAAATGGGACAGAGACCGAGGTTACCGGGGGCTATTTTCCAGGAGCAAAGAATGCCTGGGGATATTGGATTGATTTTAAGTATCCTGAGGAAGGTTCAGGACTTCGTCAAAGCTACGTGATTGGCGAATATAATGGCGGAACACTTGAGTTCATGTTTCTGACTCATAAATCCGGTGACGATGAGCTTGATATGGCTTCAAGTGATGCAATAGCCATGATAATTGATTCCATAGAATATGAGGATTTCAAGCCGCAGAGTATGTATGAAAAAATCCCGGGGACCTATACGCAGAAGATCAATGAGGAACTGGATGGCACGGAATATACTTTTGAATATAAGCTCACTTTGGATGAGGATCATACAGGTCTTATGAGTATACAGGATGATATGAAGATCTTCTGGGATGACAAGATTATCCAGGCAGAGGATGGAAGCTTTAAATACTCTTACACGCTTGAAGGCGATAAGCTTACAATCGATTATGATGGAATGGATTCGGTATTTGAGCGAAGCAGCGAAAACAAATAAAGACAGATGAATGATAACAGGAATGCAGGAAAATTGCTGATGCGGCAGTTTCCTGCATATTTTTTTGTTTCATAATGAAACATTTACTTGAAATATCATCTTGTTTTAGGCACAATTTAATGTAGGAGAGTGTTACAACTATGGGATTATTTTTTAATGCAGCAAAGTATCTGAAAAGAGTAGAGAAACCTAGAATCGACAAAACGCTTACAGGAAGGGAACAGATTTTAGCATATATCAACAAGTATTTTGATGAATACAGTCACGATTATATAGAAAAGGTAAAATCCGCGTGTACAAGGTATATAGATGAGATGTTTGAAGAGGGGAATATGGCAGAAAAAAGTGATATCACCCCTGAAATTCAGGCTATTTCTACCATAATCAAGGGCCTTCAGGGGTTTGTCACAGATGGCGAACTCGACAAGATGAGTTATAATCGTACCCTTGGCGCGAGAGAAGCCTTCAGCCTTTACTGCGCAATGATCTCCAGATCAATGGATCTTGAAATTCTGGATATCAAACAGGCCAAGAGAAGGATTACAACTTTTTATAAAGAATGCAGGTTGGATAGAGTATAAAGCATTTACTCTCAATATCTATTAGAGAAATTGGAAAAAAGAGAAAGCAATTAAGCCGGTAAATACCACAACAGATACTATTCCGGTAGCTTTCTCTTTTACTGTTTCTTTATCTATATAACGATTATTAAAACGAATCGTATCTATGGTTTTTGGTGATGATTTATCAATGAAAGATTTATTTGCAGAACTATTACAACGCATACTTTTGCCCTCCCATAAAAACAATAAATGTTGCAATCAACATCTAGTGTTCTTTTAGGAGAGTATACACTACATATATAAAATATTTATAAACAAAATGAAAAAAGTTTATAATTTTGATATGTGTTATAGTAATTAAAACGGATTATGGATGGAGAGACGAGATGGGAAAAAGGATTTATGTAGATTTTGATGATTGCCTGTGTGAGACAGCCAGATCTTTTTCTGATATTGCAAAGAGACTGTTTGGGAAGGATGTCCCTTATGAAAAGATTCGTTTTTTTAATCTGCAGGAGTCTTTTGAACTATCGGATGATGATTATGAGAAGCTTATGCTGGAGGGGCATAAGCCGGAAGTCCTGGTATCATATGACGAGACTCCGGGGGCATCACGGGTATTGAACGAATGGATTGACTCAGGGCATGAGGTCTTTGTAATAACAGGGCGTCCTTACATTGCTTTTGAGGCGTCAAGAAGATGGCTTGATGAACATGGTTTAAGCCGCGTAAAACTGTTTTTCCTTAATAAGTATGGCAGAGATTTTTTTTATAAAAACAGTGAGTTCAATTTGGAATTGGAAGACTATTACAAGATGAAATTTGATTATGCCATAGAGGATTCACCAATGGCATTCAGGTTCTTTGGCCATTTGCCGGAATTAAGGGTTATGGTCTACGATCGCCCCTGGAATCACGAATGCGAACTTCCTGGAGATAATTATTTCAGATGTACGGATTGGGATTTGATTCAGAAGAAGGTCAAATAAACTAATCTATAAATGTGATTTTTTAAGAGGAGGTTATCATGAGAGCACTTTTTATTGGCGGTACAGGAACAATAAGCATGGGAATAGTGAAAAGGCTTGCAGAGGATCCGTTGTGGGAGGTATATCTTCTGAACAGGGGTAACCGCAAGGCTGAGGTGCCCTCCGGGGTAAAGCAGATAGTTGCTGATATTTACGATGAAGATGACGTAAAGAAAAAGCTGGATGGGCTTACTTTTGATGTGGTAAGTGAGTTTATAGCCTTTGATGTGAGTGCCGTAGAGCGTGATTACAGGCTGTTTAAGGGAAAAACAAGGCAGTATATTTTCATAAGCTCTGCGTCTGCCTATAACAAACCGGCAGCAGGTTATGTGATAACAGAAGGAACGACACTTGCTAATCCTTACTGGGAGTATTCAAGGAATAAGATTGCCTGTGAAGAATTTTTGATGAAAAAATACAGGGAGGAGGGATTCCCTGTAACTATAGTAAGACCGAGTCATACCTATAGCGAGAAATCCGTTCCTCTTGGGGTTCATGGGGACAAAGGCTTCTACCAGGTTATAAAGAGAATGCAGGAAGGAAAGCCGGTTATTATACAGGGGGATGGATCATCTCTGTGGGCTGTAACCTTTAATAGTGATTTTGCTATTGGCTTCACAGGCCTTATGGGGAACAGACATGCCATAGGAGAGGCTTTCCAGATAACAGGAGATGAGATACTTACCTGGGATCAGATACACCAGACAATAGCTGATGCGTTGGGAGTGGAGCTTAAGCCTTACCATGTATCGTCAGACTTCCTAAGTGAGGTTGGAAAAAAATACGGGTATGACTTTACAGGTAGCCTTCTCGGAGATAAGGCTGTGTCTGTTGCTTTTGATAACAGTAAGCTCAAAAGGCTGGTACCTCAGATGACTACTAATGTTCCTTTCCACAAAGGCGTGCGAATGTCTCTGGACTATTGTCTTGCACATCCCGAACAGTATGAGGAAGATCCTGAGTTTGACGCATTCTGTGACAAAGTAATAGATGTGCTTGAAAATGCAAAGAAGAGTATGACAGATTAAATAAAAAGCCCGGGTGTGCTGATGAAAAATAAAAGTAATAAGGTGCTGCGGAGTATATGGCTGATTATGTCGATGATATGTCTTATATACTCCGTGAGCATTTATATGGTTGGAAGTGGAACCTTTTCATTTGTAATATGGCTTGCGGGTGCTGTATTTTTTTCTGTCTCATTTTTTCTTGCGGGAAAAGGGCGGTGGTATAAGATTCCGCGACTTATCAGAGGCGTTATATTGTCTGTAATAGTTATCGGGATTGTGGTTTTTATAGCGTGTGAGGGCATGATTGTAAGCCATATGAACGATAAGGGTGAAGATGGTCTGGATTATATCATTGTCCTTGGGGCACAGATGAGAGAGTCAGGCCCCAGTATTATATTTAAGTATCGATTGGATGCCGCTTGTGAGTATCTTGAAAAAAATCCTGAGACAAAGTGTATAGTATCAGGCGCAAAGGCTCCTAACGAAAGCATAAGTGAGGGTGAAGGCGGACGGGATTATCTGATCTCATTAGGTATTCCAAAGGACAGAGTTCTGGCCGAGACAGAGGCTGTTGATACAGTTGAAAATATCCGATTTTCAATGGATATGATAAATAGAGACAGGCCCGGCGAAAATCTAAAAATCGGAATAGTGACCAACAATTTTCATGTCTTCAGGGGCGTACGTCTTGCGATGGCAGAGAGTGAAAATGAAATCTATGGAATTGCTGCATATACGAGACCATGGTACCTACCTAACAATATGGTAAGAGAGTTTTTTGGGGTTATAAGGGATTTTAAAATTATGTTCTTGCATTAGCTTATTATGAGTGCTATAATTTCATGCGCTACAAATGATATACGAGTGTTAATTCCTTCCCACTCGCACTGGTCAGTAGTAGACCATATAAACCCTAAAGGAGAAAAATAATGCAAAACAAAAAGATTTCATTTATGACTCAGGCGGCTCTTATCGCTGCTGTCTATGTTGTGCTCACATTGATGGTTGCTCAGGTTAACCTTGCAAGTGGCGCAATTCAGTTTAGAATTTCAGAAGCACTTTGTGTTCTTCCGTTTTTCACACCAGCTGCAGTTCCGGGCGTTATTATCGGATGCTTTTTAAGTAATATTCTTATTGGAAGTGCTCTTCCTGATATTATTTTTGGTACTCTTGCTACAGCAATTGGTGCATATTTCTCATATAAGCTGAGAAACAACAGATTCCTGGTTACTATTCCTCCTGTTGTTGCAAATGCGCTTATTATTCCTTTTGTTCTTACTTATGCATATAAGATTCCAGGCGGAATTCCTTTTCAGATGCTTACAGTCGGAGCAGGTGAAGTTATTGCATGTGTAGTGTTGGGATCCATTCTTATTACAGCACTTATACCGGTAAGAAGATATATTTTCGGTGAAAATGCATATGATAAAAGTGGAGAAAAATCATTTTCACTTTGATTGAAACATAATTTGGAAGGTTAATAAAAAGCAGGACGTCCGGGGCATGGACGTCCTGCTTTTTTTTGAGGAAACTATAGATTCCTGTTTCTTTCAGAAAATCAAGAAACTATATTATTGTAGAGTCAGGCCATCTTGGCAAGGTCGATCTGGTGGACGGATCCTGCATCACCGGAGGACTCGTGCAGGAAAATGCCGCTTGCTCTGAATCTGGCATTAACCATAAAGTCCGTTCCTTGTGAGGTGAAGTTAGTTTCTGCGTGCCCAAGATAGATTGCTCCTACATCGGCCTCCTTTAAGGTCATAAGTGTATCTTTGCCATCTTCTCCACGGCACCAGACGCGCAGGTTCTCGTAGATTTTGTCGGCTTCGTCAATCCATCCGTTGCCATCATTGTCATATTCGGATAGCTCTGCAAAGCCATTTCCTGTTCTGGCACCAAAAAGCTCTGTTCCGTTATTGATTATTCCGTCGCCGTTTTTATCATATGCGAGAAATCCGCTTCCGGAGGTAATATTTTTTACCTCTTCCGCCTCGCCGTCAGAATCAAGGTCGAAGGTGAAGGTCTGATCGGAAATCTCAGTTACTCCGGATCCTACGTTTATTACAAGGGGATCCATGAGCTGAACAGGATTAAGCTGCATTATACCGACGGATTCGGTGAACTGTCTTGACATGCAGAGATTTATTCCAAAATTAAGCTCGCGACCATCCTCGGTTTTTGCAATGCCCTGTGCCTGAAAAGCAGTTTGCTCGAATTCTGTGTGTATGTAGGTTGTGGTTGATACAGACATCCACTGGAAGGAACCCTGGTTCATTTGTGAACTAAGACCACGCATATATTCCTGCATCCTGCTCTTGTTGCTTCCGGATGCGCTTCCATACAGAATTTGCATTATATTGAGCAGCCTTTCCATGATTTTCATTCTGATACTTTCAATTTCAGTCATTTTGTTCACGGAAGGAATCATGTCCTGAACTGAAAATTCGCCATCAGCATTGTAGTTGGTGAATAATGTCTGTTCTTCCTTGTTTTCTTCGGCATCAAGAATTTTCCTGAAGTCAGGGGTATCGCTTTTTATAAGAGATGATGCGATGATGCCCTTTTCATGTGAAATGCTGTAGGTTTCTCTATACCTCCTTTCAGAAATAAGGTTAACTGTGCTGTCTGTAATTCTCATAGGCAAAACCTCCAAGTTATCGTTTCCTGTGCGCACAAGAAGTTAAACAAAAAAATAAACCAGGCCTAACCCTATCAGGGCTGCCCGGTTGAAAAAGAAGTTTTGATGGCTCCGCCATCTTAACTCAACATATATTTCGGATGGAATGAAAAATTCTTTATAGTGGATTTTCAATCTCTGGGTTTTAGATAAAAATTACCCTTTACTCTGTCGGTTCGAATGGAGTTGATGAATGCGTTTTCATCAATTTCCTTAATTGCGGGGATGAGCTTTCTGGTATCTGATGCGCTTACAACGGAGTAGACGACCATTTTGTTGTTGTGCTCGAAGGACCCCTCCCCGTGCATGAGAGTGGCACCGTGGTTACTTACTCTGTAAATGATGTCACATACTTCTGCCGGTTTATCAGTGATTATGAAAAGTGTCTGCTGCTGATAGGTTCTGTACATTACATGGAGAACCTGTGTTGAAACGTACTGGAAAATAATGGAGTACAGAGCCTTGTCCCAACCAAATAAAATGCCTGCAACAGTAAGGATTATACAGTTTCCGGCAAGGATTATCGGGAAAGCATCTATACCCTTTCGTTGTGATAGAAAAATGGAAATAAAATCTGTTCCGCCACTTGTCGCATCAGCCATGAGACAGATGGAGAGAGATACACCTGCGAAGATTCCGCCGAATACGGAAATCAGTAGTGGGTCATGAGTTATGACATGGGCAGGAATAAGGTCGACAAAAAAACCATTGGTCAATACCATGATCATAGAATAAATAGTGAATTTTTTGCCTATATAACGAAAGCCAATATAGATAGGAATGATATTAAGGATAACGTTAATAGGAGTATAGGGGATCTTTAGGGCAAAGTATTTCTGGGCAATACGCTGGATAATGATGGTGAGTCCCTGTGCACCACCGGGATAAAGGCCGCCGGCATCGACAAAGGTATTTATATTCAACGCCATTAAAAAAGCAGCTAAAAGAACTACGATAAGTCTGATGCTGCCACGCCTGAAATCTAATTTCATTACTGGAAAACTCCCCTGAAAAAACTAAATTTGGAATTAAAATCCCTATAGGTTATAATACAATATTGGGGTTAACGTTGCAATTCTATATTATATAAGGAAAGATGTATGAAGAAGAAAACAAAGAGTGGTATATATGCACTTTTTATTAAGAGACTGATAGACATTATTTTATCGTTATTTGTGCTGGTTTGCTTTAGCTGGTTATATCTGATACTTGCGATACTTGTGAGGTTTAAGCTTGGGAGCCCGGTGCTCTTTAAACAGCCAAGGCCTGGTAAGGATGAGAAGGTATTCAATCTGTACAAATTCAGGACTATGACTGATAAACGTGATACAGAAGGAAACCTTCTTCCTGATGAGGACAGACTTCCGGAATTCGGAAAAAAGCTTAGGGCTACAAGTCTTGATGAGCTTCCGGAATTTATAAATATTCTAAAGGGAGACATGAGCTTTGTCGGACCAAGGCCTCTTTTGGTAAAATATCTGCCACTATATAATTCAGAGCAGAGAAGAAGGCACGATGTTCGTCCGGGGCTTACGGGATGGGCTCAGGTAAACGGAAGAAATCTTCTGAGCTGGGAGGACCGTTTTGAGAAGGATGTTTATTATGTTGATCATTTATCCTTTTTGCTGGATTTAAAGATAGTATTTATGACAGTTGCTGTTGTATTCAGACATAATGACATAAACAGTGCTACAGATGCAACAATGGAGGCATTTACGGGAACACCTGAGAAAAAATGACTTCATGGCAGCTTAATATATATTTGGGAGAAATATGAAGATGAACATATTATTTACAAGCGTTGGAAGACGCTGCGAACTTTTAAAGGATTTTAGGAATACACTTGGAGATAAGGTGAAGATAGTGGTTACGGACAACAGTCCCTATGCACCTGCGCCTGCTTTTGCGGATGTGGTTTACAGAGTTCCGCTGATAAATGATATCACTTACATTCCTACTGTTCTTGAGATCTGCAAGAATGAGAAAATTGATGCGATCACAACTCTTATTGATCCGGAGATTTCAATTCTCGCTGATCACAGAGCCGAATTTGATGCTTTGGGAGTTACGGTTCTCGCACCTTATAAAGAAACAGCGGATCTGTGCTTTGACAAATATGAGATGTTTAAATATCTGAAGGAAAAGGGTGTTCCGACAGTTCTTACCTTCGGATCCTTTGCTGATTTTAAGGAGAGCTATGACAGAAATGAGATAAGCTTCCCTGTTTTTGTAAAGCCAAGGACCGGAAGCGGAAGCGTTGGCGCAAGAAAGGTAGATAGCCTGGAACTTCTTGAGGAGCTCACTGCAAGAAGCCCGGAGCTTATCATCCAGGAATTTATGGATGGTAAGGATATGGATGCCGACGTATACGTTGATACTTTTACGCATGAACCTGTGGCTATCTTTTCCAAGAAAAAGATATCGACCACAATTGGTGGTGCAAATAAAACAATTTCATTTAAGGACGAAGCTCTGTTTGATTTTGTGAAAAGTGCTATGAAGCATTTCAAGTTTAACGGACCGCTGGATATGGACCTCTTCTTTAAGGATGGACAGTACTACCTCTCAGAGATAAATCCCAGATTCGGAGGGGCTTATCTTCATGCATACGGTGCCGGAGTTGATTTCCCTGCACTCATTTATACAAATGTCGTTGAGAAAAAAGCGAATACGCCTATCATCGGGCAATATGAAGAGGACGTCTGCATGCTTATGTATGACAGCGTTGTAATAGAGAAGCTCTCTAATCTTGAGGGACGCATGAAGCAGGTATGATTACACTGCATTAAAAGGAATATAAGATGCGAATATTAATTTTGGCTAATTATGCCAATGGTTTGTTTTTATTCAGGAAGGAACTGCTTAAATCCTTCCTTGATGCGGGACATGAGGTGCTGATTTCTGTACCTTCAGATGAAAATTGTGTAAAGCTTAAAAATTACTGCACAAAAATAATTGAGACCCCGTTGGAAAGACATGGTATGAACCCCGCGAGGGATTATGGGCTTTTTAGATTTTATGGAAAAATGCTTAAAACCGAAAAGCCGGATGTGGTTCTGACTTATACTATAAAGCCCAATATCTACGGTGCCCTTGCCTGCAGACTTGGAAAGGTTCCGTATATATGTAATATCACGGGGCTTGGAATGGCTATTGAAAACGGCGGTCTTATGAGCAAGGTGCTGCTACAGCTTTACAGAATATCAACCGGTAAGGCGCAGAGAGTGTTCTTCCAAAATGAGAGAAACCGCAAGTTCATCCAGATGCATGGAATAGCAAGGAAAAACAGCGGACTTCTGCCTGGATCAGGAGTTAACCTTACAGAGCACACTTTTCATGATTATCCTTCAGAAGCGGAGGGAATTCACTTCCTTGCAGTTATAAGGATGATGAGAGATAAAGGAATAGAAGAATATCTGTCGGCTGCAAAGTCAATAACTTCTGAATATAATAACGTATATTTCGACCTCGTGGGTGAGTATGAAGAGGACGAGAGAGCTAAATACGAGCCCATGATTATGGAGCTTGAAAATGCAGGCAAGCTCAAATACTATGGGCATCTCGATAGTGTTGACCCCGTATTTGAAAAATGCCACGTAGTTGTGCATCCCTCCTATCATGAGGGAATGTCCAACGTCCTCCTCGAGGCAGCAGCCTGCGGACGACCGATTCTCTGCTCCAACATACACGGCTGCATTGAAGCCATAGAGGACGGTAAAACCGGATTTACCTTTGAATCCAAGAGTGCAGAATCATTGATTGGTGCTGTTAAGAGGATACTTGCGCTAAATGAAAATGAGCGAGCTGATATGGGAAGACGCGGACGAGAATACATCGAGAAAAACTTTGACAGACAACTCGTAATCAATGCTTACAAAGAAGAACTTGAGAAAATCCGCACAAAGTAAGATAATAGTAATGTTCGGGGCGGACTAAAAATAAAATAAGAGGTTTTTGGAATGAGTATATATGAGAAGCTCCTTGCCGGAGAAGAAAAACTATCACTTGTTGGACTTGGATATGTAGGCATGCCTATTGCAGTTGCCTTTGCCAAGAAGATTAAGGTTGTTGGATACGACTTTAATGCTGAAAAGGTAGAACTTTATAAAAATGGAATTGACCCGACAAGAGAAGTTGGAGACGAAGCAATTAAGGAGACAGCGGTTGAGTTTACAGCAGACCCTGAAAAGCTTAAGGAGTGCAGATTCCATATCGTTGCTGTACCTACACCGGTCAATAATGATCATACACCTGATCTTACACCTGTTGAGAGTGCCAGCAGAACACTTGGAAAATACCTTACAAAGGGATCAATAGTAGTTTATGAATCAACTGTATATCCCGGAGTAACTGAGGACGTATGCGTTCCGATTCTTGAGAAGGAATCAGGACTTAAGTGCGGAGTTGATTTTAAGGTAGGATATTCACCTGAGCGTATAAATCCCGGTGATAAAGTACACAGACTTGAGACTATTGTGAAAATCGTATCCGGTATGGATAAGGAGACACTTGAGGAGGTTGCAAACGTTTACAAGCTTGTTGCCCTTGCAGGTGTTCACGAGGCAGAGAGCATCAAGGTTGCTGAGGCTGCCAAGGTTATTGAGAACAGCCAGAGAGATATCAATATCGCTTTCATGAATGAGCTTTCAATGATCTTCCACAGAATGGGAATCGATACCAAGAGTGTACTTGAGGCAGCAGGAACAAAGTGGAATTTCCTTAATTTCAAGCCCGGACTTGTAGGCGGACATTGTATCGGTGTTGACCCATATTATCTTACCTACAAGGCTGAGGAGCTTGGTTATCACAGCCAGATTATCCTTTCAGGACGTCGTATCAACGATGATATGGGAAAGTACATCGCAGAGAGCTGTGTAAAGAATCTTATTGCACAGGATCTTAATGTAAAGAATGCAAGAGTGGCAATTCTTGGATTTACTTTCAAGGAGAACTGCCCTGATACACGTAATACAAAGGTAATCGACATTTACAATGAGCTTAAGGAGTACGGCATTGATCCTGTTGTTGTAGATCCTGAGGCTGACAGTGCAGAGGCCAAGAGACTTTACGGAATCACCTTTGATACCATGGATTCTGTCAGGGATATGGATGCGGTTATCATGGCTGTTGCTCATGAGGAATTCCTTGGAATAACAACAGATGAGATTAAGAAGTGGTACAATCCTGAGCACAAGAGAAGAGTATTCCTTGATGTAAAGGGGATTTATGACAAGAACAGTTTTGATGCTTCAGAGTTCAGCTATTGGAGACTCTGATCGCAACGATAAATAAAGAAAAAACTAGGGGGATATGCCGCCACCGACAAAGTGGCGGCGTTGTTGTATGAAGATAGTAATTCGACTTGATGACATTTCTCCGGGAATGGACATGGGTAAATTCAGGAGGTTTAAGAGGCTTTTAGATGAAAATCACATAAGGCCTCTTATTGGCGTTATTCCGGAAAACATGGATCCGAAGCTTGAGCTGGCGGAAGACGAGACAGATGAGGATGGTCCTGCTAGCAGAAACAGGGTTTCCGATCCGGATGACAAGATTAAGGAAAAGGATTATGCATTCTGGCATCTTGTGCGCAATCTTCAGACTGAGGGCTGGATAATTGCCATGCATGGTTTACATCATGTTTATACTACTCGAAAGGGAGGAATGCTTCCTCTTAACAAGCAGTCTGAATTTGCCGGAATAGACCTTGAAACGCAGATAAAGATGATTGCTGAAGGTAAGAAAATTCTTGGAACTCATGGAATTGCAACGGACTTTTTCATGGCGCCAAGTCACAGCTATGATAGGAATACTATGACTGCGCTTGCCGAGAATGGCTTCAGAAGAATTACTGATGGTTTTGGGAAGAAGGCATATCGCAGATTTGACATGACCTTCTATCCGATTTCCTTTAAAAAAGATGCAGTTTTAAAGGATGAAAGAGAGGGCTACACTACTTTCGTTGTTCATACAAATACATTAAATGGGGATGATTTTGCGTTCTATGAAAAGGTATTCGAGTCCGGCAGGGTTGTAAGCTGGGATGAATGGCTTATGCAGGAACCTGAGGAGGCTTCCGATTTCCAGGGTATTAAGGAATATCTCATGGCACGCTTTAAATATATCGCCGTGCATAAAAGGTGGTAAAAATGGCAGAACCTATTAGAATATTGCATGTTTTTGGAACACTAGGACTGGGAGGCGCTGAGAGCCGCATCATGGATCTGTACAGACACATTGACAGAGAACGTGTGCAGTTCGATTTTTTGGTGCATGCAGATGCAGAGCCTTCAGGTAAAAAATGTCCGACTTCGGATGAGCTTATGGCAGTGAGAGAGCCGGACTATTTTGACGCTACAGTAAAAAAGCTTGGCGGAAATATCTATGCAGTTCCAAGATTTCATGGAACGAATGCAAGGGATTATAAAAATGCAATAAGGATGTTTTTTATGCAGCACAGGGGCGAGTGGAAGATGGTGCAGGGGCATATGACAAGTACTGCGGCTATTTATCTTCCGATTGCCAAGAGTTGTGGTATAGGGACAACTATAGCTCATGCAAGAAGTGCCGGAGTGGATCCCGGAATCAAGGGAGTTGTGACAAGAATAATTCGTGCTCCTCTTGCTAAAACAGACACCTGTGATCTTAGATTTGCATGTACTGAGAATGCTGCCAGATCTGTCTTTGGAGATACTCTGACTGATGAAGGACTGGTAAGAATTATTCCGAATGCCATTGATCTTAGACGTTTTGTCTATAATCAGGAGATCAGGGACAGGGTAAGAAAAGAACTGGGATTATCTAGTGCTATAATCATCGGGCATGTGGGGAGATTTCATTATGCAAAGAATCACGAGTATCTTCTTAAGGTTTTTGCTGAGTTTTTGAGGATTTTAAAGCATGACGATGTCAATGCCTTCAGTATGCTTCATGGTATGAGGATAAGACTTCTCATGCTTGGTGAGGGACCTCTCATGGACACCATGAAACAGCTTGCAGCTGATCTTCATATTGAGAAACATGTGATTTTTGCAGGAAATAAGAGTAATGCAAATGAGTATTATCAGGCGATGGATTACTTCCTTTTCCCTTCGAGATATGAGGGGCTTCCGGGGACGGTTGTAGAGGCTCAGTCAGCAGGTCTGCAGTGCCTTGTTTCCGATTCGATTACGCCTGAGGTTGATATAACTCCGCTTGTCAGCAGACTGAGTATAGAAGAAGCTCCGGCTGTGTGGGCAAGGAAGATACTTAATGATCTGATGCTCAGGGATTATGAGGAGGCTGATGGGGAAGACGGTGTAGCTCTGCCGATAGGTGACAGAGAGGCATCCTCAGAGCCTGTTAACGAGATGATTAAAAAGGCAGGCTTCGATGTCAGGACACAAGCGCAGAGGATGCTGAATTTTTATACAACAGGAAAATTTTAATGAAACATCTTTTACTGATTGTGCCGATGCTTCATCAGGGTGGATTCGAGAGAGTCTGCGTTGCAACAGCTCGGCTGATGCAAAAATATTATAAGGTAACAATTCTCATCTTTTCCGATAAGGACATAAATTATGATATATCGGGACTGGATGTGGTCAATATTGATCTGCCTGCCACTAAGAAATATGGCAAGCTTGGAAAAGCTGTCAATGTTTTCAGGAGAGTAAAGAAAGTCAGACAGTATAAAAAGGCAAACAAGGTAGATATTTCATATAGCTTTGGGTCAAGTGCAAACTATGTAAATGTTCTTTCAAAGGCGGGGACAAGAGCAAAGGTGCTAACAGGACTTCGTTGTTCTACTGATATGGAAAACAGAAGAGAGGTCAGTCTTTTCTGTAATAAGGCAGATCAGGTTCTGTCCTGCTCAAGAGAGATAATGAGAGAGCTCCTTCGTGATTACAATTATGAAAAGAGCAGCTATATCTACAATCCCCTCGACATAAAGATGATTCGTGATAGAGCAGGCTCAAAGGACGCACTTTTAAATGCAAGTGATATGTTTGGAAACGGCAAGCTTGTGAATGATGCGCAGGATAGCAATATTACACTTATTTCTGTAGGAAGACAGGACTATATAAAGGGCTTTTGGCATTTGATCAAGGCTTTTTCAATAGTTGTAAAGAATTACCCTGCGGCCAGGCTTCAGATAGTGGGTACAGGGGACTTTAGCGGACTTAGAAAGCTTGCGGAGGATCTTGGAGTAGAGGGGAAGGTTTTCTTCCCGGGACTTCAGAAGAATCCGTTCCCGTTTGTTGAAGCTGCAGATATTTATGTGCTTAGTTCAAACCATGAAGGTTTTCCTAATGCGATACTGGAGGCTATGGCACTTGGTAAGCCCTGCGTTGCGGCAGATTGTAAAACCGGTCCCCGTGAGATACTTCTAAATGAGAAGGAATATGGGGAGCTTATCACGAGTAAGCCGGATGGTTCTTCCACGGATAAGATTATCGAGGGAGAATTCGGAATTATCGTTCCGGATATGGATGAGCATATCGATCTTGATGCTTCAAATATCACGGAGGGCGATAAGCTGCTGGCTGAGGGAATACTCAGGATGCTCGCTGATGAGAAGAAGATGAAGCATTATGGTGAGAAGGCCTATGAGAGGGCACAGACCTATGATCCGGAGAAGTATGCAAAGGATTTGCATGGGATTTTAGAGAAGGTATGAAATGGTGACATTCCCCTCATTATAGAGTAATATGTAGGATATTATGAAAAAGATTGCGTTTCATTTAAATAGCCTTGGACAGGGCGGTGCGGAGAGAGTTGTAAGTAATCTCGCAAACCAGTTTGCCAAGGGCGGGTATGAAGTATATATAGCAACGGAGTGGTTTGATGAGAATGAGTTCACTCTGGATCCCCGTATTCACAGGGTTCATGTGGGACTGCGCGAAGAAGATGCAAAAAAAGGCCGCGTCACAAAGTTCCTCCTGAGAGTAAAGTACTTGAGGGAATTTCTCGAAAGCACCCGTCCGGATGTTCTCGTGGCATTTGCCCACAGAGCTAATTACAGGGCTCTTATGGCTCAGAAGAGCACAGGGACGCCTACAGTGATATCTGTGCGAATAAATCCCGTAGGTAATTACGATGCGCTTTCTGATAAGATACAGATAAAGTGGCTGTTTCCCAGGGCTGCAGGATGTGTTTTTCAGACAGAGGAGCAGAAGGAATTCTTTAAACCGTATCTGCAGGATAATTCGAGGATAATTTTAAATCCTATAAATGCTAAATACCATAATGTTCCACATCCGCAGTTTAAGGAAAAATCAGTAGTTCATCATGCCAGACTGGTGGATTTCAAGAATCAGCTTATGCTTTGTGATGCCTTCCTGAAGGTTCATGAAAAGCATCCCGACTATATATTAAGGATATATGGTGGTGGTTCTGAGGATGGAACAAAGGAGAAGCTGGAAAAGAAGATTGCGGATAATAATGCAGAAGAGTTCATGTTTTTGATGGGCCCCTGCAACCATATAGATGCGGAGATTCCTAAAGGTGAGGTTTATGCCTATAGCTCTGATTATGAGGGATTTCCCAATTCTCTTCTTGAAGCCATGGCTATGGGAATGCCGGTGGTTTCAACTGATTGCCCTCCAGGAGGACCCAGAACCGTGATAAGGGATGGGGAGAACGGATTTCTTGTGCCTGTTGGGGATGCAGATGCGCTGGCAGACAGGATTTGTCGCCTGATTGAGGATAAGGATATGGCTAAGCGCTTTGGTGAGGAAGCTGCCAGGGTGTATGATATTGCCAATTCTGAGGCTGTCTTTGAGCAGTGGAGGGAGTATTTAGAAGGGCTAGTTAAATAAGAATCCCCTCATCCGTCAGCTTCGCTGACACCTTCCCCCCAAGGGGAAGGCAATAGAAGATATGCGGAGCCTTTTCCCAAGGGGAAGGCAATAGAAGATATGCGGAGCCTTTTCCCAAGCGGAAGGTGATAGAAAATATACAAAGCCTTCCCCTTGGGGGGCGCTCAACGTCCGGTGGACGTTGGTTCAGCGCGGACCGAAGCGGAGCGAAGAAAGGTGCCCGAAGGGCGGATGAGGGGAATGCAATAAAAAAATAGAAGGAGACGCCTATGTGCGGAATCTGTGGATATATATCCAGAAACAGAATAACTGAAGATGAACTTAGAGCCATGAATGACACCATGATCCACAGAGGACCGGACGATAATGGCGTCGAGCTATATCCGGGAAAAGACGGATATACGATTGGTTTTGCACAGAGACGACTTTCAATCCTGGATCTTTCGCCGCTTGGGCACCAGCCCATGTCTACGGAGGATGGCAGGATTTCTGTCGTTTTTAACGGAGAGATTTATAACTTTCTTGAACTTAAGGAAGAACTCAAGGGTTACCCCTTCAAATCAACCTGTGATACCGAGGTTATACTTGCGGGGTATCTGAAGTGGGGGGCTGATTTTGCAGAGCATATTCATGGAATGTTCGCGATAGCGCTTTATGACAGAGAGACTGAGGATATTTTCCTTGTAAGGGACAGAATCGGTAAGAAACCATTATATTACTGGCTTGAGGATGGGAACCTGGTATTTGGTTCGGAGCTTAAGCCCATCATGAAGTGTCCCGGATTTAAGGTTGACATAAGAAAATCAATCATTCCGAGATACATGTTTCAGCAGTACATAAATGCACCCGAAAGCATATTTGAGAATGTATGGCAGATAGAACCCGGGCAGATGCTGGTATTTAACAAGGGAAGCATCAGTAAGAAGAAGTACTGGGATGTGAAAAAGGCGTACAAAGAGAGATCTGCCAGACAGGTTTCTTCCTACGAAGAAGCAAAGGAAGGCTTGAAGCAGCGTCTTAAGAAGTCGGTTGCAGACAGAATGATAGCAGATGTGCCGCTGGGGGCATTTTTATCAGGCGGTTATGACTCATCGCTTATAACAGCGCTTGCTCAGGAAAACAGTGATTCACCTGTTAAGACCTTTAGTATCGGTTTCAACGTGCCGGAATATAATGAAGCAGAGTTTGCAAAGAGGGTGGCGGAGCATCTTGGCACAGACCACACTGAGCTTTACATAGATGAGTCGGAGATGCTGGATCTTGTGGAGAGTATTCCCGATTATTATGATGAGCCTTTTGCAGATGAGTCAGAGATACCTACAATGCTTGTGTGCAAGCTTGCTAGGGAGCAGGTGACTGTAGCGCTGTCGGGCGATGGCGGAGATGAGTTTTTCTGCGGATATAATATTTATGAGAATGTGGCACAGGCACAGAAGCTTGATGCGGCCGGGGCTATTGTAAATGGAATAGGTCAGATTCCCATGGGGGACAGTAAGCTTCTTAAAAAGCTTCCCTTCAGGGTTCGGGTGGTAGCGGAAAACAGAGATCCGGAGACTAAGACTCAGTTTTCATCACCCAGTTATATTCTGGCTGCCCATGCATTTATAACAGGGCAGGAGGCTATGGATGACAGGCTCACATATGAGCAGTATATGGGTAGAGAGTTTGGAAATAGCGGACTTTTCCCATGTAAATATCCGATAGAGTCCTCTTATGGAGTATCGGACTGGCAGATAAGGCGTATGCTGCTTGATATGGATACCTACCTTCCCGGGGATATTCTGGTGAAGATGGACAGAGCATCTATGAAGTATTCACTTGAGTGCAGATGTCCTATAATGGATACAGAGGTTATGGAGTACAGCTTTGCTATTCCGCACAGATTCAAGTTTGCTGATGGTGACAAGAAGCATATTTTGAAGGATATAGCATATGATTATATTCCAAGGGACCTTCTGGACAGGCCCAAGAAGGGCTTTGGATGTCCCACGGATTCATGGCTTAGAGGCCCGCTGCGTGACAAGCTTATTGATTACAGTGATGTGAGCTTCTTGAAAAAACAGGGCATATTTGATGCTGATTATGCGTCACGATTTATCAGAAATTATTTGGAGAAGGGCGATGGAGGTCCGGCTACAGGAGCGAATTATTCGAAGTTGTCGTGGAGCTTCTTTAATTTCCAGCAGTGGTATGAGAGGTATTTAGTGTGACCCCTCATCCGGCGCTGCGCGCCACCTTCCCCCAAGGGGAAGGCAGTAGAAAGAAAGCTATATTCCTTAGGGGAAGGCAGTAAGAGGTTTGAATGGCAAAAAAGGTAACTATCAGGAAAAAGCATATAGTTATGTATATAGGCTCACTCAATAAGGGCGGGGCTGAGCGCGTCATGTGCAATCTTGCTGAGTATTTCTACAGCATAGGTTATAGGGTGACGCTTGCTACTACCTATTTGTCCGATGATGAGTATGAGCTTCCTCATGCTGCCTGGAAAGTACTTGAGAGTGAGGCTGAGAATGCCGTAAAGGTATTAAATCCGGATGAGAAGGTTCGATATGTGGATCTTAAGGGCGGAGAGCCTATGGGGATAGGCAGGGTATTCACTGCGCTTATGCCTTATGAAAAGGGAAACCGTGCCCAGAATTTTCATAGAAGAATACAGAAGCTGACAAATGCCTGGGAGAGACTAAAGCCTGATCTGATTCTTTCTTTTCTCGGTAAAAACAATGTAATGGCACTGCAGTCCGCTATATCATTGGGGATTCCTGTGGTGGTATCAGTTCGGGCAACGCCGTCGGAGGAGTATGCTTCATTTGGGCTTAAAGCGTCAATGAAGGTGTTGTTTCCTGCTGCTGCAGGGGTTGTGGTTCAGACAAATGGTGCAATGGAATTTTTCGGGCCACTTATAAAGTCAAAATGTAAGGTTTTGCCAAATGCAATAAATGAGGAGTTTATTGCGCATGAGGTGGTGCCTTTTGAGGATAGAAAAAAGGTTATCGTATCTGTCGGAAGGCTTGATGAAAATAAGAATCAAAAGCTTGTTATCAATGCCTTTTCATATTTTGTAAAAAAGCATCCTGATTACAGACTGATGATTTATGGCGATGGTCCGACGAGAGAACTGCTTACAAAGCTCTGCGGAAAGCTTGATATTCTTGATGAAACAGGTAAGGGGGCTGATGGCAAAGCAACCTTTATGGGAAGTGTCGACAGAATAGCTGACAGAATAAGCGATGCGGAGATTTTTGTGCTCACCTCCAAAACGGAAGGTATGCCGAATGCTCTAATCGAAGCGATGTCACTTGGACTTTGCTGTATATCCACGGATTGTCCCTGTGGTGGTCCTGCGGATCTTATTCAGAATGGAAGAAACGGAATTTTAATACCGATGGATTCCGATGTAAAGATGGCGACTAATATTTTTAATACCCTTGAGAGACTTGCCGAAGATCCGGCTGTAGCAAGAAGAATGGGCGGAGCTGCGCTTGAAGTCAGGGAAAAATATAATCCTGACAGAGTAAATGAAATGTGGCGTGAGTATTTTGAGGAACTAATGTAGGCGCTGAACGGAGTGTAGAAACAGAGAATGCAATTTAACTCATATATTTTTATATTGTGTTTTTTGCCGCTATCGCTGATTTTGTACTTTGCCTTCCATAGTATGGGGCAAAAAAGGCTGGCACTTGGGTCACTTCTTGCCATGTCACTTTGGTTTTACGGATATTTCAATCCGTATTATCTTCTTATTATTTGCAGCTCAATAGCGGTTAATTATATATTATCAAAGGCTATGCAAAATTCCCGTCGCAGGCTTTTTTTGATACTTGGAATTCTTTTTAATGTAGGACTTATTTTTTATTTTAAGTACTACGACTTTTTTATAGAGAATGTAAATGCTGTATTTGGTGCAGGTTTTAACCTAAGGCACATAGTACTTCCGCTTGGAATCAGCTTTTTCACGTTTCAGCAGATATCCTTTATTGTGGATGCTTACAGAGGGGAGACGGAGGATTACTCATTCCTTGAGTATGCATTGTTTGTGTCATATTTTCCACAGCTTGTTGCAGGACCTATAGTTCTTCATTCAGAACTTATTCCACAGTTTCGCGATACCAAAAAGCATAAGATTAATTTTGATAACTTATGCCGCGGTATAATGATGTTTTCAAGAGGCCTTGCAAAGAAGATGCTGATAGCTGATATGTTCGGTAAGGCAGTGGATTATGGTTTTTCACAGGCGGCGCTTATTCCGGTGGGAGAGGGTGCACTTACTATTCCTGAGATTGTGATAGTTATGCTATCCTATACCTTCCAGATTTATTTTGATTTCAGCGGTTACAGTGATATGGCGACGGGGTTGGGCTCCATGTTTAATTTTGACATTCCGATGAACTTCAATTCGCCCTATAAGGCTATATCGATCGCAGAGTTCTGGAAGCGCTGGCACATGACTCTGACAAGATTCCTTACGACATATATATATATTCCACTTGGTGGTAACAGAAAGGGAAAGGTGAGGACATATATAAATACCCTCATAGTTTTTCTTGTGAGCGGAATATGGCATGGTGCGAACTGGATCTTTATCCTATGGGGAATTTTGCACGGAGTGGGACAATGCATAAACAAGCTTACACATGGCATATATGTAAATATGTGTGAAAAAGTAAGGAATGCTCCGTTGGGATATGTTATTGGAGGTTTGGTAAAGGCTGTAAGCTGGATTGTGACTTTTGTATTTATAAATGTAGCCTGGCTGCTTTTCAGGGCTGACAGTGTTACTCAGTGGCTTCAGATACTAAAGCGCCTTGGAGTTACCAATTATGATGTAAGGTCTGAAGTGATTGAAGGCTTCAGAATTCCCAGGTTCAGGTATGTTCTTGAAGTACTTCACCTTCCAAGCGCTGATAACAACGTGCTTATGACCGGTTGTGTCATGGCTATGGCTGCTGCGCTTATAATATGCCTTTGCTGCAGGAATAATTATGAGAGAACTTACAGGACAAATGTGGTTTCACTGGTATTTACCTGGGTACTGCTTGTGGCCTGTATTGTATCCATGAGCTCAATTTCGACTTTTTTGTATTTTAACTTTTAAACCTTCGGAATAAGGATGTTTAAATGAATTCTAAAAAATGGTTTACGGCAATTTTGATAATGACTATTGCCACACTTGCTCTGGCAGCAGGGCTGGTGTTTTTTGTGGACCCTTTTTTCCATTACAGAGCTCCTAATCCGAAGCTGTTCTACAGGCTTTATGACCAGAGATCTCAAAATGACGGTATTACAAGGAACTTCGATTATGATGCCATTATAACAGGAACCTCCATGGCTGAAAATTTTAAAGCCAGCCAGTTTGAGGATGGGCTTGGAGTTAAGGTTATAAAGGTGCCCTATTCCGGCGCAACTTATAAGGAAATAAACGATAATCTTATCGCTGCCTTTAAAAGCGGTCATAATCCGAAATATGTTTTGAGACCCCTTGATTATTCACTTTTGTTAAGAGATAAGGATGAGATGAGAGATGATATGGGTGATTATCCATACTGGCTCACCGATGATATTGTATATAATGATGTGAATTATCTTTTAAATAAGGATGTTATACTCAGGTATGCCATTCCTGCCGTGTTGTCTTATTTTCAGGGAAAAAATCCTGGGTATACCAGCTTTGATGAGTATAGCTATACTGACGGTGATAATAAGTATGGTAAGGACTATGTTCTTGTTGGGAAAAAGGAATTTAAGGAGCCTGAAAGCACAGAGCTATGGTTTCTGACCAGTGAAGAGGAGGAGATGCTCGAAGGTAATATCGAGCAGAATGTTGTGTCTCTTGCAAGAAAGCATCCGGAGACGACCTTTTTATATTTCTTTCCGCCGTATTCTATGGTTTATTGGGGAGGACTTTATGAGGAGGGAATGCTGGATAAAATCCTGGAGTATAAAAGGAAAGCAATCGAACTGATGCTGGAATGTGATAATATACACATATACAGTTTTACAACGCATACCGACATTACTGCAGATCTGTCAAGATACAGAGATCAGGCCCATTATGATTATGAAGTGAACGCCTTTGTTATGGATACCATAATTAATTATGAGAATGGGTATGAAAATACTGATATGTTTGAAGTATCGGACAGAATAACACGCGAAAACGTTGTTGAATATTTAACTACGGAAAGTCTTTTACTGAATAACTTTGATTACAACAGTCTCACTAAATAGAAAACGGAGAAAATATGAAGGATCTTTCTCATTTTTATTTCAAGGGAATACCTGCTAAAGAGCAGCCGCTTATAACAGTTGCAATCACTGTATATAATGTTGAGAAATATATGTCCAGGTGCATTGAGTCAGTTATGGCTCAGACTTATTCCAATCTGGATATTCTTATAATAGATGACGGTTCCCGTGACAGGACGTCTCATATCTGCGAATATTATATGACGCAGGATAAACGGATACGTGTGATAAATCAGAGTAATCTGGGACCGGGTGCTGCAAGGAACTATGCCATGCAAGAGGCAAGGGGCGAATATCTGGCATTTCTGGATGGCGATGATTATGTCGAAAACTACATATATGAATATATGATGAGCGCAATTCTGGAATCAGATGCTAAGCTTGCTGTCTGTAATTATTTTGAGGACAAAGAGGATATGCCGGTGGATATCCATCCGCTTACAGAAGATATGCGGGCAGGTCGTATAAGAATGGTTCCATCAGAGGAGCTTATTACGGAATGCATTGAGGGATCGGATGAGCTTCATTTTGGAAGTATGGTCTGGAATAAGCTGTACCACAGAAGTCTTTTAAAGGGAAAGAGCTTTCCGAGCATAATGTTCTATGAGGACAGGCGGTTTATCCTTGAGATACTTCATGATGCCGGGGAAGCTGTGTTCGTTGACACGCCGCTTTATCATTATATAATAGACAGAAAGGATAGTGTCAGTGCACAGATAGGAATTTTCTGCATTTTTTCAGAGTGGATACCGGTTTGTAATTCGGTTAAGGCGTTTCTTAAGCAGATAGGGATGGAAGAGCTTGTAGATACTCAGGATTATCTGATGTATAAGAGTCTCCTGAATTATTATGTTGAGGCTAAGACCGACAAGATTGGGGACAAGGGCAAATATCTTGAGGACATAACGGCTTATATAGAAAGGTGCCGGGACTCCATAGACAGGATATATGGATGCAGGATTGCGGATCCAAGGGAGAAAAAGCGAATGCAGAAATTTTTGAATCATCGTTGGACTTTCGATCACTTTTATCTTCGATGATTTATAGTATATTTCGATTACCACTACTACAGGGGGATGTATGATAATAATAAGAATGATGGGCGGACTTGGAAATCAGATGTTCCAGTATGCCCTGTATCTTCAGCTTAAGGCGTTGGGGAAAGAAGTGAAGATTGATGATGTGTACGGATTCCGTGATGATGAGCAGAGGGATCCGGTACTTGAAGATATGTATGGAATCACCTATGACAAGGCTACAGATGCTGAGGTGGTGGATATAACAGATTCTTATCTTGATATTTTTAGCAGAATCCGCAGAAAGCTTTTCGGAAGAAAGACCAAGGAATATGAGGAACTTACCGGTATTTTTGATCCGAAGGTTTTTGAGCTTGAGGATGCTTATCTGAACGGCTATTTTCAAAGTGAAAAGTACTTTCCTGACAAACAGGTTATAGAGCAGCTTCGCAGAGAGTTTGCATTTAAGCCCGAGGAGGTATTTACCTCTGCAGAGAGCTGGGAGCTTTACAGACAGATTCGGGAGACCAAGTCTGTCAGTATTCATGTGAGAAGAGGGGACTACCTTCTTCCGGGCGCAATTGAGACCTACGGTGGAATCTGTGATACGGATTATTACAAAAGAGCAATTGACCTTATGGTCAGTAAGCATCCTGATGCCATTTTTTATGTTTTCACAAGTGATAAGGAATGGTGTGAGGAAAATGTATCCGGAAAGAAGTTTCGTATTGTCGATACGGGAGAGGAGAATGAGGATGCGGCAGATATGCTTCTTATGAGTCTGTGCAAGCATCATATACTGGCCAATTCCAGCTATAGCTGGTGGAGTGCATGGATGAATGATTCTCCGGAGAAGATGGTGATCGTGCCTAAGAAGTGGCTTAACAATAAGGCCATGGATGATATTTACACTGCGCGTATGACGCGTATTTAAAAAAGGAATTTTTATGAGTTTGACTGATCCAAAGGAGAAGAAGGCGGAGAGCCTTAATCTCCTGACTAAGATAAATTATATTTTTGATAAAAAGCAGAAACGACATCTGGTTATTTTGGGAATAATGATTATTATCGGAGGTCTCTTTGAAACCCTTGGTGTCGGAATGCTTATGCCGGTATTTGGTGTGGTTCTTGACCCCGAGTCTTTGCATAAGGGGATGGAGAAGTTTCCGATACTTGCAAATATAGCAACTTCTATGGGAATTGATACAGATACCAAGAGAATATGTGCCATTATGGGAGCACTTATTGCTGTATATGTAATAAAAAATGTATATCTTGTCTTCTTGGTATTTGTACAGAACAGATTTATTTCGACAACCAGAAATGATATGATTTCCCGCGTTATGCGTGAGTTTTTAAACAGACCTTATGAGGATTATCTCGGAGCGGATATTCCTACAGTATTCCGTATAACAGATGGCGATATACCGAAGATGTTCTCACTTATGCTGGCACTTCTTAATTTGTGTAATGAGCTTGTTGTGTCAACATTTTTAGGGCTTTATCTTATTTATACCAGCTGGAAGATGGCTTTGCTCATTATAGTTGTTCTTGTAGTAATTACAATTCCCATAACCAAGATCATTAAGCCTAAGATGAATGACGTGGGCAGACAGAACCAGAGCATCAGTTCAAGGATAGCAAAGTGGAGAATTCAGGCTATTTACGGACTCAAAGAAGTTAAGGTCCTTAACAGGGAAGACTTCTTTATAAGAAATTATTATGAGTCAGGTAAAATCGGGGCTGCTACGGATGTCAGATACACCGTATTGAACAATATGCCCAGACCTATTATAGAGACTGTATTTATGGCAGCAGTTTTTGGATTTATCATGGCATATGTTGCAGGAGGCGGAGACACAACGCTTCTGGTTACCCAGCTTGTAGCCTTTGGTGTTGCTGCTGTAAGACTTATGCCCAGTGCATACAGGATAAATACGTATATCACAGAGATTGCCTATGAGGAGCCTAACCTCAACTTCGTTTATGACAACCTGTCAGAATCCATGAAGACAGATAAGAAGATGGCTGCTGAGCGTATGGCTATCGCAGGTCCGGCGCTTTCGCTTGATGATAAGATTGAACTTAAAGGGATTACCTTTGCATATCCCGATGCGGATAAGAATATTTTTACTGATGCAGACATGGTTGTTCCCAAGGGAAAATCTGTCGGAATCATGGGTTCATCAGGTGCAGGTAAGTCGACAATTGTAGACATACTTCTTGGGCTTTTACATACGCAGAAGGGAGAAATCCTTTGCGATGGATCCAATATTTTCAGCAATTATGAGTCCTGGCTTGCCCAGATAGGATATATTCCCCAAAGTATATATCTGATTGACGAATCAATAAGGGATAATATCGCATTCGGTATTGATGCGGCTGAGATTGACGAAGAGAGAATCTGGCAGGTGTGTGAGGAAGCACAGCTTGCTGAGTTCATAAGATCACTTCCGGAGGGACTTGATACTAAAATCGGTGACCGTGGTGTCAGACTTTCCGGTGGCCAGAGACAGAGAATAGGTATCGCAAGGGCTCTTTATCACAATCCTGAGATACTTGTATTTGATGAGGCTACCAGTGCTCTTGATAATGAGACAGAGGCAGCAGTTATGGAGGCGATTAATAGCTTCCATGGAAAGAAGACGATGATTATCATAGCTCATAGACTTAATACTATTGAAAAGTGTGACATGATCTATGAGGTTAAGGATGAGAAGATCGTGGAGACAACTCTTGATGGAAAGATCGTTTATCACAAGAATACGTAATATAGCGTTATATTTGGCGCTATCCATAGAGCTTCTTTTGATGATTTATGAGAGGAGTACTCTTCCACTTTCAAGTCCGAAGCAGATTTTCAGGGTTAGCTTTGTGCTTTCGGTGATAGCACTCTTACTGACAAAGTACTCATGGAAGCAATGGATCTCGATTGTCATTGCATGTGCCATAGGAGTGATTTCTTATAAGATTACAGGAAATAACGATCTCCTGAGATTTTCGGTTTTTGTAATAGCCTGTAAGGATGCAGACCTTAAGGTTATGCTGAAATATATTTTTGCAGTGACGGCAGCAGGTAGTATTCTGATTGCAGCTGCGGCATTACTTGGATTTGCCGGAGATATCAGGCTTGTAGATGATTTTGGAAGAGATGTGGGAACTGAAGTCAGATATACCTTTGGCTTTGGCCATCCCAATACTCTTATGAGTGTTGTATTTTCTATAGAAGTTCTTCTTATGTATCTGATACATGATTTTAAGAAGATTACAAGAAATGCTATAATGGTAGCCGCGCTTATTGCCAACGTGATTTTGTATTTTCTTACAGGATCAAGAACAGGTGTGGCGCTTACAATATTTACAGTTGTACTTGCTTTTGCAGTATATGAAGTTGATTTCTTAAAGAAATCGGGATTTATATATGGTTTCGGTGTTTTTGTTATAGGTGCCTGTGTGGCATTTTCAGTATGGGCAGCGAAGATAAGCAAGTATGCCAGGAAAAAGAAGTATCCTTTTTATTATAAGTTGGACAGAATACTTACAGGCAGAATCCAGTCCCTGTATTATGATACAAAAGCACATAAGGGCTCACTAAAGACATGGAGTCTTTTCGGAGATGAATTCAGTGGTAATGCTTTTTTTGATATGGGCTGGGTAAGGCTGTTTTACTGGTATGGGATTATACCGGCGATACTGATTTTGCTGGCTATTCTTTATTTTATTTATCGCTTATACCTTAAGAGAGATTATGCAGTAATGATAATGGTAATCTCTATAAGTGTATTTACTCTGGTTGAAGCAAGCTTTGTTTCTTCATTTATCGGAAGGAATTATTTGCTTCCCATAGCCGGAGTGTATCTGCTTGCAGATAATATGAAAGCAAATTTGAGCATAAAGGTGGGAAAACGTGCAGGGAAAGACTAAATATCTGGTAAATTATGTTGTTTGGGCAGCTGATATTGTTGCTATTGTAATATCGTTTGTTCTTGCGACTTATATTCGATTCTGGAATTTCAGGGACATGCAGGATAAGACAATGCATTTTATTATATGCATTCTGATGGTGCTTATCTGTACTGTTTATACCTTTGCAATTGATGCAAACAGGGGCTTTTTAAAGAGAACCATATGGAAGGAAGGAACAGCAGTTGCAAAGTTTGAGTTTGTTCTTATTCTGGGTACCATTGCTGTAGCTTATATTCTTAAGCTTGCAGAGCAGTTTTCACGTCTGGTAATGTTTTATTTCATTATTTTTGATGTGGTTTTGACGCTCGCTTTCCATCAGCTTGTTAAATTCGTTCTTAAGAAGTACTGGGAGAGCGGCGATACAGCGATTAAGCTGCTTGTTGTTTCCGAAAAAGAGATAATGATGCCTACAATCAGGCATCTTCAGCACAGGCTGGAGATTAATTATTCCATCGAGGGAGCGGTATGCCTTGATGAGGATATGTCAGGTGAGGAAATTCGCGGCGTTAAGATAATTGCAAACAGGGAAAATCTTATAGATACGGTTACTTCATATCCTGTTGATGAGATTTTTATTTACACACCTAACATAAGTCAGAATGCGCTTAATGAGACTATTGCAGCATTTGGGGACATGGGTGTTACTGTTCACTATTGCGTCGAGCTTCCCAATATTGCAGGAAGTACATCCGTAGGCAATCTTGCTACATATTCAGTAATCTCATATATTCATGGAACTGAAAGATACAGAGCGCTTATTCTTAAGAGACTTATGGATATAGTAGGTGGCCTTGTAGGGCTTATTATTACCGCTGTGTTTACACCATTTGTGGCACTTGCCATAAAGCTTGATTCTCCGGGACCGGTTTTCTTTTCACAGGTTCGTATAGGACGAAACGGCAGACGCTTTAAGATTTATAAGTTTAGAAGTATGCGAATTGATGCCGAGGAAATTAAGAAAAAGCTTGAGAATCAGAATGAGATGAACGGTCTTATGTTCAAGATGAAGGATGATCCCAGAATTACCAAGGTCGGGGCATTTATCAGGAAGACCAGTATAGATGAGCTTCCCCAGTTCCTTAATATTTTTAAGGGCGATATGAGTCTTGTGGGAACAAGACCGCCAACCGAGGATGAGTTTGAGAAGTACAATCAGTATTATCGAAGAAGAATCAGCATGACTCCGGGACTTACAGGAATGTGGCAGATAAGCGGAAGAAGTGATATAGAGGACTTCGATGATGTAGTAAAGCTTGATCTTCAGTACATAGATAACTGGTCCCTCGGACTGGATATCAGAATTCTTATTAAAACTGTCGGGGTTGTGCTCTTTGGAAGAGGGGCACGCTAAAAAGTACGGAGTAATATATCTTAGGAAAGAATCTTGATATGGCGGATAAAATAGTCAGCGTTATCATAACTGTATACAATATCAGAGAGTATTTTAACGACTGTATGAGAAGCGTTCTCGGTCAGACTTACAAAGATATAGAAATTATACTGGTGGACGACGGAGCAACTGACGGAAGCGGTGAGCTCTGCGACGAGTATGCAGCGAAGGATTCACGCATAAGAGTTATCCATAAGAAAAATGGCGGCCTTATGTCAGCCTGGAGTGAGGGAATAAAAGCGGCAGAAGGCAGATATGCAATGTTTATTGACGGAGATGACTGGGTCGATGGGGAGATGATAGGAGAACTCCTTAAGTATACCTCGGATGAACCGGATATCAGAGAGATAATAAGCAGTAATTATATTATTGAAAAGAAGAATGAAAAGAGAAAGGCAGGTCATGGGGCAGCTCCCGGAGTTTATGAAAAGGAGAGACTTTCAGACCTTCGAACAAGACTTCTTGGAGAAGAAACAAGACCTGTTATAATGTCCAGGTGCATGAAGCTTATAAGCCGTGAGCTTATATTGGATAATATGCATTACCTGAATTACAGTATCAGAATGGCAGAGGATGTGAATATCATGCTTCCGTGTCTCCTGGATGCTGAAAGACTGACGATAGTTAAGGATGGGTACTTTTACCATTATAGGACTGTGGGTGATTCAATGGCTCATGGTTATGATAAGAGACTTTTGGAAAATATTAAGCTTGATTATCATACTTTTCTTGGGATTATGCAGGATAAGGGAGTTGCAAATGCCGGGGAGCAGATGGACAGGGAGTATATAAGGCTCCTTTTTCTTGTGATGAAGAATGAGCTTCGTTCAGATGCAGGCGGAGTAGTCAGACGTGTAAAAGATATATTTGGTGCAGGTGAGATTGCTGATATTATTAAGAGAACACCCGTTGATGTATCTGAAAAATCAAATCGTTTGTTATATTATGGGATGAAACATCCGATTGCACCTGTTATCATGGTGACAAAGATGATTTTAAAAACTTTTGACAGAGTTACGGCGGGGGCACATTGATGAATACAGCTGTATCTAAACCTATGGTAAGCATAATCATACCGGCTTATCAGGCACAGGATTCCATAGAAGACTGTGTGAGTTCAGTATGCTCACAGGTAATATCCTATGAGGTCAGCGAGGAGGCGAAAAACTTCGATGGCCTTATGGAAATAATAATAGTCGATGACGGATCTACGGATCAAACCGGTGCCATCTGCGACAGACTTAGTGAAAGTAATTCAAATGTTAAAGTATTACATGTAAAAAACGGCGGTGTATCTAAAGCCAGGAATTTGGGAATGGAGAATTCAGGCGGAAGGTATATCGCTTTTGTTGATGCCGATGATCTCGTGGGTGATACATATATTTCCGATCTGCTCAGGGCTGCATTAAAGAAAGATGCCGACCTTGTAATAATGGACGGAAAAATAGTAACGAATGATATTATTACCGGACGCAGGTATATTGAGGATGGACTTCTCAGCGAGGATACTCATGTTTGGGGAAAGCTTTTTAAACGAGAGCTGATATTTGATGGCGGAAAAACAGTAAGATTCCCTGAAAACATAACCATTGGGGAGGATATGCTATTTTTACTTGAGGTATTGCTTAAGGTGGATCAAAAGGCTTGTATCAGCATGATTCCGGGAAAAGGATATAAATATAATTTTAATGATAACGGAGCTATGCTAAAGTCCTTTAAGCCCTCATACCTGGATCAGATTACCTGCTGGGAGCTGGCAGAGAAGGAACTGGATAAGCTTTCTCCTTCGATTTCCAATGAGGCACAGGTAAAATTTGCCATAATAAGGGTTATGGCAGCACTTTTAGTGGTTTCAAAATTTGCTAAATCACTTAATATGAGAGAAAATAATGAAGTGACAGTTATGCTTGCTTTAAAAAGTGAGGTTATATTACGGGCTAGGGAGATGATATCCAAGGCGAGGAAAGTAAAGGGATGCTTTGGAGGATTGTCTGCCGGGTATAAGATAAAGAATAAGCTGTTCGACGTAAGTCCCGAGCTGTATATTAAGCTTTATAAAATGTGGAAGGTATAATAACCATTTATGATAAGAGAAGAAAACACAAGAAAAAAACTGTTCATAATGTCAGTTATATTGTGCTTTGTGACGATTCTCATCTATGAGATGCTAACGCCTATGCTTATGGATGACATGAGTTATGGTAAACAGGTTCAGGAGGCAGGGAATTTTTTTGAACTGTTTGCACAGGAGCATCATCAGTATATGACCTGGACGGGAAGATCCGTAGCACATTTCATGCTAAGGATGCTTATGTATATTGATATGCATACTCTTGGCGGAAGAGTGATTTTTAATATAGTAGCAGCTGTCATGTTTACAGTACTGTCTATACTCATATATTTAAATGCGAATAGTAATATTCGGTATGATGTTAATACATATCTTCTTGGACTGTTTCTTATATGGCTGTGTGCCGTGTCATTTGGACAGACAATTTTATGGGAGACCGGTGCCTGCAATTATCTTTTTACAACAACAATTGTTATGGCAATGATCACTTTATATAGAAGAGGCCATAGAAATGCATCTGAAAAGGGCAATAATATAATATCCTGTTTCGGATTCTTTCTGCTTGGCGTTCTTTCAGGCTGGTGCAATGAGAACACCAGTGGCGGATTGTTGCTACTCATGATAATTATAGCAGTGAACTACAGAAAGGTTTATGCATGGTCTGTATCAGCAATGGCAGGAACCGCAATCGGACTTGGACTGATGGTGCTTGCACCCGGTAATGCTGAGAGAAGCCAGTACCTTGAGGAGGCACATGACGGACTTTTGGGAATGGCTGCAAGATTTTTAAAGATAACACTTGTGCTCAAAGAAGAATTCATGGTATTGCTTATAATAGCGGCTGTTTTATTTCTGCTTCTGAAATTTCAGGGAAAAGGCTTTGAGTCCTTAAAGGATATGATTCTTTTTGTGTTCATATTTTTTGCTACGGCATACAGCCTTATTCTTACCGTTACACCTCAGGACAGAGCATTCTTTGGTGCCGGCATATTTCTTATTCTGATTATTGTTCAGGGGTATTGTAAGATTGATACCGGAGATGACAGAGATATGTCACGAAATAGTGAGTCTGCCGGGGAAAAGGCGGTACTTCTTAAAACAATGAAGAGTGGCGTAGTGATAGCCTTGGCAATATACATGCTGTTTACATATATTGATAGCGGGGCGAATCTGGCAAGGATATACCGGGAGGAACAGAATCGTTACAGCTATCTTGAAGAACAGGCGGCTGCAGGAGCTGAGGATGTAGAAATTCCAATGTTGAGTGATCAGTTCTATACGAAATATACAGCTGCTTATACCTGCGATGTCTCAGATGACTGGACAGACTGGAATAATCAGATGATTGCAAACTATTATGGTTTTAAGACCGTACTTGGGGTGAGTGAATAAGCCTATGAACAGACAACTTTTACTATATATGCACGCAGGTAGCGGAAATCACGGCTGCGAAGCGATAGCAGATGCTACTCTTGAAGCGCTGACTTCGCTATGTAAGGATGAAAATTACATACCGCCTGTAATAATTACCAATAATAAAGAACAGGATTTAAAGTATGGGCTTGGAGAGAGAGTACAAAAAGGTCAGTGCAGTATTATAGAAGAGAGGCATATAGCAGAGGATTTTATACCTCATGTTATGTATTATGCCTACAGAAAGCTGACTGGTGATGCAGTTTCTTTCCTCAGATATCAGTTCAAGGACGTTCTGAAAAAGGTATCGGATTATAAGAATCCCATTGCGGTTTCCATTGGAGGAGATAACTATTGTTATCCTGAAATGGTCGGAGATCTTAAGCTTGCACATGAAGCCTTTCTTGAAAAAGGAATGTCTTCCGTACTTATGGGATGTTCTATTGAGCCCGATACGGTTCAGGATTTGAAGGATGACCTTATGAAGTTTGATCTCATAACGGTCAGGGAATCAATTTCCTACAAAGGAATGATTGAAGGTGGTATCCCAAAGGATAAGGTCAAGCTTTGCCCAGATCCCGCATTTATGCTTCCGGTCAGAAAAACATCTCTTCCGGAAGGCTTTGAAGAGGGAAATACTATCGGATTAAACGTGAGTCCCATGGTTCAGGGGAAGGAATCTTCTCCCGGTATAACTATGGAGAATTACAGGAATCTGATAAAACATATTTTGGATAAGCTTGAAGGTTCAAAGGTTTTACTTGTTCCACATGTTGTATGGAAAAGCAATGATGACAGAGAGCCACTCACAAAGCTCTATGAGGAATTTAAGGACACCGGAAGGGTGATACTTGCAAAGGATGCCTCCGCAGAAGAACTTAAGGGACTGATCAGCAGGTGTAGATTTTTCATAGGTGCAAGAACACATTCAACAATTGCGGCTTATTCTACCTGTGTTCCTACACTGGTGCTTGGCTATTCTGTTAAATCAAGAGGGATAGCAACTGATTTGTTTGGGACCGATGAAAATTATGTTATTCCAGTCCAAAAGCTTTCTACAGACAGGGATCTTGCTAAAGCTTTTGACTTTATAGCCAAAAACGAGGATAGTATCAGGGGGAGACTTAAGGAAATAATGCCTGAATATAGTAAGCGTGCAGCTGACAATGCGCGCTATATAAAGGAGCTTATTTAATGCTGATAATACAGATAGCCGGGGGATTGGGAAATCAGATGCAGCAGTATGCCATGTACAGGAAACTGCTAAGATCCGGAGCGGACAGAAATATAAAGCTTGATACAAGCTGGTTTGATAAAAAGACGCAGGAAGGGGTTCTTGCAAGGAGAGAGCTGGAGCTTTCATATTTTCAGAATCTACCGCTTCCTGTGTGCACAGATGAGGAAAGGGCATATTTTCTTGACAGAAATATTGCAAGAAAGGTCTTTGAAAAGGTGGTTCCCGGTGCAGGTAAGAGATTTACGGAGAGCTGTATGTATCATCCGGAGATTTTCGAACTGCAGGATAAGTATATTGAAGGATATTTTGCCTGTCAGAAATATTATGATGATATAATGGATGAGCTTAGAGACCTTTTTGTATTTCCGACACAACCGGATACAGAGATAAACGTGCGGAATATGGATCTTATGAACGAGATGGAACTTCGGCCCAGTGTCAGTGTGCATATCAGACGAGGCGATTATCTCGATCCTGAAAATGCCGCGCTTTTTGGAAATATTGCAACTGATGAATATTATGAAGGGGCTATGAATTATTTCATGGCACTTGATCCCGATACACATTTTTATATTTTTACAAATGATCCCGAATATGCCAGGGAGAAGTACTCAGATCCTGACAGATACACAATTGTGGATCACAATACAGGAAAGTATTCTCTTCTTGATATTCAGCTGATGAGTCATTGTATGGGAAATATATGTGCTAATTCAACTTTTTCCTTCTGGGGAGCAAGACTGAATCGCAGGAAGGATAAGAAACTTGTGAGGACTTTAACCATGAGAAATAATCAGCCTGCCAGTCCCGAACTGATGCATGAATACTGGGCGGGTTGGGTACTCATGGACAAAGATGGCAAAGTGCGTTAAAATTAACATTTAGGTATTGATTAAAGTTTTAGAAAAGGAACTGTCGGATGCCCGATATAAAGATCATTATAGCGACCACAAAAAAATATAGGATGCCTGATGATCCGATATATATGCCTTTGCAGGTGGGCGCAGCTAATAAGAAGGCCGCAAATACCCCGTATGAAAAGGATAATACCGGAGATAATATTTCTGAGAAGAACAGCAGCTACTGTGAGCTGACAGGCCTTTATTGGGCATGGAAGAATCTTAAGGCAGATTACATTGGTCTTGTGCATTATAGAAGATACTTTGCTTCACCGGAGGCAAGAGGTGAAGAGGATCCGTTCAATAAGATAATGGGCGGTGAGGAGGTCAAGAGACTTCTTCAGAAGAACTGTATTATTGTTCCCAAAAAGCGGAAATATTATATAGAGACTCTTCAGTCACATTATGCACATACACATTATGTTGAGCAGCTTGATGAGACAGGCAAGGTAATTAAGGATATCTGTCCCGAGTATATGGAGTCTTTTGAGAGAGTTATGACACAGACTTCAGGTCATATGTTTAATATGATGATAATGCGTAAGGATATTCTTGATAGATACTGCGAGTGGCTTTTCAGGATACTTCGTGAGGTTGAAACCAGATATCCGGAAAACAATCTTAGTGCTTATCAGGGTAGATATATTGGAAGAATTGCGGAACTTATTTTCAATGTCTGGCTTGACTATCAGGTTACGACAGGAAGTATTCCGAGGTATCAGATTCAGGAGCTTCCATGCGTGCATATCGAGAATATTAACTGGTTTAAAAAGGGAGGAGCATTCCTTGCTGCAAAGCTCTTCCATAAAAAATATGATCACAGCTTCTGATCATAGGGAATTAGTGAGAAGTGTAAAGTGGAAAGAAAATCAGGAAAAAGTGTTGCGTTTGGCATTATATATTTAATATTTTTATTAATTGTTTCATTCTTTGCATACAGACACGTAACTGATTTTACAGGAAAAAGATATATAGTTATTTGCGCTGTACTGTTTTTGTTTTCGGCAGCGTCACCCTTTATTCTAATTAGAAAAAAGTGGAAAACTCCCATAATTGTAAAGCTGATAGCACTTATGATATACCCGCTATTGTGCTTTTATTTTACCGAAAAAACGTTGGGGACCGGATTTGCTTTCGGAAGTGCCGGTAAAAAGATTCTCATTGGCAATTATGGACTGTATGCGCTTATCATATGGTTCATATTTGCGTTAACGTTATCTCTTGGCATATCGTTTTTTACAAGCGGTCTGCTGTTCATTTCTTTTGGGCTCGCCAATTATTTCACTATTTTATACAGACAGGTACCAATTCTTGCAGGTGATGTGGCTACTGCAGGTACAGCCCTTAATGTGGCCGGACATTACACATACGAAATGGGTATTTGCCAGCTAATGGGCATTATGTTTGTGCTTGCAATCCTATCCCTTGCCTTGTTTTATAGGGAGGAGCACGAAAACAGGTTTGGAATCGGAAAGAGACTGGCTATAGCTGTTGTTTCCATCGTAATTTTTGTGGCAGCAGCCAGAATAGTGGCATTTACTGATTTTCTTGAAAATCAGGGGATATCTGTTCATGTGTGGGTGCCTGCGAAAACCTACAGACAAAAGGGCGGGCTGCTTACCTTCGGAAGAAGTATCAGAAATATGGTGGTCGATAAGCCCGAGGGCTATAGTACGGACAATATCAAGGCTCTTATGACAGAGTACCCTTCGGATTCCATTTCCGATGACAAGGTAAGACCTAATGTGATCGCCATTATGAATGAGGCATTTTCTGATCTTCAGGATGTGGGAGATCTTCCGACTAATATAGAAGTGATGCCGTTTTATGACAGTCTTACCGAAAACACCATTAAGGGGTGGAGCTATGTTTCGGTATTTGGCGGACAGACAGCAAGCAGTGAATATGAGTTTTTGTCAGGGGATTCCATGGCCTTTATTCCTGCCGGAACGACGCCTTACCAGCTATATATTAAGAGATTTATGCCCACGCTTACGGGGAATCTTTTGCTGGATAACTATTTCAGAGCTATAGCACTTCATCCGTATAAACCGAATGGATATAACCGTAATAACGTATATCCTATTTTGGGATTTGACCAATTCATTTCCGTAGATGATTTTCCTGCAGATACGCCTACTATGTCGCAGCATATTACAGACAGTGCGGATTACAAAAGGATAATTGAAGAATATGAGAAAGCTAAAAAAGAAAGCGATGAGCCTTTTTATGTATTCAATGTGACAATGCAGAACCACGGGCCTTTTTCAAAAGGAATGGAAAATGTGCCTGATGAGGTGAAAATCACGGATGAGGAGCTGGATATGGACGGAGTTCAGGACTATCTGAACCTGATTCATGAGAGTGATAGGGCCTTAAAGGAGCTTGTGGAATACTTTGAAAATGTTGATGAACCGACAGTTATTGTGATGTTCGGAGATCATGAGCCCGGCGTGGGGAACGCTTTTTATAACAAACTCGTGGGTGGAAATAAGAATAACCTCGAGGGTGAGGAATTGATGAATCTCTATCACACAAAGTTTGTTATCTGGGCTAATTATGATATTCCCGAGGCAGATTATTCCAAAGAAAATGCCATAAGCATCAATTATCTGCAGTCACTTATGCTGGACGCGGCAGGAATGAAGATGAGCGGTTACAATAAATATCTTTTGGATGTGATGAAGGAAGTGCCGATAATTACAGCCAATGGATATTATGGTGCAGATGGGAATTTCTATAATACAGACGATGAGAAATCTCCTTACTATGAGAGACTTCAGCAGTACAGATCTATAGTATACAATCACCTCTTCGATAAAAAGGGAAGGGTGGACGAGTTTTTTGAGTATTCCCAAATGAGTCCTGAGGAGACTGCCAAAGTCAGGCAGGAGCTTCTTTCCGAGAAGCATATAGTCCATGCGGGAGGTTTCATCACGGCAGCCGATGGGACAGAGTATAATTATACAAGCAGCGTGGAAGCCATAAATAACTGTTATAATAATGGAAATAAGTTTTGTGAACTTGATTTTTTAATGACTTCGGATAACCAGCTGGTATGTGCCCATGCCTGGAAGCAGCTTTATAAAAACGGGGAACCCCTGGAGGATGCGGTGACTCTTGATGAGGCACTATCCTGTAAGATGGAGAATCAGTTTACGACCATGTGGCTGGGAAGTCTTGTGGACTTTCTGAGAGAGCACGATGGGATGTACATAGTGACAGATATTAAGCAGAGCTACAATGAAGAAGGGGCAAAAATGATAGCGGAATATTGCCCTGATCTCAAGGACAGATTCATAATCCAGGTTTATAATGAAGAAGAAGCGACTGTAATGGAGAAGCTTGGATTTAACAACATCATATTTACGCTTTACCGAACTGATGAAGCTGAGAGGACAGCAGATGCCCTCATGAAAGCAGCGAATAAACACGATTTTGTTGCCTGGACTGCAAAAAAGGCGTTCATAACAGATGAGTTTGTCTCTGATATTAAGGCTACAGGTGTGCCGCTCTTCACACATACTGTCAATGATCCCGAAGAGATGAAGGAATTCGTGACCAAGGGGGTAGACGGTTTTTACAGTGATGTGGCAGATTTTGATACTATAAAGAAGGAACTGGAATAAATGGATAATAAAAAGGCCATGGGAGCGGCCGATAAGCGGCATTTTTTTAAGACCGGATTTCGCGGAGCCCCCGGCACCTTTGAACTGAATGATGAACAGCTAAAAAAGCTGCAGCAGACGTTGCTTGAAATGCTAAAGGATTTTATAGCGGTATTCGAGGAGGAAGGCATCTTCTATACGTTGAGCGGCGGTTCAGTTCTTGGTGCTATAAGGCATCAGGGGTTTATACCCTGGGATGATGACATTGACATAAATATGCCAAGGAAGGATTTCGAACATCTAAAGAGGGTGTTTGATGAAAAGCTTGGAGATAAGTATGTCCTCTGTGGTCCTGAATTTGGCAGAGGCTATGGTATGTCCCATGTTCAGATAAAGAAAAAGGGTACAACCTACAAGGCTTTTAATGAGCTTACCATGCAGGATACCGGTATTTTCATAGACATATTTGTGCTTGAAAATACCTATGACAGTGCAATTAAGAGAAAGATACACGGATACTGGTGCCTGGTGCTTGGATATATCCTGACCTGCAGGAAAACAGCAGAGGATTGGAGCGCTCTTGAACCATATCTGTCGGTGAATAAGGTGCTTAAAGAGGCTTTTGAAAAGAAGATGAAGATAGGAAGACTCTTTAAGTGGCAGAGCCTCGACAAAGTTGCCAAAAGGGTTATTTATTGGTATTCTTACTGTGATTTGGAAGAATCTAAGCTGGTATGCATTCCAAGCGGCCGTAAGCACTATTTCGGTGAGATGTACAGGCGCGAGGATATGTGTGAATCCAGGGACGCAGTGTTCGAGGGAATGAAAGTTAAGATTCCCAAAGGAACGGAGACTTATATGGAGATTCTTTACGGCCCTAATTATATGAAGATTCCTCCGGTAGAGGACAGAGAGATTCATTCAGCAGTAGAGCTGGAATTCTAAATAATGAGGGGAAAGGGAGAGAAATATGGCAAATATAGCAATCATTATTGCAGGCGGTTCAGGACACCGCATGCAGCAGGATATTCCGAAACAGTTCATAAACGTATATGATAAGCCCGTTCTTATGTACACACTTGAGGGCTTCCAGAAGCACCCTCAGATTGATGCAATTGAGCTTGTGTGCATCGATGGCTGGCAGGATATGGTTTGGGCATATGCAAAACAATTCAATATCACAAAGCTTAAATGGATAGTTCCCGGAGGCGAAAGCGGTCAGGAATCAATCAGAAACGGCGTGTTTAACCTTGAAGGCAAGGCAGAGGATGATGACATTATCATCATACATGACGGAATAAGACCTCTTGTGGACGAGATGGTTCTTTCTGATGTAATCGTGGTTTGTAAAAAGCATGGCAATGCTGTAACCTCACTTCCATATAACGAGCAGATTTTTGTTGTGAATGATGAGGAAGAGGGTACAACCAGAAAATACATTCCCAGAGAAACTTTAAGAAGAGTATCCACCCCTCAGGCTTACAAATTCGGTAAGCTTGACTGGGCATATCATGAAGCCTTCGAAAAGGGAATCGGTATAAAGGGCAGTGCTTATACCAATACCATGATGGTTGATCTTGGAGAAAAGCTGTACTTTGCTGCAGGCTCCGATAAGAATATCAAGCTTACAACCAAGGATGATCTTGAGATGTTCAAGGCATATCTTAAATCGGATAAGGATAACTGGTTAAAGTGAGAACAAAAGGCGAAACAGGGAAGAGACTTTCTCTTCAGGAAATAAAAGATACACAGCTTAATATTCTCCTTGAGTTCGACAAAATCTGTAAGGAAAAAGGTCTTACCTTCTATCTTTGCGGCGGGAGTCTTTTGGGGGCAGTAAGGCATAAGGGATTTATCCCCTGGGATGATGATATTGATATATGCATGATACGACCTGAGTACAACAGACTTTGCGAGCTTGCAAGAAAAGACGAAGTCGGAGGCCCTGACTGGTTAAAGATTGTTTGCTATGATAACGGAACATCCAGATATCCCTTTATAAAGGTGTTGGATAAGCGAACAGTGGTTTATAACGACTTTTTCAGGGAAGAGGAATACGATAATCTCTGGATAGATCTTCTTCCGGTTGACGGACTTCCGGATGATGAGGCAGAGGTTGCAGATCTCTATAGAAAGGTGACTACATATAGGAAATATGTGCAGATGAAGCATGTCAGACCTTTTGAAGGGAAAAGTCTTTCAAAAAAACTTGTTAAGCCTTTCCTGTTCCTTTTTGCCAATATAATTAACACTGATCGTTATAATGAAAAGCTTGTCGCTATTTCCACAGCTCATCCCTATGAGAAGGCCAATCAGGTTGGGATAGTTACGGAGGGATTGTATGGAACAAAAGAGGCAATCCCAAGAGAAGCCTACGAAAAATCCATAGAGGTGGAATTTGAGGGACATATCTTCAAGGCAACCTCATATTGGCATGAATATCTGAGTAATCTTTTTGGCGATTATATGCAGCTTCCGCCGGAAGATAAAAGAAAAACTCACGATATGAAAGCCTACAGAATAAGTGAATAATACTGAAAATACTATATTGTAAAGACGAAAAAAATAGGAAACGATTATCAGTCGTTTCCTATTAGTTCTTTAAAGGAAGGCCATTTGCTCTTTGTGCCGAAGGAATCAAAATATCTGGCAAGGTCACCGGAGAAGAGCTCTTGTATAGCTTGTCTGTGTTCCGGAAAAACAGTTCCTTTATTGGTGAAAATCGTGTACCATCCAAATACATTTTTTAGTTCGTGCTCTAATATTTCAAAGCGAACTCTGTCGTTTACATCATTGTTATTGCAAAGCTCTTCACAGATTTTGAAGGAATTCAGATCGCAGTCGAAATGAGCGGCGCGCTTACCTACGAGAGAATCACCATTATTTTTTCTGTGGAATACGAAGGAGCGCCTGGTAATCATAATGCGCTCAGCCTTTATACATACATTTACATAAAAGGATCTGTCGTTTGCACAAAACAGATTGTTGAAGCGGATATCATTATCCATAAGGAAGCTTCGCTTATAAATTCCATTCCATGGAACAACATTTATGCAGTAGAGATCTTCCGGCTTGTTGTGAAAATCCAGGATAGTATCATATAGCTCCTCGGGAAATCTTGGAAAACGGTACTGTTTCTTTATGGGAAGACCATTTTTGGCATTAAAGGCTATGCACCTTGTCTTTAGCATATCGAGGTTGTTGGCGGAGGCTATTTTATATAAGTGAGAATATGTTCCGGGTATTACAAAATCATCGGAATCCATAAAGTGCACGTATTCGCCCCTGGCAATCTCAAGCCCCTTGTTTCTGGACGGACCGGCGTACATGTTCTTTTCGTTCTTTAGAACAGTTACATTTGCGTGATTTTTTTCATATTCATGAAGGATGTCCGGGGTGGAATCCGTAGAACAGTCGTCAACACAAATAACCTCCAGCGGAAAACGCTGAAGGAGGATGCTGTTTAAGCACTTACGAATATATTTTTCCGCATTATAAATCGGGATAATTACTGATATTTTCGGATTGTTCATGTTAACCTCAAATTATTTTTGTACTATATTTTACCAAATGAATTTGATTATATCTATGCTTTGAATTAGAATTTGAAAAAAAGGAATTAGATTAAGGACATTTTTTATGCTTGGAAAGGTAAAAAGAGGAATCCTGTCGCTGGAAGCCTATGCAGCCAGAGGAAAGGATAAAATTAGAATACAGGAGAGATTAAGAAGCATGCAGGAAGATACTGGTATGTCTGTTTCTGTTATTAATCTGCCTGTAGATAATCCTGACGTGAAGAAACGATTTGCTGCTTCAATTGCAAAGGCAAAGACAAATATTCAATATGAAATAGCTGAGGATGCAGAGAAAGCCAAGGGAGAATACCTTGTCTTTGTAAACTGCGTAGATGATGTATGTGACGGATGGCTGGATTTTCTTGCAGAAGCATTCAGAAAGGATGAAAACACAGGAATTGCCGGCGGAAGTACTTATTATTCAGCTAAGATGAGAAAAGGAAAGGCCTATAAAACCAGATTCAAAGGGGTTTCATATACGGCAAACCGTACAGATAATCGTGGCATGTCCTGTAAGCTTTCAAATGCCAATATAGAAGGTGACGAGCAGAGTGGTGGAATAACTAAAACAGATATTCCTTCTATAAATATAATAATGATAAAGGCAGATTATTACAGGAAGCTTGGCGGCTTGTGTAAGCTGTATGAAAATAATGCCTGGGACTTTGCTATTGCTGATCTGTGTTTTATGTCTGTCGCATACGGAAAAGACAATTACCTGTGTGATAATTGCCTGGTTTCCGTGTTTAGAGACAGGGCTATACGAAAAGGAAATAACGACGGAAGGTATATACTACCCGGAAGGTGGAGAAAAAATGCTTTATCCGGGAAAAGACCTAAGATAAACAATAATGAAATAGACATCTGTGCTTCAATGCCGGCGAACGAGGATGGAAAGTTCTGGGGTGACTATCACTATGCCAATGCTCTTCAGGCAGCATTGGAAAGACTGGGCTATATTACCAATGTAGTTCCGATAGATGACTGGTACGAGGAGAGTACAGCCAGAACAGTATTGGTGCTAAGGGGAAGACGGGGGTATTACAGAAAGGCTTTGGATGACGGGCAAAGGCTTATTTTCTGGACAATATCCCATCCTGCCGATATAAGCGTTCCTGAGCTTAATCAGGCAAACTACATATTCTATGCTTCGGAAAGAATGCAGGATAAGTTTTCTGAAAAGGTTGATGTTCAATCCGAGGTTTTGATGCAGTGTACTGATCCTGTGGCAATGCTGTACAGTGATGAGAGAGTTATTCCGACTAACAATTATTCTCCCGAATTATTATTTGTTGGAAACAGCAGAGGAGTATTCAGAAAAATTTTAAGGGATGTTCTTCCTACAGACCATGACCTTCATGTATATGGAAGACATTGGGAGAAATTCCCTGAGGTTCAGGAGCATGTGATAGCAAATTATATAGACAATGACAAGGTTGCAAGTGTTTATCACAATGCCAGAATACTGCTTAATGATCATTGGGATGACATGAGAGAATATGGCATTATTTCCAACAGAATTTTTGATGCCATGTGTGCCGGGGCGTTTGTTATAAGCGATGATGTACCGGGACTTGAGGAAACCTTTGGCGGATGTCTTGTGACTTATACTGACAGAAAGGATCTCAGCGACAAAATAGATTATTATCTTACACATGAGTTTGAGAGGATGAGAATTGCCAGAGCGGGCAGAAAAAGAGTATTAAATAAACATACTTTTGATGACAGAGCCGAGAAGATAGCGGAAGTTATAATGGCCGATAAGTATGCCAGGTTGTAAATTTGGAGAATAATTGTTAATATATTAGTTTGGATACCTAATGTTAGAGAATAAAAAAGAGAGTTATGAGTATTAGTACAAAGATAAAAAAGAAAATCAGAAAAGCAAGGTCTTATAAGTTCCTGTTTGAAGAGCTGGTTCAGAGAGACTTTAACCAGAAATACAAGCGAACCATACTTGGAATGGCCTGGAGTATATTATCGCCCCTTTTACATCTCCTTGTTATGAAGGTTGTATTTACACAGTTCTTCGGAAGAGGCAAGAATTCACTCTACTATACAACGTACCTTTTTTCGGGGAATATAATAATGTCTTTCTATAAGGAAGCTACCAAGCAGGGTATGAGTTCCCTTTTCAAGGAGAGGAAGATACTGCAGAAGATAAACGTACCAAAGTATCTGTTCCTTTTATCAAAAAATGTGTCGGCTTTTGTTAACTTCCTGCTGACACTGGTCGTTTTTTTCATATTCTGTTTCTTTGACAAGATACAGTTTGGACCGCGAATGCTGCTGATAGTTTATCCTATTTCAACGCTTCTTGTTATGAATATAGGAATAGGAATGATTCTTTCGGCTTTGTATGTATTTTTTAGAGATATACAATATTTATATGATGTATTCCTGACACTTCTCGGATATCTGTCAGCTATCTTCTATCATGTAGAGGATTTCAACAATATCATGGTACAGAGAGCATTTTTGCTTAATCCTGTGTATGTGGTAATAAAGTATATCAGAGTAGTAGTTATAGATTGTCAGATACCTTCAATAGAATATCATGCATTATGCGCATTTTATGCATTGTTCTATCTGGCAATCGGCTTGTGGATTTATAAGAGATATAACCACGAGTTTGTTTATTATTTGTAATATAAAGATCAGGAGTTTTCATGTCAGTTATTGAATGTAATGATGTCAGTATCCGCTACATCACCGGAGACTTAAAGGCAATTGGATTAAAAGAGTTTGTTGTCCGCAAGCTTACAGGCAATTATCATGTCAAAGAGTTTTGGGCAGACAGACATATATCCTTCAAGCTTGAGAAGGGAGATATGCTTGGAATCATAGGTTCCAACGGTGCCGGAAAGAGTACTATCCTTAAGGCGATTTCCCAGATTCTTCTTCCTGTTGAGGGTTCTATTAAAGTGAATGGTACAATTGCCGCACTCCTTGAGCTTACCAGTGGCTTTGATGAGGATATGACTGTTAAGGAGAATGCGTATCTTCGTGGAGCGATGCTTGGATACACCAGACAGTTCATGGATGAGAGATATGAGGAGATTATTCAGTTTGCTGAGCTCCAGAAGTTTGAGGATTATCAGTTTAAACAATTATCAAGTGGTATGCGAAGCAGACTTGCATTTTCAATAGCCTGTCTTGTTGATCCGGATGTCCTCATACTGGACGAGGTTCTGTCAGTAGGTGACGGTGCATTCCGTGAGAAGAGTGGTAATAAGATGAGAGAGATACTAAAAAAGGGTATCACAGCAATCCTTGTATCTCACTCGATTTCACAGGTAAGGGAGCTCTGCGACAAGATTCTGTGGCTTGATCATGGTAAACAGATAGCGTTTGGCTCAGATGTTACAAGGCTTTGTGATGCATATGAGGAGTTCCTCCAGACACAACAGATTCCTACTTCGGAAGCAGAGATAGATAAGCTTGCCAATGATTTCAAGATCCGCAAGGAGAAGGAGGTTAAGGAACAGACTTCTGAGCTCAGAAAGATGATGAGGACTGTACCTGACGACGAGGCATACAGAGCAGCAATTGGCTTCCTTAAGGAGAAGCATCCCGAGACACTCAGGGATATAGATAAGTTGAGAGATTAGTATGGAAAAGAAAGTTACGGTGGTTGTTCCTTCATATAATACGGAGAAACAGATTGAAAAATGTCTTGATACCATCTGCGCGCAGACACTTAAGGATATTGAGATAATCGTTGTGGATGACGGGTCTACGGATGGTACGGTTTCTATTGCTGAGGAATATGCAAAAAAGGACAACAGGATATCAGTAATAAAAAATCAGCATGAAAATGCCGGGGCTGCGAGAAATGCAGGGCTGGATAAGTCGGAGGGCGAATACATCGTCTTCTGGGATTCAGATGATTTTTTTGCTGTATCTGCACTTGAGAAGTTATATAAAAAGTGTAAAGCCGAAGATGCCGATATTTGCATCTGCGACGCTTTTCATGTGGATGATAAAAGCGGCAAGAGGGTACTTGGTAACAAGAATAATTACCAGTATCTTGTTAAGGGCAACACTTACAATAGGAAAACCAACCCTGACTACATCCTGAATATAACTACGAATGTTCCGTGGAACAAGATGTTCCGCACAGGGTTTATAAGAACTCAGGGGATTCGCTTTCAAAGCATCGAGAGAGCAAACGATGCTTTTTTTACTATGTCTGCGATGACTCTTGCTGAAAAAATAACTGTTATAAAGGATCCGCTCATTTACTGGAGAATAAATCAGAAGATAAGTACTACAAGTGATAAATCAAGATCACCTATGTGTGTGTTTAAGGCATTTGAGGAGACGAAGAGGTTTCTTGAGGAGAGAGGCGTCTACGGGGAAGTTAAAAAGAGCTTTCTGAACAGGGCTGTAGACAGTTATCTGTACAGTCTTAAGTGCCAGAAGAATTTAAACAGCATAGACAGCTTCAGAGAGTCTTTTGATTATATAAAAAATGAGGCATTTCCAAGGCTTGGATGGGAAAATATAGGCCCGGATGATATTTATAAGCGTAACAAATATGAGACCTTGATGTATGTAATCAATGGAAGTTACGAGGAATACATGTTGTTCATGGAAGATGAGCTCCAGACCAGATATAACAAAACTATCAACTCAAAAGCTTACAGATTTGCCAGAAAGTTAGCATGGTTTCCTAGAATGCTTAAAAGAAGGATGGGACTGAAATAATGAATTTATTGGATAATTCACTTTATTTAGAGGATATTTCTTATATTACAGGAAGGAAGCTTCCCTGGGATAAGCTTTCCGGGAAGAGCTTTCTGATATCAGGTGCAACGGGACTTATCGGAAGCTGTCTTATTGATGCGCTTACAGCGCTTGATAAAGAGAAAAATCTTGGAATTAAGATTTATGCCATCGGAAGGAATAAGAGCAAGATCGAAGCAAGATTCGATACAGCCATCGTGACTGCGGTAGAACAGGATGTTAATAAGCCGTTTTCAGAAGAGATTAAGAGTGTAAAAGCAGATTATGTGCTTCATCTTGCAAGTAATACTCATCCGATGCAGTATTCGACAGATCCTATCGGAACCATCATGACAAATCTGATAGGGCTTAACAATATGCTTGAAATAAGTGAGACTGCAGAGAGATTTCTGTTTGCGTCATCTGTTGAGATATACGGCGAAAACAGAGGAGATGTGGAACGTTTTGATGAGAGCTACCTTGGTTATATAGACTGTAATACAGCAAGGGCAGGTTATCCTGAGGGAAAAAGAGCAGGTGAGGCACTTTGTCAGTCTTATATAAAGCAGAAGGGAATGGATATAGTTATCCCGAGACTTTCAAGAACCTATGGACCTACAATGCTCCAGTCAGACACAAAGGCGATATCCCAGTTTATTAAGAAGGGCGTTGCAGGTGAGGATATTGTGCTTAAATCCGAGGGTACCCAGCTTTATTCCTACAGCTATGTGGCGGATGCTGTAACGGGACTTCTGTATGTTCTCTTACTTGGCGAGAACGGTGGCGCCTACAATATTGCAGATGAGGCTTCAGACATTACACTTAAGGATCTTGCGGCCATAATTGCAGATTATGCAGGCAAAAAAGTAATTTTTGAGCTTCCGGATGCCACAGAGGCAGCAGGCTACTCCAAGGCTACAAAGGCTATTCTTGATTCGGCTAAATTAAAGAAGCTTGGCTGGAACGCAGGCTATGACATGAAGAAGGGTCTGGAGCGAACTATAGATGTCTTGAAAGAAGAACTTTGAGCGAATTGTAATTGCTTGTAAATATTATAAAAGGACATGAGAAAAAATAATGCCTTCCCTTTGGGGGCGCAAGACGTCCGGGGGACGTCTGCTTTGCGCCGACCGAAGTGGAACGAAGACAGGTGTCAGCGAAGCTGACGGATGAGGGGAGGATTATCCTAGAATGAAGTTTAAGGAGTGGAAGCAGTCCACTGAGGATTTTATAATAAGATGGGTTTCCAGAAAGATAGTATTCCCTGCCATGTTTTTTGCAGGCAGCCTAAAACCCCTTAAGGAAAATAAGGTGGTCTTTTTGGAATTAAGGCTCCTTTCGCTATCAAATAACCACAAAGAGCTTTATAAGAGGCTTACAGAGGACTATGACCTCGATGTGCATTGCATTTTCTTTAAAATAGGGACAGCGAGACGACGCGAGATATATAAGCATTATGCGGAATATATCAGGGAAGCGGCAGATGCAAAGTACCTTATTTTCAGCGAAGGTAATGATGTTCATGCCTGTGTGTGGAAAAGAAAAGGCCAGCATCAGCTAAATACCTGGCACGCTGCAGGCGCCTTTAAGAGATTTGGGCTTTCTACAGCAAAGAAACTGTTTGGAGACACAGCAGCAAATATGAAAAGATTCCCTTCGCATGGGGATTATGACCTGGTGACAGTAAGTTCTCCTGAAGTTGAGTGGGCTTATATAGAGGCCATGGGCAAAGAGAAAGATCCGGAATGCATAAAGGCAGTTGGCCTTTCGAGAACGGATATTTTTTATAAAGATGGTGAAAAAGCTGCTGCTTATGAGAGATTCTATAAGCAGTTCCCGGAGGCAAAGGGTAAAAAGGTTATTCTCTATGCACCTACTTTCAGAGGAAAGACTGTTGGAGCCGAGACACCGGACAGACTGTCGGTTAAGATGTTTTATGAAAGTCTCCATGAAGACTATGTTCTTGTGTTTAAGCATCACCCCATTGTACATAAGAGACCTGAGGTTCCGGAGGAATATAGCACGTTTGCCAGGGACTTGTCCGATACCATGACAATTGAAGATCTGTTGTTTGTCAGTGACATATGCATAAGCGATTATTCATCTCTTATCTATGAGTATTCTCTCTTTGAAAAGCCGATGATATTCTTTGCTTATGACCTTGATGATTACTTTGACTGGAGGGGCTTTTATTATAACTATGATGAGCTTACTCCCGGCCCTGTTTACAAGACTAATGAAGAGATGCTCGACTATATAGAGCATATAGATGAGAGATTTGACAGGGAAGAAGTAAGGAGATTCAAGGAGCGGTTTATGAGTGCATGTGATGGTCATGCTACGGACCGCATAATGAAGATGTTTTTTGAACCATCACTTGAGAAGTATAAAAAGAAAGATAAGTAATGACTCAGAAGAAGACCTTTAAAATTGTATACCTCATAATAGCGGCACTTATAACTGCATTTGGTTTAAGCCAGGTAACGGATTACACAGGAAAGAGATACCTGGTTCTTACGGCAGCTTTTTTAATTTTTGCGTTTGGATTTCCTTTTGTCAGTGAAAAGGTAAGAGGGATTCTGGATAAATGGCCAAGATATGTGCTCCTTATAATATATCCGTTTATATGTTATTTTCTTACAGAATGTGCACTGGATACAGGATATTCCATATTCGGAGCTAAGCTTAAGGCTATTGTCGGTAATTACGGACTATACTGCCTGATGCTGTGGGCCATATATGCATTTACCTTATCCCTTAGATGGTCACTTTTTCTTACGGGTGTTCTGTCGGGGATGTTTGGTATAGTAAACTACTATGTCATAAAGTTTAGACAGATACCAATACTGGCAGGTGATATAGCAACAACGGGCACAGCGCTTAATGTGGCAAAAGAGTACGAATATTCATACACTATCAAGCAATTTATGATGATAGCATTTATTCTTGCATGTTTTTCTTTTTTCTTGTTCTATAGAGCGGGCGAGGAGAAGAGAAGGGATATTCGTTTCAGACTGATAGTTGCAGGCCTGGGTGTTATAGTAGTAATCGGATCAGTATATACACTTGGTGCAACGGATTTTCTTAAAAATCATGGGATTACAATTAATACCTTTATGCCCATAAAATCATACAGAAATAACGGTGGTCTTCTTACATTTACAAGAAGCATTCGCACTATGGTAATAGATAAACCCAAGGACTATAGTGTTAAAACCATTACAGAGCTTCAGAATACCTACACTTCAGATTCTGTATCATCTGATACCGATTTTAAGAGACCAAATGTTATTGTTGTTATGGATGAGGCATATGCTGATCTTCAGGATGTGGGAGAGCTTCACACAGATAAGGAGGTCATGCCTTTCTACGACAGTCTTACAGAGAATGCAATAAAGGGGAAGAGCTATGTATCGGTATTCGGAGGTCAGACAGCCAATACGGAGTACGAATTTCTAAGCGGAGATTCCAAGGCATTCCTTCCTGCCGGAACTACACCTTATCAGCTCTATATAAAGAGCTTTATACCGACACTTACCCAGAATATGATATTGGATAATTACAGTGGTATTCTGGCGCTCCATCCTTATAAGAAGAGCGGTTACAACAGACAAAATGTTTATCCTTATATGGGATTTTCAAGATTTATAACAATTGATGATTTTACTGAAGATACACATACAATCGGCGGTCATATAGATGACAAAGAGGACTTTGCAAGAATAATAGAGGAATATGAGAAGGCCAAGGCTGAGAGCGATGAACCTTTTTATATTTTCAATGTTACTATGCAGAATCACAGTCCTTATGCAGGCGAGTGGGAGAATCTTCCTGATGAGATAGACGTACTTGATGATAATCTGCAGCAGGACGGAGTAGAGAACTATCTTAATCTTATCCATGAGAGTGACGCTGCACTTAAGGAACTGGTGGAGTACTTTGAAAAAGTTGAAGAACCAACCGTTATTGTGTATTTCGGAGATCATCAGCCGGGGCTTTCGGATGAGTTCTATGATAACCTGCTTGGTGCTGATAAGAGCAGTTTAAAGGGACTTGACCAGATGAATCTGTACCATACGAGATTTCTTATCTGGGCAAATTATGACATACCTGAAGAAAATTATAACCTTGAGAGTGGAATAAGTATTAACTATCTTCAGTCAGTGATGCTTGAAGCCTGCGGAATGAAGAAAAGCGGATATAATAAGTATCTCCTGGACCTCATGAAGGATGTTCCTATAATAAATGCTAACGGTTATGTTGGAGCTGATGGGAATTTCTATGAAGTGGATGATAAGACGTCACCTTATTATGAGGAGATAAATATTTATAATACACTTTGCTACAATCATCTTTTTGATAAGAAGAACAGGGTGGATTCGTTCTTCGAATATGGGGAGTGAGACTGATTGAAAAAGTATTTGAAGATTTTTTCGGAAAAGAGTTTTATAGTAGCAGATGTTATCGTGTCTATGTTTTTTGCTTTTTTCCTGACAGTTGGCTATTCCGTTAAAACAACAGGTGGAATAGAGCTTATAAAGGATAATCTTATGAAGAGCATTGCGGAATATATTGGATATTCTGCTTTGCTCTTTGTCGCATTTTCCGTGGCAGCATATTTGGTTGAAGTGTTTCTGGAAAAAGAGAGAGTCAGGATTTATGCGCCCTGGATATTTGGCAAATATATAGAGATGCTTAGAAATAAGCCATTTATGACAACGTTTGTTACTTTATTTGTTTGCTTTTTGCCTTTTCTGATAGCTGCTTATCCGGGCCTTTTGATGTCGGATAATAAGGCGCAGCTTGCAGGTGCTTTTAATTCAGCTTCTTTTAATCACTATGCGGTAGAATATACAGGCTCTAAACTGGATAATCATCATCCGATTCTGCATACCCTTTTGATGTATGGATGCATAAAAACCGGTGTTATGCTATTTGGATCCTTTAATATCGGAATCTTTTTCTATGTTTTAATACAGTTTGTGTTCATGCTGATTTGCTTTTCGTATATTGTAAAGGTGTTCACGGAGCAGGGATTTTCTGATTTTTGGAATCTTCTATTTATGATGTACGTGCTTTTTGCGGGTGGTCACCTTACCAGATATATGTTTCTTTGTACCAAGGATATTATATATACCGGTTTTATGCTGTTGTTTCTGGCAGGAGCCTATAAATCCTTTAAGGGGAAAAAACTTTGCATAGTGTTTGTTATTTCACTTTTGGGAATGATGGCCTTCAGAAAAGATGCGTATTATATAATATTACTGTCTCTGGTATTTGCATTGCTTCTTCTTGGTCGTAAGAAAAAGCTTACTGTGCTGGCGCTTATGGTTATGACTATTCTGGTGCATTCGTTATGGAATAATGCGCTTTTACCTGCTATGGGAATTATGCAGGGAAGTAAAAGAGAGATGCTGTCGCTTCCCTTTCAGATGACTGCCAGATATGTAAGAGACTGTGAGGAGGATGTGACAGAGGAGGAAAAGGAAGCTATAGATGTTGTGCTTGGATATGATAATCTTGCGGAAAGATATAATCCAAGACATTCCTCGCCTGTAAAGAATGCTTTCAATGAGAGCGCAACATCAGAGGATATGAAAAGATATTATAAAGCATTTTTCTCTATGATGAAGAAGCATCCGAATGTATATTTCTATGCTCTCCTTGAGTTTAAATATGAGCTGTTTTATCCTGTACCGTTTAATAAGGCATACTACAATTACGATTCTACAGCAAACACTATGGAGGAATTAAATGAGATTCTTGCAGAAGAAGGTGCGGATTTTTGCTTTCCGCAGTCGGAAACGTTGACTAAATACAGAGAAAAGATATACAAATTACAGACAATAATCTCAACATATCCGATAATAGGAATTTTCAGTTCATCATCAACCTACACATGGACGCTGATTCTTCTTGCATTATATGCGATAGTAAGGAAGAATAAATATGTATTTATGATGTGTGTGCCGTTTCTTGCGATTATAGCACTATGCATCCTGGGACCGCAGAGCGGAGCGCATATCAGATATCTGTATCCTATTCAGATGGCATTGGTGCCGCTTATAGCGATGTCCATGGATATTTTCAGAGATCAGCAGAGAAGATGAGGAGGAAACTCGGGCATGAGTTTTTTTGATAACAGACATGTTAAAGGCGGAACCTTTAAAGCTTCGGTTTCAGCTAACACCAGTCTGTCCGCAAATTTCAACAGAATTCTTACGAGAAAGATAATTTTCCCGATTATATATCATTTTAATGCCGTAAAACCCATAAAGGATGATAAGGTAATTTTTTTGGAAATCAGATTCGGTGAGCTGACAGACAGCTATAGGGAGCTTTTTAATTACCTTGTAAGGGGCTATCAGATGGATATTCACTGCCACTTCTTAAGGCAGGGATTTGTTAATAACAGACAGGAGCTTAAGAGGCAGATTGATTTTATAAAGGATGCTGCAACAGCCAGATATCTTATCTATAACGACAGTAGTGATACTCAAGGGTCATTTAAGGTAAGACGAGGAACTCATGCCATGAATGTGTGGCATGCAGCAGGTGCCTTTAAGAAGTTTGGAAACAGTACGGCAGATAAAATCTATAATGACGGTAAGAAGGGAATTGTTTACAGGCTCCATCCCAAATATGATCTTGTTACAGTATCCAGCCCTGAAGTTGAGTGGGCATATGCTGAGGCCATGGGAATGGATCCTTCCTGTGTAAAGGGACTTGGCATATCAAGATCAGATGTTTTTTATAGAGATGATTTTAAGCAGGCAGCATATGAGCATTTGTATGATGCGATGCCTACTGCAAAGGGGAAAAAGGTTATTCTTTATGCTCCGACCTTCAGGGGGATTCCGAGAAATGCCATGACGCCTGATATGTTTGAGGTAAAAAAGTTTTATGAACATTTTAAGGATGAATATGTGCTGATATTTAAACACCATCCCTTAGTTAAGAATAAGCCGGACATTTCTGCAGAGTATGCAGGATTTGCTGCGGATATGACGGACAGCATGAGTATAGATGAGCTTCTGTGTGTGACTGATATCTGTATTACGGACTATTCTTCACTAATATTCGAATACTCTATTTTTGAAAAGCCTATGTTATTTTTTGCATATGATCTGGCAAACTATTTCGACTGGAGAGGCTTCTACTACAACTTTGAGGAGCTTACTCCCGGACCGGTGTGCTATACCAATGCTGAGATGATAGACTTTATTGAGCATGTGGATGAGAGATTCGACAAGGAAAGGGTACATGCATTCCGCGAGAGATTCATGAGTGCCTGCGATGGCCATGCAACAGAAAGGATAGCAACTGATTTCTTTGGCGACAGGATAGACAAGTATAAGAGAGCAGAAGTTATTGATGGTGATTTTTGTGATCTTCCGGAGGTAAAGAGACTTTTTGGGGCTGAGGAAAAGCGGATTTCCGAGATGGAAAAACTGCGAAAAAAGGCCAGGAAAGCTTATGTTAAGGGAACAGCTATGCCTCTTGTTAAGGGCAGGGTTGTATTCCTTGGGGATGAAGGCTCTGAGTGGGATGCTTTTATCGGAGTAGAGAGAATTCTTGAAGAAGAAACCGAAAAGACAGGTGAGAAATTTGAGATTCTTAAGGATGTGAAATATAACAAGGATAATATTGAGGATTTTTGTGAAAAGCTGGCAGGAGCAGAGAGAATCTACGTCGCAGGTGAACCATATATTCTTAGAATGTTTGATGTAAGATCTGAGACAATGGTTATACAGATCAGCCCTGAGCTTCGTCCGCTTTACCCTATGTGGGGAGCATCCAAGGAGGCCAGAAGCGGTTACAAAGTAAGGGAGAGCAGGCTTTTTCCCGTGAAGACGGAGTATGATCAGGTTTACGGAAGCGTAAAAGAGGAAGAGGAGTTTTGGAAAAAGAACTATAAGCTTAAGAATAAAGGCGTGATAACGAATGATATCAATCCTGCATTTCGCATGCTTTCGGATGAGAATTACAGAACGGATGCAAAAGATAGACTCCTTAATATGATTCCTTATGCGAAAGGTAAGAAAATCATTGCTTTTATCTGTAAGGACAGAGAACAGCTGGGAGGATATATCGGACGGCTTTTGACAAAGATGCATGAGGATTTTGCAAGGACACATGTGTGTGTATGTATGGCCGTTGATGGAAAACCGGGAAGCATGGTGGATATTCCCGATTATCTGGAGGGATTTGCCTTTGATCCCAGAAGGAGCCTTGCTGAAATGGTAGCGCTTCAGAATGTGGCTGGCAGCGATGTAGAGAAATTCCAGATGACCGGTGGCACAAAGAATTCAGGATATGATTTTTCTGAAGAAGGGCACACATCCGAAAATTCATCAGATATCAGGGAAGCAGATTTCAAGAATATGCCCCCGCTCTCTGTAAATGAGCTTATAGCAGCTGCGGATGCAGTTGTGGCTGATTACAGTCCAAGAGCTTTTGCAGCTGTGGAAATAAAAAAGCCCCTGTTTCTCTGGATGCCTGACAAAATAGGCTATAGCAGAGCTCAGGAGGCTTATATATCCATGGATGAGATATTATCTGATTTGGTAGTATCTTCAGATGAAGATTTAATTAGCAGGCTCATTTCTTGTTCTAATAACTAAGAAGATGCTGATAGCTATGAGAATTCCTGCTAAGGGGAGAAACCTGTTAAGTCTTCCGAGTAGAACTCCGGGGAATCCTATGAGGAAGACTGCATATAGCAATGTCTCCAGGACAATCATTAGAATAGCGATTTTCTCGCAGATATTTTTATCAATAATTATCGCCATAGCAGCACTTGTGCAGGAAAGGGCGATAAGAATAATTTTGGCTGTGATGCCTACAGTATGATTTATTCCTGTTGTGTTAAGGAGCACAGCCCTTAAGGCTTCAAGGCCTGCATAGTTAAAGAGAAAAATTCTTATCTTAGTCGGATTTTTATCTTCTATATACACATAAGATAAAAATATAATCGTTATACATGCAGCTGACTGAAATGTATAGATAATAAATCTGTTAGGATCAAGAATCCGGATTATTCCCAGAAGATCAAGCATCACTGCGGTTAAGATCAGGATTGTCTGAAGCAGAATCCTTCCGTCTGCTTTCTGAATATACTCTTCTTTTTTATTAGTTAATATCTGTTCCATTTCTCATATTCTCCTCACATTCATTGTTGATGCCAATTGTAAAAGCAAGAGTCCAACAAATGTCCAACAATACAATTTTGGCAAAGAATTGGAAAGAATGGTAAGATAAAGATTATCAGGATATATCAAGATTTATAATTCGGATAAAATAAGCGTTTAACAGATGAGGTGATAGAATGGGTACATATTTAAATCCCGGAAATAATGGCTTTGCCGAAATGATTAACGGAAAATATGTAGATAAAACCGGACTTATAGAGGTTATGAATGGACGGGTTAACACTACAGATAAATTAGTGTGTATCAGTCGTCCCCGAAGGTTTGGAAAATCCTTTGCTGTTGATATGCTAAGTGCTTATTATGACTGTACATGTGATTCTCAGAATTTGTTTACGGGATTGGATATATCCCATAGTAAAGAGTATGAGTGTTATTTGAACAAGTACAATGTAATAACGATTGATATTGCAGGCGCGTTGTCAAAGCTAAAACGGAATAAAAAATCTGTTGCAGACATAGTGGATTTTATTACTGAAGGCATCAGAGCTGATCTGATTGAAGTGTGTCCTCAGTTAGAGAGTACTGCGGATTTGTCGGATTGCATTGAGAAGTATGTTGAAATATCAGGTAAGGAATTTATTTTCATAATCGACGAGTGGGATGCTGTAATTCGTGAAGCAAAAGAGGACGATAAGACACAGGAATCTTATTTGAATCTTTTAAGAGAGTGGTTTAAAAACAGAAATTTCACACCAAAGGTTGTGGCTGCAGCATATATGACGGGTATACTCCCGATAAAAAAGGATGGTTCGGAATCTGCTATTTCTGATTTTAAGGAATATACAATAATTGATCCGGGCCCGTTTACAAAATATACCGGATTTACCGAGACAGAAGTAAAGAATCTATGTGAGGAATATCATAGGGACTTTAACCTGATTAAACAGTGGTATGACGGTTATGAATTTGAGGAAATTGGAGCTTTATATAATCCCTATTCCGTAATGGAAGCGGTTAAGTCGGGGGATTATTCTTCGCATTGGCGGAAGACATCTGCTGCCGAGAATTTGGTAACTTATATAAACATGAATGAAGATGGTTTACAGGAGGATATATTAAAGCTTCTATCAGGAGAACATCTTCGTGTAAATATAAGGAATTTCAAGAATGATTTTGAATCATTTTCTTCAAAAGACGATGTCATTACCCTGCTTATACATCTTGGATATCTGACTTATGATAAAAAATCTCAGCGCGTAAGAATACCTAATGAGGAAGTAAAGCAGGAATTTACTGATATTATAGAGAATCCCAAGCATACGAAGCTGCTGAAGCTCATCCAAACTTCGGAAATGCTCCTTGAGGATACTATAGCGGGAAATGAGGAAGCGGTTGCGAGTGCTATTGAAAAGGTCAGAGAGTCCAATTACGCACCACAATATTATAACAATGAGCAGGCACTCAGATATGCTATCAAGTTCGCGTACATAGTGTGTGTTGACAGGTTTCTTAGGATAGAGGAGCTACCATCAGGCAGAGGACTTGCAGATGTTGTATTTATCCCAAGAAGAGATACGGCATACCCTGCTATTATCATTGAACTTAAATGGGATAAAACTGAAGAGGAAGCTATTTCTCAGATAGATGAGAAGAAGTATGATGCTGTGCTTAAGGATTATTCCGGAGAGATAGTAAGAGTAGGGATAAATTATGATTCAAATAAGAAGATACACAGCTGTAAGATAGTAAGAGACAGTAAGTGAAGCTTTATTATAAGGACTTATAAATGAATGAGAGTGGATTAAATTTAAAGAGAATATGCTCAAAATTGCCATATTTATTATTGGGGATTATTTTGGTTGTCGTAATTAGTAAAAAAATAAATTATCATGTGGATGAGGTTTATTCCTATGGCTTGGCTAATCATAAAGCTGACGGCGAAAAAAATATGACAATAAAAAATGGAATTAAATATGTTCCTGCAAACAAACCATGGATGGATTATGTGACAGTATCTAAAGATAATAAATTTAATTATAAGAGTGTTTGGGATAACCAGGGAGTAGATACTCACCCACCACTTTATTACGCAGTGTTACATACTATCTGCTCTTTTTTTCCTGAATCGTTTTCTGTTTGGTATGCTGGAATTATTAACATATTTTTTTCTCTAGTTAGTATGTTTATGCTAAGAAAAATACTTCGATTATATTTTGAAAATTCGGGGGGGGTACTGACAGTTGCATCATTCATGTTTGCACTATCTCCGGCATTTGTTAATATGGCAACCTTCATGAGAATGTATGTTATGGCTTCATGTGTTGTTTTGGGTTTTACATATTATTTTATATGTAGTATTCAAAAGAAAAGTATAGGTACATATGTTGGAATAGTTATTATGACTATACTAGGAACATTGACGCATTATTATTGCATGTTCTACATAGTTTGTTGTTCGGTGGTATATGGATGTTTCCTTATCTTTAATAAGAGATGGAGAGATTTTATAAAATATGGCTTTTCTATGCTTGTTTCAGCACTTTTATCAATAGCTATTTTTCCTAAAATAATACATCACCTATTTGAGGGTAATCGCGGTAAACAGGCCTTGAATAACGCATCAGGAATGGAAGTTTTCTTGAAAAATATTATGCCTATGATGACAAGACTGTGCAGAGAGTTTGTTGGTCATTATTGTGTAGCAATTTTAGTGTTGCTGGGAGTGGCTTTGTTTCTTGTAAAACAGAGGAAAAATATTAGAATTCCCAACGAAGTTAGGATAATTTTTGTTTCTCTATTATTATACTTTATTGTTGTAGCTGCAATGGCGCCTTATTCTAATACAAGATACTATTATCCGGTTTATGGAAATTTGTTTTTTGTTGTTGTTTTTGTAATTACCAAAATCATTCTGAGTAATAGAGAAGTCTATTTCTGGATTTGTTCTATAGGATTATGTATGATAGTTTTCTTTGCTTGGAAGAATGTCGTGTGGGATTACTTGTATTCGGATGATATCGTTTCTTTAGAATGGGCACAGCAATATTTTGGTAAGGATTGTTTAATTGTTCATTCATCTAGATTTAAGCTTTATGCATGCATGGAAGAGGTAAAATACTATAAAAGCTCATATTTTGTTAATCATAAGAATCTTACAACTTTACTGGAAGAAGATAGCTTGGGCGGAGAAGATTTTGTTTTGATAATATGTGGTATTGATAATATTGAAGGGGCTTTAGAAGAAGTAAAAACGCTATATCACAATTATGAATGTATATCTCAGAATCAAGCTCAAAATCATGTTAGTTACTATTTTAAGTATAATAATTGAGAATGTTTTGATAGTATTATTAAAAGTTAAGTTATTAGCAAGAGGATTGATGAATTAATACAAAACATCAAAGTCGGGAGAGTGGAGTCTTTATGAACAACATTAGTAATATGATGAATAATTCAGGAAAAGTGAAATGATAACTAAAAATAAATATTGATAATAAGGTACATGAAAAAGGTATTAAGATTGGAATGTATGATACCAAGACAGCAAGCGATATAAAATATCTTAATAAGATCGGTGCGGATTTTGCATTTTTTTATCATGATCTTTTGAATTAACAGATGAGATGTGGTATTGGATCCTGAAAAAGAATACAATATCTGCATAAGCAGCAATGTGTCTTTAAAACCATCTCATATTTTAAGCACAAAAACGCCTGTTAATACCTTGGAAGATGCATCTTCTGAAACAGAGCTTGTGATAAGCGCTTTGAGGAAGATGAAAAAAGATACTGGCGGATATATAGAAATAGATGCATCTCCTTGCGGGACTAAAGAATAATATGGATATATAGGATTGCATTAAATTATTAGACACCGAAGAAATGATACAAAAAATTTCTTCGGTGTTTTTGTGCTTTGGCATAAGAATTGAAATAGAATATACGATATTGTAGTACGTTATTGTAATAAAAATTTTGTGAATCTAAATAAAAGTTTAATAGTTGCTTTATAAAATCCTATATCGGTGAATGCTATAATAAATCTGTGGTTTATGAGAAATGGCAAGTAAAATGTGATTCGAAATCACGTGTATAGCTTACTGAATAAATAGGAGGGTAGTTTTTTATGAGGGATATTAAGAATATTTCCAAGGTGGGTCTTGCTGCTGCGGCTATGGCTTTTTCCATGATGCTGATTGTGCCTGTCCAGGCAAAGGCTGCAACGGTAACAATCACACACAATCCAGAGAGTAAGCCTGGTGGTGAGGATGAATACGCAGATACTAATAATATAAAAGAAGCCCTAAAGAGAGGTGATTCCGTTAAACTTAAAGCAGGTGATGAGTTTTATTTAAAGGGACCCATTGATGCAATTGATGGAACCAGTATAGACGCAACCGGTGCGACTATCTTATGTAAGAAGTCTGCGGTTCATAACAGTGATGACAGTAAATCAATTTCTAACTTTAGTATAAATGGTGGAACATGGTTAAGAGCATCCAATTTTGAATTAGATGGTTCATCTTTCAGATTCCACTATGGTGATAATCTTAAGTTTACCAACATGACAATTAAGATGGCGAACATGGAGAATCACTCAATTGAGCTTGTTGCATGTAAGAATGTTATTATTGATGGTTGTGTAATAGAAGGCCAGGGAACAGGTGGAAAGAAGAGTGTTGAAGAACAGATACAGATAGATGTTGCAACACCCAGAACAGCTCCTTTCCTTAAGGGAAAGAATGCAGGACTTCTTGATGGTACATGCTGCGAGAATATTACAATCAACAATTGCAAGGTAATCGGCTGCAGAGCAGTCTGCGCTAACTATGATAAGAGCAACAAGAAGTTTAAGAGTAAATATCATAAGAATATTAAGGTTACCAATTGCGAACTGACAGGTGAGACTGCTGAAGGACTTATGATTTTCAATACAAAGGGCATTACTGTAAAGCACAACAAACTTATCAGCAATGCACCTAAATCAAGAAAGTATTTCTCACCCGGTCTTCATATTCAGGTATATGGAAACGGAAAGGGAGGCTTCGATAAGGGTAAGGTTAAGGTAACAAATAACACAATTAAGGGTGGAATATGTGGTGCATTCATTTCTGCAAACACGAGCAAGACAAAGTTTGGAAAGGTTACTTTCAAGGGTAACAAAGTATACACTAAGGGCGAAAAGGATAGTGCTTACCACATAGATTCTTATAAAAAGCTTACGGATAAAGGTAACAAGAAAAAGGAATGGTAATCACCTGATATTTTAGATAATGAGGAACACTATGATAATATCCTACCGCAAATTTATAATTAAAAAGAGTCTAAAGAAGTGGCGACGTTTTATTGCCTCACTGGGAAAATACTCAGCTGTGGTAAAATGATAAAATGCGTGGAAATGCTTTGACAAACGATGTATATTATATATAAGTACAAAAAGGTAACCAAAGTGATTTGGCTACCTTTTTGATTGAGGGGGAAATTGAATATGAAACTAATGAGAAGACTAACAGGATGGATAGTTGCTATATTAACTATTGCTATGCTGGCGCCACAGGGCACAGTGCATGCATCATCTCTTTCGGACAGCCTGAAGAGAAAAAAGATAGTTCATGCCTGCGGAGGTTATAACGGAATCAGGCATGCCAATTGCGAGGAGTCGCTTATTGATGCAATTAAAAATGGCAGTAAAGTCATTGAAATAGACTTTATGCTTACTTCTGATGGAGTACTAGTATGTGATCATGCGTTTGATAGTTTTGGGTATGAAAGAGTGTCATATGAAAAATTCAAGAATGAGAAACCTGCAGAAAAGGGTACTCCCATGTCAGCGAAAAGAGCAATTAAGCTGTTAAAAGATACTGATATGAAGCTGATCGTGGATACACAGGATAAGAATCTCATTAAGGTATATAAGGAACTGCTTAAGATATGCAAAAAGGAAAAGGCAGAAGCTTATTTTGATAATATAATTCCGCAGATTTACTATGAAGAACAATATAAAAAGATGGAATCATTTCATAATTTCAGTGAATATATATTTGAAGCATATCGAATGACCGGATCTCCGAAAAAAGGGGGATATGCGGACTTTAACAAATTTGCAAAAATATGTAAGAGACATAAAAAGATAAAATACGTTGCTTTTTATAAGAGCTTTGTGACCAAGGAAGCCGTAAAAAAATTTAAAAAGTGTGGTGTGGGTGTGATTGCGCATCCGGTTAATTTGAAAGAAGATTTTAGACGCCTTAAGAAAATGGGTGTGGCTGCAGTTATGACAGATTTTTTATAAGAAAGGTATAACTATTAATATAGCTGTGAGAAGTAAGAAAAAAGAGATATTTGTCTTTACAATTATTGTCATATTGCAACTATTGATAATTATGTACTGGGCAAATGCAAAACAGAATTATTTTATTGATGAGTTGTATTCTATGGGGTATGTCAGTAGTTATACCGGCAATGGTGACACTGCAAAGTACATAACCACCAGTGATGATTTTAAGTTCAACGAGTGGGTTGAGAACTCAAATTATAAAAAGTACTTATTGCTTTCTGACGAAGAGAGTCTTTTTAGAATGCCTTTTTATAAGGCGATTGGAAAGATTCTCACAGGTAGAAATTACTTTGGCCTGTTAAATATTGCCGAATCCATATATGGATATGATCATGTTTCGCAGGTTCCTGCATTGGTTCTTAATGTAATACTGCTTATTTTAACTGAAATTTTGCTAATTGTCCTTATGAACCGACTGAATATTGCAAAAGAAATACAGTTTTTGTCAATTGCAATGTTCGGTTTTTCAAGTTTCGTGATAACCCATGTTGAATATATCAGATTTTACATGCTCGTTATGATGTATTTTGTTCTGTCCCTGATACTGCTTCATAATATGTGGATAGAGACCGGGATGAGAAAATTCATATTTGAGGAGATTTGCTTTCTTCTGATTATTTATTTGATGTACAAAAATTCCGAATTTGCAATTATTTATTTTGGGGCGATATCAATCTGTTTTTTTGCAGGGCTGATTTTTTTAAAACAAAAAATAAAGTCTATTGTCTACGGAGTTTCAATTGCAATAAGTGGGATAATTGCAGTGATCGGAACAGGAAAATTAGATATCCTTTTACATCCCAATGATTATATAAGTGAAAGCGAATCAAAGGTTTCTGCGAGTATTGCTCTGCAATTACATAGTCCATCCCTGGATGATATAAAGGACTGCCTGAAATGGATAACGGAATTGTTCAGAGATGGGTACTTTGGGAGTTGGATTATTGTATTTGCCTGTGTCATAGCTGTTACTGTATATATAATTTTAAAATCAAAAAAAGAAGTTAAAGGGATTTCGGAAACTATAGGTAAGCCGGTTAAGCCTGATTGGAATAAATTTGGAATGAATGCATATTTTATATGTATCCTATTGGGCGCGACTACCATATTTACAGCCTTTGTAGCATGGTCAGGGTTAGAAAAATGGAGATATTATTGTTTGGGATTTTCAATGATTGTCATATCTCTATGGTATTTGGTAGACCGGTTAATTAAAAAAACAGCTCCTGAAAATTCTGTCAAAGGTGTATATAGAATCATAGCTGTTTGTGTACTTATCAGTGCAATAATTCCCTTTAAAGCAAGGAACATTGAATATTTATATGAAAATGATGCTTCGATGATAAATGAAGTTAATAAGTATAACACCTTAGACACAGTGCTAGTAACAAGGGCATACGGGGATTCTTCGTTAAACACAAAAAGACATGAAACATATGACTGTGTAAATTTAATGTCATCTGAATCAAATATTTATGCAGTGAACCTTAATGATTACAGTTATGATTCGGTTGATTTCCCGGAGAAGGACTTTGTGTTATGGAGGAGTACAAAAAGGGATATTTCCGCGGTAATAAACGATCTTACAGAGCATGGATATGTGGTTGAAAGTCTTGGGAGAGATCATTGCTCTGAAGCATATATTTGCCGCAAAGAATAAAAAATAAGGAGCAGGTAATAGAGAATGAATGGATTATCAGTAGTAGTTCCGGTATACAACGAGGAAGGAAACGTTGCGGAACTTCATAAAGAAATTTTAGATGTGTGTAAGGAAAACAATTATCAGTTTGAGATTATTTTCATTGATGATGGTTCAAAAGATAAAACTGTTGAGATATGTAAAACACTTGCACCGCTTAAACTTATTCAAATGCGACGCAATTTTGGTCAGACAGCAGCAATGGATGCCGGAATTAAGGCGGCACAGTATGATTATATAGTTACGATGGATGGAGACAGGCAGAATGATCCTGCGGACATTCCCAAAATGATTAAGTATCTGGAAGATAATAATCTGGATGTGGTTTCCGGTTGGAGAAAGAACCGTAAAGATACTTTGATGAAGAGATTTACCAGTAGAGGAGCAAATTTTCTCAGGGGATTAATCGTACATGATGGTATACATGATAGTGGATGTTCGCTAAAAGTATACAAGAAAGAATGCTTTGAAGGCCTCAACCTATATGGCGAACAACACAGATTTATTCCTGCCTTACTTAAAATCAAGGGCTTTACTGTAGGTGAAATAGTTGTAAACCATAGAGCCAGAACGGCAGGAGTTACAAAATACAACTGGAAGAGAACAATCAAAGGCTTTGTAGATATGATTTCAGTCTGGTTTTGGAATAAATTTGCCAGCAGACCACTTCATCTGCTTGGCGGTGCCGGACTTGGATTTATCGGCCTGGGATTCATATGTGGAATTTGGTCTCTGTGTTTATTCATATCCGGAAGAAAGATGTCGAATAACATTTTCCCGCCACTGCTTACTATATTCTTTGTCATTATAGGTGTTTTGCTGTTTGTATTTGGTCTTATGAGCGAAATTATGATGAAGACTTATTATGGAACACATATTGATTCTCCCTACAGTATAAAGGATGTTGTTGAAATTACAGATGAAGGTGCAAGGAGTATAAAAAAATAATTGAAATGGATTTTTGTGTTTTATGAATAAAGCTGCACTAAAACCGGGAGCTAATTTTTATAATGTCGTATATTCTCTGGCGGGTAAAGGTGTATCCCTTATTGCGCTGATGCTTCTGGATATACTAGAGACCAGACTTTTAGGACAGACATTATACGGAGAATGGGCGTATTTTTTTGCAATACTGAATATATGTTTTTTTATTGGCTGGGCCGGAATAAATAATTCAGCAAAAGTAATAGTTTCACATTGTGATACTGTGGATGCAAGAACGCAATGTCTGAATGCTTCTATCATATTGAGACTGATATCAGCTTTTGTGATAAGCATTCTTGTTGTTATTGTTCTTTATGTTATTGCCCCTGAATTAGGTTATCCGGATAAATATCCACATTTGAAGTCACTTATTTTTCTTTCGGTGGGCATGATATTTTTTAATGCATTTGCTGTTTATTACAAACATTTATTCGTTGGATTGGGAAATTTTAAAGATGTATTTATTGTCACGGTACTGGAATACTTTTTGAATCTATTATTTTGCTGGCTTTTTCTTAAGCTTTTTCATAATATTGAAGCTGTTGCATATGGATATATTGTATCAGGTTTAATATTACTTATAATCGGATTATGTCTGATTAAAAAGGACTATAGAATATTTGAGGCCATTGATGAAAGTATAATTAAAAAGTACACCAAAAAAATAATAAAATATGCCCTTCCAATGTTTGTTGTTGGTATAGGAGCAGCAATTCTTATAGAATTAGATACTTTTATGCTTGGAATCTTAAGTACAAAATCAGAAGTTGCTGTCTATAGTATTGCAAAGAATCTGACAAATAAGGCCGGGCATGTGAATGTGTCTATTGCCACCGGTGTAATGACTTCGTTTGTGATCATTAATCAAAATGAAAAGAAGGCTAAAATTAAGAAATTTAATAGATATGCTATGGTGAATTTTACCGTAGCTTTGTTTATTGCGGTATTTATTTTTGTTTTAGCACCGATACTTATACCGTTCTTATATGGAAGTGAGTATGTTAAAGCTGCAGAAATTTTTCGTGTACTTACTATTTTTCATATGATGAATGCTGTGTCAAATTTTTATGCTACCTTTCTCGACTTCAGAGGCAAAGCAAATATAAGGAGCATAACATATGTTGTAGTGATTTTATTGGATATAGTCTTAAATTATTTACTTATACCCGGTATGGGAGCTATGGGTGCGACAATTGCTACAGAGGTATCTATGCTGCCGTATGTTTTTGTAACAGTATTTTTTTCATATAAGGAAATTAAGAAAATTGAAGGTGACGGGATAGCATAAAAATATGACTTCTTGTGGGGCAAACAAGGAAAAGCCCCACAAGAATCCTGCCTTTGGCAGGACACGCCCCTCGCAAGCGAGGGCCTGGTCCAATACGATTCCCGTTTTTCTGATGAAAAACAGGAATCTATATTTTTCTGTAAAAGATGAAAATATAAAACGAAAAATGGGTTGAAGAAAACGAAATGAAAATACTTATAATATCACATGAATACCCGCCTATTGGTGGTGGTGGAGCAAATGCCTGCATGTATCTTGCAAGAGAATATGCAAAGAATAATCATATTGTAGACATTGTTACTGTATGGTACGAGGGGTTACAGGAAAAAGAAATTATTGATGATTATAGCGGCACCATAACAATTTACAGGGTTAAGGCAAAGCGTTCAAAAAAAGAAAGCTGCGGTTTTGCAGAAATGCTTGATTTTATTCATAAGGCAGATTCCTTTGCCTGCAAACTGGTAGCTGACGCGGAAAATACATCTTCTAAATATGATATATGTCAAATTTTCTTTGGAATTCCAAGTGGACCAATAGGTTATCATCTAAAGAAAAAATATCACTTGCCCTATGTTGTCAGATTCGGGGGCGGAGACATTCCGGGATTTCAGGAACGGTTTAAGACTATATATAAATTGATAGGACCGTTTGTTAAGATTATTTGGAAGAATGCTGATGGACTAGTGGCTAATAGCAAGGGACTCCAAGAATTTGCGTTGGATTTTTGCAGTAAATATACTATAGATGTTATTTATAACGGAGTTGATACGGAAAAATACTATCCTTTGAAGAAAAATGATTCAGAATCGGACAATAGTGAAATCCGGTTACTTTTTATTTCCCGCCTGATAGAGAGGAAAGGATTGCAATATCTTATTCCAAGAATAAAAGACATAGAAACGGCAACAGCAAAAAAAGTCAGATTACTGATAGTCGGTGATGGCCCATACAGAAGCATACTTGAGAACATGGCGGAACAATATGGGATTAGTGATAATGTAATTTTCTATGGTCAAAAGGACAAGTCGGAATTGCGTGGCTATTATCAGCAGGGTGATGTTTTTGTTTTTCCTTCAAAAAAAGAAGGAATGCCAAACGCAGTTTTAGAGGCAATGGCATGCGGACTTCCAGTAGTGATGAGCCCTTGTCAGGGAAGTGATGAATTAATTGAAGAAAATGGTCTGATCGCTGATGCGGACTTAGACAGATTTTATGAATCAGTTGTAAAGTATATTAATCTTACAGAAGAAGAGCAAAGCAGAATGTCTGAGGTAAGTCGTAAAAGAGCAGAAGAGATTTTTTCATGGAAGAGCGTTGCAAACGATTATATAAAGATGTTTGATCGAATCGTATCATGATTTTAAGCGTTGTAAATAAGAAAAATGTGAAATATGAAAGAAATAAATAATTATGGAACGTTCTGAAAAAATGATAAGATACTCTCTATATATTGTTTTTTTGCTGCTCCTTGTTTTTTCATTCAGTAGAAAATTCAATGTAAATATAGATGAGGTATACTCCTTTGGCCTGTCCAATCATTACGGTTCCCGGAGCATGACTTATGAGGATGGGATAAAATACATTCCTGCAAACACGCCTTGGATGGAGTATGTTTCAGTTTCTGAAGGGCATCGTTTTGATTATGTCAATGTTTGGAAAAACCAGGCATCGGATGTTCATCCACCTTTTTATTATGTTATTCTGCATACTATTTGTTCGCTTTTTCCCGGAAAGTTTTCCATGTGGTTTGGTGGAGTGATAAATATCTTCTTTTGCCTTGCGGGATTATATGTATTTGAGAAAATAGTCTCAATTTATATGGATGATTTTAAGGTAAGGACAGTTTTGGCTGCTGTTTTTGCGCTTTCTCCGGCATTCTTAAATATGGCCATGTTCATAAGAATGTATACGATGGCAATGTTTTGTGTGATGCTTTTTACATATTTTTATATCAGATATGTAAGGGGAGAGGAGGGAAGAAAGCTTCTTACGGCGCTTACTGCAACAGCTGTGCTTGGGGCGCTGACACACTATTATTGCATGATTTTCGTTGTACTGCTGTCTTTTTCGTTTGGTGTGTATTGCCTGATAAAAAGAAAAATCTCTGCACTTATAAAATATACAGTATCAATGGGCATCTCAGCAGGCTTATGCATTACTATTTTCCCTGGAATGCTGGGACACTTTTTCAGTAGTGACAGAGGAGAACAGACTATAAGTAACGCAGGTAGCGATTCGGTTCTTAAGGCTAATTTAGTTGGGGATATTCGAATTGTAATCGGAGAGTTATTTGGCAATCCGGTGATTTTTGGTATCGCAATAGTTGCGGTTTTGCTTCTGATGATAATGGGAATAAAAAAGCGTCATATTAGATTTTGTACAGAGTTTGTTCTTGTTGGGGTTGCGATTTTTGCATACATGGTGATGATAGCTGCGACTGCTCCGTATGCTGCAGACAGGTACTTTTTCCCAATATATGGAATTGCGCTTACATCGGTTTTGATTGTATGTACAAATGTGATTTTGACTCTGTGCAAGAGAAGTATAGCCCTTGTTGTAACAGTTGTGTTTTTTTGTGTGATGCTAAGTACAGCCTTCGTTGGTATGGAGTGGGGATATACGGACAGTTTTACAAGAGAATCAGTAGAGTGGGCTAAGGATCACGCTGATCTTGATGCTATAATGATACATGGAAAGAGATTCAGAATGCATACATCCTTTTTTGAGGCTTCCGAGTATGCGGGACTTACAATGGTTGACAGTAAGGATTTGAGTAAGCTTCCGGATACATCAGAGTATGCAGATAAGGATTTTGTTCTAATGGTTGCCGTGAAAGAAGATGATGATAAGTTCCTCGAGGAAGTTATGAAAAAATATCCGGGGCATACCTATACCAAAGTAGCTTTTTCTGCATATCATAATAGCTACTATTTTGAGAAAGAGAATTAAATAGATATAATAGCGCTGAAAAGTCAAATAATCAGGAGAAAATTCTGATTATTTGACTTTTTCTTGCAGTGTTTGGGAATAACCATTAATATAAGAGAAGTATGTTTTTTTATATTGATTTAATTCTAGGAGATTTTAATGAAGCTTATTATACAGATACCGTGCTTCAATGAGGCTGAGACTCTGGAGGTTGCACTTAATGACCTTCCAAAGCACATAGATGGAATTGATACTATAGAATATCTCATAATTAACGACGGAAGTAAGGACAATACAGTAGAGGTTGCCAGGAACTGGGGTGTTCATTATGTTGTGAATTTCAAGAAGAACAAGGGGCTTGCCAAGGGCTTTATGGCAGGTCTTGACGCATGTCTTAGAAACGGTGCGGATATTATCGTTAATACGGATGCTGATAATCAGTATAACGGAGATGATATTGAGAAGCTGGTACGTCCTATTATTGATGGAAAGGCGGATATTGTTATCGGAGCAAGACCGATAGACCAGACTGAGCATTTTTCACCAATTAAGAAAAAACTACAGCATTTTGGAAGCTGGGTTGTAAGGAAGGCTTCAAAATCAGATATTCCCGATGCTCCCAGTGGATTCAGAGCTTACAGCCGTGAAGCTGCCATGAGACTCAATGTGGTTAATGAGTATACCTATACTCTTGAGACCATAGTTCAGGCAGGACGCGAGAGAATACCGATGGAGTCTGTGAATATCCGGACTAACGCCGAGCTTAGACCCTCCAGACTTTTCTCCAGTATGATGGGGTATGTGAAAAAGTCCATGCTTACAATTATCAGAGCTTATATCATGTATAAACCTCTGAAGTTTTTCTCAATTTGCGGAGCGGTTCCGTTTTTGATCGGATTTATACTGGGAGTGCGCTATCTGTGCTTTATAGCTATGGGCGTAGATGGAGGCCATGTTCAGTCACTTATCCTTGCAAGCACACTTATGATGCTCGGATTTATGACCTTTATAGTAGGGCTTCAGGCTGATGTCATTGCTGCTAACCGCAAGATTCTTGAGGATGTTCAGTATCATGTAAGAAAACTGGATTATGACAGAGATAGTAGCAAGGATGAAGCTACAGATAAATAATACATTTTGGAAAGATTATATATGTTTGAAAAGATATTTAAAAAGTTGGTAAACAGAGAAACCATACTTTATACAATATTCGGCGTGGCTACAAGTGTTCTGAATGTAGCCATGTTTCATGTTCTGGATTTGCTTGGGATGGAGTACAAACTGGCAAATCTCATAACCCTTATTACTGTTAAACTTGCAGCATATTTATGCAATAAGAACTTCGTTTTCAGAAGTAAATGCAATAATTTTTTTGAGCTTGTCATGGAATTTGCACGGTTTGTATTCTGGCGCGGTGCAACCATGATTCTTGACTATTTGGGGCTTATTTTCCTTGTTGAAATTGTTCATATGAAGAAGCTTTACGGAAAGATTATTGTTACCGTGCTCGTTATCGCTATAAATTATGTGACAGGTAAAAAGCACGTGTTTAAGAATCAGGTTGGAGAAGAAAGTAAGTAACTTGGCGGGGGAGTAATTAAGAAGGAGATAGTATGAAAAGAGTTTTAGCAAATATTCTTGTTGGGGTTATAGCTGTGTCAAGTATTCTGCAGGGGCAGGTGGTTTGTGCTGCGGAGGAAACAGAGATAATCGGATCAGTATCTGATGGAAATGCTGAGGAAAATATTTACGGTGAAAACTCTGCTACAGCAGATGCTGCAGAGTCAGGTAGTTCCGAAGATACCGATATTGCTGAAGACGGACTGGAACAGGATGAACCTACTGTATCTGACGGAAATGCTGATTCTGATGATCTGGACGATCCTGAACCGGAAGTATCATCAGGTGATGCCGGCGAGGACGATACTGATGCGCCATTGCAGAGCCCTGAATTTAAGTATGAAGCTGAAATTGACGGCTACTATTTTGCCTTGAGTGCTGATGAGAATATTCTTCCTGAGGGTACGGAGGTTCAGATAGATAAACTCACGGAAGACGAAGAAAAAGCGGCAGAGGATGAGATTCAGAATATGTCTGAGACAAGTGTCATTGAGACAGATTCTTTTGACATTAAGCTGTTTGACGCTGAGGGCGAAGAAATCCAGCCTGAAGATGGAGATGTTCATATTTCAGTAAAACTCCCCGAGGAGAAGTCCTATTCAATGGAAGGCTGCGGCGGAGGTGCGCAGTTCAAGATATATCATTTTCATGAGGATGATAAAGCTGCTCTTGAAACCGAGGTGAAGGAAGAAGATTCTGATATAGCGCTTCCTGATGAGGATGACACGGAAGTATATGTGGATGAGTCTAATATTGATCCCGAAACACATGAACTGAAGAGCAAGAATGAAGTACATGCCATAAATGCCGGTGCTTTCGAGGAACCTGAGTATCTGAAGGAGTATACGCTTGAATGTGATACTGAGAGTTTTTCAATTTTTTCAATTGCGCTGCTGACAAAATATGCATATGATCCAACATTATCAAATGGGGAGCATGTCTATAATTTGTCCGGAAGAGCCGAGCTGAAATCAGATTTCAGAGGGCTGGTAAATGGTGCCCTGAGAGATGCATGGGATAACTATGAGGAGGATTCTTCGTATAAATCAAGAGTTATTATTCCGGAGGGAACCTATGCGTTATCAGATGTGCTTCGTATTGGCAGCAATACAACACTGGAGATGAATGGCGTAACAATTAAAAATGGCTATGGCAGAATGCTTACAACTACCCTTAAGGGAAAGAATAAGCGAGGCGCAGGCGGATATGCAGATTATCAGAACATTACTCTTATCGGTGGATGTTGGGATGCTGAAGGATATGAGAAGGTTCCTGTAAGATTTGCTCATATGACAGGTCTTACAATTAAAAATGTGACTTTTGAAGATTCTGCTGCAACGCATACGCTTGAGATTGGTGCATGTAAGGATGTTGAAGTCAGTGGATGTGTCTTCCAGAATACAAGACATTCCAGTGCTGAATTGGAAGCCTTTCAGATAGATGTACTCCATGAATATGGCGGAGGATCAGATGACGATGATGAGAACTCCGATGATACGGGATATACTATGAAATACCATCCCGATCAGGTATATGATGATACCTGCTGCGAGAATGTAAGAGTAACAGGCTGTACCTTCAGAAATCTGAAAAGAGGATTTGGAAGCCATGGAGCGCTGGTTGGTAAATATTATTACCAGAATATATATGTAAGCAACTGTACTTTTGACAATATTACAAATACAGCTATCATGTGCACTATGTGGAAAGATTCTGCTATTACAGGAAATACCTTTACTAATGTAGGAAGAGGTGTGGATACGACTACCTATTCCTGGTATACACATTATCCGGACGAGCATGAAAGCAAGAAGGCTTTGGGATATGAAGCTAATCTGACGATTTCGGGAAACCGGTTTTCAATCGGAGGAGGTGACAGGGATAGCGCTACACTTGCGGCAATTCTAGTAAGTGGATACCACAGCTCCAATGAGGGTGATGACTATCCTTCAGGAACTTACGCTCCCACAGGCTTTACAATTACTGATAATACCATTACAGGCTACAGTGATTGGGGAAGTTACAATGAAAACAATATTTATGCTGATATTTATGTTCTCTATGCCAATGGTGTGACTGTAGCAAGAAATAAACTGGAGTACGGAAAATATGGTGTACTGGTACAGAGCAGTAGTGAAGCGTCTTCAATAAATAATAATGATTTTTCATCTAACGATGCTGCATCCATTGCTGTAAGAAATGGTGGAACCATATCAGATATGTATGATAACAATCTTTTAGGTGCTGCTCCGTATGTTTTGTATGCAGATAATGAATCAAACTGTAATGGAAGAATCAGTTCAAGCATCAAGATGGGCGCGGGTGAAAAAGTAAGGCTAACCCATGATGCTTTTCCTAAGGTTACATCAGATCTGGCCAACATAGAGGGACTCAGATATAAATCTTCAAAGAAGGCTGTTGTAAAGGCCGGTAGTACCAAGCTATCAGCCAAGAAGAAGGGAAAAGCGTATGCTAGGGCTGCATGGCAGCGCGGAAACGGCACAGTAACTGTAGAAATGGCTGTGCAGGTAAAGAAGGCTCCGTCTAAGCTCAAACTTGGTAAGAAGACGGTGACAATTGCGAAGGGCGAGAAATATCAGCTTAATCCCAGGGTGAATACAGCCTGCAACACGTATACTTATAAGTCTTCAAATAAAAAGATTGCAAAGGTTAATAAGAACGGACTTATAACAGCTAAGAAAAAAGGAACTGTGACGATTACGGTTACCACGTATAATAAGGTGTCGAAGACTATTAAGGTTAAGGTAAAGAAATAAGAGGTATAAAAATGCAGGGAATAATTCTGGCTGCCGGCATGGGCAAGCGCCTGAAATTTTTAACAAATGATAATACAAAGTGCATGGTGAAGGTTAATGGTGTCACCATGATAGAACGAGCGCTCAGGATCCTTGACAGAAAGCATCTGTCCAAGATTGTGATAGTTGTGGGATATAAGGGACAGGAGCTCATGGATTATATCGGAACCCTTGATATAAAGACGAAGATAGTTTTCATAAATAATCCTGTTTACAACAAGACTAACAATATCTACTCTCTGGCGCTTGCAAAGGAATACCTTTGTTCCGAGGATACGCTGCTGCTGGAATCGGATCTTGTATTTGAGGAGAGTGTTATCGACACAATTCTCAGTGATAAGAGAGAAAATCTGGCGCTTGTTGATAAGTTTGAGAGCTGGATGGACGGAACCTGCATGGAGCTTGATGATGTTGACTGCATCACTAACTTCATTCCCGGGAAATACCTGAAATTCTCTGAAAAGGATAACTACTACAAGACGGTTAATATCTATAAATTCAGCGCATCGTTTTCAATGAATACCTATGTACCATTTCTTACGGCATATGAAAAAGCAATGGGTGAAAACGAGTATTACGAATCTGTAATCAAGCTTATATCCCTTCTTGAGACAAGAGAGATACGTGCAAAGAGACTGGATGGTCAGATTTGGTACGAGATAGATAACATTCAGGATCTCGATATAGCGGAGTCGCTGTTTTCCGAATCTGATGAGGAGCATTTTAAGAAGATATCCGCACGTTATGGTGGCTATTGGAGATACCCTAAGCTCCTGGATTTTTGCTATCTTGTAAATCCGTATTATCCGCCAAAGAAGATGATAGAAGAGATGAAGTCGAACTTCACTGAGCTGCTTACACAATATCCTTCCGGGATGGCAGTTAATTCCCTGTGCGCGGCAAGTGCTTTTGGAGTAAGGCAGCATCATATAGTTATTGGAAACGGAGCAGCAGAGCTGATTAAGAGTCTTATGGAAAAGCTGCTGGCGGATCCTGACAGGAAAATCGGGTGCATTTATCCTACTTTCGAGGAATATCCAAACCGCTTTGACAGGGATAGGATTGTAAGCTTTGTATCCACAGCTGATGATTATCACTATACAGAAGCTGATCTTATGGAATTCTATAAGGATAAGGATATCAGTGCTCTTGTTCTGATAAATCCGGATAATCCCAGCGGAAGCTATATTAATCACGATGGACTCTTGAAGCTTATAGACTGGGCAAAGGAAAAAGGAATAATCCTTATAATTGATGAGAGTTTTGTGGACTTTGCAGATATCCCGGAGGCTAAAGGAATTGACAGTGTTACTCTTTTGAAGGAGAGTATCCTTAGTCTCTATGAGAAGCTGTATGTGGTAAAGAGTATATCGAAATCCTACGGGGTTCCCGGAGCAAGACTTGGAGTGCTTGCAAGCAGTGATGAAGAGACTATAAGCTTTATCAAGAAGGATGTTGCCATTTGGAATATTAATTCCTTTGGTGAGTTTTTCATGCAGATAAAGGAAAAGTATGATAAGGACTACTTTAAGTCTCTTGAGAAGATGAGAATGGCGAGAGCAGCACTTTTTAAGGAGCTTGAGGCAATTCCCTATATTACTCCCTTCCCGTCACAGGCTAACTACATCATGTGCAGACTTTCTGATGTAAATTCCGGGGAGCTTGCAAGGAGACTACTCAGGGAGAATATTTTCATAAAAGATCTGACGCCCAAGATTAAGGACGGTAATCAGTACCTGAGAATAGCAGTGAGAGATGAGGCGGATAATAAGAAGCTTGTAAATGCTCTTAAGCGTTACATGAAGGAAAAAATGAAATGATAATGGCGTTATATATAGACCCGGGCACAGGCAGCATACTGTTTGCAGTGCTTATAGGTATTCTCGGGGCTATAAGATATGTAATCAGAATCGGAATAGTTAAGCTGAAGTTCATGCTTAGCGGCGGTAAAAAAGTGGATAACAATGGTGAGGTCATCCCTTTTGTTATATATTCCGACAATAAACGATATTGGAATGTGTTTGAACCGATCTGCAGAGAGCTTGACAGGAGAGGGATGAAGGTCCTTTATATGACGCAGTCCCCGGATGACCCGGCTCTTAATAACCCCTATGAAAATATAAAGGCAGAGTTTATCGGAGAAACAAACAAAGCTTTTGTCAGACTCAATTTCCTTGAGGCGACAATGCTCCTTTCAACTACACCGGGACTCGACGTTTATCAGTGGAAAAAGTCCAAGGGAGTTAAGCATTATTGCCATATTCTCCATGCGGCAGGTGAAGTTGTGCTATACAGAATGTTTGGTATAGATTACTATGATTCACTTCTTTTGTCCGGAGAATATCAGGTAGAGGAAGTCAGACAGCTTGAGAAAATGAGGAATCTTCCTGCTAAGGAGTGCTATGTTGTTGGGCTTCCTTACATGGATGAGATGGTAAGGAGACTTAAGGAAAGCGGACCCAGTGAGCCTCATGAGAGAACGGTACTACTTGCTCCGTCCTGGGGTCCCAGCGCTATTTTTTCAAAGTTTGGCGGAGACATTATAGGTAAGCTACTGGATACCGGTTATCATGTAATTGTCCGTCCACATCCCCAGTCGTTTGTATCTGAGAAGGAAATGCTTGATAAGATAATGGAAAAATATCCTGAGTCAGACAGACTGGAGTGGAACAGAGATGTAGATAATTTTGAAGTGTTAAAGAGAGCAGATATTCTGATTTCTGATTTTTCAGGAGTTACCTTCGATTTTGCGCTTGTCTATGATAAGCCTATTATCTATGCAGATACTGAATTTGATACGGCGCCTTATGATGCATGGTGGCTTAAAAAAGAGGTTTGGACGCTTACAGCACTACCCAGAATCGGTATGAAACTTGAGGAAAACAATATGGACAGCCTCAAGGAGATGATCGATACCTGTATAGAGGATCCAAAGTTTGCAGAGGGAAGAAAAGAAGTTCGCTCCGAGACCTGGTGCTATTATGAGGAAGGCACCAGGAGGACAGTAGACTGGCTTATGAATAAGTACGAGGAGCTGTCGAAGGAAGATAAACAGGAAACAGAAAAATGAGTATTTCGGAAATAATTTATACACTTCTTATAAGACCACTCAGGGTATTTTTTGAGCTGGTCTTTATAACTGCCAACAAAGTCATCGGGAATCCCGGTCTTTCAATCATAGCACTCAGTCTTGCCATCAATTTCCTTGTCCTGCCGCTTTATAAGAGGGCGGATGCAGTTCAGGAGGAGGAAAGGGATATAGAGGCAAAGCTCCATGACGGTATTGCTCATATAAAGAAGACCTTCAAGGGCGACGAGCGCATGATGATGCTCCAGACCTACTACAGACAGAATGATTACAGACCTACTGACGTTTTTAAGGGTTCTATTTCTCTTTTTTTGGAGATACCCTTTTTTATAGCAGCGTATCAGTTTTTATCGAATCTTTGGATTTTAAAAGGTGTCTCCTTTGGGATAATATCTGACCTCGGAGCACCGGATAATCTTATTAAGATCGGGGCATTGGGGATAAATCTTCTTCCAATACTTATGACCGGAATAAACCTTATATCTTGTGCGATTTTTACAAAAGGATATCCCTTAAAAACCAAGGTTCAGCTATATTCCATGGCGGTGTTTTTCCTTATCTTTTTGTATGATTCACCGTCAGGACTGGTATTTTACTGGACACTGAACAATCTGTTTTCACTTATTAAGACGATTTTCTACAAGCTGAAGAATCCGAGAAAGGTTCTTAGCATTTTATTCGCAGCAATCGGTGCTGTGGCTTTTGTTTATGGGGTTTTGTTTTATCAAAGCGAACATATCAAGCATAAGATTCTTATTATCGTGCTTGGTGTATGCTGCATGATTCCGTTCTTTATAATGCTTCTTAAGAAGAAAAAGAGCGACGTCGTAAGGCTGAGTAAGGATAAGCCTAATGCCAGACTTTTCTGGGCAGGCGCTTTTTACATGGTGGTGCTGGTGGGACTTGTCATTCCTTCAGCAGTTATTAAGTCATCACCTCAGGAGTTTGTGGATCTTAACTATTATGTTAATCCCCTTTGGTATGTAGTCAGCTCACTTTGTCTTGCAACAGGCGCGTTTGTGATATGGATGGGAGTATTTTACTGGCTTGCAGGAAAAGAGTTCAGACCTTTTTTTGATAAGCTTATTGTGGTTGTGAGCGGTGTGGCTACAGTTGATTACATGTTTTTTGGAAACAAACTGGGTACACTTACTGCAGATCTTGAGTATGAAGAGGGCTTTGAATTTCTTCTTTCCGAAAAACTGATTAACGTACTTATAGTTGCCATAGTTGTATTGATTTTTATATTGCTGGTAAAAAAGCTGCCGAAGCTGACTGCTTCAGTGATATCTGTTGCAGCCCTTGCGCTTGCGGTAATGGCCGGAAGCAACATGTTGAATATACAAAAGTCTATATCGCAGCTATCAGGTGCTGTAGCGGATGCGCAGGCTGACAGACCCAGCTTCAACCTCAGCAGGAATGGGAAAAATGTTATTGTGATCATGCTCGACAGAGCCATGAATGCGTATATTCCTTACATTATGAATGAAAAGCCTGAGCTGAGAGAGGTATATTCGGGCTTTACATATTATTCCAACACGATATCCTTTGGCCCCTGCACAAACTTTGGAGCTGCGCCGATTTTCGGAGGTTATGAGTACACACCGGAGGAGATGAACAAAAGGGATACGGAGCTTCTTGTGGATAAGCAGAACGAGGCACTTAAGGTTATGCCGGTCCTTTTTGATGAAAATGATTATGATGTCACAGTAATTGAGCCTCCTTATGCGGGATATCAGTGGACTCCTGATCTGTCGATTTATGATGAGTACCCTGATATAAAAGCTTACCATGCCAATGGTAAATTTATACCTGCAGAGCAGAAGGAGAGCAGCATAGAGCGCAGAAAAGAGGACTTTTTCTGCTACAGTCTTATGAAGGCTTCTCCACTTGTTGTACAGAACTCTCTATACAACAGTGGAAATTACAACAATTATGCAGATCCCTCAATCCCGGGAAAGCAGAAGAGACATGGCTTCCACGAGGCAACCGGAATCCTTGCCAAATGCATGGACAGCTACACTGTTCTGGAAAATCTGTCAGATATAACAACTGTTACTGATGAGGGTAATACCTTCCTTATGATGGCCAATGATACTACTCATGAGCCCATGCTGATGCAGGAGCCTGAGTATGTGCCTGCTGCAAATATAGACAATAACGAGTATGACGAAGATCATGCGGATAGATTCACATTGAATGGCGAGGAACTGCACTTTAAAAAGAGCTGGACTCTGGCACATTATGAAACAAACATGGCTGCGCTTTTGAGGATTGGTGAGTGGCTGCAGTACCTTAAGGATGAAGGCGTCTATGATAATACCAGGATTATTATCACAGCAGACCATGCGAGAGGCTTGGGGCAGCTTGATAATCTGGTGCTTGACGATGGAAGTAATTTCCTTCTGGATGCGGAGTTCTACTATCCGCTTTTACTGGTAAAGGATTTTGGCGCAGAGGGTGAGCTTACAACCTGTGAGGACTTTATGACTAACGCGGATACACCGACTATTGCAGTTAGTGATATCATCGACAATCCTGTTAATCCCTTTACAGGAAAAGAAATCAACAACAATGAGAAATATGCTCATGACCAGTATGTCCTTGCTTCTCATCAGAATGATGTTTCAGTTAACTGTGGGACACAGTTTCTGCCTGACATGTGGCTTGCGGTACACGATGACATGAGGAAGAAGGAAAACTGGAAGATATTGACGGAAAAGGACGTAATGCCATATTGATGAAAATGTTTTTTATGGATGCTAAAGGGGAGAAAGACAAATCCCATATGGAGAGTAGAATAAAGCCGACTATTATAACCGCATTAATAGCGGCTTTTTCTGCAGCCCTTTTATTTTTGATGCTGTGTTTTGTACTTCATATCACGCCTTTTGGGGATAAAACTTTTTTGTATGAGGATATGAAGCAGCAGTATGTGGATTTTTTTGCATACTATAGTAATGTATGGCATGGTAAGGATGGATTCTTTTATTCAAAAAACTGCGGACTGGGAGCTGATATGCTTGGGATATGGGCATATTATCTGACAAGTCCGTTTCTTTTTATGTTCGTTTTTATTCCGGATGTTTATTATGCAACTGCTGTGACTTTTCTGATCATGTTGAAAATTGCAGCGGCTACGGGGACAACTTCAGTGTTTTTTTCATATGTTCAGCAATCGTTTTTTTATCTGAAAAAGAATGCTTTGGATAAGAGTGGTTCAAATATCCTTGTTTCAGTTGCGTTTGCCTTTAGCGGCTGGATGATTGCCAACATGACTAATATCATGTGGCTTGATGCAGTTATCATGATGCCTGTCGTACTTATTGGCTTTTTCAAAATGATGCGTGGAGAAAAGAAGGGAAGTGTTGTATACATTGTCTCAGTGATGTTTATGGTTGTAATGAATTACTATATTGCGGCCATGATTATGATGTTCCTGGGAGTATTTGCAGTACTTATGGTGCTTTTTGGAACAGGTGAGCTTATATGCTCTGAAAATGCTGTAACTGACAGTGATTTGAGTTTTGGAACGAGAGCAGCTAAGTTCCTTAAGTTTATCGCAGCAACTCTGGGAAGTCTTGTTCTTGACGCCTGGTTTTTAGTGCCTACAGTAAGATCCCTCATGGGAAGTAATAAGGACCATCTTGGTGATAATGCAGGTGCTTTGGATGGTTATTTACCCTCATCAGAAGCAGTTGGTAAGTTTATATCTCCTTTTTCAGTAATTCCAAAGCTCTTTTCCATGAGCTATGATTCCCTGGAAATCATGGAAGGAATGCCCAATATATACTTTGGCGCGGTGCTGATAATTCCATGCATTATTTTCTTTCTCAACGAAAAGATAAACAAAAAGATTAAGCAGCTGATGGGAGCATTTCTCTTTGTGATTATGATGTTTTTTTCCATAAAGCCTCTTAATACCCTGGCGCATGGAGGAACAGAGGCATATGGATATTTGTACAGGTATTCATTCATTTTTTCCTTTGTATGTCTGATGCTTGTTTATCTTTGTCTTGCGAATATTGACGGGATAAAAACAAAATCTGTTTTGATGTCCGGAGCGATTGCATTTGCGTTAGCTATTGTCGGGTTCCTTTCCAAGCCTGGATTTATGAGTTTAAAGGCATGGATTGTTAATGTTTTCATTTTGATTTTTGCAGTAGCTATATTGGTGATTTATGTCCAATTTCATGATGGGGATAAGGCAGGAACAGAAGCCAAAAAGGTTGGGGATGATACTTGTAATAATGCAACATGCATCAGCTCAAAAATACTAATGGGAATGCTGACGGTGGTATTTGTATTGGTGATTATTACAGATATTTCTATGAACTTTATTTCAATATATAGAAATTCATCCATGAATGCGGAGACGGTTTCAGGGTACATGGCTAAATGCAGGGAAACTGAAGAAAGATTGGAAGCTATAAATCAGTTGACTAAAGAAGAAACAGGGGTTGCATACCGTATAGAATCACTTTCGCCCAGAACTCCTAATGATGCGTTGCACTATGGATATCCCGGTACAACTACATACAACAGTCTCTTAAAGATTCAGAACAGACTTTTCATGTATAAGCTTGGATTTAATGATAACGGACTTTACACAAGCTATGATGATAATAATACCGAATGTGCGGATGCTATTCTTGGTATCAAATATATTCTTAAAAGTGATGGCAGACAGGGACAAAACATAAACGATGTAGGCATACTGAAGGAGGGACAAACGACATTATCCAAATGTGTGACGGAGAATCTTAATGTACTTTCTGCTGAGTATATATCGGATGAGAAGATTCCTGCTCTGCTTGAGCTAATTAAGGATGCACAGAATCCTTTTGAGGCTCAGGAGATTTTGTGGAATGAGTTCACCGGAAGAGAGGATACGATATTTGAGGCGGCAGAATGCGAGAGGATTGAAGCCGGGTTTAAAGAAAATTCAGCTGAAGATACTGAAGATAGCGGTATGATTGTCAGATATAAGGTTCGCTCTGCTGCTGATGGAGAATTATATTTCTATATGAATCGTGATAAGTCGGAAGAAAGATCCCTTGCTGTTTATGTAAACGATGTGTTAGTAAGCGGTTATGGAAACGCATCATGTCAGAAAGTTCTGAATCTTGGGTATTATAGTGAGGGCGAAGAACTGGAGCTTATAATAGAAGAATACGATGGATTCAGAAGTCTTCCATCAGAGCCTGTTGTTGTGACCGAGCTGGCAGAGAAGTTGAGGGTCAGGTAGGCTGAGGGTTGAATAATATACCTGGCTATGTAGAATTCACACTTTGAACAACTTTCTAAAAAAAATATAAAATTTTTTTTGAAATAGGGGTTAAGTTTTAAAGGTGTCAGACCGATATTATTATCGGTGGGGAAGAAATGACACAACACCTTGGGCTTTCTAAAGTATTACTACAAGATAGGGTATTCCGGAATGGTTATCTACAATATAGAGCCTTCCGGGGGAGCGTTTGGAGGACGAGTTAAAAATCAATTGATTTTTTTTCATAAACCCTCTAAAGTAAAATTAAAATACGCCGATAAATGTAGTAGAACTAAAGAAATTCTCCAAGGAAGGAGGAAACGATATGCGTATAGAAGCTTACAGCCAGATTCAACAAGTTTATGGCACCAGCAAAGTGAATAAGACCGCAAAGACTCAGAAGTCAGGTAGTGTTTCTGATTCTCTTAAGATTTCTTCAATCGGAAAGGATATTCAGATTGCTAAGCAGGCTGTGAAAGAGGCTCCGGATGTCAGGGAGGACGTTACGGCACCTATCAAGAGTGCAATTAAGAACGGAACATATGACGTTAGCGGAGAGGATTTTGCAGATAAGCTCCTCGCTAAACTCAGCGAATCATTATAAGGCTAATCTTATATGAAAATAATATATGGAAACTATTAGAGCCGGCTTAATCAAACGGTTTAAGCTCCGACGGTCATTAGGCAGGCTCTATAACTTTGCCCTTTTTTAGGTCTGGCGAGTGAAGCGAGAGCAGATATTCCTTATTAGCCAGTCACCTGACGAAGTTATAGGGAGGTAGCATCATGGCAAGTTTATTGGAAAATCTTGTTGATGTTCTTGACAGAGAATGTGCATTATATGAGAGACTCCTGGAGTTGTCGGGTAAGAAGACACCTGTCATTGTTGACAGAGATCTGAAGAAGCTGGCAAAGATTACAGAGGATGAGCAGGCGGTTGTATCCCTCATTTCAGCGGTGGATAAGGAACGCGAAGCAGTGATGAACAGCATAGCGGACGTTATCGGTGAAAAGGGAAATAACCTGAAGCTTACAGAGCTTGTCGATATGCTGAATTCAAGACCTAATGAGCAGAGGAGTCTTGCAATTCAGAGAGATAAGCTTAAAACAGTTTCTTCCAATGTTCAGAGAGTTAATGATCAGAATCAGATACTGCTGCAGAGTTCGCTTGAGATGGTGCAGTATGAGATGAACATTATTCAGTCTGCAAGACGTGCACCTGAGACTGCAAATTATACCAGACGTGGTGGATCCAGAGGCGATCTTATTGGTATAGCGCCTACGGGCAGATTCGATGCGAAGCAGTGATGGAACTGTGAAGATAGAGAGCACAATGTAGTCACGAAGATACACTGTATAGTTGCGAAATATGCTATTCAGGAATGAAGATTCACTATGCAGGTATAAAAATACACTATGTAATTATGAGGGAGAGGGATAGTGTATTTTCTATAAGGATTGATCGGTATTGTTATTTTGTACCGGTCAATTTTTTTATGGTTTTATGTGTCCAGACAATATTTTAATACGTTGAAAATTACTTGGGAGATGTACAGGAATTATTGGGAAATATAACATTTTTACTCAGTAAATATAAGATAAACCCCAAACCTGCCGATACATTATATGAATGATAATCCCCTCATCGTGCGCGATAGCACAGGAGCAGATGAGGATTCATACAACGAGGTGAACACATGGCGTCTTTAATGGGAAGTTTATATATTGGAGCATCAGGATTACAGACATCACAGAATGCGCTGAATACTACAGCTCACAATATGTCAAATATTGACACAGAAGGTTATACAAGGCAGCAGGTTTCACAGGGCACTCGCCCTTACATCACCACTGAAAAAGATTTCAGAGTAATATCCTGGAAACAGACCGGTCTCGGTGTTGTTTACAACAACTGTAAGCAGGTCAGAAGCTTGTTCCTGGATCAGAGTTATCGCCAGGAGACAGGCAGAGAAGCCTTCTATGATGTGTCTGTTACGACGCTCGAGGAGATTGAGGACCAGCTTCAGGAAATGAACGGCACGGAGTTTGCTGAGTCTTTAAATGACTTATGGGTTGCAGTTCAGGAAATGAGTAAGAATCCTACTTCCGCAGTTAATCAGAGTACGCTGGTAACAAGAGCAAATGAGTTCATCATAAGAGCAAAGAGTGTATATGAAGGCTTTACCAATTATCAGGACAACATGGATCTTAAGGTAGCAAGCCTTGTTGAAGAGATAAACGGAATTGGTGACAGAATTAAAGAGCTTAACCTCGAGATAGTAAAAATAGAATCAGGACATCAGGAACATGCGAACGACCTTAGGGATGAGAGAAATCTTCTTCTCGACAGACTGGGAGAGCTTGGAAAAATAAGCTACTACGAAGATGTTTTTGGCAATGTCCTCGTACAGTTCGAAGGAACACAGTTTGTAACAACAGATCATGTAAACCATATGGCATGTGATAATGAGCTTCCTGCAGATAAGGGTGGAAGTGCAGTAGGATATAACACTCCTTATTGGGAGTTTGCAGCTAAAAAAGAATACGATGAAAGCAGAGGAGAATGGGTAGTAGCTGATATCAGAGGAGCTAAAGTATTTGACCTCACACAGACAATCTCAACTGCAATGAATACTGATGTCGGAAAGCTTCGCTCAACACTACTTGCAAGAGGTGATCATCACGCAAACTATCACGATATTACTGAGGATGGCACAGGAGTTTACTACAACACAAATATTGCTAAGTCAGTCATCATGAATGTGGAAGCGGAATTTGATCAGATGATCAAAAATATTTGTACCGCGATAAATCAGGTATTTGAAGAAGCAGGAAGCAATCCTGTAACTCTTGGGGAAGTAGAGGGCTTTACTTCTGACTATGATTTATTCAAGTGCCTTGATGAAGAGGATTGCCTCAATTACGATATTGACGAAAATCACAAAGCAGGAACAGTACAAAGAGGCTTCACAACTACTAATATTGCAGTGAATTCGATATATCTTCAGGAACCCACAGCAATGAAGTTCCTTCTTGCAGATGGAAGTGAGGATCAGGTCACAGTTGAAAAGCTCAAGGATGCATTCACAACAGCGAAGTATGTTATCAATCCTAATGTAGCAACAAAGACAGATTTCACCGGATATTACAATATGCTGGTTTCACAGGTTGCAAACTCCGGAGATGTTTATAAGGGAATCAGAGATAATCAGGAGCTCACTGTTAGTGCTGTAGGAAATGCAAGAGAGCAGATAGTCGGAGTTTCAAGTGATGAAGAGCTTGAGCACATGATAGAGTTCCAGAATGCATTTAATGCATCCAGCAGATATATAAATGTGGTAAGCGAGATGCTGGAGCACGTAGTAACAGCACTGGGAAGCTAACCCCTCATCCGGCGCTTCGCGCCACCTTCCCCCCAAGGGGAAGGCATAAAGGAAGGGGCTATATAATAAAGCCTTCCCCTTGGGGGGAAGGCATAAAGGAAGGGGTTATATAATAAAGCCTTCCCCTTGGGGGGAAGGCATAAAGGAAGGGGTTATATAATAAAGCCTTCCCCTTGGGGGGAAGGCATAAAGGAAGGGGCTATATAACAAAGCCTTCCCCTTGGGGGGAAGGTGGCACGAAGTGCCGGATGAGGGGAACCTCAGAAAGGACCAAGACACATGCCTTCAACATTTTTCGGATTAAACATAGCTGCATCAGGACTCAGGGCAGCGAATGCAGCACTCAACACAACTGCAAACAACATAGCGAATGCCAACACTGAGGAGTACAGCCGCCAAAAGGTAAACCAGAGAGCAACCGATGCTCTCAGAGTTTTCACAACCTACGGATGCGCAGGTGCAGGTGTAGATACCATCTCAATAGAGAGAGTGCGCGATGAGTTCTATGATGTGAAGTACAGAACAAACGAAACCCTTCTTGGAAGAGTTTCTCAGAGATATTACTTCAATCAGCTGACACAGGAGTACTTCAAGGACGATGGTGTCACAGGATTCTCAAGTCTTTTCACAAAGATGCAGTCTGCACTTCAGGATGTTATGAAGGCATCCGGCACAACAGAGTCCAAGGCAACCTTTGTTTCTTCGCTGTCACAGATAACGGACTATTTTAATCATATGTCCGAGTCATTACAGCAGCTTCAGAACGATATCAACCAGGAAATAAAAATGGACTGCGACACCATTAATTCCTATGCACAGCAGATATGCTCACTTAATGAACAGATAAATGTCATTGAGATGCAGGGATCAAGAGCAAACGAACTCAGAGACCAAAGAGATGAGCTTCTTGATAAACTTTCAAAAATTGTCGATATAGAGGTTAAGGAAACAAAAGTAATAGATGCAAGTAATCCCGAAAGAGAGACGGGAGCAACCAGACTGATCGTGAACATTGCAGGACAACAGCAGCTCCTTGATGATTATTCATACAGAAAGCTGGTCTGTGTTGCAAGAGAGGCAAATGAAACTGTAAATCAGAGCGATATGACCGGACTATATGATATCAAATGGGCGCCTTCAAATTTTAAAGATGGTGATGACACAAGTAAGCTGGATGTTTTTAGCCTTCAGAATAAGCTGATCGGTGGTGAACTTCAGGGACTTATCGATATGAGAGACGGTAACAACAGCTTCTACTTTAACGGTGAAGTAATAGACTCCATCAAAGATAAGAATACAGGACTCACAACCTGCACAATTAAGGTTACAGATTCGAACCTCATGGATATGTCAAAATGTACACTTCCACAGGCAGGAAAAATCGAGGTTGCAAGCAAGATATATTCCTATGAGGACTGGCAGTATGACGGAGGCGATACATATACTTTTATTCTCACAGCAGAAAGTACAAAGTCCACAACACCTCCAAAGGAAAGGACAGCGACTGTAGGAGCCGACTTTTCATATCAGGGAATACCGTACTACATGCAGCAAATGAATGAGTGGGTAAGAAGATTTTCAGAAAAAGTAAATGACATTATGGTGAAGGGATTCACATCTGATTCACTGGAAGGTTCTTATATACTTTCAGGAACCAACAACATGGATTCAAACTCACAGTTTTCATATCCCCAGCTGACTTCACTTTCAAATAATAAGGGCTACTACGAATTGACTGCAGGGAATTTCATTGTAACAAGAGAACTCAGATCAAATTCAGACCTTCTGGCAACCAAGATGGATGTTACTGAGGGAGAATCGGAATATAGGAATATTCAGGCACTGGGAGAATTTTTCTCAAAGGAAGATATTTTCCGAGGCGCAACAAGCGGAGAGTTCCTGGATAAGGTTCTCGGAGATGTGGCACTTAACACAAGTAATTCAGAAACACTTGAAAAGACCTACACAGCACTTGAAAAGACTATAGGTAACCAGAGACTCTCAGTAATGGGCGTTGATGAGGATGAAGAAGCATCCGCACTTGTTCAGTTTGAACACAGCTACACACTTAACTCCAAGATGATAAATACTTTAACACAGGTCTACGACAGACTTATCACTCAGACGGGCGTATAAGAGAGGAATTACCATGAGAATTACCAACAAAATCATGAACAACAACTCACTCTACAACATCAATAACAACAAAGTCGCAGAGGATGAGGTCAACACACAGATGGCTACAGGAAAAAAGATAGCAAGACCCTCTGATGACCCGGTTATTGCAATCAGAGCTTTGAGACTTCGCTCGACAGTAACCCAGCTGGATCAGTACTACGAGAAGAACGCGAAGGATGCAAAGAGCTGGATGGATGTTACGGAGGATGCGCTTTCGACTATAACGGATGTCCTCACCGATGCAATAGGTCTTGCCAACAGAGGCGCAAACAAGGATCTTACAATGGCGGATCTTACAACAATAGTTACACAGCTTGATGCACTTTCCAAAGAGTACTATTCGACAGGAAATGTGGATTACGCCGGACGCTATGTTTTCACAGGTTTTCGTACGGACACCACGCTATCATATGGACAGCCCACGACAGAGAATTTTACAGATATAAATGACGAGTTTAATGCTGAAAATGTCAGCAAATCAATTCGCACCTTAAATCTTCAGTATCTTGATGCAGGTAACATTCTTGATACAAATTTTGCCAGTAATTTTGTAAATGAAACAAAGGAAGATGATATTCGCGAGATTGATATAGGAAGAGTAAGACTTTCCTATGATAACCTTGACTATACAGAAGGTGATGGGAATAAGGCATATCTTAAGTACAGGGAAAATCTTCCCCAGGAAGCAACTTCATCAATTACAAATACACAGCTGACTTACTTTGATCTTAAATTTGTAAATTCGGAGGGGAAAGAGCAGGTAGCATATGTTCCTCTTTCAGATAAATATACTGTGAATGTAGGAAGATATCAGTGTACAGCAGAACGTGCGAGCCTTACAGATCCTGATAGAGGCTATATAATCAGCGTGACCGATCTATCAACTTATGAGATTTACCAGTTCGAAGTAAGTAAGGATGGAGTGCTCACTGATCAGGATGGTGACGGACAGTTCGATATCCCTACAGGTATTAAAAGTGCGATAGTATCAATGCACACTACAAGTGTATCATCAATTGAATTTTCGGATGGTGAAAATACAGATACGACAATACCTCTTCTGGGTCCTATTGGACAGGAGTATACAATTGATTTGGATAATGAATTTGTAGCAACGGTAAATGGTGATGGAACCTACACTATTGTGAAAGAAACTGACTACGATGAGTATGATAACAAGACACAGACAGTTCTGCAGGTGACAGATAACGGAACCATTCATTCATCCTATAAAGAGACCACAATACAGATTGACCCTGATCACATTCTGTATTCCACAACAACAGATGACGATATAGATGAAGCCTACAGAGAGTTAAATGGTGACTATGCACCAAAGAGAAGCGATTATGATTCAGGTGATCCGGTTAAGGACGAAGAGGATTTTGAGAATGCATACAAGGCATTTACAATGACCTATAACAACATGGTTTACTTCAATGCAAAAACCGGTGAGGTTTTACTCAATGATTATCTTACAGAGAAACTCTCATCACTTGCGTTTATACAAAATGCCAATACTATCGATGTGGTTTATGACAAAAAGGAATGGCAGGAGGGAGACATAAGACCTCAGAATCTGTTTTCCTGTGTTGATTCAGACGGAGTTATTTACAACGGTGGAAATGCTGCACACGAAATACAGTATGATGTGGGATATTCACAGAAGATTACAATCAACACTACTGCAAGCTCTGTTTTCACAACCACTGTAAAAAGAGATATATTTGACTTAACACAGATTCAGGAAAAGATAGAAGTGGTAAATACCACATTGACAACACTTAAGGATAAGCTTGCCGGACTTACAGATGAGAAAGAAAAACGTGCTGTCCAGAATGAGATAGATGCCTGCCAGAAGGCGTATGACAATCTCAGACAGAATATCCAGGAGGAGTTTGAGCACAAGATTACAAGCATACAGGCAGCTCTTGATAAGGCAAATGTGGCAGTTACGGATAATGGTACAAGAAGTAAGAGACTTGAGCTTATAAATTCAAGACTTCAGGATCAGACTACAACATTTAAGACATTGCAGTCAGATAATGAGGATGCGGATCTTGCAGAGACAGCAACCAATCTTGCAACAGCACAGCTGACCTACCAGGCAGCACTTATGGCAACCGGTAAGATAAGCAAGGATAGCCTTATGAACTACATCTAAAGCCTTTCCCCTCATCCGCCCTTCGGGCACCTTCCCCCCAAGGGGAAGGCAAAAAATGACTTCTCCTATGGGAAGAAAAGAAACTCTAAAGCCTTCCCCCCAAGGGGAAGGCAAAAAATAAATTCTCCTATGGGAAGAAAAGAAACTCTAAAGCCTTCCCCCCAAGGGGAAGGCAAAAAATAATTTCTCTTATGGGAAGAAAAGAAACTCTAAAGCCTTCCCCTTGGGGGGAAGGTGCCCGAAGGGCGGATGAGGGGATTTATAATAATTTTTCTTGCTAAATACCGTATATTTGCATACAATTATTAATAACAGAAAGTTCGAGGAAATGCGCGCTGCGCATTAGCATATTTTCATATGGAGGGGCACCAGAATGAAACTAAAAACCAGAATTTTCGGAGAGATTGAGATTGAGGACAGTAAGATAATAGAGTTCCCTAAGGGAATCATCGGTTTCCCGGATATGACTCAGTTTGCGCTGATGCATGATAAGGATAAGGAATCCAACAACATCAGATGGCTTCAGTCCCTGGACGATCCGGTTTTTGCTATGCCTGTTATGGATCCGCTTTATGTTAAGCCGGATTTTAATCCTGTTGTTCAGGAAGATAACATCAAGGATATCCTTCCGCTTGAGGATGAGGACCTCCTTATTCTTGTGACTGTTACGGTTCCTCAGGACATTACCAAGATGACAGTTAACCTTAAGGGGCCAATTATTATCAATTCGGGTAATTGCAAGGCTTGTCAGATCATCATTGACGATGATGATTATCCTGTTAAATACCCTATTTATGACTATCTTCAGAAACAGAAGGAAGCTGCTCAGAATTAATTTACTGGAAACTTCTGTTGGGAGCCAGGTATAAAAAAGGAGAGAGAGGAAGAGCTATGTTAGCATTATCCAGAAAAAAGAATGAATCTATCATTGTCAATAATGATATAGAGATTACGATTTTAGATATCAGAGGTGATCAGGTGAAAGTGGGAATTGCCGCACCTAAGGAAGTACCAATCTACCGCAAGGAGGTTTATCTTCAGATTCAGGAGGAGAACAAGGCAGCAACAAATGTGGATGGAATTTCTGCACTTGCGGATTTGCTAAAAAAATAAGAATAAAGTCAGGTGGGGCAGTCGTGAGGTTTTACGGCTGCCTTTTTTCATATAGAAAATTTCTATGAAATTTCTATATGAAAAACGCTCCGCTATGGATGTGCAGCTCGCGGAGAGGTATCTAATTGCTACGCAATACCGCTCGCGCGCAAGGATTTTGCAAGCAAAATCCTATTTATAATCCATGTATAAACATTTTATTAAAAAAATATAAGAACCTAAATGTTTGATATATTATTCCGATATAATGGATAGAGGAAACTATAAGTATGTTTATGATGTTTTATAGGCATACTGATATGAAAAAAGCGGAGAGGGATATCCGCTGTAAACATAACACAAGGAGGTGAGAGTGATGGCTATGGATGCAATCAGTAACGTAGGTGCAATCAGCACAACTCAAATTCCTGATGTTCAGAAAACAGAGAGAGTAGTGTCATTCCCGGAAGGTGGTGCAGGACAGGGACAGGAAAAACCTGATTTTTCACTGAACCAGTCAAGTACAGCACCTCAGACATCTCAGGCATCAAAGCCCGAGGTTCAGGAAAGCGCTAACCCCAATATGCCAACACGTCAGGAGATAACAGAAGAGCAGATTGAGGCTGAGAACAAGCGCATAAAGAGTGCGATCAGCGAGATGAACAAAAAGCTCATCAGCAATTCGGAGGCAGTCTTTGGTATTCATGAGGATACCAACCGTATCACAATCAAGATCGTGGATAAGACTACCAGAGAGACAATCAAGGAGCTACCGCCGGAGAAAACACTCGATATGATTGCGAAAGCTTGGGAACTGGCTGGACTTATGGTCGACGAAAGAGGATAAAAATATCCGCTTCCGAAAGCTATTTTTAAACGTGCAAGGGGTAGTCTGCGCTCTTTTACCCTTCGGGCAAAAGAGCCTCTCCGAGGGATGCACAGCCCGCGGTAAGGAGATAATTGCTACGCAATTCCGCGGGCGCGCAGAGATTTCGCAAGCGAAATCTCATCTCTATGGCGTATTCAATCCCCAGAAGAAAGGAGCACCATATGACCATGAGAATAACCGGACTTGCTTCCGGGCTCGATACAGAGAGTATCATTACCGAGCTGACGAAAATAGAGTCCAAAAAAGTAGATAAAATAAAGAACGATCAGAAAAAGCATGATATGAGGATGGATAAGTGGAAGGAGCTCAACAAAAAGGTAGTGAGCTTCTACAACAAGACCCTCAGTAATTTGCGTTTTGATGGAAATTATACAAAGAAGACTACAACTGTATCCAATAATGATGCGGTATCCGTAACAACAAGCGGTTCTGCCATGAACAGTATGCAGAAGATGTCGGTTGATAAGCTGGCATCAAGTGCATATATGACAGGTTCCAAGATTAAATCCAAATCAGAAGATGGCAAGGCTACCAGTAGTACCACTCTGGATAACCTGGTTGGATATGGTGCTGAAGGTGAAGTTGATGATAACGTAAAAAATCATATCCGTATCAAATTTGGTGCTGAACCGGCTGAAGGAGAGGACGACAACAGAGAGTATGTTGACATTCAGCTTAGCGGTTCAGAGACAATTGCCGAAGCCATAGCTAAGATTAAGGAAGCTAAAACAGATAGCGGACTGGGAGTAAATGCGAACTATGATGCAAATCAGGGACGACTTTACATGACATCAACTACGTCCGGTGCTGATGGAAGCTTTTCCATTGACTATGGTGCAAGCGATATGAACGTTATCTCAGCGCTTGGATTAAAAGAATCCGATGACATGAAATATACTACCGGTGAGGATGCGCGGATAACTCTTAACGGACTTCAGTATACGTCAAATACCAATACCTTCGAGATAAACGGCCTTTCAATCACAGCAAAGCAGGTGGCTGAAGATATCAGCCTTACTACGGATGATGACACCAGTGGTGTCTATGACATGATAAAGGGCTTCCTTAAGGAGTACAACGAACTCCTGGGAGAGATGTCAACTCTTTACAATGCTGAGAGTGATGAGGAGTATGATATTCTGACAGCTGAGATGAAGGAATCCATGTCAGAGGAAGAAATCGATGAGTGGAATGAGAAGATAGAAAATGGTCTTCTTTCCAAGGATCCTGTTATCGGACGCGTAATGCGCGAGATGAAGAATATCATGCTAGGAAGTTTTGACATGGGTGAAGTTGATGAAGATGGAAAGCCATTCAAGACATCCTTTGCATCCTTTGGAATAGCAACCAGAAGCTATTTTGAGACAGAGGAAAATGAACGCGGACAGTGGCACATCGATGGTGATGAGGATGACGAGTACACCAGCGGCAAGGATGACAAGTTAAAGGATAAGATCAAGAATAATCCTGAGCTTGTAAGAACATTCTTTAAGCAGATATCCTCCAATATGTACACCAAGATCGGTGATCTTATGAAGTCAACCGAGTTTTCAAGTGCTTATACATTGTACGATGATAAGACAATGAAAAAGCAGGTCGATAAATATAAGACACAGCTCAAGGAAGCGCAGGATAAGCTTGGTCAGGTAGAAGACAAATACTATGACAAGTTTGCCCAGATGGAAAAAGCTATGACGAAGCTTAACGAGCAGACCAATTCCCTGGCAGGAATGCTTGGAACAGGCTGATAAGTAAATTGTCAGTACAGCTGACGGATGAGGGGTAACATAAAATCTACACGGAGGTGGTTCTATGCCGGTAACGAGAAATCCTTACGCAAAGCAAATGAATCAGTATCAGAATACGAAGATCCAGCAGGCTAAGCCGGAGGAGCTTACACTGATGCTTTATGACGGTGCCATAAAATTCTGCAATATTGCAATTATGGGCCTTGAAAATAATGATGAGAAGAAATTTACAACATATCTTCTTAAGGTAGAGAATATCATAGATTATCTGAACAACACTCTGGATATGAAATATCCTGTTGCAAAGGATTTTGAAAATGTATACAACTATCTTATGAAGAGACTTGTTGAAGCGGATCTTCACAGAGAGGAATCCCTGGAAATCATGAATGAGGTGAATAAACATATTCATACCATGCGTGATACCTGGGTTGATGCAATTAAGATTGCAAGGGGACAGATGCCTGCGCCTAAACGCGTACCGGCAGGAGCTTAGTAGGATGGTAGAAGCTTAGTTAGTTACTAAGCCTTCCCTTTGGGGGCGCTAATCGTCCAGGGGACGATTGCTCAGCGCGGACCGAAGCGGAGCGAAGACAGGTGGCACGAAGTGCCGGATGAGGGTTTTAAGAAGAAAGTGGGGAATGTAAAGTGACAGAGTCATATCTGGACATGATGGAAGAGAGTCTCAGAAGCAAGATAGAAGTACTTGAAGAGATTGTTAAGGAAAATGAGACTCAGAAAGAAATACTTGAAAGTACCAAGGAATTTGATGAAAAAGGTTTCGATGAAGCAATTAGTCGCAAAGGCGAACTGATACGGCGGGTGGATAATCTGAATGACGGATTTGAAAGCTTGTACGACAGAGTAAAGAAAGAGCTGGAAGAAAACAAAGACAAACATAAGGAAAAAATAAGGATTTTCCAAGACCTTATACGACAGATAACGGATTTATCAAACTCCATTGAAGCAGGCGAAAAGCGGAACAGTTCCCTCGCAAAAAATTATTTTAGTGTGGCAAGGAGTAAGATTAATCAGGGACGAAAATCCTCCCAGGCTGCTCTTGATTACTACCTTACAATGAACAAGTCCAAGATTACACCGCCTCAGTTCTATGACACAAAGAACTAGGTGATAATGTGAACGAACTTCCGATTGTAAAGGAATACGAAAACAGAATAGTTGAGATACTTTCATGCGATGATATTACTGAATGCTTTGATGAGATGTTGCAGATCGGAGCACGGATAATAAGCGGAGCGCTTTCTCCTGATGGGAAGAGAGAGCTGGCAGATCGCATTAAGAGAAGTGTCTACTTCCTCCCCAGAGAGGAAACACCGGATATGCTGCGTCATGTGGCATATCTTCATTTGATGGTGCGCCTTACTGACAGTAGGGATTTCTACACCGAATTTTTAGCCTATGTAGATGGAATGCGCATTGATGAGCGCTACAGATTTTTCCTTCTGATGCAGGCAAGATATCTTTCATATCAAAAACCGCATATTATTACTATCGAATCTGACAGATTGTTCCATAAAATTTTCAAAAGATGTAAACAATATTATGCCGACAGGATGGGTGATACTGGGCCGTTTTTAAAGCTGATCGACAGAAAAGCAGATCAGACCATAATCCTGACACAGCAGTATCTGACGGATACACACAGAGAAACACATATCACCAATCTCATAGCACAGGAGATTCTGGTGAGCATGTGCCAGAATACATTTATTATAAATACTAATGACCTTCTTCCTGTTTCAAATGTAGTTCCGCTTTTTGGAATAGAAGGTCATAATTCCATGCAATATCTCGCAAATGCAAACAATGTTTTTGTGAGAGGTCTTTCAGTTCCCTATTTTCAGTGCGATGACAGAATGCCCTCAGAGGATGAGATGCATATAATTCTAAGCACTATAAGGGAAATGAGACCTGAATACATCATAAGTTGTGGTGATCATGCTCTTACAGCATCACTTGCTGCAAGGATTGTTCCTGTAATTCCGGGATTCCAGATAGCTCCGGTAGATGATCCGCAGGTAATACGTGAAAATCTTCTCAATTACAGAAGAATGATAGAAGAAAAAAGATTTTGGCAAATCCGTTTTAAAGTTAGCGAAAATAAGATAAAATAAAAAGAAAACAATGCTAATGTCAAATAGTCTATAAAAACGATGAGGGGGAAAGAAAAAATGAAAGTAAATACCAGGATCTTTGGTGAAGTAGACATTGAGGACTCAAAAATCATTTCAATGCCATTTGGTCTTGTAGGATTTCCGCATCTTCAAAAATTTGCACTTATCCATGACAGTAAAAAGCCTGTGGGTGCTTTGTGGTATCTGCAGTCTATGGACGATCCTGATATTGCACTTCCGGTTATTGATCCTTTAACCATTAAGGCTGATTACAATCCTCAGATTGAGGCTGCTGATGTGGAGCTCTTAGAGCCACTGACAGAAGATAATCTGCTTCTTCTTGTGACCATTACCGTTCCTGAGGATATCACAAATATGACCGCCAACCTCAATGCACCTATTTTGATCAATTCCGATACAGGAAAGGGTGCTCAGATTGAGATTGTCTGGGGAAAAGAAGAATATATTACAAAGTATCCTATCTATGAATATCTAAAGAGACAGAAGGACTGAATTTGAATGGAAAACTTTAAATATTATGCACCGACAGAGGTTATATTCGGAAAAGGTGTAGAGAACAACACAGGTGAAGCAGCAGCGAAATATGGAAAAAAAGCACTACTTGTATTTGGAAAGGGTAGTGTGATAAAGAGCGGACTCCTTGAGAGAGTTGAGAAATCACTCGATAATTCAGGAATTCGGTATAAAGAGTTTGGAGGAGCAAAACCTAATCCCACTCTTGCACATGCCGAGGAAGGAGTTAAGGAGGCTCTTGATTTTGATGCTGACATGATCATTGGAATAGGTGGCGGAAGTGCAATTGATACAGCAAAAGCCATTGCTCACGGCGCAGCTAATCCTGATGATAAGTTGTGGGAGCTTTGGACTAAAAAGGTGCCACTTACAAAATCTCTCCCTGTAGGTGCTGTGCTCACAATAGCTGCTGCGGGAAGTGAGATGAGTGACTCTGCGGTTCTTACCAACGAAGAGATCGGTAAGAAGGCAGGAATAAATACTGATTTTAACAGATGCAGGTTTGCCATGGTTAATCCCGAGCTTGGAATGACGCTTCCAAAGGAGCAGATTGCAGCGGGTGTTACAGATATTATGATGCACACCATGGAGAGATATTTCATTCCGGATTCGTGCTGCGATCTTACTGATGAGATAGCAGAAGGCCTTATAAGAACAGTAATCAAAAATGGTGCGACCGTAGTGGAGAATCCCTCTGATTATAATGCAATGAGCGAGATTTTCTGGGCTTCAAGCCTTTCACATAATAACCTGACCGAGTGCGGAAGGGGAAAAGATTTCTCTGTACATAAGCTTGGACATGCACTTTCTGCCCGCTACGATGTTACTCATGGCGCATCGCTGGCAGCAGTCTGGGGTGCCTGGGCAAAGGAATTGTACAAGGATGCTCCCGGCAGATTTGCAAGATTTGCACGTAAAGTGTGGAACATTGCCGATGAAGATGATGAGACAGCTGCGCTTGTGGGAATTGAAAAGACATTAAAATTCTTTGAGTCCATAGGAATGCCCATCAGTATAAAAGGACTTGGTGTAGAGCCTGCAGAGGAGGATATCAAGGCACTTGCACTTGACGCAACTATGCAGGATAGCGTGAAGCTTTCGAGAATAAGACCACTTGATGCTGCAGCCGTTGAAAAAATATATAAGGCAGCTCTGTGATAAATGATAAAATATTACCCCTCAAATTCTTGTTAATGCAAAGAAATCTGAGGGGTTAATTATTTCTGGCTGTTAAAGAGACTATGTATTAGCCGATATTATTGGCGATACCAAAAGAAATATAGCCTTCGATGAGAGCTCTGAAATCAGTTCCTTCTTCACATTTTTCATTGTAGATTCCATCTACCATCAGGCGAAGTCCGCCGCCTTCAAAATGCTCTACAATTTTATATCTGTCCTTGTAAAAGGAACTTCTGGAAACCGCTACGTCCCTGCGCACGCCCTTGAATTCCGTAAGAGGGCAGCCCGGGAAATTAATGTTGACTATCTGACCATAGTCCAGTTTTACCTTCATAGCCTCCTGTAGCATGTCTTTAAGGTAAGCGTTTGTGACTTCATGCCTGTCATCCATGTTCTCGGAGAGGGCGATGGCATGATATCCCTGAAAAGCTGCTTCAAAGGCAGCACCTGCTGTTGCGGAGTATTGTATGTCAGTTGCCACGTTATAGCCGAAATTGATTCCTGAGAGCACGACATGTGGTTTTTTCGGCATTATGTTCAGACTTCCAACGCGAACGCAATCTCCGGGAGTTCCGCTGCATGAAAAGGCGTGTACGCCCTCAACGGTAAAATCGTGTGGAAATACATCTATTGGATCCCTGAGGGTTATGCTGTGGGAAGCTGCACTCCTCTGGTGCGCAGGTGCTACAACCCATACCTCTCCGAATTCCTTTGCTGCTTCAGCGAGTCTGTGAATTCCGCTGGCATCTATACCATCATCATTTGTAATAAGTATTCTTTTCATATGTGAAAATCCTTTTTGTTTTTATCTATATTAACACACGGGGAATAATGTCATCCAGCCTTCAAAACCGCAACATCTAGAAATAAAATAAGCAACATTATGTAAGACAGTAATTGTGGATAATGCGAAGATGATTTATAGGAATTTATGAAAAAACGATAATGATGTGGCATTGGAATCCACTATTAGGAAATGAGGACGCTTATGGGAGCTTTTGAAACAGGAGAATACAGGAACCTATTGAAGGAAATAGGTAAGTCGGACACCGAGATACAGGCTCGTATAGATGAAGCGGTTAAGACATTTTTCTATGATGAAAATGAGAGAATCTACCACGAAGCAGGTGAGGATATGGGGTACCTCACCGATACGGGTAATAATGATGCGAGGACGGAAGGCATGTCCTATGGCATGATGATGTGTGTCCAGCTGGATATGAAGGAAGAATTTGACCGCATATGGAAGTGGTCAAAGACCTATATGTTTATGGATGAAGGCGAGAACGAAGGGTATTTTGCCTGGTCATGCCAGACGGATGGTAAAAAGAATGCCTACGGACCAGCACCTGATGGTGAGGAATTCTATGCCATGGCTCTTTTCTTTGCTTCACACAGATGGGGTGACGGAGAGGGAATATTCGAATATAGCAGAGAGGCCAGGGAGCTCCTTGGTGCATGCCTCCACAAGGGAGAAAACGGAAGACAGGGGTGTCCTATGTGGAACAGGGAAAACGGACAGATACTCTTTGTGCCGGGAAGTAAGTGGACGGATCCATCCTATCATCTTCCACATTTCTATGAACTGTTTGCACTTTGGGCCAATGAGGAGGACAGAGAGTTTTTCAAAAGGGCTGCAGGAGTAAGCAGGGAATACCTTGCAAAGGCCTGCCATAGTGAAACGGGCCTAAGTCCTGAGTACGGGAATTTTGACGGAACACCTTTGGACGAGGAGCTGCCTTGGGGATATTTTGGTAACTTCTTCAGTGATGCATACAGAACCGTAGCAAATATAGGGCTTGATGCGGTTTGGTTTGGTGAAGAAAAACGGCATCTTGGGGCACCACTTCGAATGATGAAGTTCTTCGGAACCGATCTTGAAGCTGTAAGGTGCGAATATAAAATTGACGGAACACCGCTTGAGAGACCGGTGCTCCATCCGGTGGGGTTACTTGCAGCAACTGCTCAGGGGGCACTTGCAGCTGCTGACGAGGATTTTGAAACCGCTAAAAAATGGGTAGAGTGGTTTTGGAATCAACCTCTGAGAAAGGGAGAGCGCAGATACTACGACAATTGTCTGTACATGTTCGCGCTCCTGGCACTCTCGGGGAACTATAGAATTTATTAAGGGAGGTATTTTTTATGGGCAAACAACTTATTTATTCGGTGTATTTTATACTACCGATACTACTTTTGTGGGGGGCTAAACCTGCAAAAAGAGGGGAGTGGAACGACTCTCTCACACTCGAGCAGACTAAAGTATTTCAAGGATTTCTTACTATCTGCATCATGTTACATCACATCGGACAAAAGACCTGTGCATCATGGCTTTTTCCTAAGAGCCGCATAGTACCGGGCTTGGAATTCTTTGTTCCGATAGGCTACATTCTTGTTTCATTTTTCTTGTTTTTCAATGGCTATGGTGCTTACAAGAGCTTCCATACAAAGGAAAATTATCTTAAGGGCTTTGTGAAAAAGAGAGTACTGCCTGTAGTACTTGCTCTCTATTCAACAACTCTAATCTTCTTCATTGCAAGACTTCTTGTGGGTGAAAAGATTGACGGACAGGGCGCTTTTTACTACCTGACCAGCATTAAGCTTTGTAATCCAAACACATGGTATGTGATAGTTCTTCCGTTCTTCTACCTTGCATTTTATTTTGCATTCAGATTTATCAAAAAGGACGGTATTGCAGTTGCGGTAACAACAGCCTTTGTAGTGGCATATATGCTCGTCGGAACAAGCATCGACCACAATGACTTCCTCATAAGAGGTGAGTGGTGGTGGAACTGCGTGCATATGTTCCCTGTCGGTATCATCTTTGCAAAGTACGAGGACAGGATCATTCCTCACTTAAAGAAATATTACTGGGTATATGCTGTTGTGGCAGTAGCTGCATTATATCCGCTGTATCTGTATTCAGTTCATGCGCAGGATGTGTTCTCATATTATGGGGAAAACTGGGGAGCACCTGACACAGTTTTAAGAAGACGTTTGACTCTGCTTAGCCAGGTATTTGTAACTATGGACTTTGTATTTGCAGCACTTCTTCTTGGAATGAAGGTGAAGATCGGAAACAGGTTCCTTAAGTTCATGGGAACAATTACACTTGAGTTCTACCTTATTCACGGACTTTTCGTAGAGCTCTGCGACCATACCTTTGATGGCGGCGTTAAGTCACCCTTCCCGATCAAAAATGTATTCCTCTATGTGCTTGTGGTATTTGCCCTTGGGGTACCGTCAGCTATATTGCTAAAGAAGTTCCACGGATTAGTTCTTGGTATCGGTAAGAAGAACAAGTCACAGCTTAAAGATAAAAAGGTTGCCTGAATGGGCAAAACATACGGATTTGGTTATTCACCCAGTTTTGATGAATCAAGTCAAATTGGGTGAATTTTTTTATTTATAACCTAAAGTAATACTATATTGATGTAAGAAAATTCAACCTATATGCATGAAAACTTAATGATTGGGTGAATGAAAACGAAATAACGTATATTTTTGGTTAAAAAAGATGGCCCAAAACAGTAAAGTATAAGTTTCCGGGTGAAAGTAGATTCCAGTAATCTCAACCTGTCAGGCACTGATTACACAATGAATTTTTTATCGTAACTTAATCACCTGTTTATCATATTTTTATATCAATAGTGGATAATGTCATTAGAATGACAATTAGTATGTGTAGGTATGCTCAGGCGTGAAATGTGCGCATAGATAAAACAGCTATCTGATGTGCCAGCTATAGAGATAACCGGGCAGGAATAATGTAAAAATGTAAAAACAAACTGAGCGATGATAGAGGCAGCAATATAGGGCGACAAGAGGGCAAACATATGAGGAAACGACTGATATCGGCAATCGCGATTCTCACAATATTAGTGGCTATGACAGCATCATGCAGCAAGGGATCCGGTGGTGTGGTAGGTTCTGATGCCGAGGATACGGGAGATGCACTTGTTGTAATAGATATTAACCTCACTGATGAAGATTATGGAATCGGGGTAAATAAAAATAAGCCCGAGCTCCTGGAGAAGATAAATACGTTCATAGAAGAAGGTTTTAAGAACGGAAAGTATGAAGAAATCACCGGGCACTATTTCGGCGGTGGTGGTGAACCTGTGGGTATCCCTGCGGGGGAAATTGATAGGAGCAAGGATCAGCTCATTGTTGCTACGACAGGAGATTTTGAACCCTTTGATTATGATGATGGGGATCTGCAATATGGAATTGATAAGGAGCTTATTAAAGCTATTGCAGATGATATGGGAAAGGAACTTGTACTTGTCAATGTCAATTTTGACCTGATGTTCATTCAGGTTAGTCAGGGAAAATGTGATGCCTGCATAGCGGGAATTACCATAAATGAAGAAAGAAAAGAATATGTGGACTTCACAATTCCATATTTCAATGCAGGACAATGCCTTGCTGCAAGAGAAGCCAAAAATGAATTCAAGGATGCAAAAACCAGAGAAGAGGCTGAAGAGATACTAAGAAATTTGGATGCAGGCACAACTATTGCAGTTGAGAGCAAAACTACCGGAGAGGATTACCTTGAAGGCACAAGCGGCACCGGTTTTGAAGGAGTAAGCTGCAAATTACTTATTTGCTCAACCCTTAAGGATTGCATAAATGCACTTAATAACGGATCAGCAGATTATGTCATTGGAGATAATGCTACGCTCAAATACCTTATAGCTAATCAGTGACATGCTTAATAGGGCTTCAAAATGAAAACGTTGAAGAATTACATCTGGATATTGTTGCTTGGCATCCTTTTGCTGGTGTTCCTTGGACTTGCAATAGGACTTAGTTCCATGTTCAGAGTCTCTGTGGACAACAAAAATATAGTTGGAGCGATTTTTATAGATAATATAGATGATGGTGGGTGGAACGAAGCTCATTATAAGGGGTTAAAAAAAGCCTGTGATATGTTTGGCTTCAAGCTTGAGATAGAGACCAATATAGAAGAGTCACGGAATGCAGCTGAAGCTGCAATAGATGAACTGGTTGCAAAAGGCTGCAATATCATATTCCTTACAAGCGATGGGTATGGGATGGATCTGTATCCTGTAATGGAAAAATATAGGGATGTCCAGTTCTATACGGTTTCTCCTAATGCAGATATGCCCAATGCTACAACATATTTTTGCAGAGATTATGAGATGAGATATCTTGCAGGAATTATTGCCGGAAAAATGACAAATAGTAACATAATCGGGTATGTTGCAGGTATGAGGAAGCCACAGACAACCAGAGGAATTAATGCTTTTGCCCTCGGAGTGAGATCTGTGAATCCGGATGCGATAGTTAAGGTAAAATACATGGATGCCTGGACAGATTCTGACGTTGAATATGAATCAGCAAAAAAGCTTATTTTAGATGGTGGAGCTGATTTTATTACTTTTCATGCAAGTCTTCATACAGCGATTGATGCTGCAGAGGATTTTGATACCTATTCAATAGGCTACGGATCCTATAAGGAGGGATATTCGGATAAAAATCTTACGACGGTTTTATATAAATGGGATGTGGTGTATCAGTACATTCTTGAGGATATCTCAAAAGGTAATTTTGATGCCGAGCCGTATTACTGGTTAGGTTTAAGAAAGGGAGCAGTGGATTTGGCAGAATACTCACAGCTTGTACCGGGGGAAGTGAAGCTCCTTGTCGAAGAGAAAAAACAGGAAATAAAGCATGCATACGATATTTTCGAGGGCGAACTTATAAGTAATACAGGTGAAATCATGTGCAATAAGGGAGAGAGTATAAGCGATGATGCTCTCCTAAAGCGCATGGACTGGTTTGTGGAAGGGGTGGAAATCTATGAGTAAAAAGAACCGCTTCCTGACAAATCAACTGGCCTTTGTACTGGCGCTGACTGTACTCATCATGGCGGCATTGGGAGCTCTTATGTACATCAGCATGGACAGGCGAATTAATAGAATTACAGAGTCCAATATAGCTAACGAAGCAGCTGCAGCAGCTTCCTATTATTCAGAGAATCTGCGAGGTGAGATGCTTACTCTTGAGCACATAGGAGCCATATTGGCAAATGAGGATACCGTTGGAGAAGATGAAAGCTTACAAAAAGCCACGGTTATTATTGAAAATGTATTCAATGCAAACCCAAGCATAATTCTGGGTATTATGGATGGAGAAAAAAAGCCGGTATATTCAGAGGCTGTTGATCCTAGTGATTATCAGGAACTGCTTGATTCTTTCCGCGGTAATTCCGGCGTGTCATATATGAAAACAGGGGCTTTGCTGTTTTCATATTCCGTTCTTCGCGGAGATAATGTGCGCTATGTATTATATTACATCTGCTCATCTACCTACATTAAGAGAAAGCATGATCTGTCAATGATTAAAAAACTGGGCAGTATTTCACTTATGACTAAGGATGGAGATGTGATAATACCTTTTTCGAATGTTGAGAAGGGGGATGAATCATTTTTTGCCAGTAAATCCGTAAATAATGTTTTTAATAACCTGCGTAGAGGACATAACCTTGAATCCGTAGTTGTAGAAAAAATCTCAACTACAAAAGGGGATATGTTTTTCTACTCTGCTGAAGTGAAAAATACGCCATTTGTACTTGCGGGAGCAATCGACAAATCGACTGCCATAGGCGTATTGTATCTTATTCCAATTACTGTAATGTCGGTATATGTTATTTTTGTGCTGATAGTTTTGATCCTTTCGGTTTTCCTTATCGTAGCTTCCGTTAAGGTAAGAGAGAGTGATGAGCTTAGAGAAGCAAAGCTGATTGCAGAGGATGCATCGAAAGCCAAGGGGCTCTTTTTGGCGAATATGTCTCATGAGATAAGAACGCCCATAAATGCCATACTTGGTATGGATGAAATGATAATAAGGCAGACAGGGGATAAGAAACTTCTTCAGTATGCACATAGTATTAAAAGTTCAGCGAATTCACTTCTTGGACTTGTAAATGATATTCTTGATTTTTCGGCGATTGAAGCCGGCAAGCTAAAGCTGAAAAATGAGCCATATAACCTGTCAACATTGCTTATGGATATCTCTACCCTGATAAAAACCAGAGCAGAGAGCAAGAATCTTGAATTCAAAATTGACATAAACAAAAACGTTCCGGATAGACTCATTGGTGATGTGACAAGATTAAAGCAGGTAATAATCAACCTTCTTACAAATGCCGTCAAGTATACCATTGAGGGATTTGTTTATCTGATAATTGATTATGAAAAGATAAATGATGAGGAAATAAAACTTAAAGTATCCGTCAAGGATTCCGGAATAGGAATGAAACCTGAGGATATTCAAAGACTGTTCCATGCCTTTGAAAGATTTGATGAGAACAGAAACCGTACAATTGAGGGAACAGGCCTTGGAATGACCATAGTTAAACAGCTCCTTGACGCAATGGGAGGAACCATCGATGTTAAGAGCGTGTACGGTGAGGGCAGTGAGTTTTCATTTGAAGTAAATCAAAAGGTTGAGAATTGGAAGCAAATAGATGATTATGAAATTACGGCAGAGAAAGCAGCAATAAAGCAGGAGAATTACAGACCATCCTTCTATGCTCCTGATGCCAGGATCCTTTCTGTGGATGATATGGAGATTAACTTAAGAGTCGTAAACGGACTTCTTGAGCAGACGGGAGTTAAAATAGACTCTGTTCTTAGTGGGGAAAAGGCGCTGGAGCTTATAAAAGAAAACCGCTACGATATTATGCTCATAGATCATAGAATGCCGGTTATGGATGGCATGCAGCTTCTTGAAAGAATAAGATCTATGACGGACAACGAAAATCATGGCTGCGTGTGTATTGCACTTACTGCTAACGTAACGGAAGGCATGCGTGAAAAGTATATAACAGCAGGCTTTAATGATTATATGGAAAAGCCTGTTAAAGGAAATCTTTTGGAGGAAATGTTATTAAAATATATTCCAAAGGATAAGCTTCTTGATGAATCGGAGAGAGAAAAGTCCATGCAGACTGCGGAGGCAGATTTAGGGGAAGAAGCAAAGGAAGAAGCTGAACAGGGTATCCCGGAAGCTGTTAAAAACGAACTCCAAAGACTTCAGGATGAGGGGCTTCTGGATTGGACAAATGCTGTTGAGTTCGCAGGAAGTGAGGAGCTTTATCTGGATACGGTTCTGTTCTTTAGAGATTCGATAGATGAAAAGGCAGATGAGATAGAATCTCTGTATTTTGCAGAAAATATACAGGATTTCACTACCAAGGTACACGCACTTAAGAGCTCTGCAAGACTGGTGGGACTGACAGAGCTTTCAGAAATGGCAAGGCTTCTTGAGGAAGCAGGTAAAAATGAAGACATGAACTATATAAGAGACAATACCTGGGAGGTACTGTCCAAATATCGTTCTTACAAGGATGTACTTGAAAAAATAAAGAGGGAGTAAACACTATGGACGGTAAAAAAATACTGGTCGTGGATGACGATGATCTGATGCGCATGGTCACTGTCAAAATGCTTCAGCAAAAGTACACAGTAATAACGGCAGGATCCGGGAAGGAAGGAATAGAAGCATATGAGAGAGAAAAGCCGGATATGATTCTCTCTGATCTTATGATGCCGCAAATGGACGGTTTCCAGATGATGGAGCATCTGAGGGAAAAGCATAATATTGTTATTCCCGTTATGTTTATGACGGCCTATTCCAGCGATGATTCCGAAAAGAGAGGACTTGAAGTAGGGGCTGTGGATTACATCAGAAAGCCCTTTAAGGCTGAGGTATTACTCCGCAGAATAGAGAATATTCTTCAGAATGCAGACAGAATAAAAGGGCTGAAAGAAGCTGCCGAACTCGAGCCCATGACCGGACTTTTGAATAAGGTTACAACTGCAAAGGAGGTAGGGGAGACTGCCCAAAAGACCGGCGGAATTCTCATGATGGTGGATCTCGACAGCTTCAAACTGGTAAATGACATCTACGGTCATGAATCCGGAGACAAGATACTGATATGGTTCGCAGAGCTTTTGAGAAGCATAATGAGATCCGGCGATATTGTTGGAAGAGTCGGCGGAGATGAATTTGTTGCGTTCTGTCAGAATGTCAGGGATGAGAGGATGGTAGCGGAGAGGACGCAGTTTATGAACAGAAAGCTCCTTTCCTATGCAAAAGAGCTTTTTGGCGAGGATATGAATATTCCTCTTGGCGTATCTGTCGGTGCGGTTATCTGTCCTGATGAGGGTACGGATTATATGACGTTATATAAAAAGGCCGATCAGGCGCTCTATAACGTCAAGATGGCAGGAAAGCATAATTATGCATTTTTCAGGAATACTGAGGAAGTAGAAAAAGAGAAAGCAGCTGAGGGGCTAAGTGAAATAAATATGGTCCTTAAGGAGCGTGACATTAAGAAAGGCTCAATGGTACTGCCTCTCGATAGTTTTAAGCTTATTTACAGGTTTTTGATGCGTTTTCAGAGAAACTATGCATGGGATATCCATCTTCTTGCTTTTAAGATTGAGTCACAGGCAGGAAGTGAGGAGGATATTTCGAGGATGACGGATTACTTTTTGGAGATGGCAGCGGGATGTCTTAGAGGAAGTGATGTATTTTCCAAGATGGGTAATAATACAGTGCTGGCCATTTTCCTTAAAGCAACTGATGATGAGGTGAAGATTCCCATCCTGAGAATTCAGGATAAGTGGGAGACAGACGCAGAGACTGCCGGGTATACCTTCACATATGAAATGGAATATATGATGCCGGATTGAGGTATAGATGTTTAGGGATAATTCTACTGATAAAAATCCACAGCTTAAAAAATATCTGACTCCTGTGGGAGCATGGGCTCTGGCCTTTGGATGCAGTGTAGGGTGGGGCTCTTTTGTGATGCCCGGAACTACCTTTCTTCCACTTGCAGGTCCTGTTGGAACGACACTTGGCATGATTATTGGCGGCTTTGTAATGTTCCTTATAGGTGTGAATTTCCACTACATGATGAATAAATATCCGGATGATGGCGGAACCTATGCCTTCTCAAAGTATGTTTTTGGCTATGATCAGGGATTTCTTGGCGCGTGGTTTTTACTTCTTGTATACATGGCAATTGTATGGGCAAATGCCACAGCCATACCGATTATCTGCAGGAATCTTTTTCCGGGGCTTTTGGAAAAGGGATTGTGCTATAACATCGCAGGGTTTGAAGTATATGTCTATGAATCCCTATTATCTGCAGTGATAATAGGAATTTCGGGATTTATCTGCCTTAGTGGTGGTAAGCTTTCATCTCTGGTTCAGACTGTTTTTGCCTTTGTACTAATTGGCGGAATTACTGTTGTTGCATTATTGATTCTTGCGAGCGGACGGGTTAGTGCCGCGACCTTTGAACCCGGTTTTGTTTCGGGAAAATCAAACGGATTCCAGATTTTTCAGATAGTTGCACTTGCACCATGGGCATATGTCGGTTTTGAATCCATATCTCATTCGACTGAGGAATTTAATTTTTCACAAAAAAAGAGCGGATGGATATTTTTCTTTGCTCTTCTTGCAGGGGCAGCAGCCTATTCACTTCTATCACTTATTGCTGTAACAGCACTTCCTGCCGGGGCATCAAATTGGAAAATGTATATTGATCATCTTGGTCAGTTTTCAGGAATTGCGGGGCTTCCCACTTTTCACGCTGCAACTACCATTATTGGAAAACCGGGATTTATACTGCTTTGCTTTGCCGTAGCAGCCGGAATAGTCACAGGACTTATAGGTAATCTTATAGCAGCCAGCAGGCTTATGTATTCCATGGCAAGGGATAACCTTTTTCCTGAATGGGTGGGGAAGCTCAACAAATATGATGTTCCCTACAAAGCTATCATGGTTATCACAGCTGTATCCATGATTATTCCGTTTTTTGGAAGAACAGCCATAAGCTGGATTGTTGATGTGAATACAATAGGTGCAACCCTGGCATACAGCTACACCTCTTTTGCTGCTTTTAAGAGTGCCAGAGAGGAAGGAAATGCAACTGTTCAGCTTACAGGTGGCATTGGACTGGTTATTTCGGTTATCTTTACAATCTATTTTCTTATTCCTAATCTATGGTCTGTTGAAGCGCTTTCGCAGCAGTCCTATATAATTATAATTCTGTGGAGTATTGCTGGATTTGTAGCATTTTACTTTATTCTGAAAAGTGATAAAACGAAGAAGTTTGGACATTCCACGACTTCACTTATTGCACTTTTGTTCCTTGTGTTTTTCATAAGCATGCTGTGGTTCAGAGAGGCTTCCCACAAGACCTCGGAGGAAGCACTTACTGACCTCAAGGACTACTATATTTCCAGAATGGAGGAACGCGGAATTGAGCTGACAGATTCGGAGATGCTCAATGTTAATGGCTATATAGAGAAGAAGGTTAATGATGTAAATAATTCACTTCAGATAAAAAGTATCCTGCAGATGCTGACAATTCTGATTGCGCTTTATGTCATGTTCAGCGTATACAGAACCATGCACAAAAGAGGGCGGGACATGGAGATGGAAAAAATAGCCGCTGAGGAAAACAGTAAGGCGAAGAGTATGTTTTTGTCCAATATGAGTCATGACCTCAGAACTCCCATGAATGCAATAATCGGTTATACGGAGCTTACCAAGGATATTAAAGGCATGCCTCCGGAGGCACTTGAAAATCTCTATAAGATTGAGTATTCAGGAAAGCATCTCCTTTCACTTATAAATGACGTTCTGGATATGGGAAGAATTGAGAACGGCAAGATGACTCTTGAAATAGAGGATACCGATATCACGACAACCATGCATGATGTAAAGGTTATTTTCATGCCCCAGATGAAGTCCAAGAACATAAGCTTTGAGGTTGTGACAGAAGGCGTAAAGAACAGGTATGTTAAATGTGATGAAAACCGTTTGAACAGGGTTCTTCTTAACCTTATCAGTAATGCGTTTAAGTTCACTCCCGAAGGCGGAACCATCACGGTATCGCTCATTCAAAAGGGTGTTGCAGGTGGAAAAGGTAAGTATGAAATAAGGGTTAAGGATACGGGAATGGGTATGAGCCCTGAGTTTGCGGCTACTGTTTTTGATGCCTACACCCGTGAAAATACTGCCATCAGAATTCAGGGAACAGGACTTGGAATGGCCATAACCAAGAGCATTATAGAACTCATGGGCGGTGATATACGAGTAGAGTCCGAAAAGGTTAAGGGTTCTGAGTTTATCATTAATGTGGCTTTTGAGATTATTCCTGATGAAGACTATGTGAAGAAGCATCAGCCTGTTCAGGATGTAGGTAAGGACTTTAGCAAATATACAGTACTTCTGGTTGAGGATCAGGTTATCAACAAAGAGATAGCAATCCGTCTTCTTAAGAAGTATGGCTTTAAATATGATACTGCTGAGAACGGACAGGTGGCTCTAGACAAGGTTTCTTCTTCAGCACCCGGGACCTTTGACCTGATTCTTATGGATATACAGATGCCGGTTATGGATGGATACACTGCCGCCAGGAAGATACGCGAACTTGAGGATCCTGAGCTTAACAGTATTCCCATCCTCGCCATGTCTGCCAATGCCTTCGCAGAGGATGTCACGAACGCCAGGGACAGCGGTATGAACGGCCATATCTCCAAGCCTATTGAGGTCAACAAAATGATTGAGACGATGAGTGAATTTTTGTAATTATAGCCTTCCCCTTGGGGGGGGAAGGTGCCCGAAGGGCGGATGAGGGGAATATGACAGATTGTTAACAGAAAAGTAATATATAGTTATTTTCTGTGAATGCCCAGGGAGATATGTTAAAATCACTTCGTGGTGTTTTTAGTGAAATACTCTAAACGATGAGGGGGTCATCTAGTAGGAGGAGATTAGTATGAGAAAAGGGCAACTGGCGAAAGTAATGGCCATAGGCTTAGTATGCTCTATGGCTTTTTCTAGTGCTTGCGGCAAAAAGAGCGGTGTCATCACCGAAGGTGGCGACAGACCCGCAAAGGAAATAGATAAGGATCATGTATACAGCTTCGAGAGTGTAGATATACCTGCAGAAGGCGACAGCAATGTATCCAATGTGTGTGCCGGTAAGGACAGTCTGTACGCAACTGTCTATAACTATAATAGTGAATCCGGATATATGAAGCTGTACAAAATTCCCTTTGATACAGTGGAACCTGAGGAAGTACCGCTTGATAATGGTAATAATGTAAGCTTCGACAGCATTACCTGTGATGATGAAGGAAATATCTATGCTTCTAAGTATGTGTATAGCGGAGACGATGCAGATGCAGAGCTTTTGGAGCAGGATGTAGTTTCTGAAGAAAATACAGATGAAGAAAAAGAAGCTGCTGAGGAGGAGACCGGAGCTGCCTCTGAAGAAACAGGCGATGATGCAGTGTCAGATGAGGACTATACAGCGCCTAAAGCATTCATGGTTAAGATGAATTCTTCAGGAGAGACACTCTGGGAATCCGACTTCACAGAGGAGGATTCAGAATCCTACATACGATCAATGGTTTATGCCAAGGGATACGGAGTACTCACATGCAGTGAGAATGGTGTTTGTCTCTATGATGAAAATACCGGCGAAGGCAAAATCATTTATGCACGTGAGAAAAAGCAGGATGAGTATTACGATGCCTATCTTTTCCGAATGAAAAATGATGATGTATATCTCGTAGCGGAGGACGGTGGAAATGATACTACTATAAGTAAGTTCAACCCGTCCCAGATGACCTTTGACAGTACTGATTATAAATTGCCGGAACATGTATATGGTGGTTACGGAATTTATCCCGGAACAAGCTATGACTTCTATAATCAGGATAATAGCGGAATATATGGCTTTAATCTTGGTGATGAGAAGACTACTAAGATTGTTGATTTCACCGCCTCCAATGAAGTGGTAAATATGGTGAACTTCATTGGTGAAGCTCCTGACGGAAGACTTGTCATTACTAATTCATCAGGTGATGAGAGCTGTCTCAGTTTTCTTTCAAAGGTTGATCCTTCCAAGGTTGAAGAAAAGGAAATCATCACTCTTGGTACCTGCTACATAGCTGACACAGTAAGAAAGCAGGTTGTGAAATTTAATAAAAATAGTGACAAGTACAAAATCAACATCATCGATTACGCTGAGCTTGCAGGAGAAGAGCCCGGTGATGATGATAATTCTGATGAGTACATGACAGGAATAAACAAGCTGAGCCTTGATATCACACAGGGCAAAGCTCCGGATATCATCGCCGTTGAATCGGATATGCCTTTTGAAAGCTATGCTTTAAAAGGTGCAATAGAACCTCTTGATCCTTATTTTGACACTGATGATGAAATATCTGCTACAGATTATTTATCAAATGTATTTGATGCCAGTAAGATAAACGGAAAAATATATTCCATAATTCCCAGCTTTTATGTGACAACCTGTGTTGTTTCAAAGGACAACGCAAAAGGTGATGTAATTACAATTGATAATTATGAAGATATATGTAAGAGATGCGGAATTGATCCCATACTTGGAATGGGAATGACGACAAGAAGTGATGCCCGTCAGCTATACGAGACGATGGGAAGTGCCTACGTGAACTATGAAGAGGGAACCTGCAGTTTCGATTCAGAAAGCTTTGTAAAGCTTCTTGAGTTTATAAAAGAGCTTCCTAATGATAGCGAGGACATGGATTATGAGACCTACGAGGCATACTACAGAGAGAATAAATCGCTCTTAAAGGGATATTGGCTAAGCTCCTTCGAAGACTACCAGGTTCTGAAAAAAGGTTACTTCGGAAAAGATATTGTGTTTAACGGATTCCCCGCAGCCAAGGACGGAAGATCCTATATAACTCCCAACGTACAGATTGCAATGAGCAGCGACTGCAAGAATAAGCAGGCAGTATGGGAATTTATGAAGTCATTCCTCTCAGATGAGTATCAGGAAAATGTTGAATGGAGTTTTCCGATAGAGAGAAAAGCAATTGACAAGCTTGCAGAGAAAGCTCAGGAGAAGCCTTACTACATTGATTCGAATGGCAAGAAGGTCGAAAATACTTCTATCTGGAGCATTGGTGGAATGGATGTGGAAATAGAAGAGCTTTCAAAGGAAGAGACGGATACAGTTGTTGACTTCATTGAATCCGTAACAACTACCCAGAGCAAGGATGACAATGTCATAAACATTATTGATGAAGAGGCAGCAGCCTTTTATGAAGGCCAGAAGAGCGCTGAGGAAGTTGCTGACATCATCCAGAGCAGAGTATCCATATACCTGAGTGAACAGATGTGATAGGGATAAAATAGAACAATTATTGAGATATTCACCCGGATTGGTTTGTGAACTGATTCCGGGTGATTTTTTGTGACTTTAAGTGCTATTATGAATTATGAGGGCCTTTCTCTTTCCAATATTACGCTGCTGGGATGGTCCATGGGTGCCGGAGTGGTGCTAAATTATGTAAGACTATATGGGTGCGATGCTCTGAAACAGATTATACTTTGTGACATGACGCCAAAGCAGATTAATGATGATGAGTGGAAGCTTGGGCTTTATCAGGGCAGGTATACGAAAGAGGATATGGACAGGGATGCGGGAAAGGAGTTTTATACGCTGTATAAGGAATTTGCCAAAGGGGCTATTCCCAAACTAAAAAAGTTACCGGGATTCATTCTGAAAAAGCCTTTAATGCAAAAACTTGCTGAGTGCGATGAAGCTGTACTTCGCAGGTAAGAGATGGAGAAATTGACAAGCGGTTATTGCAATGATAAAATCCATATAATTGAATTATAAAGAAATTATAGAATTGACAGATCATGTACGGCAAACATTCTGTAATACTTTTATAAATCAATTATAGTATAATGATAGTGAGAACAGGCATGGAAGAGAATAAACGTATTAAGTGGCATCCTGGCTTTTATGGAGCACTAGAATTTGAACTTAGAAAATACAGGGATGTGCTGATATTTGAAAGTGAGCATGAGCTGTCAAAGGAGCCTTTGCTCATGGATATGCTGGTTATTAAGAAAAAGAATTCCGAAGTTATTGATGAATCTTTTGCCAGAATATTCAGAGGACATAATGTTATAGAGTATAAAAGCCCTGATGATGAATTATCAATAGATCAGATGTACAAGACTGTAGGCTATGCCTGTTTATACAAGAGTCTTGGAGAAAGAGTTAATAAAATATCTGCTGACGATATGAGTATTTCAATATTTAGAAGCAGACATCCGAGGAAGCTGTTTGCAACATTAAATGCTCTGGGGGCAGTCATAAAGGAGCTTGATTTTGGGGTATATTATATTCAGAGAATAGTTAACATACCTTTACAGGTGATTGTTACAAGTGAACTTGAACCCGATAATTATTATGCACTGAAGATACTGACACGTAATGCAAACAGAGAAGATATCAGTGCATTCATAGATATGACAAGTACTGAGTTGCCGCAAGGTGACAAGGACAATGTTGATGCGGTTTTGCAGGTCAGCGTTTCAGCAAACTACGATCTTTATCAGGAGATAAGGAGGGACAATACCATGTGTGAAGCACTTAGGGAACTTATGAAGGATGAAATAGAGAAAGACGTTAAGGAAGGAATAGAGCAGGGAATAGAACGTGGAATAGAACGTGGAATAGAGCAGGGAATAGAACGTGGTCGCGATGAGATACTTTTTTCATTGGTTCATGATGGCTTGCTCGATGTTAAGGAAGCAGCGAAAAGAGCCGGAAAATCAGTAAAGGCTTTTAATAGCGGGATGAAGAAGATTTACGGTTGATCTCATGATTGGGTGCCTGTCAGCATGAGGTTTATTTGGGGAGCAAATTACATGACAATTAGTGATAGGATATTTGAGAGAATAGAGCAGCTTTCTATGACACAGAAAGAATTTTCCAGGAAAGCAGGCATTCAGCAGAGTACGATCAGTGAATGGAAGAAGAACAAGACTAATCCATCATCTGACAAGATATTAGCTATATGTAAGGCACTTGATGTTACTCCTGAGTGGCTTTTGTCTGGAGTAGATCCTTCAGAAAACCGTGGTAGAAATCAGTCATACTATACAGTTGATCTAAGCACAGACACAGGAATCCTTGTTGCTGAATTTAATAAGCTAGAGAAACAGGAAAGGGACAGGATACTTGGATATGTAGCAGCTTTTGTAGCAATGCAGAAAGAAAAGCAACAAGAATAAAGGAAGACAGAAATAATATGGCAAAGGAAGAAAAAACTAATGTTATGAGAGTTCTTGATGGCAAGAAAATTGCCTATGAGAGCCATGCATATGAACCTGATGCGACCATGAGCGGAGAGGAGATCGCAGGGATACTTGGAGAGGATCCGCAGAAGGTGTTTAAGACACTTGTTACTCAGGGGAAGAGTGGACAGTATTATGTCTTTGTAGTTCCGGTGAAAGAGGAACTGAATCTGAAGAAGGCTGCTTCTGCAGCATCTGAAAAGTCTGTGAGTATGATTAAACAAAAGGAACTGCTTCCACTTACGGGCTATGTTCACGGGGGATGCTCGCCCATAGGTATGAAAAAACAGTTCAAGACATTTATTCATGAGTCAGCAGAGGCCTTTGACAGGATTTTCGTAAGCGCAGGCAAGGTTGGCTATCAGATAGAGCTTGCGCCGACTGATCTTATCAGCGTTACCGGGTGCAGCCTGGCAGATATTATCTAATGTCATTGTATTCCGTTTTTTGAATTGTACAAAATAGGTATTGATTAATGATTATTCATAAGGTATAGTTTTATTTGCAACGGAAAACGTTTTCCAATAAGGAGAGACTATGAATTTAAGCGCAATATACCACAGAATGTCAGAACAATACTGCTACTCCCTGGACCAGGATCAGCTGATTATCAATATCAAAACAGGATATGATATCGACAGGATATACATTTACCATGGAGATCCGTATGATGCCGGAATAATGGGCGGCAATGAGAGATGGACAGGTAAGAGGGAAGAAATCTATTTTAAGAAGAGACTAAAGGACCATATCTGGTGGACAACCACTCTTCGCCCTGAACATAAGAGATGTAAGTATTACTTTGAGCTTCACAGTGGGGATGAGTGCGTATATTACTTTGAGGATGGTTTTTACTCTGAAGAGGAGATGAATCAGGAGGGTAAGACTCTTTCATACTTTATTATGCCCTGGATGAATCCTGCAGATGTGTGCAGGACACCCGACTGGGTTAATGATACTGTGTGGTATCAGATTTTTCCTGAGAGATTCTGCAATGGAAATAAGAGCATAGATCCTGATAACGTACTTCCATGGCAGACAGGAAAGGTAGGATTCCATGACTACTATGGTGGAGATATACGAGGTATAAGGGATAAAATTCCTTACCTCAAGGAGCTTGGAATCACGGGGTTATATCTGAATCCTATATTTGAGGCACATAGTAATCACAAGTACAACACTCGTGATTATAAAAGGGTGGATCCTCATTTTGGAACTAATGAAGATCTGAAACTGCTTGTAAAAGAGGCGCACGAAGCAGGCATAAGAGTGATGCTTGATGCAGTATTTAACCACACAGGAGCAGATCATCCGATGTGGGTTGATGTACTTGAAAAGGGGCAGGAATCCAGGTATGCGGATTGGTACATGGTAAATAAGTGGCCAATTGAGCAGGGCCGTGATACAAGAGATGGCAGATACTATTCCTTTGCTTTCGCAGAATATATGCCAAAGCTCAATACGAACAACCAGGAGGTTCAGGATTATCTTCTGGATATTATCAGATTTTGGATAGAGGAATTTGACATAGACGGATTAAGGTTTGATGTCGGTAATGAGGTTTCACATTCATTCCTGAAGGCAGTACGCTACATGACGAAGCGCATGAAGGGCGATTTTTATCTGCTTGGCGAGATCTGGCATGATTCTATGTCCTGGCTTCTTGGAGATGAATATGATTCTGTCATGAATTATCCGCTCTCAACAGCGATTGCTGATTTCTGGGTTTACAAACACAGAGGCAGGGAAACCTTTGAATATGATATAAACAGGTGCTTTACAATGTATTTCTCACAGGTAAATGATGTACTGTTTAACCTGCTTGATTCTCATGATACCAACAGACTTTTCGAGAAAGCTGAGAAAAATGTTGATATATTCTATCAGCAGCTTGCAGTTCTGTTCACAATGCCGGGAAGTCCCTGTATTTACTACGGAACTGAGGTTATCATGGATGGAACCTATGACCCTGATTGCCGAAGGTGCATGCCTTGGGATGAGATTGAGTCAGGAGAAAAAGATGCTGAGATTTCAGAGATTAAGAAACTTATCGGTATGAGAAAGAGCTTGCAGGCATGTAAGAGCAGAAACTTCCATTTCCCCAACGACATCGATAAGCAGCGGGTGGTTTCTTATCTAAAGATAGGAGAGAATGAGAGCCTGCAGATATATCTTAATTGTGAGGAAGAGGATGTTTCCATAGAAATAGGCGATGCAGCCAAGATTGTTTACTCACGCAAATGGGAACAGAGTGACGAGGCTGCAGGCAAATTGGGAGTTAACGGTATTTTGATATTAAAAGTATGATAGAAGAGAAGTTTTCTATTCTCAACCCTGCTATTTATGATATAGTTTATTAGTGAGTGGCAGATTTATCTGACATTTACGATGGAACATATCATAAATTGTTTGGGGGAAAGTCATGGAAAAAGTCAGTACCGGGGACAAAGATAAGATTACAGTTTTAATAGACAATATGAAAAACCGCCTGATCGGGAAGGATGATGTTATAAGAAAGGTTATAACTGTTCTTCTCGCAGGCGGTCATGTTCTTTTAGAGGATGTTCCGGGGGTTGGAAAAACATCACTTGCGCGGGCTCTTTCAGATTCACTCTCATGCAGCTTTGCAAGGATTCAGTGCACACCGGATACAATGCCTTCCGATATCACCGGACTTTCAGTATATCATATGGAAAAGGGAGAGTTTGAAGTAATCCCCGGACCTATCGTTAATCAGATAGTTCTTGCCGATGAGATAAACAGAACTTCTCCTAAGACACAGGCAGCTCTTCTTGAAGCCATGGAGGAGAGGCAGGTTACTATCGATGGCAATTCAATACCGATTCCGGAACCCTTTATGGTAATAGGAACTCAGAATCCTATGGAGATGGCAGGTACATACCCGCTTCCGGAGGCGCAGCTGGACAGGTTTATGATGAAGCTTTCAGTAGGTTACCCATCTGAGGACAGCTCTGTGCAGATAGCATCAGAATTCCTTAAGGGGGCACTTCACGCTAAGACAGAGCAGGTGCTTGGAGCTGACGACATTACTGCCATGAAGGATGAAGTCAGTAAGGTGGAAATCCACAAGGATCTGGTGAATTATGCAGTGAGAGTAATCGAGGAGACAAGAAAACATCACAGTATAAAGTGCGGGGCCAGCACAAGAGCACTCCTGGATCTGCTCAGGGCTTCTCAAGCCAAGGCATATATTGAACACAGGGATTACTGTATTCCGCTTGATATCCTGGAGACGGCAAAGGATGTACTTCCACACAGAATGATTTTATCTGCGGAAGCAAAAATGAATAAAATAACGCAGGAGACAGTCATTTTACAGATTCTCAATAATCATCCGGTGCCGCAATGAAAGTAAATTTTAAAAGACTTTTTGTTTTCTTAATTATCTTGATAGGAGCCACAGTCTGGGCGTCATATATGGGAGGGGCGCTTCCGTATATGTGCCTTTTCAGTGTGCTTTTCTATTTACCTGTTTCCGCTTTTTATATATTAATAAATAACCACTTTTTTCAGGTGTATCAGGAGCTTCCTTCACGGAGAGTTATGAAAAATGAGGAGCAGCCCTACAAGCTGACTATTGAAAATGCCGGTGTTTTTAGAATAAATGACACCCAGCTTCAAACGGAGGAGGAGCTTGCTTCAACAAGCTTCATAGATTTCTCAGAGAGTGAAAACAGAGTGGAAATGTGCAAGGATAAGCCTGTTATAAATCTCACACCAGGGGAAAGGGCTCTGATAGAGGGTGCCATAAACTGTAAATATGCAGGAACCTATGATGTGGGACTTCTTAGGGCTATGTTTTTTGATCCTTTTGAAATATACGGGGCATCTTTTTCTATACCATCACCTTACCGTGTGACGGTGATGCCGATGATAACGGATGTAGCAAATAGTGTGTTGGATTTTGAAAATCTTAAGAACAGCAGCAGAATAAAGAGTATGGTGCTTAGGGAACCTACACCGGGAAACGATATGAGACCCTACAGAGTAGGGGATCCTATAAAACAGATTCACTGGAAGGCGAGTGCTTCTGCCGGGGAGCTTATAAGCAGGACGCCGGAGCTTCTTGATCTTAGGAAGATATCTCTTGTTCTGATTGCGGAGAATGGGATATCAAAAAAGAATGAACCGGAATTTATAAAAAGAAGAGACTACTTTTTGGAATTCGCTGTTTCTGCAGTGTACTACCATGCGCAGAAGGGTGAGAGCATTCAGGTGGTTTATCCCAGGGGTGAGATAAAAAAAGTTCAGGTAGCTTCCCTGGATAATTTCGCGGAGTTCTATGAGGATATTTCAAAGGGACCTTTTTATAACAGAGATAGTGATATAGAGAAACTTGAAATGCAGAGCGAAAGTATGGCGGAAAATGAGCAGGACGGGATTATCATCACAGTCAGAGAAAGTGAATATGGGAAGGAGCATTTTCTGGAAATCAGAAACGGCAATTGAGAGAGCGCTTTTGGTATTATCCGGATCCTTGTTATGGAAACCCGGATTCTGGCTTATTCTTTTTGTTTGCTATGCCCTTTTTGAAGGAATGCTGTTGCTTGGCAGATATGTGCAGAAAAAGGGGATTCTTATCGGTGCGCAGGTCGTTATAACAGGTGCGCTTCTTTTGCTTTTTCATGAGATACCGGTGGTATATCCTGAAAATGTTCCGGAGGAAGAGGTTTCGTACTTTACCTCAATCGGAATTATCGCAGCATTGGCACTTGTCATGTATGTGGGGCTTGTACTGCTGTCAAGAGTATCTGCCGTTATCTGCACGATGATAATTGCGACGGATATAATTATAGTGTTCCGCTGTGTAAACGGGATTCAGACAAAAAAGGCGGCGATAGCTGCTGCTTTGGCACTTACATTGCTGGAGCTTAGCAGAGGTATTGGTTTTCTGGAGGAAAGATTTGGAAATGGAAACAGCAGATTAGGTTGTTTTGATAAAGGTGTTGGAACGGAAAGATATCGATGGCTGATTTTCTTTATGGTTTTGGAAGCTCTGGTGCTAGGGGTGCCGGTAAATGAGGAGCCTATAGACTGGAGTTTTGTATATAAAATAGGATACCGCGTAAGGGATGGTTTTGAAACCTTTGTTGAAGATACCGGATACTTTTTCTCGGGAATCGGCGATGGTGCCATGTATCAGAGCGGTTATAGCGGGTTTGGAGCTGTTCCTGATGCGATAAATGGAAGCAGTCGTGAAGAGCTTTATATTACGACTGATGGGACAAAGGACAGTCTATATCTTGCAGGACATATTGAGGGAGACGATGAGGACATTTCAGATGAGATGAAGGGTGAGAGGTTCCTGGATTTTCTGTATGCGCTCTACTCTCATGATGTTGGAAGAGAGGAGGCTAAGTGTTTCGGGCGTGTCATGAAGCTGACTGCAGAGTTTGGGTACCTTAGAACTAAGGATGTTATAAGGCCTGAGAATACACTTTTAATAGATTCTGTGAAGAAAGACGCAGTTGATATAGAGGGTACGCAGTTTGTGAAAACACATAAAAAGGGTGACAGCTATGATATTGTGTACCTGAATGTGGATTATGGCAGCAGGTATCTTGAGAAAATCATGCGAAACCCGATTGAAGCTGCTGTGCCTTCCTATGATGAGATGGAGGATTATTGCGGAAAGCTGTTTGATTATCAGCTTAGCAGGACTGTGTCGGAAATCGGGTACAGGAAATGGAGCGGGAAAAAGAAAAGCATAGAGAAGAATACGGAGTTGGCGATATATCTGGAGCCCGGTGATATGGCTACGACCAGAATGAAGGAACTGGCTGAGGAGATTACGAAGGGTGCTCAGAACGACTATGACAAGTGCAGGCTTATTGAGAAATACTTAAGGCAGTACAAGTATTCAACGCATCCCGGAAAGACAGTGGATAATGGCAGTAATTATATTGATAGTTTTTTATTTGAGACGGGTGAGGGGTACTGTGTCCATTATGCGTCAGCCATGGTTGCACTTTTGAGACTGAGTGGTGTTCCTGCGCGATATGTGGAGGGGTATTGTTATACGTTCCCTTCAATAAAGCATGACAGATTTGTTGTGACAGGGGACAGGGCACATGCCTGGGTAGAAGCTTATATAGAAGGGACCGGATGGGTGCCCTTTGAGCCTACTGCAGCCAGGAGAACATCTATAGAGTCTTCATGGAATTATACCATTCCTGAGGAGGAAGAAACTGCTGAGATAGAGATAGAAGCTGATGCTGAGCAATTTGTGCCCGATATACCGGATAATGCAGCAGGATATCTTTCAGATGAGGCCATGGATGAGGAAGAAAATGAGACCAAAAAGCACACGATAGATTTACTTGTTCTGGGGAAACTTTTGGTTACTATTTTCATAGGTCTTCTGATATATGCGATACTCATGTGGGGAGCGATAGTTCTTGTAAGAGTGATAAAATACAAGAGAGCGCCTATGGCACTTAAGCTTGAAAAAAATGTGAAAGACATTCTCTGGTACATGGGCAGAGAGTTTCCCGGAACCGGAGAAAAGGCAAGAGTTCTTGAGGATTATGCTCTGGCGCTTCCGGAGGGGGAAGCTGTTAATGGTGAGAGGCTTGAAATAACTGATTTAAAAGCTCTCTCGGATTATGTCTTTTCCGTTTATTACAGACAGAGATTTGCAGGGCGCAGCGCTAATGGCGCGGAGGTTCGCGATTCTGAATACTTAAGGAAACACCTAAGGAGAAGATATATTAAGCAGATGCTTCCTTTTAGGATAATGTATTCTTTACATTCTTTCCGATGATTTCATCTATGCCGCTTATGGTTGCAAAGCAGTTGAAGTCTGCAAGGATTTCCCTGACCTGCTTTAATTCGTACTGAGAGACAACTATATAGAGAGCTTTGTTATCACCCTTGATGTAGCCTTCAGTATCCCATTCGGTACAGGTGCGACCAAGCTCTTTATAGAAGCGGTCTTTTATTGCAGTGACATCGTCGTGGGTAAAGATAAGGCATGCTCTCTGTGCATCGAAGCCCTCTTCAACTCTTGTCATGACAACTGACACAAGGACATAAGTGAGAATAGAATACAAACCCTTGTTCCAGCCATACAGGAACCCGATGATCATGTACAAAACGATATTAAAATACAATACCTGACGGCCTATGGGAAGATGAATCTTGGGACTGAGGATAGATGCGACAATCTCTGTGCCGTCAAGGCATCCACCGTATCTTAAAACCATTCCGACACCGACACCGAGAATAAGGCCGCCAAAGGTAACCGCAAGAAGTGACTCCTCCGTAACAGCGGGAGTTGTCTCAAAAAAAGCTACAGCCACGGCAAATATGGTCATGGCATATATTGATCTTAAAACAAAATGCACTCCTCGCTTTTTCCATCCGAAAGTAAGAAAAGGAACATTCAAAAGCCAGGTCAGAATACTGAGTTTAAAGCCCGTGAAGTTCGATATTATCATTGAAACACCGACTATTCCGCCATCGAATATCTTGTTCGGGGCAAGAAAATCTTCAATTGCAAACGCTGCAATCGTAGCGCCTACCCCAACCATTATGTAGCAGAAAATTATTTCAGTTAATGAGTTATTTGAGATACGCTTTGACAAAGTTTTTCCTCCGAAGCAAATAAAATTCCGTAACTATTTTCATTATATATTCCTATAGAGGTGCATTAAAGCAAATAAGTATTAAGAAAAAATAAATATATTTTCAAAGAGGAAAAGAGTTTGTATATCGTCAAAATATCATTGGCAAAAAGTGATAAAAAGAGAGCATTTTCTGGTAGGTATATGGTCAATATATACGGAATAATAGCGGTACTGAGAATGAACCAGCCGCTGAGAGGGATAAAAGTGACCGTATCAGGTAGCGATAACTATGAAAGCGCAGAGAATACAGTTACATTCAAGGTTAAGGTAAAATAAGTAATAAGTATGAGGGCTGTTGCACTAATTATAAATATAGTGTAACAGCCCTATTTCCTTAGGTGTTAAGTCGGCTTTGCGTAAAGTAATATGAAAATCAGAAGTGAAAAAGAAGTCTCTTCGAGTAGGTATTGCGGTAAGCGGTGGGAGTGAGCCCGGTTATCCGTTTGAAGGTTCTTGAGAAGTTATGCACATCTGAAAAACCGACGTCATTAGCAATTTCAGAGACTGTCTTGTCGGTGTCTCTAAGATAAAAACTTGCAGTTTCCATTTTTAAAGACATAATAAACTGCTTGAGTGAGGTACCCTTCACGACACTGAAGAGGTGTGAAAGGTACTTTGGACTGTAGCCGAAAGCATCTGCAATTTCACTGATCTTGATATTTTTTGATATATTGCGACGTATATAGTCTGCGATGTCCGAATATATCTGTTTGGTTCCTATAGGATCTGAATCCTTTGGAAGTTCAGCAAGGATCTGACCGTATAGCTCTGTGACGATAGCTGTCATGGCAGCATTCAGAGTTATATCGGGATAACTGTTGCGCTCCAGATCCTGAAGCTGCTTCATCTGTACTACCATCTTCTCGAGCCTTGGGACGGTACCTGTCTGAGGAAGGAGAAAACAGTTTGCTCTTTCGTATGCCGGTGTTTCATCAGGTGTTATTCGCGCAGGGAAGGATTCCATATCTACTGTGAAATGACTCCAGTAGAAGGAGCAATAGGCTTTCTTGAAACCGGATCTGTCTCCTTCACTTGGAGGTAAAATCAGATATTCGCCTTCGGAAACCTTGTAGTCTTCTTCCATATAACGCAGATAAAGAGTTCCTTCTGTTACAACAATAAGTTCATAGTCAAAACGGAGAGGAAGATTTTGATGCTTCCAGTCTGCATTTAATGCAACAAATTTTCCTGATCTCAGGTAGCAGAAAAGTTGTTCTTTGGGAAAAACCATCAATTTGGTAAGTTTCTTCTTAAGCCTTGCATTAGCCATATTATTCACAATTCCTTTTGAAATAGTATCCTTAAAAGTGTCAAAAATAACACCGAAGATAGAAAAATGATACATTTTTTAAAAAATTATACACTCAAAGAGAATGATAAGCAAACTAAAGCAAGAATTGAGCCATATTTGAATAGGCGGTAAAATGACACACAATCTATCTTTGTACTATTTAGATAAAAGACTGGAGATGATAACCTTTTTATAGTGCAACATGCACAAAGGGGAAGCAAAAAGGTTTAAAGGAGGATTAGTATGAAGAAAAAGTTAGTTTCAGTTTTATTGTCTATGATTATGGTTACCGGAATGCTTTCAGGATGTGGAGGACAAGCCGGAAACGGAGCAGCATCTGATGAATCTGCACAGACATCCGATGATTCGGCTTCGGGAGAAAAGACCAAGCTCACTGCGCTTTTCTGCGCACATGCTCTTACTGCTGATATCAATGAATTCAAGTGGCTTCAGGAGTTTGAGGACCAGGCAAACGTAGATATCGAATGGGAAGTTATCTACTCTGACTGGGATCAGACGAAGCCTACACGATTTGCTTCAGGAGATATCCCGGATATTCTTTTTAATGCAACAACAGATGCGGATTACATTACATATAACGGACTTTTTGAGGATCTTACACCTTATGTAAGTGCAGAAAAGACACCCAATATTCAGGAAATGTTCGATGAAGAACCGGATACACTGGTACTGGCAAAGACACTTGAGGGTAAGCTTTTCGGACTTCCCAAATTCCAGGGGAAATGGCCCGGAACAAATGGTGTTCTTTTCATAAATAAAACATGGCTTGATAAGCTGGGACTTGAAAAGCCCAGGACATTCTCAGAATTGGAAAAGGTTCTGTTGGCATTTAAGGATGGAGATCCTAACGGTAACGGTGTAGCAGACGAGGTTCCTATGGATTTCAACGGATGGTTTGGAAGTGCTTATTCACTTTCAAATCTGGTTGGCGGACTTGGTATACAGCTCACAAACTGGGCAAACGACGGATATTTTGCAGAGGGCGGAGAGGTAAAAAACTTCGCGGTTGATGAGAGATATAAGAAGCTCATGAAGTACCTTGCAGGTCTTTATGCAGAAGGACTTATTGATGAAAATGCTATAACAAACGATTATTCAATGTTCCAGTCCTTATCAAGAGGAAATGAGAATGGTGATGCGCTTGTAGGTGTTGTTTACGGATGGGAAGAAACAGATAAGTTTGGTAATGAGCTCGCAAGTCAGTACGAAGCACTGGAGCCTCTTACTTATGATCTTGATGGCGAGAGTTACGATGCACGTTGGACCTATGACTATTCAGGACTTAACATGTCCACAAACAGAGCATGTGTAAGTGCCAAGTGCAAAGATAAGGAAGCTGCTATGAGATTCCTTGATCAGTTCTATACACAGAAGGATTCTGTAGAAGTTCTTTTTGGTGGCATAGCAGACGGCAACGTATCAGAAATCGGTGACAATAAATACAAAGTAAATGATCCTCAGGATCCTGCTGTAGATCCCGGCACATGGAAATGGACCTATGCATTTGCAGATAATGGACCTATGTATATAAGAAGAAACACAGAAATTGAGATGACACAGGATATGGACAATGCTCTTCGCGAAAGAGAAGCTTATAATGATACGCTTGCCAAGGTTTCCGAAGATGACTATTATCCGCAGATGTTCATGAAGTACACAGAGGATGAGCAGAATGAAATGGCTGTACTTCAGGCAAATGTTACGAATATTACTGACAATCAGTGGGGATTATGGCTTGTTGGTGATGAGGATGTGGATGCAACCTGGGATGCTTATGTAAATAGTGTAAATGAAGCAGGGCTTCAGCGAATTCTTGAGATTCGTCAGGGTGCGTTTGATAAATACAGAGGTAAATAATTGAAATAGCGGAGATTTAGGGCGGCAGAGTGGATATTTGCTCGTCGCCCTTATTCCTTTTTTTAGAAAGTGGAGGAGAATATGGTAAAAAAGGCAGCCAAATATTTTAGTAAAACCTGGCAGCTGTGGATAATGCTATTACCTGCCATGATTTATATTTTTGTATTTTGCTATGTTCCCATGTATGGAGTTCAGCTTGCATTTAAGGAATATAGTTTTTCTAAGGGATTCCTGGGAGGAGACTTTGTAGGCTTTAAATACTTTAAACAGTATTTTGAAAGTAATATGTTCTGGCCTACTTTAAAGAACACATTTGTCATAGCTGTGACGGGAATAATCGTAGGATTCCCTGCACCGATAGTTCTTGCGTTGATAATAAATCAGCTGAGAAATCAGAAGTGGAAAAAATTTGTACAGACAATAGTGTACATACCATACTTTATTTCGGTAGTTGTACTTGTCTCGATGATAAACATTTTGTTTGCAAACGGGAGTGGAGTAATTGCCAACTTTTTCAAGACTATACATCTGGTGAATCCTTCGGTAAATATCATAGGAAGTTCTTCCACCTTCCTGCCGCTTTATGTTTTGACCGGGGTGTGGCAGTCCATGGGATGGAATTCGATCATCTTTATTGCGGCACTGTCGTCAGTTGATACCCAGCTCTATGATGCCTGTAAGGTTGACGGAGCAAACAGGTGGCAGACGATGATTCATATTGATATTCCAGCTCTTGTACCAACTATTATGATTCTTCTTATTCTTAATATGGGCGGAATTCTTAATGTAGGTTTTGACAAGATTTTCCTTATGCAGAACAGTACAAACCTCGGGGTGTCACAGGTTATATCAACCTATGTATATGATGTGGGTGTTAAAAGCTCTCAGTTCTCGTTTGGTACAGCTGTTGGTCTGTTTAACACAATTATCAATTTTATCTGTCTGGTTGTTACAAACTGGGTTTCACGCAAAACCACAGGCAGTGGCTTGATGTAAGGAGGCAGATATGGAAAAAATGTTAAATGCGGCAGACTTATGTGAAGCAGAGACTGAGAAAGTAAAGGAAAAAACATTTTCAAAATGGCCTGACAGGATCTTCGGGGCAGCAGTCATTATTCTTAGCATAATTGTGGTTATCATGATTGCGTATCCTTTGTATTTTGTGGTTATAGCATCGATTTCAAATTCGAATCTTGTTAACCAGGGAGCGGTGACTTTTTGGCCAAAGGATATAAGATTCTACGGATATGAGCAGATCCTTAAGGATGGCAGAATCTGGACAGGTTACGCCAATACTATTTTGTATGTTGTAGCAGGGACTGCCCTTAATATGGCAATAACGATGCCTGCAGCGTATGCTCTTTCACGAAAGGATTTTAAGGCAAGAAATGTGGTGATGTTTTACTTTGTATTCACGATGTTTTTCAATGGCGGACTAGTACCTACGTACATGACGGTTTCATCACTTCATCTTATTTCGACAAAGACCATACTTATAATTTTTGTTGCGATAAATACTTATAACCTGATAATAGCAAGGACCTTTATAGCAAACTCTATTCCGGATGATCTTTATGAGGCAGCTATACTGGATGGATGCTCACATTTTAAATACTTTTTCCTTGTGGTGCTTCCTTTATCAAAAGCGGTTATTTCGGTTCTTACACTTTATTATGCTGTATTCCATTGGAATGATTATTTCAATGCTCTTATTTATAATAGTAAGGAGCAGAATGTTCCGCTGCAGATCGTACTAAGACAGATCCTTCTTCTTAATCAGGCCTTTGCCAGCGGAAATGGCGGAGTACAGGGCGGCTACGGTCAGTCCAGTGCTGATCAGGTTAAGTATGCAGTGCTTATAGTTTCAACACTGCCGATATTGTGTGTATATCCTTTTGTACAGAAATACTTTGAGAAGGGTGTCATGATTGGCGCCGTCAAGGGATAAATGAGGGGAAATAAAATAAGAAAGGTTTTTAATATTATGAAAAAATGCTATAGGGCAGCTGAATTGTCAGCTGTAAAGGTTACTGACAAGTACTACGACGAGGCGCTTTGCATCGAAATTAAGAATATGCTTCTGCTTGATGCTGACAGGCTTCTTGCAGGGTTCAGGGAGACGGCAGGACTTCTTGCGGGTAAGAGCGAAGAGGAACTGGTCAGCCTAATGAAGGGAAAAAGACGTTATGGAGGAGACTGGGAGGATGGTCTCATCGGAGGGCATACTCTTGGGCATTACATCACTGCTTTGGCGCAGGCTGTTGCCAGCCCTGCGCTCTCTGAAGAGGATAAGAAAAGTGTTTTAGACAGATTGGACTATATGCTTTCTGCACTGAAGGAGTGTCAGGAACTTACAAAAGGAACAGACGAAGAAGGCTTTATATTCGGAGCAGCATTTCCTTCAAAAGCATTCAGAGATAATCCGGTTCTTCAGTTTGATAATGTGGAGAAGGGGCTTAGCCAGCCCTTTGAAGAGGCGTGGGTACCGTGGTACACAATGCACAAGATTCTTTCAGGTTTAAACGCATCATTTAAGCTTGCGGGGAAGGAGCTTGGACTTGATGTGGCAAATTCTCTTGGGATGTGGATTGCAGACAGGGCACTTTCCTGGTCAGAGGAGGTTAATAAAACAGTTCTTTCTATAGAGTATGGCGGAATGAATGACTGTCTTTACGAACTCTATCAGATTAATGAATGCTTGAAGAAAAGTGGCAGCAGCTTGTATCATCCTGAATTTGAGAAGATAAAGGAAGCTGCTCACAGATTTGATGAAACTGAGCTTTTTGAAAAAGTACTCGCAGGAGAGAAAAATACCTTAAACAATTTTCATGCAAATACTACTATTCCCAAGTTCATCGGAGCCCTTGCGCGATATGAGACCGATAAAAACGAGGTCAAATATCTGGAGTATGCAGAGAGCTTCTGGGATATGGTGTTATCAAAGCACACCTATGTTACCGGTGGAAACAGTGAGGATGAGCACTTCGGTGAAGACAATATCCTGGATGCTGAGAGAACTAACGTAAATAACGAAACCTGCAACACTTATAATATGCTGAAGTTTTCAAGAAGGCTTTTTGCGGTGACAGGGAAAAAGAAATATCTTGATTATGCGGAGAGGACGCTTGTAAATGCCATTATGGCATCCCAGAATCATGAGACGGGATTTTCAACTTATTTTCAACCTATGGCGACAGGTTTTCAGAAGGTGTTTAACACACTTGACGGGAATTTCTGGTGCTGTACAGGAACGGGCTATGAGAACTTTACAAAGCTCCAGGACGGTATATATTTTGGCAGAGAAGACGAGATAATTATTGCGCTGTATCTGGCTTCTGAGTACTGTACAGAGGACTTCAGTATTTCCATAGATGCTGATTTTACAAAGTCGGATGAAGTGAAAATATGTGTTAAACCTGTGGCAGGGAAGGAAGTTGAAAAGGATCTCCTTTTGAGAAAACCAACCTGGGTAATGGGAGAGCCTGAGATTAAGGTGGGAGAAGATGAGATTTCTCCTGAGGAACAAGATGGTTTTTATATAATTCCAAAGAAGACTGTTAAGAATGGCTGCAACATTTTCTTGAAGCTTCCTATGGGAATTACCTGCCATAATCTTCAGGATGGAGCTGACACCTATGCTTTCATGTATGGACCATATGTACTCTCTGCACGACTTGGAGTAGCTAAGATGAAGACAAAAGGACACGGAATCGCTGTTGTGGTTGCTGCAGAAAAAGCTGTAGAGTCAGATGAAGTTCTTGTTACTAAAGAGAAATCAGTTCAGGATTTTATTGAGAATATAGATAAGTATCTTGTGAAGAGGGAAGGCGAGATGGAATTTGATCTTGCAGGCACAGATAGGAATCTTAACTTTACAACACATTATAATCAGTACAGTGAGAGCTATGGTATTTACTGGAAGTTCAAGGCTTGATTTAGCGATAAGAGGATGAGGATATGCAGTTCTTTTCAATCGAAAACGGATCATTATTATTTAGGGAAAATGGAGAGACACTGAAAATTGAAGCCTGGGGCAGGGACAGCTTCCGGGTAAGGTCGGTTTTTCTCGGAGGAATAAGTGATTATAGCCCGGCGCTTCTGGAACAGGAGAAGAGAAACTGTGATATCACAATTGATGACAGGAGAGCTTTAATAGTTAATGGGAAGATCACAGCAAAATGCTATGTTCAGCCCTGGGGAAATGCGCTCCAGATATCATTTGTGGAGACTGATTCAGGAAAAGTTCTTCTTGAAGAAATATCAAACGGAGGTGCTTTGGCCAATAAAGCCAGGTATTACAAGCATCTTAAGGGTGATGTTTTCAGGCTTAAGGCAAGCTTTATTGCAGATCCGAAGGAGAAGCTCTTCGGAATGGGGCAGTATCAGCAGGAGATTATGGATTTAAAGGGCTGTAATCTTGAACTTGCTCACAGGAATTCTCAGGCAAGCGTTCCTTTTGTATTATCTGACAAGGGCTATGGCTTTTTGTGGCACAATCCTGCCATAGGTGAAGTTCACTTTGGATACAATACCACCGAGTGGGTGGCAGAGGAGACAAGGCAACTGGATTATTGGATTACTGCCGGTGATACGCCTGCTGATATCATGGGAAATTATACAGAGGTATCCGGACGTGCGCCCAGAATGCCGGAGTATGGACTTGGCTTCTGGCAGTGTAAACTTCGTTATTATAATCAGGAACAGGTTCTTGATATAGCGAGGGAGTATCATAAGAGAGGCGTCCATATTGATGTTATTGTTATTGACTATTATCACTGGCCAAGGTGCGGAGACTGGAGATTTGACCCTGAGTATTTTCCTGATCCAAAGGCTATGATAAAAGAGTTAAATGACATGGGAATAGAGTGCATGGTCTCAATCTGGCCTCAGGTTGACTGGAGAAGTGAGAACTATGAAGAAATGAAGCAACAGGGGCTTCTTGTGAAAATTGGCTCCGGTGTTGATGTTCAGATGATTTTCCATGGGAATAATGTATTTTTTGATGCTACAAATAAGAGGGCGAGGGAGTATATCTGGAATAAATGCAGGAAAAACTATGCAGAACTCGGGGTGAAGACCTTCTGGCTGGATGAGGCGGAGCCTGAGTTTACCGGATATGACTATGAAAACTATCATTATAATTCCGGTTCTGTTCTGCAGACAGGAAACATATATCCCAGAGAATATGCACGAGCTTTCTATGAAGGACAGCGCTCACTTGGTCAGGAAAAGATAGTAAATCTCATAAGATGCGCCTGGGTAGGAAGTCAGCGCTACGGTGCACTTGTGTGGTCAGGCGATATAATGTCGACCTGGGAGGATTTCAGAAAGCAGATAATTGCAGGACTTCAGATGGGAATAGCAGGTATTCCCTGGTGGACAACGGATATTGGAGGATTCCATGGAGGCGATATCCGAAGTGATGAGTTTAAAGAGCTCCTGATCAGATGGTTCCAGTATGGATGCTTTTGTCCGGTAATGAGAATACATGGTAACAGGGATCCTCATACAGAAATTATAAATAAGGCGGGCGAAGTTCGTGAGTGGACCGGTGCTGAGAATGAAATCTGGAGTTACGGAGAAGAGAATTATGAAATAATGAAGCATTTCATAGAAATCAGGGAAAAGCTTCGGGATTACACCCGTTCTGTAATGGATGAGGCATCAGAGAAAGGATATCCTGTAATGAGAACTCTTTTCTTCGAATTCCCTAATGATGAGAGAGCATGGAGTATCACTGATGAGTATATGTACGGAGGTGATATTCTTGTTGCTCCGGTGTGTCACAAAGGAGAAACAAAAAGGAAGGTATACCTTCCGGAAGGCTGCGACTGGATAGAGGCATTTACAGGGGAAAAGTATCAGGGAGGCATTGAAATTATGGCTGATGCGCCGATAGAGAGACTTCCGGTATTTGTCAGAGCCGATAGTGAAAAGATTGGGAATGGCATACAAATAAATTTCTGATATAATAAGCTGTACTATTTTTGGGAGGTTTATTATTTTGGAAGAAGAAAATCGCAGTTCCTTTTCGGGGAAAATCGGCTATGTGCTTGCGGCAGCAGGTGCATCGGTAGGACTTGGTAACATTTGGAGATTTCCGTATCTGTGCGCGAAATATGGCGGAGGAATATTCCTTCTTGTCTATATTATTCTTGCACTGACCTTCGGATACACCATGATTATTGCTGAGACTGCCATAGGACGTACTACTAAGAAGAGTCCTGTAGGAGCATTCAGAGAGCTCGGAAAAAATGGACAGATGCAGATCGGTGGTTGGATTAACGCTATTATACCTATGCTGATTGTGCCGTATTATTCTGTTATTGGTGGATGGGTATGTAAATATCTGTACGAATATATAACAAATGATGTGCAGAACATTGCAGGTGATAGTTTCTTTGTTGATTTCATCACGGACGGCTCTAAGGCAGAGCTTTGGTTTATTATTTTCATGCTCCTGGTAGTTGTGGTTATTATCATGGGAGTAGAAAATGGTATTGAACGCGTATCTAAGATTATGATGCCTGTGCTTTTGGTTTTGGCAGTTATCATATGTATTTATTCCGTTTCAAGACCCGGAGCACTTAAGGGTGTGAAGTACATGCTTGTTCCGGATATGAAGCATTTCTCATGGATGACAGTAGTTTCAGCTATGGGGCAGATGTTCTACTCACTGTCAATAGCAATGGGTATTCTGATTACATTCGGTTCATATGTGAAAGAGGATGTAAGTATTGAGGATTCTACAAGAAACGTTGAGTTTTTCGATACAGGCATAGCTATCCTTGCAAGCCTTATGATAATCCCGGCAGTATTTTCATTTTCAGGCGGAGATCCTGATACCTTGAATGCGGGACCTTCACTTATGTTCATCACAATGCCCAAGATATTTGCCAGCATGGGACTTGGAAGGATAATCGGAATATTATTCTTTGCCCTCGTTCTTTTTGCAGCTGTTACAAGCGCTATTGCTCTTACTGAGAGTGCGGTTTCAACACTTACGGATGAAACAGGCTGCAGCAGGGGAAAGGCAACAGGCGTAATGGTATTGATAATGCTTATTCTGGGAAGCTTATCTTCTCTTGGAAACGGACCGCTTGCAAATATAACTATATTTAAGATGCAGTTCCTGGATTTCTTTGACTTCCTTACCAATTCTGTAATGATGCCTATAGCAGCATTTGCTACATGCATGCTTGTTACAAATCATATGGGTATTGAAAAGGTAGAAGAAGAGGTTATGCTGAACGGACATCCCTTCAGAAGAAGAGGAATATTCAGATTCATGATAAGGTTCCTGTGTCCACTGTTCGTAATTATAATTCTGTTCAGCTCAGTAGCGCAGGTGTTTGGACTTATCAGTTTTTAAGGAATTAAAAAAATACAATCGATATGTTTTGATTTTTCTTTATCTGTAAGAAAGTGCATGATATAATTGATAGGGCTTCCGGTTAACCCCGGGAGCCTTTTTGTGTGTAAATGTATTCATAACGGAGGAGTAGAAAATGGGAGAAAAAGGAAAAGCTATTTATGATGCGTCCAAGCTGGGGAAGAAAAGAATGATGATTCTTGGTCTTCAGCACATGTTTGCAATGTTTGGTGCAACCATTCTTGTTCCGATACTGGTTAACAGCTATTTTCATGGCGAAGGCCTGTCGGTTCAGGTAACATTGTTTTTTGCGGGAGTTGGTACACTGTTGTTTCATCTGTTTGCCAAATTTAAGGTTCCTGCATTCCTGGGGTCTTCATTTGCATTTCTTGGAGGTTTTGCAACAGTAGCCGAGCTTAACACAGGTAAATTTGCAGATATGTCATACGGAGAAAAACTTCCTTATGCATGCGGTGGAATTGTAGTTGCAGGTCTTCTTTATCTGGTACTTTCATTATTCATTAAGCTTGTAGGTGTTAAGAAGGTAATGCATTTCCTTCCTCCGGTAGTTACAGGCCCGATCATTATCTGCATCGGATTATCACTTGCACCTTCAGCAGTCAGTAATGCAGCAGTTAATCCTGTCCTTGCTATAATAGCGCTTGCTATAGTAATCGCTTTCAATATATGGGGCAAAGGAATGTGGAAGATTATTCCTATTCTTATGGGGGTTGTAATATCCTATGTATGTGCGCTCGTTATGCACCTTGCAGGCATGACTAATGTTGACGGAAGTGCGATTCTTGATTTTGCACCGATTGCTTCTGCAAGCTGGGTTGGTCTTCCGCCGTTCGTGATTGCTAAGTTTGACATTTCAGCAATTCTGGTTATGGCTCCTATCGCACTTGCTACTATGATGGAGCATGTAGGTGATATCTCAGCTATCTCTGCTACAACAGGCAACAATTTCCTTGAAGATCCTGGTCTCCACAGAACTCTCTGGGGTGACGGTCTCGCTACAGCACTTGCAGGTCTCTTCGGTGGTCCTGCTAATACAACTTACGGTGAGAACACAGGTGTTCTTGAGCTCTCTAAGGTGTATGATCCCAAGGTTGTAAGACTTGCAGCAGTTTATGCTATAGTAATCAGCTTCATTCCGAAGATTACCGATGTTATCGGAACAATGCCCACAGCTATTATTGGTGGTATAAGCTTTGTCCTTTACGGAATGATCTCAGCAATCGGTATCAGAAACGTGGTTGAGAACAAGGTTGACTTTACAAAGTCAAGAAATCTTATTGTGGCTGCAGTTATCCTGGTAACGGGGCTTGGCTTCTCAGGCGGACTTACCTTTGAAGTTGCAGGAACTTCGATTACTCTCACTTCACTTGCTCTTGCAGCTATTTTCGGAATCGCACTTAATGCTGTTCTTCCCGGAAATGACTACAACTTCGGTGAGAATTATAAGGGCGATATAAACAGAGGAGTAAGCTTCAACAACCTTGAAAAGGGAGCTTGATAGTACGAAATATTAAACTTTTCTAAACAAGATATAGTGAGCGCTGTGTGTGGTATGATTACCATATATGGCGCTTATTTTTTCACTATTATAGGGGGTTACATATGCTTAGAGATTTCGTGGTAACTGATATTCCGGAAGAGGAAGAGTTAAGAGCAAAGCTAAAAGAAGAGAGAGCAAAATTAAATGCTTTTCAGATGAAAATAAAGGAAGCGGGGCTTCCTGTAATGGTGCTGTTTGAGGGATGGAATGCCGCAGGAAAAGGTGCAGTTATAGGAAAGGTAATAAGAAATATCGATCCCAGATTTTTCAAGGTGGCAACTTTGGACAGAGAGCCCAGCAATGAGGAAAAGAGGTATCCCTTCTTATATAGATATATCAGGGAGATCCCGGAGGCAGGAAAATTCCAGTTCTTTGATACCTGTTGGATGGAGGAAATTGTTGATGGTGTTCTCAAAGGTGAGATGGATGATGAGACCTATGCTACGAGAGTGCATTCCATCAATGTGATGGAGAGGCAGCTGTGTGACAATGGCTACCTTGTTGTGAAGTTTTTCATGAATATATCCCAAAAAGAACAGAAGGAGCGCATGGGAAAGCTTCTTGATAACAAGAATACGCGTTGGCGTGTAACTGATGAGGATATAAAGCAGAATAAGCACTATGATGAGATTCAGGAGGTGTATGACAAGTATCTTAACGACACAAATCAGTCAAGAACACCCTGGTATATTATAGATGCAACTGATAGGAAATATGCTGAGCTTCAGGTTTTGCAGTTTCTTAATCAGGGTATAGACATTGCTTTGAAGAACCACGCACTGAATGTGCCAATACTTCAGAATACTTTCCCTATGGAGAAGGTGCAGAAACTCTCTGATATTCCGCTTAACGATAAGTTTCTTACGGATGAGGAATATAAGCTTGAGCTTAAGAAACTGCAAAAGGAGCTCAAGGAGCTTGGAAATAAGGCCTACAGAAAAAAGCTTCCTGTAATTATTGCTTATGAAGGCTGGGATGCAGCAGGTAAAGGAGGAAATATAAAAAGAATTACAGCAGCTTTGGATCCAAGGGACTATGTTGTTGAGCCCATTGCGAGCCCTGAGCCTCATGAGAAGGCAAGGCACTATCTCTGGAGATTCTGGACAAGACTTCCCAAGACAGGACATATCACTATTTTTGACAGAACCTGGTATGGACGCGTTATGGTTGAGAGGCTTGAGGGATTCTGCTCTGAGAATGACTGGCAGAGAGCTTACAACGAGATAAATGAATTTGAAAAAGAACTCCATGACTGGGGTGCAGTTATAATTAAGTTCTGGGTGCAGATAGATAAGGATACCCAGCTTGCCAGATTTACCGACAGACAGAATACTGCTGAAAAACAGTGGAAGATAACGGATGAGGACTGGCGAAACAGAGAGAAGTGGGATCTTTATGAAAGTGCGATAGATGAAATGATCGCTAAGACCAGTACAACCTTTGCACCTTGGCATGTGCTTGAATCGGTGGATAAAAAGTATGCGAGAATTAAGGCACTCAGGATTGTGATAGAAGAGATGAAGAAGGCATTAAAATAGAGGGGAAGGCATTCCCCTCATCCGCCCTGTATACTTTATTGCCCCTGCATAGTATATGTGAAATTTCAATCGATTATGTACGAAGTACAACGAGATTGAAACTTCCATATATACTATGCAGGGGCGTACTTTAGTTACTCATAACGTTTTTCTGCATGGCCCGTTCTCTGAATTCCTTGGGCGTAAGATCTGTCTTTTTCTTAAATATACAATTGAAGTAGCTCTGTGAGCTGAAGTTTAATAAGGTACTGATCTCAAGATATGAAAGCTCTGTATTTGTGAGAAGGTGCTTGGCTTCGTTTACCCTTAGATCCTGCATGAAATCTGTAATTGATGAACCGGTTTCTTTATTAAACAGTGCTGATAAGTATTTTGCTGAGATATGCAGCTCTTTTGCCAGCTCATCTAAGCTTATCCTATCGGGCAGGCGCTCGATAATACGCTGTATGCATTTGTTTGTCATAGGTGAATACGAATCGTTGGTATATTTGCTCATGTCATGAGAGTTACGTGCAAATTCAATAGCACATTTTTCAACGATTTTGGCAATTGTCTCGTAGTTTTTGGCATCAATCAGCTTTGTGGAATATTTCTGATATCTGCTGTAGCTGGATATGCTGTCATTTCCGCTTTCATGTGAGGCAACTCTTGCAAGAGTAAGTAGCTCGGAAGCTCTGACCTTACTGCTCTGAACAGATGCCTTGTTGGGGAACAGGATGCCCATGGTATGCTCGTCCTTGAACATGGAATATAGCTGATAGGTGTTACCGTTTGTGATATAAACCTGGAAAAAATCTTCCAGTCTGCAAAGCTCGGAAATCTCGTCGGAATTAAATACATCATCTTCGGATGACAGAATTTCATAGGAATCTTCTTCGGAAGAGTATTTGTTTATTACAGCAGAAATATTGTCTGATTCAAAAGTGGGTGGAATTACATCAATAACCTGTTTGAGGAAGTTGGTTATCTCAAGCTTGAAATCTTCAACGTCCATAACCGGAAGGGCGCGTGAAAGGACACGCTTTTGCTCTGCGAACAGATTGCCCGAAAAGCCAAGCTCCGGCCATATTGTTTCTGTAGGATTAACAGTGAGCACAGGACCAACAACCATAGTGTAGGTGCTGTGCTTTCCTATAGTATATGAAAATTCAAAATACATTACGTAGGGATTATCCAGATTGAGATGATAACCTTCTATGGAATGTGCAAGCATAAAGTTCCTCGCAAGAGGGCGCACGCACTCAAAAAGGTTCAGGATAGCAGCAGTGGAAAAATTGGTATATGCTACTTCCAGATTCTGATCAAAGAACCATATGGGTACTTTTTTCTCCTGATAATAACTCTCCAGTCTCCATTTAACCAAAGAAGTATTTGTCTGCATAAAGTGTCTTCCTTGTCCCCTCAAAACGATTACAACGCTCCCAAACTTCATATTAATGTAGTAATTTTGCTTATCAAATTACCAAGGTAAATTCTACATTATAATGTGCGAAAATACAAATTAATTGAGCAATATTTGTTATATGCGCAAGTTTTGTATGTGAAATATGCCCATAAGCAGCTAGTTAAATTTCGATTAAATGTGAATAATGAACAAAAGCGGAAATTTTTTTATGGATGTGGAATTTTTGATATAAACAATTATGAACATTTTATTAAAATTCTATTATCAACTTATGAGCATATAGCTCACAACAAAAATGAAAGGGAGGTAAGTTATGAAGAAGAACTTACAGAAGGTTATGTCACTTCTGTGTGTATCCGCATTATCACTTTCCATGCTTGCAGGATGTGGCGGCGGAAACAACGGTGGCACAACAACAACTGAGACTCCGGCAGCTACAGAAGAGGCTTCTACAGAAGCTCCTGCAGCAGAGGAGAAAACAGAAGACACAGCTGAAGAGACAACCGAAGAGACAACCGAGGAGACAACCGAGGAGACAACCGAGGAAACAACTGAGGAAGCTGCTGAAGAGACAACGGAAGAAGCTTCTGCAGACGGTGAGTCAACACCCAGAAACGAGACTCTTTATGAGGCTGGTCAGCAGTGGGGAACAATCAATGACTGGAACCCTATGTCAGCTAACTCAAACAACGGTCTTGCACTTTCCGCAAATGATGTTGCACGTGAACTTGTATATGAGACATTGTTCATGTTCAATCCTCTTGACGGCGAGCTCTATCCTCTTCTTGGTACAGAGTATAGCTGGAATGACGATAACACAGAGCTTACTGTAAAGCTTAATGCTGATGCTAAGTGGAGCGATGGTACTGCATTCACAGCAGAGGATGTTGCATATACTTATGATACACATGTTAAGTATCAGTCTTCACAGGGTTCAGATTTCTCAACCTATGTTGATGCTGTAGAAGCTGTTGATGATGCAACAGTTCTAATCAAGGCTAAGGTTGAAGGCGGTAAGGCTATTAACCCTCTTAAAGTTACATCAATGCTTAATACAATGTACATGATGCAGAAGGCTTATCTGCAGACTGTAGAAGAGAGAAACGGCGAGGATGCTGATAAGGTTAAGCAGGATACAATGGAAGATATGGCTCATACAGGCCCTTATGCTCCTTACATCTCTAACGATCAGAAGGCTGTACTTCAGAGAGATGACAACTATTGGGGACAGGCTGATTCAATGTGGGGCAAGCTTCCTGTTCCGAAGTACATCGCTCATACAATTTATAAGGACAATGCAGCAGGACAGGTTGCTCTTTCACAGGGCGAAGTTGATGTCTGCCAGCAGTTCATCACAGATGTACAGAACCTTTGGTTAGAGGATCAGCTTCCGATTTCAACATGGCTTGATGAAGCTCCTTACGGACAGTGCGAAGCTATTCCTTCAATGTTCTTCAACGTAGAGAGAGAAGGCCTTGATCAGAAGGAAGTTCGTCGTGCAATTGCTATGGCAGTTGACTATGAGCAGATTATTGCATCAGCTATGTCAGGTCAGTCACCTACATTTGACGAGTATCCGAGATCTATTGTTGGACCTACAGCAGGTGAGAGAAAGTATGTAGACTTTGATGCTATTGCAGATCTTCAGTGGGAGAACGCAGATGTAGACGGCGCTAACAAGCTCCTTGACGATGCAGGTATCGTTGATGGCGATGGAGACGGAATCCGTGAGTACAATGGTAAGAACCTTTCCTTCAAGGCTGAGTGCCCTTCAGGATGGTCAGACTGGAACGCTTCAATGGAAATCGTAGCAGCAGCCGGTGAGAAGATTGGTATCGATATCCAGACATACTTCCCTGAGGCTTCTTCATTCTACGATGACATGACAACCTGCAACTTCGATATTTGCATGTGGTCAGCTCCCGGTGCAGGTGTTATGAACCCTTACTCAAAGGGAATGTTCTACTTCTCAGAAGAGTATGCAAAGCTTGCATCTAACTGGAGTGGTAACTTCGGACATTATATGAATGATGACGCTGAAGCTATCCTTGAGGCTATTCCTACAGAGACTGACGAAGCTAAACTTAAAGAGTACTATACAGAGCTTTCAAGAATACTCCTTGAAGAGTGCCCTGCAGTTGCTCTTATGTATCGTCCTCAGCTGTTCTATGCTGTAAACGAATCTGTATGGACAAACTTCCCTGCAGCTGATGATGGAAGAAATATTCCTCCGACAGACTGCACAGATGGTTATGGTATTGCAGCACTTTACGAGCTTGAGCTTGTTGAGTAATTCATATGAATTAAATATCTGACTGAAAACTGGGGCTGCCGTTAGTGGCAAAAACGCTTTCGGCAGCCCTTTTTTTACCAAAAATCGCCGATTTTTTGGTGAAAAACACAACTATTTACCGGCGTAAGTTAGCAGAAGGGAGGTTTCTTCAATTGAAAGGGTATAAAAAATACTATGGTCAGAAATTATTCTGGTATTTTCTGACACTCATATTCGCCGTAATCCTCAATTTCATTCTGCCGCGCCTGATGCCCGGAAATCCTGTTTCCGCTATAGCATCAAAGGCAGTAAGCGGTATGACGGATTCAACGGCTATCCAGAAGGTTTTAAATGATTATGCTACAAAATTCGGTATCAATGAGCCGATGTACAAACAGTTTTTCATGTGGCTTGGAAATGCATTAAAGGGTGACTTCGGTGTTTCCTTCAGCCAGTATCCCAGACCTGTTTCCGATATAATCGCAAATGCTGTATGGTGGACAGTTTGCTTACAGCTTCCTGCAATTATTGTTGGATGGATTCTCGGAAACATTCTCGGTGCGATTGCCGCTTATATCAAAGGTGCTTTTGATAAGGTAATCCTTCCTGTATTCCTTTTTATAGGAAACATTCCGGCATTTGGTATGGCAACAGTTCTTCTTTATCTGTTTGCTATCAAGCTTAAGATTGCTCCTTCATCAGGTGGTTACGGATATGATCTTATTCCATCTATGAGCTGGACTTTCATGAAATCGATAATCGCGCATTACCAGCTTCCTTTCTGGTCAATCGTTCTTATTACAATCGGCGGACAGGCAATCGGTATGCGTTCAATGTCAATATATGAGTTAAATGCGGACTACGTTAAATACTCAAGATTCCTTGGAATCAAGGATAGAAAGATTGTAGGCTATGTGTTCAGAAACGCTATGCTTCCTCAGATCACAGGTCTTGCACTTTCACTCGGAACCATGATGGGTGGTGCTCTTGTTGCAGAGATGATTTTCTCATATCCCGGACTTGGAATGACACTTCTTTCAGCTGTAAATGGTCAGGACTATCCGCTGCTTTCAGCTTGTACACTCATCATTACAATCATGGTACTTATTGCCAACCTTGCGGTCGAACTCCTCTATGGTGTTATTGATCCTCGAGTTAAGGCTAATCAGCAGGATTAAGGAGGGAATGAAAAATGAAAAATACAATAAAACAAGTTTTCCATTCCGGAAAGTTCCTGTTTGGATTTGTAATCTTTATGTTCATACTGCTTACAGTACTCATTTATCCTATTTTTGTAACAGCTGATCCGTTGCAGATGATAGGACAGGGTAACTTCTTCAAACCGGGGACATATGTATCTGTAGAAGAGTCAGCACTTGAGAAAACCTATACATTGCAGATTCCCAAGCAGTTTTCAAAGCTTGAGATGGTACTCGATGTAGACACAAGAGCAAGTATTCAGGATTTCCTTATTAAGCAGGCAGGTGTTGCTGAGTCAGAAATCGATGTAACAGATGCTGAAGGACTTGTAGCACTTTGGAAAGCAAATTACGATCCCAATACAAAGTATAAGGGACTTACAACAGCTAAGAGAAAAGCACTTAGAAGATTAGATGGCCAGATTACAGCAGCTATGAAGGATTCAGGTGTTATCATTGCTGAAAAGGATGAAGAGGGTACTCTTCAGCAGAGTAAGGTTATTAAGGATACAGACTATATAAACATTAAGGACGTAACAACAAAGACCTTCCTCTTAGGAACTGATAACTTCGGTCGTGATGTGCTCACAGAGCTTGTTGCAGCTACAAAGTCTTCCTTAAAGATCGGTCTTCTTGCAGGACTTATCGCAACAGCAATTGGTCTTTTACTTGGACTTATTGCAGGATACATGGGTGGACTTGCTGATAACATCATTATTTTCATCACAAACCTGTTTACAGTTATTCCTTCCTTCGTAATCCTGATCCTCATTTCTTACTCTGTAGGAGATAAGGCAAGAGGTATTGCAATGGTTGGTATAATCATCGGTATTACATCGTGGCCATGGACAACACGTTCCGTTCGTTCACAGGTAATATCACTTAGAAACCGTGATCACGTTAACCTGTCAAAATTGTCAGGTCACAGCATGTTCAGGATCATCTTCACAGATATCCTTCCTTACATCGCTTCTTATGTTGTAATGGCTATGATTCTTCAGATTTCATCAGGAATCCTTGCAGAAGCACAGCTCTCAATGATAGGACTTGGACCTGCAACAACAAAGACAGCTACCCTGGGACTTATGATGCAGTGGGCAATGCAGTATTCAGCACACTTAAATGGTTCCTGGTGGGCATACTTCCCGGTAGTAATTTTGATAGCGCTGATTTCATTCTCACTTAACCTTATGAACACAGGAATGGATCAGGTATTCAACCCGCAGCTTCGTGATTAATGGAAAGGAAAGGTTAGTTATGGGAAAAGTAATGCTTGAGGTAAGAGACCTCAAAACTAAATATATAACCAGATTCCATGAGGATGTGTATGCGGTTGATGGTGTTTCCCTTAAGGTAGAAGAAGGAAAATCACTTGGTATTGCCGGAGAGTCCGGATGTGGTAAATCAACACTTGCACTTTCACTTATGGGTTACTATTTTGCTCCCCTTCATTATATTAGTGGAGATATCATAGTTGACGGTCAGACAATTTCAAATATGAAGCCCGATGATGTACGTAGAAAGATTCTCGGTAACGAGATCGCTTACATCCCTCAGGCAGCTATGAATGCGCTGAATCCTACTCAGAAGATTATCCGTTTCGTTGAGGACGTTATTCATGCTCACGGAATAAAGATGACTAAAAAAGAAATTTACGATATGGCAAGGGAACGCTTTGCTGAGCTTGGACTTCCTGAGGATGTACTTGAAAAGCACGCTGTAGAGCTCTCAGGTGGTATGAAACAGCGTACCGTTATTGCAATATCTACAATCCTTTCACCTAAGGTACTTATTGCAGATGAGCCTTCATCAGCTCTTGATGTTACATCTCAGAAGATGGTTATCAGAATGATGAGACAGCTTATGGAAAAGGGCTATATCAAGTCCATGATTTTCATCACACATGAGCTTCCACTTCTCTATAATGTAACAGATGATATCGCAGTAATGTACGCAGGACAGTTTGTAGAGCTTGGAACAGCGAAGGAAATGGTATTTGATCCGGTGCATCCATATGCTAAGGGCCTTATGGGATCCATCATCGTTCCTGAGGAAGGTATGAAAGCACATGATCTGACAGCACTGCCCGGAACACCTCCGAACCTCAAGAATCCTCCGAAGGGATGCAGATTTGCACCCAGATGTAAATATGCGGTTCCTACATGTACCGCTATGGCACCTGATGCCAAGGAATTTGAGAATGGCAGATGTTACCGCTGTCTGATGTCAGTAAGAAAGCTTAGGGAGGTATACGCTAATGGCAACGAATCAAAACCAGAGCCAGAAACAGAATTCGACTGATACAAATAAACCGGCTCCGAAGCCTTGCCTCTCAGGGCGAGGACTTACAAAGATATTCGGAGTAGGTAAAACTCAGAAAGTAGCTGTTGATCACGTTGATTTTGACTTTAATGAGGGCGAGATTGTTTCAATAGTTGGTGAGTCAGGAAGTGGAAAGACAACTCTTTCAAAGATGCTTCTTGGTCTTATCAGCACAACAGAAGGATCAATTGATTATCAGGGAAAACCCCGTGATATAAGCACAAACGCTAAGAAGAAGGAATACTGGAAAAATATCCAGCCCATCTTCCAGGATCCTTTCTCATCCTACAACATCTTCTATAAGATTGATGCGGTATTGGATGACTGCCTGAACATGAGAGGATTTAAGAATCTTCCTGAGGAGCAGAAGATACAGATGAAGACAGAGGCCTGCAGCTTTGTTAACCTTAAGTATGCAGAGCTTACAAACAAGTATCCTTTCGAGCTCTCCGGTGGACAGATGCAGAGACTTATGATTGCCCGCATCTTCCTCTTAAAGCCGAAGATTCTTATGGCCGACGAGCCTACATCCATGATCGATGCATGCTCAAGAGCAACAATCCTTGATATGCTCTTAAAGCTTCGTGATGAGATCAATATGACAATCATTTTCATCACACATGATATCGGTCTTGCTTATTACATTTCCGATAAGGTTTATATCATGGAGCATGGTAAATTTGTTGAGTCAGGTACTGCAGAGGAGGTTATTATCAATCCGCAGGCTGATTACACAAAGAGACTTATCAGTGATGTACCTAAGATCTATGAGAAGTGGGATCTTGATACAGTAGTAAGCTGATAAAAATAGCTTTAGCCTAACTTTAATAGATTAGTTGTATGAGCAAATCCCTCGCCATGGACGGCGGGGGATTTGGCATGTAGGGAGAATATATATATTAACGCGTTAATACACTAAAATTTTATGTAGATTTTTCCTTGTAAAATGGCGTATAATGCGCTTTAGAAAGATTAAATAAAGGAGGACTTATGAGCACTAGAATCGGTATTATAGGATATGGTAATCTGGGTAAGGGTGTTGAGCTTGCAGTAAAGGAAGCTCCTGACATGGAGCTTGTAGCTGTTTTCACAAGAAGAGACCCTTCCACACTGACAATAAAGACTCAGGGAATTCCCGTTGTGTCTGTTAATGAAGTAGAAGACTGGAAAGATAAGGTAGATGTAATGATTCTCTGCGGAGGAAGCGCTACAGATCTTCCGGTTCAGACTCCTCAGTATGCTAAGCTGTTCAATGTTGTAGACAGTTTTGATACACATGCAAGAATTCCGGAGCACTTTGCAAATGTTGATGCCGCTGCTAAGGAAGCAGGTAAAGTTGCTGTTATTTCATGCGGATGGGATCCCGGAATGTTCTCACTTGCAAGAGTTTATTCAAATGCTATTCTTCCTGACGGAAACGATTATACTTTCTGGGGAAAGGGTGTATCACAGGGACATTCAGATGCAATCAGAAGAATTGATGGCGTAAAGAATGCCAAACAGTATACTATCCCTGTAGAAAGTGCTCTTGAAGCAGTCAGAAGCGGCAAGAATCCTGAACTCACAACACGCGACAAGCACACAAGAGAGTGCTTTGTTGTTCTTGAGGAAGGCGCTGATGCAGCAAGGGTTGAGAAGGAAATTAAGGAGATGCCCAACTATTTTGCTGATTATGACACAACAGTTCACTTCATCAGTGAAGAAGAGCTTCTTAAGAACCACAGTGGAATGGCACACGGCGGTTTTGTTTTCAGAACAGGCAAGACAGGTGCTGACAAGGAGCACAATCATGTTATAGAGTACAGCTTAAAGCTTGATTCCAATCCGGAATTTACTACAAGTGTCCTTGTGGCTGCAGCAAGAGCAGCTGTACGCATGAATAAGGAGGGACAGACAGGTTGTAAGACCATGCTTGATATTCCTCCGGCATATCTTTCAGATAAGAGCGGCGAGGAATTAAGAGCACACCTGCTGTAATATATGCTGATAGTAATCCCATGTAATGTGTATCATAAAATATTATGATACGCAGAACGTGGGATTTTTCTTTTGCAATTGCCTGGTTTAAGGCATACTATAATAATATAAAAAGGAGTTGCATCAGCATAATTTACGTATGGGGGAAAACTTATGCCAAAGGGAACAAATCAGAAATTAAAACTCTATTATCTTGCAAAAATACTGCTGGAAGAGACTGATGATACACACGGACTTACTATGCCGGATTTGTTGCAGGAGCTTGAGGCGTATGGAATTACGGCAGACAGGAAGAGCATTTATACAGATATTGATGCTCTAAACGAGATAGGTCTTGATGTTATTGGCGAGAAGAGTGGTAAATATTTTGTTTACCATATTGCAAGCAGAAGGTTTGAGCTTGCAGAATTAAAGCTCCTTGTAGATGCGATTCAATCCTTCAAATTTATTACAGAGAAGAAATCTAACGCTCTTATTAAGAAGCTTACTACACTTGCAAGTTCCTATGAGGCTGCACAGCTTGAGAGACAGCTGGCTGTTCAGGGACGCGTAAAGACAATGAATGAGAGTATCTACTATACTGTGGACGAGATTCACAGTGCAATATCCGATAATAAGAAAATCAGTTTTAAGTACATGAACTGGGACACAAATAAGAAGCTGGTTCCGAGAAAAAATGAACCCTATATCATTAGTCCCTGGAAGCTTACCTGGAATGATGAAAATTACTATCTCATTGCTTATGATGCTGTGGCAGATAAGATCAAGCAGTACAGAGTAGATAAGATGGATAAACTGACAATTCTTGACGAGAAGAGAGAGGGAAAAGAGCACTTTAAAGCCTTTGACCTGGCAGCATACACAAACAGGGCTTTTGGAATGTTTGGCGGAGATGGAACGATGGTCACTCTTTCTGTCAGGGATGAGATGATAGGTATTCTGATTGACAGATTCGGAAAAGATATTTCAGTGAAGCCATCCAAGAAAAAAGGATGGTCAGATGTCAGGGTCGAAGTGGCTGTAAGTGACCAGTTTTTTGGCTGGATCTTCGGACTTGGAACAAATGTGAAAATCACTGCTCCGGCTTCTGTAGTAAAAGCGTACAAGGAAGAGATAGATAATCTCTTAGAATTCTACAAATAAAATATGCTCCCATTTATGAAACTGTGCTATAATTTGTCTGTTTTTTGTTAACGTTTCATTAAATGGGAGATTTTTATTATGAAAAAGGACAAAATAAAGCCGATGCTTTTTTCCGTGATGAAGAAGTACACGGCGAAACAGTTTACTACTGATGTTATTTCCGGAATAATAGTTGCAATCATTGCGCTTCCGCTTTCGATAGCGCTTGCACTTGCATCGGGTGTAGGACCTGAGGAAGGTCTTTACACTGCAATTGTTGCAGGTTTTATCATTTCATTTTTAGGTGGAAGCCGAGTTCAGATCGCAGGTCCCACAGCCGCTTTTGCAACAATTGTCGCAGGTATAGTTGCTACTAACGGAATGGAAGGACTTATGATGGCAACAATTATTGCCGGAATTCTTCTTATTCTGATGGGACTTCTAAGACTTGGTTCGCTTATCAAGTTTATCCCCTATACCATCACAACAGGTTTTACAGCGGGTATCGCTGTGACAATTCTTATAGGACAGATCAAGGATTTCTTAGGACTTACATATCCCAAGGGAACAGTTACGATTGAGACAACGGAAAAAGTGGAGGCTATAGTTAAGAACATAGCAACCATCAATTATCAGGCACTTATCGTTGGTGTTGTCTGTCTTGCGGTTCTTATTATATGGCCTAAGTTCTTTGAGAAGATACCTGCTTCACTTATTGCCGTAATCGTAGGTATCCTTATGGTAAAGGTTCTTGGAATGAAGGTTAATACCATAGGTGATCTTTATACTATTAACGGTGGACTTCCTAAATTCCATGCACCGGTATTTAGCTGGAAGCTCGTAAGAGAATCATTTTCAAACGGATTCACAATCGCGATCCTTGCTGCTATCGAGTCACTTCTTTCTGCAGTTGTTGCCGATGGTATGATCGGTTCACATCACAGATCAAATATGGAGCTTATTGCACAGGGATGCGGTAACATCGGATCAGTTTTATTTGGCGGTATCCCCGCGACAGGAGCGATTGCAAGAACAGCTGCAAACATCAAGAACGGTGGTAGAACACCCATAGCAGGTATCGTTCATTCAATTGTTCTTTGCCTTGTACTTGTTGTGCTTATGCCGTATGCAGCACTTATCCCCATGCCGACCATTGCAGCAATCCTTTTCCAGGTTGCTTACAATATGTGCCAGTGGAGACCCTTTACACACCTTTGTAAAACTGCACCTAAGAGTGACATAATCGTACTCGTAACCACTTTTGTTCTTACAGTTGTATTTGACCTTGTGGTTGCTATCGAGGTTGGTATGGTTCTCGCATGCCTCCTTTTCATGAAGAGAATGAGCGAGGAGACATCAGTTCGCGGCTGGACTTATGTTGATCCCGATGATGAGGAACTTGAAAAACATGATCCCGACAGCATTGACCTTAAGGTTGTGCCTAAGCATGTTCGTGTATATGAGATCAATGGTCCCATGTTCTTTGGTGATGCAGATGCCCTTGCAGATATTACAACCAAGGAATTCACTAAGTGTCTTGTTATAAGAATGAGAAGTGTTCCGGCTCTTGATGCTACCGCAATGAGAGCTCTTGAGATGCTCTATGATGATTGCAAAAAGAGAGGAGTAAGACTTATCTTTTCACATGTTAACGAGCAGCCCATGAGAACCATGGAGAAGGACGGCTTTGTTGAGAAGGTAGGAAGAGATAATTTTGCAGCTCATATCGATGAAGCTCTTGAGAAGGCTGCTTCATATTAAAAATAAGAAGTAATTATTTTCATGCATTCAGGTGCTTAAGGAAAATCATAACCCCCCGGGGGGCTTATAATAAATTCTTGTTTGTACTAAACTTCTATTCGTGACTAATAATCATGAATAGGAGTTTTTTATTATGAAGAAAAAAGTTTTATCAATTTTACTTACCGCAGTGCTTGCGCTTAGTGCAGTAGGCTGTGGAGGTAATACAAATACCGGAAGCACAAATGAAAGTACAGAAAGTACTGAAGCAAGTGCTGATCAGACTGATGCGGGTGATAAGAATGAAGCAGAAGGAGATCAGACAGAGGCAGACGCTAAGGATGCGGCAGCAGAAGGAACAACTTCTTCTGACGGGACAAAGATACTTAAGACAGCAGCATCATTTGCATATCCAAGTCTTGATGTGCATAAGGAATACTATGGATGGTACACTTCAATTTATGGTATTTCCGAGGCACTTTTTAAGATGAATGAGAATATGGAAGCAGCACCATGCCTTGCGGGGGATGCTACAGTTGAAGGCAGAGTATGGACAATTACACTAAATGATGGAGTTGCTTTTTCAAACGGAACACCTCTTACTGCTGAGATGGTAATTAAGAATCTTCAGAGAGTTGCGGAAGTGAATGAGCGCTTTGCTTATCTTGCTGACTTTGACATGACAGCTGTGGATGACAAAACAGTTACTATTGATACAAAGGAAGTTTATCCTACTCTTCGTAACGAGCTGGCAAGCCCTGAGCTTGGAATGATTGACCTCGATGCGACAACAGATTTTGATAACAATCCTATCTGCACAGGTCCTTTCGTGATCGCAAAATTCCAGCCTGAGGGTGATGTGGAAGTTACAAAGAACGAGAATTACTGGGGCGGAGATGTAAAGCTTGACGGTGCAGTATTCTACTACATGCAGGAGGACGACCCGAAGCTTCTTGCGATGCAGAGTGGTGAGATTGACTGCTATAACAGCGTATCTTCTGCAGCACTTGCAGTATATGAGCAGGAGCCTGAAAATTACAACGTGGTATCCATTCCCGGAGCAAGACTTCAGTTCTATATCCTTAATGAGAACACTCTTGATGATGCTGTAAGAGAAGCAATTAACCTCACTGTTGATAAGGACAAGATTGCTGAATACTTATCAGGAACAGTATCACCTGCAGTGGGACCTTTCAGTACCAGTGCTGAGTATGGTAAGGTTACAGTGCCTGCAGTAGATACAGACAAGGCAAAGGAGATTCTTGAGGCTGATGGTTATACACTTGGAAGTGATGGCATCTATGAAAAGGATGGACAAAAGCTTTCCATAAATATTAAGTATTATGCTGCAAGATCACTCGATACAATTGCACTTCTTATCCAGGAACAGCTTAAAGCTATAGGAATTGATTCAGTACTTGGAGTAGAGGAAGATCCCGATTCTACTTACATTGCAAACAGTGACTTTGACCTTGCACTTTATTGTATGATCGCTGATAAGTCAGGTGATCCGCTTTATTTCATCGAGTCAACTCTTAAGGAAGGCTCATATTACGACTGCGGCGGATTCGACGATGCTCACTGTGAGGAGCTTATTGAGCAGCTTAAATATGAGACAGATACTGCAAAGAGGGCAGAGCTTGCAAATGAGATAGTTCAGATTGCAATTGATGACAATGCTTTTGGATATGTCGGACTTTTCAATAACACAACAGTTCTTCGTCCCGGCGTATCAGGTTTTGCAGAGGATATTCCATTTGATTTCTATGGAATAGATGCGGAGACAGATATTAAATGATAAAAAAGGCAATTAAGAAAATTGTCAGTTTAATAGTAATCCTGATGATTTTGAGCTTTTTTGTATTTGCACTTCTTTATATAGCGCCGGGTGATCCGGCTGAAAAAAGGCTGACCTCGCAAGGGGTCGCCGTCACAAAGGAAGTGCTGGATGCAGAGCGCGAAAGACTCGGTCTTTTAAAGCCATTCCTCGTTAGATACGGGGAGTGGCTTGTCCGCGTTATCAGAGGAGATTTTGGAGTTTCCTTTAAGGATGATATGCCTGTTGCACCAAAGCTGTGGGCAGGGCTTAGGAATACGACTATTCTTGCTATGACAAGCCTGATATTATCGCTTCTGATTTCATTTCCACTTGCAGTGCTTTCTGCAATTAAGAAAAATGGCATAGCAGACAATATCATCAGACTGTTTTCCTTTATAGGAAATTCAATTCCCAACTTCCTGATATCTGTTTTGCTCATGTACTTTTTATGCATAAAAATGAAGCTGTTCCCCGTAATCGCAAGCGAGAATCTTCAGGGGCTGTTTATGCCTGTGGTATCTCTCTCGATACCAATGACAGGAAGATTTATAAGGCAGATGCGCACAGAGTTTCTTATCCAGTTGAAAGAGGATTACGTCGTAGGAATGTGGGGACGAGGGGTAAAAGGTCGATATATTGTGCTGAATATTCTAAGGAATTCCATCGGACATATTTCCACAGTTATTGCGCTGCAGATTGGAACACTCATGGGCGGAAGTGTTGTAATTGAGACAATTTTCAGGTGGCCCGGCATAGGAAAGCTTGTGATGGATTCAATTACCGCAAGAGATTACCCTGTGATAATGGGATTCGTAATAGTAATGGGAACAATCTATGTGGTGATAAATCAGGTTTCAGACATTTTAGGGCACTTAATGGATCCAAGGACAAATATATGAAACAAAGAACACTCAGGGAAAAGAAATTAAAAAAGAGAATAATTGTTGTGTCTTTGCTTGCGCTTTTGATAATTCTGATGACCACCTTTGCAGGAGTTATCGCGCCAAATGATCCGTATACAACAAGTGCGTCTTCCATAAGGATGGCACCGGGAGCACAGTACCCCTTTGGAACGGATAATCTTGGAAGATGTGTGTTTTCGAGGGTATTGTATGGTGGAAGAACCACAATTGCAGCTACTTTTCTACTGGTATTCATATCATTTTCAATCGGAACGGTGATAGGAATGCTTTGCGGATATTATGGGGGTATTCTGGACCAGCTGCTTATGAGACTTGCTGATATTATGCTGGCATTTCCGCAGATGGTTGTGGCAATTGCAGTTGCGGGTATATTAAACGCGGGAATGTCAGGAGCAATGGTTGCACTTGGTATAACCATGTGGGTCAGCTTTGCGAGACTTTCAAGAAGTCATACTTTTTCAATAAAAAAGGAGGCATATATTCAGGCGGCTTTCTTTGCAGGGAAAAGTGATTTTTATATAATAATGGTTCATGTATTCCCGAATCTTCTTGCGCCTGTTTTGACAAATGCCCTTACACAGATTGGAACAACTATGATAGGATTATCAGGCTTGTCATTTTTAGGACTTGGTGTTGTGCCTCCGAAGGCTGAATGGGGTTCGATGATAAGTGAGGCTAAGGCATATATTCAGATAGCGCCGTGGGCTGTGCTTTTTCCTGCGCTTGCAACTATTATCACCATTATTGTTTTCAACTATCTTGGTGATGTTGTGATGGATTACATGGAGGTGTAAAGGATGGCGGAGTGTTTACTTGACATAAAAAAGCTTTGCACCTCATATGATGAGAGTATGGTGCTGAAGGAAATTGACCTTAGCGTCTATAAAGGTGAAGTTCTCTGCATTGTGGGAGAGAGCGGTTCCGGAAAGTCCACTCTCATAAAGGCAATATGTGAGGATAAGAGCGTAAGGGTAAATGAGGGAAGTGTAATGTTCAAGGGAAGTCACTGTGGACACAAGCTTCTTGGCAGCAGTATAGGGCTTGTTCAGCAAAATCCTGAGGGTGCTTTTAATCCCTTGCGGTCCTTTGATGTGCAGTTTGCGGAGACGCTTAAGAGCCACAAAAGAGAGCCTGATAAGGAAAAGCTTGCTGCGATATTTTCTACTCTTGGACTTAAGGATACAGACAAGCTTTTGAAAATGAGACCGTATGAGCTGAGCGGCGGAATGAATCAGAGAATGGCAATTGCGGCGTCTCTGCTTTTGAATCCGGAGCTTTTACTCTGTGATGAGATTACAAGTGCGCTTGATGTTTCTACTGCAATAGCTGTCGTAGATGAGCTTTTAAGGCTCCGCAGAGAATTCGGGGTTACCATAGTTTTTGTAACTCATAATCTGGGTATAGCTGCCAATATTGCAGACAGAGTTGCTATTATGTATCAGGGAAAAATAGTTGAAATCGGTGATGCAAAGGATGTTCTTACAAATCCAAAGCATGAATATACAAAGGGTCTGTTAAGAGATGTCCCAAGATTAAAGGCGATGTGATATATGGTTTTACTCGAGGGTAAAAATTTAAATAAATGCTTCAATGATAAGATTGGCTATACTAATGCTCTTCAGGATGTGAGCTTTACGCTTAGTAAGGGTGAGGTGCTTGGGATAGTAGGAGAGAGCGGTTCAGGGAAAAGTACTCTTTTACGAGTTATTTCAGGTATGATCCCTCCAAGCAGCGGTTCTCTTTATTTTAAAGGTGAGGAGTATACCGGCAAAAAGCCAAGGCAGACAGGCGAGTTCCTGCAGGTGATTTTTCAGAATGCAAAGAGCTCATTCGATCCCAGAATGACAATGGAAAAAGCTATTTTGGAAAACGGAAGAGGAAAGAAGGATAAGGATGAAATTCTGCGTCTTCTTGAGCTTGTAGGACTAGAGGAAAGGCAACTGTCAAGAAGAGCGGGAGAACTTTCAGGCGGGCAGTGCCAGAGGATGTCCATTGCGAGAGCTTTCTATTCAAATGCGGAGATATTACTCTGCGATGAAATCACAAGTGCGCTTGATGTATCGACGCAGGCAAGGGTAGTTGAACTATTGCAGAGGTTAAAGAGTGATGGAAAATTGTCCGCTGTTTTCATATCCCATGATATTGCACTAGTCAGTATGATATGCGACAGAATCATGGTCATGAAGGATGGAAGATGCGTGGAGCAGGGCAGTACTGATGAGGTAATTGGTAATCCCAAGGATGAATATACAAGACTGCTGATTGATAGCGTAAAAAGGCAGGCTATTTAGGATGGCTCATTTAGATGTAGTATGAGCAGCGCAGATTTGACTGAGATTTACAGATAGAACGGTAAGAATACGAATATGTTTAGTACTAAGAATGCAATAAGTATCAGGAATCATGAATATTGGATAGACAGAGCACCCGGTTATTCTGACGTTAACAGGGAAGAGCTTGAGGGCTCCCAGAGAAAAAACTGGTCAAAGCTTCTGGATGAGGAAATCAGGGCTCATTTTGGTATTGCGCCGGATGAAAGAGGAAAGATAAAAATTCTTGATATAGGTGCAGGCCCGGGATTTATTTCTATTATACTGGCTGAGCTTGGATATACAGTTACTGCGGCAGATTTTGCAAAGACCATGCTCGCAGAAGCTAGGAAAAATGCCGGAGAGTTGGCAGATATGATTTCTTTCAGAACAGAGAATGCCATGGAGCTTGGCTTTGAAGATGACTGTTTTGATGTTGTTTTTTCAAGGAATCTTACCTGGAATCTTCCGGATCCTCAGAAGGCCTACAGTGAATGGATGAGAGTTCTTAAAAAGGATGGACTGATGCTGATTTTTGATGCCAACTGGTATGCCTACCTCAGGGATTCGGAAAAGAAAGAACAGTATGATCTGGACAGAGCCAATGTGAAGGAGCAGGGCTTTGGAGATTACAACATCGGTGATAATTTTGATGTTATGGAGCATATCGCGGATAAGCTTCCGCTTACAGGAATAGACAGACCGGGATGGGATATTGACTATTTCAATAAAAATTTAGTGCAGTCAGTTAGCAGTGTTTATGATATAGGTTCGAGGGTTTATTCGGAAAAGGAAAAGGTTAATTATGCTTCGACACCTATGTTTATGGTAAAGGTTGTTTTATAAATGAGTGAATTAAAGTATATTCCCTTTGAGGAGGAATCAGAGGAAATCAAGGATAGAGTTACAGGCTATTGGACAGAAAGGGCAGAGAGTTTTTTTGAGCAGAGACAGCATGAGCTTTCGAGTCCGAAGGCGGGGAAGTGGCTTTCTGAAATCAGAACAAAGCTTTTTGAGTCATTTGGAGAGAATGCTTCTTTGGAATTGAAAAGTGATGGTTTTTCGGAATTGAAAAGCGATGGTTTTTTTGAATTGAAAAAAGACACATCTGAGATTTGTGGTATCAGCTGCAATGACGGGGGCATGGAAAGAACCTTGAAAATTCTCGATGTAGGTTGTGGAGCCGGATATTTCTGTGTTCTTCTGGGGAAAGAAGGTTATGAAGTAACTGGAATCGACCTTACAGAGAAAATGATTAACGAAGCCAGAGAACTTATTAAGCTTCATGAACCTTATAGTAAGCCTGTGAAGGCAGTGATCATGGATGCGGAGAAGCTTTCATTCGAGGATGAGACCTTTGATGTTGTGATCACAAGAAATCTCACCTGGACACTGCCTCATCCTGTAGAAGCATATAAGGAGTGGTTTAGGGTTCTGAAGAAGGGAGGGCTGCTTCTGAATTTCGATGCGGAATATGCCAAGGGTGCTCACAATTTGAAGACATTAGAGAATCTGGCCCACAGAAATATCAGCGATAAGCTTAAGGATGAGTGTCATGAGATTTATCATATGCTTACAATAAGTGCGCTGGACAGGCCTGAGTGGGACAAGGAGATTCTTGAGAGACTTGGCTTTGTTGATATTCAGTGTGATACGGAATTTGCGGACAGGATTTTTTCAGAGAAGGATGAGTTTTATATTCCGGATAGGATGTTCATGATAAGTGCAAGGAAATATTATATTTAATGAAATGATAGTTTTTCGAGATATAATTAAGAAATAATATTGGAAATTCCGGGAGGATTGAAATGGCAGAATTAAAGTGCCCACATTGTGGACAGGTTTTTTCGGTGGATGATACAGAGCTGAGCTCAATTGTAAGTCAGATAAGAGATGAAGAGTTTAAGAAGGATGTTGATAAAAGAATCGAAGAGCTGGAGAAACATCTTGGGGAAAAACACAAGCTTGAGCTGGATGCGGTTAATTCCGAACTTAAGCTAAAGCTCCAGGAATCTTATGAAAAACAACTATCCGAGCTTCGTGAAAGTCATGAAAAGGAGCTTAGTAAACTTAGAGAGTCTTTTAGTAAAGAAAATCAGGAACTTAGAAAAAGTTATGATGCAGAGACAAAAAAACTAAGGGATGATCATGATAAAACAGCGCAGAAGCTCCGTGAAGAGGTTTCCAAAGCCGAGATTGAAAATCAAAAGCTGGTGGGTCAGATAGAGAGAGCTGAGGATAAGCAGAAAGCTGCTGTTCTTGAGGCCGTAAAGGAAGTTGAGGACGAGAAGCGAGACCTTGAGAGAAATCTTCAGGCTGAGAAGGAGAAGTCGCAGATATTACTCGCTCAGAAGGATGAGCAGATAGAGTTTTACAAAGATTTAAAGACAAAGATGTCCACAAAGATGGTCGGAGAAACCCTGGAGCAGCACTGTGAGATTCAGTTTAATCAGCTCAGGGCGACAGCCTTTTCCAACGCATATTTTGAAAAGGATAATGATGCCAGATCCGGAAGTAAGGGTGATTACATCTATCGAGAGAAGGATGAATTCGGCAATGAAATAATATCCATCATGTTTGAGATGAAAAACGAGATGGATACTACTTCCACAAAGCATAAGAATGAGGATTTCTTCAAGGAACTTGATAAGGACAGAAGAGAAAAAAATTGTGAATATGCCGTTCTGGTATCACTTCTTGAGGCTGACAGTGAGCTCTACAATGCGGGAATAGTTGATGTTTCCTATAAATACGACAAGATGTATGTTGTGAGACCGCAGTGCTTTATTCCGATGATCACACTGCTTAGAAATGCTGCTATGAATGCTCTTATGTACAAGCAGGAGCTGGCAGAGATAAGAAATCAGGATATTGATATTTCTAATTTTGAGGACAGTCTTTTGAAATTCAAGGATGATTTTGGAAGAAATTATGAGCTTGCCCATTCTCATTTCGATAAGGCAATAGACGAAATTGACAAGACAATACAACACCTTGAAAAGGTTAAGAAAGAGCTCCTTGGCTCAGATAACCAGCTTAGAATTGCCAACAATAAGGTAGATGAGGTCAGTGTTAAGAGACTTACTAAGGGAAATCCTACAATGCAGGCAAAGTTCGAAGAACTGAAAAAAATATAAAAAAACGTCAAATATAGATGCTTTTTTTAGTAAATTGTATAAAATATATTTATGAACCAAATTTCAACAAATAGCCGGCACTAAGGCAGAACGATAAAATAATTATCGGTTGCCTAAAGAGGGGGAAGTGCTTTGGATAAAAGAAAACGGTCTCAGCGGAAGGGCAAGAATTCAGGGCTTCTTCTGCTGTCTTTACCTACACTGATTTGGTATTTAGTATTCTGTTATTTGCCTATGTTCGGAATCGTAATTGCCTTTAAGCGATATAAACCGGTTCCGGGCAAAGGTTTTATTTATTCGCTCTTTCAGAAAAGTCCCTGTGTTGGATTTGATAATTTCAAGTTTTTGTTTTTAAATCCTCAAATGCTTTTGACAGTACGTAATACCCTTGCATATAACCTGACTTTTCTTGTCATAGACACAGTGTTGCCCGTAGCGCTGGCTATACTGTTATCATATTTGTATTCAAAAAAGCTTTCCATGGCAGTTCAGACTGCCGCTATGCTTCCGCACTTTCTTTCGTGGGTAGTGGTAAGCTATTTTCTGTATACTTTCCTTTCGACAGACAGAGGTCTTTTTAATAATATCCTTATAAACACAGGTAACGATCCGGTCAGATGGTATCAGAACCCGGGAGTATGGCCCGTGATTCTCATAATCACGCATACCTGGAAGGCTTATGGATATGCACTTGTAATGTATATGGCATATATTACGGCTATAGATCAGGAGCTATATGATAGTGCTATTGTTGACGGGGCAGACGTATTTCAGATGATAAATCACATAACACTCCCTATGCTGAGACCGATAATACTTGTACTTCTTATTTTGAATCTTGGGAATATTCTTAATACTGATTTTGGGCTTTTTTATCAGGCTACCAGAAATTCGGGTTCCATCCTATCTTCGACTCAGACCATTGATGTATATATCTATAAAGCACTCATGGAAAATGCAAACTATGGCTATAGTGCTGCAGCAAGCCTTATTCAAAACACAGTGGGCTGCTTTTTGTTAATTGTAGCTAATTATGCTGCAAAGAAAATAAATCCGGAAGAAGGAATACTATGAAAATAATACGACCCCGGAGCAATGTATTTATCAGTCTGTTGGCAGTCTTCATTGCTGTTGTAACCATATTGCCTATTGTTTTTGTATTTATCATTTCCTTTTCATCCGAAGAGTCCATTGTGAAAAGGGGATACAGCTTCATTCCGGAGGAGTTCTCCCTTGAAGCGTATAAATATCTGATGTCAAGTATGGATATTATCGGAAAATCGTTTCTGCTTAGCATTTTTATAATGATTGTGGGAACTACTTTATCTCTCTGGCTTATAAGTACAATGGCATTTGTAATAAGTCGCAGGGACTTCAGACTGCAAAAGCTGTACATGCTGCTTATCATAATTCCAATGTTTTTCAGTGGCGGACTGGTAGCTTCATATGTTGTAAATACACAGCTCCTAAACCTGAAGAATAACGTGCTTGCACTGATACTACCGGGAGCATGCTCAAGCTGGTACATCCTGGTAATGAGAACTTATTTTAAAAATCAGATACCGGAGGAGCTGCTTGATGCTGCGCGAACTGACGGTGCAACAACCTTCAGACTTTTCATGCAGATAGTATTACCATTGTCAAAACCGATAATGGTGACGGTAGGGATTTTTGAGGCCTTTGCGTATTGGAACAGCTGGTATTATGCAATGCTGTATATAAGTCAGAATCATAGCGAATTGTATCCGTTGCAATATGTACTTTACTCAATACAAAAGAGTGTTGAATTTGTATCACATAATGACAGGATATCAGGAACGGTAGTCAGGCACACACCTACTGAATCCTTTCGCATGGCGATAGTTGTAATAATAACGATTCCTGTATTGATTGCTTATCCGCTTCTGCAAAAATATCTTGAGAAGGGAATAATGGCAGGCGGCTTAAAGGGATAATTTTTTATATATCATTATGAATCAGGAGGACCTGGAAATGAAAAAAAGAGTGGCACTAATTCTTGTGGGAGCTTTTCTGGCACTTACTGCATGCGGGAAAACTGAGCAGAGTTCAGCAACAGAAGCTGACAAGGACACGAAGCAGGGTGCGTCAACAGAAGCTGACAAAGCCACGGAGCGGGATACGAAAACGGAAGCAGCAACAGGAGAAGAGACAACAGCTGAACAGACCGCAACAAATTCTGATGAACCGATTAATCTTGTGTGGTGGGTCTATGATGAAGGCGTTCCGAGGGACCTTGATAAAGTGCTTCAGAAGGCCAATGAGATCAGTGCTGAGAAGATAGGTGTTACTGTTGAAATGTATTTTAAAAACGAGGAACAGTTTCCGCTTGATATGACAGCAGGTGAGTACTATGACATGACCTTTGCCTGTGACTGGTGCAATGATTTTGATAAGAATGCAAGAATAGGCTATTTCTATGATATTACGGATATGGTTCAGGATACTGCTCCTGAGCTTTATAAGGCAGTTGATCCTTGGTGGGGGATAGGAACGCTTAATGACAGGATTTATGGAGTTCCTATGCTTAAGGATCTGGGTGCGGAGGTATTTTTCCGACTTAACAGCGATTATTACGAGGGTGAAAAAGGAATGACTATTCCTGAGAATATGACCTTTGAGGAGCTGGAACCGATGCTCGAAATGTGGAAAGAGGATAATCCTGATGAATATCCGCTCTATATGGGAAGAAACGGACTTGGTGGCATGAGCAATGAACACGAGTCCATTGTCTCATCTTATCTTGTAATCCCTTATAGTAAGGCTGGAACACCGGAAGGGACAAAAATTATTCCCATATGGGAGGATGAGGATTACATGAACATGCTAAGGTGTCTGCACAGATGGTATGAAAAGGGCTACATAAATCCTGATGCAGCAACCACGACGGAGTTTCCTTACACAATCCTGGCTCCCGTAAGAACCGGTACTGCCTGGACCGGATACAAGGGCTGGTCGGATCCGGAAACAGTAGGCTTTAATGTTAAGCTTTCACGTTTCATAGGACCAAATATATCAAGAGCAACAGAGCAGGGAGCCCTGTTTGCGATAAATGCTGCTGCTCCAGAGGAAAATGTAAAGGCATGTCTGAAATATATGGAGCTTTTATATACTGATGTCAAGTTCAGAGACCTTTTGGCCTATGGAATAGAAGGAGAGCATTTTGACTACTATGAGGGAACTGTAATAAGAACAAAAGAAGGCGCTGATGGTTATCTTATGGATAATTTTGTCACTGGGCCATCTATAAGTGCCACTGTGGTATCTGCAAGTAAGGAGGTGCTGGCAGATCCCGATCAGTGGACCAAGGTTTATGAAGGCTATAAAACCGCTAAGCAAAGTGATACAAAAGGATTTAGCTTTAATGCTGAGAACAGCGAAGCAGAGATAGCCTCTATGGATGCTATTTGGGATAGTTACTACAATGATCTTGTAACAGGTACAATCGATCCTGACGAGACAATGGAAGAGCTTAAGGGACTTATGGAGGCTTCAGGGCTTCAGTCTGTATGTGATGAAGCGCAAAAGCAGCTTGATGAATATCTTAAGACCATGGAGTGATTTTTTTAATATGAACAGCAAAGAATATGCACGAAGAGAGTTTTTTGATAATTATGATTACTACTGGCTCAAATATACGCTGGAAAGGGGAGCTGCCACACAGTCCTCTTTCCTTCTTGTGGGTCATTCTTTGCCAAGATTTGCAGTTAATGACAAAACAATAGAGGGACTTATTAATCTGTCCTTTTTATCACAGGATTATTATTATTCAGGAAAAATCATTGAGCGTGCTTTGGAGGATATATCTTCTCTGAGAACCGTGATTTTGGGAACGAGCTATATATCACCTTTCATGGATCTATCCAGAGCAAGGAACAGGGATGAGCTTGCGCGAATTGTGAAGGTATATGACAGATATTTTGATGATATGCATAATGCGGACAGGGGAATATGCGAGGAAATACGTAAAGAACTCCTGAATTATAATTCTCATGCCTTTGATGAGGAGTTTGCAAAGGAAGAGCTGTTTAAAATGTATGACGAGAGGAAGGATGATTATTTTTGCAGGGAGCGTGACAGGCAGAGCCTTTCGGAGGTTGTATGGCATGAACTTTCTTCTGAGGAGCGAATGGAAGAGACAAGAATAAGAACAAATTTCCACAACAAGCTTTGCTCTCATATGGATATTTATAATGAAAATTCTGAGATACTGCGAAAAACAGCAAATTTGTGCCATGATAGGGGTGCTCGGTTTTTGTTAATGGTATTTCCGCTTAACAAATGCTATAGAGAGCTCATAAATCCTGAATTTTGTGATTACTATCAAAAACAGATAAATCTTATACCGGAAGAATATCGTCCGGAGTGCTTTGATTTTTCAAAAGCTCCGCAGATTGATTCCGTAACCGATTTTGTGGATGCAGATCATTTAAATGATACAGGTGCAGCGAAAATGACCGCAATTTTATCTGAATGCATTAGGGAGAATTGAATGCTTGGAATATGGTTTAATCATGAGGACTATCGCCTGAGATCGAAAAAGCATAAGGACTTCAGTGTTCTGAAGATGGCTGGAGTTACAGATGCATATATTCTCGTCAAGGGTATGGAGGATGATATAAGAATTACTGAGGATCTTTTTTTGCATACGAAGTTTTTATTTCGTGAAATGAAGAAACTTGGTATAAGGACTCATGGAGTTTTTATATGCAGCCATGATGAGTATTATTGCAAAAAATATCCTGACAGGGCGGATTCCTCCCTGTTTGGAGACAAAAGTACCCGTAGGATATCTCATGTTGATCCCTATTATCTTGAGTATTTGGAAGACTCTGTTTTTACGGCAAACGATATATTTGACATGGATGGAATCCAGCTGGATTTCCTGCGGTATGGAATTGTTGCAAATGGATGGAGCAAATTAGAGGAACAGATTTATGAAGAACACGGATTAAATGTTCAGACATTTAAACGGGAGCTCCTTGAACATTATGATTCTAATAAGGCAGGATATAATCTGTTATCGATAGTGTCACGCTATTATCAAAATGACGAGCAGCTTATATCCTTTGTAAATGGAAGGAGAAGCGTAATAAAAGGTTTTGTGAGATCCTTGTCTGAAGCTATAAGAGAGAAACTGCCTGAAAAAGAGCTCTCGATAGCAATGATGCCAGAGGGGTTACTCCCGGATCAAAAGGGATTTGCACTTTTTCATTATGGGCAGGATTACAACGACTTTGCATCCTTTGCAGACCGCCTCTTTCCAATGGCTTATGCCGGAGCCTATGGGAAAAAATCTGATTGGGTTGGGAGCGTTGCAAAAAGCGCTTCACTAAGTTTAAAAGGCGCAGTCATGGGACTTGAATGTACTGAGCCTCGCACAGCTATGGATATACAGGGCGACCTGAATGAGGTAACAAAATATAAAAATGATGGATTTTGCCTATTTAGATATGGAAGGATGATCTTTGCCCTGGAAGAAGATAATGACACACTTCTTTTCAATACTTATCCCGGAACTGTTATGAGTTTGCTTCTTGTAAAATCAGATGAGCAGGAGGAAAAGAACTTCGAAATTGAAGAGGGAAGCTGGCTACGAATAAATGGCCATTTTGATATTATCAGAGCCTTTGGTTCTTTCAGAACGGACAGTCAGTCTGTCTATGAAGGAGAGCTCTGTGTGGTAAAAGAGCCGTCAAAATATAATAAATAAGTAGGGGAGAAGAGTTTGAAATGAAGGTTTGGATCAATGCCGACGGAGGCAGTGACAAATTAAAACTGAGCTTGGCTAAAGCTCTTGAAGAAAAAGGAATTTCTGTTTTTGTAGGGAAAACAGACGTCAGTGCACATTATGCCGATTATTTTAATGTGACCTCTGATTATAAATATTATATAACCATATACAATGGCTTCTGCGCCGGAACCATAAGAGAGGCATACAGCAGGGAAATTCAGGATCTGCTTAAGGAAAAGGGTGTCACCCTGATGATTGTATTTGATACTGAACTGTGGCTGGAAGGAATGAAACCGTATAGATTCGGTGACTTTAGTGGTTATCATGCCAAGAGAGCATGGGATGATAATTTCAGCGAAAAAGAACCTGATATCGAGGATGTCAGGACTTTTTTGATGGATAATAATGCTATATACTGTGCGGGACCTGATGCGCAGACTATCATGGAGCAGTTTGAAGCAGGTGGATACTTTGAGTGGGAAAAGCAGCACAAATGAATCGGGGCTTAGTTATACAACAGTAGCTTCTGCCTGGTATAATTTTCTGTAGGATTCGCATTTCTCAAGGAGCTGTGAGTGTGTTCCCTGTTCGAGGATTTTGCCGTTTTCCACAAAGAAAATAATGTCTGAATTAATGACAGTGGACAGTCTGTGTGCAATCATGATAACGGTGCGGTTTCCCTTAAAATTGTTTATTGCTTCCTGGATTTTTAGCTGTGTTTCATTATCCAAAGCAGAGGTTGCTTCGTCAAGCAGAATTATTCCAAAATCTTTCAGAAGGCATCGCGCTATTGCCAGGCGCTGCTTTTGACCGCCTGATAAGTTTACACCACCTTCACCGATAATTGAATCATACTTAAGTGGCATAGCCTCAATATCATCAGCTATGCACGCCATTTGGCATACTCTGCGCATTTCTTCCTCAGTCATATCAGGTTTTACAAGCGACAAATTATCATGGATAGATAGGTGGAATAGATACGGATTTTGGCTGACAACGGTAATGTTTCCGCGGAGTGATTCTTTATCAAGGGTTGTGATATCCTCTCCGTCCAGGTAAATTGTACCGGATTTAACTACATTAAGCTTTGTTATAAGCCTGAAAATTGTGCTTTTTCCACAGCCACTTTTTCCTACAAAGGCAGCAGTACTGCCAGCAGGGATGACAAAATTCATATCTTTTAGTATTTGCCTTGGCTTTAGTCTGGGATCGAAAGAATCATAATGGAAGTTTACATGATCAAAGCGGATTTCCCCTTTTACATCATGGAGCTTTCTGTCTCCGAATTCTTCCTTCGGAAATTCAGGACTATAAATTAATGCACAGATTCTATCGGCTGAAAGCTCGAATCCTTTTTTGAATTCCAAAAATTCTCCAAGAAGAAGAGCGGCACTGCCGTTAAGCTCAGTGTAGAAATTAAATAGAATGACTGCGGTTGCAGGTGCCATGCCAAAATTCAAAATGCACGTGGCAATTATGCATATGAACGCAAGAATAGCGATATCTCCGAACCCCCACCTGGCCAATTTAAAACGCCAGCTCGTCTGCATCATATTTATATGGCGTTGGTTTGCAAACCTTATGCGCGTTGAAATTTCATCATGAAAAGATTTTTCACTGTTCAGAGTCTTTATATCAGTAGAACCATTGACCATTTCGGAAATCATACCGGAAACACGTTCATTAGCCTGTCTGAAGGTATTATCATCGGTATACATTCTTTTGGTTCGTTTAAGTTCAATAACGGTCTTGGTTGTGATCATTATAAAAACAAATACAAAAACAGGAGGACTTATAATCAAAAAGGCAATAAGTATGCCTATGTAGTGGAACATTTGAGAAATCTCATCTGCCATTACATTAAAGCTGGTTGCCAGATTGGTGGTATCTGTAGTGAGGCGTTGTATAAAAAGTCCTCCGCCCCTGTGTTCTATGCAGGAGGTTTTGATTCGCATGGCGCTATCTACAAGGTCTACCTCGATATCGGATAGTATCCCATTATAAACCCGGTTATAGTATGTGTTACAAAAATATATACTGATATCTGCAATAACGCTCACAGCAAAAAGCATTAGTGCAGTGAGGATTATCTGATCAAGAATCTTGTCTGTGTATGAAACAATTACCTTTGCACTTGCCATTGGTAAGGCAATATTCATTAATACATTGATTAACTGTGCACTGACTGCGATGATAAAGTGCTTTTTATGACGTTTAACATATTTCCACGCAAACTTCAGGTTTTTAATGGAAGTAGTGTGAATTGGAATCGTAAAAGAAATCTGATTGCGGTCATGTTTATACTGCCAGGAGAATTTATCATTATCCTTTTGGAAAAGCGCAAGGATCTCGGGAAAAGGATCCTTTGAGGTTGTAAGATCCAGAGAGGCTCCGCCTATTGAAATCATGTAGCAGAGCTCCTCCGTGTTTTTGCGCATGCGAAAAACAAAGTCTGAATCTTCAATAAAAGCATCCTTGTATATAAGGAGCACTTCTTCTGTCATCAGGCGTACTTTAAGACAATCTGATTGCGCAGCTCCCCATTTTTTTGCGAAATCTTCTGCGGATGAGACTGCTTTTTCTATATCTGTCACATTTAATTTGCCTTGTATTTTCATGATACTACCTCAGAGAATGACCATTAAAACATTCGCTAATTGTATTCTAAAATATGATAGAAAATTCACTATAAAGAAATGATTATTTTTTCATAAATTAACTTGATGGGTCGTGGGATTTTGCGCGTAAACCATAGTGCTATGGAGCATTTCATTTGAGCAAGAAATGAATATAAAAGGTAAAGAATTGAATATATACTTTGAGAGCAATTTAATAAATAATTAAAGACAGAAAACACATATCACTTAGTCTGGATTGGGGGATTCATGGCATGAAAAATATATGTATTGATGATAATTGGACTTTTAGAAGAGGATTTGCAGATTCTATTGGAATGCTTAATGAGGATCCGGGGACATTGGTTAATCTTCCGCACGATGGAATGATTGGAACCAGGGTATATCCTGATGCTCCTGCAAAATCCGACAGCGGATATTTTGTCGGAGGACTTACAAACTATACCAGATACATAATGATTCCAAAGGAATGGGAAAATGAGTGCGTAGGACTTAAATTCGATGGTGCAATGATGAATGTCACAATCGAGGTAAACGGCTGCAAGGTAGGATGTCAGCACTACGGATATGCGCCTTTTTATGTTGATCTTACGGACTATGTGACCTTTGGCGAGGAAAACCGCATCACAATAAATTGTAATACCAGTATGTATGTTAATTCCCGCTGGTATACAGGTTCGGGATTGTACAGAGGTGCTGTACTTTGCCATGGAACCAGAGTTCATATTGTTCCTGACGGAGTATTTGTCTATACAAAGGAAGTGGCTGAGGGTTATGCCTTTCTGGATGCTGAAGTGGAGGTGAAAAATGCGACGCTACAGAACAGATTGGCAGAAGTAGAGATAACAGTATTTAGAGAAGTTTCAGGAGAAAAGGAAAGTGAGGCTTCAGAAGTTGTAGGCAGAACAAAGCGGGTAATTCAGATCAATGCCGGGAAATCAGAAATTGCGAAAATAGCGTTAAATATAAAAAATCCGGTGTTATGGGATGCGGATAATCCAAACCTCTATAGGGTAAGGGCTCAGGTTAAGAGTCTTGGTATGAACCGCACGCATTTTATTTCGGAAAAAACAGATGAAATTGATGAAGCAGAAACACTCTTTGGAATCAGGACAATAACAGTGGATTCTGTTCGAGGGCTGAGAATTAATGGTAAAACAGTGAAGCTTAAAGGTGGCTGCCTCCATCACGATAATGGTCTTCTTGGTGCAGTATCTTTATATGAAACTGAAGCAAGAAAAATAAAGAAGCTAAAGGAAGTGGGATTTAATGCAATCAGAACCGCGCATAATCCGCCGTCAGCAGCTCTTATAGAGGCCTGTGACCGAATCGGAATGTATGTATTTGACGAAGCCTTCGATGCCTGGGGTATGGCAAAGCGTGGAGGTGACTACAGCCAGTTCTTTGAAAGTGATTGGGAAAAGGACTTAACAGCATTTGTAAAAAGGGACAGAAGCCATCCATCCGTTATCTTGTGGTCCACAGGTAATGAGATTCCTGAGAGGGGAGGCCTTGATAATGGATATACGCTCGCTACAGAGCTTGCAAATACAATGAGAAGCCTTGACGGAACAAGACCTGTGAGCAATGGAATCTGTTCCCTCTGGAGCGGTCTTGATGATGAGCTTATGAAAAATCAGAGCCAAAAGCAGAATTCTTCCGAAGGTCTTATTGATACGAGTTGGGAGACTATAACTGAACCCTTTACAAATGGACTTGATGTTGTTGGCTATAACTACATGGAGGAGTTGTATGAGCGCGACCATGAGATGTTCCCGGAGAGAGTAATTTTGGGATCGGAGAACTTTCCAAAGGAAATTGGATTCAGGTGGCCCCTTGTGGAAAGACTTTCCTATGTGATAGGAGAGTTCACCTGGACTGCCTGGGATTATATCGGAGAAGCCGGTATTGGAAAAGCAGCTTATGTAGAGGAAGATGATCCGATGGTAGCGACGAACGGATGGGCACTTATGCCGCCATCGGGTTCCCCCTATCCATGGAGACTTGCTAACGATGCAGATGTTGACATCACAGGCCACATACTTCCACAAGGCGCTTATAGAAGTGTGGTGTGGGGAACCAACAATACATATCTGTTTTCAATGCACCCTGATACCTTTGGCAGGACTGAGCTTATGACCATGTGGGGATTTCCCTCAGTTGCTGCAAACTGGAATTATAAGGGATATGAGGATAAGCCAATAAGACTTGTGGTAGTTTCAAGGGCAGAAGAGGTAGAAGTATTTGTTAACGGAGAATCTGTCGGAAGAAAGCACGTCAGCACAGAGCGGCCCATGCCAAATACAGCATATTTTGATACTGTTTATGTACCGGGAAAAGTTGAAGCTGTAAGCTACGTGGGCGGTAAGGAGGTAAGCAGGGATATTCTTCTTTCTACCGGAGAACCTGCAGAAATCAGACTCATACCTGAAAAGAAGGAGATGAAGGCTGACGGTCATGATGTCATCTATGTTGGAATTGAAGTGGTTGACAGTGAAAGAAATGTAGTTCCGGATGCAGAAATATCATTAAAAGCGGAAGTGAAGTATGTTCCGGACAATGGACATGATAAAGAAGAGTCGGGCTGTGCAATCCTTGCAGGCTTTGGTTCAGCAAATCCCATAACTGAAGACAACTACACAGACGGAGAGACTACCAGCTACCGCGGTAGAGCCATGGCGATTCTTCGCGCCGGATATGAGCAGGGAGAGGCGGTGCTTACGGTTTCCGCAGAGGGATTAGAGGTAGTTCGAGAGATTTTTAAGTTGTTATAAAATCATTAAGAGTAAAAGGTATGAGGAAAGATATTATGGAGAAAAAACTGAGTTTGTGGTACGAGCAGCCTGCTTCAAGATGGGAGGAAGCACTTCCTGTGGGAAACGGAAGGCTTGGAGCCATGGTGATGGGCGGAGTTTCCAGGGAAGTAATTTATCTTAATGAGGATAGTATCTGGAGTGGGAAGCCTACAGACAGAATAAATAAGGATGCTCGGAAATATCTTGATGAAATACGAAAGCTTATCAGGGAGGGGAGAATACCTGAGGCGGAGAAGTTATCACTGATGGCCCTTTCCGGTACTCCTAACTCAGAGAGATCCTACGAAACCGCGGGGGAGTTTATCCTCGAATTTGATGGGATTGCAGATTATGAAAATTATCGAAGAGAACTGAATCTTGAGACAGGCTGCGCGTCAGTTTCATATGAGTCTGACGGAATAAAGTATTCAAGGGAGTTCATTGCTTCTTTCCCCGATCAGGTTATGGCTTATCATCTCAAGGCAGAGGACGGAAAGCTGAGCTTTTCCTGTAGGTTGGACAGATGCCACAACAGACTTGATGAAGTGTGGGCAAATGATGATGAAATTGGCTTTAATGTGGCATCCGGAACCGGGATTCCTTTTGAGGTAAGAGTAAAAGCCAGAGTGACTGATGGAGAAATATGTACTATAGGTGAGCATCTTGTGATAAAAGAAGCTTCGGAGGTGCTGCTCCTCATTGATATCCGGACGGAGTTTTATAATGGGTCATTTATTAGCAGAGTTGAAGGGTCCAAGCAGGGGAATTATGAGAAAGATAATAATTGTGAGTCGAAAAAGATGACTTTGCAGAGCGACTTAGAAAGTACTAAGGAAAATCCTGCGATTGGAAAGGATATCTTAGATAATGCAGCAAAGAAGAACTGGAGTGACATTTTTGCGGAGCATGTGAGTGAATTCAAACGAGGTTTCAATAAGTTGTCACTGCGGCTCGGTGATGGCATGGAAATGCATGAGAGTACTGTAGCGGATAATGATGCAACAAAGAAGAATGAGAGAAGTACAGCAGAGAGAAATGACACTGAGGATAGGAATAGCATGCCTACCGATAAGCGCCTTCAGGCTTTGAAAAACGGTGAAAAGGACCCCGATCTATTTGCGCTTTATTTTCAGTACGGAAGATATCTCCTTTTTTCATCCAGCCGTGGTAAGTGTCTTCCTGCGAATCTGCAAGGGATATGGAATAACAGCATGACCCCGCCCTGGGACAGTAAATTTACAATAAACATAAATGCAGAGATGAATTACTGGATTGCTGAGAGCGGAAATCTTTCTGAATGTCATATGCCTTATTTCGAGTTCTTGAAAAGAGTATGCGAAAACGGTAAAAGGACAGCCAGAAAAATGTATGGCTGCAGGGGTTCAGTAGCTCATCATAACTCTGATATTTATGCGGATACCGCGCCGCAGGATCACTATATTCCCGCAAGCTTCTGGGTTATGGGAGAGGCCTGGATGACTACCCATATATGGGAGCATTTTCTCTATACCGGGGATAAGGAATTCTTACGGAATAATTTTGATGTTATGTCTGAATGTGTGGATTTCTTCGAGGATTTCCTGATAGAAAATGAGTTGGGAGAGCTTGTCACATCACCCTCTGTTTCTCCTGAAAATGTATATATTATGGAGGACGGAACAAGAGGCTGCCTTTGTGAGGGAGCAACCATGGACATAGAGATTCTGATGGAACTTCTAAATGGATATATAGCTGCATGTGAAGTTCTTGGCGATGCTGGCTATGCGGGAGAAGAGAATTCACCAAAGGAGAAGGCTTGTACTGGAAAAGCTATAGAATCACCCGGAATATATGCGAAAGCAGCAGAAAAAGCCCGGAAAATTCTAGAAAGGCTCCCCAAAATCAAAATTGGAAAATATGGCCAGATCCAGGAGTGGATGGAAGATTACGACGAGCTTGAGCCCGGACACAGACATATCTCCCACCTTTACGGAGTGTATCCCGGAAGCTCAATAAGTTATGAAAAGACGCCCGAACTTATGGATGCTGCAAGAGTAACATTAGAGAGAAGACTTGCTAACGGAGGAGGCCACACAGGTTGGTCGAGGGCATGGATTATTGGACTCTGGGCGCATTTTCTTGAAGGGGAAAAGGTTTATGAAAATCTTGAAGCGCTGCTTTGTCAGGGAACTTTTGATAACCTCATGGACAATCATCCTTATGGAGCAGGAGCAGTTTTTCAGATTGATGGAAATCTTGGGGCTTCCGCTGCAATTTTGGAGATGCTCGTGCAGTGCAGAGATGGTCATGTAAAGCTCCTGCCGGCACTTCCCAAGGCTTTCTCAGAAGGTAGTGTAAGCGGAGTGTGCCTAAGAGGAGGACTTGAGCTTTCCATGGAATGGAAGGATATGAAAGTGACGAGTTGGGAGATTAAACGCAGAAAATTCTGTAAAGATGATTTAAACCAAGATGCAAGCCAGGTGAATCAAGATACAAGCTCCAAGGGCAGTGCATCCTCAAATTCAGAAAATCCAAGCTATGGACAGACAGAATTAATTGTCTGCGTCAACGGGGAAGAGCAGGTGTTTAAGTTATGATGGATGTAATACCGGATAAGGACAGAAGTATTTCTAAGGTTTATGAGAATAACGGTGTCGTTTTTATGGAGTCGGAAGCAGGGACTCTTCGCGTTATTCCGCAGAAGGGCGGAATAGTCAGGGTTTCCTTTTCAAACGATGGCGTGTTTTGCAAGGAACAGGGAGAGGATTTTGCAGATTATACGGGAAGTATTGAGTATACGCTGGCAGAGAGAGCAGCTTTTGATAATACTAAGACTATAAACTGCGAAAACGGAACAAGCAACACTGATAATTGTATGGGTTATGTCAGAATAATAACTCATGAGGGTGAAGTACGTATAGACAAGACCGTCGGTGCGATATCTTTTTATAATACAGCAGGTGAACTCCTGCTCTCTGAAAGGATAAGCCATCCCAGGGAACTTGAGAAAATCTCCCTTTACAGGATGGTAAATGCAGATAATGCACAAATTGAGGAAATCGTCACCGCTGACGGAGTTAAGAAAAAGGTAAAGGCAGCTGACCGGGAAGAGTATGGGACAGCTTATAAAACCAGAACTTATTTTGAATTCGACGATGAGGAAATTCTGACTGGATTTGGACAGGGTGAAAATGGTGAGTGGAACTTAAGAAACAGCACCTACTATGTGCATCAGGCAAATAGGAAAATTGCTATGCCCATGATGATCTCCAGTAGAAACTATGGATTACTCTTTAGTACAGAGTCACTTATCATGTTCTCTGAAACTGCGGACAAGGCCTATATTCAGACTGAGGCGGATTATTACCTCGACTACTATTTCCTTTTTGGGAATGATCCTTTTGATGTTGTGAAAAACTACAGACGGCTGACAGGAAAGGCTGCGATGCTTCCTCTTTGGACCTGCGGCTATATTCAGTCAAAGGAGCGTTACAAAAGTCAGGCTGAGATTCTGGAGACTGCTGATGAATTTCGAAAAAGAGATATCGGTTTGGATTGTATAGTCCTTGACTGGATGAGTTGGGAAGATGGAAAGTGGGGACAGAAGAGCTTTGATAGGGTGAGATTCCCCGATCCAAAGGCGATGACTGACAAGCTTCATGAAAGTGGAATACATTTCATGATGTCCATTTGGCCTAATATGAGTGAGGGCACGGAAAATAACAGAGAGTTTAAAGAGAGAGGACTCCTCCTTCCGGGAATGAGTATATATAACGCTTTTTCAAAAGAAGCGAGAGATTTGTACTGGTCACAGGTTGAGCGGAGTCTCTGGCAGGGCGGTGTTGATGCCTGGTGGTGCGATTCAAGTGAACCCATAACTCCTGAGTGGGAACACAGTATTGAACCTGCTGATAGTGAGAAATATTTTGAGTTCAGGGAAAATGCTTCTAACATAATGCCGCTTGAAAAGGCTAATGCCTTTAGTAAATATCATGCGCAGACAATATGGGACGGCCAGAGAAACAGTAGTAAAGCCAAGCGCGTTGTGAATCTTACAAGAAGTGGTTGGGCAGGAAGCCAGAAGTATGGAACTATTCTTTGGTCGGGAGATATTTCTGCCAGCTGGGATACCCTGGCTAAGCAGGTGAGAGTAGGCCTTCAGCTGGCCGCAAGTGGTATGCCCTATTGGACACTGGATACAGGTGCTTTTTTCGTGAAAAAGGGTATTCAGTGGTATTGGGATGGCGATTATTCAAAAGGAATAGATAATGCGTACAAAAAGCTATATGTAAGATGGCTTGAATATGCAGCATTTTTGCCGGTTTTCAGAGCACATGGAACTGATGTGGAAAGAGAACCCTGGGCATTTGGAGAGAGAGGAGATAAGTATTACGAAGCGATATGCGAGACCATAAGGAATCGCTATAAGCTGATCCCTTACATATATTCACTTGGTGCCTTCGTGCATTTGGAAGACGGCATGATAATGAGGCCGCTCATGTTTGATTTTAATAATGATGAAAAAGCAGTAGGGATCTCGGATCAATTCATGCTGGGCGACAGTCTTATGGTGTGCCCTATAGTTGAAGAATCCGGTGTTAAGGATAAATGCGGAGAAGAAAACTTTGCAGAGAGTGATATAGATACACGCAATATTTATCTTCCTAAAGGCGCCGGATGGTATGAATTTACTTTAGGAGAGTTGATTGAAGATGATATGAACAGACTGAATCCTGCCATCAAGAATTATACTGAGGAATCTGGGAGTGCTTCTTTCCACAAGTATTATGAGGGCGGTCAGACAATCCGATATCAGTGCCCTATAAACAGAATTCCTGTTTTCGTTAAGGCGGGCTCAATAATTCCAACCAAGAAACCACAGGGATGTACTGATGCTATGAAAGGTGAGAACATAGAAGTTCTGATATATCCGGGGGCCGATGCAGAATTCAGACTTTATGAAGATGCAGGAGATGGCTATGGTTATGAGAATGGAGAGTACTGTATAACAGAGCTTTCCTGGAATGAAGAAGCTAAGAGTTACTCATATTCATCCTCGGGAGATTTAAGATTCCGGGAGGGTGAATTGAAGTTCAGATTCCCGGTTACTTATTCCTGATAAAAATATTTGCACAATCTGTCCGTTCCATTTTGCAGTTTTCCTGAAGTTCTTTATAAAATGGACCGGACAGGGTGACACTCATCGGCAATTGGACTTGCCGTTTATTTTCATAAAACACCTGCAACAGTTTTATATATTTCTTCGAGTTTATTTAAGTGCGTCTCAAAGCTATATCCCTCATCAGCGAGCTTAAGACTTTGTCTGCTTGCTTCTTCCCAGGAAGCTTTGTCAGAGAAATATGAGATGATGCCGTCTGCCATTCCGTCAACATCCTGAGGGCGGTATAGTTTTCCGTTTACATCCTTGGATACAACCTGAGGAATGCCGCCTACCTCGCAGGACACGATGGGAAGAGCATAGCCCATGGCTTCAAGGATTGACATCGGCATGGCTTCCATATGGGACGGAAGAAGGAAAATAGCACTCTCTCTTAGAAGCTTTTGCTTTTCATCACCGCGTATCCATCCGGGGAGTATGACAGTGTCTTCGAGATGTAGTCTTTTTATTTCAGCCTCTGTTGGCTGTGTTTCTCCTGTTCCGCCAAGAATGAATTTGGCCTGGGGGAATACCTTCGTTACCTTATCTGCAATAGCCGGAATATCAACTACCCCCTTCAGCTCATCAAATCGTCCCAGATATAATATCTGCTTTCTGTCAAAGCGTTCCTTCATTGCTTTTTCGGAAATCATTTCAGGAACAATAACACTGTAATTTGGTACAACCTCTATTTTTTCCGCAGGTACGATTGCCGATATTTTTCTTTTCCATTCTTCGGATAAAACAATCAATTTTGTACACTGACCATAGCTTTTTTCTACCATACGTTTTTTCCAGGTAGGAGCGTTAGTGTAGAGGTCATCAAGGGCAGAGCCATGGATGTGGTTTACGATTGGAATCCCTGCATTATATGCCATCTGAATTATCGGATATTTTCTGAAAAAACTGGGTCCGAAGGATGAGTGTACATGAACTATATCCGGGCGGTTTGCCCTTAAAATGTGATGAAATTCGCGGTAACACTTAAGAGCCTTAGCAAGCTTGGTGAACTTTGAACCATCACAGTAGGATTCGACATAGGTTATATCAAAATCCTTTTCAAGACGGCTGTTGTAATAGCCGCTTGTGACAGCAGCGATGCCGCCCTTTACATTAGGATCCTGAACAATCATACAGATTTTTAATTTTGTATTAGAAGTTGTGATTGATTTTGACATTGATTTTCTCTTTTGAGTTTTCATTTTTCTTATATATTACTATTGCACGCGAAATAAAGCTACTTTAAGTATTATCTGATAATAAGGTAAGCTTACTGAAATGAGGGAAATTTATGTGTAGAACATAATTTATGTTAAAATAATAAGTATAAGTATTATCAAATCCGTTTAAAGGAGGGTTCTCATGGAACTTAAGAAAATAGATAAAGACTTCACAGTATGTAAGGTTCAGGATCTGAGTAAGGTAAAACTGGACAGAGAGTATGTTTTCATAAGTAAGACTGATGAAGAAATCTCGGTTGTTTGTGAGACTGATGATGTTCCGGAGAATACTACTGACAGAAGTGACGGGTTCAAGGCCCTCAGAATCGAGGGGAAGCTTGATTTCTCACTCATAGGGATTTTATCCAAGATATCGACGGCGCTTGCAAAAAACAATATAGGGTTATTTGCAATATCAACCTATAACACAGACTATATTCTTGTGAAAAAAGAGGAATTTGATAAGGCAGTAGCTGTGCTTGATGAAAAGGGATACCGAATTTCGGAGTAAATGGTGCAGATGATCAAAACATGGAGTATAACACAAATAAAAGTTGAATAACTAATGACAGCGTAATTAAAAAACAAATACATGTAAAATTATAAAAATAAGAAAGGTACATACAACCAATGAATTCAGAAACCAAAAAGAAATTAGACTACGTGCAGGCTGTGCTCAAGGAGGCAGAGATGTATGCCCATGCAAGCCGCCTTTTAACATATGATCAGGAGACAATCTGCCCTGAAAAAGGTATGGAGGAGCAGGGAGAAATCACTGCATTTTTACAGAATCAGGTATTCAAGCTTCAGAAACAGGCTGAGTTTGAGGATGCGATGCTCTATCTCTACGATCACAGAGACGAGCTTGAGGAGTTTGACAGAGTTTGTGCAGAGCAGCTTCACAGAGATTATGCAAAGACCAGGAATATTACTGCAGAGAAGCAGCTTGAGTTTTCAAGAATAATGAACAAGGCATTTGTGGACTGGTCAGCTGCAAGAAAGAATTCCGATTTTTCAATGTTTGCAGACTCTCTTAAAAAGGTAAGAGATGCCAATATAGAGATGGTAAAGCTCCGCGATCCGGAGGACATTGCAGCCGAAGCACCAACTGATGGCAATAAGGCTCCCAGCCTTGATCCGTCAAACAAATACTATGTAATCGGTCAGCTTATAAATGACTATGAGCGGGGAATTACGGTAGAAGAGCTGGATGAATGTTTTGAACACTGTAAGGAGAGACTTGTTCCGCTTCTTAAGAAAATCATGAGCAGCAAGAAGAAAATCCGCACAGATTTCATGCACAAGGAAGTTACTGAAGAGCAGCAAAGAAGGATGACCGACTATCTTATCAGCGTAATCGGATATGATCTTACAAGAGGTGCATATTCTACTTCCGAGCATCCCTTTACAGACTGGATGGGTAAGAATGACATCCGCATAACGACGCATTATTATCCCACAGATTTTGCAGCAAGTATGTACTCCATTATCCATGAGGGAGGACATGCTTTATTCGAGATGTATCAACCCGGAGAGAACTATGATCATTTCATTGAAGGTGGAAAAACTCTTGGAATGCACGAGTCAGTTTCCAGAATGTACGAGAACAGAATCGGACGTTCAAGAAGCTTTATCAAACTGATTTATCCCAAGACCTGCGAGATATTCCCTGAGGTTATGGATGGAGTGTCAGAGGAGGAATTCTACGAGGCAATTAACGTGGTAGAGCCTTCCCTTATAAGAACGGAATCTGATGAGTTTACCTACACTTTCCACATCATAATCAGATATGAGATTGAAAAAGAAATAATAAGTGGAGACATAGACATCGCGGATATACCCCGCAGATGGAGAGAAAAATATGAGGAGTATCTGGGAGTATCACCCAAGACTGACAGAGAAGGTGTTCTTCAGGACGTTCACTGGGCATCAGGATTCGGATACTTCCCCACCTATTCCATGGGTAACATGTACAACGCCATGTACTACAACCGCATGAAAAATGAGATAGATATCGACAAAGCGGTTGAAAGCGGCGACTTTGCAACCATAAACGGCTGGATGACCGAGAACGTGTTCAAAAAGGCTGACAGACTTTCTCCTGCAGAGTGGATAAAGGACATCACCGGCAGAAACTTTACAGCAGACGACTTCCTTGACTATCTTGAAGAGAAATATTCTGCGTTGTATGAACTGGAATAATACTATAAAGCCTTCTCATATGTGAGAAAATGATGATAAAAATCTTCTGTGTGAGAAGCTGATGAAATAATAAAGCCTTCTCATATGTGAGAAAATAATGATAAAAATCTTCTGTGTGAGAAGCAGATGAAATAATAAAGCCTTCTCATATGTGAGAAAATAGTGATAAAAATCTTCTGTGTGAGAAGCTGATGAAATAATAAAGCCTTCTCCTTGGGGAGAAGGTGTCAGCGAAGCTGACGGATGAGGGGAAATGAAAACAACCGCGCATCGTGTAAAGTTCATATTATATGTGGTACTAATGCTCATAAGTCTCTTCCTTGGCGGAGTTGCAATCGCCTACAGATGGGAGATTTTGTGGGTTCTGTTCTTTACGCTCCTTTTTGCCCTTTTCCTTGTGCTCGCAGGATACGTATATATGTCGAGCCAGAGAGACTCTGCTTACGATGTCTTAAGGAAGCAAAAGCTCCATGACGAGGAAGATGCCAGAAGACGTATGGAATACTTTGCCAACATGTCTCACGAAATCAGAACACCCATAAATGCGATTCTCGGATACGATGAACTCATACTCAGAGAGTACAATGATCCTGCGCTCAGGCAGTATGCTTATAACATTCGTTCTGCCGGAAATACCCTGCTCTCACTCATCAATGATTCACTTGATTATTCCAGAATTGAAGCGGGCAAGATGGAACTGTTCCCCACTGAATATGATTTGAGTGTGGTTATAGAGGATATGATGAGCCTTATCCGCCCCAGAGCACTGGCGAAGGGACTTGACCTCAAGGGGTATGTTAATGAAAATATCCCCCGCAGACTATATGGCGATGCGGAAAGACTAAAGCAGTGTATAGCAAATATTCTCACCAATGCTGTGAAATATACCGAAGAGGGTGAGATAGATTTTTCTGTTGATTATGAAAAAATAGAATCCAAGGCCGGAAGCGATGGTGAGGAGATAATTCTCAAGGTGGCCGTAAGAGATACCGGTATAGGAATTAAAAAAGAAGATTTGCAGCGTCTTTACAAACCTTTTGAGAGAATCGAAGAAGATAAGATAAAGACCATAGAGGGAAGCGGACTTGGAATATCCATAGTAAGACAGATTCTTGCTCTTATGGATTCAGAGCTAAAGGTTGAAAGTATCTACGGTGAAGGAAGTAATTTCCATTTTTCAATAAAGCAAAAGGTAGTGGGGAGTGAGCCTATCGGAGACTTTGAGCAGAGTTATGCCAGAAGCGTAATGGATAAGAATCACTTCAAGATCAGTTTTACAGCACCGGATGCCAGAGTGCTTATTGTTGATGATGCAGAATTAAATCTGGCAGTTATGGAGAGCCTTCTCAACGGCACAGGAATTCAGGTGGATTCAGCCCTTTCTGCTACAACGGGGCTTGAGCTTGCAACGGGGAATAAGTATGACATGATTTTTATCGACCTTTTGATGCCCGGAATGAGCGGTGAAGAAATGACCACAATGCTTAAAAATACAGATGGTATTAATTCGGATACAACCTGTATCGCACTTACTGCCGGCTCACGTCAGGAAGTAAGGAGTGTATATAAAAAGCAGGGCTTTACGGACTATCTCCTTAAACCTGTTGTGTTTAAAGAGATTGAGGCCATACTTCTAAGGTATCTTCCGGATGAGAAGATTAAGAAAAAAAGCTCATCTTCAAATAAGAGGAAAAAGGCAGGAATTCCGATTCTTGCAACGGAGGAGAAGCTTCAGGAAGCATATAAGATTTTGTCTCAGAGGGAGTCTTTGAATTGATTCTTAAGTACAATATTTTTCTTGAACTGGCGGTGATACCGCTGGACTTTATATTGTTTGTGTTCTTCCTTTTGCGCTACAAGGACAACACAAGAGTTAACAGGGAGTTTAAACTCTTTTCTTTTCTTGTGCTCTGCGGAACGGTTCTCGATGTTATAAATGCAATTGCCATAAGCCTTGGAAATGTGGTGCCTGTTTTTCCGAGATATCTTTTGAACACGCTAAATTACGTATCCGCAACCTTTGGTGCCTTTCAGTTTGTGAGATATGTTATTTCCTATGTCGGCGAGCAGTACAACAGAACCACAGGTGCTTTCATTAACCGCGTGCTTCTGGGGATTTATGCGCTTATTATGTTCCAGAATATATTTTTTGGAACAGTTTTTTCATACCTTCCAAACGGTGACCTGGCAACAGGGCCGCTGTTTATGATGGTTGTTTATGCATATCCGCTTTACTACATTATGTGCGGAGGTGTATTTATTCTAAGTCACAGTGAGAGCTACGCCAGAAACATGAAATATGCCCTTGCTGTGACCTTTTCATTTGTTGTGATTCTTTATGGCGTTCAGATGTTTTTCTATCAAAATCTCCTGGTTACGTTTTTTGTTGCCTCCCTTGCAATGCTTGTAATGTTCCTGACTCTGGAGACACCGGACTATGCACAGCTTAGACGTACTCTCGAGGAACTGTCTGTTTCCAAAAGGGAGCTTGAGGCGTCAAGTATTAGAGCGACCGAAGCAAGTCATGCCAAGTCAAGGTTCCTTGCGCAGATGTCCAATGATATCAGAACTCCTGTTAATGCGATTATGGGATATTCCAATCTGATTCTTGCGGATACAGAGGAGGAGTCTACCAAGGAGTATACGAGACGAGTTAAGATTTCAGCAAAACGCCTTCTTACATTCTTTGAGAACGTCCTTAATTATGTGTCGGAGGAAGCAGATGAAAACGGTCCAAGGCGTCTTCCTTCCATGGCGGAGCTGATAGAGAGAACGGATGAAAATGAATTCCTTGATTCCGATGGAAATTCTGAGAGGTCGGAAATTATCGGCGCATCCGAGATGAGAATTCTGGTTGTGGATGATACACCTATGAATCTTGATCTTATGGTGAGAATGCTGACACCAATGGGATTTACTGTAGATACAGCGGCTAATGGGCAGCAGGCGGTTATGCAGGTAAGGAAATTCCGATATGATCTCATTTTTATGGATCATCTGATGCCTGTTATGGACGGTGTTGAAGCATTAAAACAGCTTAGAGATGAACAGCTCTGTGACAATACTCCGGTTATCATGCTTACGGCCAATGCCATAGCAGGTCAGGATGAGGAGTATTTGAACAAAGGCTTTGCGGCATATCTCACAAAGCCCTTTACCGAGGATATGGTGCTTGATATTCTGAAGCAGTTTTTATCAGGAAAAGGGAAAATGCTAAGTGGCGAGATGGAGCTTAGCGCATGGGAGAGCCTCCAGGAAAAACTACCCATGGTCAGAGTGGCTGATTCCAGAGAATATCTGCTTCATGATATTAAACTTTATAAAAAGATACTGGAAATATACGCAAAAGAAGATGTCAGCTCAGAACTTTCAGCAGCCATAAGGCATGGTGATTATGAAGAGAGCCTCGCGAGAATAAGATCAGAGCGCGACAAGGCAATGCTTATAGGCGCTGAGAACTTGGTGAAAATCGCAGACAAGCTTGAGAACTTGTGCCAAAAGAAGGAATTCGAGCTTTTACGCGAGAGAATAGGCGCGTTTGTATCAGAGAGAGACGCACTGTCTGAGGCCATAAATAAGGGGATAGTGTGAGGTGAAATGAATTGAGTAAGAAATTATTGGTAGTAGATGATTCCGAGACGGAGAGATTTTTTATATCGGAGCTTGCTAAAAAAATAGAAGACGTGGAAATTGATGATGCAGCCGGCTTTTCGGAAGCAAAAGTGAAGCTTGCCGAGAAAAAATATGACCTGATACTCATTGATTCCTACATGCTTGAAGGAACCGGTGCTGAGCTAAGACGCATTATCTTGGAGGAAAATCCCGGAGGAAATGCCGAGACAGCCGCCATCGTTATGGGCCATGAATCTGATTTTGAGGACGGATACCTAAAAGAGAACGGCTTCATAAATTATCTCGAAAAACCTATTGAATTCAATATGCTTAAGGCAGCAATCTCGCTGTACACATAATATTTACCGTTAAGGTAATTACCTTAAAGAGTAATGAATAAAGCAATCTTTTGAAGAGAATAATTAAAGTAATCTTTCGGAGAGAAATAAATAAAGCCTTCCCCTTGGGGGGAAGGTGCCCGTAGGGCGGATGAGGGGAACATGCTTCTACACAATTTATCATTCGGACTGTCTGCAATCCTGTACGACATCTTAATCTGCATATTCTTAACCATGACATATACAGACTCTTCCCAGACCACAAAGGCCTTCAGAAGGTTTGCATACTGTCTCATGGCAGCGACTGTGATAGATACTGCAACCGTAGCAACAGAAATGTACGCCGGTATGGTACCTGTTGCAGGCCATTACATCATGCATTCATTAAATATTCTTTCGGCAACTGTTGCAGCCAATTCCTACGCAGAATACATAGTTGCAGCAGCCAAGGTGGATATAAAGGAAACGCTTCTTTATAAAATCAACCTGGCCGTCATAATCACTCAATGCTTTATGATGGTTCAGAACGTATACACCGGAAATGTATTCATATGCATGGAGGATGGAACCTACATTACAGGCATGATGTTCCTTGCATGCTCGCTGCTTCTTCCCTGCTACTATATCCTGCTTGCTACAGGATTTGTAGTCGTAAACCGGAAGGGATATACAATTCTGCAGCTGTTTAGCATTGCTGTGGCCACACTGATGGTTATTGTGATGTATATGGTCCAGATGCTGTGGCTTAAGAATGTTATGCTGATATTCTTTGCTGCTTCGGTAGCGCTTATTATCCTGCTGTTCACGCTGGAAACACCTGATTATCACAGACTTGAAAAGACAATCGGTAAGCTCGAATCTGCTCAGAAGGAAGCTTCGGAAGCAAGAAAAAGGGCAGAGGAAGCAAATGAAGCAAAGAATGATTTCCTATCCCAGATGTCACATGAAATAAGAACACCCATTAATTCGATTCTCGGATTTGATAACCTGATTTTGGAAAATACCAACGATGCGAGGATTTCTGAGTATGCATCAAAAATAAAGGGTGCAGGGGAGACACTTCTTGCATTTTTCAATAACCTCCTTAATCTGATCGCACAGGACCCGGGGGAGGATGTTGATGTCAGCAAGTTTTTTGATTATTCGGCACTGCTGGATACGGACATTGATGAAACTATCGTGCCTATAATGCCCAAGGCTCAGGTTCTTGTAGTAGATGATAATGCAATGAATGTGGACCTTATTTTGAAAATCCTGAATAAGACAGAAGCACAGATCGATACTGCGGTAGATGGGCAGAAGGCTCTCATGAAACTAAGGAAAAAGACCTATGATCTTGTGGTTATGGATCATATGATGCCAATAATGGACGGCGTAGAGACGCTGAGCATAATGAGAGAGGAACGCCTTAGCAAGGATGCACCTGTTATCATGCTGACTGCAGGTGGACTAAGAGGCGATGAGGAACGCTTTAAGGAGCTTGGATTTGATGCATACCTGACCAAGCCTGTTGTGGCTGACAAGCTCTATAGTCTTCTTATTGATATAATGCCCTCTAATCTGATAGAGCAGAGAGCATCTCTTGAGCATCTTTTTTACATGGAAAAGGAGAAGACGTCCAGGATACAGGAGACTCCTGCATCCGATAAGCCTGTACAGCCGGTGGTGCCATCTAAAAAGGATATGGCAAGTGTTTTCCCTGAGCTCAATGTGGAGAACGGACTTAATTTCTGTATGGGAGATGAGGATTTTTATATATCCCAAATACAGATGTTTGCTGAGAGTAATAAGGGAGAAGAGCTGTCGGAGTTTCTCAAAAATGATGATTTCGAAGCTTATCTTATCTCCGTGCATTCCTTAAAGAGCACGGCTAAGACCATAGGCGCAGACATGCTTTCAGAAGAGGCACTGGCGCTTGAAGATGCAATTAAGGAAGGAAAAACTGAGGCTGTTCGTGAAGGACATCCTGCCCTCTTTGAGCATTTTAATAAATTAAGTGAGGAGCTACTGGATGGAATTAAGGAATATACTCAGGAAGAGCAGATAGATACTGAGGATATTGCAAGGCAGCAGGGTATGGGGACAGGGCTTCCTGCGCAGATACTTCTTGCCCTGGCAAATACCGTTGATTCCAGAGACATAAACAACCCAGGCAGATCCATGAGGGTTGCAAAATACTCCTCAGAGCTTGCAAGGAGACTTGGTAAAAACGAAAGCGAGCAGCAAAATATTTACTACATGGGACTTGTGCACGATATAGGAAAACTCATTATTCCTGAAAAAATTTTGAGAAAACCCGATAGACTTACTGAGGATGAGGCTGAGATTGTAAGGCAGCATCCTATAATCGGTTATGAAATCCTGAGGAATATATCAGAGATGCCTGGACTTGCCACGGGTGCAAGATGGCATCATGAAAGGTATGATGGTACCGGTTATCCCGACGGTCTTGCAGGCGAGGAGATTCCTGTTGAAGCCAGGATTATCGGAATTGCCGATGCTTATGATGCCATGACTTCTGAGAGGCCTTATGCGCCTGTTATGCCACCTATGCGCATAAAACAAGAGCTCGAAAAAAACCGCGGAAAGCAGTTTGATCCGGCTCTTGTGGATGTACTTATTTCTATGATTGATGAAGCTTAAGTAAAATAATACGATGAAGGATCAGAGATTTTTCATGGTGTACTCTGACAACATCCTGTTTGCTTCTGCAAGGCTCTCTCTTCGGATGTGGACAGTGTCACCATCCTTCATCTTAAATATCTGAAGACCTCTGTCTACGCATTTTGCGTGGGCAAGATTTACCAGATAGCTCTGGTGACATCTAAGGAAAGAATCATCCGGCGTCTGGGCTTCGATGTTATCGAGCTTACCGGTAAGCTGAAGAGTTGCGCCATTAGCCATGTGCATGTACAGGGTATGTGAACTCTGCTCGACATAGCATATTTTTTCAAATGAAAAGGTCATGTCTTTTCCGTTTATTCTTACGGTAACACCGCCCTGAGTGCCCTTCATCTGGGCTGCAAGCTCCAATACTTCGCCCACCTCAACGGGATCAAAGGGCTTCATCAGATATCTGATTACCCTGTTTTTATATCCCTCCATCGCATGATCCTTACTGGAGGTCGCAAAAACTATAGGTACGGAAGCGTCGATGTTCCTGATCTTGCCTGTGGCATCAATACCGCCCATACCGGGCATTAGAATATCCATGAAAATGAGATCATATAATCCGGGACGGAAGGCATTTAAAAAATCCTCTCCGGACTCGAAAAGATTGACTTCTGTGCCGGGACGACTCTTGTCGATAATGAATTGAAGCTGACGCCTCTGAGTCATCTCGTCATCGCATATTGCAACTTTCAAAATGTCTGAACCAGCCATGGTTTTACCCCTCGAAAATTTATATTTCTATCATATCACAAAAACGGAAGATTTTGATACCCCGTATCACAATTATTACGTTTGTCAAGTACGAATTATGAACAAAACTGTTCATATTCCGTAATATTTTATCCATAAAAAGCCGATATAATAATATGCGTAACTTTATGTTCGGAAGTCCTGAATAAAGTTTTGGACGGAAGGTGATGGGGAGATATGAGACAATACAGTTTGGGCAACAGACTAATCACGTATCTGTGTTTTTTGTATGCCATTTGCGTGATTATTCTGTCCCCTTGCTGCGGTATAGGAACCAAGGCACAGCTTGTATACCGCAACAAGGTGATTTTTACAGCGCCGAGTGCAGAGAAATTATTTGATGGCACTCCACTGACAGAGCAGATTGATGTGACTGCACAGGGCCTGCCTGAAGGCTTTACTTACAAGGCAGTTGCTGAAGGAAGCGTAACTTATCCTGAGGATAATGCGGAGAATAACAATATTGTTACTGATTATGTGATTTATGATCCCAGCGGACTTAATGTGACAGAGAAATTTGTTAACGTAGAGCTCCGCCCCGGTACACTCAGAATAAGCGAAAAAGAAGCAGTCCTCGGAGCCAAGAGAGATGAGGATGGTGAAGAGGTAGATACATCAGAAGAAGTAGAAGAGTCTACAGATGATTCAAATATTGGAGAAACTGTAGAAATAAATGATGAAAATACTGCGAAATCTGATAAAATAAAAAAGAATGATACTTCATTAGAATTGATTCTGTACAGCTTCTTGATAATAATTATGCTTGCTGTCTTTGTTATTTTCATGATGGATAGCAATAAAATGAGGGAAAAATGAAATCTATTCAGGAAAAGATAACCCTGCTTACGACAATAGCTATCCTAATGGTTGCTGCTATTGTCGGTGGGACAGCTGTTTTGACCCTCAGGCAGGCAGGAGATTATGATTCAGCTCAGATACTTAATCTTACCTGTCAGACTGAGACTAATTTAATCGATAGGAATCTGTTAGACACAGAGGAAGCCGTCAATATTCTTGCCGACTATGCAGTTGAGCGTCTTTTTTCAGTTGAAAAGCTTGCAAACGATGATACCTACAGAGATAGCTACACCGTGCAGCTTGCCAATCTTTTTTCAAATATAGCAGAGAATGTTCCCGGTACAGTTTCATATTATGTGAGATATAATCCGGAGATTATGCCATCTGACAGTGGCCTTTTTTACAGGAGAGATACGCTGGAGGATGAGTTCTTTTTTGAACAGCCTACAGATATAAAGAAATTTGCGGCAGATGATATAGAGCATGTTGGCTGGTGGTATATTCCCGTTCAGCATAGTGAGCCTACATGGATGGAGCCGTATCACAATGCAAATATAGATAAGGATCTTATTTCTTATATAGTTCCTCTCTATGAAAACGGAGTACTGATCGGTATTGCCGGAATGGACATTGATTTCCATGAACTGGTAGATCGTGTAAAAGCCATAAAATGTTATGATACCGGTTATGCATGTCTTGCAAATGATCAGGGTGAGGTATATTACAATCCGCATTACGAAGCAGGCGTAGCCATGGAAGAGATGGATATGTCAGGGGATCTATCCTTCGAAAGTGAGAGTAATGGAGACACTCCTTTATCCTACACACTTGCATCGGTAGAAAAGATGCTTTCATACAGAACGCTGTCAAATGGAATGCGACTTATCATAACAGCTCCGAAGAGCGAGATTATGTACATGAGTAACAGACTCATGAGAAGAGTAATAGTTTCTACTATAATAGTACTGTTCACATTCCTTTTCCTTACTATAATGGTAAGCCGCAGAATTACAGATCCTCTTAAGAGACTGGCTCATGTGGCTCGCGAGATCAACGATGGTAAGCTGGAAGTAGAGTTCCCTAAGGAGACCAAGGATGAGGTCGGAGATCTTACTCATGCGATGGAGAAGATGGTTCATCACTTAAAGCACCATATCGATGATCTGAACTCACTTGCATATCATGATTCTCTTACGGGAGTTAAAAACAAGACTGCATATGACGATGCTGCATCAAGGCTTGATATGCAGGAAGGTGAGAAGGAATATGGCATAGTTGTATTTGATGCTAATAACCTCAAGAAGATTAACGATACCTACGGACATGAGCGTGGAAATATTTATCTTCAGAATGCATGTCGCCTGACCTGTAGGATATTTAAAGGAAGCCCGGTATTTAGAATCGGCGGAGATGAATTTGTGGTCATACTCCAGGGCGATGATTACGATAACTGCTACAAGCTTCTCAGAGACTTCGATGTTGAGGCTGAACGCCATAACTTAGAGACTGAGAATGAATGGGAAAAGATAAACATTGCAAAGGGCATGGTCAAGTATGATCCTGAAACCGATGCAAATGTGGAATCAGTTTTCAAACGGGCTGACGCAAGAATGTATGTTGCAAAGCAGAAAATGAAACTGGCAGAGATGGTATGATTGAAAATTCACTAAAGGGCACCCTAAAGACTATATCTTGTGGGTGCTTTTTTTTGACCACAAGAGACGAAGAAAAATCACAGATTATTCTAGTTGTCAAGTACGGAATATGAACAGATTCATTCATATTTCGTATCTTGAGGGAAGTAATAATTTTGTATAATTTATCTGTGAAGTTTTGATTAAAATATATAAATTTTTTTTTGAAGGGGGAAGACTATGCATAAGACTATCGCGAGAAAACTTGCGATTCTTCTGACACTTGTGGTATTGGTTACGACCTGCGGCGCAGATTATAACAGTATACCGGTTAGTGCTACTTCAGAAGAAGCAATTCCGAATCCGGATGAGCAAGTTTCACAATCCACAGAAGATGATTATAGTGACCTTTTCACCGAGAGTATTGGTGATGAACAGGGACAGGAGGACGTCTCTGAAGAACCTACACAGGAGGCAGCTCCTGCAGAGGAAGCAGCTCCTGTAGAGGAGAATACCGAAACTCCTGCAGAGGAAGTGGCTCCCGTAGAGGAGAATACTGAAACTCCTGCAGAG
>NZ_AUJI01000009.1:188190-346335 GCF_000424145.1 Butyrivibrio sp. AC2005
GAAGCAGCTCCTGTAGAGGAGAATACCGAAACTCCTGCAGAGGAAGTGGCTCCCGTAGAGGAGAATACTGAAACTCCTGCAGAGGAAGCAGCTCCCGAAGAGGAGAATACTGAAACTCCTGCGGAGGAGGTGGCTCCAGCAGAGGAGAGTGCTGAAACTCCTGCGGAAGAAGTGGCTCCTGCAGAGGAGAACGCTGAAGCTCCAGCAGAGGACGCTGCACCTGCTGAAGAGACACCTGCAGAGGAGACTTCAGCAGAGAAGACTTCAGAAGAGATTTCTGCTGAAACTCCTGAACAGGCAGAAAAGGAAGTTAAGGAAGTAACTGTTACATATACTGCCTCTAAGGGTGGTACAGTTTCAAAAGCTTCCGAGACCATAGATATCAATGCAGAAGACGCTAAATTTGAAGGTGCAACCGCAACTCCATGGAGCGAAAAGTATGAGTTCGTAAACTGGACTGATGCAGATGGTAATGAGGTTTCAACAGAGGATACCTTTGTTCCTTCTGATATTGAGGAGGATGTAACCTTTACAGCTAACTTTGCTATACCGGATGACATGCCTGAGCTTTCAGTTGAGGATATTCATGAAGGCGGAATGGTAGTATCTGTTAAAGCAGAGGCTGGTATCTTCCCGGATGGTACAGAGGTTCGCGTAACTGCTATTTCAGATGATCAGGCTCTTGCAACTGCTCAGGGAGAACTGGGCGAGTCAATAACAACCGCTAAGGGTGTTGACATTACATTCTTCTTTGAAGGTGAAGAAATTCAGCCTGCAGATGAGAAGTTTGTACATGTAACGCTTGCGCTTGAAGAGGCAATGGATGTTGAGGATGTTACTGTCCTTCATGACCATAACGATGATGTTGAGACAATCGACAAGACTGATATCAGCAAGAATGCTGAAGGTGAAATAGAGAGCGTAGAGTTTAATTCTAATGAATTCTCTATTTATATTGTTGCGGGTGAAGAAGTAAAGAATAATCGTCTTCATGTAGTATTTAAGAATGGCGATTTTGAAGCTTCTATGTGGGTTAAGCAATCTGATACAACGACACCTGAGATTTATGAAACAGTTCTTTATGATCCCGGGGTTGGCGAACTTGAAGAAGATGTGATTTTCAAGGGGTGGACAACTGATCCAAATTATAATGATCCGGAAGCTGGTTTTACAATAGATAAGGTTCGCGATGAAGTTAAAGCTAAGCTTGCCACACCAATTAATGATGGCGATGAAGTTACATATTATGCAATGCTGTATAAACAGTTTAGTGTAAAATATCTTGATAATGCTGACAATAATTATGTAGCTCTTGGTCAGCACTCAGCACTATATCGTGCAGATGCTACTGATGATAAAAAGAATACTGAGTATACTGTAAATATGGCATATACCCCATTGGATGATGAGCATGATTTTCAGGGATGGTATGTTTATAAAGGCTCAGAAAACATTGTAAAGAAAGGCGATATACCATATACATATACAGAAAATGATGTATTTAACAATGGTGATTCCATTACTATCCAAGGTGATGTAGTTTTCTCTGTTAATTCACCGGCAGGTCATTGGCTTGTATTTGATGAAAATGGTAAAGGAGCTACCTATTGTGCGCCTCGGTTTTATCTTTCAAATGAGACGACAGTAGAACCACGTCCAAGAGATGAGATGACCAGAAAAGGATATACATTTGACGGATGGTGGACTGGTGAGCCGGCTGAGACAGGAGCTGATCCGACTGGTGAAGAGTTTGTATTTGGTAAAACACTTGCAGCAAGAACCACTGTTTATGCAAAGTGGTTACCTAATGATAAAGCTCCTTACACAATTATGATATGGAAGCAAAATGCTGCCAGAAATGGATATGATTTTGCTGACTCATGTGTGGGCTACGGCACGGTAGGTGCTAATATAAAGAATCTTGCTATAACTGAAGCTAAAGCTGGTACTGATATGTACTATATTAAAACCGAAGTCGAAAAGGATGATGGAACTGTTGACAAGAGGCAATATGGAGGAATAACTTCAGCGGAAGCCAAGGTTATGGGTCCAGATGATCCAAATCGTCCATATATCGGTTTTACGGAAAATAAAACAAAGCTGAAGAGTGATGTTACTATTACACCTGAAGGAGATGCAGTTCTTAACGTGTATTTTGACCGTATGCACTATAATTATAAAATGGTTTTAGTACGTCAAAATGCTGGGAAATATTATGGAGCTGGTAAGGAAGGTAATGGTGCATACAGCGGTGATTGGTCGCTTGGACTTACTGATATTGCCTTTTTAGATGGAGTAGAAAAGAGTGAATCTGGTGGCTATATATATTATACATTTGATGCTTATTATGGAGATAATATATCAAGCAAATGGCTTAAACTTCCAGATGAAAATAATTGTGGCGGTGCTTACTTCATCAGTTGGATTCTTATGAAAAATGCAAAGGCATATACATATGATCCAGCAACGGATGGAAGCGAGAAGAAAGGAAAAAATACTGTAAAGGGTGATATAAATATCCTTGATGAGATGATTATTGGTGATCTCACATCTTCTGATGCGAATTACGTGACAGCCAGATTTGATGGAGTACCCTATGTATGGACCTATAATATCTACTACGCAAATTCTGATGGGGAGTATGGAGCAACACCTGATAAGACCATAATTGCCAGATCCAGAAAGTCATCAGAGGGAGCGGCACATCCGCCGGAATTTGAAGGATATTTATTTGACCATCAGGATGGACATAAAGCAAACGAAACAACAAGAGAATGTTCTATAAACTTCTATTATAAGCCACTTAGTTATCCAATTCGCTTTATGGATGGCCAATATTACGATGGTAATCTTGGGAAAATAGGAACACCTAAGAGTTCTAATATGCTCCATGTCGTAAAAGACATTACCTATGATGCTAATATTGTAGGTTATCTCGATAAAGATAAGGAAAAAACTGGTTTTGATAAGGACAAACCAGAATGTCCCGAAAAAGGATTTGTATTTGATGGTTGGTATCTTGATGAAGGATGTAGCGGAGAAAAGTTTAATTTTAACTCAAAGATGCCACTTGGCGGAGTAACAGTTTACGCAAAATGGATACAAATTCAATATCGTGTATTCTTACATCCAAATGCTAAATTGGATAATGGAGCCAATGATGAAAGTCTGTATTGGGGAAGCTCAGGACAGGAAATGAATTTCCGTGTTGATTATAACGGAACTATAAGTGCGCCTGTAGGAACAAGAGATGAATATGTATTTGTGGGTTGGTATCTCGATGAAGCTTGTTCACATAATAAGGTATTCAATGCTACGGGATATAAGCTTAACGAAAGTACAGTCACAGAGGCATATGATAAGAATACTCACAATACAGATGTAATGAACAAATTCGGCGAAGGGGCAACATGGAATTCTGATCTCGCCGTTACGGAGGGAGACAACCAACATCCGGAGCGTACATGGATTACTCAAGAGTTTAATCTTTATGGTAAATGGAGAAAGATTCTTGATGGTGCAGACGGAATCAATATTGAATATGTTCTGACAGATCCTGCTGTTGGAACAGGTACAGGAAAAGCCATTGATAGTGGAACTTATGTTGATAATGCTAAGGCAAATGCAGTACCTGCAGTCACAGCACCTGGTGGATATGAGTTTAGTACATGGGTACTCCAGAAATGGGACGGTGGCAAGTATGTGGATACTAATGAAGAAGTTGAACCAGGAAAACTTTTCACTGTTCTTGCAAGTAATGCAAAAGTAGAAAATATAGACGAATCTGGTGTACATAAAAAATATACTGTAAGACTTCGTGCAAAATATGTAAAACCCGATAAAAAAACACCTACATATATTCCTTGGTTTGAGAACGATGGAACTGAAGCTTACCATATAGACAAAGTAAAAGGTGGTAAGAATGAACTTGACATTAACGAAGCAGTTGGTATTCAGGGAATACCTTCTGAAGCAGAGGACAAGGAAGATTACGAATTTGTTGGCTGGGCAAGAATCAGTATGGGTGAATCCGAAGCAGAAGCTCAGGCATTTATGAGTGACCCTTCCAAGTTTACCCAGAATGTTGATCCAAATAACCCAGGATTCCTGTACTATAAAAATGGAAAGTTCTATGAGGATGCAGGTTTTTCAAAAGTGGCTACGCAGGTAGCTGCTGACGAGGCTATGCCTTATCAGGCACTGTTTGCAGTATGGCGTGAGAAAGATTTGCTTAAAGTATATATTACAGGTAACAATGACACTGTATATTACAATGGAAATGAGCAGAGCGTTACAGGATACAAAATTGATAAAATCACTTACAAGGATCAAGAGATTACAGATATTGAATCAATTGAACCATATATTAAACTTGTAACTTCTGGAAGCGATACAGCAAAGGGAACAAATGTTAAGCGTAATGCTGAGACAAATGAAATTGAAGTTTACGAGATGGGGCTTCATGGAACACCTTCTAAGGGAGACACTTTCAAATGTAGCTTTGAGTGTACGCATCAAAAGTACCCTGATGTGAAATTCTATGTAACGGATGGCTACCTTAAGATCAATCCTCTTGAGTTAAAGGTTGAGGTAATTGGTAACAGAGGTGAGGAGCTCTACGACGGAACAGAAAAGAGGGTAACAGGATATACACTTAATGCTATATCTGCTGTAAGCGTTGGCGCCGGAATACCGGATGCAAAGGATTTCTTTGATGAGAAAAAGGTTGAATTTACAGGCGAAGATGTAGCAAAGGGAATACAGCCTGGTACATATCCTATGAACCTTGCAGTAAGTCAGTTCAGCTATGATGATCCTAACATCGATGTAACCTTTGAAGTTATTGATGGACAGCTTATAATCAGAGATGTGCCTGAAGCAGGAAAGCTCCATGTTATTGCACGTACTCCTGATAGGGAAGAAATGTATAGTGGTAAGACATGGGTAGGTTCAGATTTTGATTACTCAGTTGAAGGGAAAGTTGCTAATGAAGGTATCATAACAAGTGCACTGAAATCACTTGGAAGCTTTATTGGAATCAATGCTCATGCAGAAGATGGTACTAAGGAAATTACAATTAACAACGAAAAGTACTATGTATCAGGTCTTAGAGTTGATGTTAATGCAAGATCTGTAGGCAAATATCCTCTTGACATTGTCAATGAAGGCTTTAAGGTAGTTGACGTAAATGGACAGGATGTAACAGATAAGTTTGATGATCCTGAATTCATTATTGGTACGCTTACTATTACACCTAAGCCAATCGAGCTTACGTCAGGATCAGCTGAGAAGGTATATGACGCAACACCTCTTGTATATCATGTGGCAAATGCTAATACAGAATGGGGTATTGGTGATGCAGTAACATATAACTTCACAGGAAGCCAGACTGAGGTTGGAACAAGTAAGAATACATTTGCGGCAGTACCTGCAAATGATTTGACAGACTTTAAGAACTATATAATTACATATGTATATGGTGATCTTACAGTTACAAAGAGTTCAGACTCCAATCCTCCGGATGATGATAAGAAGAAAAAGAAGAAAACTACTGAATCAGACAAGAAGAGAGATGACGAGGGCGATTCTACAAACGACAACAGCAGCAACGACAATGGCGGCAACAATGATAATGTCCTCGGAGCAAGAAGAAATCCGCCTGCAACAGGCGATAACGCAGCAGTTCTTGGAGCAAAGAGAACCAGGGGTGAGGAACCCGGAGTACTTGGCGCAAGACGCGGCGGTACAGAGGATAGCACAAACACATCCAGAATTATCGTTCTTCTGATTGCAGCTGGAGCAGTTGTAACACTTCTTATTACCGGAAGAAAACGTAAAAAGGATGAAGAGTAATTAAATCATCAGATGCAAAATGATAGAGGTCCTACCGGAAACGGTGGGACCTCTTTTTGCGGAAAGCGAGGAAAATCCGTTCTTACATGTAGCGATATTACGCTTTTTTGTATATAATAATATTGTTATCAATTTATAGTTTGGAGTAGCGGATGATAGATAATATTGAAGTATTCACGCATAGCAGTATAAGGGTAAAATGTGGAGCAGGTACTATATATGTGGATCCGTTTCGCATGAAGGAAGATAAGCATGATGCAGATTATGTACTTATAACACATGCTCATTACGATCATTTCTCACTTGAGGATATCCGTAAGGTTATTAAGGAATCGACAATACTTGTTGTCCCTTACAGAATGGTGGACGATGCCAGAGAGCTGGAGCGTGAAGTTAAGGATATAATTGCTGTTAAACCGGGAATATATAAGGAATTTGAGGGTTTCGAGATTGAGACAATTCCCGCGTATAACAATATAAAGCCTTTTCATCCGAGACGTGCAGAATGGGTAGGATATATTATCAGAGCTGATGGAAAGCGAATATATATCGCCGGTGATACCGGAGTAACCAAGGAATCCAAGAAGGTAAAGTGCGACATAGCTTTGGTGCCTGTTGGTGGAACCTACACTATGGACGTAAAAAAGGCGGCTGATCTTATAAATACTATAAGACCGGTTTATGCGATTCCTACTCACTATGGAACTATTGTTGGTAAGCAGTCAGATGGAAAGACATTTGCCGGCCTTGTAAAGAGTCCGGTTAAAGTAGTAGAAAAGATACAGTATTTTGAATAATCATGTGCGATATGAATGGCAATTCAAGTATCATGAACAGTAATTCAAGTATCATGAACAGTAATTCAAGTATAATTGCAATAGATTTAAAGTCTTTTTATGCGTCAGTGGAATGCCAGGATATAACCAGGAATCCGCTGACAACTAACCTTGTTGTTGCTGACAGGAGCAGGACTTCGAAGACAATATGCCTGGCTGTTTCTCCGTCCCTGAAAAAATATGGGATTCCGGGGAGAGCCAGGCTTTTTGAGGTCGAACAGAAGGTTAAGGAGATAAATGAGGAGCGACTCCGCAGAGCTCCGGGGAGAGCTTTTACAGGAGAATCTGATGACGATGAGGAGCTTCAGAATAATCCCTCACTTAAGCTGGGATTTATAGCAGCTGTTCCGAGAATGGCCAGGTACATGGAGATAAGTACCAACATTTACAAGATTTATCTAAAATATATCGCGCCCGAGGATATTCATGTTTATTCCATAGATGAGGTTTTTATAGATGCTACCGGTTATCTTGGAATACATGGAATGAGCCCCAGAGAGCTTGCTATGACGATGATTCAGGAAGTAAAGCTTGCTACGGGAATCACGGCTACTGCAGGGATTGGGACAAATCTGTATCTTGCCAAGGTGGCAATGGATATAGTGGCAAAGCATGTAGAAGCTGATGAAAATGGTGTGCGTATAGCAGAGCTTGATGAGATGAGCTATCGGGAGAAGCTTTGGGAGCACACGCCCCTTACTGATTTTTGGCGAGTCGGAAGGGGTTATGTAAAAAAGCTTTCATCCATGGGACTTTATACGATGGGTGACATTGCCAGATGCAGTCTTGGAGGTCCGCAGGATTTTCATAATGAAGAGCTGCTATATAAGACATTCGGAATAAATGCTGAGCTGCTGATAGATCACGCCTGGGGATATGAGCCGTGCACCATGAAGATGATAAAGGCTTATAAGCCTGAGAACAACAGCTTAAGTCAGGGACAGGTATTGCACTGCCCATATACCTATGACAAGGCTCGAATCATTGTAAGAGAGATGGCGGATGCACTTGCTCTTCAGCTTATGGAGGCGGGGAAGGTCACAGATCAGATTGTTCTGACTGTTGGCTACGACATGGAGAGCCTTACAAATCCTCAAATAGCTAAAAAGTACAAAGGTAAAATAAAGAAGGATTATTATGGAAGACAAGTTCCGGAGCATGCGCATGGCAGCGCGGGACTTGAGGGATTTACAGCTCTTTCGGTTCATATAATTGATGCTGCGCTTAAGATTTTTGATGAAAAGGTTAATCCTGTTCTTCTGGTTAGACGAGTAACTATTGCGGCAATGCATGTAATTGATGAGGCAGCAGCAAAAGAGCAGGTAGAAGAATCCTATGAACAGCTTTCTCTTTTTGACAACTATGAAGAGAAGAGTGCTAAAGAGCTTAAGAAAAAGGAAACAGATGATAAAGAACTGGCACTTCAAAAGGCTGCTCTGGAAATACAAAAACGTTTTGGAAAAAATGCAATTGTCAAAGGAACTTCTCTGCAGGAAGGTGCAACCGGACTAGAGCGAGGAAAGCAAATAGGCGGACATAAGGCGTAGATTTGTTGCATTTGGGGTAAGCTTCCTAAAAATTGCCATAGCAAAAGGGCTGACAATAAGTCCTTTTGCGCAGAATTAGTAAAGTGTACATTTAGTATGGGAAAATACGATGATATTATCAATTTAACGAGGCCGATTTCAAAGAATCACACGCCAATGCCCTTGGAAAACAGGGCAGCACAGTTCATGCCCTTCGCAGCACTGACAGGCTATGATGATGAAGTATCTGAAGCAGGAAGATTCGTTGTTGAAAAAGCAGAGCTTACAGAAGAGAAAAAAGAAGAAATAAACAAAAAACTTCTTGAAATAATGGATTCTCTGAATAATGATGCAGAGGTTCGAACTATATTAACCTATTTTGTTCCTGATCTTTTAAAAACAGGTGGTGAATATGTCACACGCTCTGTCCTGATTGCAAAAATTGATACTGACAGACGCTGTCTTATTTTGAATGACAAATCGATTATCCATATTGATGACATCGCAGCAATAGAAACTTAATGAGATTGCTATAACTTTTTAAAGTTAATGTTATTTCGCATGCATTACGTCAGTCTCTTGTTTTGCGTCGTTTTGATGTATTTTTTCGGAGAAATCCGAAATCTATAGATTCCTGCTTTTTCTCAAAAAAAGAATTCACATAATAAGTCATAATCATAGAAATATACTAGATCTGAAAATCCCTTTTCAAATTGATACATTGTCTATAACAAAATCTACCGTGATTTTACCTAGATTTGTTGCATGCAGGGCAGAGCCATACAACTGCCCCGAATCCAGCATGATTTGTTGTTTTCAGGGTAAACTTAATAAAATAATTACCCTGATTTTACCTGGATTTGTTGCATGCAGGGTAGAGCTATACAACAACTACCCTGAATCCAGCATGATTTGTTGTTTTCAGGGTAAACTCAATAAAATAATTACCCTGATTTTACCAGGATTTATTATATTCAGGGTAGACCTGTACAACAACTACCCTGAATACAGAATAGTTTGTCATATTCAGGGTAAGCACAATACAATGAGTACCCTGATTTTACCTGGATTTATTGTATTCAGGGTAGCCCCATACAATAACTACCCTGAATACAGCATGATTTGTTGTATTCTGGGGAATCCCTTAAAAAATGCCATAGCAAAAGGCTGAAAAGCAGACTTTCTTCGCAGAATCAATAAAGTATATAGCATGCATAAAGCAACCCAAAATCTTCCATTTGTACAAAAACACCGATTATCAAAAGTGATAACCGGTGTTTATTCTTGATCTTTTTTAATATGAAATTACCTGGTAATCCTTGTTCCAGATGAGTTCAAGACCATCGAAGAGATAGGTTAACTTACCATCGGGATAAAGGCTGATGAACTTACTAGTGATATCAGACGGGTTGTCCTTGGAATTGTAGAAAACACCACCAATATCGTTGTACCCCTGCTTGTCGTAAATGAAACCGTCAATAGTTATCCTTGAAGGAAACGTTGCTAAATCTGGCATTTTGAAACTCCTTTATTACGTGGTAGGGTTGTCGTATCTATTGAGCATATTTTAGCACTAAGATGTGCAAATGTAATTGATTAAATTTAAGAAAAGGAAAGTTTGTGAAAAATGTATAAAAGGCTAGCCAAATTTGGAAGTGATTATGACTATTAATCTGTGAAATCATATATTTCAGAAAAATAATTGATGTAAAATGATATCTATTCGGAGCTAAATCTTGGCTCTTGGCATTTGTATATTTTTTAGAGAAGGAGATACATAAAGATGGGAATTTGGAGAGCATCTAAAGAGGCAGAGATGTCTGCGAGAGAAAAGGCACATATGGAAAAAGTGCGCAAATTTGCGGCTGAAGGCATGGTGCTTCTTGAGAATAACGGAACACTTCCGCTTGGGGATGGAGTTAAGAAGATAGCTTTGTTTGGTAATGGCGCACGTCATATGATCAAAGGTGGAAAAGGTTCAGGAGATGTTAACAGCAGAAGTGTTGTAGGCATTGAAGAGGGAATTAAGGAAGCCGGAATAGAGGTTGTTTCAGGTTCATGGCTTGATGGTTACGACAAGATATGCGTAGATTCCAGAGCTAAATATGATGAGCATATCCAGGAAATGGTAAAGTCAACAGGTAACCCCATGGTTGCATTCATGGAATACTTTAACAACCCTTATCATGATCCGGATATTCAGGAGATCACTGATGCAGACATGCAGGATGCTGATGCTGCTGTTTATGTAATTGCAAGAGATTCAGGTGAGGGCCGTGACCGTAAGCCTGTGGCAGGTGACTATGAACTCACTGATAATGAGAAAAAGAACATCGAGAAGCTTGCAGGACGTTATGACAAATTTGTTGTAGCTCTTAATGTAGGTGGTGTTATTGATACAAAGGCACTTAGAAGTATAAAGGGTGTTGGAGCTGTTTTACTTATGAGCCAGGCAGGAAATGTTATCGGTACTGTTTTTGCTGATGTGCTTCTTGGAAAATCAATACCCACAGGACATCTTGCAATGACCTGGGCTGAGAATTACTCAGATTATCCGGCATATGATACTTTCAGTTCACAGAACGGCAACGTAGATGATGAATATTACAATGAGGGTATTTTCGTAGGCTATCGCTACTTTGATACATTTGGCAAAAAGCCTGCATATTCCTTTGGATATGGCCTTTCCTACACAGATTTTGATGTAAAAACTACAGACGTTACACTTGATGGTGAGACTGTTACTGCAAAGGTATCTGTTAAAAATACAGGTGATAAGTTTAGCGGTAAAGAGCTTGTGCAGCTCTATGTTTCAGCACCTGACGGAAAGCTTGAAAAGCCAGTTAAGGAGCTTAAGGCCTTTGCAAAGACAAAGGAACTTGCACCGGGTGAAGAGGAAACACTTACTCTTATGGCTAAGGTTTCAACTTTCGCATCCTATGATGAAAAGTCTGCTTCATATATCTTAGAGCCCGGTAAGTACTTCGTAAGAATCGGTAAGAATGCAGGCTGCACATCTGTTGTTGCTGCTATTGAGGTTGGAAAAGAGATTACTACCTGCAAGCTTTCAAACAGATTTAAGATTGACACTGAGCTTGATCTTCTTTCAAAGAAAAATGCTACTCCTCTTACCTATGATGGCGAAGAAGAGGAGAAGGCATCAGCAAAGGTTCTGACACTTTCAGAGGATGCAATCACAACAGTTGTTGCTGAATATAAGAGTGCTCCTGTTGAACTTAAAAATGACAGCGCAGAGAAAGTAACTCTTGCAGATGTTAAGGCAGGAAAGGCTACTCTTGACGATCTTCTCGGTCAGCTCACAAGGGAAGAAATGGCAGATCTCTGCGTAGGTACGGCAAGAGGCGGTTTTGGAGGAGATTCTGTTATCGGAACAGCTTCTGCAGTAGTTCCGGGTGCTGCCGGTGATACCAGCTCCAAGATGGCTGCTGACAGAGGTGTTCACAACCTTGTTCTCGCAGACGGACCTGCAGGACTTCGTCTTACACCTTACTTTGCAGTAGATGAGGACAATAAGATAATTCCTGAGATGAGTGCGATGGCATTTGATTTCCCCGGAAAAGAGAATCAGCCCAAGACAGATATTAAGGGCGAAGTAACCAAGTACTATCAGTATTGCACAGCTATTCCGATCGCAACAATGCTTGCTCAGACCTGGAATATGGATGTTATAGAAGAAGCAGGTGACCTTGTAGGTACAGAGATGGAAGAACTAGGGGTTAATCTCTGGCTTGCTCCCGGTATGAATATCCAGAAGAATCCTCTTTGCGGAAGAAACTTCGAGTACTATTCAGAGGATCCTCTTGTTGCAGGAATGTGCGCTGCAGCTGATACTAAGGGTGTTCAGAAGCACAAGGGCTGCGGTACAACTATTAAGCACTTTGCATGCAACAATCAGGAAGACAACAGAATGCACACTAATGCACATGTAAGTGAGAGAGCTCTCAGAGAGATTTATCTTAAGGGCTTTGAGATTGCTGTAAGAGAGTCTCAGCCGCTCTCCATCATGACAAGCTACAACCTTATAAACGGTTTACATGCTGCTAACAACTACGATCTTCTCACAGCTGTATGTCGTAATGAATGGGGATTCAAGGGTGTAGTTATGACTGACTGGGGTACAACAGGCGGTATCGAGATGGAGCAGAGAGAGTTTAAGTATGGTACCTCCAATGCAGCTGACTGCGTAAGATCAGGTAATGACCTTACAATGCCGGGTTCTGATGCAGATATTCAGAACATCCTCGATGCAGGCGTTACAAGAGCTGAGCTTCAGGCATGCGCAAGAAGAATCCTGGAGTGTGTTCTTGAGTGCAGATATTGATAGATATTTTGCCTAAATGCGATAGTAGTAGATACTTTGCTTAAATGCAGGCATTAAATCAATAAATTGGGAATATGGGTTATAGCATGATATAAAGAAGGCAGCGCAGGATTTTGAAGGGGGTTCTGCGCTGTTTTCATGCTTGTATGGGAAAATTCATTAATATAGTCAACTTGTAAAAGATGTAATACCGAATTACAATAATAAATAATCATCTAAGTGAACATAACTGTTGACCGGATAAGATAAGGGGGATCTTATGAGGGTATTGGTAGTTATTGACATGCAGGATAAGTATTTGAGCTTATATGATGAGGAGCTTCTTACGAACATCAACAGGAAGATAAAGCTTGCCCATGAAGAGGAAGATGTTCCCATCGTCTATGTGAAGAACATTGGACTTGCCGGAAGCAAAACCGGCTATGAGTTGTCTGATGATTTGTTAATGGTGTCTGATCTTGTCTATGAAAAGAAGAGTCCCAGTGCTTTTTCGTCAAAAGCGTTTACTCATAAATTGGAATGTTTAAAGGCAACCGAGCTTGAACTTGTCGGAGTTGACGGCAGTTCATGTGTGGCCAAGACAGCAATGGATGCTGCCAAACTCGGCTATAAAACTGAAATAGTAAAGTCCTGTGTCGGGGCACGTAATGATAAGGTATATGAAAAAACCTTAAAAAAGCTCGAAGGTGCAGGGGTAAATATATTATAGGATAACGAATTTCTGAGAAAAATCAGCCTTCTTAAAAAATTGCAAAATGAAAATGCAGATACCGGATTTGATCGATATCTGCATTTTTAATAGCTCTATCTTCTTTTATATGTTAGCGGAAAACCGTGTTTTAATTTACAATTATTTGGAATATTCCTTGAAATAACCAAGTGCAAAAACAAGCGGTGAATTCCAGTAAATAGTTATCTCATTGGTGGAGTAGGAACGCATATCATCGGCATATCTCTTCATGGCAGGCTTATCTGACATGTTATCAGGGTTTGCTGCTTCATCGCAGGGTCTGAAATTGGGACCACCGGATACGAATCCTGGAATGGGTTCATCTATACCGTCTGCTTCAGTAGGACGTAGATGAGGATGCTTAAAGGCTCTCTCTCCAATGCCTGTGACATAGCTTAAATCCATGGCGTTTCTTCCAAAGATATAATCAAGCTGATATTGCGCGGTATCAAGATAGGATTTATCCTGTGTGAGCTTGTGAGCCACGCATAAAATCATGGCATTCATAAGTACAACCATGTTGCTGCCCCAGGTAAATTCCGCAGGTCTTAGTGTGAAGTTAAATGCATTACTCTCTGCAATACCCTTTAGTCTGTCAGCTTCGTCCAGCCACTTAAGAGTCATTCTGCGATAGAGATCCTCTCCGAATAATTCAGCACCGCCGTTTATCACAGCAAGAGTTCCGAATCCTCCCACATCAGCCCATCCGAGAGCATACAGGTTAATGCGAAGCTCCAATACACTGAGGATTATTCTTTTAGCATCTTCATTTTTATCAAGGCGATAAATTTCTGTTGCAGCCCAGAGTCTCTCATCTGTATCACACATATCCTCGTAGGTTCCTGTGGTTACTTCCGAAGGGTTTTCAAAGAGGAATGAGGGATTTTTTACAAGCCAGTTCCATGCCTTTCTTGCTGCATCCGCAAGAGTGTCCGCATAGGCTTCATCATATTTTCTGTAAATACGACTGGCAAGTGCCATAATTGCTGCAAAATCACCGGTAGCAAGACTTGATACGGGAGTGATAACCATATCAAGGTCATCCTCATCAGGCATGATAAACCCACAGAAATTCTGTGATGTACACTTGTGATGTACTCCGCCGTCCTCATCCTGCATATCAAGTATCCAGTCAAGTTCATATTTACATTCAGCAAGAATATCGGGCAGATTGCCACCGCTCTCGGGAATGTTGAGATCTAGCTGCAGAGCATCAGGGAACATCTCGTAGCCATATAGGATATGCCCAAGGGCAACAGCTCCGGCTGTCACATAGCGACCGTAGTCGCCGGCATCGTGCCATCCTCCCAACATTTTACGTCTTATGCTCTTGTCATGAAGCATGTATCCGCCGCCGCAGTGACAAGCCTTTCTTGCATATACTCCGGCATATTTTTCTTCAAGTGCCATGCCGCATCTCTGAAAATAAAACATCTTAATGGATGCAAACAATGCTTCGTCATAGTGATTATTGTCTATAACAAATTCTGCGCTCTTATTACCTTTTCCGTCAGTAAAATAATAAGAGCCGGTGGCTTTGATTTCTGAAAAATCGATAATGGCAGCATCTTCTCCGCTGTTATCATCATGCTTAAGCGTGCATTCACCACTTTTAACAATGCTTCCGGCATTTGCATGAAGGGTATAACTTGTATCTCCTGTTAAAGTCGCGTGTTTTGTAGCTTCCGGTGCAAAACCGGCCTGATTAAGATATATCATACAACCTCCTGTTTTCGTGGTGATACCACATGATTTATATATGATTTTTGTATAAGTTATATATTTTTATTAGTGAATAAAGAATCTACAATTAAACATTATAACGTATATATTCCTGTTTTTCCTCAGAAAAAGGAAATCTGTATTTAATTATTTATCTTCTTTATCCATTTACCACTTTTTAAACGAAGGACACATACTATACATTTAATGAACTGATCGATCCTTAACATGATGTAAACCCAGAAGCCCGGCCATTTGAGAACAAGAGTCTTATTTTTTTCTTAAATTACTATAATACTATAGATTTCAGCATTTCTTAGAAAAAACTGTAATTTATATCCCGTTTAGAAAGTCCTTTAGTACAACCTCTGTTCCTTTCTTAAATACAAACAGGATGGTAGTTTCAAGACTTTTGCTTGAAATAGGGCAAAGAGCGATGTCATTGGAAAATTTGCTTACCAGTGATTTTGGAAAAATAGCAACACCTTTTCCGTTTTGTACCCAAAGAAGAGAAGTTCTTGCATCATCACAGATGCTAAGAATATTGGGTTCAAGTCCTTCACTGCCAAAGGTTTCTGTAATGAGATTCTGATAACGGCGGTATATGGAAAGCGGAAAACCGGATAAAGACTTAAGGTTAATGGGCTTTCCGGGGATGATTTTGGACTTTTTCTCAATAAGAGTCTGTGGAATTGCTGCTACCATAGGCTCCTTTTTTATAGGTACCATATCGAGATCCCCCGATGCAAAAGGGGTCCTGAGAAAAGCGGCATCTATTACATTTTTGTCCAGAAGATGCTGGAGTTCGAAGGTGGAACCATCATATATCTGAAAATGCATATCAGGATATGTATCCGAAAAATCTGCAAGGATATCAGAAACTACAGGAATTGTAGAGGGAGTAAGGCCAATGGAAAATGTCCGGTGCATCCCGGCCTTGGCTACTTCTGTGACTGTGCTGCTTGTAAGCTCAAGGATCCGGCACACTCTCTGGTAGAAAATTGCACCTGCGTCCGTTAAGGTGACATGCCTGTTTCCTCTTATGAAAAGAGAAACTCCAAGCTCATCCTCAAGCTTTTTCATGGACATGGAGAGCGGAGGCTGGCTCATGTGCAGCAGCTTTGCAGCCTGATTTATATTGCCGCTGTCAACGACAGTTTTAAAATATTCCATTTGCTTTAAATCCATACCGTAACCTCTGGTATATATGAAATATATATTAAGTCTATAAAAATAGTATTTTACATATATGTTGCTTAAGTATAAGCTAAATCTGTATTTTCGGCAACTGACGGAAAAATATATTAGTAAGGATTTATAAGTGAAAATGAGACAGGTAGATTTTAAGAATGGCGGAACTCTGAAAAATATACTGGCGACGGCAATGCCCATGCTGGTGGCTCAGATTCTGAACCTTTTATACAACATAGTTGACAGAATATATATCGCACGTATTCCGGTTATCGGAACGGTGGCGCTGGGGGCAGTGGGACTTTGTTTTCCACTGGTTATCCTGATAACTGCTTTTACAAATATGTATGGAAGCGGAGGTGCACCGCTTTTTTCCATAGCCAGAGGCCGCGGCGATGAAAAGGAAGCAAGGGCCATACAGAATACTTCCTTTTTCCTGCTTATATCTACGGGTGTGGTTCTGATTATTATAGGTGAAATATTTGGGCAGCCAATACTGTCTCTGTTTGGGACTTCAAAAGAGTCCATGGTTTATGCACTCCCGTACCTGCGTATTTATCTGCTTGGGACACTCTTTTCAATGATTGCCACGGGAATGAATCCCTTTATTACTGCACAGGGATTTTCTCTTGTGGGAATGACCACGATTATTGTTGGGGCGGTTGCCAATATTGTTCTTGATCCCATTTTTATTTTCCTTTTTGGAATGGGGATTCAGGGTGCTGCTCTTGCAACGATTATTTCTCAGGCATTGTCGGCAGTATATGTTCTTAAATTTTTATTTGGGAAAAAGTGCGAATACAAATTACATCTGATGAATGCAGACGAGATACGGCACTGTGGGAAAAGAGCAAGAGGAATCATCGGTCTTGGGACAGCTGCTTTCATGATGCAGTTCACAAACGCTGCAGTGCAGATATCCTGCAATAACGTGCTTGCTGATGTAGGAGGCGATATCTACGTATCTATTATGACAATAGTCAATTCTGCAAGGCAGATGATGGAGACACCTATTCTGGCTATTTCAGAAGGCACATCTCCTATAATAAGCTTTAATTACGGAGCAAGGAAATACGATAAGATAAAGAAGGCAATAATTATCATGCTGGCGCTGGATCTTGCGTATTCATTATCGGTATGGCTCATTATCAGAATTTTCCCTGCTGCAATAATCGGAATATTCAGTAATGATACGACAATACTTGCTGATGCGATTCCTGCCTTTAACCTGTATTTTTCGACCTTTATATTTATGACCTTCCAGCACACCGGACAGGTCACCTTTAAGTCTCTGGGGAGAAAAGGACATGCGATTTTCTTCTCGTTATTCAGAAAGGTAGTTATAGTGGTTCCTCTTACCTACATGCTTCCATATCTGTTCAACATGGGAACTGACGGCGTGTTTGCAGCTGAACCCATAAGTAATGTAGTTGGAGGTATGGCCTGCTTCATAACGATGCTGTTTACTGTCAGGAAAATTATGAGAGAACATTCTAAATAACAGATGGAAAAGATGCAGTTATATGGTGCATAAAAACGTAGTTTATAATATAATTTTATAAAACTACACTTCGGGGAGGAAAAAGCAATGGGAATTACTGAGAAACTCGATGAATTATTAGATATGGCAAGAGAAAATGCGGAACTAAAAGAGCGTTTACTTGATACTCAAAAATCAGTGAATCCGGTTGCTGATTTCTGCGCTATAGCAAGCGAAAACGGTATATATATGTCCGTTATGGATATAGTTAACCAAGGCGAAGAATTCTATGCTGAGATTAAGCGCAGCACTAACGGGGGCGGTGAAAACTCACCCGATCTGGATTTTCAAAACGACGAATATTCCATATTTATGATGAGACTACGAGACCTATAAGCACATTCTATCGAAGGCAATAAGTTTTGTTTATTGTAAAACCTATTGACGCAGTATGTAAATAGTTATATAGTTTTTTCAACAACAAACGAACAGAAAAAACATATATAGAAAAAAGCGTAAGTAGGAGGAGAATATAATGAGCAATTACAGATTTGAGACATTACAGTTACACGTAGGACAGGAACAGCCGGATCCGGCAACAGATGCAAGAGCAGTTCCGATTTACCAGACAACTTCTTATGTATTCAGAAACAGCCAGCACGCAGCCGACAGATTCGGACTTGCTGATGCAGGTAACATATATGGAAGACTTACAAATTCCACTCAGGATGTTTTGGAAAAGAGAATAGCAGCTCTTGAAGGAGGAAGTGCAGCACTTGCAGTTGCATCAGGAGCAGCAGCTATCACTTATACAATTCAGGCACTGGCAGCAAACGGTGGGCACATAGTAGCACAGAAGACAATCTATGGTGGAAGCTACAATCTTCTGGCACATACACTTCCTCAGTATGGAGTTAAAACCACTTTTGTTGATGCACATAACCTTGCAGAGGTTGAAGGTGCTATCGAGGATAACACAAGAGCAATCTACCTTGAGACATTGGGTAACCCCAACAGTGACATCCCGGATATTGACGCGATTGCAGAGATAGCTCATAAACATGGTCTTCCGCTTGTTATTGATAATACCTTCGGAACACCTTATCTCATCAGACCTATCGAACATGGTGCAGACATCGTTGTTCATTCCGCAACCAAGTTTATCGGAGGACATGGAACAACTCTTGGCGGAATCATCGTTGAGTCAGGTAAGTTCAACTGGAAGGCAAGCGGAAAGTATCCGAACATTGCTGATCCCAATCCTAGCTATCATGGAGTATCCTTCTATGATGCGGTAGGTCCTGCAGCCTTTGTTACCTATATCAGGGCAATTCTTCTTAGAGATACCGGAGCTACAATATCTCCATTCAATGCTTTCCTCCTACTGCAGGGTGTGGAGACATTGTCTCTCCGTCTTGACAGACATGCGGAGAATACGAAGAAGGTTGTGGAGTTCCTTAAGAACCACCCTAAAGTCCAGAAGGTTAATCACCCTTCAATCGCTGATCATCCGGATCATGCACTTTATGAGAAGTACTTCCCCAACGGCGGCGCTTCAATCTTCACATTTGAGATAAAGGGCGGAAAAGACGCTGCGTGGAAGTTCATTGATAACCTTGAAATCTTTTCACTGCTTGCAAATGTTGCAGACGTAAAGAGCCTGGTTATTCACCCTGCTACAACAACCCACTCACAGTTAAGTGATGAGGAGCTTAAGGATCAGGGTATCACACAGAGTACCATCAGACTTTCAATCGGTACCGAGCATGTGGATGATATTATCGCTGATCTGGAAAAAGGTTTTGCGGCTATCTAAACAAAAAAACATTTGAAAGAAGCAGTCTTAATTCTCATATAGTTTTAAGGCTGCTTTTTCGTTGCGATTTTTTGTGTGCGTTTGCCCGTAGATGCGCGTTTTATAATTGCGAAGATATAGCCATTGTAATAAAATATTCATATGAAACTAAGTGACGTAATGAAAGATTCGAAAATTAAAATTCATGCATCCATCAACGGACATGGAATTCTGCTTATCACTAAGGCAGAGATAGGTGTTCGGGATGGTCTTCTTGTGGACTCTCTGACTTACTTTGATGAGGATTTGGTTTTCACTGAGCCTTCAAAGGTTGTGGCAGTCAATAAGCGTGACGGCAGGTCTTATGAATATGAGGCGAGCAGGATAGCTCCTGTCGAGACCAAGTATGGTAAGTTCCATCTCATAAGATGTACGGATGAAGGAAAGATAGTAAATCGCAGACAGGCTGAGAGATATGATATCGACAGACTTGGAGTTATCAGAATCGGTGACAGTAAGGATATCAGAAATGCTCTTGTCTATGATATTTCCATGAAGGGTATCGCATTCATTCTCGATACCGAAGCTTCTGTGAAAGTTGGGGATCACATTATAGCGTCATTTAGGTACGATCCTACCTATTTCCATTTTTATGCATGTGAAGCGACAGTAGTACGTGTATTTATGATGAACGGTCAGCCTGCAGTTGGTTGCACTCTTGATGCAATGGGAGCAGATCTGGTGACTCTTATAAGCAACAAGAAGAAGGAGAAGCTTGGCCTTAAGGTTGATGATATTCTGGCTATTGCAGAATCTCCGGATGAAAAGATTGCATCAGGTGATAAGATACCCGTTAATTACGTTCCGCAGCTTGCAGTTTCCAAGGATTATGAGAGTAAAAAGCATGAGGGTAAGTGGGAGCTTCCTGCATCTGAAAAGCCTGCGAAGAAAGAAGCCGCCAGGGCTTCAGCGCCGAAGAGTGGGACATCCGGGTCAAAATATGAGAAGATTGAAGAGGATCCCGAGCTTCAGCTTATGACACCTGATGAAGCTGCAGATCTTATTCCTGAGAGATCCGAAGCAGAAATTATGCGTGCAAGGGCAGAGCGCGTTGCCAATATAGATGATCTGTCGGAAATTGAGGACAGAACACCTCTCGTTGATGCAGATGATCTTGCAGAACTGGAATCAATAGAGGACAGAACACCGGTTAAGGCTAAGAAGCTAAGACCTCAGAAACCTGAGAATCCTTTGGAGGATCTTAAGAAGGAAAAAGGCGGCGCCAGCAAGACGTCGAAGCAGATGGTGGCAGACCTTGCATCACTGGAAGGAGCATCCTTCAGACCATCTGAAAAAACAAAGAAGAAGCTCGACTTCATCTCAAAGATAGTTGGGGATAAAAATGAGCTTAAGAATATGATTGATTCATCAAATGAGCCTGATTACAGAAGTGCAGCAGGTGTATCCGCTACAAGGACAGGGCATCAGGTCAGATTTGTTGATGCTTATAACAGTAGTATGAGCAGCAGGCCTGAGCCTAAGGAAGAAAAGCTAGCGTATCCGGGAAAGCCTTCACTCGATGAGAGAAGGATGACAAATGATGTTTCTTCTAAGGGAAGACGAACATCTGCAGGCGGTTTTCCGGATGATTTCGACGGATATTTTAATCAGAACGGCAATGCGGTAGATGAGGGCCTTTTTGCACCAAAGCATGACGATGGCTTTCTTACACCGGAGCAGATTGCGGATATAATTGAGCTGGAGAGGATTAGTAAGAACGAGTAATATATAACATTAAGTTGGGGGAGTTTGACTTATGGGGACAAGTCATAGAATCCATTTCGGATTTCTTTTTCATGTAAATCTTTATCATGCGAATCTCGGAGATACCAACGATGATAAGGGCTTCGGAAGAGACCTTACCCGTATACGGGAGATCCTTGATATTTTGTCAAAAGCGAATAACGACGGACAGCCTGTTAAGGCGGCATGGGATTTTGAGAATGATTACACACTTGGAAGAATCCTGCCGTCACTTGGTCCTGATGTTATTGAAGGAGTGAAGGCAAGACTTCGCGAAAGAGGAGATGAGCTTTTGCTCTCCGGCAGGCATGCTAACCTTTTCGCGGGAATGACCGGAAAAGAGCTTGCTTTGGCTCTTCATTATAAATCAAATGAGCTAGGGGAAACGTCCGGTACTCTTCGTACAGAAGGTGATATTTTTTCGCCATCCATGATAGGAAGGCTGCGTAAGTACGGTGTTAAAACCGTGCTTTTGGGAAACAGTAATGTTGGGCCAAATGCATTGTCTACAGTCTGCAGAGAGCTTAGAAAATCTTCTTATGAGACCTACAATCCCGCTACATATAGACATGGTAATAATTCAATAACGGTAGTTCCTTACTACACACCTGCTGATTGGATTGAAGCCGGTTCCATGACAAAGTTCCTCACAGGCCTTCATGAAAAGCAGGTTTCAGGTGAGATTGATGGAGACCTTTTCGTTCTTGCAGGTGCTGATATCAAAAGTCCCTGGTGGGAGCCTATGGAAATCAGAAGCCTTTTCAGAAAGGCAGCAGGCACAGAGGGACTGGCCGGATTTTTACGGGCGCTTCGTAAGCTTGACTTTGTTGCCTATAACACGCCAAGCGGATATTTGAGAGATCATGCTCCGGTAGCGGAAATTACCTTTGCAGGCGATGTGGCTGAGGGCAGAAGCAGTGATCTTTCAAGCTATAGTGAGCTTCCCTATGACAGACTTATCTGGACCAGAATTGAGAGAGCAAGACTGGGCAGCAGGATTTACAGTGCGGAGAGGATTTCGGACTCTCTGGCTGAGAGAGTAAAAATATTGTCTGCATCAGAGTTTGGACCTTTTTCACCTGCTCCGGCAAAGGAAAGATTCAGTGAGATAGACAGGCTCTCACGCAATATTCAGAAGATAGAAAGAAAAGCCATAAATGCTAAAGAGATGTCCATGAGAACCAGTGGACGTCAGAGACTTAACAACAGTGCCATTGGAAAGCATCTCTATTCAAGAAGAAAGGATGATGAGGAGAGAAATTCTTTCATTATCATGAATCCTTCGGGAAGAAAAACAGTATCCTTCCAGCTTGAAATCAACAATGGTCAGTGTCCAAAAATCAGTACACTTGTACTCGAGTGCGATGAGTGCCCGATAGATGCTTACACAGCAGTTGAGATGGGGAAAGAAAACGGGTACGTTAATTCTGTTTTTGTGGTAATGAAGTTTGCAGAGGCTCAGAGCACCTACAAGATTTATTATCACTTTGACAGATCTGATATTCCGAAGGAGCCCCATAAGCCGCTCATTGAACTGCGACCTGAGGATCATCCTGTTTTCCATGCGGAGGGTGCTATGAAAAGACTCCTTGAGGCGCAGGGAAAGCTTAAGGCAAAGCCGGAGCCGGTTAAGGAGCCAAAGAACCCTGCTGTTGCAGAGCGCATAGCAGCGATGAACAGTGCCAAGAGTGCCGGGAAGGCAGCAGCGCTTATTGCAGGAGTAGAGAGGGACAGTTATGTAATTACAAGCCCCGGACACAGACTTAAGATAGTAGTGGGCGGAACCGGAGCATCAAAGGGAAAAATCCGCGAAGTGTTCTATGGTGATGAGAGAATTGGTGATGATACGTTCCTTTCATCCTTTATAAAACACGGCGATGAAATTTCGGAATTCCACTGCGATGAGGTTGGTCCTGCTGAGCTTGCCGGTAAGGGAGATGGTGTAAAAATATCAGGCTCCATTTACGCAGCTGACGGATCCAAACCGGGAAAGTATACTATGCAGATTATAAAGACCTCTGCTCTCAAGGGGGTGGACGGGGTGCTTATACACATGGATGTTACTTATCCTGATATGCACAATGCGCCGGCAGCTTCATCATTAAAGGAGATTGCTCCCTTCCAGATTACACCGCTATACCGCGCAGGTGTATCTGTTGTCAGAAAGAGTTTTACAGGCGATGTGAGTGATTTTCCTGTTTCTGTTTTCGGAAAAGCGGTTAAGGGCAATGAGAACCTGGAATCCTTTAATCATCAGCTTACAGCGGGAATCGTAGGAACAAAGGGGGCTTTATCCGGAATCCTTCTGGGAATGCCAAGGACTGTTCTTGGAGGGCTTGCTGTATGTCCGGGTAGACTTATGACAGACGGAGAGGGACAGCATCTTAGCCTTAATCCATATGGTACCTACGGCCGCAAAAAGAGGGAGTACCCTTCAAAGAGTGCAGGGATCATGCAGAAGTATGCAGATGCAGCTATTAATGAAAAGCCTGTAAATCCTGCTACCGGTTACAATGGTGTTCGCGAGAGATTCTGCATGTGTATGACAGCTTTTGGAGGTGCAAGCCCCAGCGAACATATTCTGGCTGAATTGTCTGCTTTTTGTGACGGAGCAGTTATTTGCGGAGATGAGACAGGTGTGATTCATCCCTTTGAAGGCGACAATGTCAGACTTCCGGCTGAATTTAAGGAAATCGAGGTTAAAGCTGTTAAGAGAGCTGAGCCTGCTGAGCTTAAGGCAATTAAGGCAGAGCTTTCAAAATTCCTTAATCATCGTCGCAAATAGATGGTATTCATAAATAAAAATCAGTTGACGCGCAAGTGTGTTATTTGATATTGTAGACGAAAGGCAAAGGCGCCGTTTCATTTTAGAAGAAGTGCCTTTGCCTTTTTTCTTTTTTCAAAAGAAAACCTATTTAATTAGATTTTGGTGTCGCTTTTTTGTAGACACAGAAAAGAGGAGAAATGGGCAAGCTAACCAAAAAGGATATTTTTAGAATTGTAAAGGAAGAGGATGTCGCTTTTATCAGACTTCAGTTTTGCGATATTTTCGGAACACCAAAGAATATAGCAATAACTGCAGGCCAGCTTGAGAGTGCACTTAATAATGATTGCATGTTTGACGGCTCTGCAATAGAAGGATTCACCGGCCTTACCGGCGATAAGTTTGAAGAGCTGGAGAGCGATATGTATCTGTATCCTGATTTGGACAGCTTTCAGATATATCCCTGGAGACCGCAGAGCGGTAAGGTGGCAAGAATGTTCTGTGATGTTTACACATCTGACAGAAAGCCTTTTTCAGGGGATTCCAGAAATATTCTTAAAAAGGTTCTTGAGGAAGCAAAGAGCATGGGGCTTATTTTCAAGGCAGATCCCCAGCTTGAGTTTTTCCTGTTTGACCTTGATGATGAGGGACAGCCTACAACACAGACTCATGAAAATGCAGGATATTTTGACCTTGCTCCTGCAGATCAGGGTGAGAATGTTCGCCGAGATATCATCATGAACCTTGAGGAGTTGGATTTTAATATTACTTCATCTCATCACGAGATTTCTCCTGCGCAGCACGAGATAGAGTTTACAGAAGATGATGCAGCAAGAATGGCTGATATGATAATGACCTTCAAGATGGCAGTTAAGACAATCGCAAAGCGTCACGGACTCTATGCGACCTTTATGCCCAAGCCTAAGGAAGGTGTGAATGGCTCCGGTATGCATATAAATATCCTGTGTGAGGATGAGGAAGGCAGGGATGTTTTTGCAGGAAAAGACGGAAAGCTCTCTGAGATTGCCAATCATTTTATTGCGGGTGTCCTTGAGCATATATGCGGAATGACCCTTGTGACAAATCCGCTTGTTAATTCTTATAAGAGACTTGTACCCGGCTACGATGCACCTGTAAATGTCTCATGGTCATCTTCTTCCACAAACAGAAGTGCTCTTATCAGAATACCCACAATGGCAGGAAGAAATGCAAGAATAGAACTTAGAAATCCGGATGCAGCCTGCAATCCATATCTTGCACTGGCACTGATTCTTGCAGCTGGAATGGATGGTATTAAGAGAGAACTCACACCTCCTGCAGAGCTTAAGATCAATTTGAAAAACAAGACTGATGAGGAACTTAGAAAAACAAGATTTTCCACTCTTCCTGAAACTTTGGGAGAAGCAATCGAAAGCTATAAGAAGGATAAGTTTGTAAAGAGTGTACTTGGGGAAGCTGTTTTCAACAGATATCTTGATGCCAAGCGCAGCGAATGGAAGAATTTCCGAACCTGCGTAACCCAGTGGGAAATTAGGGAGTATCTGAACAAGCAGTAAAACTGAGCATTCAGGTAATACTGGAACAAGCAGTAAAACTGAGCATTCAGGTAATACTGGAACAAGCAGTAAAACTGAGCATTCAGGTAATACTGGAACAAGCAGTAAAACTGAGCATTCAGGTAATACTGGAACAAGCAGTAAAACTGAGCATTTAGGGAATACTGGAACAAGCAGTAAAACTGAGCATTCAGGGAATACTGGAACAAGCAGTAAAACTGAGCGTTCAGGGAATACTGGAACAAGCAGTTATAAACTCAGTAAGTAGGAATTGTCTAATAAGAAAGTTAGAGTCAATCATAATATAAAGCCTTCCCCCTGGGGGGGAAGGTGTCAGCGAAGCTGACGGATGAGGGGCTCGGGGAAGTGCCAGCTTGCAAAACATTATCGTTGCGTTCGCGAAGCAGACGGATGCGCAGAATTTCAAAAGCATATTGATGCGTGGCGGCTTTGAAATAGCCAGCATTTGCTCAACCGGTGCCCAGGTTCTCACTGCAATGGAGAACCTGGGTAGCGGCGTGGTCATTTGCGGCTCAAGACTGGGTGACATGCTGTGCACTGAGCTTGCGGGTGATATGCCAGAGTATTTCACCATGCTATTGGTTGCAAGCCCGGTAAAGGCTGATGAGCTTCCTCTCCACGATCATGAAAATATTGTGTATCTTCCTACTCCTCTTAAAAAGGATGATCTGTTTTCAACCCTTTCCATGATGGTTGAGGGTGTTCAGCTCAGACGTAAAAAGATTAAGGAAAAGCGCAGATTCAGAAGCATTGAGGATCAGAAAATAATAGACAGTGCCAAGGCTATTCTCATGGAACGTCACAATATGACTGAGCCCGAGGCACACAAATATCTTCAGAAATGCTCCATGGATTCCGGCACATCTCTTCTTGAAACCGCGGAGATGGTTTTATCTATTAAATAATCACGTGCCCCGTTTTCTGTGATATAATTAAATATATCTTCAGAAACGGAGGCTTGTTATGAACAACAGAGTTTTTCACGTAGATCACCAGATAGCAAGTAAAAATGTAGAGGATTCTGTCACTGAGTGGACAAGAGTCGTAAAATATGATGAGATCAACGGTTATGAGCGTCTCTTCGGTGGGGAGCTGATGAGCTGGATTGACCAGGTTGCCGGTACAGTTGCGTTAAGACATGCGGGAACCCCGGTTACTACTGCTGCAATTGATAACATGCAGTTCAAACAGGCTATTAAGCTCAATGATATTGTAGTGATTAAAGGACATATAACGCATGTCGGAACCACTTCCATGGAGGTTCGCGTTGATACTTATGTTGAAGATCTTAGAACAGGTATGAGACATGTTGTTAACAGAGCATATCTTACAGAAGTCTGTGTAGATGAGGAGGGTAAGCCCACAACCGTACCATATGGACTGAATGTCCGCACCGAGTCCGAGAGAGCAGAGTGGCAGGGCGCTGAAAAGAGAATAGAGCTTCGTGCCCAAAGGAGAAGAGAGGGATTTTAAGAAAATCTTAAGTTCACTTTTGGTACTAAAGAAGGTAAAATGGTTTCCTACATAAAATTATTTTATGTAGGAAATTTTTATCTAAACATAGAGGGAAAGTAGTAATAATAATGGAAGATTTTGAAGTGAAATATCATCAGTTAAAAAGACTTACAGACCAACTGATGCATGCTCTGGCAAGAGTTGCGGATGAAAACGGCAGATATACTAAGGAACATTCGGAGAGAGTTGCTCTTTATTCCATGGAAATCGCAAGGCGTCTTGGCAAGAGCCGTAAGGAGCAGTATGAGATATATGAAATGGGGCTGCTTCATGATATAGGCAAGATTGGGATTCCGGATTCAATAACAGCTAAACCGGAATGCCTCAAGGAAAAAGAATATAACCTTATGAAAAAGCATCCTATGATTGGTGCCAGAATTCTTCAGGATATCACAGAGATTCCGGGGCTTGCCGTAGGAGCAAGATGGCACCATGAGAGGTATGACGGAAGCGGATATCCCGATGGACTTGTTGGCAATGCCATACCTGAGGAGGCACGAATAATAGGGGTCGCAGATGCTTATGATGCAATGAGCTCCGAGAGGAATTATTCAGGTGTTATGAAGCAGAAAATGGTAAGAGATGAGATTGAACGAGGCAAGGGTACGCAGTTTGATCCGGAGATAGCGGATGTTCTTATTCAGATGATTGATGATGATAAGAATTACGTTATGAATTCAGAGATACCTACATATATAATAGAAGAGTATTTCACAAGACTGAAATAATAATGAAATTTTAATAGAAGTAATGAGTATTTAAGCTTTAGGTCTCATTGAAAAGCGTGGCACATCGTGGTAAACTTTTAACGATGTGCCATATTTATTTGAATAGAGCGTCAAGTGGGATTTTTAGGCTTGCCGCGAAATCTGGTTTATGTGGTACAGTTATTTTGAATTATTTAAATAATCAGGAGGAACACAAATGAGTAAGAGTTTCGACGATATTCTTGCAAAGTTAAAAACAGCCAGCACAAAGAAGCTTGCGGTTGCATGCGCACAGGACGAGCCTGTTCTTGAGGCGGTTAAGCTTGCTAAGGAGCGCGGCATTGCAGACGCTATCCTTGTAGGAGATAAGGAAGAGATTGAGAAGATTGCTGCAGGTATGGGCATGGATCTTTCACAGTTTGAGATCATTGATGTGAAGGATACAGTAGAGGCTGCAACAAAGGCAGTATCACTTGTTCACGATGGCAAGGCTGATATTTATATGAAGGGTCAGCTTGATTCCAAGACATTCCTTAAGTCCGTTCTTAATAAGGAGGTTGGACTTCGCACAGGTCGTCCTCTTTCTCATGTATGTGTGTTTGAGATTCCCGGCATTGATCGTCTTCTTTTCCTTACAGACGTTGCATTCATGCCTTATCCGACTCTTGAAGATAAAAAGGTTATCATTGAGTATACAGTAAACGTTGCGAGAGCATGTGGCGTTGAGTGCCCGAAGGTTGCTCCCCTTGCAGCTGTAGAAGTAGTAAATGACAAGATGCCCGTAACTGTTGAGGCAGCTGAGCTTACACGTCTCAATGAGGCAGGTGAGATCAAGAACTGTATCGTTGACGGACCTCTTTCAATGGATCTTGCTATTGATCCTTCTGCTGCTGAACACAAGGCAGGCGCTAAGGATCGTAAGATCGTAGGTGATGCAGATATCCTTCTTTTCCCTGATATTCATGCAGGTAACCTTACTTACAAGACAATCGTTCGTCTTGCAACAGTTAAAAACGGTAACATCTTAACAGGAACAAAGGCTCCCGTTATTCTTACATCGCGTTCAGATTCTGTTGAGGTTAAGCTCAACTCTATCGCACTTGCAGCAGTAGTTGCAGAAGAGAAAAATTTATAATATAAGGGGAAAAGGAGAAGACCATGATTAAAAGTTTAATTATCAATCCCGGTTCCACATCAACAAAGCTTGGTATCTTCGAGGACGAGACACTTAAGATGGATGAGACACTTCGTCATCCCACAGAAGAAATCTCCAAGTATGAGCACATCACAGATCAGCTTGGCTGGAGAAAGGAACTCATTCTCAACTTCCTTAAAGAGTCAGATGTAGATGTTAAGTCCTTCAATGTTATTGTAGGCCGTGGCGGACTTGTTAAGCCTATACCGGGCGGTACATATGAAGTTAACGATGCTCTTCTTAAGGATCTTAAGGCCGGTGTTCAGGGTGAGCACGCAAGTAACCTCGGCGGACTTCTTGCAAAGGAAATCGCTGATGAGATAGGTGTTCCTTCCTATATCGTAGATCCCGTTGTTGTTGACGAGCTCTGTGATGAGGCAAGAGTTTCAGGTCTTCCTGAGCTTCCCAGAGTATCAATTTTCCATGCACTTAATCAGAAGGCTGTTGCCAGAAGATATGCAAAGGAAATCGGCAAAAAGTACGAGGATATCAATCTTGTAGTAGTTCACCTTGGCGGTGGTGTTTCCGTAGGTGCCCACAAGAACGGACAGATCATCGATGTATTTAATGCACTTGATGGTGATGGTGCTATGTCACCTGAGCGTGCAGGTGGACTTCCTACAGGCGGTCTTATCAAGCTTTGCTTCTCAGGTAAGTACTCTGAGGCAGAGGTTAGAAAGATGGCAGTTGGTAAGGGCGGCTTCAATGCATGGCTTGGAACTAATGACATGAGAAATGTTATCAAGATGAGAGATGAGGGTAACGACACAGCTAAGCTCGTTATCGACGCATTCATCTTCCAGCTTGCTAAGAACATCGGATCAATGGCAGCAGTACTTGACGGTAAGGTTGACCAGATCATTATCACAGGTGGTATTGCTTACAATGCTCCTCTTATGGACAGACTTACCGAGAAGGTTAAGTTCATCGCACCTGTAACAGTATATCCCGGAGAGGATGAGCTCCTTGCTCTTGCTCAGGGTGCACTTCGTGTTATGAACGGCGAAGAGAAAGCAAAGATTTACGAATAAAACTCCTTGAATTATGAATAAAATGACCCTTCCGGGCGACGATATCATGTCTTGCTCATAATGAGTAGGACAGAATATCGTACCCGGAGGGGTATTTTGTATTATCATAATAATATAAATATAGAATATAGCTCTTGGCAATCCGGACTATGGACTATACGAAATGGGGAATGTATGAAGGTATTTTTGGTTGAGGACGAATTTGTCGTTAGGGAAGGCATAAAGAATAATGTTGATTGGGAGGCACACGGCTATGAGTTTTGCGGGGAAGCCGGTGACGGTGAAGTCGCTTTTCCCATGATACAGAAGCTTCAGCCGGACATTGTTATTACGGATATAAAGATGCCGTTTATGGATGGTCTGACTCTTAGCAGGATGGTAAAGGAAAAGTTTCCGTGGATAGAGATCATTCTTCTTACAGGCTATGAGGATTTCCAGTTTGCACAGGAGGCCATAAGGATAGGTGTATCCTGCTATCTTTCAAAGCCCATAAGCGGTGATAATCTTTTAAAAGAAATCGATGCCCTTGCTGAAAAGACAAAAGAAAAAAGACGCGAGCGAGAGATAAAGAAGCGTTATGAAGAAGAAATGAAGGAACGCACTGAATACGAAAAGCATGAGCTTTTCAGTGACCTGATAGCCGGAACGAAGGGACTGTCTGAGCTTATCGAGAGTGCCAGAAAACTGTCCATTGATCTTGCTGCGATCAGATATAACGTGATTCTGATAAAGGTCTGGTCAACAAGACATGATGCCTATGAGTATTCACAGAGCGTTGTTGAAATAGAGAAGGGTGTGAGGGAGATTGCTGAAAAAACAGATGCAATTTTCTTTGACCTGGGAGTAGAGGGTGCTGCGCTTTTATTTAAAGGAGATGACGATGGCACCATAGAGAAAAATATTGAAGAAAGCATTTCAGAGATGAAGACGCTTTTTGATAACTATCATCACATCAGATATTTTGGTGGTGTGGGTCAGAGCGTCGGTAGAATTACAGATATTCCTGTTGCTTTCGGATGGGCGAGCAGAGCCTTTGCTCATATGTATTTAACAGAGGATAACGGATTTCTGGTGGGATCTGAGGAGAGACTTCATCCCGGAAAAGATGATGTTGTTTTGTCTGAAATTGATCCCAAGCACATAGACAGACGGCTTATCAAGGAATTCCTGAGACGCGGCGATGTATCGGAAACTGAATTTTTCGTAGAGGAGTTTATAAACGGAATGGGCAAAGGGGCCATCAGGTCAACGCTTCTTCGCCAGTATATAGCCATGGATATCTATTTTTGTGTGGCAGACTTCCTTGAAAACGAGCTGCATAAGGATGAAAAACCGGAGATTCCCACGGCAGAGGTTCTTGCAGATGAAGGCAGAACCATTCAGTATCTTGTGAGAATAGTCGGACAGGGAGCGGCTCTTAGAGAGGATGATTCCAAGGGGCATTACCGCGATGCTGTTAATGAGGTTATTTCCTATATAGAGGAGCACTATACCGAGGAGGATCTTTCTCTAAATACTTTGGCGGCGCATGTCAATTTTTCACCCAATCATCTCAGCGCTGTTTTCAGGCAGCAGACAGGGCAGCCTTTCATTAAGTATCTGACTGATTACAGAATGAATGCAGCTAAGGATCTGCTGAGCAGCACTTCCAAGAAGAGCAACGAGATTGGATTTTTGGTTGGATATAAGGATCCGCATTATTTTTCATATCTGTTTAAAAAGACTCAGGGAGTTACTCCTACGCAGTACAGAAGCGGCGGGCGCACGGAGGAAGGCTGATGGAAAATGAGCAGGTAAAAAGTAAAAGGTTCCGCAAAGGCCAGTCCAAGCTTGCAACACAGATACGTATATCTTACCTGATTCTGCTTTTGCCCAGTGTTGTTTTCATGGTATATGCTTTTTACAATCTTTGGAAGGTAAACGAGAGATACAATGAAATGCTGGCATCTGTTGTTAAGGCCAGTGAGTTCAGTCTGGATTTCAAGGAGGATTTTGATTACGAAACCTATCTCTTAATAGTGGGTAATGTGACGCTTGAAAAATCCAAGATCCCGGGATATCTTGCCGATGCCAGGAAGGTTGTGGACAGCCTTGAGGATTACACGGATGATGCAGGTAACAGGAAACGTCTTGAGAGTGCTGCCAAGTACCTTGATAATCTTGAGGTTTATATTCAGAGAATCGAAAACAACATGGAATATGATGACCGGTATGAGGATAACATAACCATCTGGGAAAATGATGTTCAGATAGTTACGTCCCTTATGCAGGAGACTATCAATGAATATGTTTATTATGAAAATAAGCAGCTTCAGACTGCGCAGCTTGAGACCAGAGCGTTTTATTTTGATATCGTAAAAATTTCAACCGGAATCTTTGCATTTATAGTTATCTTTGTCACGGTGCTCTCATTCTGGGGGCCACTGTGGATTACAAGGCCAATAGAAGAACTTGTAAAAAGTGAGCAGAAGCAGCTGCGAAAGGCTGAGTTTGAGCTGCTGCAGGCACAGATAAATCCGCACTTTTTATATAATACTCTGGATGCCATTGTGTGGTCTGCTGAAGCAGGAAATCAAAAGCAGGTTGTGAGTATGGTTGGAAGCCTTTCCGATTTTTTCAGAACCTCATTAAATAAAGGAAAAGAGATAGTTACTATCCGCGAGGAGCTACAGCATGTAAGAAGCTACCTGGAGATTCAGCAGATAAGATATCAGGATATCCTTACTTATGAGATTGATGTTCCTGAGGAAATATATAATTATACGATTCCTAAGATAACTGTGCAGCCTGTGGTGGAAAATGCGTTATATCACGGTATTAAGAATAAGAGAGGCGGAGGAAAGATAATCGTTACAGGAGGAGACCTGGGAGAGTATATTCAGATAACAGTTAAGGATGACGGCAGTGGAATGACGCCGGAGAGGCTGAATGAAATAAGAGAAAATCTTAAAAAGGAAAAGCCTGAGGATAATACTATCTACGGTTTATATAATATCAACGAGAGAATTAAACTATCGTTTGGCGATAATTATGGTGTTGGCATAGACTCCACAGAAGGTGGTGGAACCATTGTAAATATCCGACTTCCGAAAATCTTAACCGAAATCGTAAAAAAATGAACTTATTATAAAAATGTGTAAAAAAATCAACATTAATCCATTTTTTATTTAATGGTTTTTTACGCCGAAAAACTTAGAATAGTAGTTGTTAAGGGAATGGTCCCTTAATGACTACTTTTTTTAATTAGGAGGAAAAAAAGTTATGAAGAAGAAAGTATTGTCAATTCTGATGGCATCCACAATGGCACTTAGCCTTGTTGCTTGTGGCGGCGGCGCTAAGCAGGAAACTCCTGCAGAACCTGCAGCAACAGAAGAGAAGGCAGAAGAGCCTGCAGCGGAGGAGAAAACCGAAGAGACAACTACTGAGGAAACAGCTACAGAAGATACATCTGCAGCATCAGGCGACCTCATCAAAGTTGGTATCATTAACAACGATCCTAACGAGTCCGGTTATCGTACAGCTAACGATGCAGATTTAAAGGCAATGTTTACAGAAGCAAATGGCTATGATGCAAAATTTGCATACAGCTTAAAGAATGATGAGCAGATCACAGCAGCTCAGGGCTTTATCCAGGATGAAGTTGATTATCTTCTCCTTTCAGCAGCTGATACAGCAGGCTGGGATTCAGTTCTTCAGGATGCTCAGGCAGCAGGCGTAAAGGTTATCCTTTTCGACCGTACAATCGATGCAGATCCCAGTCTCTATGAGGCTTCAATCGTATCCGATATGGCTAAGGAAGGTGAGATGGCAGTTGAGTGGCTCGCAGGTCAGGGACTTGATGAGTACAACATCATCCACATCCAGGGTGTTATGGGTTCAGCAGCTCAGCAGGGCCGAAGCGGCGCACTTAGTGATAAGGTAGCAGCTGAGAGCACATGGAACCTTGTTACACAGCAGACAGCTGAGTGGAATGCAGAGAAAGCTCAGCAGATCGTTCAGTCAGTTATCGATGCAGGCACACCTTTCAATGTAATCTATGCAGAGAACGACGATATGGCTAAGGGTGCAGTTGCAGCTCTTGATGCAGCTGGTATCTCTCACGGTGTAGGCAAAGACGTAATCGTTATGGGTTATGACTGCAACAAGTGGGCACTTGAAGAGCTCCTTGCTCAGAACTGGAACTATGATGGACAGTGCAATCCTTTCCAGGCTAGCTACATTGATGAGATCATCAAGACTCTTGAGAGCGGCGGAACACTTTCAGAGAAGACCATCATCATGGATGAGAAGGGCTTCGATGCTGAGACAATTACTCAGGACGACGTTGATAAATATGGTATCTAATTATTAGAAAATGATTTTTAAGCGCGGTGCGGAATATCCGCATCGCGCTAACTTTTTGAAGGAAAGAGAGAGGTAAAGCCGGTGGAAGAAAACAGAGTGCTCGAGATGCGAGGCATATATAAATCCTTTCCGGGAGTAAAGGCGCTTCAAAATGTGGATTTTTCTCTGAATAAGGGTGAGATCCATGCACTTATGGGGGAAAACGGAGCCGGAAAGTCAACTCTTATAAAGGTTCTCACGGGAGTATATACAAAGGACAAGGGTACAATCACTCTTGACGGACAGGGAGAGGTTGCAATACATTCTCCGCAGGATGCACAGAAGTATGGTATCAGTACTGTTTATCAGGAAATCACACTGTGCCCGAACCTGACTGTGGCAGAGAACATGTTTATAGGACGTGGTGAAGGGAAGATAACAAACTGGAAAAAGATGAACGAGGATGCAGACAAAATTCTGCAGTCTCTTGAGATTCCTGCAAGGGCAAATCAGCAGCTTTCAAACTGTTCAATAGCTGTTCAGCAGATGGTCGCAATTGCCAGAGCTGTGGATATGGATTGTAAGGTTCTTATTCTTGATGAGCCTACATCATCACTTGATGAGCAGGAGGTTGAAAAGCTTTTTGGTTTCATGAGAGACCTTAAGGCAAGAGGAGTTGGTATTATTTTCGTTACACACTTCCTTGATCAGGTATATGAAGTTTGCGACAAGATAACTGTTCTCAGAGACGGTAAGCTGGTGGGAGAATATGAGATAAAAGATCTTCCCAGAGTACAGCTTGTTGCTAAGATGCTTGGTAAGGAGATGGATGACCTTTCTGATATCAAAGGGGAAGGCGGTGCATACGAAGGAGCTGATGCTGATGAGAGAGTATTTGAGGCATCGGGACTTCAGAGTAATGCCGGAATAAAACCTTTTGATTTTCATATTAAAAAGGGTGAGGTCAATGGATTCACCGGACTTCTCGGTTCGGGAAGAAGTGAGTGTGTCAGAGCTATTTACGGAGCTGACCGCATAATTGGCGGCACAGTAAAAATGCATGGTAAAGAAGTAAAGATAAGTAATCCGCTTGATGCCATGAAAAACGGAATAGCATATCTTCCTGAGAACAGAAGAGGAGACGGAATTATAGGAGACCTGTCTGTTAAGGAAAACATAATTCTTGCACTTCAGGTGCTTACAGGATTTTTCAAGCCCTTCAGTAAGGCGCAGGTCAATGCCTTTGCTGATGAGTATATAAAGAAGCTGAATATCAAAACCGCTTCAGCTGAAACACCAATAAAACAGCTTTCAGGTGGTAATCAGCAGAAGGTTATTCTTGCAAGATGGCTTTTGATGCATCCTGAATATCTGATTCTGGATGAACCTACAAGAGGTATTGATGTAGGAACAAAGGTTGATATTCAGAAGCTGGTTCTTGAACTTGCAAAGGATGGAATGAGTGTTACTTTCATCTCTTCAGAAACAGATGAGATGCTCAGAACCTGTTCAAGACTGGTAGTAATGAGAGACAGAAAGGTTGTAGGCGAACTCTCCGGAGAAGACCTTACACAGAATAAGATAATGAGTACGATCGCGGGGGATAAGTAAGATATGAGTAAAACAGCAAATAAAGATGAGAGCTTTTTTAAGAAGCTCGTAGGAAATCAGTTGTTTATTCCGATCCTGGCTATTCTTCTCCTGGCGGTAATAAACCTGATAAATGATCCTGGATTTTTCAAAATCACACTTGGAACAAATAATGCAGGTAATCCCGTGTTATCGGGATATCTTATAACGATTCTGGATTACGGCTCAGAGCTTGGTATTCTTGCTATCGGAATGACACTTGTAACAGCAGCTTCAGGCGGACAGGATATTTCAGTCGGAGCAACAATCGCTATCGCAGGTTCAGCAATGCTAAGAGTTTTGTGCGGTGGAACCTCAAGACCTACTGAGCTTGCAGCACCTATAATTGTTGCATTCCTTGTGGCATGTGTAGTCGGTATGATCTGTGGTGCGTTTAACGGAATGCTGGTTGCAGTATTTAAGATTCAGCCAATGATTGCAACACTGATTTTGTTTACGGCAGGACGTTCGATTGCTGCCTGGATTAACAACAATGAGTTGCCGATAGTACCGGATCCGAAGTTTGCATATTTCGGAAGCTTTATTCCGGGAATTCCGATTCCGACAACGGTGTTTATTGTTGCAGCATGCATAGTTGTGATAGCACTTGTCCTTAAGTTTACAAATCTTGGACTGTATACACAGGCAGTTGGTATCAATGAAGGTGCATCAAGACTTAACGGTATCAATCCTACTTTTATAAAGTTCCTTAGCTTTGTAATACTTGGACTTTGTGTTGCGGTTGCGGCTCTTATCAAGGTTAGCCGTCTTTCCACAATCAACTATTCGGTAATAGCCAAGGATATTGAGATGGATGCCATCCTTGCAGTAGCGCTTGGAGGAAATGCTCTTTCCGGCGGTAAGTTCAATATGTGGGCTTCAATCCTTGGTGCATATGTAATTCAGTTCCTTACAACAACACTTTACAAATTCAATGTTCAGTCGGATGCGCTTGCAGCATACAAGGCAATAGTTGTTATTGTTCTTGTTGTTTTCTCTGCACCGACAGTAAGAGATTATATGAAGCAGCTTGCCAAAAAGGTTGCACCTGCTAAAAAGGAGGTGGCCTGAATGAGTAATTCAAATGAAAAGAAAAGCATTTTTGGAAGGATGAACGACACATCGCTTCTCCTGACAATTACAGTAGTGATCTTTTTCCTTATGTATATCGGAGCTATTGTTTTTCAGGGTGGTGCTTTTACTAAACCTCAGATGTTTTTCAATATCTTAAATGCCAATGCGGCACTGATCATAACAGCCTGTGGAATGAGCGTGGTTATGATATCGGGCGGAATAGATATTTCAGTCGGCGGTGTGGTTGCACTTGTATCCATGTGCTGCGCTGTTTATCTTGACTATCATGATGGAAGCATAATCGGGTCAATTCTGATTGCACTTGGTATAGGTGTTTTATACGGTTTGGTTCAGGGCTTCCTTGTTGCATATCTTGATATACAGCCCTTCATCGTATCACTTGCAGGCATGTTCTTTGCAAGAGGTATGACAACAATCGTTAATACGGCTCCTTTCAACGTTGCTGATGAGGAGTTCACAGCACTTAAGCTTACGAGAATTATAATCCCGGGTATGGGAACTACCAATAAAAAAGGAATTTACGTTCCTGCATATGTTGAAATAGGAGTTATTGTTGCTCTTATCGTTGTTGCTGTTTTGTTCATTGTCCTTCGCTGGACAAAGCTTGGTCGCAGCTTCTATGCAGTTGGCGGTAATAAACAAAGCGCACTTATGCTTGGTATAAACGTAAAGAGAACAAAGTTCCTTTCTCACATGCTTTGCAGTGTTCTTGCAGGTATTGGCGGTTATGTATATTTCCTGCATGTAGGTTCCGGTTCAGCCAGCCATGCAATGGGTATGGAAATGAATGCTATCGCATCCTCTATCATCGGTGGAACAATGCTGACAGGTGGTGTTGGTAACATTATCGGAACACTTTTCGGAGTACTGTCACTTAGTACAATTCAGAATATAGTTTCATCAGCCGGTCTTGATCAGGCGTGGTGGACAGGAATTACAATTGCTGCTATGCTTTGTATATTCCTTCTGATCCAGAGCGTGGTAATGGCTCAGAAAAAGAAAGCTTTGAAGGCATGACAGATATGAGAAAAATTGCTGTAACAACAGCTGCACTGCTCCTGTTTTCGGCTATACTGGCCGGCTGCGGGAGCAGTCTGATTAAAGAAGAAAAAAATAGCGAAGCCGCGCAGAGCGACATTATTACGGTTGGTTTTTCACAACTGGGTGCAGAATCCGATTGGAGGAATACCAACACTGCATCCATGCAGGAAGCGCTCACGCCTGAGAACGGCTTCAATTTAGTATATAAAAACGGACAGCAGAAGCAGGCCAATCAAATTACTGCGGTCAGAATGTTTATTCAGCAGGAAGTGGATTATATAGTGCTTGCCCCTGCGACTGAGACCGGGTGGGAGTCAGTTCTCACTGAGGCCAGAGATGCCGATATTCCGGTAATTCTCGTGGACAGAAGAGTTGATGTTGCTGATAAAAGTCTGTACTCCTGTTGGGTTGGTTCTGATTTTGAGCTTGAGAGCAAGAAAATGACAGCCTGGCTTAAGGCTTTTACAGAGAGAAGAAACATATCGCCTGAGAATCTGCACATCGTCAATATTCAGGGAACGCCCGGCTCCACTGCCCAGATTGGAAGAACCAGGGGACTGGCCAATGCAGCCAGGGAGAATGGATGGGATCTCATGGCGGAAGTCAGTGGGGATTTTACTGAGAACAAGGGTAGAGAAGTTATGGCTGCACTTCTTAAGGGGTACGACAATATAAATGTTGTCTACTGCGAGAATGATAATATGGCAATAGGAGCCATAGATGCCCTTGAGAGCGCGGGAAAGCACATAGGGCAGAATATAATGAACGGAGATGTAATGGTGGTCTCTTTTGACGGAGTAAATGAGAAGTCAAGGGAGTATTGCAGGGAAGGAAAAATTTCCTGCATTGCAGAGTGCAATCCGCTTCACGGCCCCAGGGTGCAGGCGCTCATAGAAGCACTTGAAAATGGAGAGACGCCGGAAAAGTTCAACTATGTTGACGAGGGGCTTTTCAGCTCTGTAAGTTCCGTAAAAAAGGTTGTGGTCGACGGTACGGAATATACTATTCAGGAACCGTAGATAAAACATAGCTGTGCGTGATGTCATCAGGCTTGATAATATCCACGTTATTTGCTAGAATGTCACTTGTGATTTTGTCTTTATAAAATGGGAGGCGAATCTGCTTCCTGTTTTTTTATGGCATAAGAAATGTTTAATGGAGCGATAAAGAATGAGTATTATTGATAAGATCATCGGTACACACAGTGAGAGAGAGCTTAAGCGAATCCAGGGAACTGTTGATAAGATTGAGAGTCTTCAGCCTGAGATGAAAAAGCTCACTGATGAACAGCTTAAGGCAAAGACCGATGAGTTCAAGAAGAGACTTGAGAACGGAGATACACTTGATGATATTTTGCCTGAGGCTTATGCCACTGTCCGTGAGGCAGCAAGCAGAGTACTTGGGATGGAGCACTTCCGTGTTCAGCTTATCGGTGGTGTGATCCTCCATCAGGGCCGTATCGCAGAGATGCGTACCGGTGAAGGTAAGACACTGGTTGCGACTCTTCCTTCATACCTTGACGCACTTGCAGGCAAGGGTGTTCACGTGGTAACAGTCAATGATTACCTTGCTAAGCGTGACGCTGAGTGGATGGGTAAGGTTCATGAGTTCCTGGGTCTTACTGTTGGTGTTGTTCTCAACAGCATGACAAGTGAAGAGAGACAGGCAGCTTATAACTGTGACATCACTTATGTTACCAATAACGAACTCGGTTTTGATTATCTTCGTGATAACATGGCTATCTACAAGGAACAGTGCGTTCTTCGTGGACTCAACTATGCGATTATCGATGAGATAGACTCAATCCTTATCGACGAAGCCCGTACTCCTCTTATTATTTCCGGTCAGAGTGATAAGTCAACAAAGCTTTACGAGGCATGTGATATTCTTGCCAAGCAGATGACAAGAGGTGCTGACCAGGAGGAATTCTCCAAGATGGATGCCATCATGGGTATCGAACAGGAGGAGACCGGAGATTTCATAGTTAATGAAAAGGATAAGCTTGTTAACCTTACAGCACAGGGTGTGTCTAAGGTTGAGAACTTCTTCAGAATAGATAACCTTGCTGATCCTGAGAACCTTGAGATTCAGCACAACATTATCCTTGCTCTCAGAGCAAATAACCTTATGGCAAGAGATCACGACTATATCGTTAAGGATGATGAGGTTCTTATCGTCGACGAATTTACAGGTCGTGTAATGCCGGGTCGTCGCTATTCAGACGGTCTTCACCAGGCTATCGAGGCTAAGGAACATGTAAAGGTTAAGAGAGAGTCCAAGACACTTGCTACAATCACTTTCCAGAACTTTTTCAATAAGTTCGAGAAAAAGTGTGGTATGACAGGTACAGCTCTTACAGAGGAGCGAGAGTTCCGCGACATTTACGGAATGGACGTTATTGAGATTCCTACCAACAAACCTGTAATTCGTAAGGATCTTCAGGATGCGGTTTATAAGACTAAGAAGGAAAAGCTCAATGCTGTTGCTGATGCAGTTCAGGCAGCACATGAAAAAGGTCAGCCTGTACTTGTAGGTACAATTACAATTGAGTCCTCAGAAGAAGTAAGTAAGCTTCTTAAGAAAAGAGGAATTCCTCATAACGTACTTAATGCCAAGTTCCATGAGATGGAAGCGCAGATTGTCGCTGAGGCAGGAAAGCATGGCGCGGTTACAATCGCAACCAACATGGCGGGTCGTGGTACCGATATTAAGCTTGATGACGAGGCTGTAGCAGCCGGCGGTCTTAAGATTGTCGGAACAGAGCGTCACGAGAGTAGACGTATAGATAATCAGCTACGTGGACGTTCAGGACGTCAGGGAGATCCCGGTGAATCTAAGTTCTATCTTTCACTTGAGGATAACCTCCTTAGACTTTTTGGATCAGAGAGACTGATTACAATGTTTAATTCCCTTGGAATTCCGGAAGGACAGGAGATTGAACATAAGGCTCTTTCAAAGGCTATTGAGTCAGCTCAGAAGAAGATTGAGGATAACAACTATGGTATCCGTAAGAACCTTCTTGAGTATGACCAGGTTAATAATGAGCAGAGAGAAATCATCTATGATGAGCGTAGACGCGTTCTGAACGGTGATAGCATGCGCGATACTGTTTACAAGATGATTACGGATATCGTTGAAGAGTCTGTACAGACTGTAGTAGGTGAGGTTACTGATTCAGATGAGTGGGATCTTGGCGAACTTAACGAGCTTCTGCTTCCCATTATTCCTCTTAAGAAGATAAATCGTGGACGTATCACCAAGCTCACTAAGAACGGACTTATGCAGCAGCTTAAGGAAGAAGCTGTTAAGCTTTATGAGGAGAAGGAAGCTGAGTTCCCGGAACCTGAAACAATCCGTGAGATTGAGCGTGTAATTCTTCTCAAGGTTATTGACAGAAAGTGGATGGATCACATCGATGACATGGATCAGCTCCGTCAGGGTATAGGTCTTCAGGCATTTGCCCAGAGAGATCCTAAGATCGAGTATAAGCTTGCCGGCTTTGAGATGTTTGATGAGATGACCCGCAACATCAAGGAAGATACCGTAAGACTTCTGTTCCATGTTCATATCGAAGAAAAGGTTGAGCGTGAACAGGTTGCAAAGGTTACCGGAACAAATAAGGATGACAGTGCTGCCAAGGAGCCTGTAAAGCGTATGGAAGCAAAGGTTTATCCCAATGATCCCTGCCCTTGCGGAAGCGGTAAAAAATATAAGAACTGCCATGGCAGAGCACAGGGTTGACAGAATGTGTATAATAAAACTGCTTGCTTGGTAGTAACATAAAGCCTTCCCCTATTAGGGGAAGGTGGCTGCAAAGCAGTCGGATGAGGTTGTTCTTGGATAATACAAATATTATTCCAAGCTTTTTTTATGGAAGGAACAGATATGGTAATACTTGATCAGATGAAGGTTGAGCTTTCTAATCTCAGAGGTACTCTTGATGAGGTGACTGCCTCTCTTGACCTTGATTCTAAGAAGAAAATGATTGAAGAGTTGTCCCGTGAGATGGAAGAGCCTACTTTCTGGGATGACGCTGACAAAGCCAATAAGAAGACAAGAAATCTTAAGAACATGCAGGACCTTGTTGAAGAGATAGAAGGTCTTCACAAACAGTACGACGATATGATGGATCTCATCGACCTTCAGAATGAAGAGGGCGTTGATGATGACGATATGGCAGCAGAGATCAGGTCAGAGCTTGATCAGTTTGAAGAAACTCTTGAGAAAATCCGTATCAGTAATCTTTTGAACGGACCTTATGACAAATATGATGTAATCCTCAGACTTAATGCGGGCGCAGGTGGAACAGAGGCTTGCGACTGGGCGTCAATGCTCTACAGAATGTATACCAGATGGGCAGAGAGAAAGGGCTTCTCAACAGAAGTTCTTGACTATCTCGACGGTGATGAAGCCGGAATTAAGTCCGTTACATTCCAGATTTCAGGAACAAATGCTTACGGACTTCTTAAGTCAGAGCACGGGGTTCACAGACTTGTTCGTATCAGTCCGTTCAATGCACAGGCTAAGAGACAGACTTCGTTTGTTTCCTGCGATATCATGCCTGATATTGAGGAAGATATAGATATCGACATTAATCCTGATGATCTCAGAATTGATACATATCGCTCAAGTGGTGCGGGTGGACAGCATATTAATAAGACATCATCTGCTGTACGTATCACACATATTCCTACAGGTGTTGTAGTTGCTTGTCAGAATGAGCGTTCTCAGTTCCAGAACAAGGACAAGGCTATGCAGATGCTGAAGGCAAAGCTCTTCATTATGAAACAGGAAGAGCAGGCAGCGAAGCTTGCAGGCATTAGAGGTGAGGTAATGGATAACGCATGGGGAAGTCAGATTCGCTCCTATGTTCTTCAGCCTTACACAATGGTTAATGATACTCGAACAGGTTTCAAGGCTTCTAATGCTGACGGAGTTCTTGATGGAGATCTTGATCCGTTTATCAATGCTTATCTTAAGTGGCTTGCTACCGGTGGAAAGCCTGTTGGCGATTCTGAAGAGGAATAATAAATTAATTATTTCTGTAAGAATAAATAAATTATAAAAACATGTTGACACATATAAAAAAATGTGATAACTTATCAAAGGTCGTTATGACCAGCCGAAGACAGTAGGTGTCATTTGATGACGTAAGCTTAGCGCCTACCGAGGAAAAGTTTTGATAAGACTTTTATGCCTCTCGTCTTCGAGAGGCTTTTTCTTTGGCGGTAAATTCTATAAGGAGGTAAAAAGATGGCAAAGGTTGAATTAAAACAGCCCATAGTAAAAGAGATTTCTGATAAGATTCAGAACGCTCAGGCACTTGTACTTGTAGATCACCGTGGTTTAACTGTTGCTGAGGACACAGAACTTCGTAGAAAGCTTCGTGCAGAGAACGTCAGCTACAAAGTTTACAAGAATACGATGATGAACTTCGCATTCAAGGGTACAGATTTTGAGCAGCTTGCTGATCTTCTTAACGGACCTAGCGCACTCGCTATTTCTGAGACAGATCCTGCAGCTCCTGCACGTGTACTCTACGACTTCGCAAAGAAGGCGAAGGCACTTGAGATCAAAGGTGGTGTGATCGAGGGCAAGCTGTATGATGCAGAGGCACTCAAGGAGATCGCAAACATCCTTCCCAAGGATCAGTTGCTTTCCAAGTTGCTTGGTTCTATGCAGTCACCTATCACAAACTTCGCTCGTGTCATTAAACAGATCGCTGAGAAGAAGGCAGAGGGTGGCGAGGCAGCTCCCGCAGAGGAAGCTCCTGCAGCAGAGACAGCTGAAGCTCCTGCTGAAGAGGCAGCAGCTACAACAGCTGAGTAATTACAAATTTTTATTGAAAACAAACTTATTTTTAATGGAGGTAAATAATAATGGCAAAGTTATCTACAGCAGAGATTATCGATGCAATCAAAGAGTTATCAGTTCTTGAGCTTAACGATCTTGTTAAGGCTTGTGAGGAAGAGTTCGGCGTATCAGCAGCAGCAGGTGTTGTTGTAGCAGCAGCAGGCGGCGCAGCAGCAGGTGCTGAGGAAGAGAAGACTGAGTTCAACGTAGAGCTTACAGAAGTTGGTCCTAACAAGGTTAAGGTTATCAAGGTTGTTCGTGAGATTACAGGTCTTGGACTTAAGGAAGCAAAGGATCTCGTAGACAATGCTCCTAAGATGATCAAGGAAGGCGCTTCTAAGGAAGAGGCTGATGACATCAAGACTAAGGTTGAGGCTGAGGGCGCTAAGGTTACTCTTAAGTAATCTTGTCTACTTCAAAGTCAAGCACGTAAATAATAAGAAAGTCATGCGCAAGTTTACTTGCAAGCATGGCTTTCTTTTTGTTTGCGTATTTTACGCGAACCATTCTGAATCTGCTTGACTTTGAATCAGGAAAAGAATCATTTTACAAAAATCAATACTTGACTTTTGTAAAAAATGTGCTTGACGACAAAAAATGTTTATAGTAGAATGGATGATGCACTATTGTGGAGTGGTAGGCGCTTTGCGCACTTTTTTAGAGTTCGCCAGCCTGTCTACTAAATAAAAAATAAGAACGGGGTGAATGTCAATGGAAAAAAACAGATTGCATCCTAGTGGTACTGGTAAAAATGTACGTATGAGTTTCCAGCGCCAGAAGGAAGTCCTGGAGATGCCGAACCTGATTGAAGTTCAGAAGAACTCCTATCAGTGGTTTCTTGACGAGGGTCTTAAAGAGGTCTTTAACGATATCTCTCCTATTGAGGATTACAGCGGTAAGCTGAGTCTTGAGTTTGTTGATTTCAAACTTTGCGAAGATGAGATTGACAAGAACAAGAACACAATCGAGAAATGTAAAGAGAGAGATGCTACCTTCGCGGCACCGCTTAAGGTTATGGTTCGCCTTAATAATAAAGAGAGCGGAGAGATAGCTGAGCATGAAATTTTCATGGGTGATCTTCCTCTTATGACTGCAACCGGAACATTTGTAATCAACGGAGCAGAGCGTGTTATTGTCAGCCAGTTGGTTCGTTCCCCCGGTATTTATTATGATATAACTCGTGATAAGATCGGTAAGAAGCTGATTGCATGTACCGTTATTCCTAATCGTGGTGCATGGCTCGAGTATGAGACTGATTCCTATGATGTATTTTATGTAAGAGTAGACAGAACCAGAAAGGTTCCGGTTACTGTTCTTATTCGTGCACTCGGAATTGGCTCTAATGAAGAGATTGTTGACCTGTTTGGTGATGAGCCTAAGATCCAGGCAAGCTTTACTAAGGATCCTTCAACTGATTACCAGAGTGGTCTTCTTGAATTGTATAAAAAGATTCGTCCCGGTGAACCTCTCAGTGTAGAAAGTGCAGAGAGTCTTATTAATGCTATGTTCTTTGATGCAAGAAGATATGATCTTGCTAAGGTTGGACGCTATAAGTTCAATAAGAAGCTTCATTTTAAGAACAGAATTAATAAGCAGATTCTTGCAGAGGATGTAATTGACGAGAATACAGGTGAAATGATCGCAGCTGCTGGTACAAAGGTAGACCGTGCACTTGCTACTGAGATTCAGAATGCAGGTATTCCTTATGTTCTTGTTCAGGGTGAGGAGCGTAATATTAAGGTCCTTTCCAATATGATGGTTGATATTACAAGCTTCATAGATTGCAATCCTGAAGAGCTGGGAATTACTGAGGATGTTTATTATCCTGCACTCAGAGATATTCTTACTGAGAACGCTGACAAGGATCCTGAGAGCCTTGCTGATGTTATCAGAAAGAATGTTAATGAACTTATTCCTAAACATATTACTAAGGAAGATATTCTTGCTTCCATTAACTATAATATGCATCTTGAGTATGGCGTCGGACATGATGATGATATCGATCACCTTGGTAATCGTCGTATCCGTTGCGTGGGCGAGCTCTTACAGAACCAGTACAGAATTGGTCTTTCCAGACTTGAGAGAGTTGTTCGTGAGAGAATGACTACACATGACGCTGATGAGATTTCTGCACAGAGTCTTATCAACATTAAGCCTGTACAGGCTGCAGTTAAGGAGTTCTTCGGATCTTCACAGCTGTCACAGTTCATGGATCAGAATAACCCTCTTGGTGAGCTTACTCATAAGCGTCGTCTTTCCGCACTTGGTCCCGGTGGTCTTTCCCGAGACAGAGCCGGATTCGAGGTTCGAGACGTACACTATACTCACTATGGACGTATGTGTCCTATCGAAACACCTGAAGGTCCTAACATCGGTCTGATTAACTCACTCGCAAGCTATGCGAGAGTTAATCAGTATGGTTTCGTAGAGGCTCCTTATCGTAAGGTTGACCGTACAGATCCTAAAAATCCTCGCGTTACAGATGAGGTTGAGTATCTGACAGCGGATGAAGAAGATAATTACCATGTAGCTCAGGCTAACACACCTCTTGATGAGAACGGCTATTTCAAGAAGAATAATGCTTCCGGTCGTTACAGAGAGGAGACTTCCGAGTATCCGAAGACAATGTTCGAGTACATGGACGTATCACCGAGAATGGTATTCTCAGTTGCTACAGCACTTATTCCTTTCCTTGAGAATGACGATGCTAACCGTGCTCTTATGGGATCAAACATGCAGCGTCAGGCAGTGCCGCTTCTTACAACAGAAGCTCCTGCAGTAGGAACAGGTATGGAACGTAAGGCAGCTGTTGACTCAGGTGTTTGTGTTGTTGCCAAGAAGGATGGTGTTATTGATTTTGTAGATAGCAAACTTATCCAGATGACATATGATGATGGTGAGAAGGAAGAGTATCACCTCATTAAGTTCCAGAGAAGTAACCAGAGTAACTGTTATAACCAGAGACCTATCGTATTTAAGGGCGATCACGTAAAAGCCGGCGATGTTATTGCTGACGGTCCTTCAACTTACATGGGTGAGCTTGGTCTTGGTAAGAACCCTCTTATCGGATTCATGACATGGGAAGGTTATAACTACGAGGATGCGGTTCTTCTCAGTGAGAGACTTGTACGTGACGATGTATTCACTTCCATTCATATTGAGGAATATGAGGCAGAGGCACGTGAGACAAAGCTCGGACCTGAAGAGATTACAAGAGACGTTCCCGGTGTCGGTGACGAAGCACTTAAGGATCTTGACGACCGCGGAATTATTCGTATAGGTGCTGAGGTTCGTGCGGGTGATATCCTTGTTGGTAAGGTTACTCCTAAGGGAGAAACAGAGCTTACTGCTGAAGAGAGACTTCTTCGTGCTATTTTTGGAGAAAAGGCTCGTGAAGTTCGTGATACATCACTTAAGGTTCCTCATGGTGAGTATGGTATCGTAGTTGATGCCAAGGTATTCACAAGAGAGAATGGCGATGAGCTTAGCCCCGGTGTTAACCAGGCAGTTCGTATTTACATTGCACAGAAGAGAAAGATTTCAGTCGGCGATAAGATGGCTGGTCGTCATGGTAACAAGGGTGTCGTATCCCGTGTACTTCCTATAGAGGATATGCCTTACCTGCCTAACGGTCGTCCGCTCGATATCGTGCTTAATCCTTTGGGCGTGCCTTCTCGTATGAATATCGGACAGGTCCTTGAGATTCACCTTTCACTTGCTGCTAAGGCTCTTGGATTTAACATTGCTACACCTATTTTTGATGGTGCCAACGAGAAAGATATTCAGGCTACTCTTACCATGGCTAATGATTATGTAAACAGCACTTGGGAAGAGTTTGAAGAGAAATATAAAGATAGTGTAGATCCTGAAATCATGAAGTATCTGTATGATAACAGAGATCACAGAGAGCTTTGGAAGGGTGTTCCGATCCATACTGATGGTAAGGTTCAGCTTAGAGATGGTCGTACGGGTATTCCGTTCGATTCACCGACAACTATCGGACACATGCATTACCTTAAGCTCCATCACCTTGTTGATGATAAGATCCATGCTCGTTCAACCGGTCCTTACTCATTGGTTACACAGCAGCCTCTTGGTGGTAAGGCACAGTTCGGTGGACAGCGTTTCGGAGAGATGGAAGTTTGGGCTCTTGAGGCTTATGGTGCAGCTTACACACTGCAGGAGATTCTGACTGTTAAGTCTGATGATGTTGTAGGACGTGTTAAGACATATGAAGCAATTATCAAGGGCGATAATATCCCTGAACCCGGAGTACCGGAATCCTTCAAGGTTCTTCTGAAGGAGCTCCAGTCACTTGGATTGGATGTACGTGTGCTTCGTGAGGATAACACCGAAGTAGAGATCATGGAGTCGGTTGATTACAGTGATTCTGACTACCGCTATGAAATTGAAGGTGAGGTAAATCGCGACTATGATCGTGAGAATCTCGCAGAGAACGGCTATCAGACACAGGCTTTCGATGAAGATGGCGAACTTGTGACTGAGGATGACGATGCAGCTATAGAAGAAGAGTTTGATGCTGCAGATGGTCTTGATGACAACTTTTAATCAAATTTGAATTACTTAGTAATTCAAATTACGATTAAAAATTATTGTGCGCATCGGCGTGAAAGGTAAAGGTTGCTAAAGCAACCACGCCTCGCGCGAGAATTTCGCAAGCGAAATTCTAATCTATATGCGGTAATTAGTAACTGCAACCACGTAAACAAGAGAAAAGAGGTTACGAATGTCTGATTCTACAATGAATAAAGCAATAAACGAAGCTTCCAGCGGAAGAACTTCATCAGCACCGACATATCAGCCGATGACATTTGATGCTATAAAGATTGGTCTCGCTTCTCCTGAGAAGATCAGAGAGTGGTCACATGGCGAGGTTTTAAAGCCTGAGACAATCAACTATCGTACACTTAAGCCTGAAAGAGACGGTCTGTTCTGTGAGAAGATTTTTGGACCCACAAAGGACTGGGAATGTCACTGTGGTAAGTACAAAAAGATTCGTTACAGAGGCGTAATCTGTGACCGTTGTGGCGTTGAAGTAACTAAGAGCAGTGTTCGTCGTGAGCGTATGGGTCACATCGAGCTTGCTGCTCCTGTATCACATATCTGGTATTTCAAGGGTATTCCCAGCCGTATGGGACTTATCCTTGATCTTTCACCCAGAGTACTTGAGAAGGTTCTGTACTTTGCTTCATATATCGTACTTGATGCCGGAGAGACAAACCTGGAATATAAACAGGTTCTTTCTGAGAAGGAATATCAGGATGCCCGTGAAGAGTGGGGCGGAAAATTCCGTGCAGGTATCGGTGCAGAAGCAATTAAAGAGCTTCTTATGAGTATCGATCTTGAAGCTGAATATCAGGAACTCAAGGAAGGTCTTGATACTTCCAGCGGACAGAAGAAGCAGCGTATCATAAAGAGACTTGAAGTTGTTGAGTCTTTCCGTGAATCAGGTAATGATCCTTCATGGATGGTACTTGACTGCATTCCGGTTATTCCTCCGGATCTTCGTCCTATGGTACAGCTCGACGGTGGACGTTTTGCAACATCAGATCTTAATGATCTTTACCGTCGTATTATTAACAGAAATAATCGTCTTAAGAGACTTCTTGATCTTGGCGCTCCGGACATCATTGTTCGTAACGAGAAGCGTATGCTTCAGGAAGCTGTAGACGCACTTATTGATAACGGCAGACGTGGAAGACCTGTTACAGGTCCCGGAAACCGTGCACTTAAATCCCTTTCAGACATGCTTAAAGGTAAGGGCGGTCGTTTCCGTCAGAACCTTCTTGGTAAGCGTGTTGACTATTCAGGACGTTCAGTTATTGTCGTAGGTCCTGAGCTTAAGATTTATCAGTGCGGACTTCCTAAGGAAATGGCTATTGAACTTTTCAAGCCCTTTGTTATGAAGGAACTTGTTTCCAGAGGAATCTCACAGAATATAAAGAATGCCAAGAAGCTTGTCGAGAGACTTGATGAGCAGGTATGGGATGTACTTGAGGATGTAATTAAAGAGCACCCTGTAATGCTTAACCGTGCTCCCACACTTCACAGACTTGGTATCCAGGCATTTGAGCCTATCCTTGTTGAAGGTAAAGCTATTAAGCTTCATCCGCTTGTTTGTACACCTTTCAATGCGGACTTCGATGGTGACCAGATGGCTGTACACCTTCCTTTGTCCGTAGAGGCACAGGCAGAGAGCAGATTCCTTATGCTTGCTCCTAACAACCTGCTTAAGCCTTCAGATGGTGGTCCTGTTAACGTTCCTACTCAGGATATGGTCCTTGGTATTTACTATCTTACACAGGAGCGTGAAGGTGCAAAGGGTGAAGGTAAGTTCTTTAAGAGCATAGATGAAGCAATCCTTGCTTACGAGAATGATTACATTACACTTCAGTCAAAAATTACAATCCGTATAAGTCGTAAGAATGAGAACGGAGAGGAAGAATCCGGACTTGTTGAGTCTACACTTGGAAGATTCCTTTTCAATGAGTTCATTCCTCAGGATCTTGGATTTGTTGATCGTTCAGTTCCGGAGAACAAGTACAAGCTTGAAATCGACTTTATGGTTGGTAAGAAACAGCTGAAGAAAATCGTTACCAATATGATCAATACACATGGTACTTTTGCTACAGCAGAGGTACTTGATAAGATCAAGTCAACAGGTTATCACTATTCAACAAGAGCGGCTATGACCGTATCTATTGCAGATATGACAGTGCCTCCGCAGAAGCAGGAAATGCTTGATGAAGCACAGGCTGTTGTTGATGAGATTGCTACAAACTACCGTCGTGGTCTTATGACAGACGAAGAGCGTTATCGTCTTGTTGTTGAGACATGGATGGATACAGATAAGAAGCTTACCGATGTCCTTCTTAAAGGACTTGATAAGTACAACAATATTCACATGATGGCGGATTCCGGAGCCCGTGGTAGTGATCAGCAGATCAAGCAGCTGGCTGGTATGCGTGGACTTATGGCTGATACAACAGGTCGTACAATCGAACTTCCTATCAAGTCAAACTTCCGTGAAGGTCTGGACGTTCTGGAATACTTCATGTCAGCGCATGGTGCTCGTAAGGGTCTGTCCGATACAGCGCTTCGTACAGCCGATTCAGGATATTTGACACGTCGAATGGTTGACGTATCACAGGAGCTTATTATCCGTGAGCTTGACTGTAGTGAAGGAAAGGCAGTAATTCCCGGAATTACTGTTAAGGAATTCAAAGACGGTAAGGCTATGATCGAGCCTTTAGAGGATCGTATCACAGGAAGATATACATGTGAGGATATCAAGGACAAAGATGGAAACATAATTGTTAAGAAGAATCACATTATTACACCCAGCCGTGCTAAGAGAATCTTAAGTGATGGTATTAACAGTAAGGGTGAGCCTGTAACAGCAGTTAAGATTCGTACAATCCTTACATGCCGTTCACACATTGGTATCTGTGCTAAGTGCTATGGTGCTAACATGGCAACCGGTGAACCTGTTCAGGTCGGTGAAACAGTTGGTATCATTGCAGCTCAGTCTATCGGTGAGCCCGGAACACAGCTTACTATGAGAACATTCCATACCGGTGGTGTTGCCGGTGGAGATATCACACAGGGTCTTCCCCGTGTTGAGGAGCTTTTCGAGGCAAGAAAACCTAAGGGACTTGCAATTATTTCAGAGCTTGATGGTACAGCTACCATTAAGGATACAAAGAAGAAACGTGAAGTTATCATCACAAACGATGAGACAGGTGAGTCAAAGGCATATCTCATCCCTTACGGATCACGTATCAAGGTTATTGATAACCAGCAGGTTGAGGCCGGTGATGAGCTTACAGAAGGTTCCGTAAATCCTCATGATCTTCTTAAGATCAAGGGAATCCGTGCAGTTCAGGATTATCTGCTCCGCGAGGTTCAGAGAGTTTATCGTCTGCAGGGTGTTGATATCTGCGATAAGCATATCGAGGTTATTGTTCGTCAGATGCTTAAGAAGGTACGCATAGAGGAGAGTGGAGATACAAACTTCCTTCCCGGAACACTGGTTGACGTACTTGATTTCGAGGACGACAATGAGAGACTTATAAGTGAAGGCAAAAAGCCCGCAGAAGGAAAGCAGGTTATTCTTGGTATTACCAAGGCCGCTCTTGCTACAAACTCCTTCCTGTCAGCTGCATCCTTCCAGGAGACAACAAAGGTTCTTACCGATGCTGCTATTAAGGGTAAGGTTGATCCTCTTATCGGACTTAAGGAAAACGTTATTATCGGTAAACTGATTCCTGCAGGAACAGGTATGAAGCGTTATCGTAACACAGCTCTTAATACAGATGCTAACTTTAAGGATCTCGATAAGCTGATTCTTAAGAAGAATCTGGATGACGATGATGATTTTATCACTGATCTTGATTCCGAGGCAGATGAGGTAGTCGTAACTGACGACGAGGAATAATACTTTTCTTAATTATGAAAAGTTCATAAAATAGTACAATTTTAAAACGATTGTGCTTGACAAGCTAATTTTTAATATTTATACTTGTAAACTGTGCGACAAGCGAGAGGGGTAGTTTGCCCCTTTCGCTTGAAGTATGTAATTGTTTTGTTGATTTTCAGATGGTTTCTATGTCAGAGAGCTGTCTGTTTATCATATATTGTTTTACTACTAAAATAGGAGGTAAAAGGAATGCCAACATTTAACCAGTTAGTTCGTAAAGGCCGTCAGACTTCTGAGAAGAAGTCAACAGCTCCTGCGCTTCAGAAAGGATTCAATTCCCTTCACAAGAAGGCAATTGATACTGCTTCACCGCAGAAGAGAGGCGTATGCACAGCTGTTAAGACTGCTACACCTAAGAAGCCTAACTCAGCTCTTAGAAAGATCGCCAGAGTACGTCTTTCTAACGGTATCGAGGTGACAAGCTATATCCCCGGCGAAGGCCACAACCTTCAGGAGCACAGCGTTGTTCTCATCCGTGGTGGAAGAGTTAAGGACCTGCCTGGTACAAGATATCACATTATTCGTGGAACTCTTGACACAGCAGGTGTTGCAGACCGTAAGCAGGCTCGCTCCAAGTACGGTGCAAAGAGACCTAAGGCTGCAAAGTAATTTAAGTAACTATCATTACAAGATCTAATTTTTTTAATGGTGTTGGTATTTCTCTTTTATATAGAAGTAAGAAAAACCGCACGTACACTAAAATTAGTGAGTACCTATGATCTATAGTAAACAGATGAAGACTGACACTCATCTGTGATTCTAAAGGAGGGAAGAACCGTGCCGCGTAAAGGACATATTGTAAAACGTGACGTATTAGCGGATCCTTTATACGATAACAAGGTTGTAACAAAGCTTATCAACACAGTTATGCTTGATGGTAAGAAGGGTGTTGCACAGAAAATCGTATATGGTGCATTCGCACAGGTAGAGGAGAAGGCTGGTAAGCCTGCTCTTGAAGTATTCGAGGGTGCTATGAACAACATCATGCCCGCTCTCGAGGTAAAGGCTAGACGTATCGGTGGTGCTACATATCAGGTACCGATCGAGGTTCGTCCGGATAGACGTCAGGCTCTTGCACTTCGCTGGCTTGTAACATTTTCTCGTAACAGAGGCGAGAAGACCATGGTCGACAGACTTGCATCTGAGATTCTTGATGCATTTAACAACACTGGTGCATCTGTAAAGAGAAAAGAAGATATGCACAAGATGGCAGAAGCAAACAAGGCATTTTCACACTACAGATTCTAATTTTAAGAGTTTGGTGTTAGAAACGTCGATTTTTATTAGGAGGATAAACCTTTGGCTGAAAGACAATACCCATTGGAGAGAACCAGAAACATTGGTATTATGGCGCATATTGATGCCGGTAAGACTACACTTACAGAGCGTATTCTTTACTATACCGGTGTTAACTACAAGATTGGTGAGACCTACGAAGGTACTGCTACCATGGACTGGATGGAACAGGAGCAGGAGAGAGGTATCACAATCACATCTGCAGCTACAACATGCCATTGGACACTTCAGGAAAACGGAAAGGTTAAGCCCGGTGCTCAGGAGCATCGTATCAACATTATCGATACTCCCGGCCACGTTGACTTTACCGTTGAGGTTGAGCGTTCACTTCGTGTACTTGATGGCGCTGTAGGCGTATTCAGTGCAAAAGAAGGCGTTGAGCCTCAGTCTGAGAACGTATGGCGTCAGGCTGACGGATTTAATGTTCCTCGTATGGCATTCATCAACAAGATGGATATCATTGGAGCAAACTATTTCGGAGCTGTTGAGCAGATCAGAAATAGACTTAAGAAAAACGCTATTATGATCGAAATCCCGATCGGAGCTGAGGATCAGTTCCAGGGTGTTATCGACCTTTTTGAGATGCAGGCTTACATCTATAATGATGATAAGGGTGAAGATGTAACAATCGGCGAGATCCCTGCTGATCTTAAGGATGATGCAGAGCTTTATCGTAGTGAGCTCGTGGAGAAGATCTGCGACCTCGATGAAGATCTTATGATGAAGTACCTTGAGGGTGAGGAGCCTACAAAGGAGGAGCTTAAGGCTGCTCTTCGTAAGGCTACTTGTGAGTGCAAAGCTTTCCCTGTATGCTGTGGTTCTGCACACAGAAACCGTGGTATCCAGAAGCTTATCGACGCTGTTATCGAGTTCATGCCTTCACCTATTGACATCCCTGCATGTAAGGGTACAGACATGGATGGCAATGAGGTTGAGGTTGAGTCAACAGATGATGGCCCGTTCGCAGCTCTTGCATTCAAGATTGTCAGCGATCCTTTCGTAGGAAAGCTTGCATTCTTCCGTGTATATCGTGGTACTGCAAATTCAGGTTCTTACGTACTTAACAGTACTAAGGACACAAAGGAGCGTCTTGGACGTATCCTTCAGATGCATGCTAATAAGCGTTCAGACCTTGATAAGGTATATTCAGGTGATATCGCTGCAGCTGTTGGTCTTAAGAACACAACTACAGGTGATACACTCTGTGATGAGAAGAACCCCGTAATCCTTGAGTCTATGGAGTTCCCGGATCCCGTTATCGAGCTTGCTATCGAGCCTAAGACTAAGGCTGGTCAGCAGAAGCTTGATGAAGCACTTCAGAAGCTTGCTGAAGAGGATCCTACATTCAGAGCACATACAAACTCTGAGACAGGTCAGACTATCATCGCTGGTATGGGTGAGCTTCACCTTGATATCATCGTTGACAGACTTCTTCGTGAGTATAAGGTAGAGGCTAACGTTGGTGCACCTCAGGTTGCATACAGAGAGGCTCTTGTAAATGCTTGCGATATCGAGAGTAAGTATGCTAAGCAGTCCGGTGGACGTGGTCAGTATGGTCACTGTAAGGTTCGTTTCGAGCCCATGGATGCCAACGGAGAAAACCTTTACCAGTTTGATAGCGAAGTTGTCGGTGGTTCTATTCCTAAGGAATATATCCAGCCTATCAGCGAAGGTATCGAAGAGGCTATGAAGGCAGGTTCTCTTGGTGGATTCCCTGTTGTAGGTGTACATGCTACAGTTTATGACGGATCTTATCATGAAGTCGATTCTTCAGAAATGGCATTCCACATTGCCGGATCAATGGCATTTAAGGATGCTATGGCTAAGGGCGGAATGGTTCTCCTTGAGCCCATCATGAAGGTTGAGGTTACTATGCCTGAAGAGTACATGGGAGATGTTATCGGTGACGTTAACTCTCGTCGTGGACAGGTTGAAGGTATGGATGACCTTGGCGGCGGTAAGATTGTTAGAGCACATGTTCCGCTTGCTGAGATGTTCGGATATGCTACAGACCTTCGTTCCAGAACACAGGGTCGTGGTAACTACTCCATGTTCTTCGAGAAGTATGCTCCTGTTCCGAAGAACATCCAGGAGAAGGTTCTATCTAACAAGAACGCTTAATAAGGTAATATAAGTGGGGCTTAAAGTTATTTTTCGAATGAAAACATACCTCAAAGCCCCTATTTATACTATTTAAGGCTTGATTTCAAGCCAAAATTCTAATATAATCGATATGTCGGTTATTATGAGAAAAGAATGTTAATGTAACATTTTTTATTTAAGGAGGATATTTTAAAATGGCTAAAGCTAAGTTTGACAGAAGCAAACCGCACGTAAACATTGGTACAATCGGACACGTTGACCATGGTAAGACAACTCTTACAGCAGCTATCACAACTGTTCTTGCTGACAGAGGATTCAGCCCTGCTGTTGCTTTCGATCAGATCGATAAAGCACCCGAGGAAAAAGAGCGTGGTATCACAATCAACTCTGCTCACATCGAGTATGAGACAGCTAACAGACACTACGCACACGTTGACTGCCCTGGCCACGCTGACTATGTAAAGAACATGATCACTGGTGCAGCTCAGATGGATGGTTCTATCCTTGTTGTTGCTGCTACTGATGGTGTTATGGCTCAGACAAGAGAGCACGTTCTTCTTGCTCGTCAGGTAGGTGTTCCTTACATCATCGTATTCATGAACAAGTGCGATATGGTTGATGATCCTGAACTTCTTGACCTCGTTGAGATGGAGATCAGAGACCTTCTTACAGAGTATGAGTTCCCTGGAGATGATATCCCGATCATTCGTGGTTCAGCTCTTAAGGCTCTTGAGGATCCTAAGTCTGAGTGGGGCGACAAGGTTATGGAGCTTATGGACACAGTTGATTCTTACATCCCTGAACCTACTCGTGAGACAGATAAGCCTTTCCTTATGCCTGTTGAGGACGTATTCACAATCACAGGTCGTGGAACAGTTGCTACTGGCCGTGTAGAGAGAGGTCACCTTAACCTTAACGACGAAATCGAAATCGTTGGTATCAAGGAAGAGACATCTAAGTCAGTATGTACTGGTATCGAGATGTTCCGTAAGACAATGGATTACTGCGAAGCTGGTGACAACGTTGGTCTTCTTCTTCGTGGTGTTGACCGTGATGGTATCCAAAGAGGTCAGTGTATCACAAAGCCCGGTTCTGTAACTTGCCATAAGAAGTTCACAGCTGAGGTTTACGTTCTTACAAAGGATGAAGGTGGACGTCATACTCCTTTCTTCAACAACTACAGACCTCAGTTCTACTTCAGAACAACTGACGTTACAGGTGTTTGCAACCTTCCTGAAGGTACAGAGATGTGCATGCCTGGTGACCACGTAACAATGAGCATCGAGCTTATCCACCCCATCGCTATGGAGCAGGGTCTTAAGTTCGCTATCCGTGAGGGTGGTAGAACAGTTGGATCAGGCCGTGTTGCTACAATCATCGAGTAATCCGGACTGAATAGTTCAAACTATAAGTAAAATCAAGGCTTCCGAGAGTTTTCTCGGAAGCCTTTTTACATGTAAATATGGTAAACTAATGATAAAAAAATAGTATCTGGTACCTTTTTGGTACCTTTTTTTGGGGTTCCAGTACCAACAATAAAGAAGCTACCGGCAAATTGAAGAACAATATGGAGTTACCAAAAAGCAGGCGAGACTCGCAATCGACTATCTGTGCAAAATTGGTGTAATTCGTAAGCATTTAAGAAATGAAACAACTAAAGATGGCATTAAGCTATATAACTGTATGTATCTGGAATTAGTACCAGAGAAATTGAAGGAAATTACTTTTCCGAAAAAACTTATAGGGGTGTGCCCTCCAGGGCATCACCCTGTGCCCTAGAGGGCACTACCCTGGTTCCCTGCAGGGCAGAGGGTGGTGACCTACAGGGTACCACTAATACAAAGATTACTACAGAGAATACTAACTTAGATTACATCAATCTTATCAATCAGAAAAATGATACAAGTGACGAAAATCCTACATATCAGGTTTATAGGATGGATGAAATAAAAGCATATCGTGAAATTATAAAAGTGAATCTTGACTATGACGTGATGAGATCAAGGCTTATATTTGACAGCGAAAAAATAAAAAAAGAGGCAGAGGATAAGGAGGGAAAATGAAAAAAATCAAGGAAGAAGACAGAAGAAATACTGACAAATACTTACATGTTCGTCTAAGCGAAAATGAACTGAAAAGATTACGCAATCTTGCTAATGATTTTGAGATGTCTGTTTCCGAATTTGTTCGTTGGTCCATTTTTCAGAGACAAGTAACTATGCGAATTTTGATAGATGATGAGACCAATGCTCTTACAAAAATCAAATATCAGTTAGGAAGGATTGGAAATAACATTAACCAGATTGCTAAGCTTATTAATACTGGATATGTTAACCCTGAAATGTTTAGAAATGAATTAAATGACATGTGTAATATAATTCATAATGAAGTATGTCTGCTAAATGATGTCCAGTCAGCGACTCATAATAGTTGGAGAAAAGCTATCTCAAAATACTCTAAGTATTATCAAATTGATAGAACCGATTGTGGAATAAAAGAATGATTCTGAATAATAGGCGGTTGCTTTCTATATGGATTATAAAAAGGCGGTGTGATTAAGACTCACATCGCCATAATATTTGAAGTATTAAAATCTTGCAGCTGTAGTGATGATTTCATCAACAGCATTCCTGCATCATTGAGTTGGTAAAATGATGTGAACATAAAAATAAAGCAATTAGAAGCAGAGCCTAAATTGACTCGTGATACCAAAGGAGCCAATGGCTCTCAACTTAACCCTGTATCGGTTTTGGGGTGAATATGGTAAAATATAAGTGAGGTAAATAGTAAATGGGTGGAGTAAAAAGAGATTATCAAGATAGTGTATTTACAAAGATGTTCGGTGGAGAAGATAAAAAATATCTTCTTCAGTTATATAAGGCATTGCATCCGGATGATGAAAGGACAGATGAAGATGATCTGGAGCTAGTCACTATAGAAAATGTTTTAACGAACGATATATATAATGACCTTGGTTTTATTGCAAATGGAAAGCTTGTAGTCCTTGTAGAAGCTCAGTCTACATGGAGTCCTAATATTATCGCAAGGATGTTTATATACCTTGCAAGAACCTATCAGGATTACATATATTCCAATGAGAAGATTAAAGCTAGGTTATATAGCGAATCAAAGATAGATTTACCTGTTCCGGAGATGTATGTAATTTATACCGGTAACAGATCAGGCAAAGCAGATATTATATCGTTTAAGGATGAATTCTTTAAAGATAGTTCAATAGATATAGATCTTAAAGCAAAGGTAATTTTTGCCGATGATGGAAGAAAAGATATAATTGGACAATATATAGCATTCTGTATTGTGGTTAAACAGCAGCTTTCACTTCATAAAGACAAGAAGATAGCTGTTCAGGAAGCAATCAGAATTTGTATAGAAAATGGTGATTTGGTTGAGTATCTGACATCTCATAGAAAGGAGGTCGAAGACGTTATGTTTGCACTATTGACACAAGAAGAAGCAACAAAGAGCTATGGAGAACTTAAAAAAATAGAAGGCCTTGAAGCTATGGTAAAAACGCTAAAAAGGATTTATCCTGATTTTGATTCAGTTTATCGGGAAGTAAAGATGAACGAAATTTATTCTGACCTCAGCGAGGAAGATGTTCGTCAGTATTATTAATAATTCATGACTACAGGTATCTGAGGATTCAATGACACACAGAACGATATAACAAAAATAATACAACATAATAAGGATAACAAAATTTTTGCTGGTACCCGTTTGGTTGTCTTATTTATTTGCAAATTTGCCCCAAATTGGTTATAGTATCCTTTATAAAGACAACGGCGTCTGCTATTTTGAGCAGGCGTCTTTTCTATTTTTGGGAGGAAAAAAGTTGAGTCCGATAATTGGATTAATTCCGCTATATGATGACGAAAAAGAAAGCTATTGGATGCTTCCCGGCTATATGAAGGTCATTGAGAAATGTGGAGGTGTGCCAATTATGCTTCCACTTACTGATGATGAAGGGGAGCTTGAAATGGTATACTCTTTATGTAATGGTATTCTCTTTACAGGTGGGCATGATGTGTCTCCGAATGTATACAAGGATACACCAAAAGCAACATGTGGCATCGCCTGCCCCTTAAGGGATAAGATGGAAGCTTATCTTTTGGATAAGTGCCTTAAGAATAATAAGCCATTACTGGGTATCTGCCGTGGGATACAGTTCATAAATGCCCATCTTGGCGGAACTTTATATCAGGATCTTCCCACCGAATATGACTGTAAGGTAGAACATCATATGTCGCCGCCCTATGATAGGAAGGCGCATTTTGTTGAGGTACTGGAAGAGACACAGTTAGCTTCAATTATAGGGAAGGGAATTCATCCCGTTAACAGTTATCACCATCAGGCAATAAAGGATATTTCTCCACATGTTGTCAAAATGGCAGTTTCGGAAGATGGACTGGTAGAGGCAATAGCTGTGAAAAATCACAGATTTGCAATAGGAGTGCAGTGGCACCCGGAGTTTTCCTTTGAAAATAATGAGGAGAACTTAAAATTAGTAAAAGCATTTGTAGATGAATGTAAAAACGGAAGGAGCAAAAGGTTATGAAAAAGAAAATGTTGGCATTGGTAATGAGTTGTGTAATGGTTGTAGCTGCAGGCTGCGGCAGTTCAGCAGGAAAAACAGATGAGAGTAAAGCTGACGCTGAACAGGCAACATCAACAGAAACAGCAGCAGAAACAGAGACAGAAGCAGAGCCTGCTTCAGACGCATCCGGAAAAGTATGGAAGATTGCAACCGACACATCTTTCAAACCCTTTGAGTACACAGATGACAGTGGTAATTTTGTAGGTATCGACATGGATATTCTTGATGCAGTAGCAAAGGATCAGGGATTTGCCTATGAAGTTCAGGTTCTTGGATGGGATGCTTCAATTGCTGCCTGCCAGGCCGGGCAGGCTGACGGAATGATTGCCGGCGCATCAATTACTGATGAGAGAAAGGAATCCGGATGGATTTTCTCTGATGGATATTATGATGCAAATCAGAGTATGGCAGTAGAGACTTCATCAGATATCACAGGTTTTGATGGACTTAACGGAAAATCAGTAGCTGTTAAAACAGGTACCATGAGTGCTTCTTATGCAGAAAGCCTTTCAGAGGAATATGGATTCACTGTAACATACTTCGAGGATTCACCGACTATGTATCAGGCTGTTGTCGGTGGACAGGTTGCTGCAACATTTGATGATACACCGATAATGGCAGCTAACATCAAGGATACAGGTATTGCTATGAAGATTGTAGATGGTACAGGAAATGAGCCTGCAGCATATGGTTTTGCCATTTTCAATGCGGATAACCAGGAGCTTGTTGATATGTTTAACAAGGGACTTGCAAACATCAAAGCTAACGGAACTTATGATGAAATAATCAAGAAATACCTTGGTGAGTAATTTTTTGAATCTGAATTACTAAATATCAATTCTTTTCCGGGCAGGGCAACCTGCCCGGTTAGTCAAATGAGGAATTTTTAAATATGATAAAAATTATTACAGTTTATGGCAGTATGCTGCTGGTGGCTCTTGGAAGAACACTTCTCTTAGCACTATTGGGACTGTTTTTTGCATGTATTATCGGTATGATCTTCGGTATTCTGGGAGTTTTAAAAAACCGTATATGCAATATTGTGTCCCAGATATTTGTAGATGTTATAAGAGGTGTACCGATGATTGTTCTGGCATTCTTTGTGTACTTCGGTGTACCGTACTTCTTTAATACAATAATAGGTGGCTTCTCTATGAGCCTGACTGCTTTACAAGCGGGTACAATCTGTCTGGCTTTAAACTGCGGAGCCTATATGGCTGAGATTGTCAGGGCAGGTATTCAATCAGTTGATGTTGGCCAGATGGAGGCTGCAAGGTCACTCGGACTTACCTATGGAATGGCTATGAGGAAGGTTGTTCTTCCGCAGGCTATAAAGACAATGATTCCTACTTTTATAAATCAGTTTATTATTACCCTGAAGGATACGTCCATTCTGTCAGTCATAGGGTTTCCGGAGCTTGTTAATACGGCCAAAAATGTTCAGGCGAATACTTTCATGTCCTTTCAGACATGGGCTATTGTTGGAATTATGTATCTGATTGTTATAACTATCCTTTCACGTAGTGCAAAGAGGGTTGAGAGGAGGCTTAGTGTTGGAAGATAAAAAAGAAATCAAGATAAAGGTTTCAAACCTCAAAAAAAGATTTGGTGATCTGGAAGTTTTAAAGGATATTTCCACAGAGGTTACCAAGGGTGAAGTAGTGTGTGTTATCGGACCATCCGGATCAGGTAAATCAACTTTCCTACGTTGCCTTAATAAGCTGGAAGATGTAACAGCAGGTACCATAATTATTGATGGAAATGACATTACCAAAAAGCAGGTGAATATAAATCATGTGCGTGAAAATATCGGAATGGTATTTCAACACTTCAACCTGTTTAACAATCTGAATATACTGGACAACCTTACTCTTGCACCTGTACAACTGAAAAAGTGCTCTAGATCAGAAGCTGTTTCCAGGGCAAAGGACATGCTTAAAAAGGTCGGTCTTGAGGATAAGACAGAAAGTTTTCCGAGTCAGCTTTCAGGAGGACAGAAGCAGCGAGTAGCCATAGCAAGGGCATTATGTATGCAGCCCGATATTATGCTGTTCGATGAGCCAACCTCTGCGCTCGATCCGGAGATGGTAGGAGAGGTTCTACAGGTTATGAAGGATCTTGCTGCTGATGGTATGACTATGGTAATTGTTACTCATGAGATGGGCTTTGCCAGAGAAGTGGCGGACAGAGTCATTTTCATGGATGGCGGTTATATTGTGGAAGAGGGAACTCCTCAGGAAGTTCTTCTGAATCCTAAAGAAGAAAGAACAATAGACTTCTTGAATAAAGTCTTATAAGAATGGGGAAAACTATGAAAAATATAATCACTATAAGTCGACAGTTTGGAGCCGGTGGGAGCACTATCGGACAGGCTGTAGCAGATAGGCTTGGATATTACTACTGTGATAAGGATATAATCCTTAAAGCGGCTATGGAAAGTGGAAATCTGACCCCTCAGGAGGTCAGAAATTATGATGAACGAGTTCCGAGGGAGTTTGGCTTTGGTCAGAGTCTTTTTGATTTCTATAATAAGCCATTGGATGAAAGACTCTTTGATGCTCAGAAAGAGGCTATAAAAAAGGTGGCAGAGAGCGGAAATTGCGTAATTGTCGGAAGAAATGCAAATATCATCCTGCAGGAGTTTGACAGAACACTCCATGTATTTGTTTCTGCTACGGAGCACTATAGGATTGATCATATGAAGGCCAAGATGCCCGGGTGTAGTGAGAAGGAAATAATGGACCACCTTCGTTCAGTGGATAAGGCCAGAAAAAAATACTGTAAGTATTATACCCATACAGAATTCGGGAACGCAGAATATTATGACCTGTGCCTAAAAAGCTCGTCTTTGGGAATAGAGAACTGTATTGATATTATTTGCAATGCAGCAAAGTAAAATGGCAGTCCTTTAAACTGTCCCGCGTGCAGCTTTGTCATCGTACTTGCCTTTTATGGCAAGGCCGATGGTGACATCAAGAGCTAATCTGGACAGGAGAGTTACTATCATTTCAGGTCTGTTCATAAAAAGATGGCCAAATACTATGTCCATAATTAGCAGAATGGCAAATAGAATAAAGGATTTCTTTTTGCCAAGATTTTTCCAAAACGCAAGGAACAGAAGGATACAAATTGTGACCATCATAACAAGAAGGGGAATCAGATAACTGGAAAGGGCAAATAATGTCTGTTGTCCCCACTTAACTATGATTAAAACATAAGCCCCCGTGGTTTCTATGGCAGTCATTACAAAAAAAGCTTTATAGAAGAGGGCTGACTTTTTATTGTATCTCATTAGCAGATAGATTACACCAAAACATAGTGCAAGCATGCTAAGGACATTAAAAGCAACGATGTGCTGAGCGGTTGTTATTTCATCAGGCTCAGACATAAGTGAGATTTTGGAATGAACCGCAGTCGCATTTTTTATACACATAACGATAAGTACCACCATCAGGATAAGATGGAATAGCATCAGAGGGGTAAATTTTTTATCGCTCATTAATGATTTACCTCCGCAGGGACCTTCTACATCAGAACTGAAACTTTACGTATTCTGTTTTAATCTTATCATAAATGCAAAGTGCTAAACTTTTCTGATGGTAAGGTTTTATAAAAACTTTAGATAATCTTTTAAAACACGACATTTTTTCGTATCGGCGGATATTTTATAATTGATTTATATCAATTTATTGTAGAATGAGAGCCATTATGAAAAAGTGTCTTTTTTATTTCTGAGGCGGAGGGAATAAGATGAGCTTAGAAGATTATAAAGTTTTGTTTCTGATGGAGAAATCAAGCATTGTAATAAAGGGACTTGAAAAAAGAATAAATGCTGAAGAATACGAGACAGCTTCCATAGTGGAGAATTTCGATAAGATAGAGGAATATGCTAAAGAAGCCGGTGTTTTTGTTGTATATAATCCGCTGAGTATTCTTGATGTAAAATACGGACAAAAGAAAATTGTTCTGATAAAGGATCAGGCCAAGGATAATAATTGCAATATCATATTTGTCGGTGAAATCGGAGACAAGGAAAATATTACAAAGGAGTATCCGGAATTTGTGGCGAGCAGGTGGATGGTACGCCCTGTGGATCCCGATGAATTTGTCACTATAGTTGAAGAGGAGCTGCGAGACCACGAGAAAAGGCTGGAAAGAAAGAGCTACTCCGAAATGGATTCAAAGGTAAATGAGACACTTGATGTAAGAGACGTTCATTTGAGTGTTAAAAACGGTGGTGGTGATAAGAAGAGGATTCTCATTGTTGATGATGATCCATCCTATGCAGGCATGGTTAAAAACTGGATTAAGGACAGATATAAAACCGACGTTGTGACTGCAGGAATGCAGGCTATTTCTTTCCTACTGAAAAAACCTGTTGACCTTATTCTTTTGGATTATGAAATGCCGGTGGTTGATGGCCCGCAGGTTCTTCAGATGTTGAGGCAGGAACCTGTTACCAAGGACATTCCGGTTGTATTTCTTACGGGAGTAAGCTCAAGAGAAGGCGTGAGCCGTGTTATGGAGCTAAAACCTGCCGGATATATTTTGAAGTCAACCACAAGAGAAAATCTGATGAATTTCCTTCAGGAAAAACTGCATGGGTGATTAACGGGGGAAAGGCATGAATCGGAAGAATAATAATACTTATATTATCTCATTGGTGTCGATTTCCTGTATTGCCATGCTTTTTGAAGGTATAGTTCTGGAATGGGAATTCTGGGTTCCACCGATTATACTTATAGGCACAGTGGCACTTTGGGTTATGCATATAACTGAAAAGCCTGAAGAGAACATTAGAGAGGTATGCTGCCTGATATATGCAATGATGGCATGCTTTTTTCATGGCGTACACGAAACAAGCTATGTCGATATAGCCATTGTTATTTGTTTTGTGATGGTTGCCTATTCTTTGTTGGACCATATGTATATGATGAATCTGCTTCTTGCAGAATATTTTCTTTTATTTATCATTCAGCTTACTCTGGCGATTACAGCAAACACAGTCGAATTTGATTTTTTAACTGTTTCAAGGACAATGCTTCATTTTGTTGCAGTTCTTTATGTTTATACAGGATGCTGCAAGTCCATATATGGGCGTAGGGAAGTCAAGGAACAGCTTGAGGAAAAGGAAGCATATATCAGTTCCTATGATAGTGATATGGAGGATTTTTTATCCAATATCTCCCATGAACTTCGCACACCGGTAAATGTTGTAAGCGGAATGTCTGACCTTCTTCTAAAAAAGGGAGGAGGCGAAGAGGTGCAGGCAATAAAGGAAGCCGGGATGCGTCTGTCTAGTCAGATAGAGGATTTACAGGATTATACTGAAACCAGAAGAAGCTCAATAATTCTTGAGGAAGAGAATTATATGAGCACATCACTGATAAACGATGTGGTGACCAGTTTTCGTATGGAGGCACTGGATACTGACTTGGAGCTCATTGTAGACATGTCCCCCGATGTTCCTACTATGATGTGCGGTGATGTAAAAAAGCTTCATAAGATATTCCATCACCTCCTTGGGAACGCTCTCAAATTTACCAGGCAGGGCGGAATATATGTGAAAATGTATGCCGACAAGATGGACTATGGAGTAAATCTTTGCATCGAAGTAACTGATACTGGCATTGGCATGAGGAGAAAGGATATTATAGCTGCATCTCAGGGGATGTATCAGGCTAATTCAAAAAGGAACAGGAGCTCCGGGGGTGTAGGCCTGGGACTTGCCATAATATACGGATTTGTTCACAGGATGGAAGGTTTTGTTAAGATTGAGAGCGACTTTGGAAAAGGGACTACTGTGAGAGTGACTATTCCGCAGAAGGTTGTTGATAACAGACCCTGCCTCTTAATTAATGAGTCCTTTACGGGAGATATTCTGTTTCACGTAAGACCCGATAAATACCGTGTTGCTAAAATAAGAGATTTCTATCGTGACATGGCTGCCAATCTTGCGTCCGGCATTCATGTTCCGCTTTATCCTGCAGAAACAATAAATGAAATAGAAAGACTGCGTCAGAAACTGAATGTCACTTTTATCTTTATGGGTGAAGAGGAGTACGAAGAAAATGCAGAATATTTTGATGAACTCAGCAAGGGGGATATCGTAATTGCAGTTTCTGCAGATCATGGATTTAAGACAAATGAAGGCAGCCGCGTAATGGTGATGCCTAAACCGCTATATGCATATCCTGTCGTTAAAATTCTAAATGAAGGCTTAAGTGCAGAAAATATCGAGCTTGGAGACATCTATGTCAAACCAAATTTCAGTGGAATAAAAGCCCTTGTCGTTGATGATGAGCCTATGAATCTGGTGGTTGCTACCGGATTGTTTGAGGACTACGGAATGACTATCGATACCGCCAAAAGCGGTAAGGATGCCATAGAGAAGTACAAGAAGGGTGACTATGACATAATCTTTATGGATCACATGATGCCGGAGATGGATGGAGTTGAAGCCATGCATCGAATTCGCCTGTCAGCTGAGGAGATGGGCAGGAAGGTAATAATTGTCGCGCTTACTGCCAACGTGGTTTCTGGTGCGAGGGAAATGTTTGTAAATGAGGGATTTGACGGATTCATAGGAAAACCGATTAATCTGGTTGATTTTGAGCGTGTTATGAGCCGTGTCCTTTCCCGGGGTAAAAATTCCGAGGGAGGTGTCAAGCTATGAATATAATCAGATTGATGAAAAAGCTAATCGTCTACATAAATGATCCTGACAGGAATTTTTCCGAAAGACTGTTCATTCTTATGACGATAATATCCGAAATTGCCGTAGCGGTCGCATTTATCGGAGATATTGTCACAGGCGAAAATGATTATGAAATCATATTGCTTGGTGCCACACTTGTTCTTGTCCCGGTCATAACATTTTCCTGCTTATATAAAAACAGGATACAGATTGCCATAAGACTCATAATAATCGGGTTGGTATTTGTCATATTGCCCGGAATCTTTTTCCTGGGCGGAGGTGTTGAAGGCGGAGGCGTTTTTTGGATTATTTTTGCATTCATATATGTTGGCCTTGTAATATCCGGAACCTGGCGAAGAGTAATGCTGACGCTCTTGTTTATGCTGGCGCTGGCATGTTACATGGTGGAATACTATCACCCTGAGCTTGTTGCAACCCACAGTAGGGAAATGTACTATATGGATTCATTCCTTTCTCTGATTTTGGTAGGCGTGGTTTGCTTTGTCATGGTATGGTTCCAAAACGGAATGTTTAAGCAGGAAAATGAGAGGGCAAGGAAAGAAGCTGAGCGTGTTGAGGAACTGAACCGTTCACAGAACCGCTTCTTCTCAAGCATGAGCCATGAAATCAGAACGCCGATAAATTCAATCCTTGGTCTTAATGAGCTTATCCTGAGGGAAGAGAATATTTCCGATGAAGTAATAAAGGATGCAACAGGAATCCAGGGTGCAGGAAAAATGCTGCTTGCACTGATAAATGATATTCTGGATTTTTCCAAAATGGAAGCAGGAAGCATGGACATCGTCCCGGTGGATTATAAGCTTGGAGATATGATGTCCGAGATAGTAAACATGATATGGCTGCGTGCTCAGGAAAAGGGACTGCGTTTGGATGTAAGTGTAGATCCCGGTGTACCGTCAGTTTTATACGGTGATGAAGTACGTATAAAACAGATATTGATCAATCTGCTCAATAATTCAGTTAAGTACACTAAGGAAGGTTCAGTAGGTCTTCATATTGAATGTGAAGACGTTGATGAGAATGATGTCATGCTTCGAATTTCTGTATCAGACACAGGTATAGGAATAAAGAAGGATGCATTGCCATATCTTTTTGATGCGTTCAAGCGTTTTGATGAGACAAAAAACAGACATATTGAGGGAACAGGTCTTGGCCTTAGTATTGTAAAACAGCTTGTGGAACTTATGGGTGGTTCCATATCGGTTAACAGTGTCTATGGTGAAGGTTCCACTTTTAATGTAATGGTTAAGCAGGGTGTTTCCGATCGGAATGCCATTGGAGAACTCAGCATACATAATTACGGAAAGGTTAAAAAGCATGCCTATGAGAGCCGTTTTACAGCGCCTGAAGCAGCTGTGCTCATAGTTGATGATAATGTGATGAACCTTGAAGTAGAAAGGAAGCTGTTACTTGCCACAAAAATGCGTGTAGACACGGCTGCAAGCGGAAAACAGGCCTTGGAAGCTACATTGAGGCTTCATTACGATGTCATTCTTATGGATCACTTGATGCCTGAGATGGATGGTATTGAATGTCTGAAGGCTATAAGAGAACAGATAGGCGGATTGAATCAGATAACACCTGTTGTGGTTCTTACAGCTAATGCGGGAAGTGATAACAAGGAACTGTATAATCATTCAGGCTTTGATGGTTACCTGATAAAGCCTGTGTCCGGTGAAGCTCTTGAAGACATGCTTCTGAATCATATTCCAAGCGACAAGCTAAATGTTAAAAGGCACGCAGAGCGCATGGAAGGCAGTACTAATGCTACGGCAGAATACAACAGAAAGGCACCTGTTGTTATCACAACCAGCAGTATGTGCGATCTGCCCGATGTGGTAATGAGAGATCCCCGTCTTCCTATTCTGCCCTTTGTTGTTCAAACAGAGGATGGTGTATTTAAGGACGGACTGCAGATCGGAGCAGATGAACTTGTCAGATATATAAAAAATGGCAAAAAGGCTTTGTCAGCACCACCTGATATTTCTTTATATACAGAGTTTTTTGCAAATGCATTAAAGACAGCACATCATGTTATCTATATAGCTCTTACAACCAGCATGAGTGATGATTATGAAAGAGCGATGGAGGCATCAAAAGCTTTTGATAATGTATCAGTAATTAATTCCGAGTGTGTATCAAGTAGTACAGGCCTTCTGGTACTTATAGCCTGCAAGCTTGCTCAGCGTGATATGCCTGTTGACGAGATTATTAATGAGCTGGAAATGGTAAAGAAGAAGGTAAAGTGTAGCTTTATTGTGGACAGTACTGATTTTATGATGAGAAATGGACGTGTCAGTCCCCTTATGCACAGGCTAGCGGAGTCATTAAGTCTTCGTCCGTGTCTTAGTATCAAGGATGATGTGTCAGGCGTCGGTGAGATATGCACCGGAAACAGATGGAATGCTTATAAGACTTATATACGAAAAGCCTTCCCTGTTGATCAGATCCCTGATTCGGATGTGGTTTTTATTACCTATGTTGATTTAGATGAAGAAATGCTTCAAAGAATAAAGAAGGAAGTCAGCAAGATTGCCTACTTTGAAAATGTGGTATTTCAGCAGGCGTCAGCAGCCATTTCCTCAAACTGCGGTCCGGGTTCTTTTGGAATACTTTATTTCCTTAAGGGAAATAAAAATTATAATGTTTCATCACTTCTTCCGATTGATATGGAAGCAGTCAGCAGTACAGAGGAAGAAGCAATTCAAGTTGAGGATACTGTAGACAATTCATCTTATGGGGATGAAATTAGCATGCCTGAAACTGAAGAAACAGATACAGAATTACTTTGGTATGAAAACATTGAAGGAATTGATGGGAATATTGCTATTAAGAACAGCGGATCTGAGGATGCATTCCGGACCGTTTTGAAGATATTCTATGATTCTATCGATGAAAAAGAAGAAGAGCTGCAGACCGCCTTTGAAACGGAGGATTGGGAAAACTTCACCATAAAAATCCACGCTTTAAAGAGTTCAGCCAAGCTGATAGGAGCCATGGAACTATCTTCAAAGGCAGAAGTTCTGGAGATGGCCGGCAAACAAAGAGATGTTTCTTTTGTCAGCAAAAACTATGACGAGTTCATGAAGAATTACCACGTTTATAAGGATGTTTTGGGCAAGCTATACGCTGAAGAAAAGGACGAAAAAGAAGTCGAAGAAAAGCCGCTGGCGGATCAATTTTTAATGGAGAGTGTTTATGAAGCTATAGCAGAAGCAGCGGATAACATGGATAGCGATAGCATAGAGGAAGCGCTCTCGGAGCTTGATGACTACGAGATACCTGACGACGATAAGGAAAAGATCAGTGAGATAAAAAGACTTGCTTCAAAGTATGACTATGAAAGTATTGTCAAAATGCTGGCTACGCTGTAAATGAAAGGACATCGGAAACAGTATGGAAACTATCAGTCGTGTTAATGATGCTGTCAATTCTTTTGCATGGGGAACGTTTGGCCTTTCGCTTTTACTTGGCACGGGACTTATATGCACGATAATTACAGGTGCTTTTCAGATTACTCATTTAAAGCATTGGTGGACTAAGACCTTTATGGCTACGGCGGGTGAAGCCCGTGTTATTAATGATGCAGGTGCCTTGTCGCAGTTCAGGGCCTTCTGCATGGCCCTATCATCCACTATCGGAACGGGAAATATTGCAGGCGTATCTACGGCTATCTGTGTGGGAGGACCCGGAGCTGTATTCTGGATGTGGATGGCTGCTTTTTTCGGGATGATGACCAAATATTCTGAGAATGTTCTTGGTATTTATTACAGAAGAAGGAATTCTGAAGGTGCATGGTCAGGTGGGCCTATGTACTACCTGGAGGATGGTCTTGGCAGTCTTCCCAAGTGTAAAAGGATAGGTAAGATACTGGCGGTGGCATTTAGTATTTTTACCATACTTGCCTCTTTCGGAATCGGAAATCTTAGTCAGATAAATAAGATTACATTAAATATAAATGCCACCTTTCTGTCAGGCATTGACAGGGGGGAGTTCCTTGGGGTATCGCGGATTGACTGGTTTATTGGATTTACGTTAATGTTCATGGGGGCTTTGATTATTGCCGGTGGTTTCAGGCGTCTGGCATATGTTTCGGAAACCCTTATACCTCTTATGACAATCACATATATTGCCGGATGTCTTGTTGTGATGCTTTTTCATATAGACAGAATTCCGGAAGTTTTTTCATCGATATTCCATTTCGCATTCGGCCCCGATGCAATAAAAGGCGGTGCTGCAGGAACTGCAGTACAAATTGCCATGAATACCATAAAGAGTGGATGTAAGAGAGGAGTGTTCTCTAACGAGGCAGGACTTGGATCTTCGGTTATGGCTCATGTCAATTCCTGTGCGCGGGAGCCTGTGAAGCAGGGAATGTGGGGAATCGCAGAAGTATTCCTTGATACGATCGTTATATGCACAATGACAGCTTTGGTTGTACTTAGCTCCGGAGCAATTGACCTTACGACAGGACTTACTGTGGAAGGTACAGATGATGCTACTTTGGTAGCAAGAGCCTTTGGTCAGGTTTTGGGATATCCCGGTGAGATTTTTGTTGTAATAATAATAGCTCTTTTTGCATTTACTACAGTCATGGGGTGGTCTTATTACGGCGCGAAGGTTGTTGAATATCTTATAGGTGTGACCTGGGCGAAGGTATACCGCGTTGTCTTCATTATTCTGATAGAGTTCGGAGCAGTTATGGAATCTTCACTTGTATGGGATATTTCCGATACCTTCAATGGTCTTATGATGATACCGAATCTAATAGGTGTGCTGGCCCTGACACCCCTTATAATACAGATTACGCAGAACTATTCTGACAGAAGAGTGCGTGGAAAGGATATTAAACCCCTGCTCTCCTATAACCGCGATATACAGGCAGATGCAGAGCGTGCTGTAAATAAAGGGGCATATTGAGTATAATGTATTAAAAAAGTACCGGAGGAAAACACTTAATATGCGAGCAGTAGTTACAAGAGTATTATCTGCATCAGTCACAATAGAAGATAACAAGGTTTCAGAAATAGGAAAAGGCTTCCTGGTATTACTTGGAGTTCATACGAGTGACACGGAAGCAGAAGCTAAAAAGATTGCGGATAAAATCTGCGGGCTCAGAGTTTTTGAAGATGAAAACGGAAAGATGAATATAAATCCTAAAGATGCGGGTGCAAAGCTTCTTATTGTGAGCCAATTCACCCTTTATGCGGACTGCAAATCAAGGCGTCCCGGATTTACAGAAGCCGCACGTCCTGAAATCTCAGAGCCTTTATACGAGCTTGTGGTTTCAGAATGCAGACAGCGCGGCTTTGAAGTTCAGACAGGAGAGTTCGGAGCCGACATGAAAGTTGAATCCATCAATGACGGCCCTGTAACCATCCTACTTGATACAGCGGAGCTGTAAAGCGTCATTATTTAAAATCCCTTGCAGCCTTTATGAAACCTGCAAAAAGCGGATGCGGATTGTTGGGACGGGATTTGAATTCCGGATGTGCCTGAGTAGCAATGAAAAATGCATTTTCCGGATATTCTATCATCTCAACAATTCTGTTATCGGGAGATAATCCGCAAAGGCGAAGACCGTTCTCCTTAAGAGCATCTCTAAAGTCATTGTTCACTTCATAGCGGTGACGATGACGCTCTGTAATATTCTCCGTACCATAAAGTGAATAAGCAAGTGTATCCTTCTCAAGTGTGCAGGGGTAAGAACCAAGTCGCAGAGTTCCGCCAAGATCCTCACCTGTGGTATGATCGGGTAAAAGTGCGATCAGAGGATGTGTTGTTGCAGGATTGAATTCTATTGAATGTGCATCATCATATCCAAGAACATTTCTTGCAAATTCAATTATCGCAAGCTGCATTCCGAGGCATATTCCAAGGAAAGGAATCTTGTTTTCACGGGCGTATCGGATGGAGGTGATCATTCCTTCTATACCGCGGTCACCAAAGCCACCGGGAACAATTATTCCCTGAACATCTGAAAATGCATCACTTACATTTTCCGGAGTGATGGTTTCCGAATCAACCCACTTAATTTTTACCTCTCTCTTTGCTGCAATTCCACCGTGCTTTAAGGCTTCCACAACACTTAAATATGCATCGTGAAGCTGAGTGTATTTTCCTACAAGAGCGACAGTTACGGTTTCATTGAGTGAGTATAAGGTGTCCACCATGTTCTGCCAGTCAGTGAGGTCGGGAGCCTTACATTCAAGGTTCAGACATTCAAGTGTAACCTCTGCAAGATGTTCCTTTTCCATTGCAAGAGGTGCTTCATATAAGTACTTAAGATCAAGGTTGTTTAAAACATTCTTACTTGGAACGTTACAGAAGAGGGAGATTTTTTCCTTGGTATCCTTATCAAGCTCAACCTCTGTTCTGCAGACAATTATGTCGGGGGAAAGACCCATTCCCTGCAGCGTCTTTACTGCTGATTGAGTGGGCTTTGTCTTTATTTCCTGAGAGCATCTGAGGTATGGAATCAGGGATACCAAAATGATCATGGCATTTTCATGTCCCACCTCGTGCTGGAACTGTCTGATGGATTCAAGGAAGGGCTGTGACTCAATATCACCGACGGTGCCGCCTACTTCGATGATTGCAATGTGTGTATCTTCGTTTTCATAATTTCTGTAGAAACGTCCCTTTATCTCATCTGTTATGTGGGGTATAACCTGGACAGTATGTCCGCCGTAATCTCCGCGTCTTTCTTTGTGGAGAACTGACCAATAGATTTTTCCTGTTGTAACATTCGAGTTTTTGTCGAGGCTTTCGTCGATGAAACGTTCATAATGTCCAAGGTCAAGATCCGTTTCGGTTCCGTCTTCAGTTACGAAAACTTCACCATGCTGAATAGGATTCATGGTTCCCGGATCCATGTTTATATACGGGTCAAATTTCTGCATGGTCACCTTGTAACCACGGGCCTTCAAAAGCCTTCCAAGTGACGCAGCGGTTATTCCTTTTCCAAGACCTGAAACGACACCACCCATTACAAAAACATACTTTACCGACATATAGCCTCCTTATAAATTAGAAATAAAACTGTTAAAAATAAAAAAAGCGCCAAAACAGCGAGAGATTCCCTACTGTTTTGGCGCCATTGCCATTACAAAATAATACAAATATATGGTAATTACTTTTAGAACTAATGTCAAATTCTTTTATAAAAAATTTGTAGGAATTACCTGCGGAGTATCGTAACATCTTGACATAGCGATGTCTGCGGTTGTAAATTATATCAGGTAAAAGGCAAAGGCGTCTTGGACATATGTGTTCAAGGCGCCTATTTTTGTGTAAATCCTACTATTTGATTATGAAAAGGAGACAATGAAGCATGGCTAGAGTTAATAATAATTATTTGAAGCTTCCAGGAAGTTATCTGTTTTCTACTATAGGAAAAAAGGTGAAGGAGTTTTCCGAAAAGAATCCCGACAAGGAGATTATCAGACTCGGAATCGGTGATGTTACGCAGCCCCTTGCGCCTGCTGTTATAGATGCTCTTCACAAGGCTGTTGACGAGATGGGAAATGCTGACACCTTCATGGGTTATGCTCCTGATCTTGGATACGATTTTCTCAGAAATGTTATTTCGGAAAAGGATTTCAAGGCACGCGGATGTGATATTTCTCCCGATGAGATTTTTGTATCAGATGGTGCTAAGAGCGACTGTGGCAATATCCAGGAAATCTTCGGACTTGATAACAAGATAGCAGTGACAGATCCTGTGTATCCTGTCTATGTTGATTCAAACGTAATGGCAGGAAGAACCGGTGAATATGATTCAGAGCTGGAGAGATTCCGTGATGTAATCTACATGAAGTGTACTAAGGAGAATGGATTTGCGCCTGATATTCCGGATGAAGTTCCGGATTTGATTTATCTGTGTTTCCCTAATAATCCCACCGGAGCAGTTATGAATAAAGAACAGCTGCAGACATGGGTAGACTATGCTAACGAACATGATTCCGTAATTCTGTATGATGCAGCTTATGAATCATATATTTCAGAGGCTGATATTCCACACAGCATTTATGAATGTGAGGGTGCTAAGGAATGTGCTATTGAGTTCAGATCCTTCTCAAAGACAGCAGGCTTCACAGGATTAAGACTTGGGTATACTGTAATACCTAAGGAGCTTACAACTGGCGGAGAAAAGCTGTGGCCTCTATGGGCAAGACGCCATGGAACCAAGTATAATGGTGCCCCATATATTGTACAGCGAGCAGGTGAGGCAGTATATTCTGAGGCAGGAAGAAAACAGGTTGAAGAGCAGATTGCATACTACATGCAGAACGCAAAGATTATCAGCGAAGGTCTGAAGGATGCGGGCTTTGAAGCATATGGCGGAGTAAATGCACCTTATATCTGGATGAGAACACCTGACAACATGACAAGCTGGGAGTTCTTTGATTATCTTCTTGAAAAAGGAAATGTTGTAGGAACACCCGGATCAGGCTTTGGCCCCTCCGGTGAGCATTATTTCAGACTTACGGCTTTCGGAAGCAGAGAGAATACAATAAGAGCGATCGACCGCATAAAAAGTTTGTAATTTGTGGTAAAATGAGAGGACGTTGGTTAAGGACGAATCTCATTTTGGTAAAGTCGATAGCGGTTATGAATAATGATAAGATTTTGCTTGGCAGAATAAGAGATCTGGCAAGAAGAGCATATGAAAATAATTATGTTACACACACGGAGTTTTTATCAGGCTCTGAGCTTTATGATGTGAGTTCCATGTGCGTGGCGAATGGCATGATCACAGGCGACAGTCAGATTGATGGAGTGAATTATGTCGTATATGGAGGCACATCAGAGGCGGAAAGGTCTGTGATGTGCTTTCTTCCGTCTTATCTGGATAAGGAGACATTCCTTCTTCAGGAGGAGTCTGAGGCTGAAGTTATAAGCTGCATTTTGATAGAGCCTGTGAATAAAAAGTTTGCGGATGAGCTTACTCACAGGGACTTTTTGGGAGCTCTCATGAATATGGGGATCGAGAGAAACAGAATAGGCGATATAAGAACGGATCAGACCAGAGGATATGTGTTTGTTATGAAGGAAGTTGCACCTCTTATATGTGATGAGCTCTGCAGAATAAAGCACACCACAGTAAAATGCAGGGAAGTTCCCGTGGGAGAGTGTGATATTATTCCTGAATATCAGGAGCTGGAGGGCACGGTTTCATCCGAGAGGCTTGATGCAATACTTGCACTTGTCTATAAGCTTAGCCGTAGCAAAGCACAGGAGCTGGTGGAGTCAGAATCTGTTTTTGTCGATGGAAAAACTGCATACTCAGCGGGATATGATCTCAAGGAGGGAGCGAGAGTTTCTGTTCGGGGCTACGGAAAATTTGTATATGATGGTGTTCAGAAATCTACCAGAAAGGGGAGACTTTCTGTAAAAATAAAGAAATATTAGTGCTGAAAACAAATCATCTTTTGGGGGTATTTTTTCATTATTTTACAAAAATATCAGAAATTATTATCATACGATTAAATGGCATGGTATAATTATTGACGTTAAACAATATGTTTTCATAAGAGAACAGTATTTTGTCAGAAAGGGAGAAGGCATTGTTGTATAAAAGCTTTGGGGGAAGCTTCATCAATGTTATGTGAGGGACATGAAGAAAACAAAACTTTACATCAAAACATTAGGCGGATTTGGGATTTTATGTAACGGGAAAGAAATCACTCTTGGCAGAAACCGTGCATCCAAGTACATTCAGCTGGTTGCCAGAGTTTTCACAGCAGGCGCTGACGGGGTGATGAAGGAGGATCTTCAGGATGATATTTATTCCGAAGATCTGAATGTGAAGAGTAATCTCAATAACAGTATGAACAACCTGATATACCAGTTCAGGAAGGTTGCTGAGAAGGCCGGAATTCCCGGAGGCAATTTGATTGCTTTTGCGGATGGTATGTATAAGGCTGATCCTGATATTGATGCAAATACAGATACTGTTGAATTTTTGAAATATATAAATAATGCAAAGAAGGCTTCGAAAGAAGCCGATAAGGCAAACTATTATCGCAAGGCTTTTGATATATATAAGGGAGACTTTCTTCCGGAGCTTAATGAACTCTACTGGATATCCAAGAAGAGTGAGGATTTAAGGACCGTATATGAAGAATGCGTTGACTACCTTGCGGACTATTACATGAATAATGGCGATTATGAAAATATGGCTCATGTTTTTCATAATGCAGCCGAGATAGATCCCGATTGCGAGTGGCAGGTAGGAGAGATAAATGCATACAGACTCATGAAGGATTACCGCAAGGCGTATTCTCTCTATGAAGATATGATCAGATACTATGCTGAGGAGCTCGGAATCACACCTACTGAAAATATGCAGCGCTGCTATCAGGACCTTCAGGATGCTGCTTTTTCGGGAAAAAGCGGTGAGGAAGATGAGGCAGCAGGCGAGAATTCCCTTAAGAGCGGACTCATTGCAGATGAAGAGGAAGAGGGCGGACCTTATGAATGTCTTTTCCCGGAGATGAGTGCTTCATATCATATATTAAGCAGAAATATGGAGAGACATGGACTTACTGTTTTCCTCTTACTCCTTACAATCGCGGACTATGAAGGCAAGGAGATAAGGCAGGAGGAAAAAGCTGAGAGAAGAATGGAGGCCCTCAGGGATGCTATAAATGATACTCTTCGTCATGGTGATGCTTTTTGCAGATTTTCAAGAACGCAGTACCTTGTACTTCTTACAGGAACAGGTGTGGAGGAGTGCATGCTTGTTCACAGAAGACTTCAGGATAAACTGAAGGACCTTGCGGGCCCCAGAGCCACCTTGAATTACAGAATCATTTCCTATGCAGATATGACTGCAGAGGGCGAGCACGAATAAAGAAATTATTTTTCAAATTATTTATATTTTTGTGGGCTTTTTGCATTAACATAATAAAAGCTTTACAGATAATTAATAATTCACAGAATGATAGTGATATAATTAAAATTGAGGGGGCATAATTAGCAATTTGGAGGAATGCCCATGGCTATTGGAAATCTTGATTTGACGTCGCTCGACAGGACGCTGATGACCAATGAGCAGAAGTCACTGTTGAACGTAAGCAACGTGTCTCAGAAGGAAATCGAGCAGCTGCTCATAATGAGAGGGCAGGTGCAGGAATTCCAGATCATGATGATGAAGTATGATTGTGCATTATCTGAGGTGAGAACCAAGCTGGAGGTATTAAATAAGGAACTCTCACTTAAAAACAATCGTAATCCATTTGAAAGTATTAAAAGCAGGATTAAGACACCTGTAAGCATATATGATAAGTTGAACCGCAAAGGGATACCTTTTTCCATAGAAAATATAGAGAGCAATATTTCAGATATTGCCGGTTGCAGGGCTGTCTGTTCATTTGTGGATGATATCTATATGGTTGCCGATTGTCTTAAGAAGCAGGATGATGTTGAAGTTCTGGTTGAAAAGGATTATATTGCAACACCCAAGGATAGTGGGTACCGAAGTCTGCATCTTATTATCGAAACACCAATCTTTCTGACTGATGTCAAAGAGATGATGAAGGTAGAGGTACAGTTCAGGACTATTGCTATGGATTTCTGGGCGAGTCTTGAGCACAAAATGAAATATAAGAAAAATATTGAAAATGCAGAGCTTATCTCGGAGGATCTTAAGTTCAGTGCAGACCTTATAAACCAGCTTGACAGAAGAATGCAGCAGATTCGTGAGAGGATTGATGCCGGAGACGGTAAGCCTTACGGAATGACTCCTACAGAGGAGGAAGAGAGAGCTGACTCAGAGACAATGGAGATTATTCGTCGTGAGATTCAGGCCGAGCAGAAGGCTATGGAATCAAGGAGGAAGAAGTAGTTCTTTCTATATTAAAACCTTAATGAAATAATAAAAGCCATTACGGAGTCGATAACCGTAATGGCTTTTTTAATGCCTGTATCTGTTATGTTGAAACGACAGTTCACTCAGCAGGCAGTCCATCGTCCGCTTGCACCGCAGGGAAGGACAAGACCATTTGATGAAACGGGAAGCCCTACCTCGTCAGCTTCGACGGTTCCCTTGTGAAGAGGATCGATCGCTGTATGTATCATATAGGAAAGAACAGCCGGCTGCAGACCTGTTGTATATGAATTAATAAGGAAAAAGAGAGGCTTATCTGAAAGGAGCTGAGCGCTTCTTAATATAAGATCATATACACAGTCCTCAATTTTCCAAATTTCTCCCTTGGGACCTCTGCCGTAGGAAGGGGGATCCATAATTATTCCATCATAGTGGTTACCACGTCTGATCTCACGATCAACGAACTTGCCGCAGTCGTCCACAAGCCATCTTATGGGCGCATCCGCAAGACCTGATGAAGCAGCGTTCTCCTTTGCCCACTGAACCATTCCCTTTGCAGCATCAACGTGTGTGACAGCAGCTCCTGCCTTGGCAGCTGATACTGTAGCTCCGCCTGTGTATGCGAAGAGGTTGAGAACCTTTATAGGCCTGTCAGCATTTTTTATAAGATCCGAGAACCAGTCCCAGTTGGCAGCCTGCTCAGGAAAAAGGCCTGTGTGTTTGAAGCTGAAGGGCTTTAAATGAAAAGTAAGTTCCTTATAATTAATAGTCCATTCTTCGGGGAGGGAACGAAAATCCCATTCGCCGCCGCCTTTATTGCTTCTCTGGTAGCGGGCGTTGAACTTCTTCCATCCCATATGCTTCCTCTTTGTATTCCATATTACCTGGGGATCAGGACGCACCAGCATATAGTCGCCCCAGCGCTCGAGCTTCTCACCATCGGAGGTGTCAATAACTTCATAGTCCTTCCAATTATCTGCAATCCACATAAAAACTCCTTATTAAAAACTAGATCATTGCAATTCTACAAACATATTATATAATATACGGAGTTTCTTCCATATAATAATAGAAGAAACATTTACCAATTTTATCTAAAAATGCATAAAATGGTAGAGTATGCAAGAAAAAGATTAAAAAACATCAAGCTTAAATAGCTAAAATTGCCTATTTTTAATAAAAAGAGATTAATTTTGAAAATAACACTTGCATAGAATAAAAAAATGATATATAGTAACACATGCTGTGACATGATAGCTGTGAAGCGTGAGGTTGCTGTCTTATCCAGTGAGACAGGTTTTCCGTGGAGCGAATGTCAAGAGACCTTATGGTCAGACAATCTGACGACAAGTCACTGTACAAACAATATGTCTGTAAGCTTAGCGAGCAGAAACGACGTGTGAAAGAGATTGGTTAAATTTGAGTCCATGACACACACGGGAGAGTGTACAGTCACCGCTTGTCGTACTTATCTAATTAAAGTGCGAAAAGGAGGCGACTTTTTTTATGGCAAATCAGGTAATGAGAATTACACTTAAGGCGTATGATCATCAGCTCGTAGATGCTTCTGCAAAGAAGATCATCGAGACAGTTAAGAAGAACGGATCTCAGGTTTCCGGACCTGTACCGCTTCCTACAAAAAAGGAAGTAGTAACAATCCTTCGTGCTGTACATAAGTACAAGGATTCCAGAGAGCAGTTCGAGCAGAGAACTCACAAGAGACTGATTGATATCATCACACCTACACCTAAGACAGTTGAGGCTCTTCAGAGATTAGAGATGCCCGCAGGTGTAAACATCAACATCAAGATGAAATAATTCATCGGTAACTAATGTAAACCTCTACTAGTATGATGCGAGACGCATGATGCCGTGATACTGGAGAGTTGTTTGAAAAGAACAATTGAAGCGACATTGCGAACGATTTAAGCATCCGCTGTAGATGTAATAAGGAGGTAAATACAATGAAGAAGGCTATCTTAGCTACGAAGGTCGGTATGACACAGATCTTCAACGAAGACGGTTCACTTGTACCTGTAACAGTTCTTCAGGCTGGTCCCTGTGTAGTAACACAGATCAAGACAGTTGAGAACGATGGTTACAGCGCAGTTCAGGTTGGCTATGTTGATAAGAAAGAAAAGATCATCAACAGAGACAAGAACGGCAAGAAGACAATCGTACATGCACATGGTGTAAACAAGGCTCAGCAGGGTCACTTCAAGAAGGCAGGCGTATCCTGCAAGAGATTCGTTCGCGAGTTCAGATTTGAGAACGCATCTGAGTATGAGCTTGGAAGTGAGATTAAGGCAGACATCTTCGCCGCTGGTGACAAGATCGATGCAACTGCAACATCAAAAGGTAAGGGATTCCAGGGCGCTATCAAGAAGAATGGTCAGCACAGAGGACCTATGGCCCATGGTTCAAAGTTCCACCGTCATCAGGGTTCTAACGGATCCAGTTCAGATCCGAGCCGTGTATTCAAGGGAAAAGGAATGCCTGGTCACATGGGTTGCGTAAAGGTAACAGTTCAGAATCTTGAAGTTGTTCGTGTAGATGCTGATAAGAATCTGATCCTTGTTAAGGGCGCAGTACCCGGACCTAAGAAGGGACTTGTAACAATCAAGGAAACCACAAAGGTTGAGGCATAACTTTTCACGAAAGGAGGAACATACAGATGGCTAACGTATCTGTTTATAATATGGAAGGCAAAGAAGTTGGCAGCATAGAGCTTAATGATGCCATTTTCGGAGTTGAAGTTAATGAACATCTCGTACATCTTGCAATTGTTCAGCAGCTTGCTAACAATCGTCAGGGTACACAGAAGGCAAAGACACGTTCCGAAGTTAGCGGAGGTGGTCGTAAGCCTTGGAGACAGAAGGGAACCGGTCATGCAAGACAGGGTTCAACAAGATCTCCTCAGTGGACAGGCGGCGGTGTAGTATTCGCTCCCGTTCCGAGAGATTACTCTTTCAAAATGAACCAGAAGGAGAAGAGAGCAGCTCTTAAGTCTGCACTTACAGATAAGGTTCAGAACAACAAGCTTATCGTTCTTGACGAGCTTAAGATGGATGAGTTTAAGACAAAGAAGTTTGCAGAGGTTATGAACAACCTCAAGGCTACTCGCAAGGCACTTGTTGTTGTTGCTGAGAACGATGAGAAGGTTGTTAAGTCTGCAAAGAACCTCGCTGAGGTTAAGACAGCGCTTACAAACACAATCAATGTATACGATATCGTAAACGCTCATACACTCGTTCTTACAAAGGACGCAGTTTCAAAGATTGAGGAGGTGTATGCATAATGGCAGCATTACAGTATTATGACGTAATCCTTGAGCCTGTGCTCACAGAGAAGAGCATGAACGCTATGGGTGAGAAAAAGTACACTTTCTTCGTTCATCCTGAAGCTAACAAGACTCAGATAAAGGAAGCAGTTGAGAAGATGTTCGAAGGCGCTAAGGTTTCTAAAGTAAACACACTTAACGCAAACGGCAAGCTTAAGAGACGCGGAATGACCTACGGCAGAACAGCTAAGATCAAGAAGGCAATCGTACAGCTTACAGCTGATAGCAAGGACATCGAGATTTTCCAGGGACTTTGATAATAACTAATTAACTATACGCACAGGATCAATACAAAGTCCGGATCCGGGTTTATAACCGTGCGTGATATCAAAAAAGGAGATTATCATGGGAATTAAGAAATACGGCCCATATACACCGTCCAGAAGAAACATGACAGGTTCTGATTTCTCAGAAATCACAAAGAAGACTCCTGAGAAGAGCCTCCTTGTTTCAAAGAATTCAATCGCTGGACGTAACAACCAGGGTAAAATTACTGTAAGACATCGCGGTGGCGGTGGAAGAAGAAAATACAGAATCATCGACTTCAAGCGTTATAAAGATGAGTGCACAGCAAAGGTTATCGGTATCGAGTACGATCCTAACAGAACTGCAAACATCGCACTGCTTGAGTATGAGGATGGCACAAAGGCTTACATCCTTGCTCCTCAGGGACTTAAGGATGGCATGACAATCATGAATGGTCCTGATGCGGAAGTTCGTATCGGTAACTGCCTCCCTCTTGCAAACATTCCTGTCGGTGAAAGCGTACACAACATCGAGCTTTATCCCGGTAGAGGCGGTCAGCTTGTTCGTTCAGCTGGTAACTCTGCACAGCTCATGGCTAAGGAAGGTAAGTATGCAACACTTCGTCTTCCTTCAGGCGAAATGAGACTTGTTCCGATCGAGTGTCGTGCAACAATCGGTACAGTAGGTAACATTGATCATAACCTTATCAACATCGGTAAAGCTGGTCGTAAGCGTCACATGGGCATCCGTCCTACAGTTCGTGGATCAGTTATGAACCCGAATGATCACCCGCATGGTGGTGGTGAGGGTAGAGCACCTATCGGTCGTCCCGGCCCGTGCACTCCTTGGGGTAAGCCTGCTCTTGGTTACAAGACACGTAAGAAGAAAAAGGCTTCTAACAAGATGATCATCAGAAGAAGAGACGGTAAGGCAATCAAGTAATTGATGCCAGGTTGATAGAAAAGGAGAATGACAATGTCAAGATCACTTAAAAAGGGACCTTTCGCAGATGCAAGTCTTCTTAAGAAGATTGATGCAATGAATGCAGAGAATCAGAAGCAAATCGTTAAGACATGGTCCCGTCGTTCCACGATTTTCCCTTCCTTCGTTGGACACACAATCGCTGTTCATGACGGAAGAAAGCATATTCCGGTATATGTAACGGAAGATATGGTTGGTCACAAGCTTGGTGAGTTTGTTCCTACAAGAACCTACAGAGGTCATGCAGGAGCTACCGAGAAGAAGGGCGGAGTTCGCTAAGTCCTGTGACTTGGTTCAACATTGAAAGGAGGTTAAATCTATGGCAACAGCACATAGATCTCAAGTAAAGAGAGAGAGAAATGCTCAGAAGGATACAAGACCTTCAGCAAAATTATCTTACGCAAGAATCCCTGTTCAGAAGGCATGCTTCGTAATGGATGCTATCAGGGGTAAGGACGTTGAGACAGCACTTGCTATCCTGGAGTACAATCCGAGATACGCTTCCAGCGTTATTTATAAGTTACTTAATTCTGCAATCGCAAATGCTGAGAACAACAACGGCATGAACAGAGCTAATCTGTACATTGCAGAGTGCAATGCAAGCAATGGCCCGATTATGAAGAGAATTCAGCCTAGAGCTCAGGGTAGAGCTTACAGAATTCAGAAGAGATTAAGCCATTTGACTGTAATTCTGGATGAGAGATAAGAAAGGAGAAAGTAAGTTCAATGGGACAGAAAGTTAATCCTCATGGCCTCAGAGTCGGCATCATTGCAGATTGGGATTCCAAATGGTATGCAGAGAATGACGAGTTTGCAGACAATCTTGTTGAAGATTACAAGATCAGAAAGTTTCTGAAGAAGAAGCTTTACGCTGCTGGTATCTCAAAGATCGAGATCGAGAGAGCATCTGACCGCGTTAAGGTAATCGTTTATACAGCAAAGCCCGGATTCGTAATCGGTAAGGGTGGCGCAGAAATCGAAGTTACAAAGAAAGAGCTTTCAAAGCTTACAGATAAGAAAGTTCTTGTAGATATCAAAGAAATCAAGAAGCCCGATAAGGACGCTCAGCTTGTTGCAGAGAACATTGCACAGCAGCTTGAGAATCGTGTATCTTTCCGTCGTGCTATGAAGTCATGCATGAGCAGAACAATGAAGACAGATGCACAGGGTATCAAGGCTTGCTGCAGTGGCCGTCTTGGTGGTGCTGATATCGCTCGTAGCGAGTTCTACAGCGAGGGAACAATCCCGCTTCAGACACTTAGAGCAGATATTGATTATGGATTTGCTGAGGCAGATACAACCTATGGTAAGGTTGGTGTTAAGGTATGGATCTATAAGGGTGAAGTACTTCCTACTAAAGCATCCGGGAATTCAGATAAGGAAGGGAGCGATAAATAATGTTAATGCCGAAGAGAGTAAAGCATCGTAAGCAGTTCCGCGGTTCTATGGCTGGTAAGGCTACACGTGGTAACAATATTGCATACGGTGAGTATGGAATAGTAGCGCTTGAGCCCTGCTGGATTCGTTCAAATCAGATCGAGGCAGCCCGTGTCGCTATGACTCGTTTCATCAAGCGTGGTGGTCAGGTTTGGATCAAGATTTTCCCTGACAAGCCTGTTACAGCAAAGCCTGCTGAAACTCGTATGGGTTCCGGTAAGGGTTCTGTAGATTACTGGGTAGCAGTTGTTAAGCCTGGACGTGTAATGTTTGAAATCGGCGGAGTCGATGAAGAAGTTGCAAGAGAAGCACTTCGTCTTGCAACACACAAACTTCCTTGCAAGTGCAAGATCGTTTCAAAGGCTGATTTGGAAGGCGGTGCATCCAATGAAAACTAATAAATATGTAGAAGAGCTGAAAGCTAAGTCTGCTGAGGAACTCAGCCAGGAGCTTGTATCAGCTAAAAAGGAACTTTTTAATCTGAGATTCCAGAACGCAACTAACCAGCTGGACAACACAGCAAGAATTAAAGAGGTTAGAAAGAACATTGCTAGAATTCAGACTGTGATCACTCAGAAAGCAGCACAGTAATTGGAATCCTGAAAGGAGTATATCGTGGAAAGAAATTTAAGAAAAACGCGTGTTGGTAAAGTAACAAGCGATAAGATGGATAAGACCATCGTTGTTTCCATCGAAGATCATGTAAAGCATCCTCTTTACAAGAAGATCGTAAAAAGAACCTATAAGCTGAAGGCTCATGATGAGAACAATGAGTGCCGTATAGGTGATACAGTCAAGGTTATGGAAACAAGACCGATCTCTAAAGATAAGAGATGGAGACTGGTTCAGATTATTGAGCGTGCTAAGTAATTAGCTGATAGTTGATTATAAAGGAGAAATAACATGATTCAGCAGGAAAGCAGACTTAGAGTTGCTGATAACACTGGTGCAAAAGAGCTTTTGACAATTCGTGTTATGGGCGGTTCTACAAGAAGATATGCGAGAATCGGCGATGTAGTTGTTGCTTCGGTTAAAGAAGCAACACCAGGCGGCGTTGTAAAGAAGGGTGATGTTGTTAAGGCAGTTGTAGTACGTACTGTTAAAGAGACTCGCCGTAAGGATGGTTCTTACATCCGTTTCGATGAGAACGCAGCTGTTATCATCAACGATGAAGGTAACCCGAAGGGAACTCGTATTTTTGGACCCGTTGCAAGAGAGCTTCGTGACAAGAAGTACATGAAGATTCTTTCTCTCGCTCCGGAAGTATTATAAGGAGGCACCGAATGTCTACAAGTAAGATTAAAAAGGGCGATACTGTAAAGGTTATCGCTGGTAAGAGCAAAGATAAAGAAGGCAAGGTACTCTCCGTTGACACAAAGAATGGTAAGGTAGTAGTTGAAGGCGCTAACATGATCACAAAGCACACAAAGCCTTCAGCATCCAACCCCAACGGTGGTATCATTCAGCAGGAAGCTCCCATGGACATCTCCAACGTTATGTATGTTCACAAGGGAAAGGCAACACGTGTTGGTTTCAAGGTTGAGGACGGTAAGAAAGTCCGCATCGCTAAGTCAACCGGTGATGTCATTGACTGATAAGGAAAGGAGGTAAGGAGCTTTGAGTAGATATAAGGATTTATACAAAGACGAGATCGTGAGCGCTATGACAAAGAAGTTCGGTTATAAGAATGTTATGGAAGTTCCGAAGCTCGATAAGATCGTAATCAATATGGCTGTAGGAGAAGCTAAGGAGAACGCTAAGGTTCTTGAGAACGCTGCAAACGATATGCAGATCATCTCCGGTCAGAAGCCTGTTTATACAAAGGCTAAGAAGTCCATCGCTAACTTCAAGATAAGAGAGGGTATGCCGATCGGATGTAAAGTAACTCTTCGTGGTGAGAAGATGTACGAGTTCATGGATCGCCTCGTTAACCTTGCACTTCCTCGTGTCCGCGACTTCCGTGGTGTTAACCCGAACGCATTTGATGGCAGAGGAAACTATGCTCTTGGTATCAAAGAGCAGCTCATCTTCCCTGAGATCGAGTATGATAAGGTAGATAAGACAAGAGGTATGGATATCATCTTCACAACAACTGCCAAGACTGATGAAGAGGCTCGTGAACTTTTAACACTCTTCAACATGCCTTTCGCTAAGTAATTAAGGAGGAATCGAACACATGGCTAAATTATCCATGAAGGTAAAGCAGCAGATGAAACCTAAGTTTTCTACACGTGCATACAACCGTTGCAGAATCTGCGGTCGTCCCCATGCTTATCTTAGAAAGTACGGAATTTGCAGAATTTGTTTCCGTGAGTTAGCTTACAAGGGTGAGATCCCCGGTGTACGTAAGGCTAGTTGGTAATAAAAAACATTGCGGCTTCGTGTCTCTGTGCATACAGGCACAGTAAGGCGGAGCAATAATAGAAAATTAAGGAGGCTTTTTCAAAATGGCAATGAATGATCCTATTGCAGATATGCTTACAAGAATTCGTAATGCGAACACTGCAAAGCATGATACAGTTGACGTTCCTTCTTCAAAGATGAAGCTTGCTATCGCAAACATTCTTCTTGACGAAGGTTATATTAAGAAACTTGATGTTGTTGAAGAGAATGGTTTCAAGAACCTTCACATCACACTTAAGTACGGTGCTGACAGAAATGATAAGGTTATCACCGGTCTGAAGAGAATTTCCAAGCCTGGTCTTCGTGTATACGCAGGCAGAGATGAGCTCCCGAGAGTACTTGGTGGTCTCGGAATCGCTATCATTTCTACAAACCAGGGTGTTGTAACTGATAAAAAAGCAAGAGAGCTCCAGGTTGGTGGTGAAGTTCTTGCATTTGTATGGTAAATTGGAGGTACGGGCATGTCACGAATTGGAAAAATGCCAATCGCAATTCCTGCTGGTGTAACAGTAGAGGTTGCAGAAAATAATAAGGTGACTGTTAAGGGTCCTAAGGGCACTCTTGAAAGAGTTTTCCCTGCTGAGATGCAGTTTGAGCAGAAAGATGGTCAGATCGAAGTTAAGAGACCTGACGATCAGAAGAAGACCAGAGCGCTTCACGGACTTTCAAGAAGTCTTCTGAATAACATGGTTGTTGGTGTTACAGATGGCTATGAGAAGAAGCTTGAAGTTAATGGTGTAGGTTACAGAGCAGCTAAGAGCGGTAATAAACTCACCTTAACCCTTGGCTATTCACATCCTATTGAACTCGATGATCCTGAAGGAATCGAGACAGTTGTAGATGGTAATGCTATTATCGTCAAGGGAATAGATAAAGAAAAGGTTGGCCAGCACGCAGCTATCATCAGAGAGAAGAGAGCTCCTGAGCCGTATAAGGGCAAGGGAATCAAGTACGCTGATGAAGTTATCCGCCGCAAGGTTGGTAAGACCGGTAAGAAGTAAGAGATAAGGAGAGTAAAAAATGGTTAGTAAAGAATCCAGACAGAAAAGTCGCGAAAAGAAGCATCTGAGAATTCGCAATCGTTTCAGCGGCACTGCTGAAAGACCGCGTCTTGCAGTTTTCAGAAGTAATAATCATATGTATGCTCAGGTTATCGATGATGTTGCCGGTAAGACACTCGTTTCTGCTTCCACACTTGAGAAGGACATTAAGTCAGCTCTTAAGGTTACAGATAATGTTGAAGCCGCTGCATACGTTGGTGATGTTGTTGCTAAGAGAGCAATGGAGAAAGGTATCAAGACTGTTGTTTTCGACAGAGGCGGTTACATCTACCATGGTAAGGTAGCAGCACTGGCTGAGGCAGCCAGAAAAGCAGGCTTAGAATTCTAAGGAAGGGAGAAAGATAATGAAGCGTACAATCGTTGATGCAAGTCAGCTTGAATTAACAGATAAAGTCGTTACCATCAAGCGAGTTACAAAGGTTGTTAAGGGTGGACGTAACATGAAGTTCACTGCACTCGTTGTTGTAGGTGACGGAAACGGTCATGTAGGTGTAGGTCTTGGAAAGTCTACTGAAATTCCGGATGCTATCCGTAAGGGTAAGGAGGATGCAACCAAGAACCTAATCACAGTTCCGCTTGATGAGAACAACAGTATTACACATGATTTCGTTGGTAAGTTCGGTTCCGCAGAGGTTCTGCTTAAGAGATCTCCTGAAGGTACCGGTATCATCGCTGGTGGTCCTGCTCGTTCCGTATGTGAGCTTGCCGGAATCAAGAACATTCGTACAAAGTCACTTGGTTCTAACAACAAGCAGAACGTAGTATATGCAACCATCAATGGTCTTGCAAATCTTAAGACACCGGAAGAAGTTGCTAAGAAGCGTGGTAAGTCTGTAGACGAAGTTATCGCTTAATAATAGGCAGCTAGTAAAGGAGAAAATCAATGGCAGCTAATAAAGAAAGTGGAAAGATGCTTAAAATCACATTGGTTAAGTCCACTATTGGTGCTGTTCCGAAGCAGGTTGCTACGGTAAAATCAATGGGATTTAAGAAGCTTAACAGCAGTGTTGAACTGCCGGATAACTCTGCAACCAGAGGTCAGATCCAGCAGATCAGACATCTTGTTAAGGTCGAAGAACTGAACTAATAAAGGAGGAAAGTCATGGAATTATCTAATTTGAGACCTGCTGAGGGTTCTGTTCAGAGTGACAATTTCAGAAGAGGCCGCGGTCATGGCTCAGGAAACGGCAAGACTGCAGGTAAGGGACACAAAGGACAGAAGGCTCGTTCAGGTGCTCCGAGACCCGGATTTGAGGGTGGACAGATGCCCCTGTTCCGTCGTCTTCCTAAGAGAGGATTTAAGAACATTAACTCTAAGAATATCGTAGCAATAAATGTAAGTTCACTTGAGCGTTTTGACAACGACAGCGTTGTTGATATTCAGGCGCTTAAGGATAACGGCATCATCAAGCACGAGTATGATGGTGTAAAGATACTTGGAAACGGTGAATTTACCAAAAAGCTTACGGTTAAGGTAAATGCATATAGTGCATCTGCTAAGGAGAAAATCGAAGCTCTTGGGGGAACGGCAGAGGTGATTTGATGTTCACAACCATTAAGAATGCATTCAAAATCAAAGATATACGATTAAAGTTACTGTTCACATTTGCTATGCTTTTAGTGATCAGACTTGGATCAGCAATACCCGTGCCTGGAATGAACGTAACTGTCTTCCAGCAGTGGTTTGCTGAGTTATCCGAAAACAATGCCTTTGGTTTTATGGATCGATTTACAGGTGGTTCATTTGAGAATATGTCAATCCTGGCACTCAATATTACACCTTATATCACGTCTTCCATTATCATTCAGCTTCTCACGATTGCTATTCCTAAGTTTGAGGAATGGCAGCGTGATGGCGAGGATGGAAGAAAGAAGCTTGCAGCTCTTACACGTTATATTACTGTAGCACTTGCTCTTATCGAGTCAGTTGCTATGGCAATAGGTTTCTACAGAAGCAACTTCCTCATTGAGAAGTCACCTCTGTATGTAGTTGAGATTGTTGCAGCTCTTACCGCCGGCAGTGCATTTCTTATGTGGATCGGTGAGCGCATCACAGATAATGGTGTGGGAAATGGTATTTCTATCGTCCTCACAATCAACATTATCTCCAGAATGCCTTCCGATTTAAGCAGCTTGTTCACACAGTTTGTAACAGGCAAAAATATTGCCAGAGGGGTGGTATCGGTAATCATTATTGTTGCAGTTATTGTAGCAATGGTAGTTCTCGTTGTTCTTTTGAACGGTGCAGAGCGTAGAATTCCGGTACAGTATGCGAAAAAGATTCAGGGGAGAAAGACCTATGGTGGAAACCATTCAGAGATTCCGCTTAAGGTTAATACCGCAGGTGTAATGCCTATTATCTTTGCGATGTCCCTCTTCCAGTTCCCGATTATTATCAGCCAGCTCGTTGGCTATAAGGGAACAGGGGCGTGGAGTGAGATCCTTAAATACTTGAATCAAAGCTATTGGTGTGATCCTTCCAATCTGAAGTATTCAATTGGACTTGTTGTATATGTTTTACTGCTTATCTTCTTTGCGTATTTCTATACATCGATCACATTTAATCCGCTTGAAATTGCGGATAATATGAAAAAGCAGGGTGGTTTCATTCCCGGTATTCGTCCCGGAAAGCCCACCAGCGATTATTTAACAAACATTCTGAATTACATCATTTTCATAGGAGCGGTTGGTCTTACCATTATCGGTGTTCTTCCTATCTTCTTTAATGGTGTATTCGGAGCTAACGTATCCTTCGGTGGTACGAGCCTTATCATTGTTGTAAGTGTTATTCTTGAAACGGTGAAGCAGATTGAATCACAGATGTTGGTACGTAATTACAAAGGTTTTTTAGATGATTAAATCATGAGAGGTTTCGAAGCATGTCGAAAGATATGCTTCCTAACCTCTTTATGTGCATTTTGTAACTGTTTGTAAATTTAAAGGAGAGCATAACTATGAAGATTATTATGTTAGGTGCACCCGGTGCAGGTAAAGGAACTCAGGCTAAGATGATAGCTGATAAGTACAAGGTTCCGCACATTTCTACAGGCGATATTTTCAGAGCTAATATCAAAAATGGTACTGAGCTTGGAAAAAAGGCTAAGGAATTTATGGATAAGGGACAGCTTGTTCCCGATGAACTCACAGTTGAGATCCTTCTTGACAGAGTAGCTCAGGATGACTGCAAGAACGGTTATGTTCTTGATGGTTTCCCGCGTACAATTCCTCAGGCAGATGTTCTTGACAAAGAGCTTACAAAGCTTGGCGATAAGGTAGATTGTGCTATAAATGTTGATGTTCCGGATGAAAACATTATCCGCAGAATGTCAGGAAGAAGAGCATGCCTTAAGTGTGGTGCAACATATCATATTGAGCACATCCCTCCGAAGCAGGAAGGTATTTGTGATACATGTGGCAGTGAACTTGTTCAGAGAGATGATGATAAGCCGGAGACAGTAAAGAACCGTCTTACAGTTTATCATGAGCAGACACAGCCCCTCATCGACTACTATACAAAGAAAGATATTCTTAAGACAGTTGATGGAACAAAGGACATGCAGGAAGTTTTCAATGAGATAACAGGTATTCTCGGTTAATAATTGAGGTACAGAGTAATGCCGGTTACCATTAAAACAGACGAAGAATTGAACCTCATGAGAAAGGCAGGAGAACTGCTTGCACAGGTTCATGAAGAGCTGCATGATGCACTCAGACCCGGTATCTCCACTTTAGAGCTTGATGCTATTGGAGAAGAAGCGATTCGCAGTCGTGGTGGTATTCCTAATTGTAAGGATTACGAAGGATATCCTGCTTCAGTATGTATTTCTGTGAATGACGAGGTTGTTCACGGAATACCTAAAGCAGAGACTATATTAAAAGAAGGCGATGTGGTTTCTTTTGATACTGGACTCATATATAAGGGTTATCATTCGGACGCTGCAAGAACCTGGGGAGTCGGTAAAATATCCCCGGAAGCCGAAAAGCTGATTGAAGTTACGAGGCAAAGCTTCTTTGAAGGTATTAAATATGCTAAAGCAGGAAATCGATTATATGACATTTCTAAAGCGATAGATAAATATGTAACTCCCTTTGGATATGGCATAGTTCGGGAACTGACCGGGCATGGAATTGGTACAGAGCTTCACGAAGAACCATATGTACCGAATTTCAGGCAACTGTTTAGAAGAGGAATATTACTTAAGCCCGGAATGACATTGTGTGTAGAACCAATGATAACAATGGGTAAAAGAAAAATTGCTTTTCTTGATGATGACTGGACAGTGGTGACACTTGATGGCTCCATTGCCGCTCATTATGAGAATACAATTGCCATAACACCGGATGGAGATCCAGAGATACTGACAATCATAAAATGAACCATGTAAATGCAATTGAGAAATGAGGTTAAATAAATGTCTAAAGCAGATGTAATTGAAATTGAAGGAAAAGTAGTAGAAAAGCTTCCAAATACAATGTTCAGAGTAGAGCTTGAGAACGGACACATCGTTCTTGCACATATAAGTGGAAAGCTCAGACAGAATTTTATTCGTATTCTCCCCGGAGATAAGGTTACTCTTGAACTTTCACCCTATGATCTTACAAAGGGAAGAATTATTTGGAGAGATAAATAATCAATAAAAAATACTACTTGTAATTCATATATATATATGTTATTATTGAATGCGGTCGTTTTTAAAGGGCTAAAAGTATGCCCTTTTGTACGCATTTATGCCAGAAAGGAGTTACAAATGAAAGTTAGGTCTTCTGTTAAGCCTATGTGCGAGAAGTGCAAGGTTATTAAGAGAAAAGGCGTTATTCGTGTAATTTGCGAAAACCCTAAGCACAAACAGAGACAGGGCTGATTCGAGTCATTTTGACATTACTTTTTGATACCAAGCGTATTGGAAAGATCGGACCAAGCTACTGTCCGATTGGGCTGGCAATGTAGCCCCAATCAAACAAGTAACCTCAGGTTATATCCTGAAAACAGATTAATTATTTTTTATTTATGGAGGAATTTTAAAAATGGCTCGTATTGCAGGTGTAGACTTACCCAGAGATAAGCGAGTTGAGATTGGTCTCACATACATCTATGGTATTGGTAGAACAAGCTCAAACAAAATACTTGCTGCTGCAAATGTAAATCCCGACACACGTGTTCGTGATCTTACAGATGATGAAGTAAAGAAGATTGCCGAGATTATCGGTAATGACTATGACGTAGAAGGTGATCTTAGAAGAGAAATCGCTATGAACATCAAGCGTCTTTCAGAAATCGGATGCTACAGAGGAATCCGTCACAGAAGAGGACTTCCTGTTCGTGGTCAGAGAACAAAGACCAACGCAAGAACAAGAAAAGGTCCCAAGAGAACAATTGCTAATAAGAAGAAGTAATTCTCTTATTACATACAGTAACTTTAGATAATTCATAGGAAGAAAGTAGGTTAGTTTAAAATGGCAAATCAGAAATCAAGTGCTTCTAAAACTAAGAAGCGTGTCAAGAAAAACGTTGAACACGGACAGGCACATATTCAGTCATCTTTCAATAACACAATCGTTACATTGACAGATGCTGCAGGTAATGCTCTTAGCTGGGCAAGTGCCGGTGGTCTCGGTTTTAAGGGTTCAAGGAAATCTACTCCATATGCTGCACAGATGGCTGCAGAGACAGCAACAAAGGCTGCACTTATTCACGGCCTTAAGACAGTTGATGTCTTTGTAAAGGGACCGGGTTCAGGAAGAGAAGCTGCTATCAGAGCTCTTGCTGCAAGTGGTCTTACTGTTACCAGTATTACGGATGTAACTCCCGTACCTCATAACGGATGCCGCCCGCCCAAGCGCCGCAGAGTATAATCCTATTTTGGTATTCATTCAGAGCCTGCGTTTTTACGTCTGGCTCTGATGGAGCATATAGACACTATTAACTTTAAACTCGTTGGATGAAGGCACATGAAGTGCCGTGCTGTAAACAACAGTCAGGATTTTCCTGAACAAGAAAGGAGCCAATAATGGCAGTAAACAGAGTTCCAGTACTTAAGAGATGCAGATCACTTGATTTGGATCCCACATTCCTTGGATATGACAAGAAGTCCAAGAGAACAAACAGCAGAGCAAACAAGAAGATGAGCGAGTATGGACTTCAGCTCCGTGAGAAGCAGAAGGCAAAGTTCATCTATGGCGTTCTTGAGAAGCCTTTCCGTAACTACTACGACAAGGCTGATCGTCAGAAGGGTCAGACCGGTGAAAACCTTATGGTTCTTCTTGAGCGCAGACTTGATAATGTTATTTTCCGTATGGGCTTTGCAAGAACAAGAAGAGAAGCAAGACAGGTTGTTCTTCATAAGTTCATCACTGTAAACGGTAAGGTTGTAAACATTCCTTCATACCTCATCAAAGCTGGTGATGTTATTGAAGTTAAGGAAGCTGCAAGAAGCATCCAGAGATTCAAGGACATCGCTGAGATCACAGCAGGCAGAATCGTTCCTGAGTGGCTTGATGTTAACAAGGAAAAACTTAGCGGAACAGTTAAAGAATTCCCTTCAAGAGATGTAATCGACGTTCCTGTAGACGAAATGTTGATCGTCGAGTTGTATTCTAAGTAATAAATTAGAAACACGATAAAACTATAAGGAGGGTATGTCAGTGTTTGATTTTGAAAGACCAAATATTGAAGTTGCTGAAATTTCAGAAGACAGGAAGTATGGCAGATTCGTTGTAGAGCCTCTCGAGAGAGGTTATGGTATTACCCTTGGTAATTCACTCAGAAGAATTATGCTTTCCTCTTTGCCTGGAGCAGCAGTAAGTCAGGTCAAAATCGAAGGTGTACTGCATGAGTTCAGTTCTATTCCCGGAGTAAAGGAAGATGTTACTGAAATCATAATGAATATCAAGAATCTTTCTATTCGCAATAATTCTGAGACAAACGAGCCTAAGACAGCATACATCGAATTTACAGGCGAAGGTGTTGTTACAGCTGCTGATATTCAGGTTGATCAGGATATTGAGATCACAAATCCCGATCAGGTTATTGCAACACTGTCCGGAAAAGATGCTAAGCTTTACATGGAGCTTACCATCACAAAGGGTAGAGGATATGTAAGCTCTGATAAGAATAAGCTTGCAGATCTTCCTATCGGTGTAATAGCAGTAGATTCTATCTATACACCTGTAGAACGTGTAAATGTCAGTGTTGAAAATACACGTGTAGGTCAGGTAACTGACTATGATAAGCTGACACTTGATGTTCACACTAAAGGAACACTTGCTCCCGATGAGGCTGTCAGCCTTGCAGCAAAGGTTCTTAGTGAGCATCTTAGCCTCTTCATCGACTTGTCTGAGAATGCCAAGACTGCAGAAGTTATGGTAGAGAAAGACAATGATGAGAAGGAAAAAGTTCTTGAGATGAGCATAGACGAGCTTGAACTCAGTGTTCGTTCATTCAACTGCCTCAAGAGAGCCGGAATCAATACTGTTGAGGAGCTTACAAACAAGACTCCCGATGATATGATGAAGGTTCGTAACCTTGGACGTAAGTCCCTTGAGGAAGTGCTTGCAAAGCTTGATGAGCTTGGTCTTGCACTCAGAACTGGCGACGATCAGAACTAATTTATCTTATTTTGAGGTGAATTAATTAGTTTTCGCAGAAGGTAAAACCAATGTGTACTGATGCGGATTCTCATAGGTAAACAAACAACATACCGGAAGTAAATCCAAAGAGTATTCTGATATGCACCACAGCAGAAGGAATTCTGCGATTGAGAAAGGAAGTAAAATTATTATGGCAATGTACAGAAAATTAGGCAAGGCAACAAAGCCTAGAAGAGCTCTTCTTAGAAACCAGGCAACAATGCTCCTTTACAACGGAAAGATCGTTACAACCGAGGCTAGAGCTAAGGAAGTAAAGAAGATCGTTGAGCCTATCATCGCTCTTGCAGCTAAGGAAATGGACAACTACGAGACTGTTACAGTTGAGGCTAAGGTTGCTCGTAAAGACAAGGATGGCAAGCGCGTTAAGGAAGTTAAGGATGGCAAGAAGGTAACAGTTTATGATACTGTTCAGAAGGAGATCAAAAAGGATAAGCCTTCACGTATGCACGCTAGAAGACAGATCCTCAAGACTCTTTATCCTGTAACTGAGGTTCCGAAGGCAGCTGCTGGAAGAAAGAAGAACACAAAGCAGATCGACCTTGTTGATAAGCTTTTCACAGAGTATGGTCCTAAGTATGCCAGCCGTAACGGTGGTTACACAAGAATCGTTAAGATTGGTCAGCGTAAGGGCGATGCAGCTATGATGGTTGTTCTTGAGCTCGTTTAATTCGAACATTACATAAAATAAAGAGAGCGGTCAATTGACCGCTCTTTTGCTATATAGAAATGACTTATTGTGTGCTTTTTGAATTTATATATAAAAGGCACTTTTTTAGTTGCTATTCCCGCTGCTTACTGAATTATCGGCATCATTATTATCGGAATTCATTAACTCTGCATCGTTAGATGCTTCTTGGCTATTATCGCTTCCTCCGTAAGCGATTTCAGGATGTTTCTCAGCATATTCTGCAAGGGTTTCACTTCCGCTAAGAGTTCTTGCTAATACTGCACATACAACTATGGCAGCTATCAGTATAAGAGCCGGCTTTATATATTGTTCAAACATGTGTATATCATAGCATATATGCGCTTGTTTTTCATAACTTCATATACTAAAATAGAAAAGATGTACAGCAAAGATGCATTACTTCATGTGTGCAGAAGCGGAAATATACCATTTTTCCTGAGGTTCACAGGATATGCTCCTCGTAAGTAAGGAGCCGGACAAAGTATAGTGAGGTATCATGAGTTCAGAGAAAATGCTCCAGGTGGAGAATCTGACATTTGAATATATAAGACGTGACGAAGAAGGAAACGTCGAGGGAATAAAGACTGCTGTGGATGGTGTTGACCTCGAGGTAAACAAAGGCGAGTTTATTTCCATCCTTGGCCATAATGGCTCTGGAAAATCAACTCTTGCCAAGCATTTTAATGCCCTGCTTTTTCCGACAGAGGGAACAGTATGGGTAGATGGTCTTAATACAATGGATAGTCAGAATATATGGGATGTAAGGCAAGGCGCAGGCATGGTTTTTCAGAATCCCGATAATCAGATTATAGGCCAGGTTGTAGAGGAAGACGTAGGATTCGGTCCTGAAAATATGGGAATTCCTACCGAAGAGATATGGGAGAGAGTTGAGGAAAGTCTCAAGGCAGTAGGCATGTATGAGTATAGAAAAAATTCTCCCAACCATCTGTCGGGCGGTCAGAAACAAAGGGTTTCCATTGCCGGAGTTATTGCAATGCATCCCAAATGCATAATATTTGATGAACCCACTGCTATGCTCGATCCAAACGGAAGAAAAGAAGTTATACGTGCGGCTCGTGCACTTAATGAAGTGGAAGGGATAACAATTATCCTTATAACGCATTATATGGAAGAGGTTATTTACTCGGACAAAGTCTTTGTTATGGACAAAGGCAAAATAACAATGCAGGGAACACCGAGAGAGATTTTTTCTCAGGTGGATAAATTAAAGGAACTGCGACTTGGAGTGCCACAGGTGACACTTTTGGCACATGAATTACAAAAAAGGGGACTGAATATCCCTAATGGAATTCTTGACAGAAAAGAACTGATAAATGCCATTAAGGCATATAGATACTGATATTTAAAGTACAGGCTGCCTGTTTATGAAAACAGGACACCGGTTATAGAAGTTGGTGAAAACATGGCAATTATACTTGATCATGTAAATTACATATATAATCCCGAAACAGCTATGGCGAAGACCGCCTTAAAGGATATTTCGCTGCAGATACCGGATGGACAGTTTATAGGACTTATCGGGCATACCGGCTCCGGAAAATCCACGTTGATACAGCATTTAAACGGGCTTATGAAACCTACGTCAGGATCTGTTTACTTCAACGGTAAGGACATAAATGATCCTGAGTTTAACAGAAAAGATTTGAGAGCAAAGGTGGGTCTGGTATTCCAATATCCTGAGCATCAACTGTTTGAGATAAATTGTTTTCAGGATGTTTGTTTTGGACCTAAGAATCTTGGACTATCCCAAAAGGAAGTGGAACTTAGGGCTTATGATGCTCTAAAAAAAGTAGGCTTTCCCGATGAATCTTTTTATCAATCTCCATTTGATCTGTCAGGTGGACAGAAGAGAAGAGTGGCGATAGCAGGTGTTCTTGCTATGAAGCCGGAGGTACTTATTCTCGATGAACCTACAGCCGGACTTGATCCTAAGGGCAGGGATGAGATACTTGATCTCATAGCTGATCTTCATGAAAATATGGGAATAACGGTCATACTGGTTTCCCACAGCATGGAGGATGTTGCTAATTATGTGGATAGAATCATCGTTATGAACAAGGGCGAAGCCATGTTTGACGGGGCGCCCAAAGAGGTATTTTCACATTATAGAGAGCTTGAGGAAATAGGACTGGCTGCACCTCAGGTTACATATGTAATGCAGGAGCTCAGGGAAGCAGGTGTTTCCGTGGCTACTGATGCAACTACAATAGATGAAGCAGCTGATGAAATTATGAGAGTACTGGGAGCATGAGCTGAATGCTTAGAGATATAACACTGGGACAATATTACCAGACAGATTCGCACCTTCACAGACTTGATCCGAGGGTGAAAATTGTTGCGACTTTAGTATATATTGTTTCCCTGTTTGTGGTAGATAACTTCATAGGATATTTGATAGCGGCTGCGTTTTTGCTGGCAGCGATAATACTTTCCAAGGTGCCTCCGAAATTCATTTTTAAGGGCATGAGGGCTATTTATTTCCTTTTACTGATAACAATGGTGTTCAATCTGTTTTTGACGCCGGGTGAGCCATTATTTTCATTCTGGAAGATAAATGTGACAAAGGAAGGTGTAAAAATTGCAGTTATGATGGGCGTGAGACTTGTTTTCCTGATAACAGGTTCTTCAATTATGACATTGACAACAACGCCCAATCAGCTGACTGACGGACTTGAGAGCCTTATGAATCCTCTCAAGAAGTTGCATGTTCCGGTGCATGAGATATCAATGATGATGTCAATCGCACTTCGCTTTATACCGATTCTGATGGAAGAAACGGATAAGATAATGAAGGCACAGATGGCAAGAGGTGCCGATTTTGAGACTGGATCGCTGATTCAGAGAGCTAAGAGTCTTATTCCGCTCCTGGTTCCGCTTTTTATTTCAGCATTCAGACGCGCTAATGACCTTGCTATGGCGATGGAAGCAAGATGCTATCGTGGTGGCGAGGGCAGAACCAAGATGAAACCGCTGATCTATCACGTGTCTGATTATGCAGCCTACCTGGTTGCTGCAGCATATTTGGGAGTGATGATAGCAGTTGGGATAATCTTTTAGATGAATAGATTTTTTAGTTAAGTGGATTTTTTAGAAATTTCATTTACAAAGGGTAGTGTTATATAAGCATAGATTTATATAAAGGATGGATTTATTGAAAAATATAATGCTGACGGTTGCCTATGATGGAGCAAATTATCATGGATTTGCTTTTCAGGAAAATACGGTAACAATTGAAGGAACGCTTAAAAAGGCAATAGATGCTCTGACAGGCGAAGACGTAGAAGTTATCGGAGCAAGCAGGACAGATGCGGGCGTACATGCATATGGGAATATAGTTGTGTTTAAGACTATGTCTACAATCCCTGCTGAGAGCTTTGCGCCTGCTTTAAACAGCAAGCTTCCGGATGACATAAGGATTATGGAATCAGCTGAAGTTCCGATTGATTTTCATCCAAGAAAATGTCTGTCCGAGAAGACATATGAGTACAGAATATTAAATACCAGAATACCGATACCCACCAGACGGTTGTATACATGCCATTGCAGCTATCAGCTTGATGAAAAGAAAATGAATGAAGCCGCAGGGTATTTTGTGGGTGAGCATGATTTTTCAAGCTTTTGCGCAGCAGGGTCTCAGGCTATCAGCCATGTGAGGAACATTATTTCCTGTGAGGTATTCAGGCACGGAGATGAGGTTGTGATAAGGATAGTCGGCAACGGTTTTCTATATAATATGGTCAGGATTATTGCAGGCACGCTCATGGACATCGGACGGGGCAAAGGGAATCCCGAGGACATTGAAAAAATGCTTGAAGCAAAGGACAGAGCTACTGCCGGACCGACAGCACCGCCGCAGGGACTTTTTCTTATAAAATACAGTTTCCCTGAAGATTTATAAAATTTTTGTAACCTCAGTAATTTTGTGTTTTTTGGGCGGATTACAGGTTGACAAAATGAGAGAAATGAGCATATAATATATGACTGTGTGACGATAATCGCCAAATTATCCCGGTAAGTAATGCGGCGTATATCTATACAGTATATTAGCGTATGGATCAGGTGAAGGGTTCATCGCACCAGAGTTTAACTGTTAACTGGTTATGGAGGTAATTAGAATGAACACATATATGCCTAATGCTTCTTCTGTAGAGAAGAAATGGTATGTTGTAGACGCAACAGATATGACACTCGGTCGTCTTGCTTCTAACGTAGCTAACGTACTTAGAGGAAAGAACAAGCCGATTTATACACCTAACATTGATACAGGTGATTATGTAATCGTTATCAACGCTGATAAGATTAAGGTTACAGGTAAGAAGATGGACCAGAAGATGTACTGGCACCACACAGATTACGTTGGACACCACAAGGAGTTCACACTTCGTCAGATGATGGAGTCACACCCTGAGCGTGTAATCGAGCATGCTGTTAAGGGAATGCTTCCCAAGGGTTCTCTTGGAAGACAGATGTACACAAAGCTTCACGTATACGCAGGACCTGAGCACGAGCATGCAGCTCAGAAGCCCGAAGTACTTACATTCTAATCTGAAAGGAGAATTTGAAAATGGCTAAAGCAGCAAGTTTCTATGGCACAGGTAGAAGAAAGAAGTCTATCGCCAGAGTTTATCTTACACCCGGTAAGGGTAATATCACTATCAACAAGAGAAACATCGATGAGTATCTTGGTCTTGAGACACTTAAGGTTATCGTTCGTCAGCCCCTTGTACTGACAGATACACTTGATAAGTTCGATGTTAACGTAACTGTTCGCGGTGGCGGCACAACAGGTCAGGCTGGTGCAATCCGTCACGGTATCTCAAGAGCTCTTCTTCAGGCTGACTCAGATGAGTACAGACCTGCACTCAAGAAGGCTGGATACCTTACACGTGATCCTAGAATGAAGGAGAGAAAGAAGTACGGTCTCAAAAAGGCTCGTCGTGCTCCTCAGTTCTCAAAGAGATAATCATCTGCTACTGCAGAATGTTGTTTCTTTGGAAATATTCAAAGATCTATTACCGGAAGCCCATGTGGCTTCCGGTTTTCTATTTAAGTCGTTCCTATTCGGGAATTAAAAATTTCACTTTACGATTCTATAAGATACTAGAAGATGCTTCAAAGATCCTATTTTGGCATGTCTATTGGTTTGTATTTCTGAGTATTCTTGACTACAAATCTTGTTTTATACTGTTTGAGTCAATGATCGCAGTGTGTCTGATTGACTGCAATTCCAAGATTATTCTATATGAGTCAACCAGCTGCGATTGAGGATTTGACTGCAAATCCCGTATTACTCTATATGGGTCAACTATTGCGTGGGGATGCGTTGACCTTAAATCAGGTAATTTCAAAACGAGTCAATGGTCCTAGGGAATTTTAATGACCGCATTTCCAAAATTCTGTACTTGAGTCAATTGTCGAGCTGTAATCAGATGACTACAAATCCGGTCTTGTTCAAAATGAGTCAATTCAAGGCTAAGTAGTTAGTTGGCTTCGTTTCTAATAATGTTCTATTTGAGCCATGTGCTGATGAAAAAAATTGACCTATTCTTAATAAAATCTTATTTGAATCAATTCATATTCTCCTAAAGAAAACAATTTAAATAAAAGAAAACAGCTTCAATACAAGAAAATACTTATTATTATCACTAATCGAAAGAAAATATAAAAGAAAAGAGGACAAATAATTGTATGGATTAAGAGAAATGCTTTTACAGGAGCATAAGCACCTGCAGAGCATAATAGCTAAGGCTGGCGAAAACATGGCTTCTACGCCTGAAGGACGACTTCGCATTTCGGTAGACCATGGAGTTGCCAGATATTATCAGTGCATAGATGACAGATACGGAGAGTATATCCCAAGGGATAATGTACAGCTTCCTCGCCAACTGGCACAGAAAGCATATAATGATACAGTACTTAAGACTGCTGAGGTAAGAGCCAAGCATATTGCCAGGTGCCTCAAGGATTATAATGATGATGAGCTTGAACAACTATTTACGTCGCTACACCCGGAGAGACAGAAACTTATCACTCCGGTTGAGCCAACATTTAGCCAATTACAAGAACAATGGTACTCAGAGCCATATGTCGGGAAAGCTTTCAAGGAAGGAACACCTGTAATTCTTACAGAGAAAGGAGAACGTGTCCGATCAAAGTCGGAGAAAATCCTTGCCGATTTCTTTTACCGGAACAATATTCCATATAAGTATGAAAAACCATTAAACCTATCAGGTTATGGGATAGTCTATCCCGACTTCACATTCCTTTCGAGGAAACTACGAAGAGAGATTTACTGGGAGCACGAAGGGATGGTGGACAAGCCTGAATATGCCATAAAGGCGGTTAAAAAGCTCAATAGCTATCAAATGAACGGGATACTTCCAGGAGAGCGCTTGATCCTTACGTTTGAGACGGAACAGGATGTTTTGAATTCGAAGATTGTTAGTGATTTGGTGGATAAATATCTCCGGTGAATGGATATCTTAGATAAGCGATATACATTTGAATTGCATGTCGGTAGTTTATATTGCATACTACAATGTATGTGATAATATGAGGGGAATGGTGGAGTGATAGAGGAGTAATTAAGAGAAAAAAGTATGGATACACTATTTTTAGAAGGTTTAAAAGAAAACGATATAAACAAACTTTTAGCTGCACCAAAAAGCGATCTTCATAATCACTCGACAAAAGGTTGTAGGCGTGAATGGCTATCTGAACAGCTACATGTTGACATTCCAAAGCCACCACAGCGACTTGATGGCCTGGAAGGTATGCACGCATGGTTTAGGTCCTCTATAAAGCCCTTTTGTGATGGGTATGAGAATATGCTGCTTAGATGGGAGGGTGCTTTTGCTGAGGCTGGGCGAAATAATATAACTCGTCTTGTAATGAATTTTGGTACAGCTGAAGTGGATCAGGTAGGAACGGTAAAGGGGTTCCAAGAGCTTATAGAAGGGTTCCATAAAACGTATTGTCCTGATAGTATCTTTGAAGCTGAGCTGACCTATCCCTCTTTTGGAAACGTGGAACAAGAGGCAGATGAATTCGATAAATATGCCAGTTCAGGATACTTCAAGGCAATTGATATTTGCGCCGGAGAAAATGTTCAGCCATTCGAAGCTTTTTTGCCACTTTACAAGAAGGCTGAGAAATATCATTTAACCAAAAAGATGCATGTTGGAGAAACAGGTTCAGCAGAAGATGTCAGAAGGGCAGTAGAGATTCTTGGCCTCTCTGAGGTTCATCATGGAATTGGTGCATCAACATCCAAAGAAACTATGAGATTTCTTGCGGATAATCATATACAGGTTAATGTCTGTCCCAGTAGCAATGTAATGCTGGGATTTGCAAAGGATTATAAAACACATCCAATCAAAATATTGGTGGAGAATGGTGTTAGGGTTACCATAAATACTGATGATCTGCTGATCTTTGACTCGTCAATTGAAAATGAATATCTTAAACTGTATAGGGCGGGTACACTGAGAGCAGAGCAGCTTGAGGAGATAAGACAAACAGGATTAGGAATTCTGTGATAAGAAAGCAATATGGAATAATGCCGGATTAACCGATGAGAGAAGATAGATTATGGACAAATCATGGTCAGAAAACAATAAAGAAATACAGAAATTGCTGACGAAGGAAGCAACCTTTAAAGATGCTATTCAGAAGCTTTTGGCTATTACCCTTATGATTGCAGAATCCAATCCAGATGAAAAAGATATTATGACAGCTATGGTAATGAATTTATTGAGAATATAACGACTCTGAAGAATTTGACTTAAAGTTGCCACCAACTGCATACAGTAGCCCTGAGCTTTCTACCGTACGCAGCAGGTAAACAGCAACTCGCCTTACAAATGCCCAAAACAAGGCACTTAAGACAGTGAAAAAGTTCTCAAAGAGATAATCGTTTTACAACGTATTACGTCTTTGGACAATCATATACGACTTATTGCACCTCAGGACAACAGTCCTGGGGTGTTTTTGTTATGTCCTCATGTTGTTAAGTAGTTGGCTAGTAAAGCGCAACAATGATATTGTTAAATAAAAAAACTAAGGACGAGGCTATGCGAGATATAGACAAAATAATTGAAGATGACGAAAATCAGGTGGTTGCATGGAAAGAGTCATGGCAGGATAAGTATCTAGAGTGGATCTGTGGCTATGCCAATGCCCAGGGTGGGACTCTCTACATAGGAGTTGATGAGATAATGGCAACGTTATTGGATTAGATTCAAAGGTACAAAAGAAGCTATTAGAGGATATTCCAAATAAAATTACTGCAGCATTTGGAATAACTTGTGATGTGAATCTCAAGTCAAAAGATAAAAAGAAGTATATTCAGGTTGAGGTAAAAAAATCGCGATTACCTTTAAATCTCCATGGAAGATATTATTACCGTACTGGAAGTGTAAAAAAGGAGATTACTAGATTTGAGACATGTCCCTTCTAAGCTTAGAAATCCAATACTGGCCGATGTTTTTGGACGCTTACGTTTGATGGAGAGAAGAGGCAGTGGATTCAAGAAGATACTTGATGCCTATGAATCTGAAGAAAGATATACAGATAGTTTAAAGCCAGAGTTTTATACTGATGGTTATAATTTCTTTCTTACTCTATGGAACTTGAATTATGCTTATGATAAAGCGCAAAATAAAGCGCAAATTAAAGCGCAAAGAGGTACTTTATCTGATAGAGATTATATATTGCTCCTGATTAAGGAGAATCCAACCATAACACAAGAAGAATTGGCAAATATTATGGGGAAGTCACGAAGATCAGTACAGATGCTGATGAAGCAGCTGATAGAGGATGATGCTATTGAAAGACTTGGATCTAAGAAACGGGGAACATGGATTTTAAAATGATAAATACTATGAAATGAGGAGTGGCATAAAGAGTAAGTTCGATTAATGGTTTATCTCCGGTCCACTCAAGAAATTTGCCTATATGAAACGTGTATAGTTTACAAGTGCCTTCGGATCGGTTCCTGATCCTGATTTCTTCATGAATCTGTTTTTTTAATGATTCGTCCATAATAAAACCTCCGTAAATGAAGTAGTAAAAATGTGGTTACTACTGATTACGGAGGGTAACGAATTCTGTGAATATACTTGTAAGGCATGTTTGTAGGTGATATTCTTTTCATAGCAGTAGTAGTGGCTTTTGGTAGTATTTGGTTTTTGGGTGGTAACTTAAACGATACATCATCAGGGCGTCGCTATCTACTGCTTTTTGAGTAAAAGAAACGCTGCGCCACAGCCTTGGCAGGCCGTCGCGCAGCGACTTAGTTCTTTTTCAGTTTATGCGATGTTAACAAATGGATAGTTTATAGAGGAGAATTGCCATGAAAAAATTCTTTGAATTAGGAAATCGCTACGCAAAAGAAAGCAATTGGACTGATTTTGCACTTGTTAAGTTTTGCCTTTTTTCCATGGGACTGCTTGTCGGAATGAAAGTACCAGAAAAACATAAGAAGATAGTTGTGAGTGGTGCAATATGCATATTTCTGTTGACATATATTCCGCTTATGGCAAAGGTCTTAAGTATTGGAGTGGAGATGATAAATGAGAATTGCAGGGATTGAGCTTTAAATGAACTGCAACATAACCGATTATTGGAGGATTACGTAGGTGAATGTAATAGAGATAATAAATAAAAGGCACAGCTACAGAGGAAAGTATCTTTCTAAACAGGTACCTAAAGATGATTTGGTAAAAATACTGGAAGCAGGGATGGCCGCTCCATCTGGATGTAATAAGCAGACTACCAGTTTTATAGCAGTTGATGACTCAAATATATTAAAGAAGATTAATGAAGTTATTAATCCTCCGGTATGTGAAACAGCACCTGCGTTAATTGTAGTGTTGACGCAACGGATAAATGCATATCGCGATAGATGCTTTGCTATACAGGATTACTCTGCTGCAATCGAGAACATGCTATTGACTATCGTGGCGCTTGGATATCAGAGTTGCTGGTATGAAGGTCATATTACAGATGAAGATAGAATATGTGACAAAATAGCTGCTATTCTCTCGGTACCGGAGAATTATGATGTTGTATGTATATTGCCGGTAGGAGAGGCTGAAAGCGAACCTTCGATACCCAAGAAAAAAGGGTTTGAAGAAAGAGCTTGGTTTAACACATTCAAAGGTTGAAAGGCTGTTTAACAGGAAGAAAAAAATCGGCAGTTACGGCAGTGTTCATAAGACAGTAACGCAAAATGAGCACTGTCGCGGTGGATTGGCAAAAAAAGAAGAAGTCTGAAAGGAACATACATTCCAGACTTCTTTTCTTATTAAATAAATTCAAAAAGGTACTATATATTTCTTTTCGTGCATATGATAACGTCATAATAGGAACACCTATAACGAATAAATAAAGCTTAAAAGGAGTATGCTTATGAAAAAGAATATCCGTACCGTTTTATTTGGAGAGCTTGTACTTTTCATCGTTGTATTTCTTATCAGTACCCTCGGAACCAGCTTTGGTTTTTCTGCTGTCGCATGGTTTCTTGATGTGCCTTCGCTGATTCTTGTTTTACTTATTCTGATTCCCGGGCTCATTATCATGGGTGAGTGGAAAGATTTTTTGAATTCATTCTCAGTAGGGATAAAAGATTACAGGCTTCTTGAACTAAAAAATATTATAGAAGCCGTAGGCGCTGCCCAGAAGCTTACTGTATTTGGAGCTCTTTTTGCCATCATAACTTCAGCAATAATTCTTATGGGACATTTATCTGAGCCGGAAACGTTTGGACCAAGCCTTGCTGTCTGCTTCCTTTCAGGTTTTTATGCAGTAATAATCGAGTTTTTTCTTCTGCCGCTTAAGTTAAATGCCGAGCGTAAGATGAATGAAGAGATGGACATGGAAGATGAATGATCCCGGAATTACAAAGGAGCAGTATCTTAATATAGCTCGTAAATTCGGATTTACGAAAAGAGAGCTTGAACTCGGATACCTTAAAGTGTCGGGGTTTTCAAATCATAGAATTGCTTATATGCTCGGAATTTCTGAGCAGACGGTAAAAAATCATTTCACTCACATTTATGAAAAGGCGTGGGTTCCCGGAAGAAAGGAATTCCAAGAGCTGTTTACACAGGATGGATAGTGATTATGAAGAGATCAGTTAAAAGAGCTATCATAATAATTTTAATTGTAAACGTCATCCTGATAGTTGCTGCTATTTGCGGGAGAATACTGAGCAGATTCGTTTATGAAGATCATCTTGATGAGCCTTTGATCACAGTTGATGATACCGAGATTACCTTAAGAGAATTTGGATATTACATATATGAAGTAGAAGAGTTTGTGCAGAACCAGGCTCTTTTGTATGATCCTGAGAATCCAAAGCACTGGTGGAATACCCACTTTTCAGCCGGCATGGATTCTCAGTTTGTCTGTGATTACGCCAAGAAGGTGGCAGTTAACACTTGTATATCAGATGAGATTTATTATAAAAGAGCTCTTTCTGAAGGAGTTGTATTAAGTAGCGCGGAAGAAAAACAAGCAATGGTCGAAGCAAAGATGATCTTAAGCAGCATGACCGGGAATCAGCTTGCAAGAACAGGGTTGGATGAAAGCATCCTCACTAATATGCGGATAAAACATGCTCTTGCAGTAAAATATGCCAAATTTCTTGTAAATACCTGTGATTTAACAGGATATTCCGAAGACCCAGAAAAGCTTCTAAACTGGGACGGCGTGTATTATCAAGAAAAGATTCTACCGGAACATACAGTAAAGACTAATGATAAGGTTCTGGATAGAATAACGTTGGGAAAAATAACAGTGAATTATGAGTAATTCTATTTGAATGTGTTAGAATTATTTCATGAAAACAAGAGAAGAAGCATTAAAATACGGATTATCTTTTCCGGATACTTATCAGGAAGTGCCCTTCCACGATTCTAACTGGCAGCTGGTGCGATATAAGTATAATAAAAAAGCATTCCTGTGGACTTATGAACGAGAGGGCTTTATAAATCTCAATGTGAAGGTTGATCCCGAGACGGCTTTTTTCTGGAGAAAGGCTTACAGCTCAGTTATTCCCGGATACCATCAGAATAAGGAGCATTGGAATACAATCATCCTCGATGGAAGTATCCCGGATAAAGACATAAAGCTCATGATTGCCGAGAGCTACGACCTGATAGCAGACTCTCCGACTAAGAGGATTTATGATGCTGTAGCCAGAATCCCAAAGGGATGTGTTGCAACTTATGCGCAGGTTGCAGAAGAAGCCGGGGATAGAAAGATGGCAAGAGCTGTAGGAAATGCTCTTCACAAAAACCCTGACCCCAGCACAATTCCCTGTCATCGTGTAGTAAACTCAAAAGGCGAACTTGCCGGCAACTATGCATTTGGCGGAGCCTGGAAGCAGGGAGAAATCCTGCTCTCTGAAGGCGTCGAAGTCAAAGATGGAGTTGTTGATTTACATAAATATCAATGGCGCAATAAATAATAAAGCCCCTGACCTTTGCGGGGCTCTTTTATAAGAGAAAGAGCTCGACAACTTCAAATTGAACAAAATCACTGCACACAGCCTAGGCAGGTCATCGCGCAGCGATTTTGTTCAATTTCGGTTTTTAAAGACGAAAGGTATGTCTCGTATGATAGATATCTTCCTTTCTGCCGAGAAGAAATACTCGAAGCACTTGATGAATACCCGGAATTGAAAAAGATTCTTTCTGATATGCTCGGAACCATTGAACAGAACAGGATTGTGGTGATCGAATCAGGCTATATGGGAACGATCCCCTACAGCACGCTTCTTTTATGATAACATTGAATCCGAGAACGCCATATTCTGGAATTTGTGTGATGAAGGAAACATAGTCGGTGAACTGTATTCTTTTTTGAAACTGGAGGATAAGGACTTCGCTGATGGCATAGATACAGCCTATTTATGCGCCTTCCGTGTCACGGATATTGTTCGGGGCATTTATCACGGCGGTAATGCTGCTGATACTTGAATTGATACGAAAATGTGTGAGTATCGCAAAAGCAAAGGGCTTAAAGCTGTATGAGAAAATAAAAGAAAGGAAGAGTGCGAATGAAGCTGATAAAAAGGGAAACTGAACAGACTGCACCAAACCGCAAGATCAAAGCGGTCGTTGACATGATGTTTGATGACATTCCCTATTCCGAGGAGGTCACACAGGCGCAGGAGAAGATAAAATCTGCTCTGAATGCGGAATTTGACAATATAAAGGCTGACCGCCACGAGGACGAGGCTTTGGAGGAGCTGCTCGGCAGATACGGCAGGCTCTCGCAGATGGCAGAGCTTGCAGGCTACCCTGCGGACAGTGCGGAAAAATGGCGGGGCGATACGGAAGCTGTTGACCTTCGTCCGCTGAAAAAGGAAATATGGAAACAGCGTCTGAGGATATATTTCACTTCGGCATTTGCGGTGTTTGCGCTGCTGCAGGTGTTCTGGATCATCTACAATATCACAGCAAAGCCTGTTGCTGTTATCGGAAATGTGTTTGTTATAGCGGTTGATTTAGTTTTAGCATCATTTCCGTTACGCAAATACCTGAAAACCGAGAAATCCGCCGAGGGGAGCAAATACGACACCGATTCATACAAATATCTTCGTACCCGAAGCGACAAGTACGCAAAACGCCTGCTCAACGGCATAGCTCTGCTGTTTGCGGTGGTGTTCGTGTTTGTGGCATCTGAACTGAGCTTTTACTTTTTCGGCAACTCAAAATCGGCTGAATTTGCGGAAAACTTCTTCAATAACAGCATCGTTATCGAGATACCCGTCTATCTGCTGATAAAAAATATCCTCTCCCTCAGAATGATACGGCGGAGGATAAATATTCCCGATAATTACAAGTACAAAAAGCACATCATCGGCATAACGATATTTTCGGCAGTCTATTGGCTTGGCGTAACAGCTTTTACAGTCATAAAAAGCAAGGACATCGCATACCCCGGAAATGTCTTTATGATCGCAGGGATAATTTTCGGGCTGCTCGTTATAGTCTATGATCTCACATTAAGACGCAAGGTCACATTCAGAAATATCGTCATCAACAAGCCGAGAATAGCGGTTTATACGGCTGTCATAGTTGCGACATCGGGCTTTATGATCTTACAGGAGGACACATGGTACACGCAAAGCTACATCAATTCCGTTCCCGTTGTCGAGCATAACACTCACAAGATAGAGTACAATGACGAAACGGGGGGTTACACCATAACCAAAACCACAGACGATTTCAAGATACTCCACCTGACCGACATTCACATCGGCGGCAGTCTTTACTCCTACCGCAAGGACATAAAGGCGCTGAAGGCTTGCTATGCGGAGATAGAGCATACCCACCCCGACCTTGTTGTGGTCACGGGTGACCTGAGTTTTCCGCTGGGGATAATGTCCATGTCGCTGAATAACACCGCACCTGTAGGGCAGTTTGCGGCATTTATGCGGAACACGGGCATCCCGTGGGCTTTCACCTACGGCAACCACGACACGGAATCTCTGGCATCTGCAAACAAGCAGGAGCTGAATGAGGTCTACAAATCGCTGTCATTCAAGACTTCGGGCAATCTGCTTTACCCATATACCCAGCCCGATATCATGGGCAGAAACAATCAGCTTATCGAGATAAGAAATGCTGACGGCTCGCTAAACACGGGGCTTTTCATGATCGACTCAAACGCCTACACGGGCGAGGGCATCAACGTTTACGACTATATCCACGACAATCAGGTGGACTGGTACGCCGATGAAGTCAGGAGAATGAATGCCGAGGCAGGTCACACGGTAAATTCAATGGTGTTCTTTCATATCCCATTGCAGGAGTACAAGACCGCAACAGAGCTATATCTGGACGGCAGCGACGAGGTTACATACTTCTACGGTGAGAATCCCGGTGACCACGGCGGTATCACCAATTACCTTGTGTGCTGTTCGGACTATCCGAGCAAGATGTTCGATACCGCCCTTGAGCTTGGCAGCACATCGGGATTCTTCTGCGGCCACGACCACTACAACAATGCGTCTATCGAGTACAAGGGCATCCGCCTGACCTACGGCATGAGCATTGATTATCTCGCAATGCCGGGCATTGAAAAGGAAACAAAACAGCGTGGTGCAGAGCTGATAACCATACACGCTGACAGCACATGGGAGTCAGAACAGATACCGCTTGATTCTATAACATAACAAAAAGCAGATGCTTTCTACTGTGAAAGCACCTGCTTTTTTATAGCCTGCTGTAAAGGTATTGAATATAGTAGTTTGGAAAACTTCTATATGAGCGCAATTCTTATCAGGCGATACGCTATGCAGAAAGACAGGACTATGCCTTCTGTACACGTTTACAGAGGACATAGCCCTTGTCTTATTTCAGTATAAAATGGTTGTTATTTGCTTCACAAGCGGTGTATAATCTGCATAATAATTCATCCGGGCGCATTGCCTGGATATTTTTTTTGATAGCATATATACGCTTGCGTATATATAATTCTAAGTATATAATAGAGGTGGAAGGAGGATGCGACTATGTACATTAAGCAATATCTTGAAGACAACAGTATATCTATATATAAAGTGGCGAATAGCGCTTTGGTTGCTTATCCTACGGTTTTTAACATTGTTAATGGGAAGGTGGATATCCTTAACTGTGCTCTTGGCGTTGTGAAAAAGATAGCTGATGCTCTTAACCTCACAATAGATGAGCTTCTTACGCTGTGCGATAAGAATCATTCCTTCAACCTTTTCAGAAGTGAGCAGTGTCATCTAGTAAATCGTATTGGTGAGATAGATTACGTTATCGACCTTTTGGAAAAGAAAAAGATAGATTATTACTGGAAATTGGATATGAAAGCAGAAGCTTTTTATCTTCTTGCAATGCTTGATTATCTGAGCAAGCGGAACGACCTTCCAAAGTGTACTGAGTACGATGAAATCAGGAGGTATAAGTTGGAAAAGCCGGTTTTTCCCGCTGATACAGAGTTATCAGAAATGCTTTTGGGAAAAGATGCGCAACAAGAAGCTTTGAATCACGCAATTCCCGAGTTCCTTAATTTTAATATAGTAGAATGCGAGATTATAAATGGATAAGGTTTTATTTACGAAAGATAATATAGACAATCTGCTGTTCCAACTTGCAAAAGAGTATAAGAAGATCAATAGAAAAAATACACCGGCAGAGATTGTTATCATAGGTGGAGCAGCAATAGTGTCCAAATATGGCTTCAGGGCTTCTACAACGGATATTGATAGTTTGATTTTTGCCTCTTCTTCAATGAAGGATGCAATAAATACCGTAGGCGACAAAAATGGACTGCCAACAGGTTGGATCAATGAGGAATTCAGAAAAACAAGTTCATACACTGAGAAAATCAGGCAGTATTCCAAGCATTATAAGCTGTTTGCAAATATTCTGGAAGCGAGGATGCTTCCTTCCGAGTACGATGTAGCAATGAAACTTGCGTCATTGAGACCGTACAAGTATGATATGTCAGATGCTGTCGGTATCATAAAGTCAGAGAATATCACAAGAGAGCAGATAGAGAAAGCGGTCGTGGATTTTTATGGAGGATTTGAAAATCTGTCCCATCCTGATGAAGCAAAGAAACTACTTGAGAGTATCTTTGCTGCTCATAACCTAGATGAGCTATATGACAGTACCAGAACATCAGAATCGGATAACCGGGTAATTCTCAAGGATATCGATGATAATTATCCGAAACTTCTTAATGAAGGTAATCTGGCAAGCGTGCTAGAGGCTGCAAAAAGGAAGAAAGACAGTAAATAGTAATAGTCTCATGAAATTTTGAGACTATCATGAGACTGAGTTTTCTTAGGAGCTTCACTATGGGGCTCCTTTTCTTTTTGGATTCATTATAATGACCTCAGAAGGAGGTACATTACCTATGATGAATCAGGAAACTATTAACTTTATCTTGCAGAGAATGGTAGTAGTCTGATTCTTCATTCTGAAGAAGATGATGAATGGGGAAGCACAGATTATTTTGGTACAGAAGGGCAGACATTTACTATTGAGAAGGACTCATCAGGGGAGATAAAGATTGATTGGACAAGTAAATTGGGAATGCTTGTGCCGGGTGATTATGTTTTGTCTTTTCAAATCCGGGACATCAAAAACGTTGGTGGAGACTGGGATTCTTTTGATTATAGGGTTTGGGTTTCTGTTCCCGAAAATGATGGCGATAGCCTTATAGAAAAAGCTGTTGCAGAAGCTGGTGCTGATATTAGTGATACCAGATACTCAGTTGTCTATGACTTTGACAATGATAATGTCATGGAGGCTTTTGTATACATTGGAAATGCTCCGGATGAATTTGCAACATGCGCTGGAAAAGTCTGGTATGTTGACGGCGATAGATGTGCGATGATAAAAGAGTGTGATAATTTCTTTGTGCATGGGGATAAAGTAATAGACATGTATCCTACCGGGGATTCAGTGGTGGTTGAGCTTGAAGAAGCGTACACAACTAGCACGGTTTCGTATCTTTTCATGCTAGAGAACGGCGAGTGGAAAGAATCGGCCATCTCAGGCATGGGTTATTTCTTTAAACCTGATTATGTCAGTGATTATTGCGTATCAGTGAGTGCATACGATTACTGTGTGGATTATGAAGAAGGAAAGGAAGATGAAGCTTTATATACAGGACACACATGGAAAAACTACTATTTCTTCTATGACGAAAAATCAGGTGATTTCAAAGAATATGTCGGAAAAGAGATATCTGAAGATGAGCTTAAGGCAGCTTGTGGCTTTGATCTTGCAGCCGAGATTAGAGAAGCGGGATATCAGGTAGATGTTGTTTTTAAAAGAGAAAATGGCATAATTAACGTCAATTATTCAAAAACAGAAAGAGGCGACGTCGGCTCTGTTTATAAGGAATACCATAACGTGACATATAATGAACTGAATCAGCGATATGCCGATGCTTGGGGGACGAATGGCAATTCCTGGCAGGACTCTGATTTTGGAGGGACATACTTAAAAGCTATTACAGAAAAATAATCAAAAATGTTAGCTGGAGTGAAAAAGTGAAGAAAAAGGCAGTAATCATATTATCAGTTTTTGTGGCAATCTTAGGTGTTTTAACTATAGCTTATGTTGTACTCAAACATAATGAGACGCCAAATCGTGTTCTCTATAATGTATATTCTGACATAGCCATTTGGGGCGTTGTTATTTGGCAGATTGTTGTTATTGTTTTTGGCATTCTGCTGTGGATAAAGGTATTTAAAGACGTGCCAAGGCCTGCTTTATACATTGGAAGAGGAATGACCTTGATCATATGTCTGTGCGCACTTATATTTCTTGCGGATAAGTGGCTGAACTTATACCTTGATGATGGTGATTATGTAGTTATGGAAAAAGATGATTACATTCTTATAAAGCACATTGGCTATAACGATGAAGGAAGTTATTCTATCTGGTCTAAGGATGGCGTTTTTTACAGAAAGTATGGGATAAATATCGGTTATTATGAAGATTCAGTTGTAGAAGGCATTTTCTATGCTTATGTTAACGGCTTTGAAGATAATTCAGGTATTGACCTGGAAACCCTTGATAATACTGGTGTAGATATATCAGAGGAACAGAAAAAAGAATATGAGCTTCTCAATAAGTTTATAGAGATAACAGAGGATACGTATCCTGAGAAATTTCAACGTGGGCTTTATTGGCAGGAAAAAGACTGTGCAGACAACAGTATTGGTACCACGCAGGTTCCGATAATTGATGAAAATGGCACCCAGGATATGTCATGGTTCTGCGAAAATATCTGCGACTGGCTGAAAGAATGCCTTGAAGAAGTTCCGTACGAGGATGCACCATGGCTATATAAAGAGATATCCATTGCAATGCCATCTGTATCAGGATCATTTGATCCATCCCCTTATATAAGTGGAAAATATGACAGAGATGCTCTTTATGAAGCACTTTACGATTTTGTCGATGGTAAACTGACTTCTGCTGATTATCCTGTAAAAAATCAGAGCTATGGTATGCTGGAATTTGTAGATAATGGGGGAGATGAGTACCTGCAGAGTATAGAACCTGACTGTACATATACAACCAAGGATGGAATTATCTATGGAATGCTCCCTGTAGACAGAGCTGCTGGAAGTAACTATTACTGCCTGGTAGCTTATAAGAAAGCCGGCGACAAACCATCAGAAATAAACGAGAATCCTTTCAATGGAATGGGTGGAGAGGCAAAATGGATTGAGTTTATCAATGATACCAATCTTGGCTTTGCTTGCCTTACATACAGTGGTGGAGACGAGGGTATGCTATTTAGGACTGAAGATGGAGGTAAGTCTTTTGTCCAGGTTAATTATCCCTCTGCAAAAGTAAAGCTGTCTGATGGAACAATCTACAATCCATTTGTAATCCCGGAAAAGGTCTGGGTAGAGGATGGCAATCTATATCTGCTTGCAAGTCAGAGCCCATGGTCAGGGGACTATTACAACGAAGAACTGGATAAACACCCATCAGGATTATATGTTTCACACGATGACGGTATGAGTTTTGAATATGTTGGGGAACAGTAAAAAGAAATAGTTGATTTCGTTGTTTTGCGAACCAATTAGCTCGAACTTGCATAAATTGCTAAGGCACCGATTCATTGAGGGGAGTAGGCTGATTTTGATAGTAGAAATAATTTTCTCAGATTTCTATAGAACAATTTTGTTATGTATATTATCTGTTTGTATTGCATTTATGGCGCGGAATGCTACTAAAAGAAAAAGAGTATTAGCGTTTTTGGGGTACGAGGCAGTTATGCTGATGCCGTTCATTTGGATATTAGTATTAAGCATAGTTTTTACATACTATGGTGATGGCTCATGGATGTCTCTGGTTCCATGGGAATTAAAATGGATTATATATTTTACAGTTATTACGGTATTACAGTTTCTTTCATATCAATTATTGTGGAAAAAAAAGTAAAGCTCTTAAGGCTTTGGCATTGTTGATAAGCATTATTATTGTTGTGGCTCCATTGTATATACTTGATTTTCAAAAGCTAACTGGTATAAGGTGACTCATGAATATTGAAGATAAAGATATGAGTGAAATTATTGATAGCAATTTTGATGAGCCTGACAAGAAGAATTGGCTGGTCTGGGTATTTACCATTCTGTGCATTGCTATTGGTGCTGCTGTGCTTATTAAGTTCATTTATACGGGAAGAGAATTTTGCTACGGTTTGTGGAACGATGTTTTGATCTGTGTAAGGAATTTTTCAGCTATGGGAGTAAAAGAAGGATATTTATTCCATATCAGATACAACTCGGATGTCTGTTTAGGTGAAAGGGGACGAAAAACAAGCCCGCTCTCTTTGGAGCAGTCGATCAGATGCTCAAAGGTTAGCAGGATCCCAAGCCCTTCCTTTGCAAACATGGAACCGTTATAGGACAGACGGAAAGAGCCCTCAAGATGAAGCTTGTCAAAACTATCCTTTGCCCATTGAGGAATTTCGTTGTTCCAGCTTTGTTCAGAGCAGAATAATGGCCTACCGATAAGATCCTTTACTCTAACGGACTTCTTCTTGGCGAGAGGGTGATCAGCAGGCATGACAGCTCCCCAGACATCGGCTTCCGGAAATTTCAAGTAATCGTATTTTGCAGAGTTTGGCTTTTCACATAATACCGCAAAATCAAGCAGGCCTTTATCAAGTTTTTCCGTCACCTGCTCGGTATCTCCACTGGTGATATGGTAGGTAAAACCGGGATATCGGTTCTTTAACTTGTGGATTTCTTTTGCAAGATGCCGTATCTGAAAGCTTTCTGCCAATCCAAAATAGATATCCCCGCCGGTGATATCGTCAAGGGTGATGAATTCCTGTTCTATACGGTCGGCCATGGCGATGAGATCTTCCGCACGGTCGCGAAGAAGCATCCCCTCATCAGTCAGGGATATGCTAAAGCTGTGGCGTGTGAACAACTTCTTTCCCAGTTCATCTTCGAGTGATTTTAATGTTTTTGAAAGCGTAGGTTGTGTGACATGAAGCATGTCCGCAGCCTTTGTCATATTCTCTTCCCTTGCGACGGCAAGGAAGTATCGCAGGCTTTTGATCTCCATAAGCACCTCCTTGTGATATTCCATTTTGGAATATCACGGTATTCATTTTATTCATTAGCGAAGAATTCGTCAAGTAAATATAATGAGGATACGAGGTAGGACAGATGGAAGTAAAAGCCCTGATAGAAAATCTTACAGACAGTGGATGCTCTGCGGAAGGAACAAGAAGAGCAAAAGCACTTTACGAAGCAGGAGATATGGATGGGCTCGTAAAGTATCTTCGAAAATGTCGATGTGATCTGGTGGAGGAAATGCACGACAGTCAGAGGAAGGTTGATCGGATGGACTATCTGATCAGACAGACACAAAAAGAAGCGGATAAACAGTGATAAGAGAACGGAGGATGCAATCATGATCAAAAAGGAAGAACTGAAACTGGTAACTGAATGGGACAAAACATTCCCTATGAGCGATAAGGTAGACCACAGCAAGGTGACCTTTGTGAACCGATATGGGATAACACTTGCGGCAGATCTGTATGTACCCAAAGATAAAGAGGGCAGACTTCCCGCAATCGCAGTATGCGGTCCCTTTGGTGCAGTTAAGGAGCAGTGCAGTGGATTGTATGCGCAGACCATGGCAGAGAGAGGCTTTCTGACAATAGCGTTTGATCCTTCTTTTACCGGAGAAAGTGGCGGGAATGTAAGATATATGGCTTCCCCGGATATCAATACTGAGGATTTCATGGCGGCGGTTGACTTTCTTTCCCTGAATGACAGAGTTGATCCTGACAGGATAGGGATCATAGGTATCTGCGGCTGGGGCGGAATGGCGATCAATACGGCGGCACTTGATACGAGAATAAAGGCAACCGTGGCATCCACCATGTATGATATGACCAGGGTGAACGCAAAAGGTTACTTTGACAGTGAGGACAGTGAAGAGGCACGTTATGAGAAGAAGAAAGCTATGTGTGATCAGAGGTTGGAGGATTTAAAATCGGGTGATTATAAGCTTGGCGGTGGAGTTGTCGATCCGTTGCCTTCGGATGCACCTTTCTTTGTTAAGGATTACCATAGCTATTACAAGACCGATCGTGGATATCATGCAAGAAGTCTTAACTCTAATGGTGGTTGGAATGTGACCGGATGTGAGTCTTTCATAAACCAGCCCATCCTGAAATATTCAAACGAGATCAGAAGTGCCGTATTACTTGTTCATGGAGAAAAGGCGCACTCATGTTATTTCTCAAAGGATGCTTATGCAGATATGATTAAAGACAGCAAGTATGCTGATAATAAAGAACTTATGATAATCCCTGATGCGGTGCATACAGATCTATATGATGGCGGAGATAAGGATTATATTCCTTTTAACAAGTTGGAGAGCTTCTTTAAGGAGAATCTGAAGTAATGATAACGGTTGAAGAAATACTGGAATATCTTAATTCGAACAGAATAGAGGATATGACAGAGGAAGTGCATGAATGTTCCATGAGACAGAGCCAGGCTGCCATAAAGCAGACCATGGAATTAAATACCAAGTACCATACGCCAGAGGAAATCGTCAATATCATGACTGAACTGACAGGTGAGGAAGTGGATGAAAGCTTCAGATTGTTCCCACCTTTTTATACGGATTTTGGAAGAAACATTCACATCGGGAAAAATGTATTCATCAATTCCGGATGTAACTTCCAGGATCAGGGTGGTATCTATATTGGTGATAATACCTTGATAGGTCACAGAGTTGTCCTTGCCACTTTGGATCATGATTTGAATCCTTATGACAGGCACCTTCTGTGTGCACCGATACATATAGGAAAAAGAGTTTGGATTGGAGCAGGAGCGATAATTACAAGAGGTGTGACAATTGGTGATGGAGCTGTAATTGCAGCCGGAGCTGTTGTAACAAAAGACGTTGAGGAAAACACAATTGTAGGAGGTGTTCCTGCAAAATTTATCAAGAAGATAGAGAATGTTGAACCGATAGAAAAGAAATAGAGGATGGGATGATATGAGTAAAGTGTTAGTGATTTCTACAAGTCTTCGTGCAAAGAGTAATTCCGACATACTTACGGAAAAGCTTATAGAGGGAGCAAAAGCTTCAGGTCATGATGTGGAATATATAGGCCTAAAAGGGAAAAATATCGGTTTCTGTATAGGTTGTCTTGCCTGTCAGAATACCCAGCAATGTGTCATTAAGGATGATGCTGCTGAGATTGCAGAAAAAGTAAAGAATGCAGATACCCTTGTATTTGCAACTCCAATTTATTACTACGAGATGAGCGGTCAGATGAAGACTCTTTTGGACAGACTCAATCCACTGTATCCTTCAGACTATAAGTTCAGGAATGTATATATGCTCTCTGTTGCGGCTGAGGATGAAGAGTTTGTGCCTAAAAAAGCTGAAAGCGGACTTCAGGGATGGGTTGACTGCTTTGAAAAGGCTCAGTTTTCAGGCTCCTTATTCTGCGGAGGAATAGGTGATATGGGCGAAGCTTCAGGTAAAAAAGAGGAATTAAGTGAAGCCTATGAGTTTGGAAAAACATTAAAATAAAGGAAGTTTGCGATGAAAACGAAATTGATTATGATGACACTCTGTGTGTTCATGATGCTTTGTACCAGCGCATGCTCAGGTGATACTAAGACACCATATGAAAACTATGATTCGAGCGCTGCAATTTCTGAATCAGAAGATATAGAAGCAGAAAGTACAGAGGAAATCGTTTTATCAGAAGACGTAGAAACATATCACACAGAAGAAACTGATAATCAAGCTGTTGAGAGTGACACTTCTTCTGATGATACGGGTATTGGAGAAAAAACTATGATAATGAAAATTGGTGATATTAAAGTAAATGTAGATTGGGAAAATAATCAGGCAGTAGACGCACTGCGAAATATGGCTGAAAAAGGCGATGTCATAATTCAGATGTCAATGTATGGCGGATTTGAGCAGGTGGGATCTATAGGTCAGAGTCTTCCAAGAAATGACAAACAGACGACAGCATCATCAGGGGATATAGTTCTTTACTCAGGGAATCAAATGGTTGTGTTCTATGGGTCTAATAGCTGGTCATACACACGGTTAGGTCACATATCTGATAAGGATGAGGCTGGCATGACTGAGTTGCTTTCAAATGGCGATGTTACAATAACTATTAGCATGGGATAGGGATTATTAAAGTAGAAATATATTGGTACAAAAACGGTGGCTATAAGTCGAAAGATTAATAGTCACTATTTTTTTAAAAAATTATTTTGATGTAACTATTGACATTACATCTTGGGAGTGATATATTCGCACTATAAGATGAAACCACGGCGGTTACATCAATGGACTTTTTAACATTCGAGGATAATTACCTCGCAGGGCAGAGCCCGGAAAGGAAAATAATCATGACAAATAAGGAAAAAGCATTAGCACTCATCGGAACATTCACATCAGGAGACACAGCAAAGGCAAAGGAACTTTTTGGGATAGTATGAAACGGATCGGAAATGGAGACATAATAATGCAGATTTCAAGCAGATTTACAGTGGCATTACATATCTTTGCCTGTGTTGATACATTCAAGGATGAATATAAGGTGACCAGTGACTTTCTGGCATCGAGTATCAATACTAATCCCGTCATAATCAGAAAGATACTCACGCAGCTAAAGAGTGCCGGACTGATCAACGTAGCCCGTGGAACCGGCGGGATCGAACTTACAAGAGATTTATCGGAGATTACCTTCTTTGACGTATACGAAGCGATCGAACCTGTGGAGGACGGTGATCTGTTCCGATTCCATGAAGCACCAAATCCGGAATGCCCGGTTGGTAGGAACATTCATACGCTGCTGGATGATAAGCTTAAGAGCATTCAGGATGCGATGGAGACAGAAATGAAGAAGTACACGCTTATGGACATCCGAACAGGAATGCAGGAACTTCTGGCGAAGGAAGCTTAAGAGATTGGACTCCGGTAAACAGCCGGAGTCCATTTTTAAAGGAGCCTCAAATGGAGACCAAAGACTATCTGAATTATATTGTACATGAAATACACAGGACGATCGTAGCAACGGTTGATGATGAAGGTCTGCCTGTTACGGCGGCAATCGATATGATGGACTGCGATGATGTCAGCCTGTACTTCCTTACCGCAAAAGGAAAGGGGTTTTATGACAGACTGAAAAAAAGAGGATTCCTTGCTTTTACAGCCATGAAGGGCGAAGATACAATGTCAAGCATCGCAGTATCCATCAGAGGCAAGGTTCGTGAACTTGGCTACGACAGGATACCGGAACTGTTTGAGAAGAATCCTTATATGCATCAGATCTATCCGACGGAAGAATCTATGAAGGCACTTACGGTATTTCAGATATTTGAAGGAAACGGTGAGTGGTTTGATCTTTCAAAGAAGCCGATAGAGAGAGCTTCATTTACATTTGGTGGGTCAGAAAAGAAAACAGAAGGATATTATATTACGGACAGTTGTATCGGCTGTGGAAACTGCGTGTCGGTTTGTCCACAGAATTGCATCAGGAAGGACAAAGTTCCATTTCGGATTGAGCTGGATCATTGTCTGCACTGCGGTAATTGTATGAATGCCTGTTCGGTCGGAGCAGTGGTCAGGAGATGAAGGCTATGTCAAAGAATACTACACAGGAAGAACGTCTTGATTATCTTGTAGAAGGATTCAAGGCAGATTCTGATGAATATAAGGAATTACAGACTCCAAATAGTACGGAAGATAAAAGACGAATCTTAAGGTCGCTTATGAACATCCGTATGCCGAAAGAATTGTCCTCTGAAGTAATGAAAGTACAGGATGAATATTTATTAGAAAGAGCAGTCGAAAAGGGGATTGTGAATCTGCCGGACATCCCAGTGATCAGGGATGGTCTATCTATATGGCAGGGGGATATCACAAGACTTTCGGTGGATGCCATAGTAAATGCGGCTAATTCGCAGATGCTGGGCTGTTTTGTTCCGATGCACACCTGTATAGATAACTGCATCCATACTTTTGCAGGAGTGCAATTAAGAGCTGAGTGCTACAGGCAGATGAATGAACTTCGAATCAGATATGGAAGAGACTATGAACAGCCGACCGCCGTTCCAATGCTTACTGAAGCTTATAATCTTCCAGCAAAGAAAGTAATTCATATAGTAGGACCAATTGTTCAGTACAAACTTACTCCTGAATTGGAAAAGGATTTGGAGAATTGCTATAGAAACACTTTGGATATGTGTGCTGAAAATAGCTTGAAGAGCGTTGCTTTTTGCTGTATTTCAACAGGAGTATTTCATTTTCCTAACAAAAAAGCAGCTGAGATTGCCGTTGAGACTGTATCAGAATGGCTCAGTGATAATCCTGGTAAGGTAGAAAGGGTGATATTCAATGTTTTCAAAGATGAAGATAAGGCCATTTATGAAAAACTTATATGATGATATGCCTAATGGTTATCAGGAAACTATAGAGAAAGGAATGAATGCTGTGAGATACTTTACTACAAGCATGTCCTATGGTAAGGGAAGCAAAGAAGAGCAAATAAAAAGGCTTTTGCATGAAATCAAGGAAGCAGACGCAATTGTCATTGGAGCAGGAGCGGGACTATCAACATCTGCTGGCTTAACATATAGTGGCAAGCGCTTTGAAAAATACTTCTATGACTTTGCCAAAAGATTTGGAATAAGAGATATGTATTCAGGTGGTTTCTATCCGTTTCCGAGCGAAGAAATACGCTGGGCCTGGTGGGCGAGACATATTTATTTTAACAGATATATTGATGCTCCAAAGCCAGTGTATAGGGATCTTCTTAAGATGGTTTTCGATAAGGATTATTTTGTTATCACAACAAATGTAGATCACCAGTTTCAAAGAGCAGGTTTTGACAAGAAAAGACTGTTCTATACTCAGGGTGATTATGGTTTGTTTCAGAGCGTGAATCCTGCTATTCAGAAAACCTTTGATAATGAAGAGTGGGTAATGAAAGCTATGGAAGCACAAGGTTTTGTAAGAGATGATCAGGGAGTATTTCAGGTACCGATTGATGGTAAGCTACTGATGGAAATTCCTTCTGAGCTGATTCCAAAGTGTCCTGATGACGGCTCTGATATGACTATGAATTTGAGAGCTGATGATTCTTTTGTCGAAGATGAAGGATGGCATAGGGCATCTGCGGCATATTCTGATTTTATTCGCAGACATGAGAATCTTCACGTTCTTTATCTTGAACTTGGAGTGGGAGCCAACACCCCTGTTATAATAAAGTATCCATTCTGGCAGATGACGCTGGCAAATGAGAAAGCGGTATATGCCTGCTTAAATTATGGTGAATCATTCTGCCCAGAGGAAATTGCAGATAGAAGTATATGCATTGATGGTGATATAGGAGAAGTATTTGAGACGCAGATTTCTTAAATGTCTGCAAAATGTCCGCATAATGTCTGCAAAATGTCGGCTTGATGTCTGTTTTCAAGTAATTTTGGGTGTGTTATATTTACAATGGACAAAGAAATGAGGAAAACAAAAAGCACCTCACCTCCGAGTCCATTTCTTTTGCAAAAGAATATCGGCTGATTTAGCGTCAGCTCATGAGAATTAAAACTCATGGGTCTGGCGCTTTTCTTATGTCAGTAACCAGCCAGCGGATGACGATCCAAGGCTAAGCGCAAACAGAAAGAGAGTTTGACACCTGTAACGTTACAGGTTATAATAATAACATGATAAAATCGTTTGCACATAAAGGTTTAAAAGACTTCTATGAAACTGGTTCAAAGAAGGGAATTCAGCCAGATCATGCACCGAAATTAGCGAGAATGCTTGACCGATTGGATGCCAGCACCAGTGCTCAAGATATGAACTTGCCTGGGTATAGATTACATACACTTAAAGGTGATAAGCAGGATATGTGGTCTGTTACAGTAAATGGTAATTGGAGAATGACTTTTTACTTTGAGGGTCAGGATGCATTTCTTGTAGACTACATGGACTATCACTGAGGAAGGAGGAAAAATACATGACTAGAAGACCGACACATCCAGGAAATGTATTCTTGGAAGATGTAATGAAACCATTGAATCTCACAGTCACCGATGCAGCGAGAATGCTAGGAGTAAGTAGAAAAGCATTGTCAGAGTTTGTTAATGAGAAAGCTTCTCTTAGCCCGGAAATGGCCATAAGGATAAGCAAGGCAACTAATACATCTCCGGAAAGCTGGATGAATATGCAGCAGAAACTGACGCTATGGATAGCACAGCAAAATGAACCATCAAATGTAATACCCTTTCCTCTGGACGCAGTAAAAGAGGGATGATTGTAATAGCTCTGGAATCAAGATTTGATTAGTTGATGTCCGGAGCTATTTTATTTTTGTCTAAAAAAGGTATGATAATCCATAAGTTGTCGGAAAGCGCCGGTGGAATCAGGGGATTACATCTGAAGCATTAAAAGCAGTCATAGATTTCTTTTTTGACAAGGTGGAAGCAAATCGTATTGAATCAAGGCATGATGTTAATAATTCACACTCCGGTATGGTCATGAAAAAATGTGGAATGAAGTACGAAGGGACACTCCGTAGCTCAGATATTAACAACCAGGGACTTAATGATTCCAGTTGGTATGCAATTCTAGGATCAGATAGGTGAGATCCCGGGAATACAATCTATGAAAGAAGACAGCGCAAGAAGCTTGAAGAGAAAATAAGTAACTAATGATTTTAGAATATATTTATTGGTTCTTTAGGTTGGATTAAGTTAACTCGTCTATAATGAGACTGTAAGTTGAGAACAGGGCACGTTTTGATACAGTGAATATGCTTACTGCGAATGGTAGCTCGCAATATAAAATACTCCAAAACTTTTATGATGAACAGGAACAAATATATGGAGGATTTTTATAATGTTCAAGAAATTAGCAACTATTTTGACAACATGTGCGATAACCGTATCTGCAGTAGCTTGTGGAAGCCAGGCTCAGCAGGTAGACAGTATCCAGACCGATTCATCGGAAAGTACTCAGGAAGAAAGTGCTTCTTCTGAAGAGGTAAAAGAAGAAGCTTCAGATTCTGCTGCAGAAACTGAAACAACTACAGATACCGGTTCTGCTGTAGAGCTGGGACTTGTCAGTAACACACTTGCTGAAGATGAAGAGAGTCTAGTGGAAACATATACAGATCTTTTTGATCAGCTCACCTATACTGATGAAGAAACAGGTCTTTCTATTACATATAATCTGTACCTGCCTGAAGGATATGATGTAAATTCAGAATACCCCATGGTTGTGTTCATAGGTGATTCGACAACTGCAGGAACCGATGCTGAGTATTCGCTTACACAGGGGCTTGGCGGCCTTGTATGGGCGACCTCAGAGTGGCAGTCAGTATATCCGACCATAGTAGCTGTACCAACATATCCTGAAACAATTCTTGATGACCATGATGGATATAGTACAACAGAATATGTTGAGCTCACCAAGAGATTTATTGATTACATGTCAGATGAGTACGCAGTAGATACTGATAGAATCTATGGAACAGGTCAGTCCATGGGATGCATGACGACACTCATACTTGCATCGGAATACCCGGATTTATATGCTGCGTGTATGTTTGTTGATGGTCAGTGGGATACGGAACTTCTTTCAAATCTGGAGGGGCAGACCTTCGTTTATTTTGCAGCTGAAGATGATACAAGTGCATGGACCGGAGCGCAGGACCTTATGGCCAGATATGACGCAGATGGCGTCACCTACACATATGCACAATGGGACGGAACATGGTCGGCAGATGAGCTTTCAGCAGCTGCATCAGAATTACTCAGTGGAGAAGCTACAGGAGCATACTTCATATCCTGGAAAACAGGAACAATTGATGCAGGAACAGGCAATTCACCCATGGGCGGTGGAGATGGCAGCTTTGGCGAAAGAGGAAACGGCGGGCAGATGAGTTCTTCTGAAGAAGGAGGCCTTTCAAATCCCGAGGCTGCTACAGACGCTTCTTCAGATGTAAGTGAAGATAAGCCGGCAATGGAAATGACCGGCGAGAGGCCTGAAGGAATGATGGGCGGAAATGGTGGAGGCGCCGGAGGCGGAGCTACATACCATATGGCTTCATTTGATTACGCCTATAACTGTATAGCAGTTATGGAATGGTTGTTCCAGCAGTAAGAGAGCATAATATTTTAATACGGCACATTACAGCAGCTATGGAGAAATCTGTAGCTGCTTTTATTAAGTAAGGTAAATTGTGATATCATTTTAGTATGAGTCTACAGGTGTTAGGAGTGCTTTGCTATGAACAAGAATGAGAGCAAGTATTTTAAGTCAGCGGAAAAAATGCATACAGCGTTACTGACACTTCTTGACAGTAAAGATTTTGAACTTATTTCTGTTAAGGAGATATGTGAAACCGCTGGCGTTAACAGATCCACCTTTTATCTTCACTATGATAATGTAAATGATCTTCTGCATGAAACGGTGGAAGCTGTATATAAAGATTTCTTTGGGCGCTTTGGTGCTGTGGGGCCGGGAGCACTTGATGTTGATGAAAAAAATGAGGATGAGCTATTTCTTGTAACCCCCAAGTATCTGATGCCATATCTGGATTTTGTGGAAGAGAATCGCAAGCTCTTTTACCTGATGTATGAAAAGAATGAGATGATGGGCGCTGAAAAGACCTATGAAACATGGTTTAAAACTATATTTGGCCCCATTCTTACAAGGTTTGGAGTTCCCCAAAAAGAACAGCCACTTATCATGGTCTTTTATCTTAAGGGCATTATCGGAGTTGTCACTGAGTGGGTACGAGGTGGATGCACCGAGTCAAAAGATGAGATCATAAGCGTCATACAGAAGTGTATCATCAAGCCATAACGCAGTAAAAACACTATATCGAATTTACAAATCAACACTTTTTACAAAACGTGTCGGGACCTGTACTCCCGAAATCAACACATTTTGCAAAAAGTGTTGTTCTTTTTTGTGTGCTCATTTTCCTATAATGACTTCAAGCTCAAAGCAAAGAGCAAAAAAACAAATTGAGAACAAGAAAGGAAAAGATAAATGAGCAAAACAAATAAGATGTATCTGGTAACAGGAGCAGCAGGATTTCTTGGAAGCACAGTCTGCAGAAAGCTTGTTGAAAGAAATGAAAAAGTAAGGGCGTTTGTCCTTGAAGGCGACAAGTCAGCAAAATATCTTCCTGAGGAAGTTGAAATAGCATACGGCGATCTTTGTAACAAAGATGACCTGGAAAGATTCTTTGAGACACCTGAAGATACGGAAGTAATTGTGCTTCATATAGCGAGCATCGTAACAGTAAATCCTGATTATAGTCAGAAGGTTATGGATGTAAATGTCGGAGGAACAGAAAACATCATAGAGATGTGCAAAGAGCACAAAGTATCAAAGCTTGTCTATTGCTCATCAACAGGAGCAATACCTGAGGAAGAAAAAGGAACCATAAGAGAGTGCGAAGGATCTATTCCCCTTGATCCTGAGAGAATCAAAGGCTGCTACTCATTGTCAAAGGCTATGGCAACAAACGTGGTGCTCAAAGCTGCAAAGGAAGGCCTTAACGCCTGTGTGGTACACCCGTCAGGAATCCTTGGACCTGAGGATTTTGCAATGGGCGAGACCACCAAGACTTTAGTTGACATCATCAATGGCGAGATGCCTGCAGGAATCGATGGAAGCTTTAATCTGTGTGATGTAAGAGATTTGGCTGACGGACTCATTGGAGCAGCGGATAAGGGAAAAAGCGGAGAGTGCTACATTCTTGGGAATGAGCCTGTCAGCTTTAAGGATTTTACAAAGCTTGTTTCAGAGGAGAGCGGTTGCAAGCAGATGAAGTTCTTTTTACCAATATCAGTAGCAAACCTGATTGCCGGGGTACTTGAGAAAAAGGCTAAGAAGACTGGAGAAAAGCCTCTTATGACAACATTCTCCGTTTACAACCTTGCAAGAAACAACCGATTTGATTCAAGTAAAGCAAGTAAGGATCTGGGTTATACCACAAGGTCATATAGAGAGACCATACGTGACGAGATCAGATGGCTCAAAGAAACAGGAAAGATCGCATAAAAAGGACATTCAAGAGAAAAGAAGGAGAAGAATACGATGAACGATTTAGATAAGGTTTATGCAGAAAGTGTTGCAAAGGATTACATGCCAAAGGAAACAAATAAGGTAAGGCAGCTTAAAAAGCTTGATGAAAGAGCAAAGCTTCCGGCTTTCATTTCGGCAATGACACTGGGGATCATAGGAACTCTGATTTTTGGCACAGGAATGTGCTTTGGGCTGGGCGTCTTTGGAACAGGAGCAGTTTTCATGATCGTCGGAGTACTGCTGGGACTGGCAGGTGCTGCAATCTGCATCACTAACTATCCTTTATACAAGAAGCTTCTGAAAAAGGGCAAGGAAAAATATGCCTTTGAAATTCTGGAACTTGCCAAAGAGATAACAGGAGAAGCACAATGACTGAAAATAAGAATGTAGAAACAATACTTAAGAATGGTGACAAGGCTTTGTCTGGAATGCCTTGTAAAAAGAAGTACGAGCTAAATGGAAAAAGCATGAAGATTGAAGGCCTGTCCGACAAGGGATATAAGCTTCCTGAAACAAAGAATAAAGATGATCATAGGCGTTATGAGATCAGTTTTTCACAGAAGCAGTTTATGGATGCCTGCAAGAGCATCGGCGCATCTCCGATCACATATCTGAGCATACTGATGAGCAGAGGGATAAAAGAGATTTCTTTAGACTGTGATAAGACTATAGTAAGTAATTTCCCTATGGACGCAAGACATATATTAGGTTGTGATGACACCTTCAAAAACTGTGTTAAGAGTATGACTCTGCCTTACGGAAGAGAAGAGGAGAACCTTTCAGACAGTGAAATAGCTGCGAAATATAAAAGGCTTCTCAATGCTCAGAAAGAGCATGATCACTGTGCAAAGGAATTTAATAATATCAATATGCTTCTGAGTGTCATAGGACATTTTCATTCATTTGCAGGAAGACAGAAACTCCTTGGATTCATGGAAAATCTTGCGCTGGACACTTATCTTATAAGTTACATAGGTCAGTTTGATATGCCGGGTGAACTTGTGGATGAGGTACACCTGTATTCAAACTGTTCAAGCGGTCTTGTGCTCAATATGACATGTCAGAGTGGGAAATTTATCATTGATCTGACACAGGATTTTTCGACTGACAAATATGTAAATGCACTTAGGAAGCAGTTTGAAAAGGCAGGAATAGATCTGGTAGTATCTGATGAGATCATATTTGAAACGCCATTTGATGAACTCTCAGAAATCATAACATCACCGGCAGACACTGGGGAACAGGTAAGAGACTGGCTTGATAAGTTTGTTGCTGCTGCAAAGGCCTCATCGCAGGCTGCAAAGGAACGTGCAGAAGCTGCCAGAAATATGAGCCCTCAGATTACTGCGCTATATTATGATGCTGCATCAGGTACAATGAAGAGCTTTGATCCAACTAAGAATACTCAGGAAGAGATGCAGAAACTAGTGGAAAATGCCCCCTCATTATTTATTTCGTAAATATTCAATAAAATAAATTCAGGAGGATATATAAATGAGCGATGTCCTTTTATCTGCGATTTCGGGAACAGGGTGAAATTTGGAAAGGGCGTTTTCATAAATCATTCAGCAATACTGTCTGCATCCGGCGGTATTGAATTCGAAGACGGATCCATGGCGGCCCCCGGGCTTCGGATCGCAACTATTAATCATGATATGAATGAACGTCATGCGATCTATACCTACGGTAAAGTTACCATTAAGAAGAATGCCTGGATCGGGATGAATGTGACCATCTGCCCGGGCGTGACCATCGGTGACCTTGTTCTTAATTATTACGGTATTCACGAGGTGAACAGTGGAACAGTTCCTTAAATGATTTAGAGAAATAACTGTTGTTATCAAATCCACATAACTCATAAATTGTTTGAACTGAGTAAGTGCTGCTTTTAAGCATATATGCCGCATTTTGCAATCTGAAATTCTTAAGATATTTAATTGGTGAAATATTGATAATTGACTTAAAGCACCTAAGAACTTCACTTTTACTAACATTTGCAGCATTAGCCAGGTCATCTAACGTTATATTTTTAGAATAGTTTGAATGGATGTAGTTTAGGATTATCTGTACGCGCTCCTCTAACAGTGGATTTACTGTGTGGGTAAGCATACTTTCTGTTAGATTCATATGATTTAGTACAGCAAAAAAATCAGATAATTCATTTCTGACTGATATCTCGTAATCCTCTGGTTCATGATTTATTATTTCCCATACGGTTTTGATAATATTGTCCAATTTGCTAAAGAATATGGAATCTGACTTCAGTATAAAATCTCTAATACTTGCGCTATGGATGATAGGATGTAAATACTTTTTATAATAAATACTTTCTGTATTGCTGCTTATAACAGAGCTGTCAAATATGACAGATTTAAAAATTGCTGCATTGACGGGGGTATGATTACGCATGGAATGCAAAACATTGGTATTTATGAAAAATAAGTCTCCTTCTGAAAGTATATATTTTCTGTTACCGCATTCTAAAAGAATAACGCCCTTTTCGACATGGCCTATCTCAATTTCAGCGTGCCAGTGCCAGTTGACAAAATCTTCGGTGATATCATCTCTATATATGGCAACTGGAAACTCTACAGTTCCATGGGTTCCAGTTTCATCTATATTGAATGGAGTTGCTTGTTTTGATAATGATATACATGATGAGAGTGCCATAATTATTCCTTTTGGAGATATAGTTATACTATTTGACCATTTTATTCCTTTTATTATATTAACAATACGATATAATTACAATAATTTCTTTCGACTAACAAAAAGCACTAACAAAAAGAGGAGGCTGTAGATTATGTTTGATAATTTTAAATGGATCAATAAAGGTGAGATAAAAATTGAAGAGAATAAGGTTACAATAAAAGCACCGGCTTTGACAGATTTCTTCTGTGGTGGAAGTACAACAAGTGAAGAAGGAATTCTTCCTGAATCACTTTGTAATGCTCCATATTTCTACACAGATGTTAAGGGCGACTTCGTTCTTAATGTAAAGGTATCTCATGATTTTAAGGAAACTTATGATTCTGCATCTGTAATGGTTATGCAGGATATGGACAACTGGGCTAAATGCTGTTTTGAACTTACTGACTTTGGAACACACGCTGCTGTAGTGTTGTAACTAAAGATGGTGAATCCGATGATGCTAATGGATGCGATATTGAAGGACAGAATTTTGCATATCTTAGAGTTTGTCGCGTGGGCAGAGCATTTTCTTTTCATTACTCCCTGGATGGAGTGCATTTCCACATGACAAGATATTTCTTAATGAAAGATGCTGAGTCTGTGAAAGTAGGTTTACTTGCTCAGGCACCTACAGGCCAAGGTGGAGACAGAATATACGAGAATCTTTCTATTGAAAGCAAAACGGTAAAAAATATCAGGGCCGGGGAATAAAAATGGAAGTAGAAAAGAATTATAAAAAAACACAGCTTGCATGCTATCTGGGATTTGTAACACAGGCCATCTGCGCTAATTTTGTACCGCTATTGTTTATAACATTTCATAATACATACAATATATCATTTGGAAAGCTGGCCGCTATTTCAACAGTATTCTTTGTTACACAGCTTGTAGTTGATTTTTTATGTGCAGGTATAGTAGATAAACTGGGTTACAGAGTATGCGTAATAGCTGCAGAGATTACATCAGGATTAGGACTTGCAGGACTTGCTGTATTACCTGACTTATTGTCAGTACCATTTTGGGGAATCCTTGTGTGTGTATTTATATATGCTGTTGGAAGTGGATTGACAGAAGTGCTGGTAAGTCCAATTGTAGAAGCATGTCCATTTGAAAATAAGGATACAATGATGAGTCTTCTCCATTCCTTTTATTGCTGGGGATGGGTTGGAGTTGTCTTGGGCTCCACAGCCTTCTTTACGGTTTTTGGTATAGAAAAATGGAGAATAATGGCACTTATATGGTCGGTCATTCCGCTTTATAACATTTTCAATTTTGCAACCTGTCCAATTGAACCACTGGTAGAAGATGGTAAGAGCATGACAATGCCCCAACTGTTGAAAACAAAAGCATTTTGGATTTTTATTATACTCATGATCTGCGCAGGTTCTTCAGAAATAGCGATGGGACAGTGGGCATCCGCCTATGCTGAATCAGCACTACATGTTTCCAAAACAGTTGGAGATTTGGCTGGACCCTGCGGATTTGCAGTGTGCATGGGAATCAGTAGACTTCTTTATGGAAAGTTCGGTGAAAAAGTTGATCTGACAATTTTCATGATGGCATCCGGAGTAATGTGCCTTATGTGTTATCTGGTTGCCGGACTGGCAAATATACCATGGGTTGGATTGATTGGATGTGCATTATGCGGATTTTCTGTAGGTATAATGTGGCCAGGTTCAATTAGTATATCATCACAGATACTTCCAACTGGAGGTACAGCAATGTTTGCACTTCTAGCGCTCGCAGGAGATTTAGGGGGAGCAATGGGCCCTGCTATTATTGGAAGTATATCTGAAAAAGCGGCTAATAATTTGCAGGCAGGAGTATTGGCAGGGATAGGGTTTCCTATCATTTTAGTAATTTCAGTATTCTATATTCGAAATAAGTATCGATAGATATTCAAATTGGTGGAAGTAATATAGCAGGCAATATCGTCATATTATAAACTTTCGTTGCTAACAGCCTCGCACAGTAGCCCTGAGCTTTCTACCGTACGCAGCAGGTAGGATTATTGAATTGGCAACGTGATAGAAAGCATTCATGGGAGTTTATACTTGATAAGGATGTTGTTCTGGCGGATAAAATTGTCAGATGTCTTTTTTTATTGTTTAAAAACGGATATAGTAGAAGATAAATATCGTTCTATAGAACCTGAAGGGGACGGCTCTTCTTGAAAAGATCCTAGAGGTTGCAGATAAAAGTGGAGCCAGGATGGCGGTGCTTGGGACATAGAGCTACAATTCCAAGGCTATTTCTTTTTACAAGGGAGGTATTATTTGAAAAAAGCAATTCGCAGTATTTTCATTTTTATAACGCTGATTATTGTTGTGCTGGTGGGACTTTTGATAAAGCTACGGATTCAGACAGAAAGAATTCTAACTGAATATTCGTCTATATATAAAGATGATAAATATAGCACTCCGGTATATGTTGATGGAGTAGAGGTAATAATTCAGGATGTTTCCTGTGGTTATGCTTGTATTGAGATGTTTTCTGCATGGAATGAGGGGCATCTGACAGAAGAGGATCTGTACAATGAATATGGCAAGGTCATAACCTCAACAGGAGATAAGTTTTGCGAAGAAATGAACAAGCGCTTTCCGGAGTATACTACGTCCATCCATAAATACATGGCAAATACGGAACTGATAGATGTAGCTTATGAAAACCTGGCAAGAGGAATCCCTGTGCCATTTGAGTGGGCAGCTAAGTATGGTGATGTGTGGACGCTACATTATTCGTTGCTTATAGGAATGGATATTCCAAATAACAAAATTACTGTAGCCAATCCATATGGCTACATTGAGGAGATATCCATTGAGGAGTTTTTAAAGCGAACCAGTTTCGAAGCCTATGAGAATATGCCTTTTTATTTTAAATTGGCATTTGCTGTAGGGATGTTTGAGAAAAATACAATCTTTACTGTTTACTGATTGAACGATAAAATTTCAGAACCGCTTTTAGTTTGTCAGAGTGACTTAGTTCAACAAATAAGGCACATTCACTTCATTAATCGTTCTCAAAGAGATAATCAATCTGCACCGCAGATTTCATAACCCCAGAGTTTATCTGGGGTTCTTTTTTGTCCCGAATTGTTTATAAATAATTTATACTTTTTTTGAAAAATGGGGTTAACATTATGATAGCATGTCCGATATAATGTATGTAAGAACACAAAGCTCGCTTAATTGTGGCACGGAACACAAGGGAGCGTGCTTGTGATATAGTAGGATACCAGGGAGAGAGCAGCCTAGGAACTCCGCTCACCGGATATCCGAATCTATGACACACAATTCAAAATTTTTAACTACGGCAAAAGGATTTGCCGCGTACACAAACAAGGAGGTATATTATGGTAGTACAACACAACGTCACAGCGATGAACGCTAACAGAAATCTTGGAGTAACAACTGGTTCACAGTCAAAGTCAGCCGAGAAACTCTCATCAGGTTATCAGATTAACCGTGCAGCAGATGATGCAGCAGGTCTTTCAATTTCCGAAAAGATGAGAAAGCAGATCAGAGGTCTGGATCGTGCTTCAACTAACGCCGATGATGGTGTAAGTTCCGTACAGACAGCAGAAGGTGCACTCACAGAAGTACACGATATGCTGCAGAGAATGAATGAACTTGCAGTTCAGGCAGCTAACGGAACAAACAGTGCTAATGATCGTACATCAATCCAGAACGAGATTGATCAGCTGACAACCGAGATCGATCGTGTTGCTGAGACAACCAAGTTCAACGAGACATACTTGCTGAAAGGCCAGACAGGTTTCAGACAGAAAGTTATGGCAGCTCATGATGCAGGTCTTGAAGGAACACTTTCTGACAATCTTACTGAAAAAGGCGGAATAGCTGGTGGTGCAGCTACATTTACTGCTGAGGTTAAAACTGATACTGATAAGACTATTGCTGGTAAGACATATCATATTTATGATAAGTCAAAAGATACCATCGACAAGATGCAGGGTGATTTAGATACAGAGTTTAACAAGATTAAGAATACAGATGGAAAACTTAGTGCTAATCTTAGTATTACCATTAATGGAGCTTCCTATCAGGCAGCAGCAGCTTCTCAGGATAAGACACAGACTGTATTCAAACTTGGAGAAGAAGAGTTTACACTTGATCAGATTAAAGCTAAGATCGTTGATGGTGCTAAAGTTGATATTAGTGTAGATGGTAAGGCATCAGCAAATGGTACAAGAACAGCGGTTGACACAAGTCTCGACAAGAATATCTCTGTTGCTACAGCTGTAAACAAGATGGCTGCAGCACTTCTTCAGGCCAACAGAATTGGTGTTGACCAGACTGAATCCGGAGATAATTCCGTACCTCAGAACAAGGTTGAAGTAAGAGCATATAACACAAGTGATAAAGATGGTAAAGGCAAGCAGATAAGTAAGAATGGTGCAGATGGCAAAGATGTAAAAGATGCTTTGGAAGGAACATACACCTTCTCAATCAGCAAAGGTACTGCACAGGTTGCTAAGGATCTTGGTCTCCAGCTCCATGTTGGTGCTGATGCAGACATGACAAACAAGATCACTATCGGTGTAGAAGCTATGACAGCTAAGAACCTCGGCGTTCAGAATCTGAACGTAGTAGATAACACTGGTATGGCAGCTACATACGCAATCGATGCTATCGAGGATGCTATTAAGACAGTATCTTCTCAGAGATCCGCACTCGGTGCTGTTCAGAACCGCTTAGAGCACACAATTAAGAACCTGGATAACGTTGTTGAGAATACCACAGCAGCTGAGTCCCGTATCCGTGATACAGACATGGCTGATGAGATGGTTACATACAGCAAGAATAACATTCTTGCTCAGGCTGGTCAGTCTATGCTTGCACAGGCTAATCAGAGTAACCAGGGCGTTCTTTCACTCCTCGGCTAATCCAGTTAGCGATACTAGAGTACATTACGTACAACCATAGAAAGAGCTCTCCCCGAAAGGGGAGGGCTCTTTTCGTGAAAGTGATATATTAAGTTTTTTTATGTGACGCCCGATAACCATATTGTAGCAACAGATGATTTGCAAACAGAATGATGAGATTACTATATGGTTATTCAGCACAACTTACAGTCATTAAATGCAAACAGACAGACCGGGATGGTTACAGGCAGCAGGCAGAAGTCTGCGGAGAAACTGTCATCCGGTTATAAGATAAATCGTGCAGCGGACGATGCGGCAGGACTTTCTATTTCCGAGAAGATGCGTCGTCAAATGCGAGGACTTGGACGCTCTGTGAAAAATGGTAAGGATGGAATATCCTTTGTTCAGATAGCTGATGGTGCACTTCACGAAGTACATGACATGCTCCAGCGTGGCAACGTACTTGCTATTCAGGCTGCAAACGGAACATTGTCTGAGGGCGACAGAATAGCCATAAATAATGAGATTGTTGCTCTGAAAAAAGAGATTGATTCTATTACTTCCAGGACAAAGTTTAATGAGACCAGCGTTTTTGTTAAGGGTGGAGTAGTCCCTGAAAAACCTACTTCAAATATTCCTGAAAAAGTAAAGACATCATTGGAACTACTTGCAAATAAGGTTACAAATGAGTATTATCCCAACGCCATTGAGCAGATAATGAATAGCTTTTCTTCAATCGGGAATAAGCTAAGTGAACTTGCCAAGGGTGATACCAGTAAATATAATACAAAGCTTAAGGTTGACTATATTGATGGTGTTGGTAACACGCTTGCCCGTATGTGGGCAGCCTTCTCGATACCCGGACAGGGATTCTATTCCGGATCACTTCAGATGGATGTGGATAATGATGATTTTCCATCGCTTGACCTTGGTTCATATAAGATGCAGCAGCTTGAATCTACTATCGCACATGAGACAATGCATGGTGTAATGGACGTAGTTTTTCCTTCCAGAATGCATAGCGATAGTGGAGCTGAGGATTTTCCTAAATGGTTTAAAGAGGGGACCGCTCAGCTTGTAGGTGGCGGATATACAACAGGTTGGAATGATGAGTTGTCAGGAATCGTCAAAGGACTGGAAGGCGAAGATGATAATAGTAAGGATAGTGAGATAGTTAATTATCTGGGCCAATATACAGTTGATGACAGAGAATACGGACATGGCTATCTTGCAGCAGCCTATGCCAGCTACCTGGCAGCAGATGGAAATGAGGTAACAACAGCCAATCTTCAAAATGGCGCAAGTAAAATGTTCCAAGGGTTTATAGATGGCGACTCGAATGGAAGAAACGACAGTTTTGATGATGTAATTAAGGCAACGACAGGGCTTACAGAGGCTCAGCTTAAGGCTGAGATAAATGGCGGGAGCACGACTTCTCCTATCGCAGGAAAATACAGCGCTGTTGAATTTGTAAGAAGACTTACATACAACAGTCTTGGTGGTGCAGGTTCACTTATTACACCAAGCCTTAGCACCGGAGGAACAAGCATACTTGCTGATACAGCAGATAAGGACGCCCAGCCTTTCAAGATAACCAGTCAGTCTGTAAAATATGTGGAAGCTACGGAAGAGGTCGATGAAGAGGAAAAGGCGAGAGGCCACTATTATACTGTGGATCTGCATGTTGGTACTGATGCTGATATGAATAATAAAGTGTCTATAAAGAGATATGATATGAGTACCAAAGCGCTTTTCCTTGAGGATACGAATGTGCTTAACGAAGAAAGAGCGACTGATGCAATAGATGCTTTCGGAGATGCGATCATTATGGTCAGCTCAGTGCGCAGCTACTTTGGTGCAATTCAGAACAGACTTGAACATACACTACTTAATCTGGATAATGTTGTGGAAAATACCACAGCATCCGAATCGCGTCTTAGAGACACAGACATGGCTTCTGAGATGGTAAGGTTGTCTACGTTGAATATCCTTTCCCAGGCCGGTAATTCAGTACTTGCGCAGGCAAATCAGAGTGCTCAAGGTGTGATGTCACTCCTACAAGGATAACAAAAAGCCTTCCCCCACAGGGGGCGCTAATCGTCCGGGGGACGATTGTTCAGCGCGGACCGAAGCGGAGCGAAGACAGGTGGCACGAAGTGCCGGATGAGGGGGCAGAAAATGGCGAGATTGCAAAGGTTCTTCAGCAAGGAGAGCCTTTTCTATTGCTTAATCAATATGGTATAATTTTCAGTATATTAGATAAAATGTGTGACGATTTATTCCGGAGGTGATAGATATGCCATTACCTATTGAACATAAAGATTATTATACTGTTAATGAGTTCTATAATTCTGTCGAAGGGGAATTTGTGGAACTCATAGATGGCCACATATATAATATGACACCTCCTAATAGGTTACATCAAAGGATCGCTTTTAATCTATCAAGAAATATAGCTGATTACATTGATTCAAAGAATGGAGATTGCGAAGTATATCCTGCTCCATTTGCGGTTCTTTTGGATGAGACGAAAGACACTATCGTAGAGCCGGATATAAGCGTTATCTGTGATAAAGAAAAGCTGACAGACAGGGGATGCACAGGAGCGCCTGATTGGATTATAGAAGTAGTATCACCAAGCAATTATTCACATGATTATATTGATAAGCTTAATCTATACCACCAAGCTGGAGTAAGAGAATATTGGATAGTTAATCCTATGGATGAAAAAACTACAGTATATAATTTGCAGGAAGAAGTTAGTCCGAAGGTTTGTGACTTTGATGAAGTTATACCCGTTGGTATATATGATGATTTGAAGATTCGAGTAAAAGATTTTGTATAAGCTTTAACTGGTTTAAAGAAGGTGCAATTATGGAGAGCATAAAAGATTTAGGGAAGCAAGTCATTAGAAATAACGAGAAAGCTGCAGACACAATATACCAACGTAAACCCGGTGGGGCAGAGATGATTGCGCCTGTTATGAAGCAGCTTGTTACCTTCACTGAACTTCTGGTACAGAGCGGAAAAGCTGATGCAAATCATACTAAGCTGCTCCAGAGATGGCAAACGGATTTTGCCAGGCTGGCAGCAGCAAATGATGCAGGGGATCTGATACTTGCTGCGGATATTATCCATCATGATCTGAATGGTGAAATTGCAGAATGGATTAAATAATACATGGGTTTTCTTTATGGGGGATACAATGCTTCAGAAAAGTGAAGAAATAAGAGAAAAGAATTTTTCTGCATTTGAAAAGCGCTATGGATTCAGACCACATATTAATGCAGATGAAGATGAGATTTACAGGATGGATATCGCAAAAAACGGCGACCCCATCCTTTTTATTAAGGGAGCTGGTTACAATGGAACCGACCTTCGTTTGAACAGTGAGTATGATCCGGAGTATGAGGCTGAGCGCTGGGCAGAAAAGTATGAGAGTAAGAACAGAAGAACTACCATCACACTCCTTGGCTTTGAAGCAGGGTATCATCTTGCTGCGCTGATTAAAAAATTCAGGCCTGATACCATGTTCTATGTGTATGAGCCTCAGGAATCACTTTTTTCTTTTGTTTGCGGATGCGTTGATATAACCGGATTCATTAATCATCCGAGAGTTTTTTTGTTTGTGAATGATGAGCAAAAAGGGCTCTATGTCAATGAGTCCATGCAGGATATGGTGACATTCAATTCCGAAACGGTAGGAATATACACGCCATTTTATGCAATTGATGTCACTTTTGATGAATGTTGCACAGCGCTTGCGGGAATAATGAACGGACAGAAGAATTATCAGAAAGAACGCGGAAGAGCCAGTTTACGTTGCAGACTCTATGCATGGAACCATATGAGAGAAGCATCCCTTCTAAAGGATCTTTGTAGCGCACTTCCTGAAGGAATACCTGCAGTTATAGTTTCTGCGGGACCATCTCTAAATAAAAACGTAGATGTATTAAAGAAAATAAAAGGACACGCATTCATCATGTGCAGTGACAGAGCATTAAATGTTCTGGATGCGCATGGTATTGAACCCGATGTAGTTCTTTCAGCAGAACCTGTAAAGGATCCGTCATTTCTGCAATACAAGGTGGCAGAAAAAATACCACTCTTATGCTCCATGCAGACCAACTGGCAGTCACAGAAACTTTTTGAGGGAAGGTGCATATACTTTCATGCACTCCATTATGAGGACACATTATTTGGTGACAGGGTAGAGGCAGACTTTGGAGCCCTTGATCTTGGAGGTAATGTCTCAGGAGCCTGCTTTGTAGTGTGCGAAAAACTGGGAATAAACAATATTATTCTCATAGGTCAGGATATGGCTTATCTTGACAGAAAACATCATGCGGATAATTCTGATTCAGGCGGAGACGATGCCAGAAATCTTAGGACTATAGAACTTCCCGGCGCTCTTGGCGGAACAGTTCAGTCCTGCGGAATGTGGAGAGAGTTCAGGGACTTCTTCGAAAGAAGAATTAAGCTTAATCCCGCCCTTAAAGTAATAGATGCTACTGAAGGCGGTGCACTGATTCATGGCTCTGAAGTAAAGACTTTGGAGGAGGTTGCTGAGGAATTAAGTGAAAACAGTTACGACTTAGGTGAGACACTTCTGAATCTTCCCAAGGCACAGACAGATTCTGAACATCAGGAAATGGTTACTAAGCTAAAGAGCTGGTGCGATGATCTTGATATGATAGCAAAGAATTCTGAGGAAGTGTCCGGAATTTGCTCTCAGCTCCTTAATGTATGTAAATATCAGGATATCAGGGATAAAAAGAATAATAACAAATTAAAGAAACTGGATAATCTCAGAGCAGAGATTTATAGGACAACAGCCAATGCACTGCTTGAGGAATACTGGGTTGAGGACCTCTATTCCATTCCTGATTATCAGTTTATGATTAGAAATAACGAGGAAGCAATTCCGGTGTTTGAGAGTGCTATACTATATTATTCACATTTACCACAGGACTGTGCCAGCCTTAAGGAGGCTATTCTTGAATCGATTGCAGAATAGAATTATTGCCTTCCCCTTTGGGGGCGCTAATCGTCCGGGGGACGATTGTTCAGCGCGGACCGAAGCGGAGCGAAGACAGGTGGCACGAAGTGCCGGATGAGGGGATTTTTTTCAAATTTGTGAAATTTTTCAAACACATTCAAAAGCTCGAAATGCAGATAAATACTGCGTTTGCGGGCTTTTAATTTTGCTCTGAAATCATTTTTGAAATAAAAAATCAAAAAAAATTCAAAAAAGGGGTTAAGTAATCGAAAATCCGAACGATATATAGAGTGTAAAACAAATAAAAACATCGTCAAGGATGATCGATGTGGGAGCGCACTCAACTTAATAAGAAACTTTTGGATTTGAATTTTTTTATCAAGCAGGCAGTCTCTGACTATACGGATTATAGGATGAACTGCACCCACATGGAGGTATAATATGGTTATCCAGCATAATTTGACGGCGATGAATTCTAATAGAATGCTTGGCATTACAACAAGTGGTCAGGCAAAATCTTCTGAAAAACTTTCCTCAGGATATCAGATCAATAGAGCAGCAGACGATGCAGCAGGACTTTCAATTTCAGAAAAAATGAGAAAGCAGATGAGAGGTCTTGACAGAGCATCAACAAACGCAGACGATGGCGTAAGTTCCGTACAGACAGCAGAAGGTGCACTTACAGAAGTACACGATATGCTTCAGAGAATGAACGAGCTGGCAGTACAGGCAGCAAACGGAACCAACAGTGAGTCAGATCGTACAGCTATCCAGAATGAGATCAAACAGCTCACAACAGAAATCGACCGCGTAGCAGAGACAACAAAATTCAATGAAACCTATCTCCTTAAAGGATCAACAGGTTATCATAATGTATATATGAAGGCACACGACGCAGGTCTCGAAGGTGTTCTTGGAGACGCAGGCGTAAAGGCATCCTTCAGAATGGATCTTAAGGACGATTCAGACGTTAAGATCGCAGGAAAAGAATATCACATCTACACAGATGATGACAGCATAGCAAGTATTCAGCAGGCAATCCAGAGAGTAGCAAACCTTGCAAAAGAGCCTCTGGAGAAGATCAGAGACAATGGTAAAGAAATAGATGGTGCTACAGTTCAGGCAACAGAGCAGGATCGCAAAGACGCTGTGCAGAAGGTTGTTATAGATGGAACAGAATATGTTACAGCACTGGATTCTTCATCTCAGACAGAAGTAGTATTCAGATTCGGTGAGCAGGAGTTCTCTGTAGAAGAGATTAAGGCTAAGGTTAAGGATGGAACAATAGTATCCGTATCCGATGGTGATGACGAGTGGCCCAGAACTGCAGTAGATACGACACTTGATAAGAATATACATGTAAGTACTGCAGTTGCAAAGGTTATGGATGCACTTATCCAGGCTAACAGAGTTGGTGTAGATTCCAATAATCTCGAGAAGGTAAAGGTAACATTAAAGCCTACATTGTCCGGTACAAATGCTAATAAGACAGGTAAATATACCGATGGCGACACGACAGAAAAAGATGCGGTTAATGGTGTTGACGACAGATTTAATAGAGACCCTGATGAGAACAGCACAGAGACATGGACAGAAAAAGAAGGAGCAAGAGTAAAGGGCTACGTTGGAGCAAAAGGTGGCACATACGTATTCAGTATCCAGAAGAGCACAGCACAGGTTCCTAAGGATCTCGCAGTAAGTCTCCATGTAGGATCTGACGCAGACATGAACAACAAGATCAGCGTTCTGATCAAGCCTATGACAACAGCTTACCTCGGAATCCAGAATCTGACAGTAGCAGACAGCACAGGTATCTCCGCAACATACGCAATCGACGCAATAGAAGATGCTATCAGACAGGTATCAGAGCAGAGATCAGAACTCGGTGCAGTACAGAACAGACTTGAGCACACAATCAAGAACCTGGATAACGTAGTAGAGAATACAACAGCAGCTGAGTCCAGAATCCGTGACACAGATATGGCAGACGAGATGGTTACCTACAGCAAGAACAACATCCTCGCACAGGCAGGACAGTCCATGCTGGCTCAGGCAAACCAGAGTACACAGGGTGTTATGTCACTCCTTCAGGGCTAATAAGCTCAGTAAAAATAAAATCCAAAAATTATCAAAATCAATTATGCTGGGGCGCTTTCCAGGAGGGAAGGCGCCTCTTTTATAGCATATTTTCGCTAATAGTTGGCACTGGAACAGAATTTTGATTATAATAGTATTTAACAACATTTCAATGATTAGCTTTTTTCTTGTGAGGGATAGAAATGAAGAAAATCATTACTTACGGGTCATTCGACTTATTCCACGAAGGCCACTACCGAATCCTGGAGCGTGCAAAGGCGCTGGGGGATTATCTTATTGTGGGTGTCACCACAGAATACTACGACAGACAGAGAGGAAAACTGAACCTTGTCGATCCCATAATGACGCGCATTCAGAACGTTAAGGATACTGGATTTGCTGATGAAATAATTGTTGAGGATCACGTTGGACAGAAGATAGAAGATGTCCAGAAGTATGGTATTGATACCTTTGTCCTTGGGTCTGACTGGACTGGAAAATTTGATTATCTTAAGCAGTATTGTAATGTGGTATACCTGGAAAGAACTCCTAATATATCATCTACTATTATTCGTGAAGACAGGGTAAAGCTTATTAAGCTTGGCATTGTTGGTACAGGAAGAATAGCAAGACGATTTTTCGCTGAGCTTAAGTATGTATCCGGTATCGAGGCAATAGCAGCTTATAATCCCGACACAGAAAGCTTAAAGAGATTTAAAAAGGATTTTCCGATATTAGCATATAGTAATGATTATGTGAAGTTTCTTGATAAGGTCGATGCTGTTTATGTTGCATCCCCCAACGAAACACATGCAGCATATGTAAGACAAGCCATCATGGCAGGAAAACATGTGATCTGCGAAAAACCCATGACATTTACATATGATGAGGCTGTTGAACTGTACGCCCTTGCAAAGGAACATCAGGTAGTTTTGATGGAAGGTATCAGAGCTGCTTATCTTCCGGGATTCCAGCAGCTACTCTCAGTTGCCAGAAACGGAACCATCGGAGAAATCTGTGATGTTGAGGCATGCTTCACAAGACTTGGAGATCCTAAATCACGAGAAATGGCTGACGCTAAGTATGGCGGAGCCTTTATGGAATATGGTAGCTATACCATGCTGCCTATATTTAAGCTATTTGGGACGGAATACGTTCAGTTCAGCATAGACTCTATATTGGGCAAGGATGGAATAGATAAGTTTACTAAAGTTCAGTTCAGGTACAAGGATGGACTTGCTACATCCAAGACCGGTGCCGGAGTAAAATCCGAAGGACAACTGGTTATCTCAGGGACCAAAGGATATATTCTTGCAAAATCTCCCTGGTGGCTGATCAAGGAATTTGATGTCAGATTTGAGGATCCAAACAAGGTTGAGCATTATGATGCACCCTTTGTTGGAAGTGATGGATTTAGATATGAGATAGCAGAGTTTTTAGGAAAAGTAAATGGAACAGGTGGTAACGACTATAAGCTTACCTCTCAGGAGTCCATTGCTATGGCGAAGGTTGTTGAGAAATTTATGGGACTTCGAAGAACACAGCAAGGATGGTAATGCTGTGGGAATCAATAGGCTAAGGGCTCAGGCTATTAAAGATGCTGAAGAATGTGCTACTGGCAAGTACTTAGACAAATACACCCTATAGGATATAAAATGATAAGAAATATTATCTTATATACCCTATAGGGTGTAATTGTTCAAGTTTAAACGGAAATATACCCTATAGGGTGTAAATATTAGCGCTGAGATTGAAATTATACCTTATAGGGTGTAGTATTATTATATGAATACAATAGCTGAATTTGTAAAAACTGAACGGAAAAAGGCTGGACTTACACAGGAAGAATTTGCCCTACGCTCAGGTTTAGGGCTTCGTTTTGTGCGTGAACTTGAGCAGGGGAAGGAAACAGTCCGCATGGATAAGGTCAATCAGGCCCTTTCTATGTTCGGAATGCAGGCAGTTCCCGGTAGTATCGACAGAGAGGTTGATCTTTAATGGCCAGAGCAGGAAAAGTTTACATACAAAATATATATGCCGGCAGAATATATGAAACTGATGAGGGGTATGGATTTTCTTATGACAAAGAATATCTTGAAAGAGAGGGAGCACTTCCTGTTAGTCTAACCATGCCGCTTACCTCTGATGAATATAAATCAAAGTTTCTTTTTCCTTTTTTTGATGGCTTAATTCCTGAAGGCTGGCTTCTTGGAGTGGTTGAAAGAAACTGGAAAATAGATGGCAAGGACAGGTTTGGTCTTATGCTGTCGTCTTGCAGGGATTGTATTGGAGATGTTTGGATAGAGGCTGATATATGAGATGTCTATGCTGCGATAAAGAAATGGTAAATCCAACTGAATATGAAGTTGAAAGTCAGTGGCATAGTAAATGCATAAAAAAGTTTTTTGACACCGCAGCTTTACCTGATTTGGATATTAGCCATGATGAGATTGAGAAAATAGCGAACGAAGCAGTTAATAAAAAGCTTACGGTTCCCGGAGTTCAGAAGAAACTATCTCTTCATTTAAGTAAGGATGATGGAAAACAAAGGCTAACCATAGTGGATTATCCAACAGACTACATATTAAAGCCACAGTCGCAGGAGTATGAAGCGCTCCCGGAAGCAGAGTTTTTAGTTATGAAAATGGCGGAGGTTGCAAAAATAAAAACCGTGCCAAATGCGCTTATTATGAAAAATGGCGAGTTTTCATATATAACTAAACGAGTTGATCGCATAAAAAACGGGATGCTTGCTATGGAGGATTTTTGTCAGCTGTCAGGACGTGTCACAGCTGATAAGTACAAGAGCTCATACGAAAATTGCGGAAAGGTGGTTAAGAGCTTTTCCAAGAATACCGGATTGGATATGGCGGATATTTATTATAGAATTCTCTTCAGCTTTGCTACGGGCAATTCGGACATGCATCTTAAAAATTTTTCGCTGATAGAAGATAAACCGGGCAGCAGAATCTACGGACTATCGCCGGCGTATGACTTGCTTCCTGTTAATGTCATAGTTCCTGCTGATAAGGAACAGATGGCACTTACGATTAATGGAAAAAAGCGCAATATTAGGAAAAAGGATTTTATTGCACTAGCTTCAAGCATGGGACTTGCTGATAAAACAGCATTGGGATTTATGAAAAGAATTGCAGGATTGGAAAAAACATATTTGCAGATGATTGAAGATTCATATCTCCCTGAAAATATGAAGAAAGCATTTATGGAGTTGGCCATGGAAAGGATAGCTGTTTTTGAATAAGAATAGATAGGTTGTTAAAAGTGGAGTGTTCTTATGATCAGATTGGGAATAATCGGAACCGGGAGAATAGCAAAGAGAGCGGTAAAAGAGATTAGGACTGTAGGTGGGCTAGAAGTTATTGCAGTACTGAATCCTAATCTGGAGCATGCTGAAAATTTTGCAAGGGAGAATGGGATTCCGGAGTATACGGGTAATACGGATGGCTTTATTGAGATACTTGCCCAAAATACTGAAATATATTCGGATAGTAAGAGCGTGGGAAACATTAATGATAGGTTGAATGGCGCTACTGACGCATGTGCTGTATATATCGCCACTCCTCACGGAACCCATTATGATTATGCCAAAAAGATGCTGGAAGCAGGTATTCATGTAATATGTGAGAAACCTCTATGCTTTTCTGCTGAACAGGCAGAAGAACTTTTCAGGATTGCAGATGAAAAGAATCTGGTTTTAATGGAGGCAATAAAAACAGCCTATTGTCCAGGATTTAAGAAGTTATGCGAAGTAGTGGGGAGTGGAATAATAGGTGATGTTGTTGATGTGGAAGCTGCATTTACAAGGCTGACGCCACCTGGATGCAGAGAGTTTACAGATAAGAAGTATGGCGGGAGTTTTACTGAATTTGGCAGTTATACTATGCTTCCGATATTTAGATTTTTGGGGACCGAGTATAAGTCTATAAATGCTTATGTGCGTCTTGCGATATATGAGGGGGCTCCTAATAATGTAAGTGGTTATATTTTTCATGATAATAAGCGGATGGACGATGCCTCTAATGTTGTTAGGGATAACTTAGAATTATCTGCTGTCGATGGCTATACCAAAATCCACTTTGAGTATGATAATAATAAATTTGCAACCGCGAAAACCGGTCTTACAGTAAAGAGCGAAGGTCAGCTCCTTATCTCAGGCTCAAAGGGATATATCCTTGTTCCTTCACCCTGGTGGTTAACTAAATATTTTGAAGTGAGATTTGAAGATCCGAAATGTATAGATAAGTATGAGTGTGAATTTGAGGGTGATGGCCTTAGGTATGAGTTTGCTGAATTTGTGAGCAGAGTAGGCAGTATGCTGACGGCAGATGCACCAGCTGTAGACAAAAAGGAACAAGAGGAAGCGGTAGCAAGAGCTGGGAGTTATGAGTGTTTTTTTAGAACAAAGAATAACAAATAATATAAAGCATAACAAATAATAAAACCATAACAAGCATTAACGAATTATAGCAAGAATGATAGAACAATAAAAATGTCACTTACGAAATATAAATTTGCGGAGTAAGAATATATGTCACTTTGGCAGATTATGCACGGGGACAAGTTAATAGCGGATATTTCAGATAAGGGTACATCAAAACTCTATAATTCTGCCTTTTTGCCCTACGATTTATGGCTAGAAGAAGGGCAAGATGTTGATACGCTTGTAAATAATCTGACCAATTTTTACTACTGGTGTGCAAGCAGAGTTCTTACACTTGATAGGAAATATGCAAAGGAAATATTGAATAGTATCGGTGCAGGACAGGGGACGACTGATAGAGACAGGGCAAAGGTTTCGTTATCTTATCACTGCCTGACGCTGAAGGATATATATTGGGTAAAAGAAGAACAAGAAAATACTTCGTTTAATGAGATCAATATATATGACAATCATCTTGATAATGCCTTTGTGGACCTTTCGCTTCGTGGTAAGAACATGACAGTAGAGAATGCCCATCTGATAGCGGATGATATATCTACAAGTGGAGTTTTTCCAAAGGCATGGGTCAGAAAGGAAGATGGCTTCTGGCTCTATAAGGATGGAGACATAGTAAATGTAAAAAATGAAATCCTTGCAAGTAAAATATGTCGTTGCTTTAAATGTAATCAGGTACTTTATGAAGAGGATGTGTTCGAAGGTACGCCGGTTTCTGTAAGTAAGCTTATGACAGGTAAAGACATGAGTATTGCAACCCGGGCTGCATATGACATCTATGCGGTTAATCACGATTTAAATCCGTTGGATTCAATAATAGAGCTTGATGAACAAGGATACTATATGATGAATATCCTGGATTACCTTGTGGGGAATACCGACAGGCACTGGGAAAACTGGGGAATTCTGATTGATAATGAAACCGGAAAGGCATTAAGACTTCATGACCTGATGGATTTTAATCAATCATTTAAGGCATACGACAATCTTGAAGGCGCATTATGTCAGACGGCGCTTCCAAGACATATTTCTCAAAAAGAGGCAGCGATAGAGGCGGTTAAAAAAGTTGGATTAAATCAGGTAGCAGATGTAGAAAAAGACTGGTTTGAGGGTAGAGATGCCGAGTGGGAGATGTTTAATAGCAGACTGGACCTCTTGAGAGAGTATTAGCGTGTCTGGAAGTTGATGGCATGATTTTATAACATACTTATTGTTGGGGGATTACTCATGTGGTACGTATTACAGACAAAAAGTGGGGATGAGCATGATTTAAAGCTTCTCCTTGATAGGATAGCAGAAAAAGGTGTATACAAGGATAGCTTTATTCCGCTATATGAAGAGGTAAGAAGACGCGATGATAAATGCCGAATAATTTTTCGAAGAATGTTTCCGGGATATATTTTTATTGATATGGATGAACCGGAAAAACTTATACCTACGCTTAAAAAAATTCCTGAATTTACAAGGATCCTTGGCACAGAGGATGATGAAGGAAAAAAGATGTTTATCCCTGTGAGCGAAGAGGATGAGGGGTTCCTAAGGACACTAATCGAAGATGGTGTTATGCATGTCAGCTTCGTCGATGTTACCAAGAATAACAGAATTATTGACGTGGTAGGGCCGCTCGCCAGATACAGAAATCGCATAACCAAGCTAAAGCTTAGGAACCGCGAAGCAATAGTTGAAGTTAATGCTTTCGGAAAAGAGCGAAGAATACGCTTCGGTCTCTGGGAGGAAGGAGATCCAAGACTCCCCTGGCTAGACGACAGACGTAAGGAGCATAAGCTGGGACAGGGCAGTCAAAATGGCGATATTCAAGGACAAGGCGATACAGCAATAGATCCGATTATTGACATAGGAATACACCCCGGAGATAAGGTGACCTATGAAGAGGTTTACGGCGAGTATATTTTTACTGTTGAAAAAGTGGATGTAAAAAAGCGCGTGGTTTATGCTGCTATGGAACTTCTTGGGGCAGTGAGAATGATTGAACTTTATGCGGATGATGTTCAGCTTGTGACTGAAAGAGAAGAATAAAAGTTGATATTAGAGATCCATATATGCTAGAGGGTAATGCACTCTCTATCATTTTTTTGATAAATGGAAATAAGCACTACTAAATCGATAAAATTAGATGAGATTAAGTAGAGTTGAAATATATATTTCGTTGAAAAAGGAGGAAAAATGATTTAGAATTTACTTAATCACTATAAAAAATTGAGATTAAGTAGAGATGAGGCACATATGTTAATAGGAAGAAAAAATGAGATTGCAGTTTTACAAAATGCGATTCAGGATGACTATTCACATTTTATAGCAGTATATGGGAGACGCAGAATAGGCAAAACCTTTCTTGTCAGGGAGGCTTATAATTACAGATTCACATTTCAGTATGCCGGGCTATCCGAAGGGGGATTGAAGGAGCAGATTTTTGCCTTTGAAGCATCCATAAAGGATGCAGGCGGAATATCTTCTTCAAAGAGAAAGAATTGGATGGAAGCCTTTGAGGATTTGAAGGATCTTATCAGAGTATCACAGGAAAAGAAAAAAATAATCTTCATAGATGAGTTGTCCTGGATGGATACACAAAATGGAGATTTGTTGATTGCTTTAGAGAATTTCTGGAATGGATGGGCTTCTGCAAGACGTGATATTGTCCTGATTGTATGCGCAAGTGCTACCTCATGGATGCTTTCCAAGGTTATACATAATAAGGGGGGATTGTACAACCGATTAACAGAACAAATTGGCCTGTCGCAGTTTTCGCTTGCAGAATGCGAGGAATATATTAAAGCAAATGGACTGGCACTGACACGAAATCAGATAATGCAATATTACATGATATTTGGTGGCGTTCCGTTTTATTGGGGATTCTTGGAAAAAGGTCTTAGCTTATCTCAGAATATTGATCGGATATTATTTTCTAAAAATGCTCCATTGAAGCAGGAATTTAAATATCTATATGCTTCTGTATTCAAGAACCCCAGAGTCTACCTAAGTATTATCGAGGCACTTGGTAAAAAGAAAATAGGGATGACCAGGGAAGAGATAATAGAAAAATCCGGAGTTGGAAATTCGGGTGACCTTTCAACAAAGCTGGAAGAATTGGAGAGCTGTGGTTTCATAAGAAAATATGATGCTTACGGTAATAAAAAGAAAAATGCGATTTATCAGTTGATTGATAATTTTACACTGTTTCATTATCAGTTCTTGGAGGATGAGCCAACTGACGAACATTTTTGGACGAATCAGATAAATACTCCAAGAATAAATACCTGGCAGGGGCTTGCCTTTGAGAGAGTCTGTATGGAGCATGTAAAAGAAATAAAGAATAAGCTTGGAATATCAGGTGTTCAGACAGATGTTAACTCCTGGTGCTGCAAGGCAGACCCGGATAAGGGGGTAAGAGGCTCTCAGATTGATCTTTTGATAGTACGAAAGGACCAGGTTATCAATCTATGTGAAATGAAATATTCGGATTTCGAATACACTATTACAGAAAGCGTTGATGGGGATATTCGGAGGAAAATCTCAGATTTTAAACTTATGACAAAAACGAAATATGCTATTTACCCAACTCTTGTTACAACTTATGGAATGACGAATAATTCTTATTCAGGGAATATACAATCGCTTATTACGATGGATGATCTTTTTGGTTGAGGAAAGGGTAAATAATATAATTGATTCTACCGATATATGATAGAGGCTTTTGTGGTCTCTATCATTTTTTATACATTTTATTACGCTCTAAAGAAATATTGTTATCGAAATATTATTATGATAAAATGTTATTGTGTAAACAATTTCGACAACAATTGAGAACAATTTAAATTTTGCTTACAATTTGTGCTAAGGCACAATATTAGTTATAGAAATTCTTATGGGTAGTTAGTTCAGAAAGCAGATATGCGTATCATATACGGCGACGGGGGCGCGGATGGTTGCATATTGATTATAGCGGGAGTCTATCCACATTGAAAAATATGTGGGATGGCGAAGCATGGCGTAAAATTCAATCAAAACAATAGTTGACAAGCACAAAAGATGACTTCTATAAACTTTAGGATATGCATGCTTATACAAAGGCTATGCTGAAAAAGTAAATCAAATTGATGTTTCAGAAATGTCGATATCCATTTTTAGAGATAAAAATCCTCATAAACTTATGAAGCACCTTCATAAACTTGGGGCTGAGGTTGATGAGAAATATAAAGGCGTGTATTATGTTAATAGAATAGTAAATATCCCTACTCAGATTGTGGTTATTGATGAACTGGAAGATGAAACTTTTTCTGCGTTAAAGATAATGTCAAAAAATGCAGATGAAGCTATTATTAGGAAGTTTATCAATGATTCAACTGCAATCAATAATAAGGCAGATCAGATGAACGTGGATGCAATATTACAGGTTAGCGTATCTGCCAATTATGAGTTATATGAAAAAATAAGGAGGGAATCGACTATGTGTGAAGCTTTAAGAGAGTTAATGAAGGATGATATAGAACAAAGCAAAGAACAGGGAATAGAACAGGGAATAGAACAGGGAATACGGATATTCATCGAAGATAAGCTTGAAGATGGTATAGCAGAGGATATCATATTATCAAAACTTCAAAAACTATATAAGTTAACAGAAGAGAAAGCAAAACAGTATTATGACCAGTGTTTGAAAAATGCAGTAATAAATTGAACAGATATAAAAGCGCAGCGAAAACTGCGCTTTTATAATACCCAATTGACAACGATGACAATTTCGTAAAGGTGGCAAGCATTATAATAGCAGAAAAAAAATACAAACTCGGCTACACACAAGGCGTATATGATATGTTCCACATAGGGCATTTGCGCCTCATTAATAACGCAGCAAAATACTGTGAGAGGCTCATAGTTGGAGTTAACGCAGATTCACTTGTAGAAGTATATAAGCACAAGAAAACCGTAATCTCCCAGGAAGATCGCGCGGAGATTATAAGAAATCTTAAAAGCGTCGATGAATGTGTGATTGTTGCTACCCTTGATAAGGTCGAGCTGTATAAGCAATACAAATTTGATGCTGTATTTATCGGCGATGACTGGAAGGGCGATGAGAGGTGGACGCGTACGGAAATTGACTTGGAACCATATGGAGTTGATGTGATATATCTTCCGCATACTCCGAATATATCATCTACACTACTCAGAGTGGAGATACCTATGAGGGTAGATGAAATCTGACATTTTAGATAACAGATTAACAAATAGAAATATTGTTAATGCAATAAGTTATTATTAATTGTAAATTCGAATAATAAATGGATAGTAACGACGAAAAATATATAGAAATGAGGAAAAGGAAAGCAAGCCGATTAAGCTTGCTTTTTCACATACTGTGGGTATTACCCGTAAAGGAAAACAAGATAGTATTTTCGTCGTATGAAGGAGACGGCGGATTCTGCTGTAATCCTAGGTATATTGCAGAAGAGTTGCACAGAAGAAGACCGGAGCTGGAGATGGTATGGCTTCTTCATGATACCTCGAAAGAGTTTCCTTCTTATATAAAGAAAGTTAAGGATACACCATTCAATACGGTATATCATCTTGCTACTTCAAAGGTGTGGATAGATAATTACAGGAAACCCTTTGGGACACTTAAAAGAAATAGCCAGTTATACATTCAGACCTGGCATGCGACCATAGGCTTCAAAGCGGTCGGACTATTTAGAGGAAATGCATTTCCTAAAATAGCAAGACTGGTTAGTGAATGGGATTCAGGACTTGCGGATTATTTTTTGTCAAATTCGCAGTATTGTGATGACGTATATCCTAAAAAACTCTTATATACAGGACCTACACTTAGAGTAGGATCTCCAAGAGTAGATCCACTTGTTAATAATAGGGATGAGCTATACAAATCTATTAGAGAAAAGCTCGACATAGATAAAAATTGTAAGCTCCTCTTATTTGCTCCAACCTTCCGTGGTGGGACCCAGCAGGGAAAAAAGCAGGTCATAGCTGAGACTCCCCAAATAGATTTTGATAGGCTTATAAAAGCGTTATCAGAAAAATATGGCTGCGAGTGGAGAGTATTATTAAGATTGCATCCTCAATTATCAGCAAAGCTAGATAAGATGCCGCTGCTATCAGAGGATGACAGGCTTATAGATGTAAGCCAATGGCCAGATATAAGCGAAATTATGGGTGGTTGCGATATGGTTATTACAGACTATAGCAGCTGTGCTTTTGATGCAGCATTTGCTCATATACCGGTACTTCTCTATGCGGATGATGTTCAGGAATACATTAAAAATCGCGGACAGTTCATGTGGAAAAGAGAAGAGCTTCCATTTGATATTGCGGAGGAAAATGAAACACTAATTCAGAATGTAGAGGCATTCAATGAAAAGAAATATGAAGAAAACATAAGTGCCTTTATGAATAGATATGATGTCATCGAAGATGGACATGCCAGCGAAAGGGTGGTGGATCTGATATTGCAGAATTGAAAATGGCATAATTGACAATATGGCGAGGGTGATATAATATGTAATTGCGGAAACGCAATATAAATGCTATTAAATATTCCAAGATAAAGCGAAGCCCTCGATGCTGCTACATCGAGGGCTTCTTGCTATTTAGAGATAGCTATTCTCAGGCTGTAACCGTGTTACTCATCTCTGTCCAGCCATTTGCAGATATAGTTGGCAACTATACCTGCCACAACAGAGATAGCAAATGCTATTAAGTACTCCAAAGACTACCACCTCCTTTCTGCTGGAGGTACACGGCTCAATCAAGATATCATAATTCCACCACAAAAACAATCATTTATATAACGATAACTTAATTATATTGAAACAAAAAATAGTTTATGGAATATGTAAAACTAAGAAATAACAATACTATACCTACCGTAGGTCTTGGAACATGGCAAATCACAGATAGAGATCAGATGATCGATGTGATTTCTAATGCATACGATGAAGGCTATAGACTTATAGATACGGCAGCAGCATATAGTGTTGTCCGGCACATTAAATGAGTCCTCAATCTTCACTTTAAATGAGGCTGCATAGGGTGTCAGACAAAGGGTACAGTTAGATTGTTTGACACCTGATTTTCAGATTATATAAATGAAATCATCCCTCACGCACTTTAAATGAGTGAGGGATGTAATCCTAACCAAGTTCGCAGTCATTGACTGCCTGCATGACGATGTCGGTTGTAATGAGATCAGCTTTGGCGCTGTCACCTATAAGGAGGCTGGCGTTACAGTACTTGTTTATGAGACGCGGAGTTCCATCAGCTGCGTTGAGTATTGCTTCTATTGCTGCACCATCAAAGATGGTCTGATTACAGCCAGCACCTTTGAGCTTTTCAGAGATATAGCTGCGGCCTTCTTCCTTTGTCACACCATCAAGGTTGTAGTTCATGACGATTCTCTGCCTGAGGGGTTCATGAATACCAAGCCCGAGTGTGGAATTAAGGTTCGGAAGTCCGGCAAGCAGAATGACTGCTCTGTCCCTGGAATCCATCTCAAAGTTAAAAAGAATCTTGAGATCGTTAAGGATGGTATTGTTGATATAGTTCGCTTCATCAATGATGATCACAGGCGTTTTCCTCTTTTCAACGGACAGGCGTGTGACTTCTTCCTGGATGATCTTGAAATTACTTGGTTTCTTGAATGCAGGCTGGGCGCCAAACTCTGAAACAAGATTTCTGTAGAAATCATTCGGGGTCAGGGTGGAAAGACTTGAATATATAACTTTATACAGCGAGGGATTCAGCGATGATGACCAGTGCCTTATGACAGTTGTCTTGCCTCTACCGGGACTTCCGGTGAGCAGGCCGAATCCTTTGGTCTTGGCCAGGTAGTCAAGGCGGAACAGGGCTTCCCTGTGTTCTGCGGTATCAACGATTATCTCCCTTGAGTTCTTGATAAATGGGTTAAACTCAAGCCCGTAGCGTGTAAAGTATTCCATCAGTCTTCTCCTCTGCAGATATGTACCTTGTCTCTCTTAACTTTGGAATTCTCCACTTTGTTTAGGAGACGGATTGGCGTAAGTGTTCCATCGGCTTCAACAATGTAAATTTCGTCAAGCCCTGGAGAATAGCGGAGCTTGATATGCTGCTTTGAAAAACGGCAGTCCACTTCGTATTCAACCTGGTCTATGGTGATGACATTATCAGCCGAGACTCTTCTCTCGATTTCGAGGAGGAAGGAGTGGTCTATCTCTTCATCGCTGAGGCGGTGGAAAAGATTTGGTTCTGAGAAGTATCTGTCCTGCGGTGATCTTCCGTTTAAGGAAGAATGTACGGTCTGATTGTACTTCTGCACATAGGCAAAGAGATTACCTCTGAGTTCATCGAGGGAATGGAAATCCCTGATGTCGAGGCCTGACATCCACTGATCTTTCATGGTGCGGAACCAGCGCTCGATCTTTGCTTTCTGTGTAGGCGTGTAAGGCTGGTCATAATGGATGACTGAGCCGATGCGGGCGGCAAGGAGTTCCATCTGCTTGTTCTTGTAGGAACTGCCATTGTCAAAGTTGAACATCTGTGGACGTCCATACTTTGCAACTGCTGATTTTATGACAGACATGAGGTTCACAAAGTTGTCATTGAAGAAAACATCTATGCCAACAATGAACCTGCTTGCATCATCGATAAGGGCAATGATATAGACTTTATGCTTCTTACCATCATCGGTCTTGAGATAAGGGCCAACGCTTGAATCTCCGCACCATACCTCGTTGATGTGTGGGCGCTCGTAACGTCGCATGTCAGGGTTTGTGGTGGTCTTCATTTCAAGTGAGAGCTGATTGACGTAGCGGTTGACTGTTGATTCTGAAACAGTGCCTACTTTTATGCTTCCGTTATCCTGAAGCTGTCTGTGGATAGATGCTGCGGACATGCGGGGGTAGTTGGTTTTGAGATATCTGATCTGTTCCTGAAGATCTGCATCCAGCTTTCGGGGCAGACCCTGATCCACACGGCCTGTAGGGATGAGAGCATCAAAACCGCCTTTCTTGTAGTTACGGTACCAGCGCTCAATGGTCTGTGGTGCAAAGTGCTTGACCGAGCCATCAGGAGCTAAAACTCCCTTGGCTGAGGCGTCATTAAAGAAAGCCGTAAGGGATGAGTAGTCTTCCCAGAGACCTGAAATGATTGGAGAGATAACAGAGTATCTCATAAGAGCAATGTTTTGTTGTTTTTCCTGATCCATGGCGGATCCTCCTTTCGTTTTTTCTTAAGTATATGGAGGATCAGGAGAGAGTTCGTGCCAGGTTATGTGGTATTTAGGAAAAGGATATTTGGAGTACATTTAATCTGCATGAACTGACGCTTGAAGTATTGAAAACAGCTGCTTATAAGGCTTTCGCCATCAACAGAAATACGTTCGGAGATAAGCCGTTGTTTCCAGTGCTTCAGGTACATCCTGATGATGTATCTAAAGTTGCTCTCGTCAAAAGACAGAGCTGAGGAAAGAGTGATGTTTGAAGGCGTCTCTTTTTCATGAGCTGTGATTATCTGAAGGTGATCCTGGAATGATATCTGGGAATAAGGAACCATTGATGACAGAAGGAGAGCGTGAGTGCGTCCACACTGATCGCATTTCACACGGCAGATCCTGAACATTACTTTTCCATCCTCGGTTTTAACATATCTGTTGTAATAACCATGGACGGATAGGCAGCCTGACTGACCACAAGGGCATTTGAGCTGATGGAACTGGAGATTGTTTAGGACAGAGTTGTAGAAACCTGGTGTAATCGGATTGTTTTCTTCGACGTAAAGGGTTATCATTGTCTTGCATGTTTTCGTACACTTCTGTGTACGGAGTTGCTAAGGCAGGATACCAAACTTTGGTCGGGGAGGGATCCTGCCTTTTATTGTCAGTAACTTTCCCATGATAACACAAAAGGCATGGCATTAAATAATCTGGTGTATTATGCACCTGAATAAATAAGTCCACACCTTTAAATAAAGTGATTCAAAAACAGAATTTAGAACGCAGGTAAAGTAACAAACAACA
>NZ_AUJI01000010.1 GCF_000424145.1 Butyrivibrio sp. AC2005
AACAGTCGTTTCCAACTGTTATCCCCCAGTACGAGGCAGGTTGCCCACGCGTTACTCACCCGTCCGCCACTAAGATTTAACAAGATTCCGCCGAAGCCTCATCAGCGTTAAATCTCCGTTCGACTTGCATGTGTTAGGCACGCCGCCAGCGTTCATCCTGAGCCAGGATCGAACTCTCACGTTTAAATGTTTATATCAAGTCAAATGACTTAATATCGTTCGTCTGACCAGAACTTAAGCTTGGCTTTTGTTCTGTCCGTTTTACCTTGTTAGGTTTTGTTCTCTGAATATTCTTTTTGGAATTTTCAGGGTTGCATTACTATTTCATTGTCAATGTGCATCTCATCAATATTACTGATGAGGAACGCAGAAGGAGGGATTTGAACCCTCGCGCCGCTGTTAACGACCTGCACCCTTTCCAGGGGTGTCTCTTCAACCTCTTGAGTACTTCTGCAAAAGTGTTGACTTATCTCTTCACTCTTCAATTTTGAGCGGAGCGAGAGGGATTCGAACCCTCGTGGCGTTGCCGCCAAACGGTTTTCAAGACCGCCTCGTTATGACCGCTTCGATATCGCTCCATATTTTACTAATTTGTTCTGCGTGAGGCGCTTACCTCAGCAGCGAAATTTATTATATCCATATGCATATATAATGTCAATATCAATTTTCATATTTTTTTAAATTTCTTTTCAAGTATCGATTCCGCCTGAGAAATATCCTCAGGAGTAGTGATCTTAATGTTGTTATAAGAGCCCTCTACCAGCTTTACTTTTCGGGTCCCAAGTGTCTCCATCACCATAGCGTCATCTGTTATGTTTATGTTCTGTGCAAGCAACTCATGTTCTTTATCGGCAAGTTCTTCATATAAGTTTAGTATCTCAGGATATAAAAATACCTGAGGTGTCTGAATAAGCCATGTTTTATTTCTGTCCGGAGTAACTTTTGCAAATCCATCCTCATCTGCTATTTTAATTGTGTCCTTTACAGGCATTCCCACAACACATGCCCCGAATTCTTCTACTGCATCCAAAGCTCTTGCAAGCATCTCATCATCCACAAACGGTCTTGCTCCATCGTGAATAAAAACAGCTTCCGTATCAGCAGAAGCCGCCTCCAATCCAAGTCTCACACTATGGTATCTCGTATTCCCCCCAGGTACAATCGCTTTTATCTTCCCAAATTGTCCGGGAGCAATAATATTGTGGGACACATCCTCAATATCTTCAGCAGGAAGAACTATTACAATTTCATCGATAAAGCTGTTCTCAAAGGCTTCTATCGCATAAAGAATAAGCGGCTTACCCTTTATTTCCATATACTGTTTTTTTACACTGCTTTTCATCCTGCTGCCGCTTCCGGCTGCCAATACTATCGCTGTAGTCTTCATATCATACTCTTCCGTGATATCTTCTCTCTCTGTTACCTAGTGGTAAATTGGGAACTGCATTAAGATCCATTCCGCTACGGACACCTTTCAAATATTCATAGTAGCCCGCAGAGCCAATCATGGCTGCATTATCTGTACAAAGCACAGGAGATGGCCTGTAAAATGAATAACCGCGGTTCTTGCATTCATGCTCCAGTCTTTCTCTTAATGCCGTATTTGAAGCCACTCCGCCTGCTATGGCAATTTTATCGCATCCATATTCTGCTGCTGCCTCCATAGTATGCTCTGTCAGTACATCCACTACTGCCTTTTGGAAAGAAGCTGCAACATCATTTTTATTTACTTCTTCACCCTTCATCTCAGCCTGGTTCAAATAATTCAGTACAGCTGATTTAAGGCCACTAAAACTAAAGTCATAGGACTTCTCTGTTGTCTTGGCCCTAGGGAAATTTATCGCGTCAGGATTTCCCTGCCTTGCTGCGGCATCTACCTTCGGACCGCCCGGATATCCAAGACCTATAGCTCTTGCCACTTTATCAAAGGCTTCTCCGGCTGCGTCATCACGTGTCTGCCCTATAATGTCATACTCTCCGTAATCCTTAACATAGACAAGATGTGAATGTCCCCCGGATGCCACAAGACACATGAAAGGCGGTTTAAGATTTTTATCCTCAATGTAGTTGGCACAAATATGTCCTTCGATATGATGCACCCCAACCAACGGTTTTCCGGTGACAAAACTCAAAGCCTTAGCCTCAGAAACACCTACCAAAAGTGCTCCTACCAGCCCGGGTCCGTAGGTTACCGCTATCACATCTATATCTTCCAGGGTAAGACCAGCCTCGGAAAGAGCAGCCCTGACACATCCGTTTATCTTCTCAACGTGTTTTCTCGAAGCAATTTCCGGAACAACTCCTCCATATATAGTATGGAGCGCAATCTGCGATGAAATGACGTTAGATAAAACCTCTCTTCCGTTCCTTACAACAGCAGCTGCTGTCTCATCGCAGCTGCTTTCTATAGCAAGAATCGTTATATCCTTGTCTGAAGAAGCATTAACTGTCTCATCCTCATTTTTAATTGACATAAAGATTACGCCGTCCTCTTCAGTACGGCGCTCTATTTTTTCAGAATTATTATCCATAGTTTAATTTCCCGTGCTTGTTTCCTCTGATATTGTCCAACCCATTATTTTCCAAAGTCCCTCAGAATCTTTGCGCAGAACAAACAGATAATTATAAGGTGTTGTATGGGTTCCATGTCTTAAATGAATTTTAGCAACAACATTGGCAATTTCTTCACCGTTGTCTCTCTTCTCCTGCAAGTCAGAGGTTAAAACCTCATATTTGGGTATGGAGAAATCATCTTTCCTTTTCTGCTCAACCTCACTCTTTAATCCTGAAGGCCAGTTCTGCTGTACAGCCAAAAATTCCGAGTCAAAAATTCCTGACATTACGTCAGCCATTTTAGCGAACTCTTCGTCTGTATAGCTTTCTTTATACAATACCTTCATAGTACGTGCATAAAGATCCACAACCGTCGGAGGAGTTTGAGGATAGGTCTTCTTCAAATCAATAGTTGTTATCTTCTGAACCTCTGTAAGCGTTTCTTCTTCAGTTGTGGTATTAGTATTACTCCCTCTTCTTGTAAAGAGCATAAATACACCAAGAATTACAATTGCAGCAAAAACCATCAGTACAATAGATCTTATAATACCGCTTTTAGTAGACTCGCTCATTGTCCCTCCTCATGAAAAGTACAACAGATTATGAATCTTCCTCAAACCTTAGCGTTACAGCTCTGCCATCCTTTGCAGCAATTGTATTTCCAAATATTTCTTTAGCCTTTGGCAGATACTCCTTAGGATTTACAAGAGAAGGACTGTAATGTGTAAGCCACATCTCCTTTACTCCTGCTTTCTTCGCCATTTCTGCAGCTTCATATATTGTCATATGCCTGTTCTCTTTAGCCTTCTGAAGTTTCTCAGGCTCACCGTACATACCTTCGCATATGAATAGATCAGAAGCTTCAGCATTTCTGACAATTCCTTCTGTAGGTCTCGAATCAGTAACATAAGTCAGATGAATTCCTTTTCTGGCTTCTCCAAGTACCATATCGGGGGTATAGGTTTTTCCATCCTCTGTATGAATTATTTCGCCCTTCTGCAGCGGATTCCAGTATTTCTGCTCTATTCCATTTGCTCTGGCTGCATCAACATTAAATTTTCCTGTTCTGTCAAGCTGCATGGTATAACCATAACAGGTAATGTTGTGATTTACTTTAAATGCTTTAATCCTAAATTCCGGCATTCCGGGCAGAGTAATCTCATCCTCGTCGCCTGTTATCTCGTGAAATTCAATAGGAAAAGGGAGTTCCGGTGCAATGGTTCTCAAAGCTTTTACAACTCTCTCAAGGCCCTTGGGACCAACCATCAAAAGTGGCTCTGTTCTCTCTGCATTTCCCATTGTTAAAAGCATTCCCGGAAGTCCTGAGATGTGATCCGCATGATAGTGTGTAAAACAAATCATATCTATGGGCTTAGGGCTCCATCCCTTTTTCTTCATTGCTATCTGAGTTCCCTCACCGCAATCTATCAGAATACTTTTTCCATTATATCGCACCATAAGTGCGGTAAGATATCTGTTCGGAAGTGGCATCATGCCACCCGTTCCAAGTAGACATACATCAATCATTCGTATTATTTCTCTTCCAATAAATTATTGCATCTTCCTTGGGATTATCATAAAAACCGGGACGTGTACCCTCGTTAACAAATCCCAGTTTCTCATAAAGTCCTCTGGCAGGTATATTTTCAGCACGAACCTCAAGAGTAAAGTCATTACATCCGATTGCTTTACCTCTTAAGATAAGTTTTTCGAGCATGTCGAATGCTATTCCTTTGCCTCTGCAGTCTGCAGCTACTGATACATTTGTAATCTCGCCTTCGCCTGAAATATTGCGAACACCGCATAATCCTACAACATTTCCACTCTTTTCCGCAACAAGATATACTGTATCATCAAGTACACTGGCTTCAAGGAGCTGTTTCTCAGTCCACGCTTCATTCCCAAGGCAGGCTCCTTCGAGTTCTGCTGCTGCAGTAATATCCTCAGCTTTCAGATCTCTGATGTATATGGAGTCTCTTCCTTTTTTACCATTTCGTTCCATTTTCTTATCAGCGGAATTTTGTGAATCGCTTACGTTTTTCTTCTCTGCAGCCTCACGTTCTGCCTGTGAAGCCCTCAAATATTCCGGTGAAAAGGTATCTGCATCCACAATTTTGCCATCACGCATATATATCTGTGCAAGGCAGGCAAGTGCTGATGCTCTCTGCCTGTTCATATGTGCAGGCGCAACTATATAATTAACTTTCAGCAGTTTCTCAAGCTTATCTCTGTATACTGGTATGCCATCCCCCAAAAGCACAACTGTTTTTCCTATAGCATTAAGCTCTTCTGCTATGTCTTCCACAGCCATGGCAGCCTGCGGTTTAATGGTTTTCATTGAAAAATAGGTTTCAAAGTGCTTTTCGTTTTCTTTTTCCGGAACAAAAGTATAAATACCGGTATATACCTGGCTTCGTCTTGCATCCATCATAGGACAGATCACATTTTCATTGGAATAGAACTGATATGCCATCGCGTCCAAAGTCGGTACCGCAACAAGTGGCTTATTCATAGCAAGGCATAACCCCTTAGCGGTAGCACACCCAATACGAAGACCAGTAAATGACCCCGGGCCCGCTGATACTGCAACCGCGTCTATGGTATTAAGATCCAGCGCTATTCTCTTTTTAATCTCCTCCATCATAGGGAGAAGGAGCTCTGAATGTGTGATCTTATGTTGTATTGAAAATTCGGATAGAAGCCTGTCGTCCTCCATAACGGCGACACTGCATACAAGCCCGGATGTATCTAGTGCAAGTATTTTCATATTATCTGTTATCTATCGTCCTTAACGTAATACGGCGATAGTCTGTTCCTTTCTTCAGATCTTTCTCTATACATATTTCAGTGTATTTTTCGGGAAGTATTTCTTCAATTAAATTAGCCCATTCAATAAAGCACAGACCCTGCCCGTAAAAATAGTCTTCATATCCGATTTCATCCATTTCACTTACGTCGCCGATTCTGTATACATCAAAATGGTAAAACGGTATTCTGCCTTCATCATATACCTGTAGTATGGTGAAGGTTGGGCTGTTAACCGGACCTTCTATTCCTAGTCCGGCTGCCACTCCCTGTGTCAGGACGGTTTTCCCCACACCAAGATCACCTATCAGGGTATATACCGATCCGGGCGCAGCACTTTCTCCTATTCTTTTTCCAAATTCGAAGGTTTCCTCCGAGGAATTAGTTTCTAATATTGTACTCATATAATCAGAATATTCCAGCGTTTAAAAAAAAGCAAGTCAGTCCGGAAAAGGTATTGACGGAGCTAATATCTGTTATATAATGGGACTTGTAAAAAATAATCTTCGGGGCAGGGTGCAATTCCCTACCGGCGGTGACTGTAATCAGAAGTCCGCGAACCGCTTCGGCGGCCGATTTGGTGAGATTCCAAAACCGACAGTATAGTCTGGATGATAGAAGATGCGTTTTATTTCTATTACCCGAATCAGCTTCTATGTTGGTTCGTTTTTTTATTTCAAGGAAGAGCACGCGTAGTCTAGTCATTATCCTCCCCGATAAAATCAGGAGGAAAACACCATGAAAAACAACTTATTAACTTCCATTGCGGAAAACACCATTATGGTAGCAGTTTTTGTTCTGCTCATCGCTGCTATGTTTTTAATAGCAAAAGTTGCAGAAAGCTATGTCCAGAAAAAAACAGGTGAGAATAATCCGGGTATGAACACGAGAAAGATTGTAATAATCGGAATTTTCTCAGCAATTTCTGCAGTACTTATGCTTTTTGAAATACCGATGCCCTTTGCACCCAGTTTCTACAAGCTTGATCTTTCGGATTTACCGGCCGTAATCGGCGGTTTTGCATTTGGCCCTATGACAGGTGTTATGATTGAGTTTATGAAAATTCTTCTTAACCTTGTCCTTAACGGTACATCCACTGCATTTATCGGAGAACTTGCAAACTTCATCGTAGGATGCAGTTATGTTCTTCCCGCTTCAATCATTTATATCTTTAAGAAGAATCGTCAGATGGCATTCATATCATGCCTTACAGCAACAATGGTAATCACAATTGTTGGCAGTTCACTCAATGCTTTCTATCTCCTGCCTGCCTTTGCAAAGTTTTTTGGTATGCCACTTGATGCTCTCATCGCAATGGGTACAACGATCAATCCGGCAATCAATAACATGTTTACCTTTGTTCTTTTTGCTGTTGCTCCCATCAATCTCCTAAAGGGTGGAGTAATAAGTTTCATAACAATAATTGTTTACAAACAGCTCAGTCCCATTATCAAAAACGCAACTATTGTATCACGCAGAAAAGCAGAAGCTGAATCTGAAGCTTAACTTTATAAGCTTTAATAATTTGTTTATCCTTTTTTTATAGCATCAAAATGGCGCCTTTATTGACTTTTAACCTGGTGAACCATAAGATTAATTTGTATCTTTGTTAACCGAAAACTGTCAATGAGGCGCCTTCTTTATGAAAAGGTTAATTACTAAAAAACTGGTTCCCGGCATGATCTTGTCGGACAATGTATATGCTCATGATAACAATCAGCTCATATTGCCCAAAGGATGTGTACTGGATAATCAGGCAATTACCAAGCTATCTTTTTATTCTGTCCTGAATGTGCTTGTAGAAGACCCTCCGGAAGAGATGATTTCCCCTCAGGACAACAGCCGTTCTTATGCTGCAAGACTTCGTCAGACACAGGAATTCATCGAATTTAAACAGGACTTCGAGGACTGCGCATCTAAATTCAAGGCAGGAATAGGAGATCTTATAAATAACAAAGAACATTTTGACATTGATTCCATCATCTCACCAATTTACACTCTGGTTCACAAGAGTAACAGTTCTTCCAATTTGTTTGATATGCTCCATAGCCTGAGATCTTATGACGATGCAACTTATGTTCATTGCATAAGCGTCGCTATGATATGCAATATTCTAGGACAATGGCTGAAGATGAGTGAAGATGATATTTTAATACTTACCGAAGCCGGACTGCTTCATGACATTGGTAAATTGCTCATTCCCAACGAAATAATCACCAAGCCATCCGGTCTGAGCTCTGATGAATATTCCGTTGTTCAGACTCACCCTGCACAGGGATTTATGATACTTACGGATTTAAATCTCAGTGACCATGTAAAAAATGCTGCTCTTATGCATCACGAGCGCTGTGACGGGACAGGTTATCCCGCCCACTTAAAAGGGCCCCAGATAGATTTCTTTGCAAAATGTGTATCCATTGCAGATGTTTATGATGCAATGACCTCTGCGCGTGTATACAGGGATCCCTTATGTCCTTTTATTGCAATTGAGATGTTTGAATCAGAGGGATTACGAAAATACGATACAAATGCCATAATGACCTTCTTACAGAATATTGTTAACACATATCTTCTTAACCGAGTCAGACTTAATGACGGTCGTGAAGGTGAAATAATTTTTATAAATCGTAATCATCTGTCCAAGCCGACAATAAAAATTGATAACGATTATCTGGACCTCTCACAGTACACGAATCTGTTTATTGAAGAGCTCCTGTAATATTTTTTGGTAGTAAAAAACGCCGCAAATGCGGCGTTTTATTTATGCAAATCTAAGTTTGAACTTCTGAAGTTCCTTATCAGTGTCTACCTTCTGAATCTGAGCACCGAGCTCACGAAGTTTCTCATCGAAATCCTCATAACCTCTCTCTATGTATCTGATATCCTCAACAGTTGTGAAGCCCTCTGCAGTAAGTCCTGCTATAACAAGAGCTGCTCCGGCACGAAGATCCGGTGCGGCAACATCTGCGCCGGTATACTGATCTACACCCTCAATAATGGCTGTACTTCCCTCAACCTTAATATTAGCACCCATTCTGGTCAGCTCATCCACATACTTGAAACGATTCTCAAAAAGAGATTCCGTAACAAGACTGATTCCGCTTGCAAGACCAAGAACAACAGTAATCTGCGGCTGCATATCTGTAGGATATCCGGGATACGGAAGAGTCTTAACATGAACACTCTTAGTACGCTTAGTTGCAACAACACGTACTGCATCATCTGACTCAAGAACCTGACATCCCATCTCAATAAGCTTGGCACTTATGGATTCCAAATGCTTAGGTATAACATTCTTAATTGTAACATCACCCTTGGTAGCTGCAGCAGCCATCATAAATGTTCCTGCTTCTATCTGATCAGGGATAATAGTGTATTCTGTTCCGTGAAGCTTCTCCACACCTCTGATTCTTATTATGTCAGTACCGGCACCCTTTATATCGGCACCCATACTGTTTAGGAAGTTGGCAAGGTCAACAACATGCGGTTCCTTAGCTGCATTCTCAATAATTGTCTTACCTTCTGCCATAGATGCAGCCATCATAATATTGATAGTTGCACCTACGCTGGCTATATCGAGATATATATGGCTTGCAACAAGCTTATCGGCATGTGCGTTGATCATCCCATGCTCGATAACCACACTTGCTCCAAGCGCGGTAAATCCCTTAATATGCTGGTCAATAGGTCTGAGTCCTATATTGCAGCCGCCGGGTAAAACAACCTGCGCATTCTTATATTTTCCAAGGAAAGCACCAAGCATATAATATGATGCTCTGATCTTTTTAATAAATTCGTTCTCTATTCTGTAAGAGCTTACCTGTGATGCATTAATTGTAACAGAATGGCGGCCTGTTCTCTTGATCAGAACCCCAATGCTCTCCATTGCCTGAAGCATTACATTAGTGTCTGCTTCATCGGGCATATTATCAATATATACAGTCTCATCCGTCATTGAAGCTGCTGCCAGAATAGCAAGAGCAGCATTCTTCGCACCACCGATTTCGACCTCTCCTACAAGTGGTATACCACCTTTAATTACATATTTTTTCATAATTTCCTATTTATTCACGCCTTTGTGAATTACCTAGTCGATAAACTTTACTCCCCATAAATCATTAACGGCTTATGTTATACCACAAATTAGTACATTTGTAAAATGGCGCACAATCAATTCAAGTAATTAAGCGGATTTACCTGCGATCCGTTTATCAGTATTTCGAAGTGCAGATGCGCACCTGTACTAACTCCGGTATTACCACTAAGGGCAATCTTCTGCCCCTGGGATACGGATTGTCCCGGTTTAACCAAAATTTTGGACAGATGTCCATACCTGGTCTCTCTTCCATCAGAATGGCTGATATATACAACATATCCATAGCCTCTGCCCCAACCGGCTCTTGTAACAACACCTGCATTTGAAGCCATAACTGCAGTACCTACAGGAGTAGCCCAGTCAATTCCCTTGTGGAATGTGCTGGCACCCTTCGTAGGAGCATTTCTTCTTCCAAAGCCTGATGACTGTCTTCCTCCTGAAATCGGCTTAATATATGTTGGAGGAACCATGGTGCCTCTCTCAACAATTTTGGGAACCGCTTCGTAAGTCACCTCTTCCTTCTGAATGTCGCGACCCGTCTCACTATCGTTAATATAGGAAACCTTTGCTACAACCTTTCTGTGTCCCGCAGAAGGTTCCTGCACGACTTCCTGCCTTGTCGTATACCATGAATCATTATCTTTGTATATGACATCAGCTTCATAGTCTTCCTCATAGTACTGCTGTGAAGTATATACCACAGAAAGCTCAGGCTCGGGAACCGTTACTATAATTTCATCCCCGGCCCTTATTGTGGAATTTTCACTTTCTATAGTCTCATTCATAGCTATAAGCTGATCAAGCGGAATGCCGAAATCTTCAGCTATTGTTCCCAGCGTATCCCCGGACTTAATCTCATAAATCTGGTTTGTTTCCTGGTCCTTCGTTACTTCATCTATAGCAGTAGCTATATCTGTAATCTCGGAAGAAGGCAGATAACTTTCAACAACCTCTACCTTATCACCAAAATCTATTGATAACAGGCCAAGTTCATAATCATCAAAGTCTTTCTCTTCCATCAGAGGCTTGATTTCTTTGAAAACGTCCGAAATAGCAAGGTCGATACCTGCTTCAGGAAGCTTTACTTCCTCGTCCTTTACAGCCTCTTCCACAGATAAAACCTCTGAAGTCAGAACATTAACCTCTCTGGTGGGGTCCGTTACCAGATCAACCTTATACTTATGCTCTGTATCATATCTGTTAAGTGCCTCATCAAGCAGCTTGAAGACATCGTCCTTACTTGATAAGTTAACCGAATACTTCTTAATCTTTACGGTATATGATCTCTCAAGTGTGGAAGAAATATTATTTTTTAAAACTTCGAGCATTTTTTGCCTTACAGATTTCTTTGAATCAACCTGTCCGAACAATACTTCCCTTCCCTCCAGGGTAAGGTCCGCTTTTGCAAGCACCAGTTCTTCACTTCCATCAGCAAGCTTCCGCCTTGCATCCCGCAAACATTTCTCTGCCGCCTGTTTTGAGCCAAGCGTTCCTACTTCTACTCCATTCAGAGAAACAATAAATATATTATCCCCAGTGTTTTTTATGGGCGAAAACACAGGTAATATCAAAATTATCCAGATAGCAATGGCAAGCACAGTACCTTTAATAAAACCAGTCCTTGCCTTCTTATGAACCAAAAATCTCATTATTAAACCAAACCTATTATTTTCAAAATCATCAGTATCAAATTAGCTGCTGACACCAATAGTATCAATACTGTCAGCGGCATTATCCCACGATTCTTAGCTCTGTTAGCCCTCTGCATGGAATCAAGCTGCCTTACAAGCACCGTAAACTCACTCCTTATGGCTTCCATCTGCTTATTAAGATCTTCTTTTATCTCGCTGAGTTGCTTTTTTTGTTCATCTGCAACAGATGCCTGTACATTCCTGTATATGCGTACTCCGACATCATGCGTGGTTTCATCACTCTGATTAAGTCTGTCGCTTAAATTCTCCTTAAGCTCCTTTATAGCCTTATCCAACTCCTGGGCACTTATCTCAGACTCAGCTTTCTCAGTTTTCAAAGTCTTTAGAACATCCTCAATATCATTAAGTCTGCCTTCCATGATTTTGGCATTTTGACGAAGAACATTTATCTCTTCTTCATACTGTCTGTTCTGTTTTTCCATCTGCTCTCTATGAGCAGCTTCAGCAGCTGTATTAGCCTTAATCATTTCCTGTGCACTGATTTTTCCTGAAAGGTTACCCATTAAGTTTTCCATAGTTCCTCCCATCAAAGAGCTTATCTATTGTTAGTGTTTTTTCATTTCGCAGCCAAACTTAGCTTACATCATTTATGCATTTCGCACAATAAAACATTATCTTCTGTTTGTATTTTGTTTATATTAACCTCTAGTTTAAACTTTGTTAATATTTTATTCACAATTCATTGTTATAATTAGACAGAACCAAAGGAAACAAGGTTCATTACGAAGCTCTAACAGTAGCTCCGAAAGATAGATAAATTTTTTCATAATAGCCCGGGTGCCGAGAGGTGCCTGGGCACTCCTCATTAATGGGCTGTTTTTGAGACTTTTCAGTCCTCCTGCGGCGTTATAGCCTGTATTTCCTCGTTTAATGACAGCATTCTGTCATCCAGTTCCGCCACCATCCTTGCACACTCAAAAAGCTGCGCTTTGATATTGGCAGGCGCTTTAGTCTCGAATTTATACTGTATTTTGTGCTCAAGGCTGGCCCAGAAATCCATCGCTACTGTACGTATCTGGACTTCAACCTTAACCTCAGCTGTATGATCCGACAGGTAAACAGGAACCGCCACTATCATATGATAGCTGCGATATCCACTGGTCTTTGGATTCATAATATAATCCTTAATATTTAAAACCTTTATATCCTTCTGATTGCTGATCATGTCGGCAATTCTGTATATATCCGATGTAAATGAGCAGATAATCCTGATTCCGGCTATATCGTTTATATACTTCATCATGTTTACCAGCGTTGACTCGTAACCATGCCTTCTTAATTTTTTAACAATACTCTCCGGTGTCTTTATCCTTGATTTTATATGCTCTATAGGATTATATCTGTGTACTTCCTGAAACTCGTCATTAAGTATCTCTATCTTGGTATTCATCTGCTTCAGCGCAGAATTATATAAAAGACTTACCTCTTCCCAGCTCTTAATATCACCATCCTGAAATCTGGACTCCATAATGATTCCCCCCAAAAATTGTTTAATGTTCCCAATATGCCTTATTTAATGAACAGGCCTTTACAAGCCCTTTAGGAAGGCGCTTGTACCTTCGTCCCATTCTGTACCCCAAAAACCTGAAACCGCACATAACAATATAGTGCGGAATAAGATATGCCTTTCCAATATGTCTAAAATGACTAATGGTGTCTTTAACCATTTTCTTTCCCTCAGATTCCGATTTAATTCCGGAAAAAATCTCCGGATGATCCGTCTGAGATACCCCAAGATCAAAATTCCTGTGAAACTGCTGCGCACATGAATAATTGTGTGAATGTATTACTCCCGCATCAGGGACATAGCAGATGGCATATCCTTTATACATGGCATTACCTGCATAAACCATATCCTCGTTGAATATAGCCTTATGCAAAAATCCACCCATCTTATCAAATACATCTCTTCTGTACATGGCACAGACATTTGAGCAGAAAAAGGTCTTGATTCCGAGCCTGGGGAGATCCTTAATTGTCTTCCTCATAGGGTCAGTAGGATAATTAAATTTCCTGGAGTAGCGTTCTGCCAGATTACAATCAGACTTAGGATATTGTCTGGCATAAGCTGCAGCAACCTGTTTATCCTCCAAAGCCTGAACAAGATTGGATATAAGCTGATTATCCCTGGGAACAGCATCCTCTGTAATCATCAGGAAAAAATCCGCCTTTGACAAACTAACCCCTAGATTTCTTGTCTCACCATGGTCAAACTCCTTCTTGGTGATATGATGAACAATGATGTTATCATACTTATTAATAGCATCCATCGCATCCTTCTTTTCAACAAGATATCGTTTCTCGGTATTAACTATTATTATCTTTTCAGGTCGAAATGCCTGCTTCTCAAGCTCATCTATGAGCATTGAGAGCTCTGACCCCGGTTTATATGTCGGTATTATAACGTCTACTGTATACATATTTATCCTTTAGTTTATTAGAAAATGAAAGCCCCGGCTGATACCGGGGCCAAGCGTCAAAACTAATTACCTGTCAATATACGCATCCGTATCAGCAGCAATCTTCTGACTATATTTTTCAACACTGGATGATACCTGATAATCTGTATCCTCAAACAGAAATTCATGAAGCCATTTAACATTAGAAGCAAGATCAACAGGTATTACGCAGCTTCCCTTCTTTCCGACTGTTCCGGTAGCTCTCATATCTGCTACAGGGAAACCATCGTTGGCTACTACATTATAATTGGTAATATTTCCCAAGAGCTTAACTATATCTTCCAGTCCAAGTGATGTATATGTCTCACCAAATATTTTACTTGCAACATCTTCAAGCTCTGAAATATTCTTAGTCTTTGCTTTTTCAAGAATAGCCATAAGAACTGTTCTCTGTCTCTGAGCTCTCTTGAAGTCATCACCAGCCGTATATCTGATTCGGCAATATGCAGTCGCCTGAAGTCCGTTAAGAGTCTGCATTCCTGTCTGTGTTACAGGAGTATACTTCATGTTCAGCTCTTCTGCCATCGTAGACTGATAATTGTTAAGATGAGTAATCTCATTCTCCTCAATATTTATATCAACTCCACCGATCTCATCGACAACATCTGTGAGTCCGCCAAAGCCGATAGTTACAAAATCAGTAATATCCATATCCAGATTCATATTGAGCATAGAAATAGCCTGCTGGGGACCACCTGCCTTGTAAGCGGCATTACACTTCGTATATGTATCATTACTAAGATTAAGGTATGTATCACGATAAACTGAAACCAGTTTAATATCACCATTAGCATTATTGATTGAGCAAATCATTATGGTATCACTTCTGGTATTCTTATCAAGCTCGCCTTCACGGGAATCAACACCAAAGAGTGCAATATTGGTATACCCCGTCATCTGCTCATTCTCTTCAACGCCTGTATTAACACTTTCGGCAATCTTCTTCTCATCAAGATTGACCTTGCCAACCTTATCAACCTTAATTCTTCCAAATAAAGTCCATACTATAAAAAGAAGTATAAGGAGAACTACAATCTCAACACCAAATATTATAAGTGCTCTCTTTGTGTTCTTCTTCCTGCCTCTTCTGCCTGAGTTTCCACTCCTGCGATTCGACATATCATAAATCTCCTTTGATTTTTAGTCTTCACTGCCCTATTTTGCCACAAAAATAATAATTATACAAGCAAAAGTCATTAATACGCGTTCTTGTTGATAAACCCGTGGAAAATAGTCCCGATCAATATTCTGAAATCAAATTCCATTGACCAGTTTTCAATATAATAAATATCGTATTCGATTCGCTTTCTTATGGAAGTGTCACCTCTATAGCCATTTATCTGAGCCCATCCGGTAAGACCGGGTCTGACCTGATGTTTAACCATATATCGCGGTATTTCCTGCCTGAATTTCTCAACAAACTGAGGTCTCTCAGGTCTTGGTCCCACAAGCGACATATTCCCAATCAATACATTAAACAGCTGCGGAAGCTCATCAATGCTGTGTGATCTCAAGAACTTACCAACATTTGTAACTCTGGGGTCATCCTTTGTTGTCCACCCCTTTTTCTCAGACTTTTCTGACTGAAGCTTCATGGTTCTAAACTTGTACATCATAAAGCTCTGACCATGAAGTCCCACTCTCTCCTGCTTGAATATAACAGGTCCGGGGCTTGATACCTTAACCGCTATCGCGGCAGCGAGCATTGCCGGTGAAAAAATAATAATGGCAATTATTGCACCAATAATATCCACTATACGTTTTACAAGAACATTAAAACCATTTGTCAATGGTACATATCTTATATTGACAACAGAAAGACCCAAAATATCTTCCGTATATGGATTACTCGGGAAAAGGCTGGTGTAGTCAGGGATAAACTTGGTATGAACTCCTGACTTCTCACAGTCATCCACAAGCTCTTCAAGCCTGTCATATCTATCCAGGGGCAGAGTTATGGTAATCTCATCATATTCATTACTTTCAAGAAGCTCCGGTAATTTGTCTATCTTGGAAATTACCTTTACTCCGTGATAAGTTGTCCCCAGGGGAACCGCATCGTCAAGAATACCGCTTACAACATATCCCCACTGAGGATTGTTATTTATCCTGCTGATATATCCTTCTGCACTTCTGGAATATCCAATAAGAAGGATATGCTTTAAGTTGTAGCCCTTTCTTCTTATATATCTCAGGAATCTTCTAAGTAAAACCCTGGACAGACTCATCAGAATCACATTGATAACTGCAAACATCGCTATCATCGTACGCGAGAAGTCGACCTGCTTAATCATGTACAGAGCAACGTAAAAGCCTATAATTCCAATGACATTAGCCCGAAGGATATTATACAGTTCGTATCTCATCCTCGTGGCGCGTCTGGGAGTATAGAGGTTTACCATATTGTATAGAACCATATATGCAGGCACCAAAAAATAGAGGGCAGTAAAATATGTCCTCATGGAAAGGTAGCCTCCCTCCGGCCCTGAAAACGGCGATTCGAATTTCAGATAAAAAGCCAGCATATAGGAACAGGCCACAATTATGCCGTCCCCAGCGACGTGTAGCATGTTCAGATTTTTCTGATTATCCTTAATCATATCTATTTCATTCTATAACATTTTATTTTATCCAACAAGCCTGCGAACGCAGTTGACAAGTAGTTCAAGCTCAAGAATGACATAATTTTTCATATGTCTTTTCTTAAATTCAACTTTCCTGTCACTGTTTTTTATAATCTTCTTAACCCCACCGACAAGCCCATTGAAATATGCAATGCCAAGTCCCTTTTTTATAAAGTATATTTGCTTAATCAAAATCCCCGGGATGACAAAAGGGAGATTTAATAATATTTGCAGAAACGGCATATTTTTATATATTAAATAAAGGTTATTACCTGCCGTCAGTTCTTCCTTAAAAACATTATATCTCGATCCGCTTGTCCCGCTGCCGGCATGATATACAACTGCGGTTGGCTCATAATAATTCTGATAACCATATATTCTTGCCCTGTATCCGACATCCACATCTTCCAAATAGCAAAAATGTGCTTCATCGAAGCCGCCTATCTGAACAAGAATATCTTTTCTATATATGGCAGCACCGGCGCAGGCAGATGTTATTTTCATTTTCCTGTCATAATTCTTATTACTTTTATCTCTTCCCGGAGAAAAAGCCCATCCCAGAGCGCAGTATAAATCACCACAATCATCAATATTATGTGGTTCCTTCATTTGCAACATCTTAGCTCCGACAGAGAAGACCTTACTCTTACCATCTATTGCCTTAAGTAAATTCTCTGTCATCCTTTCATCGGAAACAGTATCATTATTTAAAAGTATGACATACTCGGTTTTGGCAAGTCTTATCCCAACATTTACCGCATTTGCAAAACCGGTATTTTCGGAAAGCTCATGAATAACCGTCTTGGGGTAACGTTCTGCATGTTTACCCAGATTATTACGAAGAGTCTCTATTCCATTATCTGTTGATCCATTATCAATAATTATAACCTCAGAGCTTATACTCTGTTTTTTAAGGCTCTTTAAGCAATCATCAAGAAATTTTGCCCCGTTATAATTAGGGATAATTATTGTTACTTTATTATTCAAATAAGTAGCCCTCGAGGTCAGACAATTGTCTCATACCTGGGATCCCACATAACTTTATATCCCAGTTGTCTGACAGCCTGTCCAAACCGTATGCTCTTCTCTCTTATTTCTGAATCAGTTCCTATAGCTTCAGCTTTAAAGCTCTTTCCTTCTGTCGTATCCTTATACGATACTCCAAATATTTCCTTATAAAGATCTGTCAGTTCAGACCTTATTTTCATACATCTTATATCAACCGCATCCGTATCCTGCTCAAGAGCAGCCAGATGCTGAAGACCACCACTGAACCCCTTCGGAAGTCCGTCAAATCTGATTTTTCCATCCGCACGGTAATTACCGCCGAGCATGGTACCATTCTTATCTACTATTTTTCCACCTACTACACCGATATCTTTTCTGGCAGAAAAGATATTGTCAACATAATCAACACGGTAAAATCCCACATGCTTTAAATGACTTACAGATGCCTTAATGCCGTTCACTTTAAGAAAATCCTCCACAGCACGTTTTCCGGCATCATACGCATACATCTTGCTTCTGGGATTCGCAGAAGTGGAACTGTCATGACTTCTCCAGTGATACAGAACTTTTGGAATATGAATTATCTGTTTTTGATAATCAGTACTCCACATTATTCTACCGACTGCTCTCAAAAACAGATCGTAATCCTGTGCACCGTCATATTCACTTCTGAATCTGCAGGTATGAATAACATCTGATCTTATAGTTGTAAAATGACATATATAGTTATTTGACAAAAACAGATCCGGATTAAATTTCTTCTTTCTATGGTACTCGAAGAATTTGTCCCCTTCAGCATTGCATTTATCCTCATCCGAATAAATCAGTCTGGGATAATTCTTTATAGCAGCAATCGCCACCTCGCAAAGAGCGTTTGGCGTAAGGACATCATCATGATCGAGAAGTGCCATATAGTCGCCACGGGAAGCATCAAGCGCAGCATTAGTGTTATTGGAAATCCCCGCATTTGTCTTAAGCTTGATATGTCTTATTCTTCCGTCAATAGCAGAATAACCGTTTATGATATCCGTCAGAGGATACAGCGGTCTTCCCTTTGAAACAAGCGGAGCCTCAGCCAAAATCAGCTCCCATTTTCCATAGGTCTGATTTTGAACAGATTCAATCATCATCTTTAGAAATTCTCTGTCCGTATTATAGCAGGGCACAAGGATACTGATCAGAGGAAGCATTTTTGATTTATCCGCATTGTTCAATAAAGAGCGATACCATTTTCTCTGCTTCTCCAGCTCTTCTTCTGTCGGAGGCTCATAAATATAGTTATCACTTCTCTGGTCCCTCAGCCTCTCCATAACAGCAACTGCTGTATTACCTATGCCATTTCTCCTGGCGTATGAAATTGTCTTCTTAATACTATTAATCATATTTATAATAATAGGGCTGTCAGGCAAACTGACAGCCCTGCTAAAAGGATTCTTGTTGTTATTCTATAAGTGCTTTAACAGCAGCAGTAAGTTCATCCTGCTTCTTAGCAGCATCCTCAAGGCTTGTACCCTTTACACCCATATAGAACTTAATCTTAGGCTCTGTTCCTGAAGGACGTGCGCAGCACCATGAATCATTGTCCAGAGCAAAGTAAAGAACATTGGATTCAGGAAGTCCTGTCTTACCCTTCTCGCCTGTCTGAGGGTTAACAGTCTCGCCAGTCTTATAATCGCGGAACTCTTCAACTGTCCAGGCTCCGAATGTCTTAGGCGGATCATTTCTGAGCTTATCCATAAGTGCAGCAATTTCCTTTGCACCCTCCATACCCTTCATGGTAATAGAATACTGGCCTTCCTTATAATAGCCATAGTCCTCATACATATCAACCATAGCATCCCAGAGAGTCATATTATTCTTCTTGCAGAACGCAGCAACTTCGCAGAGCATCATAACAGCTACGATAGCATCCTTATCACGAGCGTGTGTACCTGCAAGGCATCCATAGCTCTCCTCAAGACCGAATACGTAATTGTACTCCTGATTGTTTTCCTCAAAAAGTCTGATCTGCTCACCGATATACTTAAATCCGGTAAGAACTTCAATATAGTGAAGACCATACTTCTCAGCAACTCTTCTTGCCATGTTAGTAGTAACAATTGTTGTTACAAAAGCTGGTCTCTCAGGCATAGTGCCTGTAGCCTTTCTCTCACGAAGAATGTACTCACCAATGAGCATTCCTGACATATTTCCTGTGAAAGGAATGTACTCTCCGGTCTTAGTATCCTTAGCATATACGCCAAGACGGTCAGCATCAGGATCTGTAGCAAGAACGATATCCGCATCCTTCTCCTTAGCAAGCTCAAGTGCAAGTTTGAAAGCTTTGGGATCTTCAGGGTTAGGATAATCAAGTGTAGTAAATTCCGGATCCGGAAGCTCCTGCTCAGGAACAATATATACATTCTTAAATCCGAGCTCTGCAAGTACTCTCTTTACAGGAACAAGACCTGTGCCATGGAAAGGAGTATAAACTACTGTAAGCTTCTCAGCCATCTCCTTGATAGCATCAAGATGGATGATCTGCTTCTTAAGCTCTACCATGTATGCGTCATCGATGTCTTTTCCGATAATCTCATAAAGGCCTGCCTTCATGGCATCGTCCTTAGACATTGTCTTAACATCATTATAATCTGTGATAGCCTTAACCTCAGCGATAATACCTGTATCGTGAGGAGGTGTAACCTGAGCGCCATCCTCCCAATATGCCTTGTATCCGTTATATTCCGGCGGGTTGTGACTTGCTGTAATCATAACACCGGCAATACATCCAAGCTTTCTTAATGCAAATGAAAGCTCAGGAGTAGGTCTGAGTTCATCAAAAACATATGCCTTGATTCCGTTAGCAGCAAGGCATCTTGCTGTCTCATCAGCAAACTCCGGTGAAAATCTTCGGCAATCATAAGAAATAGCAACGCCTCTCTTAGCGCCATCTGCTCCACCGTTCTTCTTAATATAATTTGCAAGTCCCTGTGTTGCCTTACGAACAACGTACTTGTTCATTCTGTTGGTTCCTGCCCCAATAACTCCGCGCAGTCCACCTGTACCGAATTCGAGTTCCTGATAGAATCTATCCTGAACCTCATCCTCGTTATTTCGAATAGCTGTCAGCTCTTTCTTTGTATCCTCATCGAAATAAGGATCATTTAACCAATATTCAAGCTGTTTCATTGCGTCACTCATCATCTTCCTCCTTATAAGTGAGGTTTAACCTCAATTATATTAAGTAAATCATTACTTTTAGCAAAAATCAAGTCATACATTGCCAAAGAAATACTCAAGCATTGCGCAAACTGCTATAACCTTCAACATTAAGCGAAAAATCACTTCTGTCTAATGAGAAGTTGGGATTATAGTAGGGATCTCCCTTATCAAGAACAGTCTTCCATTTGTTGCGGAAGTGTTCTGACTCTTCATCATAGCGTCTGGCATTTTCCCCTTCAAGGTCCAGTCCTCTGGACGCGGATTCATAATGGTACATCTCAGCAAAAGGTGTGAATATGTTAAGATAACCTTTATCACGCAATTTCAGACAAAAATCAACGTCATTGAGAGATACCTTAAAGCCCTCATCAAAACCGCCCACTTCGTCATACTTAGCTCTTGATACCATAAGGCACGCTCCGGTAACAGCAGAAACATTCTGAGCATAGCATAGTCTGCCCATATATCCGAGGTTCATTCCCTCCTGTCCGTAATGGCAATGTCCGGCTGTTCTGTGTGCACCAAGTCTTAAAACTATCCCGGCATGCTGTATCTTTCGATTAGGGAAATATAGTTTTCCTCCAACTGCTCCCACATCACTTCTCTGAGCATACATAAGTAGTTCTTCCATCCAGTTGACAGTTATAACCTGTGTATCGTTGTTAAGAAGAAGTATGTAGTCTCCCGTAGACTGCTTAACTCCATAATTCACAACAGCTGAATAGTTAAAGGATGGCTTAGAACCATCGGCGTTCAGGTTACTCTTATCCTCATAGTAGTCAACTATTTTGAGAACAGAGCTCATGGCTCCGTTTCTGAGTTCATCGTAATATGCTCTGATTTCCTTTGAACTACTGCCATTTTCAACAATGATAATCTCATAATTATCATATGTGGACTTTTCATAAATGGAAGTAAGACATCTCTTCAAGTCCTCAAGATGTTCACAGGTGGGTATTATTATTGAAATCCTGGGAATACCCTGAACCTCATAAGCTATCTTGAAAATCGTCTCAAATGCTCTGGTACTTGTTATCTTGAAATGTTCATATCCATGTCTTCTAAGGTGATCGGCGACTGCACCTCTGGCAGCATCTATCGCGTAGCTCTTGGCACTTATATCTGATGCTACGCTTCCTGCATGCGATCTCCAGTAATACAAAAGTCTGGGTATATGAACAATCTTCTCAGCATTATCAGTCAGTCTGAGGATCATATCATGGTCCTGGCTGCCATCAAATTTCGATCTGAAAAGCTCTGTACCATCAAGGAGTGAACGCTTGAAAACACTGAAATGACAGATATAGTTATTAGCTCTTAAATTATCCGGCGCGTAATCAGGCTTGAAGTGCATTGTTATCATATGATCAATGCTCTTACCCGAAAAAGTCGCCTCATCGCAGTACAGATAATCTGCATTTTCCTCATTTATTGCCTTTACATAGTAGTAGAGTACCTCAGGGTGAAGAATATCATCATGGTCAAGAAGTCCGATATACTCTCCCGAAGCCAATTTGAGACATTCATTTGTATTTCCGGATATTCCGGTATTCTTTTCAAGTCTGTGATAGAGGACACCTGCCCCTTCTGACTTACCAAGCTTTGCACGATTATCCTTTTTATATTCATTAACAATCGTTTCCACATAGGCATGCTCTGCATCTGATCCATCAGCAAGACAAAGCTGCCAGTTTGTATAGGTCTGGTTCAGAACAGACTCAATCATATCCCTCAGAAAATTCTCAGGAGTATTGTAAAGTGGTACAAGTATACTGATAAGTGGCATTTTTTCAAAATTCTCATTTCTCTCTGCCACAATGGTCTCTTCTGTAGGAAAACTCTCAGTACCGTAATGAACCTTAGCCTTCCTTTCAATCTGCTTATATTTAAGCTTGGCAATTACTCCTCTTACAGAACCGGCATTTTTCACGCGATCCTTCTGGCGTATCACAAAATGCATCGCATTTCTTGCAGGTGTGCTCGCCTTCCATATAGGGTTATTCTTTATACGGTTAAGCTTAAATTCAAGCTCCTGATTCTTATCCTCAAGATCAGCTATTCTCTGTGCCAAATCTGCACTTTTAAGCTTCTCCTTTTCATATGCTGTTTTAAAATCAAATTCAGTATTATCAGTCATTAAATCATTTCACCTTAAGTAAATTTGGTACCCAGTTAATCAGTTTAAGTGTTCCGGTCTGATCAAGCGCGGCCATACCAACCTGGTAGTAACCGGGTGATAGCTTTCCCGAAGCGATTCTTACTTTGTATCCTGTAAGATCTACATCTATCTGATCCTGTAGTCTTAGCTTTATATCAGGTCTGTACCAGGTATAAACAGGCATACTGTAAACCACAGAAGATGCAGGTCTTGCTCCCTCATCAGACCTTTCAACCTGTCTCAAAACCAGCCTTCTCTCAAAGAAAGCATTATCAGAACCTATAACAAAGCTGTAGCCTTTAACAAAATAGCCATCAAGAACTTCACCGTCACGGATTCCATACATCCAGTTCTCCATGGTTCCTGCATACTCAACACCAATTCTAAGACATGCGTCTTCTCTTGCATCTGCAAAGCCATCCTCATGAACCTTGACAGTATGATAAGGAATATCCAAAACAGGAGTGAAGTCTTCGCAAGGTATTATAGCACTGATAGTCTCATCATCAGTAAGATACTTACTGTAAAACGGATCCTTATTGTAAAATCCCGGATGCCGCTTCATAAGCACTTCATACTCGCCTGCAAGCCTCTCCATCTTCTTTAAATCCAGAGTGTCAAGACCTCTGCTTAAGGACTCGTGATGATATAGGCTTATATGATTACAGCAGACATTATAGTATCCCTTTTGATAAACACTGTAGCATAAATCAACGTCATTAAAAGCAACCGGCAATTCTTCCGGAAAGCCTCCAACCTCATTAAATTTCTCACGGCTGAGCATAAGGCATGCACCTGTTGCACCAATCAGATTGTGAATACCTCTGTTATAGCCAAAATAATGTGATTTCTGATCATGCATTTTCTGAAGCTTATGCACGGGGCCAAGCCTCACATTAGTTATTCCGCAATGCTGAATAAGATCAGTATCCGGATAAAGAAGCTTTGCTCCTACAACTCCCACATGTCTCAGCTGTGCCTGAGAAAGCATCTCCCGAAGCCATCCGTCCTGCGTTGCCTCAATATCATCATTAAGGAAAAGCAGATATTCCCCACCTGATCGTACAGCTCCGCGGTTGCACATATGAGAAAAATTAAATGCCTCAACCTTATACAGATATGTGATATTAGTCAATCCACCGGTTTTATCTATCTGATTTATATATGAACCATAGCGGACACGATTGTACGCACTGCTGCCGTTATCTACGACTACAATCTCATACCTTATGTTCTTTTCATGCGTAGTATTTACTATGGATTTAAGACACTGAAAAAGAATATCCGGATGATCCTTTGTAGGAATAATGATACTCACAGTAGCGGGCTTCATAAGCATATGCCGCGAATTATGAAAACCTCTTCCGTAAAAAACATCTGTCTCGGGCTCCCTATGGAAAAGAATCTCTCCTATATGTCCTATAGGAAAGTCCGTATCTGTTCTTTTAGCAAAAGCTCTCTCTTCAATTGCAAGCATGCAAAACAGAACATCAGCAGAAAGCATGCTGGCTTCTCTGCCCACTGCTTCAGGTGAATTCTTTTTTACCCCTGTAGTTCCACCAAGCATCTTAATCGCATTATCATATTCTGCAGTTGCAGCCTCATATGTATTTGCTCTGCATGCAAACACACTGCCAATATAAAAAGCATTCAGATAAGTATCCGGTGACCAGTCAGGTTTAAAATATGGCTTTCCATATTTCCCCCTGCCTACCATTTCATCCTCATCACCATAGACAACATTAATCTCGGGATGCGCCTCAAAATATCTTCTGATATTTTCTACCGCATGACCTGCAAGTCTCCCTTTTGGGCTCACAAAAATCAGGATCCTCTCAGCAGTTGCAGCAGGATCGGCCTCTCTCCACACCTGAGTGTAAGATACAACCTCCGTAAAAAGCTGAAGTCTCCCCGTGACTTCGGAAGCAGCCCCACCTGACACTAAAATGGGGTGCTTTTCCTGTCTGTGCTCCCAGATATTATAGGCATTCTTACATTCTTTTACCTTATTCTGATAGCCCCTTTTTCTGTTGTTAATAAGAATATTCTTAGCGACTTCTTTTAACATTTTTCACTGCCCTTACTTAGGAAGCAGTTTCCTCTTTATCTTGCGAAGGAACTCTCCCTTCTCCTCCGTAGTTTCTTCCTCTACCACTCTGAGCGAGTCCTCAATTGTGGTAGCTGTTTCTTTCGGAATGAGCGTTGTCATCATCGTTACCTTAAGATGATTTTCGCGCTTTTTCTCTATTCTGTCATCAGAAAAACCAAATTCAATATTGGGATCATCTGTTCCAAATACTATACTGTCTTCTGAAATCCATGATCCGTTGGGATGGATTGAAATATAAGATCCTCCCTCTTCTACGGATACATCATTCCAGACTACCTGTTTAATTGTAACTATACAGCTGGCAAAAGCAGGATCAATACGAATATTCTGAACACCGTCATTACACTCTATACTGATAGTTACTGTATTGTGATCATCATATGTCTCATCAGGGAAAATCGAATCGTCTTCACTGTATCCTTCACCCTCATCAACATATACCTGTATCTCTTCGGCACTTCTTGCTGTCTCTGATGATCCGGCCAGCTCTTTCGGAACTATTGCTGTTCTTCCTATCATCTTCCACAGCTCGACAGATGACTTTCTTCTACCGGTCACATATTTCTGGAAGTCTGATTCTTCACTCAGAAGTCCCTTAATATCTTCCTCTGTAAGCTCTATCTGTTCATAAAGAGCTTTGACATCAAGCTTATCTCTGCTCCTGTCCTCGAGCATATAACTATAAAGAGCCCTGAATGCTATCTCCTTCGGAGGGATGCATTTACCGTAGGTCCACTCATAATCAATGATTGTCCATATCGGTCCGTTAACCAGAATATTGGAAAAGATAAGGTCGTAATCCGTTACCGGATAATCAGGACGATATCCCATTCTCCTCATATACTCTCTGAAAAGAGCATTGAATGAATCCATATCATCGGATTCAAGGCACGCATCAAACAATGCTGTAAGCGGGATGCCGTTTACATATGAAAACATAGCGCATCTGTTCTTCTCATCAAGCTGGCAATCGTTTACTTCAAGATCTCCGCCTCTGTATCTCTCGCGGAGAGCATAATAAGCATCCTGCATACCAAAGATATGCTCCTCGGCAGCCTCAGTAAGAGGATATTTTTTTATAAGCTTTCTGCCAAGCTTATCTACTGTAATATCTGTTCTGATCTTAAACTCATCGGCACGGTCATTTGAATACTTGCAATAAACCGTATCAAATCCTGGTCCTAAGATAACCTCAAAGGAATTTGCAAAATCCGCATACATTCCATCATTTATAAGGCACTCATATGCTCTCTTCTCGTTAAACAGAAGCAATCTGTCTCTATCGAAATTACGAACATTATCCTGCAGTTCACCGTATGCAGGAAGATATTTATCGGAATGAAGCGATGTCATCAGCTTATAATCGGGATACGGGTAGTAAAAATGATAATCATTCATACCGCACTTTTTGAAAATTCTGATAAGACCACTTCTTGTAAATGTTCTGGCAACAGAGTCCTTTGAGTATCCCTCTATTCCGTCAAAATATCCACCGAGATGGTCCTCAGCTGCTCCTGCAAAATATTTAAGTCCGATTCTGTTTTCAATGGCAATAACAATTCTTCCATCCTTTTTAAGATGCTTTTTAAGCATTGTCAGGAAGTTTTCATATGGATTTTCGGTACCGATGTATCCTTGTCCGTATTCAAATACCCCAATCAGGAATATAAAATCAAAATCAGTCGGAAGATCAGGCTCAATATCCCTGAAATTACCAACATGAATTGTAACATTGTCACACTCGGAGTTTCTTGTAGCATTGATCTCGCTTCTGCGTCTTGAAAGATCGCATGCGATTACCTCACCTGCCTTCTCTGAAAGCATTCCCGTGATAGCTCCGCATCCGGCGCCTACCTCAAGAACCTTCTCCTTCCCCTTCATGGGAATCCACTCGACAATATTACTTCTAAGCTCAGAAAGATGATACAGAATCGGCCAGCTTGCCTTTTTCTCTATTATCTCAGGATACTCTTCCTTCTTATGCTTTCTAACGATGTCAAAGATTTCTTTTTCAACCGGTCCATCACTGTAAAGATCGAGTCCTGCATAGTGCTTGAAATTCAGTTTTACATTGCCAATAAATACTTCTTCCTGCATGTCTTAATCCCTTTTAGCATCAGTTACGCATACCGTTGATTCCATATCGACATACCCAACGGTGTTTTTATCAGAAACAACTGTAATGTTAAGTGCATCATAGAGCCTGTGATAAACAACAAAATCATCCTGTTCAAATCCCGTTACTCCGAAGGAAACAAGGTACTCTCCTCCCTGCAGAAGCATTCTCTGCTTAAAGGTTATTACCTTTTCCTCTCCAGCCTTAACCGGTTCCAGAAACGCTTTTTCTACCATTGAGTTGGTTCCCGTAATCTCAATGCCCATAATGTTCTTTATTGTATAAGCAAAAATCGGAGCATTTATATCCTTAAGGAACTTTACTCTCATATGAATAGTGAATTCTGTTCCTTTTATAACCGAATTGGTTCTGAGTCCCTTTGAGTCAGTAGCATAAAACTCAGTTATATTAGCAGCATTATTGCCATATTCAAGAAGTTCCGGATTCTCTACTGAAGAACCAGCCTTCTTATCTTCCGTTTTAGAATCTGTGGCATCACTTTTTTTGCCGTCAGCCTTTCTGCCCGCAGCTTCTCTTAGCTCTTCATCTTCAAGAAGTGATTTGAAGTCATTCTCCGGAAGAGGATACTGTCCTACCAGAACCTGCTTATAAATATCAATCATCTTCTTGGGAGTTCCCTCTCCAAGTATCACGCCCTGATTCAAAAGCACGGCTCTGTCACAATATCTGCTTATTGTTGAAAGATCATGAGATACAAAAAGAATTGTCTTTCCCTGCTTTTTGAACTCCTCAAACTTGTGATAGCACTTTGCCTGGAAAAAAACATCGCCTACTGAAAGTGCTTCATCAACTATCAGAATCTCAGGATCAATATTTATAGCTACAGCAAAAGCCAGTCGGACAAACATACCACTTGAATAAGTCTTAACCGGCTGATATACATAATCTCCTATATCTGCAAATTCCAGAATGGAATCCATCCTGGCTTTTATCTCTTCCTCAGAAAAGCCAATCATCATTCCATTAAGGAATATATTGTCGATTCCATTGTACTCCAAATTGAAGCCTGCACCCAGCTCAAGAAGAGCAGAAATATGGCCATCTACCTCAACTGTTCCTGAAGTGGGAGACAACACTCCTGTAATTATCTTAAGAATTGTAGATTTACCGGATCCGTTTGTTCCGATAATACCTATTGTCTCACCTTTTTTTACTGTGAGATTAACATGGTTCAATGCAAGATGTTCCGTGTATGAACCAGTTCTAAGAAGTCCAAGTGCATCCTTCAACCTGTCGGAATTCTTATTATAAAGTTTATACATTTTAGTCAGGTCCGAAACCTGAATTGCTATGTCTTTATCCATAAACCAAACTTTCCCGGCAGATTATATCAGAGTACATCTGCAAAATGTGTTTTGGAACGCTTAAATATTAGTGATCCAATGAAGAACAGAGTCACAACTACTATCCAAAAATATGTGCTTGAATAAAAATGTTCAAAGAACCACTCATTACCATATATCGCATTGCGATAGCCATTTACGATATAAGTCATCGGATTAAGCTTTATTATCCATTTAAGATTATCAGGAAGCATATTTATATCCCACAATATGGGAGTCGCCCACTGACCAACCTGAAGTACTATAGCCAGAATCTGTGTAAGATCTCTGAAAAACACCACTACAGCACAGGTTGTATAGCATATTGAAAGAACCAGTATAAATTCACAGATTGCGTAATAAAAAATCTGTATCGTGTAAATTGTGGGGTAAAAACCATACATACATGAAACAGCAATCATGACCCCTGCAAAAAATACATGGATAAAAAGTGCTGCAATAACCTTGATCAAAGGCAAAATACTTATTTTAAACAAAACCTTTTTAACAAGATAGTTGTACTCCAAAAGAGATGTTGTTCCGTTCATAAGGGCTTCGTTAAAGAAGAACCAGGGTACAAGTCCCGTAGTAAGGAACAGCACATAGGGTACATCTATTCCGCCGGCCACAAGCTGTGACTTTTGCTGGAATATCCTGTCAAACACAAACCAATACATCAAAACAGTGACCACCGGTTGAACCAGTGCCCACACAACGCCCATATACGAGCCGGCATATCGTTTTTTAAAATCATTAACCGCCAGTCTCCGGATGAGCTTCCTGGAATTGTAAAGCTCAACCGGTAAAACCATAAGCTTGTCATACCAGACCGTAACCAGTACCATGGACATGACAATCAGTATGCATGCACATATTTTCTTTAACATTTCAGTATGCTGATCAGCAAGCACATTGGTATGTAAAACAATTATCAGCATAAGTATAAGTGCCATTGCATAGAATATTCCCAGGCCAACCGGCTTGGGCAGCTCACTTATAAAAGGCAGCTTATCTGTCTTTTCCCTCGCCATTTATTTAACTCCGCGGTCCTTTTTATAATCAGAAAGTGTTCCCCACTTGGTATCCTTATCTGATAAAGTAAGATCTGCCTCATTCTCATAAGGCCATTCAACACCTATCTCGGGATCCTTAAAGAGAATTCCTCCCTCATCATCCGGATGATAGAAATCTGTACATTTGTATGCAAATTCAGCATAGTCTGAAAGAACAAGGAATCCGTGAGCAAATCCCTTAGGAATAAAGAACTGCTTCTTGTTCTCGGCTGAAAGAACAACTCCAAACCACTTACCAAAAGTAGCTGAACCCTCACGAAGATCCACAGCAACGTCAAAGACCTCGCCCTTAATAGCACGAACAAGCTTATCCTGAGGGAAATTTTTCTGGAAGTGAAGTCCTCTGAGCACTCCCTTCTTGGAAGCTGACTGATTGTCCTGTACGAATTCCATGTCTATACCAATCTTCTCAAAGTCTCTCCTTGAGTAGGTCTCCATGAAATAACCTCTCTCATCTCCGAAAACCTGAGGGGTAATTACCTTAAGTCCTTCAATTTCGCATGTTTCAACATTTAACTGACCCATTTTATCTATATTCCTCCAAAATTAATTTTCATTTATGTCCGATTCTATAGGAGTCTCATGTAATTCTCCGTGCTCATCAGGCACAAGTCTTGCATTTCCTGCAGATACTTCATTCCCAACAGGAAACTGCATATCATCAGCATTTTCCGCATTAGCGGGCACGGGTATGTTATCCACCACAACTACTACAGATGGTCCCTGTTCACTCTTATCAAAAAAATCATTGGCAGTAAGAAATCCCTTAAGATTATCACCAATCTGCTCCCCAAATTCCGTCCCGCTTTCCTCTTCTTCGGTAACGGAAGCTTCGGTTTCAGATGCTTTTTTACTGCCAAGCAAGGAATTAATCCTATCTCTGTTTGCAGCATAAACTACCACTCCGATTAGTACCATAGTGGTAATTATAGCCAATATAGACAATCTGAATGTCTTAGAGTCCATTTGCTACCTCAACAAGATATTTGCCGTAATCGGTCTTCATAAGAGGCTCAGCAAGCTTCAAGAGCTGATCCTTATCGATAAATCCTCTCTTATAAGCGATCTCCTCAATACATGAAACATAAAGTCCCTGTCTCTTCTGGAATGCGCAAACAAAGTCAGCAGCATCAAGAAGTGAATCATGATTACCTGTATCAAGCCATGCAAAGCCTCGTCCCATAGTCTCTACATGCAGTTCTCCTCTGCGAAGATACTCATTATTTACACTTGTAATCTCTATCTCGCCTCTGGCTGAAGGCTTAACATTTTTAGCTATGTCAATTACATCATTGTCATAGAAATATAATCCGGGAACAGCGTAATTACTCTTGGGATGCTCCGGCTTCTCCTCGATTGAGATTGCCTTGCCATTCTCATCAAACTCAACAACGCCGTACTCTCTGGGATCGCGAACATAATAACCGAAAATAGTTGCGCCCTTATCCCTTGCAGCAACCTCCTTAAGAAGCTTACTGAAGCTCTGTCCATAGAAAATATTATCTCCAAGTACCAGCGCCACGCTGTCACTTCCGATAAAATCAGCACCGATAATAAATGCATCGGCAAGTCCTCTGGGCTCCTCCTGAATGGCATATGAAAATGACATTCCAAGCTGTTCACCTGTTCCAAAAAGATCCTCAAAAATAGGAAGATCTCTGGGTGTTGAAATAATAAGTACCTCTCTTATACCCGCAAGCATAAGTGTGGAAAGCGGATAATAAATCATAGGCTTGTCATAGACAGGCATGATCTGCTTGGATATCGCTCTTGTAAGCGGATAAAGTCTGGTTCCGGAACCTCCGGCAAGTATAATTCCCTTCATGGATTTGCCTCCAAAATAATCAATAACTTATAAAGCTGTTACAGGTGCAGATAACCTACACCACCTTATACTATAACATAAAAAGTCATAGTCTATCATTTGTTTTTATATTTATTCCTGTTCGTTTTTACGAACTTCATCTATAATGAACGGTGGCCGCGTTCTCGCAGCATCCAATACACGCCACAGATATTCCCCAAGAATACCAAGTGTCACCATGATAAGACCGGTTGCCAGAAGTATGACGCACATAAGTGATGCATATCCGGCAATGGGAGTACCCACCGTAAGCTTTTCAACAATAGAGCCTATGATTCCCACAAAGGATGCCAGGGCAACAAGTGCTCCTATAGTACTGATAGCCCTTATGGGAAAATATGAAAAGCTCATCATTGAATCCACAACAAGCTTGTATTTTTTTGCAAACGTCCATCTGGATTTTCCTACAGTTCTGTCTTTTCTATGGAAATAGACTTTAGCTGATTTAAATCCAATCCACATAACCTGCAATGTCAGTGATGAATTTTTCTCATCCATCAGCTGAATAACCTTTATTGCCTGTCTGTCCAGAAGATAGCAGTCACATCCCCCCTGCGGCATATCCTTGTTAATGGTTTTTCTTACGATCCAATAATACATCCCGGCAAAGAACTTCTTTACAGCTCCTTCATCACGCTCAGCTCTTATTGCCAGGACAACCTTATTACCTTCCTTCCACTTCTCGTATAAATCCAGTATAAGTGTGGAATCCTCCTGAAGGTCTGCCTGTTTGGTAACAGCACAGTCTCCCGTACACACTGAAAGACCCGCAAGGATTGCAGCATGTTCGCCGAAATTTCTTGATAGCCTTGTGCAAACTACATTCTTGTCCTTTTCGGCAATCTTGTTCATAATTTCCCAGGAATTATCCCCGGATCCATCGTCGACAAAGACAATCTCATAGTCTCCAAGCTTCCCGAGGATTTTTTGTTTCATATCCTCGTAGAGCATTTCGAGAGTGTCTGAATTGTAGTAAACCGGTACAACTATTGATATTTTGCTCATGTTTTCTCCCCCCCTCATCCGTCAGCTACGCTGACGGATGAGGGCTCTATAACGCAACAATAGAGAGCCCGGTAAAATGCCTTACCAAAGCTCTCCTGTTATATTGCAATGCTTCTTTAATCATTCACAGCTTAAAGCTTGCTGCTATACATGTCATCGTAATATTTCTGGTAGTCTCCGCTTGTCACATGCTCCATCCAGTCCTCATGTGCAAAGAACCACTTAATTGTCTTTCTGATGCCTTCCTTGAACATTGTCTCAGGCTCCCAGCCAATCTCAGCCTTAATCTTATCAGGAGCGATTGCATAGCGGCGATCATGTCCCTTTCTATCCTCTACATATGTTATAAGGTCATATGTGAGCTTTTCCTTTCTGGGATCTGAATCGTCAAGAGATTCTCTGAGTACATCAATGATAGTCTGAACAATATCAATGTTCTGCTTCTCATTGTGTCCGCCGATGTTATAAGTCTCGAAAAGCTTACCCTTTTCCTGTACCATGTCGATTGCCTTGGCATGATCTTCAACATAGAGCCAGTCGCGGACGTTCTTACCATCTCCGTAAACGGGAAGCGCTTTACCCTCAAGTGCATTGTGGATCATAAGAGGAATAAGCTTCTCAGGGAACTGGAACGGTCCGTAGTTATTGGAGCAGTTAGTAATGTTTGCAGGGAACTTATATGTATCCATATAAGCCTTAACAAGCATATCTGAACTTGCCTTACTTGCTGAATACGGGCTGTGGGGATCGTAAGGAGTTGTCTCATAGAAATAAGCGTTAGGATCCTCAGGAAGTGAACCGTATACCTCATCTGTACTTACATGAAGGAACTTCTTTCCTTCCTTAAACGAACCATCGGAAAGCTCCCATGCCTTCTTAGCAGCGTTCAACATTGTAGCTGTACCAAGAACGTTAGTCTCAACGAAAATCTCAGGATTAACTATAGATCTGTCTACATGGCTCTCTGCAGCAAAATGTACAACACGGTCGATATCATTCTCTTCAAAAATCTTGTTAATGGCATCTCTGTCGCAAATATTAGCCTTAACAAATGTATAATTATCTCTTCCCTCTACATCCTTGAGGTTCTCAAGGTTACCAGCATAGGTAAGAGCATCCACATTGATAATGCGGATTTCGTTGTCATACTTTTTAAACATGTAGTGAATATAATTGGAACCGATAAAACCGGCACCGCCTGTTACAAGATAAGTTCTCATATAACCTCCGATAACAAAAAAAGTTGTAAAAATCTCTAATGTATTCTAACTGTTTAAATAAAATAATGCAAATTATTTAAATCATGCTGTTATATCAGGTAAAAAATCAGTATTCCACTTAATATCAGCAACATCCCAACAATCTTGGATTTAGTGATTTTTTCCTTAAAAATAAATCTGCTAAGAAACATAACCAGTATATATCCTACAGGCTCAATTATCACCACATACATATAAGGCATGTGACCATAGCAGATAATTGCGACCAGCATGGAAATAACGAGAAGCCCATAGCCCCCTATTACAAGGACGTTAAGATACTGCCTGATAAATCCGGGATATTCTTTTCCGGAGCTCTTCTTAAGAAGAATCTGCGAAACAGATGCCAGGAGCTGACCAAACAGTGCCAGTATTATAAAAGGAATCATTGTCTGCCTCCCTTCATATCTTCACTGCTATCCGGTTCTCCTGATGGCCTGTTCAGGATAATCGTTCCGATTATTACCAGTAAAACGCCTGCTACTTTTGGAGCTGTTACCTTTTCATGAAAAAGCATCACACTCCACAAAAGCGACCACAAAAGCGTCATCGCCTTGTTGGCATAGGCAATCGATAGCTCAAAACGCTTTAAAAGCTGCTGCCATAATATTGCATAAATACCGAGCACTGCAAAATCCAAAAAATACAGCAGCAAAAATTCCACAGATAAAAATTTGTAATTCGATACCAGCTTACTGATAACAGTTGTTAAAGAATATATCAGTACCGCTCCCTGAAGAAACAATATACTCCCCAGTGATATTTTTTTCATGTTCAACTCTCACTTACTATATATAGCCTGTGCAAAATGCTCTGCTATGTGCTTATTGGCACCCTTGTTGGTATGAATATTATCAAGCAGATACTCAGAGCTATTGCCCTCATCTATTGTTCCATAATAATTATCAATGAAAGACACACCGGTCTCTCCGCATATATCAATCATATGCTGGCGATAGGTGGTTAATCTTCCGTTTCCAAAGTCAACCATGTCTCCATTCTTAAGCACGCCATCCTGGTCATAAGCATAGCAAAATGTAAATGACATGCAGACTATTCTGATAAAAGGATATTTCTCCTGAATCATCTGAATGCCTGAATCCAAAGCTCCCATGTAAGTCATCGGATCCTGCTTGTTGCCGGGATTCATTCCGGGACGAAGCTTGATGTAATCCGTCGCGTCATAGTAAACAACAAGTGTATCAACAGTACTCATATCCAGATCAATCAAAGACTGTGCATGCTGCTGTATTGTCTGATCATTAAGTGCATAACCAGCGTCCACGAGTTCCTGACAGTTACCATTTGTTATAGCCTTAATTGTGTTGTAAAAGCTAAGTCTGTCCATGGGATCTTCCTGTCCTTCAGGATTCCCCAAAGCCATCGTGCTTCCGCCAAATCCTGCATTTATAACCTCAGCTCCTGTAGCCTTTGCTATCTGAGCACATATTCCATCATCTGACATATCGTATGTTATAGAATCATTACCAAGAACAAGGATTGTTTCCTTACCATCATCTTCATGACCTTCCTTTTTCTCTGCAGGAAGCAGGAAAATCTGATCCTCAATTTCAACCTCATACTCTGACGCATCAAGCTCTACCTGCTCCAGGTCTTTTCCCTTATTCCACTTAAGAAGCCTAAATACCCCAAAGGCGACCAGTGCCACTATCAGCCCAAGAACCAGCAGATGTACCCATCCCGGTATTCCGCCTTCATCATTTTTCCTTTTTCTTCTTTTCCTTCTTTTATCCTGTCTGTAATCCGCCATAAAAACCTCGCTTTAATACTCTTTTGAAAAAAGCTCCTCAAAATCAAACTCCGCAATAATGCGTCTCATTTTCTCAAGCTCTTTTTCAAACTCCTCCACACTACATACTTCATGCGTTCCGTTTGCAAAGCACTCAGTCATGTATCTGTTTATTCTCGGATTATAGTGTGTATAATCCGCATAATTATTTAAATCTGTTACTACCTCTTCCATGTTCTGAAAATAGAACAGATGCACATTATCATACTGCAAAAGCTCGCTTGCCGCAAATTTGTATTGATTCATGGTCGCTTCAAGATGATTCTCAGTAAGGACATTATTCCAGTAGAGAATGCTGTACGGCGGAAAGAAAATATAAAACTCCGTATCCGGATTATCAATTATAAAGGGCAGGATATTTACATGGAGGTTCTCATTGGTTTTCTCTATAAGGAGATCTGCATCCATCTCCTCCTCCACAGGCTCAGGTGCTTCATAGCCGTGCATTACATATGAGATATTATAATAATCCTCTGTCCACCAGCTGGCATAAACCTCTGACAGATTCGTAGCTTTCTTCTGAATTATGGGTTTTAAAATGTATTCCAGCAAAACGTCCTTGTTCCACAGATACTTAACATCGTTTATCGGATTCTTATCATAAAGATACATCGGAAGCTCATACTTTATCTCGTCAGGCTCTGCTGTCAGAGTCGGTATATCAAGTCCCAAAAAGACAGCTTTAACCGGTGTTTTTTGCCTTGCCGGAGTATTTTTATCAAACACTATGCTCAAAATATTGTAGTCATCCCTCGGATAAGCTCCACTGTATGAGAGCTTTAAGGTATTCAGCCCCATCAGTTCCCTGAAATCATCTGTATGAAAATTGACTGTCATGGATGACCCGATTATGCAGCTGTCGTAATCCATCCTCGTTGCCATTCCGGGATTTTGCGACAACTGATTATCTACTATGTAAGGAAATCCCTGAAGCGGTGCATGGTAATGAAAAAACGGATCCACATATATCACAAGTGCGGACACCAGCATCAAAAAAACAGCTACCACAACCCAAAAACGAAATATGAAATTTTTCCCGCCCTTATTTTTCAGACTCATAAAAGCTTCACCTAATAATACTGTTCAAAAGTTAACATACAGAAATGTACTTACTCCTCCAAGACTAAGCACACACCACACAAATATAATTCCATAAAAAAGTGTCAGCGCCCATCTCCTTAGGCCGTCTCTGTCACCCTCGGAAACTATTATTCCATAATGCTCCCCGGCAATAGTCTTCGCTGTTTTACCCACAAATATCAAAAGCGCAGAGGCCAAAAGAATAAGCCACATGCAGATATAACTGCTCTTATTCCAGTTAGGGATCGGAGTAACCTTGAAAATATACCATATTTCATCAACCATATAGCACTCCGCGAACTTTATGGAAATACGAAGACCGCTATAGGCATCAGGGTTTACAATCTTTGAAAGGACAGTAAACGCTTCAGAAGGTCCCGGAGCCCTAAAGAACACCCACGCGGCAGTTACATATATAAAGGTCAGAAGTACCTTTATTCCATTTCTTTTTCCGGGCTTAACATTCCTGCCATAAAGCCTTGTTATTACCATCAGGATTCCATGCATCATTCCCCAGATAATAAAATTCACTCCCGTTCCATGCCACAATCCGCTGATAAAGAACACAATCAGAATATTTACATACGTCCTCATAACGCCTTTTCTGCTGCCGCCAAGAGGAATATAGATATATTTTGTAAAAAACTTCGTAAGTGAAATATGCCATCTGTCCCAGAATTCAGCAATATTCCCTGCTTTGTATGGAGCATCAAAGTTTCTTGTAAGCTCCATTCCAAGCATTCTGCAAACTCCCTCAGCCATATCACAGTAACCGCTAAAATCAAAATAAAGCTGGAAAGAATATGACACCGCAAGAATTATGGCATCCATTCCGGTAAGTCCCTGAAGCCCCTGATACCCAAAGTCTACTGCCTTGCCAAGTACCTCTGCCAGGATAACCTTTTTAAAAAGCCCAAGTGTAAACAGCATAATACCGGCAGTAAGGTCATTGACGTTAACCCTTGTCTGAGAGAGTTTTTCAAGCCCTTCCTTTATACTCTTATGATCCGCAATGGGTCCCTGAAGAATTTTGGGAAAGAATGTTATATAGCTAAGATAGTCCAGCAGTTCAAACGACTCTCCATGACCCAGTTCTGCCACATACATAATCTGTGAAAAGGTGTAGAAGCTTATGGCAATTGGCATGGCACCGCTTCCAAAATACTTAAAAAAGCATAGAAATACTACATTTCCGGCAATCGCAGCCGCTTTTAAATATTTATCTCTTGTATACTCTTTGGAATTATTCTGTTTCTTATGAGTAACAGAGATGACATACGAAAAAAGTCCATTCCACAGAATACTTCCGCTAAAAACCAGTATGCTGAATCTCCCGTATCCAACGAAAAAAAAGGCTGACATTGCTATCAGCCACATTTTCATCAGCTTATCCTTAAAACCATTATCAGGATAAAAACACTGAATCAACCAAACTCCGGACAAAAAAACCGGCAAAAATATAAAAATAAAAGAATATGAATTAAATGTCATATTTACCTGCCACCCTTAGCGCTCACTGAGCGTATTCCGGATCCTCGTAAATGTTATATCCACCGACATTATCAACAAGCGTAAGCCCCATTTCATCGAGGGCTACATCTATTTTTCTGCTCTCATTCAGAACAATATATCTGCACTGAGTCAGTCTTGTGGCTTCAAGAAGCTTCTCGGCATTTATCACCTCAGGCTTCTCAAAAACTTCATGCACAGCATTGTAATAATCCCACTGCGGAACAACCATCTCTCTGCCATAAGGCATGAGTATATTGGTATCATACTGCCTGACAAACTGAAGAAGCTCAGAAGGGAATACGGCTCTTACCCTTGGTTCATCTTCACCGGGGCTTATAACGTCACATACATCCACAACCACCTGTGGAATATGATAAGCATTCTCTGCCTTGTACATGTACTGATTCTTATATACTATGCTCCCGCAAAGCATGATCAGTACACTGACCACAATAAGACCAATTCGCTTATGATTCATAAAAAGCTTACATCCCGTATATGCTATGCATGCCCCCATAGGAATAAGCCACATTATACGATAATATGTATCCCCGCCATCACTCAGCACTGCTACATACGCAATTCTGGTGTACGGAATAAAAAATCCCACAATAACCATAAAAGGCGCTACAGCTATAACAAGCCTTTTCCTATTATCCTTTTCCGCAATCAGCAAATAAATTAGTGATGCAACAAATAGCGCCAGAAGATATCCATTACCGCCATACAGTTTAAATATAACCCAGCACTCCATAAAAATTCCGTACATACAACACTCCCTGTTTCATGACTTATAACGAAACATAAATAAACAGATATATCCCCGTCGGAATCACTGATATTAAAGCTTTAGGAATAATCCTGAAATCTCTGGTGTAAATAAGGAGCAAAAATGAAAGAAGCCCTGCCAGAGCAGTTCCAAATATAATCCCCATGGAACTCATTATTCCTGCCGCCATATTAAGGAAAAACAACATAACCCAGGTGCTGTTTCTGACTATTCTAAGTCCGCCCGCTGTCTCTTCATTCCACAAAAATCCGGGTTTTCTGCAGTCATCAAACATCCACAAAAACAGCCAGATAACAAACGGAATGACAAAGTTTGCAACCATCGCTTTTCCCTGCCAGGTCCTCATCATAAGAAAGGTCTCAGGGGTGTATATTGACGTATTCCCAAACATCGCCAGTAAGGAAATAAATATCATATACACAGGAATCATGTCCTGTCTTACTCCGAGAAGAATACGTCCCATCTCAAGATATATAAGATAAGCCATAGGAATAAGCAGAAGCGGCATAATGGTATGGGATACTATCGTTGCATGTATACCACACATCTTTGCTATAAAAGCTATCCACAGAGGAAATACCGCCATGGCATGTCTGATATCCAGAGCTGTGGAGCTTCCTGTGTACGGATGTATTGTGTTCATTACATCAGCCTGCTGTGCCAGAAGCGATTCCACAACATAGTATGAATCATCTCCGTCAAAAGGGGCTTTAACCACTGCCATAACCAGCTGAAACAACACTATCGCACCAAATATACCCCAATACACAAGGCTTTCTCTTGTATACTGAAATTTCATTACCCTTACATCAGTTCTGGGACTTATCATTGCTTCAGGTTTTGATCGCTCATCCCCGGGAAAAACCAGATAAAACAAATTCCTGTTCCTGTCATATTCTTTTTGAATCTCCCAGATTTTCGAAGCATAACCTGCTATTGCAAGAATTCCCTCTATGCTTGCGAAGGCAACCGTGCACTTATGAAAAGCGCCATAGGGAATCTTTATCATGCACCAGATTGCAATGACCTCAAATACCGCAAATGACAATAGGTAACCACATAAAAAATTAATACCGATAGTCTTTTTGGTATTGGGCAATATTTTCTGAATCAAAAGCCCCATCCCCATCGGAACTATAAAAAGCCATAATATCAGAGCAAAAGCGGACAATACCACCATACTCAGTTGACCTCCTCACGTAACATTGCCTTCAGGTGTTCTGTAAAGATATTTATACCTGTAAGGTTTTCTCCACCTCTTGGAATAATCAGATCCGCATACTTTTTACTGGGCTCCACGAACTGCTCATGCATGGGCTTAACGGTATCAGAATACTGTGTAAGGACAGAAGACACGCTTCTGGCACGCTCTATAGTGTCTCTTCTGATTCGACGCATAAGTCTCTCGTCCGCATCAGTATCAACAAATACTTTCACATCCATAAGATCCCTGAGCTGTTTGTTTTCAAGAATAAGGATTCCTTCAAGAAGTATTACGGGTTTAGGGACAACATGTACTGTCTGCTCGGATCTGTTGTGAATAGCATAATCATAAACAGGTATATCTACCTCTTCACCATTCTTAAGCTTCATAACATCTCGAATAAGAAGCTCCGTATCAAAGGATGACGGGTGATCATAATTAAGCCTTGATCTCTCGTCATAGGAAAGATCATTATGTGCCTTGTAATAAGAGTCATGGCTTATTACCACGATATCATCGCCAAACTGTTCTCTTATTCTGTTTACAATGGTGGTCTTACCCGATGCAGATCCGCCGGCTATTCCTACGATACAAATTTTATTCATTAAAAACCTCTCTTTCCGAACCAAATGTATCACTCATCAATCTCATAATTGTGAGAAGACTCACAGTATATGTGAGAAAGTATCTCCCCGCTGTCATTATCATAAGTTATAAGCTGAATATCATCACTCAAATGATCATCATCATATAAGAAATTGTTCTCTTCATCTGATGTAAGATACAACAAACGAAATCTTTTCTCAATAGGAACATATGTCATTTCTCCCATGGAAGTAGACATATTCTCTACCTCCTCATAGTCCACAGCCTCATATATATTACCTGAAGCCCTGTCCACAAGCAGGAAATACTGCTGATGGTTCATGGCAGCCTCTTCTATCCTGTCTGTCCCGGACAAATTGGATACTATATGCCTGAACCACGGATCCTGAAGAGCAGGTGAATCCTCTGTAAGATATAGGATTGAACTGGTTTTTCCAAGAGATAACAAATTTAACTGTGTTGATAATTGTCTGTAGCTTACAGATTTATCCCTAAGCTCCTTGTTATAATCCGCACAGAGCTCATCCCACTTGGAATATTCAGCATCTCCTCTGTGATCCGGAAGATCCGCATTCTGTGTAAGCCATTCTCCAAGATAATTCGTAACCTTTCTGGCACCTGTTGTAGACAGATGACCTGGATCACTAAGATCGACCCTGGGATCAATAACATCTCCCATCTGGAGCATATTTATATAAGGCACACCATAATTAGCCGCAATATCCGCAGCAGAGTTGGCAGACTGAAAATCCTGAGGCTCACCCTCAAAGGGAAGGAATGTAAGAACTATTCCAATGCCATCTCTCTGACACTCATCAATTATTTTCATAAGATATTCTTCACAAACAGTGTGCTCGGGAAGTCTTGCCTCATTGTCATATTCATAGCTATAGGTTATGTCCTCCTCAAGCTCATGCTTCATCTCTGCACCCATGAGCATATTGTATTCCGATGTTCCGACAAGCTTTTGGAAGTCCTTTTGTTCCAATTCACTCCATCTGTTGTGATACACGATGAAATCAAACAGATACTGCTTTTGTATATCCGGATCGTGTACAAGATCCTTAACTGCTGCCATCTTAAGCTTGCTTAACGGATACGCATCCATATTCAAATGAAGCTGGCTTATAGCAGCCTGTCTGAATTCTTCGGGAGTCTCCTCATACATCTCATCTATGTACTCATAATTTCTGTCCATCATGAAGCAGTCAACCACAACATAATCAGGCTTACAGTAATCAAGTGCCCTTATAAGCTGCCAGTAGCTCTCTTTAAGAAGGCTTCCGTGTCCACCCAGATTGTAGGATGTTATCCCGTATTCCTCATAGAGATCCAGCGGATTTATACCGTTTATAACATGTGATGATCCTATGAAAAGTACATCCAGATGATCCTTCTTAGCCTCTTCAAAGAAATCCTTATTTTTCATGTAACTTGTTTTACGCTCCGTAACAAGCATCACTGCCACAAGCACACCACCAAGCAATATAAGAAACAGAAATGTTTTTAATATAAGAATCAGTTTTCTTTTCATGACATCATTCCTTAAAAGTTCTGATAAATAAATCCTGCCGCATCATATCCGGGCCCCCAGATTCCACATGTAACTATAAGAACCACAGCCGCGATATAAATAAGCCATCTTAGCCATATACCCTGTGTTTTTATCTTCTCTGAAATGCAGATACCATATTTGTTTGCAATATCAACGCCTATAAGAACACCTATGGCTGCAAACAGAAGAAGTACATTAGGTCTGTCAAGGCCAAGTTCATAAATCGTTCCCTTGGATATAAACCAGGGTGCAGGCTGAAAGATATGAAGAACCATATACACAGCAGCCTTGATATCCTGGACTCTGAAGAAAATCCATGCGATATTTACAATCATGAAGGTAATAATTATCTTTAGAAGTCTGTGGGAAAAGCTGATCTTTTTTACTTTAAATATTTCGCAGAGCTTCTCTCTTACAGGGGTAAGCATATGCCCTGCCACCTGATAGATTCCATGCAGAAGTCCCCATACGGCAAAGGTATAATTTGCACCATGCCATATACCGCTAAGAATGAAAACAATAAGGATATTGATATATTTTCTGACCTTTCCTTTTCTGTTTCCACCAAGCGGGATATAAACATAATCCTTAAACCAGGAAGACAGAGAAATATGCCATCTTCTCCAGAATTCCTGAACATTGGCTGAAAGATACGGGGCATCGAAGTTCTTCATAAGATCAAAGCCAAGTACCTTTGCGCATCCGATCGCTATATTACTGTATCCGCCAAAATCACAATATATCTCAAAGGTATAAAGAATCGAAGCTATAAGCGTGGCAGTACCTGCATATTTCACCGGATTATCATAGATAGTTCCGACTATTATCGCACATCTGTCGGCTATTACCATTTTCATGAAATATCCCCACATCATCTGAAGAAGGCCATCTCTCATCCTGTCGTATGAGAAATTATGAGGGTCCCTGAACTGTCTTAACATATGTCCGGCACGCTCAATAGGGCCTGATGTAATCTGCGGAAAAAATGAAATAAAAAGTGAAAGAACAAGGAAATTCTTCTCAGCGTACAAATCTCCCCTGTAAACATCAACCATATATCCAATAGCCATAAACATGAAGAAGGACATTCCTACTGCCGAGAGGAAAGTCAGTCCGCTGTATTTTGAAAGTGCCAGAATAATAAGATTTGAGATAACCACAATACCCAGTACTGTCTTCCTCTTTGCACCTTCAAGCTTTTCCATGACTCTTGCGCCTATGTATACAGAAAGAGACGTAAACAAAAGTATTGGAAAGCCCCTTAAATCAAGAGAAAGATAAAAGCCCCAGCTGATCAAAAAAAGCCAAATATATCGAAGCTTAGCGGGAACCAGAAAATAGATAAGTGCCATTACCGGCAGAAAGATTAAAAATTGAAACGAAACGAGTTGCATCATTCGACCTCATAATCATTATAAATTGCAGAAATAAAACCGCATAATTAAATAACAGTATATCAAAAACACTACAAAAAAAGAAGTGCCGGAGACCTCTCCGGCACTTGCTGTAATTATTTCTTTTTCAGGCTCTTTTTATATTCCCAGTAATCAAAACTGTTGATTTCGAGGTATGGCATCTCACTGTCATCTTTCCCTCTCAGCTTCTGAATTGTGTGAGCGAGAACAGCTGCATAAATCTGTCTTCCCTTCTCAGTATAGTGCAATCCGTCTGAAAGATAATCCTGAGCTGTTTCATTCTTTAAGTCAAACTGTGATGCATACATTGAATCAAAGTAAGGTATTCCCATTGAATTTGCAAGATTACTGCACGTATTTGCATATTCCGAAAGGGGTCCTATACCCTTACTTACTGTGTAACTGTCACCTATAAAGACGCCTTCACCATTGTACCAATAGCAGTATGAAGGTCCGCAAAGAATAAATTGTGCATTGGGGCTTATATTCTTAAGCTCGCCAATTCCGGCAGACAAAGCGCCGTTATATGTATGCGGATCAAGACCGGCTGCTGAATTGTACAGATCCTTTCCATTTAGATAATCATTCGCGCCATATTCAATAATGTAAAGATCTACATTTGCAGGCTTTACTTTTTTAAGCTCAGCTCCTGCAGGATACTGATCAAGAAATTCCGTTTTTATCTTACCTGCAAGGGCATAACAAATTCCTATAAAGCTTGAATCATCAAAGTTCTCCAGATCTGTGGACATCTCTCTTCCAAGTGAGGCTGCTGTTCCACCGATAGCAAGATTGTAAAACTTAACCTTTTTGCCAAGAAGTGCGCATGTATATGCAGGGATTTCGGATCCTGTTCCTCTTGCATTATCAAACTGACTGTCTCCGATAAAAACTATATCGTAATACTTATCTTTTTCTTCCTTGACTTCCTCCACCTCAGTGGTCTCAACCGACTGCTGTACTTCCTCCTGAGGAAGCTCAGGTTCAACTATCTCCTCAGTTGTAACTGATACGCCCTCTGCACTGCCCGCGTTAGCCACATCTCCATTTGCAGGCTCTGCGTTTTCCGAAGCCTGATTTTCTCCGGTCTGACCACCTGAAGTCTGAGCATCTTCTGCCTGTACCTCTTCTGTCTGTCCTTCAGCTGCCTGTCCTTCCGTTACCTCTTCGGTCACCTGCTCTGTAGATGCTGTCTCAGAGCTGCTATTATCGGCATTACTGTCCTGATTCTCCGTCTGAATGGCATTATCCGGATTCTTAGTTGTTAATTTAGATGGATCCCCGCATCCCCAGGCTGTAGTCACCAGTGTAAACACAGCGAGTGCCATAGCTATCTTTCTTTTCATAATAATCTCCTCTCTACTGCGCTTATTTACTCTCCTTAAGCAACCTCTTCTTTTCAGTGTTAAGGCTTATCAGGCGCATTTCAAATTCTCTTCTGTGATTTATAGTAAGGTTATGAAGTATCATCCCTGCAAACATCGACAGAAGCGATGCCATCATTACAAATCCGCACACAATAAGTGTCGGGAATCTATCCACAAGCCCCGTCTCAAGATATGCAGCAAAAATCGGCACAAAGAATGCTATCGAAATAACCGCAAGGACAATAGATACAATAAGGAAAAATCCCATTGGCTTATAATCCCTGTAAAGCCTTGCAATTGTCATAAGGACCCTCATGCCGTCCGAATAAGTATTAAGCTTGGACTCAGATCCGGCAGGTCTGTCACGGAATTCTATGATGTAATTCTCAATCTGCATGTGGTTATTCACCGCATGGATGGTCATTTCTGTCTCAATCTCAAATCCTGTGGACAGAACGGGAAAGGTCTTGGCAAATTCATAGCTAAAAGCCCTGAATCCGGTCATTACATCCCTGATGTCACAGTCAAACAAATGATTTATACTCCCTCTAACGAGGCTGTTTCCAAAATTGTGAAAAGGACGCTTGTTTTCAGTAAAATATGTCGATGATAATCTGTCTCCGACTACCATATCGGCATTTTTCTCAAGTACAAGCTCACACATCCCCGGTGCCGAATCCATTGGATAGGTGTCATCTCCGTCAACCATAACATAACATTCAGCATCTATCTCACGAAACATTCTTCTAATAACGTTTCCTTTTCCCTGAACATATTCATGGCGGACAACTGCGCCATTAGCCTCGGCAATCTCAGCCGTGCGGTCTGAAGAATTGTTGTCATATACATAAATTACAGCATCAGGAAGAGCATTCCTAGAATCCTTTATTACTTTTTCTATTGTCTGCTCTTCATTATAGCAGGGAATAAGTACTGCTATCTTGTCCATATAAACCTCTCATCCTTAATTATTCAAATCCATACACATAAATCGTATATGGTGATCCTTCTGCTTCGTAAACGCCCTTCAGAATCAGATTCTTCTCTTCGGCATTACTGATATCTATTCTGGAAAAAATATATTTACATCCCAAATCCTTAAGTGCATCGGAATCTATATAAATGTCCCTGTCAGTTACTCCGGTCATGCTTCTTGTGGCCATAACTATAGAGTCATCTGTTCCGGAATACAGATAACATCTTGCACCCCAGTCATCAAAGTATATCCTGGTATTTTCTTTTCTCTCAAGAGCGGGAGCTATTACTTTTCTGAACTGCTCCTTATATTCCTGTGAATAAAATCCAAGGTAGCCATCAAGGGTAGCTATTCCATTGTATTCCAGCACTGCAGGATGCATTCCGTAGGCAACTGACCAGTCAGATTCGTTGTAGCCAATATCGTTCTTTATTGTATCAAATAGCTCTGAAGAATAAAACTCTGAGTAGCTAAGCCTGTCTACCTCGTGTCCTGTGCGGATTCTGTACAGCGTTCCATAGGCAGTATCATAAAGGTCGTTATAATGCTTCGATCCGATAAGTATCACAAATACAGCTACTACAGGAATTATCCTTGAACAAAGTCTTAATATGACATTTTCCTTACGAGCCATTCTGATGCATATGATAAACAGTGAAGCATACCATAAAAACGGGCTGAAAAATATAGTTCTGTTAAACTGCCACCCTGTAAGAGGCGGAAGAACGAAGGCCACAAAATTTCTCATACCTTCGCTGTAGTATATTCCATAAACAATACTGTTAAAAACAAGCAGTACTGCAAACAGGTTATAGACGTCATGAAACATCCCTTTTAAATCTTTTCGGATAATATATCTGACGTTCAGAAATACAAAATATATAACACAGATAGGGAATACAAAGTATGTGTGTGCATCATCAGCATGCATCATACCATTCTTAAATACATCAAAGCTCTCGGCAAGAATCTCCGAAACGCTCATCGATGCATCCTTCATGGTGCTTCTGATTGTTATCTCATCCGAAAAGAGCATCGCTCCAAACAATCTGTACTCCAAAAGCACAAATCCTGCCGCAAGGATTATAAGCGCAAGACAAAGAGGCATTGAGAGCTTTCTGTCTGCAATCAGTCTCCATATAATAGCCAGCACCAGATATCCGAGAATAAACATGCCGAAATATGAAAAATATGACAGCACAGGATAAAAAAACAGCAGGACATAATACTTAATTACAGTTTTAGTAAATCCAAGCCTGTATATTTTTCTCAGCAAATAAATCACCAGCGGAATTGAAGCAAAACATATTCCAAAAGCCGGAAACAAATTGAGAATTCCATAAGCAAAAGCACAAATCCATGCAATATCTCCGGGATTTTCCTCAGGAAGAAAATCCTTACAGAGAAGGAGGCAGGAAATCAGTGCTATTATAATTTTTAATATGTACCCTGCAACATACGCCACGTATGTAGGAAGTATCATATAGAGTATGCTGTATAAGTAGAATTCACCCGGAAGGTTATCCCTGCTTATCCCATTAAGAAACGGGACATCCACGGCATGTGCCCAGAATGTCCCTGTATTTTTCATCATTTTATACTGGGCCACAAAAAGGTCCAGATTATCAGGTATTGCGATGTAGCTCCTCTCGCCTACAATCATGTACATTAAAAAAGCAGCTACTATAAATAAGCCAATAAAGAGGTAATGCCACCTCGATGCGATTCTTCCTGCTACTTCTTTCACAGTCCCTCCGATCGTTTATCAGTCCTCTTTCTTAAACAATCCCATTCTCTCATGTCCGCCGAGCTTATTGGGATCCCTTCCTTCAAGAATAGCCTTTACAATTGTCATACGGAAACCGGCATCAATAAAGTCGCAGTGCTTACAGAATGGCTCATTCTGTCTTCCCTGGGCAATCTTCCTTCTGACTGCCATAAATTCCTCTGATGCCCAACCATCCTTAAGACTTGTAGTAGCAAGGTCTGCATAATTTGTAACCTCAAAGTTGTCACAGCAGCATAAGCCAAGCTTTCCATTAGGCATGATCCACATATCAGTAAAGGGAAGGAGACAGGTCTCCTTAATAACCTTCTCAGTAGCCTGCTTATTCGGTGCAGAACCCGCTCTGTTTGTAAGAACCTCCTGAAGATATCTCATCTGTATCTCAATATCAAGATCCTTGAACTCATCCGGGTTAGCCTTCACATACTCATAGAGCTCCTGAATATTCTTGTGAAGCTTGAATTCCATGCTGTAATTATTGATAATCAGCTGATCAATATAGGGCTGAATCTGCTTAACCTTATCAATATTTAATATAAGTCCGTTGGTGCTCATGAAAATAAAGCTATCCGGGAGCTTCTCTCTTGCATATTTATGGCGCTCAACAATTTTAGTATCAAGCCAGGGCTCATTATTTCCATACAGAGTAAGGTGTCCCTTGTATCCCCAGTCTGCAAGCTGATCAATAATGCTCTTATAGAGATCGTCATCAATCTTGCAAAGCGGTCTCTTCTCCGCGTGAACGTTAGCAGTACAGAATGCACAGGTGGAGTTACATCTGTTGATAGTCTCGATGTTTACCACATTCGGCATCGGTACTTCCTTAGCATTCATAAAGTAATCTATATAATCCTGTTGCTGCTTATGTCTTGTAGCAAACTGAAGTTTAAGGTATGCTTCGCTAGCAAGCATAGGAAAATGCTTTCTTGCAAACCATCCGAATTTACCCATAAAACTGTTAACTTTAATTGGCATTTCATATCCTCCGAAAAAACAACTACAACAGCGCTTATTATATCATAGGTAATTATTTTTTCAACTTAGCGTTTGACTGCCTGCGCTCTGTTTCCTATAATTAAAGGACTAAACCTATAAATGCTTGTTTATCAGGAGACGGTTATGGAGACTACTAATCCGGTATTTCTTATATGCTATTTAGGCATAATCACCATATCGCTTTTTCTCTATAGCAAAAGGGACAGGACTTCCTTTTCAAAGATTAATCTTTCAGGCATCACCTATAACAAAATTTATACTGTTGTTATACCTTTAGCAGTTATTCTGATAGGTACTGCTCTTCGTTTATATAAATTGACAAAAATTCCGGAGGGTCTTCATCAGGACGAGGCTTCTATCGGATATGAAGCATATATTCTTTCAGAATTTGGCATGGACCGCGACGGAAACAGGTATCCTATCTATCCCATAACCTATGGCTCCGGTGGCGGAAGCCCCCTCATGATCTATCTTAATGCTGTTACCACCTTCCTTTTCGGAAGTAATGTTCTAACCCTGCGGGCTCTGCCTGCTTTTCTCGGAGTTCTTACACTTGTTGTTACTTTTTTTGTAATTAAAACTCTCAGCCATGAATCTATATTGGTAAGCGACAGTGCAATATCAATACAATATGTTACAGGTGAGTTTTTGTGGCTTCCCCTGGTAAGCCTCTGCATAGTCAGTTTTTGTCCATGGCATATAATGCTATCCAGATGGAGTCTTGACAGCAATACTACTCCGTTTTGGGTTCTTCTTGCCATGCTTGTATTTGTAATTGCATCAACAAAGCAAAAGGAATCTACTGCTTTTGACAATATCGGTACCCTTTTTAAATCCAGGGACAGAAAAAAAAGAGAGTCACTTCGCGCTGCGGACTCAAAAGCAACCTTTTTGTATGCTCTGTCAGCTTTTTTATATGCACTTTGCTTATACAGCTACGGTGCAGCTACGTTTGTAATACCGGTTCACCTTATTTTGATGTGTTTCATTTTTACAAAAAGCAAAAGAATGACCGCCTTTCAGGTGTTTTGTGGTGTGCTGGTTTTCGCAATCTTCACGGCACCACTCTTTGTTTTTTATGTCATAAATTTCCTTGATCTTCCCGAAGTGATCACTCCGTTTTTCACAATTACGAAGTTCACTGCCAAACGATCTGTGTTTGCTTCAGGTTCCGGGATACTCCTTGCGATAGGAAAAAACCTATTTACGATTATTAAAAATCTGACCTATGGAGACTCATCGGAACAGATATTGAATTATATCCCCGGATTTCCGCCCTTCTATGCATTTACCTTCCCCATGACCTTGCTGGGAATAGTTATCAGTGTTATTCGTGCAAAGAGAGGAGAACTGATCGACCTTGTTATGCATTCTCTTTTCCTCCCGGCCTTATTATTCGGTCTTTTTGTGGAGGAAGACATCACAAGAATGGTGCTTATTTTCATCCCCGTCATTTATTATCTGGCAAGGGGTTTTATATTTGTTGTAGGTGAATTTGTTACTGTTGAAAAGGAAGCTCCATCATCCATAAAGCATTATGCCGCAATATTGGCAAAATCAGTAACACCCTTGCTGTTAATTGTTGCTACACTCCTTTTTTGCAGATCATATTTTAATGACTTTAATGATCTGAGCGCAGAGGCCTACATGCCCGGATATGGTCAGGCCTGCGCCTACGCTGACAAGTGTGTTTCAGAGCAATCTACGATTTACTCTACTTATGAACACGTATCAGCACCATTTATGGTAGCGCTCTACTACACCAAAACATCGCCCAAAGCTTTTCTTCAGACGGTTCATTATAAGGATCCAAACGCAGAATTCCGCATTGCCGATTCCTTTACACATTTTAGGTTTGGACTTCCAGATGACATGAATGAAAATGCTGTTACGTATTTAGATGATGGGAGTATCTTTATTCTTCATAAAACGCAGCTTGATATACTAAATAATGCTCCGGGATATAATCCCGAAGCATACGTGATAAAGTCATTTGGTAATTTTATAGTTATAAAGGCAGGGAATTGATTCTTCTATGAGACTTTCCCCTACTGAGCCTCCATATATCAAAGTCAAAATAACAAGAGGAAGAACAAACAGTAAAATCACACGAACAGCTTCCGTCATCCCCGGTCTCCTGTTGATATTTGCAGCATGGATAGAATCTGCATAATCCAGTAGTTCTTCAAAGCCCATGGCACACAGCGGAAGAAGCAGAACAAAATAAGTCAGTGTATACTGCGGCTTTGCTTCCCAGAAGGTATGAAATACAAATCCCCCGATAAAGGCAAGGAAAAGGACAATTTCTCTTCCCTTGTCTTTTTTTAATATAACATAGGCGTATGACCCAAAGAGTATTATTGCCTGCAAATGATCAAGAAATGCGAGTCCAATCCTGTAAGCTCCATCACTTAAAAGATATGCAGCAAACCCTGAATGAGCTGCACCGTTAGCAGCTTCTCTGTTTATCCAATATCCCTCGAAGGTGGGATCATCCCACTCAGACGCTAGTTTTTTGGAGAAAAATTTAAAGCAGTCAAATTTATTGTCCTTAAAATATGCAATGCGTTCTTTAATGTTTTCTTTAGCCAGTTCACCCTGAATATCAGAGTCATATCCACTCTCTTCAAGTGTTTCCTTGTTATAACCGTTGTACCAGCCCTCGGCAAGTCCACCCTCCTGTAAGCCCATGGCTATCCATGACAATGAACTTGCTCCTTTTGGTGCTTCCATTCCTGTACAGTATCCTGTAAGAGCAGTCGGAATGAATGATTGCAGAAGATATCCCAGGATCAACAGCACAGGGAGCATCATCAATACTTTATTTTTATGACATATAATGCTGATCAGCGAATGAATGAATATCGCTATAAAAACAATCAGATAATTACTCTTAAAGAGCATTGAAAGGGTTATCAGCACAGCTGCAAGCACAGCATTTTTTGCATGTTTATTATCAATAAATACAAGTGCATGGTAGACAGCACCTGTAGAGAGTGCAAGCCCCGGGATAGTTCCATATATAAATGAGCAGTAAAGAAAAAGTGGGAGAAACAAAATGCCCAGAATCAGCACAGATATCTCACTGCGCTTACTTTTTCGACTTATAATCCCTACTATATCTGAAATTCTCTTGTAGAAAAGACAGAGACATAACACATTCATTACTCTGAATGCAGTATAGTTTCCAAAGCCGAAGATTTTCCCAAATAAAACCGAAATCCACACCAGTCCCAATTGATTAGGATATGTAAAGAGATAGCCTCCCGGTTTAAGATCAGAAAAATCACCCGTGCTGATTTTGCGGGCTGCATCCTGAACCATAACCTGATCCGAAGCAACTACAGCAGCAGACCCAAGTGCAAACATTACTCCAATCAAGCCTATAGCCACCAGTATGACTATCTTAAGTTTTTTTCTAAAGCTGTCTTCCGAATCTACCCTCTTCACAAAATGACTTATTGCCGTTACTTTTCTTATGCGCCACAAGACAAAGACCGTAATCGCTATAGACACTACATTGGATAGTACATTGCCTTTATAAAAATGTGTCACTTCGTATACATCAACAAGACAGGTATTGTAAATGCATATAAACAATAAAAATGAAATTATTATCCAGAAAAGGACAGATACCAGTGCGTTGTATATTTTATGCACGTTTTCCTCCAATTCTTCTCACAAGATCCAGTGCGACTATAAAATATGTCACAATCTGAATCGCGGACAGTACTGTAATAGGCACTACTGCCTCCTTAAAGAGAACAGCTATATATACAAGCATGGAATTAACATTCATAATCGCACAAACCCACAGCTTATCTCTGCACACAGCCAGGCACAATGCTGTCATAAGAAGTACTATGGCATAATCATATCGCTCATGCATTCCCGGAAGGAACATACAGCAGGTCCATGCCAAAAACAACCCAAAGTAAAGAACATTCTCTTTCTTCTCAAGGAAATTCCTGTGATAAAGAACATATACAGCGAACACCCCCAAAACAGCGGCAGCTATCAGCACTGCAGGTTTTGTGAGCAGTTCATCATAATTATCCAATCCAAAATTATAAAAATTCGGATAAAAGGATACCATTCCATATCCTTCGGTAGAAACCTCCTGTGTCTGAAGAAAATATGCAAGATATGTCGCCTTTAACCCTCTGTGACACAGTACACATGGAAGCCCCATTATCAGGAAAATAACAGGTACCCAGAAGAACTCCAGGATGCTGTATTTCTTTTTGGCAAAATAAAGTACCAGGAACAGCGGAACAAAGAATATTGCCTGGAGCTTAAAGCTAAAGGATATCGAAAGAAAAACAAATGCCAATCTGTAATTATCCTTAAGAAGGTAATATAAGGAAATCACAAGAAAAACAACGTAAATAGCATCACACTGCTTCCAGAGAGAGCCATTCCATATGACAAAGGGCAAAAGAAGAGTGAGTGCCGCAGCAAAGGAAGCTGTGAGCTTTGCCTTTTTTTCCTGGGTTCCCCTCTCGTTAAGGATTATCAAAAGAACCTTTTTTATAAATACCGCACTTACAAATTCCGCCACCATAGAGAATAATGCTATAGGAATGTATGGCTCACAGGGAAAAAGAGAACAGATGGCATACATCACATTATAGGGAACATAATAGTCACCTATATCCTTTGATAAACCGCCAAAGAAGCCATATTCCCTATAGGCGAGAGTCCAGGGAAGATAATAGCTGTTATAGTCAGGTGACAGATCAGTCTCAGGAATCATGAATATCCGCACCAGAACTGCAATAATTACTATGATGGCCAGAGCAAGCTTATCCAGATTTGAGTTAACAAAATCGATAATTACCCTGTCAAGCTTAGTTACTCCGTCATCGCTGTAGTGTTTTTTATTATTCATCTTATCTGTTCCCAAGAAAGTTTCCACCTTTAGATATTAGTCTTTAATAACCACCCTGTTCTTGTGATAGTATTCAGCCATAGCCTGGTTCAGCCAATCCTTTTCATCCCTGGTAATATCCGAAAAGAACAGAAGGTGAGGTTGAACGGAGTAAGGAGTCAGTACAACATCTTCTACCCCATCATCCTTAAGCACTTCAAGCCTTGAATCAAACTCGTTTCTGTAGCGTGATGCTTCTCCGCTAATAACATCCACCATAGCAGTGGTAGCAGTATACAAATCAGGATCAGGCTTAACCGCAAGAAGCGACCCGGCTATAAATGCTGCGGAAACAGCAAACACAACCCTGGTTGCGTGCTGACCGAGAAAAGCGTCCTCCAAAAGGTCCTTCGGTTTTCTCTTTGCAAGAGCATCTCCGTCAATAAGTTTAGCGGGCTTAATCACATATCTGATCCACCCACACATATAGCCTATGATCAGAACCAAAAGAAGCATCCCCTGCATAAAAAATAAAGCCTGTATTCTTCCTGCTTCAATATTGCCTGTGGCATAAATCGGAGGTGTTATGGACGCTGCCGTCAGCAAAAAACAGAATGCCGTAAAAATCACCGGATGCTCAAATCCGTAAAATCTCTTAATGCGTCCTGTTGCCTTCCATAAAAAAGGAATTAAAAATACCAGAAGAATAATTACAGGCCATGTCAGCCATTTGCCAAGCATGGCATCCATAGTGTAATAAATCGCCATCAGCACTGCCTTTATCGGATTAAATACAGAAGAAGCCGATCTTACACGATTGCCGGGGGCAATTACCGAAAGCAAAAGACCTACAAGCTGACATATAGCAGGAATATACACTCTTCTAAGCCCGGTAAATCTCTCGGCAATTGTTACTATCACATGTTTTCTATACTCGATCTGTTTTTCAAGAGGAGCATTTTCAGAAACACCTGATATTATTGATACTATTAAAATACAAACCGATATTATTCCAAGACTGAGGGAGGTCATATAATTTGCTCCACCCAGAAGAAATCCCATCACAGACAACACAGGCACCATGTAACCTTTAACAATTTCGGCGCCTGCAAGCTTGAGTATAATACCAAGCCACAAAAGGGCAAAACCAAACATGAAAAGATAGTTAATTGCCCCACTATACCAGAAAAAGCCCTCTACCCTGGAAGCTCCCACAGGCATACACTGAACCAGCATAAAAAACATAATGCTTGTTATGCATCCCGCAAGATGTTTTTCCACTCTCAGAATGCCCGTCAGAAGCTGCTTTAAAAAGTACCACAATCCCAGAGCGAACATGGACAGGACACTCCATGTTCCAAGGAAATATAAATGTTCGTCAAACACACTCGGTGCAAGCGCAGTAAGTGTATTGCTAAAATATACCCCGGTCCAGTTAAAGTAATACCAAATTCCCATATATACAGCTTTGATCAGTGCTGGCAAAAAGCCTCCCGAAGAGTAAGCTTCATGAACTTCAAAGGCCATACTGAAATCATCTGCAGACGGCACATTATAAAAAGCCACGATAAGTATGGGAAGAACAGCTGCTACATTAACAAGAAACAGAATTATTCTTAGTGCTTTTAGCCTGATATTCCTTTTCATGCTCTGCTCCGAATAAGATTATTTAAATGAATTGATGCAATCAATAACATACGATTGCTCTTCATCAGTCATTCCTGAATAAATTGGTAGTGAAATTACCTCTTTCGCATAACTCTCCGTGATAGGGAATGCCCCCTCACTAAATCCAAGATAATTATATGCCTCAGAAAGATGCGGTGGAATAGGATAATGAATTATGGTTGTTATGTTTTTCTCTGCAAGATAGTTCATAAATTCATCCCTGCGTTCCTTTATCCTGACCACATACTGATGCCATACACTGGTAGCACCGGCGCAAATCTGCGGTTTGATAATGAGCGGATTGGTTATGCCCTTAGCATATTTCCCGGCAATTTGATATCTTTCGTTATTTATCTCATTTAAATATTTCAGGCGGACTCTTAAAAGTCCTGCCTGCATTTCATCAAGTCTTGAGTTAGCACCCACGACCATATTATGATAGCGCTTCTCACTACCATAATTACGATATATTTTCATAAGACGCGCAAGCTCGGGGTCATCTGTTGTTATTGCCCCTGCATCTCCAAACGCCCCCATATTCTTTGACGGGTAAAAAGAGAAGCATCCTATATCTCCAAAGCTTCCTGTCATTTTTCCGTCAAAGCAGGCTCCATGAGACTGAGCACAATCTTCCACAAGCTTCAGATCATATTTTCTGCAGAGTTCCTGAACCTTGTCCATTCTCGCAGACTGTCCGTAGAGGTGAACTACCAATATAGCCTTGGTTTTATCTGTTATTTTCTCCTCTATCTTATCCACGTCTATCTGATAATATTCATCAGGTTCTACAAAAACAGGTGTAGCGTCATTGATGGTTATTCCCATAACACTGGCTATGTATGTATTTCCCTGAACTATGACTTCATCACCCTTGCCGATTCCAAGAACCCTGAAAGCAAGCCAGAGGGCATCAAGACCGCTGGCTAGTCCTACACTATAATTCGTGCCTACATAAGCAGCAAATTCCTTCTCAAAGCTCTCCACCTCTTTACCAAGAATATACCAGCCTGAGCGGAGCACCTCGAGCGCCTTTGCTTCGTATTCGTCCTGATGCTTAAAGAATCCGCGATCCATGCGGCTCTGCATTATTTTATCCATGGTCCCCTCATCTGTCAGCTTCGCTGACACCTTCCCCCTAGGGGAAGGCTTTATTATAGTATTCTCAATCTTCAAAATATCAGCCTTTTAAATGTTATCTCTCCGTTTAACGTATCCTGCATACCAGTCAACAAAGCGGTGTATACCTTCCTTAAGAGGCATATCCGGCTTGAAGTCGAAATCATTCATAAGATCATCAACATCCGCAAAAGTTGCCTCTACATCACCGGGCTGCATGGGAAGCAGTTCCCTATGTGCCTCGAAATCGAAATCTTCCGGAAGACACCCGTGAGCAACGAGCTCCTTCTGAAGAATATCAACGAAATCCATGAGGTTCTCAGGATTGTGATTACCAATGTTATAAACCTTATATCTGTTACCCTTCTCATCCTCATCGGGTGTACTCTGCATAACATTAACAACTCCGGTAACGATATCATCTACATAAGTAAAATCTCTTCTGCAGTTACCATAATTGAAGATCTGAATGGTATCACCCTTAAGAAGCTTATCTGCAAAGAGGAACAATGCCATGTCCGGACGTCCCATAGGTCCATAAACCGTGAAGAATCTAAGACCTGTTGTAGCCATACCATAGAGGTTACTGTAGGAATAAGCAAAAAGCTCGTTTGATTTCTTAGTGGCAGCATAAAGTGAAAGCGGATGATCTACCTGATCCTTTGTTGAAAAAGGAAGCTTTGTGTTTCCGCCGTAAACACTTGAGCTGGATGCATATACGAGATGCTCTACCTTGGGATCTGAATGTCTGCATGCCTCAAGAATGTTGTAAAATCCGATTACATTTGCCTCTATATAGGCGCCGGGATTCTCAATTGAATAACGGACACCTGCCTGAGCCGCAAGATTTACAACAACCGCAGGCTTATACTGTGCAAAAACAGCATCCACTGCTGCCTTGTCAGCAATATCTCCCTTAACAAATATAAAGTTTTCATATTTAGAAAGATTTTCCAGTCTCTCTTCCTTTAGTCTTACATCGTAATAATCGTTTACATTGTCATATCCGACTACCTTTATATCTTCAAATGAATCAAGAAGTCTTACTGCAAGATGCGAACCGATAAATCCGGCAGCGCCTGTAATAAGGACGGTTTTACCATTAAGTTTTACATTTTTTTCTTTCATTGCTAAAAATTCTCCTTAAAATGATATAATAACATGATAGTTAAAAAAGTCCCGGAGGTCAATTTATGGGCAGAACAAAGCTCGCTGCCAAAAATATAACATTTGGATACGTAGGGCAACTATGCACCGCGCTGATGTCCTTCATTCTGCGCACAATCTTTATTCATCGACTTGCAGAGACTCTCCTTGGCGTCAATGCACTCTATAGCAATATCCTATCACTTCTGTCAATGGCAGAACTGGGAATAGGTACTGCTCTTAATTTCAGTTTATATGCCCCGGTTGCTAAGGGCGATACGGAAAAAGTCAAATCCTATATGCAGATGTATCGAAAGGCATACCATACTATCGCCATTGTCGTTGCTGTAATAGGCCTGTCTCTGGTTCCGTTCCTTAAATACCTGGCAAAAAATTCCGGAGATGTTGCTCCAAGCGACCTCAGATTCTATTATCTCATCTTTTTGTTTAATACTGTTAGCACTTATTTCGTTTCTTACAAATACAGTCTTGTAAATGCAGAGCAGAAAAACTATATACAGACCAACATAAATACAATCACAAAAATAGTAACTGTATTTTTCCAGATATTAATACTTCTGATTATCCCGAATTTCTATCTGTACTTATTGACAGATGCGGCTGTTCAGCTGATACAGAAGATTTTTGTAAACAGTTATCTGAACAAGTTATATCCTTATCTTACAGACAAAAATATAACTCCCCTTACAAAGGATGAGCATGATGAGGTTTGGAAGAAAACCCGGGCGCTTGTCATGCACAAGGTCGGAGATGTTGCAAGACTTCAGACTGATACGCTTATAATTTCCTCGTTTATAGAGGTTAAAGCTGCCGGTCATGTTGATAACTATACTATGGTCACCGGAACCATCGCCAATTTTGTTAATATTATTTTCAACTCCGTCATCTCCGGTTTTGGTAACCTTATAGCTACAGAGTCTAAGGAAAAACAATTTAAATCCTTTAAGATTTATCGTTTTTTTGCATCATGGGTTTACGGTTTTTCAGCTTGCGGATTCTTTATTCTGTTGCAGCCACTCATTTATCTGTGGATTGTAAAAAAATACGGTCCGGAATGGATGCTGAGCACCTTTGCGGTCTACCTGTTTTTGACGGATTATTACTTTAAAGGCGACAGAATTGTTCTTTCAAACTTCAAAACCGCGGCAGGAGTTTTTGAGCAGGACAAATACCTGGCCATCATACAGGGAGTTGTAAATCTTGTTATATCCATAGTTCTGGTTCAAAAAATCGGCCTGGCAGGTATATATATCGGAACCGTTGTATCAGGGCTCATAGCAAATATCACAAAGCCGATTATTATTTATAAAGTCTGCTTTGACCGAAGCGCTGCATCATATTTCATTGACAGCCTCAAATACATAATCACGGAAGTCGCAATCATTGGACTGCTTTATTTTATCGGAACATTCATCATGAAGGATGTTACAATTATCTCCTTCGGAATTATGATCATAATCGTTACCGTTATTTTCAATGGAATCTTCTGGATTATATTCCACAACACAGAAGAGTATTCATATCTTAAGGGCATAGTATTAAGAAAGTTGGGAAGAGCATGAATAAAGAAATCATGGAACAGATCATAAAGGTCACCGAAAACGATCTCCTTACCATAAATAACTATACTGCAAAAGATGCATTAAAAGACGTTGCCAGGAAAGCATTAAAAAGAGCAACTACTAACAGGGATCCCCTGTTCTGGCCTGCAGGAATGCTGATGCTTGGCTTATCCGAAGCATCTCTGTCTCCCTCTGACACCGCATCTGAGCTCATTTCACAGGAGTTCAGGGACGAGATGAAAAATATCCTTTGTGAGTATCTGGATAAATGGATTAAAAATGGCGAGCAGGCTGGCTTTGTCGATGATTCCGTTGCCGGAATGGCTTTGATCAAATTATATGAATCCACAGGCGATAAGCGCTATCATCACGGAGCTGCCATGATTGCTAATTTTCTTGCTCAGGCGCCCAAAAATTCCGAGGAAAGTATTATCTATAATCCTTCCAAGGGCAATGATCTTATCTACGCAGACGGCGCAGGACAATCCGCCATGTTCCTTGCCAGGTACGGCACGGTTTTTCATAAAAGAAATGCCATTGCCCTTGCCGCAAAACAGCTGTTAGCCTTTCATGCAGATGGCTTTGACAAAAAGTCAGGGCTTCCTTACCATGCATTTTCTCTGTCCCAGGATAAAAAAGCAGGTATCATCGGATGGGGACGCGCAGTCGGCTGGCTTATGATGGGATATTCTGAAATCCTGTCAAACATTTATAGGGAAGAAAATCACAAAAGTAACCCTATTGAAGATTCAATTCTAAAAAGCACTATGGATAAACTGATGTCTCAATTCTACAGCCTTATCAAGGTCACTTTGGAATACCAAAGACCTGACGGCGGCTTTTCATGGCTTCTTCCGGCTACTGAAGGAGAGGCTGACACCTCTGCTACTGCTATGATTGCCTATTCAATGGCTAATTGGTTAAAGAGAGGTATGTTCCATTCACATGCTGCCGATTTATCGGAACAGGTACAAAAAGCCGTTCAGGGTGCCGGGGAATTTCTCCTCGAAAACACCGAAAACGGCTCTGTAGGTCAGTCATTAAGCAGCTGTGAAGATATTGCTGTGCACAGACAGGTATATGGTCATTATCCCTGGGGGCAGGGATGCACGCTTGCGTTCCTTAGTATTCTGTAACCCCTTATCCGTCAGCTTCACTAAAAAGGAATTCACACCATTGCAGGAGGAAGCTCATCAGTTGCAGTCAGGTAGAACTGCTCAACCCTTATTCCTGCAGATAATGAGAAGTATCTGAGGGTATGCCTTCCACCTCTTAGTTTAACATCCAGAAGCGGCACCCATCTCCATATATTCTCTGCAGAGAATCTCCAGATAGACTGGCCACCGTATAAATCCTGTTCTGAATATATCTTATCATCTACCCCAATTGTGAAATGGGCTTTGTCAGCATCCCACATGAGAATTTTTCCCCAGATTCTGTAGGTTCCTCCCCTTGTTTCTATGCTGTAATGAAGGGATGGCGCTTTCTTGATAGCACTGGCTCCGCCCCAGCTTGTCTCCCTATAATTTCTCAGTGCATTTTCATCCCTGATATACATTGCCAGTCCCGTCTCACCATGTGAAGGTGCATTACAATAATCCCATCCTTCACCCTCTGCAAAAGCTGCTTTCGACTGGTTCAGGGCAGACGCAGCTTCTATAAGAATTCTTCCGTCCTTTTCAATCGCAGTATGTTCACCCTTTGCAACTATTTCTCTTGCAGGAACCGGTGAGCCATAATGCGGCAGAAACTCCATATGCTCACCAATCTCAAAACAATTGCCTTTCTGTTTCCTAAACGCATAATACACAGGTCTTGGCGGAAGCTCGTATGCTTCTTTTCCATAAAAGTCCCAACAGAAGCCTGCTGCATCAAAAGGAAGCGGAAGCCTTAAATCTCCACCTCTGATTCCAAGATTGTTTTCCTGACGTTCTCTTGTATAAATAACAAATCTTGAAAAAGAGAAATACTTATCCATGGCATGGAATATAATTCTGTGTGAACCGGGCTTAATATTTGGGAGCCTGAGATACAGCTTGTCTACATTGTTCCTTACATTATTTTTCCACTCGCCCTTGTATTCATCATTGGCCTCTGATTCCACAACCTCCACAGGGTTCTCATCAACAGACACACCAATCCTGATTCTTCCTACGGAATTTAATGAAGGGAATCTGTGAAGCTCTAACAGAAACGCGCCTTCACTGGTAACCGTAACTTCATATGTCAGGGTTGCCCCCTCTGTTCTTGCTTCAACAAGGGATCCCCTCTGTCTTCCCAGATTAGGAATTCTTACCCACGCACCGGAAAGATCCCTGACCATATCAGCCTCTATTCTGAGCATTCCGTCATCTTCCATATGCGGAGGAAATACAATATTCCCCTGTCCAAGCAGGGTTATTCCTCTGAAAAGCTTTGCCTCAACGGGAATAACATGACTTTCACCGGTCATTAGCGCCATGACATGGATGGAATCCTTTATCGAAACAACATTGTCGTCCGATTTAACTTCACCCTTTTTGGTCATCTGCTCTATCATGTCGGAAACCTGGTTCCAATCAACCTCAAGGAGAAGTCTTTCCTCTCCGTTTATCCTGATGTCCCCATGTCCCTCCAAATGAGCCATACTGTCATCGGTAACTCTAAGCCAGGAGGGCAGATCTACTGTTACGACAATCTCATTTTCACCGGCATTTGCTATCTCAAACCATTTTTCCACAGGCTTAACAAAAGTCAGAGCGTTTTCCTCATTCTGACAGGTAACAATCAGATGATCCTCTGATTTATCAATGGGCGGTTTACACGCAGGGTGCATCGCCGTTCTTGTGGGTGGAAAATCCTCAGGTGTCATAACGCCGTCCCACTTGCCGTCGGCCATCACATGATTGTAATAGTACAGCATACTTCTTCTTGCATGATCAAATGCAAGCGACCTTGTTGTATAGTCAGCCGCACTGTGTGTTTTGCCCTGTTTTATACACAGATTACTCCTGTCTGCATAGTAATACATTGCATAGGTATAGTAAGCTGCGTGTATTTTCATAAGAATAAGCTGGAAAAATGAGTCTTTCTCATTGTCAGGAAGCGAATGGTAAATCCGGTTACCTGTCTTAAACATATACTCATAGCGATGGATTCTGCTGACAGCTTCGTCGGTATACGCTGTCTGTGAAAAGGTATCCACATCCATCTGCTCAACCTTCCTGACATTTGTAAGCTGGTCGAATTCCACGAGCATAGGTGCGAGCTTCTTTCCATGATGTCCGCTAAAGGTCTCATCTATCCATTTAGCAAGAAACTCGACTTCGTCTGCACAAATAGTCTCTGTTTTTCCAATATCCCAGGCAAGCTGAGCGTAGTATGTCATCTGCTGTTCCAGCGGTTTTATCGCACCAAAATTAGTCACCCACAGTTTGCGGATACCCTCTTCGTATGCTTTCTTAAGCTCGTTTCTGGTCTGGGAGAGCGGAATTGAACACAGGAAAAGATACGAAGCTCCCGGAGGTGCCCAGTATGAATTGTGGTAGTAAAGACCATTCCCACCCTTACGTCTCTTCTCATTTTCATTAGGATAACGTCTTACATGTCCGTAATTATCATTCACCCAAATCAGAGTAAAATCATCCGGAATATTCAATCCGTTGTCATATAACTCGAGCACTTCCTTATAAGGTACAAAAATCTTCATCGGTACGTTCTCGAGTGTATTTTCAAGTATCTGCTCCTGAGCCTGTATTACATCCTCCAAAAGCTCTATCTTTGCATTTCTAAGTTCATCACCGCGTAGTCCCGCAAGGCCAACCGGCTCAAGTTCAGTATCATTAATTCCGCGCATGCCAAGGGTATAGGTAACCTCATAATCCTTGTTCTGCTCAACAGCTTCCTGCCAATATTCAATAATCGCATCACGACTCTTCTCAGAAGCAGTAAAGTCATAAGGAACCCCGCCATATCCCTTTTTCTCAAGCCAGGGTCTCCATTCCTTATTATTACTTCGCATAAGCATATCGCAGTGAGAGGTTCCTATTACGATCCCCATCCTGTCTGCAAGCCTTGCATTTTCGGGGTTGGAATTAAAAGCATTAACATGCATTGCGGGCCAAATATAATTCATCTTAAGCCTTAGCATGAGCTCAAAAATCTTCTCATAGGTCTTGATACCTATTGTCGTCTCGCCAAGATAACGCTGAGCCCAATGATCAAGCTCTTCCTCATCATTTATAAAAATTCCTCTGTATTCTATACTAGGGTGATCCGAAACATGATAATCGTCCGGCAAAGAAATTTCTGTTTTAGGATGAATAGGTACGTCCGCCATAAAATACCATGGCGAAACCCCTAAAACCGTTCTGCAAAACTCATAAATTCCAAAAACGGTTCCTCTCCTGTCAGATCCGGCTATAACAAGCCTGCCTCTTCTGTCTCTTATAACGTAGGCTTCCTTTCGCCTTCTGCCATGAGAACTGAAAAGACCGACAAGATCCTCTTCCTCGAAGTCTTCACACACACCAACTGTACCCACCAGTATCTGCTGGGAATCGGGATCATAAACTTCTGTATTTATTTGAAGCACTCTTTTGAAATCGCGGATAAGATTCGATACCGCAAGTTTGACCGCTTCGGATTCTCGCTCACTGATCGTCACTACGACCGACGTGTACTGCCTGATAGTTATACCCATAACTCTCCCCCCATGAGATTTTGGTTACTACCAATGTTAAATTTTCATAAACTGTGATTATTAATAGTTTATCAATTTTTTATAATTTTGTATAATAGCACCTTTTGCTGAATTGTTTTTCGCTAAATTGTATAAAATGACGGATAATTAAAGCTTACTTAAAACATCAAAATAATTGCTTGTTTTAATTTTAGTTTTGTAGGACAATAGAAATGGTCGCACTTAACCCTGCAAAAAAGTGAGCATACATGAGTAAATCTAAACTTTTAGACAAATTCATTCAGATTATTTCAGAGTCAGAAAACACCCTTGAAGCTGCAGGGCAAGCCTTTTCTATTATTGGGCCATCTCTAAACATTTCTCAGGTTGTATTTGATATGAATATTCCCGAAACCAAGCAGATGCCCACCGGCGAAGCCAGGCATATGACTGTTTATTCAGGCGAGATGGATTCCGATTCAGCCACAGAGATAGTATGGCTTGAAGAATCGCAGCGCACCTTTGAAAACGGCACAATTTCCGCTCATGTTTACGCTCCTATCGAAACGAACTGGAGCGAAGAAGAAAGACAACTCCTTCAGTCTGCTGTCAGAGTTTTTCTGATTCACATGGGCCGCTACAGACTCGTAGAGCTTGTTCAGAAAAGTTCACTTACCCAATATCTTACAGGTCTTCCCAATTCCGGTGGTTTTATAGCATTTGCCACAAGAAAAATGGTTGCCGGCGAGATAAAAAACTATAATTCCTATTATTTTAACCTTAAAGGATTCGGTCTGATAAACAGGCGCTTTGGCAGTGAAGAAACCGATAATATTATCCGAAGATATGCCCGAGTCCTGCTTGAATTCTGCAGGAAAGACGAGCTTATAGGCCACCTTGGAGGCGATAATTTCGTTGCTCTCATTCGCAAGGAACGCACAGGAGACTTCCTTAAGCTCCTTGAAAAAACAGAGGTTTACGGTATTCGTGACGGAGAACAGCTTCCTGTTTTCATAAGTGCCATAGCTGGTGTATATGACATTGATGATTCCTTAAAGGCTCCTGGACAGATAATAGGTCGAAGTTCCATAGCCTGCAGCGTTGCCAGATCTTTATCAGGCGAGCCCTTCCTGTTCGTCACAAAGGAAATGAGCACCAAGGTCTATCGTGAAAAGCAAATTGAAGACCGTTTTGAAGACGGCCTTTTAAATAATGAATTTAAAGTTTATTATCAGCCCAAAGTTGATACCAAAACCCACACTCTTGTAGGGGCAGAAGCACTCTCCCGCTGGCTGTGTAAGGGAGAATATGTCTATCCTGCTGAGTTTGTTCCCGTTTTGGAAAAAAACAGCTATTCCATCGGTCTTGATATTTATGTTATGGAGGAAGTATGTCGTACTATCCGCCATTGGATTGATAAAGGCATCGAGCCCGTACCGGTTTCCGTGAACTTCTCAAGGAGCGATCTTGCTGAAGAACAGCTTGCTGATCAAATCCTGGAAATTACAAAGAAGTATGACATTGATCTTAAATATATTCAGATAGAGGTTACGGAAACAGCCACCCAGAAAGAAAAAGGACTTATCTCCGACTTTCTTAATAAGTTGAACGGAATGAATATTGCAAGTTCAATAGATGATTTTGGTACAGGATATTCATCACTTGGAATATTAAGAGATTTACCTGTCTCCACTATCAAAATTGACAAGTCATTTATAGACAATGACACACTTACCAAGCGTGATGAAATAGTTCTGAAAAATATAATCCATATGGCGAAGGAACTCGACATTGAGGTAATTACGGAAGGTGTCGAAAGAGAGGATCAGATTGAATTTCTGCAAAAAGTCGGTTGTGACATCGTTCAGGGATTCTATTATGACAAGCCTCTTACGCTTGATGAGTTTGAAGAGCGCCTGAAAAATAAAGTATATCAATAAACTTATAATCCAAAGCCCCATACACTATATGCCCGATTTCAATCTCGTTGCTAAAAGCATAATCGATTTAAATCGGGCATATAGTGTATGGGGCTTTTCATTCAAGTTATTTTTTTAGTTGCAACAGGTAAATATTGTTCAGCAATACAATTATAGCGCCGCAAACAATACCGATATCACGACCTGAATTATTATAAATCTTATAACCACCTGAGTATCTGACCATTCCAGGTTTTTCCTCATATGATCATGAATAGGCGTCCTTAAATTGGACATAACATGAAGCTTTAAAAATCTTATAAGCGATATCTTAAGAAGTCCCAGACCTCCGTCAATTATCAGAACCAATGAGAGCATCAGATATGCGAACGGATGTGATGATTTCATTGCAAGAAGAGCTATAAAAAATCCCAAAGCTCTTGATCCCGCATCCCCCATAAGCATGGAGCTGGGCGAGCAGTTAAAGTACAGATATGCCAAAAGCACTGCACACAAAATCTGTGCTGCTGTCCCCATGCTTCCAAGATTCTCGGAAAACATTATCTTAAAGGACATAACCGTAACTATCACCAGTGAGGCACAAAGGCCATCCACTCCGTCCGAGCAGTTTGTAACATTGATAGCAATCCATATAAGAATTACTCCCAGCACAAAATATACCGGGTATGGGATAGAAAACTCAAAGGCCAGAAAATTAACTTTAGTATCATTTTGAGATAAAAACGTGACCATTGTAGCCACAGATATCACAAAATCTATCAGACCTTTTTTATACTCATTCCATGGCTTTTCCGAAGCATCATCCATGTATCCGCTGAGCATTATAAGGAAGGTCAGACCCAAATATATAAGAAATTCCACAGATAAAGGCAGAAAGAGTACTGAAAGTAGTATAAAGTCTATCACAAATACCAGCCCTACTCCTCTGAGCTTACCCTTGGACAGTGCTCCATTAATCGCAAATGCCCTGCCCTGATCCTGAGGAAGAAATGAAAACCTCATATTCAGAGTTAAAAACGTGATTATAAAAGCTGCTATCATACTGATAGCCGATAATTGAAACTGTGTAAATCTTCCAATCAATAATTCATAAAGCATTACAAAATCTCCCGTCTCATGTTTATTTTTATACAGTAGACTGCATATTCATGGTATAATTTTCTTTGGCTTAAAAATATGCCCGCATCATTATATTAGCGAAGGTAAGGACGAATGGCAACTTTTTCTGAGAATTGGACAAGATTCAAAAATTATATGAATCCATATATACATCCTTCTATTAAAGAGGGCTTATATCGCAAGAATCTCAAATCTACTCACGATATAGCGCTGGCTTTTACAACCGTTGAATTTCTGGTTCTTGTATACTATTTCCTTTTTAACAAGGCAATGCTTTATGAACCCTTTATAGTTCCCAGTGCTATCTATTCAATAGTTGTCAGTGCTTTGGCACTATTAACAAGCCATTACGCGCTTAAGGATTTAAAGCATCCCTTTAGTACTTATAAAAATATCTATGTTGCCTACTTTTTGATGTTCATGGTTTTTGGAATGGTTTCTTCATTCTATGAATATTCACATGGTCAACAGATGTTTATTTTCTTTGCTATTATTTTCTGTCTTGTTAATTTTATTCTGTTGCCACCTGTAACCGGTTTAATCCTGATTTGGGGTTCTTATTTAATATTTTATTTGGTTTTGCATTCCTATGATGGTGCACAGAAGATAAGCCTGTTAAATTATTTTATTTTTGCGCTTCTCACTCTGGTAGGTTCTTTTAACAAATATAAGATGCAGGCCACTGAGCTTGAACGTATCCACCGTATAGAAACCATGAACGATATGCTGCAGAATGTGCCTGTACATGACAATATAACCGACATGAAAAACCGATATGCGCTGAGAGATGATTTCACCTCCTATCAGAATCATCACATCATCGTAGTTATGCTTGATCTGGACGAATTCAAGAAGATAAATGAAGAATACGGCCAAAGTACCGGCGATGCCATTCTCGGACAGGTTGGAAGCTGCATAAAAACGCATCTCACAGAGAGCCATTCCTACCGATATGGTTCGGATTCCTTCCTTATCATTCTTCAGGATATTGAATTAAGTGATGCCCTTCAGCGCCTTTCCATTTGGGAAAGAAATATGGCAACCCTTAGTGTCCCTGAACTAAATAAACCTATTCATTATACCAGCGGCTATTCTCACGGCACTCCGAGAGACGAGGATGAACTGCGAATGTTAATAGAGGCCGCAGACCGTAAGCGAAGAGATTTTTCATAATTATTAAATGTTATTAAGCCTGTTTTTATAAATTTTAAAAACAGGCTTTTTCCTTTATGTCTTTTCTGTTAAAATAAGAAAGATGTGTCACCCAAACACATTTTAAGGAGGAATTATATTATGAAATTTAATAAACGTATTGTAAGCATTGCGCTTGTAACAATGATGCTTACTACTGCTGTTGGCTGTGGCAAGGAGAAGCCTGCAGAGGATTCTTCTGAGGGTCTTTCCTGGGAGTCAATCGAAGGAGATACTGCTGAGGAAGAACCTGTAGCAGAGGAGACAACAGAAGAGCCCGCTGAAGCTGAGCCCGAAATTGTATCAGCAGAGATTCCTGAAGGTATGTACAGAAGTGAGCTCACCGGTGAGCCCATCAGTGAGTCAATCAAGGATCAGCGTCCTATCGCCGCAATGGTAGATAATGAATCTATCGCTCTTCCTCACTTCGGTATTTCAGAATGTGATGTTGTATATGAGATGATGAACAGTACTCAGAACGGAAGAATTACCCGTCTTATGTGTCTTATGAAGGATTGGGGTTCTTTAAAACAGCTTGGTTCCATCCGTAGTACACGTCCTACAAACATTATTCTTGCAGCTGAGTGGAACGCAGTACTTTGTCACGATGGTGGCCCTAAGGTTCACATCGACCCCTACCTTGCTAAGGAATGGGGAACAAACCACTTCTCAGGAACCTTCTCCCGTGTAGACAACGGTAAGAAGAGAGAGTACACAGAGTACATCCTTGCAGGCGACCTTGAGAACAACTTCTCCGGAAGCAGCTTCTCAACAACTTATAACGAATTTGCACCTGACGGTATTCAGGAGTCACACTTTAACTTCACACCCTGGGGCAACGAGATCAATCTTGAGGACAAGGGCTACGCTAAGTGCTTAGACGCTAATACAATCGATATCATTCCTTTCGAGCACAACAGCTCAAAGCTTGTATATAATGAATCCACAAAAGAATACGAGTATTATGATTATGGTAATCCTCACAAGGATGGAGAAGACGGTGCTGTTCTTTCCTTTAAGAACGTAATTCTTCAGAAATGTACCTTCACTCAGCTTGATGATCACGGTTACCTCATCTACAACTGTATTGATATCAACCAGCCCGGTTACTACTGCACAAACGGTAAGGCAACAGATATCGTATGGACAAAGACAGGTGAACTTGTAAAGACTCAGTTCTTTGATTCACAGGCAAATGAGCTCGAGATAAACAACGGTAAGACATATATCGCTCTTGTTCCCGCAGATACATGGGATCAGCTCGTTATTCAGTAATATAATCAGTAAAGCCTTCCTCATTATGGGGAAGGCTTTTTATTATAGAATAAGTTCCTTAAATTTTTCAGCAGGTACAGGTTTTGAGAAATAATATCCCTGTATCATCTCGCATCCTATAGACCGCAGGTATTCATACTGTTCTTCAGTTTCAACGCCTTCAACAACTATAGGCATATCAAGTTTTTTTGTCATTTCAACGATGGTATTGATTACTATCTTTCCTTTTTCAGAAGAAACTATACCATCCATAAACTTCATATCCGCCTTCAGTATATCTACATGCGCATTTTTAAAGGTATTAAAGCTTGAATAGCCGCTTCCAAAATCATCCATCAGGATTCTGAATCCAACCTCTTTAAGAAGATCCACTGTATTAAAGAATCGCTGGTTTTCCGCTACGAAAGCGCTCTCTGTAATCTCCAGCTTAATGTCATTCGGCGAAAGATGGTACTTCTTTATCATATCCAAAATCACTTCATAAAGATTTTCTATCTGAAGATCTCTCCTGGATATATTTACGGATATGGGCGGCACCAATATGCCCTCTTTTCTCCATTCAGAAATCTGTTTGCATACTTCTTCCCACATATATGTATCAAGCTTGTTAATGAAGCCGTTACGCTCAAATAAAGGTATAAAATCGCCCGGACTTATAAGGCCGTATTGTTTATCCTTCCATCTGACAAGAGCTTCTGCGCTACATACTTTTTTAGTCTCAGCATCATAAATAGGCTGGAAATATGGTACAAAATCATGCTCATGTATTGCTCTCTCACAGTTATGCTGCATGTATGCCTGCATCTCAAAGTCACGATTCTGTTTTTCATCAAATACATGCTCATGCTTATTATATTCATAGCGGATTTTATCCATTGCAAATCTCGCCCTGTCTATCATAAGCTGTGGATTCATAGTTCTATCCGTTATGGGGTATACACCGGAATACAGTGAGAGATTATAATCCATATCCTCACCAGGATACATCTCATCCAGAGAAAGAATGCCCTGAAGCATCCAATATGAGCCTTGTGGAAATAGTCCCACAAAGTTATCCTCTCCAAGGTAGGCAAGCTCAACCTCCCATGAAAACTGCTTTCTCATAGCTGCCGCTATACGCCTCAGGATATCATCTCCCCGCTCAAATCCAAATCTCTCATTTACATCCTGGAAGTCTCTTATATCCAAAAGGCATAGTTGATATTCCATTTTCGGATTCAAAATAAGGTCCTCTTCCACTGCTCTGAAAAATGCCTTTTGATTATAAATTCCTGTCTTGGGATCTGTCGGATTATCGACAAGATACAGCATTACCAGGTTAAAGGTAACACACGCTGCAAATGCTGCTCCCATATACATAAAGTCAGTTATACTGTTGTTCATTATCAGCATCGCATACACAAGGATAACCATACCTGTAATAACAGAAGCCGCAACCTTGCCAAGACGTCTTATATGTCTCCATGCCAGATAAATAGATACTATAACATATATACCACTAAGGAATGTGCATATAATGATAAATACTATTCTCTCAATAGTAATTATTCCTCTGACATCTTCAAAATATGCAATATGATTTATGGGGTTTAATACCAGCAGATATATCAGCTCTAAGCCATATGGTAATAGTGATAACAGTGGCCTTTTTTCTCTGTACCTTACCAGTCCTACAGTTATTTTCAGCGCACACAAAAGATAAGTATTAAGAGTAATGACAAACATAGTTTCACTTGCGACATATTTAATATCGCTGGTAAACCCGATATATTTGCCATATAAATCCAGCACCCAGATAAGAAGAATGTATGCAATTGTCACATCAACCTGAAGATCAATCCAAATCGTTCCTACAGTACGGCTTATACTTCTTGCTCTTATAGCCAGAATACCGACTGAGATGATTCCGAGACTCAATAAAGTGATCATATACTGACTCCTAACGCATACTCTTACATTACAATTATACATAAAAAAATCAGAGAGAATTGCTTCTCCCTGATTTTTCAGAATTTCTTTATATCTATTTTACATTCTCATCTATAAATGCATGTTTTTTACTTATCATTGTAGAGATGGCACCTTACTACATGGCCATTTCCCATATCCTTAGGCTGAGGATCCTGCTCCTTACAGATTCCCATGCAATGAGGGCATCTTGTGTGGAACTTACATCCCTTAGGCGGATTAGCAGGTGAAGGAATATCACCCTCAAGAAGAACTCTCTCCTTCTTGATATCCGGATCAGGCATAGGAATAGCACTAAAGAGTGCCTTTGTGTAAGGATGAAGAGGCTCAGCAAAAATGTCCTCTGTCTTACCTGTCTCAACAAGATTTCCAAGGTACATAACACCTACAGCATCGGATATATGCTCAACAACTGAAAGGTCGTGAGAGATAAACAGATATGTAAGGTTATTCTTCTCCTGGAGGTCCTTAAGCAGGTTGATGATCTGTGCCTGAATTGAAACGTCAAGTGCTGATACAGGCTCATCACATACTACGAATTCAGGCTTAACAGCAAGTGCTCTTGCAATACAGATACGCTGTCTCTGTCCACCTGAGAACTCATGAGGATAACGATCCTTATGATAAGGCTGAAGTCCGCATTCCTTCATTACTTCTGTAACATAGTCGTCAAACTCCTCCTTGGGAACAAGGCCGTGTTCACGAACAGCCTCTCCGATAATTTCTCCGATAGGAAGACGAGGAGAAAGTGAAGAGTACGGATCCTGGAAAATGATCTGCATCTTCGTACGAAGCTCACGAAGCTTCTTCTTATCATATTTACTGATATCTTCACCATTGAAAAGGATATCACCCTCTGTCTTTTCAAGAAGTCTTAAGATTGTTCTTCCTGTTGTGGACTTACCACAACCTGACTCACCAACAAGACCCATTGTTGTTCCACGAGGGATAGAAAATGATACATCATCAACGGCCTTTACATTTCCTGTAACACCACCGAAGAAACCACCCTTAATAGGGAAATATTTCTTGAGGTGCTTTACTTCAAGTATATTATCGCTCATTACTTTGCACCTCCTTCTTCAGTCTTTGCATTGTTTGCGAAATCCTCGCATCTGTAACAGCTTACTTCATGAGTAGGAGAAATCCTGTAAACTCCGGGATACTTTCCGGAACATTTCTCTACGCACATCTCACAACGATCCTTAAAGTAGCAGTAATCAGGCATATCAATCGGATTAGGTACGTTTCCGGGAATATTGTAAAGCTTATCCACATGCTTACCAACAACGGGCTTAGACTTCATAAGACCGATTGTGTAAGGATGTCTGGGATCTTTAAATATCTCTCTTGCTGTACCCTTTTCAATAACACGGCCTGCGTACATAACTACAACATAATCTGCCATCTCTGCTACAACACCAAGGTCGTGAGTGATAAGCATGATTGATGAATTTATCTTGTCCTTAAGATTTCTGAGAAGATCAAGAATCTGCGCCTGGATTGTAACATCAAGTGCTGTTGTAGGCTCATCCGCAATAATAAGCTTAGGATCGCAGGCAAGCGCCATAGCGATCATGATACGCTGACGCATACCACCTGAGAGCTCATGAGGATACATCTGGTAAACACCCTCTTTATTAGCAATACCAACCATCTGGAGCATCTCTATTGTTCTTGCCTTAACCTGCTCAGGTGTCATATCAGGGTTGTGAAGTGCAATTACCTCATCAACCTGCGCACCGATTCTGAATACCGGGTTAAGGGATGTCATGGGCTCCTGGAAGATCATTGACATCTTGTTACCACGAAGCTTCTGCATAGCAGATGCAGGTGCATTTACTACATTAATTGTTCTCTCGCCATCATTGAAACGAATCTCGCCTTCAACAGTCTGTCCTGAAGGTCTCTGAACCAGCTGCATAAGTGAAAGACTTGTAACTGACTTACCACAGCCTGACTCACCGACTATACCTACTGTCTTACCCTGAGGTACCTCAAAGGAAACACCGTCAACAGCCTTAACAGTTCCGATATCAGTGAAGAAATATGTGTGAACATTGTCAAACTCAACACAGTTATCAGGATTTTTCATCTGTGTAACATATTCGCTCTCGGGAATATGCTTTCTATTTCTCTTTTTCTCAATCTCGGATGTAATCTTACGGTTCTCGCGTGAAATCCTTCTAGACTCTTTAGCCGAGATGTAATTTGAATTCTTTGCCATTATAATCACCTCTTCATCTTTGGATCGAACGCATCACGAAGACCGTCACCAATAAAGTTAAATGCAAGAACTGTAAGAAGGATAAATGTTCCTGCAGGAAGCCATACAAAGAGGTAATTTGTCATTACATATGAGTCATTAACCGCATTGATGATACTTCCCCATGAAGCAGCAGGGTACTTGATACCAAGACCAAGGAATGAAAGTGAAGCCTCTGAAAGGATAACCTCACCAAGACCCATACTTGCAAATACGATAAGCTGAGGAATTACATTAGGTATAAGGTGCTTAAAGATTCTACGGTATGTACTGATACCAAGAGCCTCAGCAGCTACCATGAACTCCTGCTCACGAAGTGAGAGTATCTGTCCTCTTACGATACGTGCAATTCCTACCCATCCGATAACAGCCATTACTACACAGAGCAGGTAGATACGTGCTCTGGGGCTTGCCTGATAGTAGTCCATGATAGAACCAAGGATAAGGTAAAGAGGCATGGCAGGTATACAGTAAACTACATCAACAAGTCTCATGAGAAGGTTATCTACCCATCCGCCAAAGAATCCGGCAACACCACCGATTACCATACCAATAAATACTTCGATAAATACAACTACAAATCCGATAAGAAGTGAAATTCTACCACCGTACATAAGACGTGCAAGAAGGTCCATTCCGTTTGCATCAGTTCCTACAGGATGAGCCTTTGAAGGAGCTGCATAAATATCAATAAGTCTTGTTTCCTGGAACTTCTTTATAGTGTACTGTCCGGTCTTCTTCTCAAATCTGTACTCAACACTATTACCTTCTGCATCTGCATATTCAAAGGAGCCTGAATTGCCCTGTGCCTCGAAGGCTTCAAGGGCAGCAGCCTTATATGCGGGATCAAGGAAGGTTCCGGGATCAATCGCATTGAAGTTCATATTGGAAACAACAGCATAGCCCTCTCCATTTGCTTCAACAAGGCCTTCTTCATTTACAGTGTAGTTTGTGCCATCAGCATCAAAGGATGTTACACCTGTAGCAACTGCTATAAGTGCATTTTTGTAAAACTCATATGAGAATTTTGTATCCTTGCTATATCCTGTAAAGGATCTCTTACTTGCAACTGCGAGTTCTGTAGCTTCATATACATCAGCCTTGAAATCCTCGCCGTCAAACATATAAACCTTTCCGTCCTGCTCAAAATCAGCTCTGCCTGCCTCTACAGCAGCATCGAACTCCTTATTACCCTTAAGGAAAACCTGTGCAGGTTCAAGAGAGTAAATAAGAAATATATCTGAATCCTCAGCTGCAGGTGACATACCGATCATCTGACCATCACGAGTCTGGAAAACATATTTCTTTTTTGAAACTGCTATAAGTGCTTTTGAATTGATATCTGAAGGAAGAGTTACTCCGTCAGCTGTCTGGAACTGGAACTGGTCGATTACAGTAGCTCCCGCAAAATCCTTCAGCGCCTGCTCAGTCTTATAGAACACCTTACTCTCTGAATAGGGATAAAGTGCACCGCCTACAAAAGCGAACAGGAACATAGCGATAATAATTACCATACCAACAATAGCAAGTCTGTTTCTAAGGAATCTCTTAAGGACCATCATTCCCGGAGAGAGGACACGGACTCTGTTGGCATCATCAAGATGCATTTCTTCTTTTTTTACTTCGTTTTTCTTTTCTTCTGACATTACATCCGCCTCCTTTCCTTAGTTTACTCTGACTCTGGGGTCTACTACTGCATAAAGAATATCAGCAATAAGGTTACCCAAAAGAATCAGGACTGCCATAAATACCATATAGAACATTACAAAAGGAATGTCTCCCTGTACTACACACTGATATGATGTATATCCGATACCGGGAATCTGGAACAAAGTCTCCGTAATCATAGCACCGGAGAAAAGTCCCGGAAGGGATCCGCCAAGAAGTGTAACAATCGGAATAAGTGTATTTCTAAATGCATGGTAGTTTACTACTCTGTCCTCAGAAAGACCCTTAGCTCTTGCTGTTCTGATATAATCTGCATTTAAAACCTCAAGCATGTTGGTTCTTGTATAACGCATAAGTGAACCTACACTTACAACAGTAAGTGTGATAACAGGCATGATCATGTGACGAGCCATATCAAGGATTTTTCCTGTTGATGAATAACTCTCATGGAATCTTCCTACAATACCATAAAGATCAAGCCAACCCAGTTTTACCGAAAGAACATACTTCAAAATTGTCGCAAAGAAGAAGCTCGGAAGTGAAATACCGATAAGCGCGATTACCGTTACAGTATAATCTGTTGCGGAATACTGTCTTCTTGCTGCAGATACACCTGCAGGTATAGCGATTATTATTTCCAAAATAAATGTAACAAGGCCAAGTGCAAATGAATACCATATTACACTGCCAAACTTCTGTAAAACAGGCTGATTCCAATACCATGAATCGCCAAAATCAAGTCTTATTGCCTTTGATGCCCATTTAAAGTAGCCCTGGATTACCCCCGTGTCCAGACCGTACTGAGCATTTAACTGTTCAACCCACTCAGAGTAGCTCTTTGCACCCGGCTTTGTTGATAAAGCCATAGCCTGTTGTTCAACGTATGATGTAGGCATACATCTCATGATCGTATAAATGATCATAGATACGAAAAACAATAATACTACTGATATGAGCAGACGCTTAAGTATGAATTTCTTCATTGTTGTCTATACTCCTTCTAAATAAAAATATCTTCTACCTGAATAATTCTATATATTACTCGGGGAACAATGTAATCTATATAAAATTTCGCTTTGCGAAATATTTTTTTCGAACCCTATTATTTTATAGCATTTTGCTCAAAATGCAACCTTATATCAATTTAAAGCTGTAAAGTAAAAAAGTATAAAAGTACATAACATGTCCGTGGAAGCTAAAAAGCCCCCACGGACAAAGCCATACGTACTTATATTGTTAAATACGAATTACTTAGTCATAAGTCTCTCAATTCCGTTATGAGCACTTGTTGTTGCAAAGAAGTTGTAGTATGTTGTCTCGTCATGAAGCATATCTGAATTCTCAACATCAACACGCTCTGATGAGTAAATTGAGCAGTTCTGTCTCTGATAAATCGGGATTTCTACTGCATAATCTACTACATAATCAAGAGCTTCCTTGTAAATAGCCTTACGAACTGTCTGATCTGTTGTTGAACGACCCTCAACTACAAGTTCGTCAAGTTCAGGCTGGTTAATCTTGTACATGTATGCAGAACCACCTTCTGAGTGATAGATCTGATACATATCAGGATCCATTGATCCGCCCCAAGCTGCGCACCAGATCTCAGCTGTGCCGCCTTCTGTTGCAGACCAAAGAACTGAAGAATCTGAAAGGTCATTGATGATAAGATCAAAGCCAATCTTTGCAAGGTCTTCCTTAGCTGCTGTAAGGATACCGAATGAAGGGTGATCACCCTTACCATCAGCAGGAATCATAGCCTCATATGAAAGCTTAGCACCCTCGGGAGCTGCTGTAAGCTTGCCATCAGCTACTGTGTATCCAGCCTTCTCGAAGAAGCCGAGAGAAGCCTGAAGAGCTGCCTCATACTTCTCATCCTCGCTCATACCATCTGTATAAATAGGATTTCCATCAACATCTGTTGAGAAAGCTACCTTATAATCAGGATCTGAAGCCTGAGGAGCTGCCCAAGATGTGTTAGAAATAGGATAGTTGATAACATTAGCAGCATCGCCATAGTAAGAATCAACCACAACATCACGATGAACAGCAAGAACAGTTGCAATAGCCTTACGAAGTGCCTTAGACTCTTCGCTTCCGGCATCTGAACCAACCTTAACATTCTGAGAGTTCATTCCGATGTATCCATAACCATTATTATCTACAAGTGAAGTAGAAATCTTGTCACCTGTAAGCTCGCCGTTTGAGTTGTCACCAGCGATCTGCTCAAGTGTTGACTTATTTGCTGAGGGCTCTGCTACATCAAGTGTACCCTGAACAATAGCAGGCTCAGCATCAGACTGCTGAGTAACCTTCATCTGAACTTCCTTAATCTTGGGAGCGCCAAGATAGTAGTTCTCGTTAGCTGTGAAGTAAACAATCTTATTCTCGTATTTGTTAAATACATAAGGGCCTGCACCAAGAGGCTGAGTTGTCTTTGAACGTACAGCTGAAAGATCACCCTTTGTGAATCCGAAGCTATTGTTGTCATAATCATAAAGAGCCTTGTCACCATAGTAGTGAAGAGGACAGATTTCTACAGGAAGGCTATAGATAGCTGTTGCGTCAAGCTTATCCATATGTACAACCATTGAATAGTCGCCTGTCTTCTCGATACCTGTGATAGAAGGAGCAGAATCACCTGTCTCAATTGCATTCTTGTACTCATCTGAAAGCATATCAAGGATTCCGTCGCCAGCCTTCTCCTTGTCAGTAGCTGTCATAACATCGTTATCGTAAGCAGCCATGATCTCATTCCAGAAATCATCAACTGTAGGAGCTGTGCCACCCTTAACATCGAATGTAGCACCTGAAGGAGCTGTAAGAACGCCGCCTTCTACTGTACCATAGCCCCAGTTTGCCATTGCATTGGCAATAGGATCCTTGGCAATATCTTCATCATCAGATACAGCACCGTTTGCTGTGCAGTAATCTGCGATATCATTGATGAACTGTTCCTTAGCTGCAGGGAAATCTGTTTCCCAGAACTTCTTCTGCTGATCTTCTGTGAAGTATGTGAAGTCTGTGTTGTCCTCACCAGCCTTAACAAGAAGGTTGAAGAGTGTATCAGAACCTTTTCTGTAGTCTTCCATACCTGTAATAGGAAGTGCACTGAATGTAGCAGCTCCATCATAAGAAGGATCAGCAACAACATACATAGAGAAAATTACATCATCAATAGTAAGAGGCTCACCATCTGAGAAGGTGATATCATCACGAAGTTCAAATGCATAATCTACTGTTCCATCTTCATTTTCAGTAATTACGCAATTTGCAGGTCCCTTGTACTCATAGCTGTTACCATTATATTCCTTTGTTTCTCCGTCGATACCATTCAGAATCATCTCTCCTAAACGATCAACAGTAAGAAGAGGAAGTGATGTCATCTGAGATACGTTATTGTCATATACTGAATTTGCAAAGAAAGGACTGAACTTCTCAGAGAATTCAGACTCTCCAATTACGAGCGGTGCTCCGCTTCCTATGCTCTCTGTAGCTGTCTCGCCCTCTTCAGTAGATTCAGCAGCTGTAGCATCGCTATCACTGCTCTCCTCAGTAGAAGCATCTGCAGTAGACTCAGCTGTATCTGCAGATTCGGTTGTTGTGCTTGCTTCGCCGCCGCAGCCAACTGCACTGACAACCATTGTTCCGGCAAGTCCTAATGCCAGAAATTTGCCTAACTTTTTCATATTGCCCTCCATTCTGGGTTTTTCCCCCAATTTATATATGTGCATCCACCTTGGTGGTTGTCACCCTCGTAATATTATATATAGTAGTTATAAACCTACTTACCTGATTCAACAGATATACCGGAAAAGTTCTTATTGTAATATTTTGCAAATAATAACGCTACAATCACTACCGGTAAATGCAACAGCAGATAAAACAGCTCGAGCTTAATATCGTACTGCCCACGCCTTATAATAAGATAAACCACCTCGCTGATCATACTTATTATCGCAAGAACAATAACTGCAATTCCGCAAAAATGCATGCGCCCGATACCCTTATCATACTGCTGCCTTGTCATTCGCGGAGTTGATAAAGCGTACTCAAGCACTCCTAAAAGGAAGAATATCACCGGAAGAAATTCTATTATATATGGTAATACAACCCACAAGGTTCTTGACGATGTCTGATTAACCATGCCCTGAACTACGAGAGCAGCAAACATCCCTATACCATATAACACACATGGCAGATATGTCTTCTTTTTTTCATTTTCATCATAAGGAAGCACATAGATATCCCCTTTATAGAAGAATCTATCCCGAAACCTCCCTTTTTTATCCATCTCAGGAGCGTGATCATAATCTCCTTTGTATGGATTATGTAAAATACTCATTACCCCAAAATCCTATTTCTAAGCCAAACAGGCAAAATGTCTGTCCGGCAGGCAAAACATTTAGAAAAAAAGCGTTCCAACCTTACACTCTGCAAGTCGGAACGCCGTTGTTCTAAATGTAAGTATACATTATTGATATTCTTATTTCTATACTGATATTTCATTCGCAAGTCGGGTCTATTGACTAATAAACATATCAGCAAGATTAAATTATATCAAAATGTTAAAATAAGTCAAGCACAGACGCACTTTTGTCTTTCACACGCGGACACTTTGTTGATTTAAAGCATGTGAGCGGAAACGCTAAAACACTTCACTTTAATCATTTTCTTAGTACGAAAGTTCTCCAAAGAAACTTCGCATTTGACACTAAGTATCTCTTGAGAAGACGCTTGGGATCCTGAAAAAGTCTGTACAGCCATTCCATACCGATTTTTCTTACCCACATCGGTGCCCTTTTTATATTCCCTGCATAAAAATTAAATCCTGCACCAACTCCAAGCATAAGTCCATGAACCTGGCCCTCATGAGCTGCCATCCATTTTTCCTGCTTCGGAGCTCCAAGTCCTATCCAGATAAGATCCGCACCTGAGCCGTTAAGCATCTCAACAACCTCTTCATCCTCTTCGGGTGTGAGTTCTCTATATGGTGGTGAATAGAAACCTCTTATATCCATTCCCGGAAATCTCTTAGGCAGTTTTTCCTTTAGAAGTGCTATCGTCTCCTCAGATGATCCGTAGAAAAAGTGTGACAGCTTGGAATCCATAGTTGAAGAAAACATAGCCTCCATAAAATCGGGACCGGCAATTCTCTCTGCCTTAACAAAACCTGCCTTCTGAATTCTATTGACTATAGGCTGACCATCAGGGAATGTAAGCGCCGAGCCGTTCTGTATTTTCATGTAATCGGGATGATCACTGGCTTCAACTGTCGTATGCACATTACAAAAGCATATATATTTCCCAAAGAGTTCCTTAATATGACTTCTGACATATAAAACCGCATTATCAACATTGGATACAGCAAAGTTAACTCCCAGAACATTGCACCTCTTTGACATAGCCGAAAAGTATGAGGTCTGGAAATACCCCATATCCCTGATAAGGTGATTTGTCACCCACAGCCCGTCAAGAGATAATCCGTAATAGGTATTAATACCCTCATTTGCCAGTCTTCTTACTATATCTGTTCTTACGTAGTTTGTTATATCCAGCTTGTCGGAAATACATACAAAGGCATCACTGCACCCTGCATCCTTAACTTTTTCAACCAGCTGTTCTCTATTAATAACAGCCTCATAGTCATCAGCATTTCTCGTATCTTCTATAGAATATGCATCATCAAGTGTAAAAACATCTTCAAGTTCAAATTCTATGCCAAGACCTTTTTCCAGATTTGCCCTTACATGATCCACATCCTTGGAATATACCAGCGCTGCAAGCTTTCTTCTGTGAATATCAGGGTTCCCGTTTTTTTTAAGAATGCCTCTGTATATCAGCCTGAATGAGAATACGAAAACAAAATTAAATATGACCAGATATGCCATGGCCAGTCTGGAAACAAAGTAGGTGTCCTTCGAGATCATAAGAACAATCAGAAGGAAAACAAAAAGCATAACCTGATTCTTGAAAACCTCCGTGAAGGTCTCAATCGGATCCATATCCTCTATCGGCTTATAATCAAGTCTTCTTCCTCTGTAGACATTTACAAGTGTAGCAAAAAGAATTTCCATAACAAAAATCATGGAATAGAGAGGAACCATCCACTCTTTCTTAAAATGCCAGTTAAAACGGAGAGTGATCATAAGAATATACGCAAGCGACAGAGAAACTGCATCAACTATCAATAATATTCTTTTTCTCTTGTGTGAGCGTGACAGGCTCATATCAAAATTCCCCTCACTTCTTACTTAAAGCATCTGTGGATTATATCAATTATTACATCCTGCTCTTCTTCAGTCATCTTGTTGTCAGAGGGAAGACACAGTCCCCTCTCAAAAATATCCGAACCTATATCTAAAGCAACTCCTTCATCTATATAGGCATTACTTCTTCCGCGAAGAATTCCTTCAGTGGTAACAAAAATATTGTTCCTGTACATGGGCTGCATATGCATCGGTTTCCATATTGGTCTTCCCTCCGCATTAAAACTTGCAATAGCTTCAAGAATCTCTGTAGGACAGCTCTTTCCTGGCTCTGACTTATACAAAACCTCTTTTTCAGATCTGACCTGAGGACACATAGCATCCTTATCTATAATCATACAGCTGAGCCAGTAATTAGGCTCGGTATCATCCGGAATCGGATTCATGGAAACAGGAAGATCCTTTAAGCCATCCTTATACCTTTGATAAATCCTCTTCTTGCTTGCAATATGTTCCTCAAGGTAAGGGAGCTGACCTCGTACAACACCGGCAACTATATTTGACATGCGGTAGTTATAGCCGAGTTCCTCGTGCTGATACCAGGCTGCATTCTCTCTTGCCTGTGTACTCAGCTTTCTAACCTTGTGGCAGTCCTCCTCGGAATCTGTAAGGAACATTCCGCCTGAACTTCCTGTTACTATCTTATTTCCATTAAAAGAAATTACACTGTAATCGCCAAATTTTCCTGTCTGTATTCCTTTATACGATGCTCCAAAGGATTCCGCAGCATCTTCAACTATAAGTGCACCGTGCTTATCAGCTATCTTTCTGATTTCATCAATCTTTCCGGGTGTACCGTAAAGATAAGCCACAACTATAAGTCTTACTTCAGGATATAATTCAAAGGCCTTCTCCAAAGCCTCCGGGCTCATGTTCCAGCTGTCAGTCTCCGTATCGATAAATACAGCTTCACCGCCCTCGTATGCAACAGGATTCACCGTGGCATCGAAAGTCATGTCTGAACAGAATACTTTTTTCCCTGTAAGTGTTCCGACATTTACATCCTGCGGACCATAAAGCTTTTCACCTGCAAGTCGTATAGCAAGATGGAGAGCTGCTGTTCCTGAGCTAAGCCCCACCGCATACTTTCTTCCGATTTTTTCCTGAACAAGCTTTTCAGATTCATTTATATTTTCGCCAACAGTAGAAACCCAGTTGGTTTCAATGGCATCTGTGACCCATTTGAGTTCGTCTCCGTGCATTGTGGGAGATGAAAGCCATACTCTTTTGTCGAATTTTTTTATACCGTTAAATCTTTCGTCCATAGAACCCTCATCCGGCGCTTCGCGCCACCTTCTCCCAAAGGGAGAAGGCTTTAATATAGTTTTCTTTCGCCTTACAAACAATAAAAACTTTATCTATTCTTTCGCTTTACAAACAATAAAAACTTTATCTATTCTTTCGCTTTACAAATAAATACCTTACTCCGTCTCATTTATGAGTTCTGCCGCACGCTCAAGAGCTTTCTGATGCTCAAGTGAATGCGAATCCGCATTATCCTCAGGGTGATAGGTTGTAACTATCTTCTGAACTATCTCTCTGATCTCATCAGCATGCTCAGCCTTGGAAGCACCATTGAGCTCCTCCAGCTGTGAGAAAAACTTCATATCATCCATATCAATAGGCTTACCGATATGAATCATTCTGTTAGCTGTATCCTGCAGACCTTCCTCATCCATGAGCATCTCTTCATAGAGCTTCTCACCGGGACGAAGACCTGTAAATTCAATCTTGATATCCTCTCCAACCTTATAACCTGAAAGCTTAATCAGGTTCTCGGCAAGATCAAGGATTCTCACAGGCTCACCCATATCAAGAACAAAAATCTCTCCGCCCTTCGCATATGCGCCTGCCTGCATGACAAGGCTGACCGCCTCGGGTATTGTCATGAAGTATCTGATAATATTAGGGTCTGTAACTGTTACAGGTCCACCGGCTGCAATCTGCTTTTTAAAAAGCGGAATAACCGATCCGTTTGAACCAAGTACATTACCGAATCTGACAGCAACAAACTCTGTATCGTAATGCTTATTAAAGGTCTGGACGATCATCTCACAGATACGCTTACTTGCTCCCATAATATTTGTGGGATTAACTGCCTTATCCGTAGAAATCATAACAAACTTCTGGCAACCATTCATAGCTGCTGCCATTGCTGTCTTAAAGGTTCCGAATACATTGTTTTTAATAGCTTCATTCGGACTATCCTCCATAAGCGGTACGTGCTTATGTGCAGCTGCATGATAAACAATCTCCGGTCTGTATGTCTCAAAGATTCTGTTTATTCTGTTAGTATTTCTTACTGATGCTATAAGTACCTCTAAATCCAGTTCAGGATGATTTCTCTTAAGCTCCTGCTGGATGTCATATGCATTATTCTCATAAATGTCCACTATTATGAGCTTCTTTGGCTTGTGATTTGCAATCTGTCTTGAAAGCTCGGAACCAATGGATCCGCCACCGCCTGTTACAAGAACAGTTTTCCCGCTCACATAATCTGCAATCTGATTGAGATCTACTGCAATAGGGTCTCTTCCAAGAAGGTCTTCAACCTCAACCTCACGTAGCTTACTGACATTAACTTCGCCATTAACAAGCTGATAAACTCCGGGTAGTGAACGGAGCTTACAGTTAGTCTCCTTACAAAGATCAAGGAGTTTTTTCATCTCTCTTCTGGAAAGAGATGGAATTGCTACGATAATCTCATCGATATCATAAAGATCAGCGCACTCTAAGATCTTATCGCGTCCGCCTACTACTCTGATTCCCTGAATGTAATGTCCCCACTTGCTTCTGTCATCATCAATGATACATCTGATAACCATAGTGGAAAAATTACTGTTAACAATTTCCTTAATAATAATGTTACCGGATTCTCCTGCACCGATCACCATTACGGAAGTAGTATTCTTACGGTTCTCAGTCTTATGCTTAACGCTCCTTATAAATCTGTAGCTGAATCTGCTTACAAAAATCAGAGTGATAAGTATAAAGGTATATAAAAAGTAATAACTCTGCGGAACAGGCTGCCTGCCAACCTTAAAAAACTGAAGGCCAAATGCATTGGTGACACCTGATGCAACACAGGCAATAACAAGATTCTGAAGCTCCGTCTCACCTGCATATGCCCACAAACTGTTATAGAGCCTGAAAAGATAAAAATATGCCAGTGAGATAATTACATTGAATACCAAAAAATCCGTTACCGGATCCATAAATTCATACGGTACAAGATCAATGTTGAACTCATATCTCATTAAAAGTGCCAAATAACTGGCAATTATGATACTTAGCACATCATAGACGATAAGTCCGGCTCTTCTATAAAATTTTGCAAAATTAAAAGGTTTCTTCTCTGATTTCATATCTTCTTATTTTATCATAAATTAGCTTTTTCTTTAAATGTTATGGGTATAAGAGAAAACATAAGTGCAATGGCCATAGGATTGCTAAACTGGAATACCCACTCAGACAGCGCAGCCACGCCAAATCCTACCGTCATGGCAAAGGGCAATATTGCTCCGGGGACGTCATTTCTGTGTCTGATATAATATACTGCCCCTGCAAAAAACGCGCATGCCATAACAAGCAGAAATACTATTCCGCTTAGAATTCCATTGTCGTACATAACCTGCAGATATGTATTGTGCGCATGTACCGCAATCTCTCCGGAAGGAAGAACCGCACCCATCTCATCATGTCCAAACAGATTCATCTGCTGAAGATATGATTTAAATATGGTTATTCTTCCATTGGAAAATTCCTCTATTCCATCCTCAGAAGCCTGATTATTCTGATCTTCGGCTGTTTCATCCTGCTCACCGGCAGTCTCATCCTGCTCACCGGCAGCTTCTTCATCCTGGCTGTCCGCATTTTCCTCTGTGCCTTCGTTAGCAGCTTCCTCAGCCTGTATAGCTGCTGCAGCCTCCTCCTCAGCTCTCATTCTGGCAAACAGTTCTTCTCCCCCTGTCTCCATCAGATATTCCCTGGTTTCAGGAGATGTCTGCTTTGAAGCCACAATTTCAGGAAGTGAGTAAACCATCCATCTGGACTGATCCTCAGTAAGGGCAACACCGTTTTCTCCGACCATGGAATAGCCTTCACTGTTGAAGTTCTTATCATCCTCGGGATAATTATAATCCATGATGTCGATATTCAGGATTTTCTCAGCAAAAAGATCTACAAATCTCTCTATATTCATATACAGATGATTGTCCGGCTGACCACCACCGTAAAGTCCGAAATTCCCGGTCTCTACCAAAAACTTCTTAGGATGTGCCACTATAGCAGGGAACATTCTCTGAAGTGCAAAGGCTGAAGGGAAGCACAGCAATACGGAAAGAACCATCGTTCCAATCTGTATCCCCAGATATCTGAGCTTACCTTTTTCACAATCCGTAGACATAAGCGCAAGCATACAAACGATCATAACAACACACGCAAAGTATGACGTTCTTGATATGGTGAATATCATATATGCTGACACAAAACCAAACAGAATAAACTCTTTCCAGAGATATTTAAAACGCGCCTTAAAGGATGTAAGCTCTCTTGTAGTATATATCTTATACAATAGAAGCACCGCAGCTGCGCACTCCATCACCGTCATATATTCAGCCGTTATGGTTACTGTATGAAATACAAAAGCGTATCTTCCGGTATTAAATGCCGCAAAGCTTCTGTACATCCAGCAGTAGACCATTGACACAACAAAGTTCAGGAGAAGTCCACCTATTATAAGCTCCGGATACGCCTTAAAACCATAAAGCCTGTAGCAAAGCATAAGTCCCAATACAAAAGCTGCTATGGCAACTCCCCACCACCTGGTATTTCTGAAAACAACAAGTACTACAAAAAATACCATGAAAAGAATACCAAAGAAGCTGATTTTCAGTTCTGCCTTTTCAGAAAGCTTTCGAAGTCCCTCTTCTTTTATTCTTCCATATATTTCAGCACTAAGGTTCAAAATTAAAAAGCCCGCAAGAACAACTATTATAACACCATACGTCATAGCGGCATTATGCAGATCGTATTCCTTCTCAGTATCAGGCATAAGGTGAGCATTTCTGTACCATAATCCTGCGACTATAGAAATTACTGCATAAATTGCATTCCAAAGTTTTCTTACTCTTTCAAACGGAAGTGCCAGGCATAAAAAGAGCAGAAGACATATCATTTCCTTTCGCTCTGCAAGAGTCTGATATATTGTAAAAAGCGCATTCATATATTCACAGCAAAACCAGATGGCAGCCGCAATAACTCCCATCTGAGCAAAGCTTTTCACATTATGCCAGAGCTTCTCATCCAGGGTGGCGTCATTCTCATGATTGATAGCATAGAAAACAAGAATGTATGTTATAAGAACGCCAAGCTCAAGAAAAGCATTTTCTATCGGTCTGCTGTCAAAATATTTTATCGGATAGATCAGTACCATAAGCACAACCATGGAAACCGCTGCTATCGGATTGCACACAACTCTGACAACACGATGAACCGTAACAAGCTCATCCTTCTTATTTCTGAATAAAAATTTCTCAAGAACAATAAGAATTGCCGCTATTGCAATGATCCCCGCAATAATAAGAAGAGACACCGACTTTGTCAGCGGCTGTCTGTAATTATAGTTTGCAGCAAGCTGAACTCCCTCAATTGTTGTATCGTGATAAGCAAATGATACAAAGTAGGGGGATGTGTCCTCTCCCGCATGCTCATATGCCATATAAAAAGTAGAAAAAGCACCGTTTAAGATCATTGTGTAGGTCTCACCAACATTAAGGTTAAGACCTACTCTTACATGAACATAGCCAGGGAGCTTGGAATCTCTCAGGTAAACAACTCTCTGATAGACTTCTTCCATATTTTCATTATAAAAAACCATGCTCATATAATTGCCGAGTTCTATCTCCTCGACATATATATCCACAGATTCAAGTCTGTCATACTGGGCGATGAATTTCTGAACCACATCATGATAGTCATTCACCCTCTCAGAGGTCTGGACAATTTCTCCGCCTCCCTTTTCAGTAATTGTTCTCTGCCAGATTCTAAAGGGAAAAACAGAGAGTATAAAAAGAGCTGCAAAAATAAGAATCACTGCTCTTATGGCCACACTTCTGTAAACAACTTTTCTTCTCATAAATCCTCCACTGCACAAGAGTTATGCAGTAAAACAGTATACACCAAAACCGGAATACTATACCACAAATATATCGTATATCTGACAAGGTATGTCGGTCCAAGTAAAACCGTAAGCCACACCAACATCAGTAATAACCAGGGATACATCCCACGTTCTCTTCTAATAACACCTGCTGTAATTATCAGATAAATAAACATCCAGAAATATGCCGCCGGTGAAAACAATAGTGATAGCACCGGTATATTCTGCTGAAACTTCTCTATAGACAGCTTTCTGTAAAAAGCATCTATAAAAGGAATAAGGCTTTTTCTCTCTCCCGGAAGCTCCACCTCATAACCAAAATATGAGCTGTCAGTATACGTAAAGGTAAATACCGTATTACCCTGATAAACATTAATAACCGCACCGGGATACCAGTATCCGTAGGAAGTCAAAAACCATCCATTGAGATAGCTCATGGGATTTTGTACTCCCTTATGAAGCCAAAGTGTCCAAAACGATTTTTTATCCTTTTCATAAGCCGCATTGTCGAAATACATCTTAAGTATATCCGATATTCTCGGAGTGTAATGCGACAGCGCCTCTTCACTTAAGTAGCTGTGCAGTACTTCCTTTTCTTCTTCCGTAAAACTGTCCTTATCATAGTAATACACTCTTGCAAGCTGCTGGATAGGCACCGTGAGCATTTCCTGATGTTCACCGGTCTCGGCAGAAAGTACATGTCCTATTACAAGATTAATACAAAAATAAATAACAATCGGCGCAACAAGAAAAGTGGCTCTGTGATACTTATCCTTATCCTTAAGTGCCCTCTCAGCAATAAGGACTATTACTGCAAAAACGATGTATGCATAAAACCCGTTATGCCTAAAAAGCATCATGAGAACTGCGCTTATTATTATCTGACATGCTTTTCTTCTTTTTTGACCTCTGCCTTCGCTTTCCTCCCACTCCATCATGAGAATAACCGACAGAACAAGAAAGGCCGAGAAAAATCCGTCCTTGCAGGAACATAACGTATACATAACAATAGTAGGGAATATTCCGAAAAATAATGCTGAAAAACCCCTAAACTTTTTTCCTGCCCCATGTTTTTTCAGGAAGCTTATAAGATATGTAAATATCCAGGTCATCACCAGCATCTGCATGAATATATAAAAAAATATTCCTGCATTATAGCTTCCCGTAAACTTATGAAAGAATGCAACGCTTCCTCCGAGCAAAAGTACATGCAGCAGCGGATGATGAGTGTTAAAGCTCCTCGTCAGAACCTCAATAACCTCCGTCTGCGCATCATATACAAAGAACCCCGGATACACTCCCAGTAAAACCACAAAATTAAGAGCAGCTATAAGCATCCATACTTTAAAAAACTCATTTCCGGTGTAACCCTTTTTAAGAGTCTTTTCTCTATTTACAGAGATTGCCGTTATCCTCCGGCTTTCTTTTTTGCTCCCCCTTAAGAGCTTCACCCAGCTGTATCGAACCAATGCGGCAATCAAAGCAGAAAGAGCAATAAATACTACCAGCATCTTCATATCTCCTATATCGATATGATCCGAGCTTTCCAGCTGATAGCCCCATACAAGGGAGAGGGACATGCATACACCAAATAAGACCGGCATCAGCCAGGTCTTATCCTTACTCTTCTGATTCCTCATGTTTAACCTCATCACGGATAACATACTGCGGATTATTATTCTGTGAAATATAGATTCTTCCGATGTACTCTCCCGCCATGCCTACCATAAGCATAAGCATTCCGTCCATAAAGGTTATGGCCGACATAAGCGCAGAAAAACCAACTGTCGGAAGATCGGGATACATCATCTTTTTTATCACAGTATAAATCCCGTATAAAAATCCGATACAAGCAAAAATACCGCCTGCCAGAGTTCCGATACGAAGCGGCTTAATGCTGAAGGCAGTAAATCCGTTTATCCAAAGCGCCATAAGCTTTGAGAAGGTATAACCGCTTGTACCGATTTCCCTTGCTCTGTGTGTAACATCAACATTGACTATATTTTTAGTAGTCCTGAGAACAAGCCCTATAACATAAGGATATGAGCTCTTGTACTTTATCATCTCATCCACTACAAATCTTCTCACAGCAAAATAACTGGACACGTGTAGCTCCTTTGGCTTACCAAGCATCACATGTGCCATCCATTCATTCATGGCTGTTCCGAAATTCCTGAAAAGGTTGTGCTTTTTCTGAGCATATCTTGCATAGACAACATCTGCTCCCTTCTCTATCTGATAGAGAAGTTTACCAACTTCATCTGCGGGAGTCTGTCCATCATCGTCAAGACATACCACTATATCTCCCTTTGACGCATTAAGCCCCGCCATTATTGCTGCGTGCTGCCCAAAATTCTTAGCAAGATTGTACCCTCGTATCTCGTCATGCTCCTTTACAAGCTGACAGATCTTGTCCCAGGTATTGTCCGGTGATGAATCATTGACAAGGATAATCTCATAGCTATAAAGGACAAGCATGTCCATAGCGCCTTCAATCTCGTTTATTACATTTTCAATTGTCTTTTCCGAGCGATAGCACGGAATCACAAAACTAACTAATTTATTTCGCATAGGGTTATAATAACATAAATCTCCACATTTATTGTAGTATCTTCTCCATAAGGATCATGTCGCCCTTATTCCCGTCTGAGCATTCAACTTCCGGCAGCTCCTCTGTTTTTACAAATCCGGCATGCTCATAGCTTTTTCTTGCCGCTTCATTCGCAGTAAATACGCGAAGAATAAGCTTTTTAAGTCCCAGCTCTTTTTTTGCAAAGTCACACATGAGCTCGGCAGCTTCATTTCCGTAGCCGTGTCCTATGGCATCATCTTCACCTATAAAAATACCATACTCGGCTGTTTTTTTCTGCATATCTATATCACGAAGATATACGCTGCCAACCGGCCTTCCGTAATTATCCCTTTTGCCGGGAGCTTCATCGGATGATATTTTTTCCATAATGATCAGCTGACAGACTTCCCCGGTCTCAACCTTATTCTTCATCCAGCCGTTATGAATTTCCTCTGTGAAAATCTCACGATATATAAAATTATTCCTTACTCTTGGGTTGTTCCGCCACTTAACCACAAGCGGTGTGTCGTCATAAGTGATATCCCTTAGAATCACCTTTTTCCCTGTTATTTCTTTCATGTATGCCTCTTCCGGTTATGATGCAGATTCTGTAACCTTCCAGATAATAAACTCTCCTGCCACATCATCTGCATGCCTTATCTCAACATCCATATCTTTTTCTTTATAGTAATTTTTCAGCCACTCCATATCGGTGTCCTTGTCGGCCACAATATAAGCCGTATCAGAAAGTACTGTCTCTTCCATTCCTTCCGGATAGCCGAGATTGTTAAGCTTATCCCTTTCAGCAGGACTCTTGGAAGCCCATCCCCCCATCATGACGAGGTTTGACAGACTGTTATCCACTCCTGTCAGCATTTTCTGTGAATATGTATAGCCATTGTCTTCATATGAAACCGAAGTATATACATCGATCAAAAACAGCTTATCACTATTTTCCTTTAAATATTTATCCAGTTCTTCGTATGCCTTATTGTACTGCGCTCTTCCATCACATTCAGTCCTTAGAAGCTTAAGCTGAGCCGGAACATAGATCGCACATATGGTAAAAACCAATATCAGGCAAAATCCTGCAAACATATGGACCGGCATCTGGATGTAATCGTCTTCTTGCTCACTCTTTGCCTCCTTAATAAGAAAAAGCAGTCTCTCTCCTGCCAAAAGCACCAGAACCGTTATTTCTATAAAGTAAAGAGAATGCGTAATTCTTATCGGGTCTCGTCCACGCACCATTATATACATCCACAAAAGTGTTCTTCCGGCAAAAAGAATAAGAAGCTTCCATACTGAAAGCCATATGCGTCGTCCGATATTTTCCTCACTACGATAGCTTAAAAGCATGATGACCAGAGTTATCAAATACATCAGCATCACAAAAAAATTCCAGGGTGCATCTGTCATAGGATATTCAAAGCTTTGAGGTGATCCTGCCTGCCTCAGCCTGTATAAATACAGCGGAAAAGTCTTTGTTATACCCTTTATCAGACCTTCCCCTTCCCATATACTTTTTGAATACGCTGCGATTTTTGCCATTTTTTCTGCATCTATCGCCTCATCTATACCAAAATTATAATTTACAAGAAGCTCATATTCACTTCTTTTAAGATCTATACTATCGTAAAAATCCTTATTATCCTCATAATCCGGAATCTGATAAAAATCATAAATATCTGTTCTGCTGTCAAAAAAAGATGTGAATTCTTTCCACTCAGGAGATGAATACCCTGCAGAATTAATCCCCTCTGAGATAAGAAGTCCTGCAAGAATAACCACGGCTATCGATAAATCCTTCTTTATGTTCCTCTCATCCATTAGTCTGTAGAAAAGCACCAAAAATATAAACGGCAGCATCAAAAGTGTCATCTCTGATCGGGTAAGAAATGCAACAATAATCAATAACGCTGCAGCCATATCTTTCTTTTCAAAGAGAAGTACTGCTGCCGCAGAGCACATCATACCTACCGCAAAGGTGTACTGTACTATCAGAAGATGTCCCGGCAAAAAAGCAGTAAATACTACAAAAACAAATAGCGCTGCAACAACACTTACAAGAACTTCCTTTCCCACAAAGGGCTTATCCTTAAGCCTTGCCAAAACTGTATCCGCAATAGTTCCGGCTGTAAATCTCACTATGACAAAAAGACTGATATACTGACAAAGGAGTAAATAAACTCCGTAGCAATCCACATTTCTAAATATGCTGTATACCCGGCTTATCAGGAAGCTTATAGGATAAAGCATCTGAATGTTATGTGCCTCAGGACTTCCCGTAAACACCCCTGCCAGAATATCCTTCATAAGCACATCATCATTAAGATCATAGTAATAAGTGTATAAAAGTCCCATGATTGCCGCATATGCAGCAGTCATGAGACCTGTAATTATAGAATTGTATGATAGGGATTTTCTTTTATTTTCCATGTCAGACAACTTTTCTATTCTATGTTTCAAATACTTTTATACCGCTTTATAGTACTCCTTAACCCGCATAACAACTTCATCAAGATCCTCATCCGTAAGGCTATAGTACATAGGAAGTCTTAAGAGTCTTAGGCTTTCCTTTGTCGTATATTTATCCTCACCATGGAATCTGCTGTACTTAAGTCCTGCTGTTGAAGTGTGAAGCGGTACATAGTGAGAAGCAGGAAGAATATCATTAGCCTTAAGATGCCTGATAAGTCCCTCTCTCTCCTCAAAGTCCTTACACTTAATATAAAACATATGAGCATTATGCACGCATTCCTCCGGAACATAGGGAAGTTCTATTATTCCTGCTTCCTCCATGTCCTTAAATGCATCCATATACCTGTTATAATGATTCATCCTTGCATCATTAATCTCATCAGCCATCTGAAGCTGCGCATAAAGATAAGCAGCATTCATATCACTGGGAAGATAGGAAGAACCGGGCTGAAGCCAGGTATACTTATCAACCTTTCCAAGCTGATACAGGGTTCTGTTTGTTCCCTTCTCACGAATAATTATTGCATCGTTTACGAAGGTCTCATCCCTTAAAAGAAGAGCTCCGCCCTCTCCCATGCTGTAGTTCTTGGTCTCATGGAAGCTGTAATTACCAAAATCTCCGATCGCTCCTAGAGCCTTTCCCTTGTAGGTACTCATCACACCCTGTGCAGCATCCTCTATTACAAAAAGATTATGACGCCTGGCAATATCCATAATTGTGTCCATCTCACAGCCAACTCCGGCGTAATGAACAGGAACAATGGCTCTTGTCTTTGATGTTATAGCATCCTCTATAAGCTTTTCATCAATATTCATGGTATCCGGACGGATGTCTACAAACACCACCTTAGCACCACGAAGCACGAAGGCGTTGGCAGTGGACACGAAGGTATAAGAAGGCATTATAACCTCATCGCCTTCCTTAATCCCGGCAAGTATTGCAGACATCTCTGTGGCGTGTGTACAGGATGTTGTAAGAAGGCACTTACTTACCCCTGTCTTTTCCTCGAACCATTCGTTATCCTTCTTGGTATACTCACCGTCACCACAGATCTTCTGGTTTTCCACACATTCCCTGATGTATTCCATTTCCTTTCCCGTATAGGGAGGCACATTAAAATTTATTCTCATATGATTTAGTCCTTCTGCTCCAAGAAAATTTTACGAGTAATAAAATTGTATACCATAACTACACCGGTAGCACCGAATTTAAAGAATATATTCTTAGCAAAGCCTTCGCTCATAATGCCCTTAAGCCATGCCCAATGCATGTAGATAAGATCGATTCCTACAAAGAGGCAAAGCTCGTTAACTCCCATTCCTATGATACTGAGAATAAGGAAGATAACAAATTCCTTTTTTCTGCTCATATCGTCACGACGGACAAATACAAACTTAAAGCTCAAAATATAGTTAACTACTACCGAAACCGTGAAACCTATCAGCGCAGATATGAGATAGTACTTGGGAAAAGCGGCTGCGATGCCGACATTTTCAAAAAGAACATTCGCTCCAAGGTAGATAAAGTAATCTACAAAAAAGCAGAATACTCCTACAAGTCCAAACTTCATTATCTGTTGCATTAAATTATTCATAACTTCCTCTTCCTATAAAAACTGTCATTCGGCCATATACACTTCAAAGCGACCGTTATCAAAGACATTATTATACTTCCAAGTCTCGAGGAAGTCCAATAAAAGGTCATATTTATCCTCTGCAAGCACCTCTCCCTCAAAATCGGGGTTGATGATTACAACCGGTAAATCCTCTGTTTTACCATCTTTAAATGCCGCAAGGGCACCTGTAAATTTCTCTGTTGTATTAGAATCAAGGTCAGGCCAGGTTGTAAAAATAGCAGGTTCCATATCGAGTAAATATGAAAGCCCGGGAGCTTTCCCAAACTGGAGAAGCTTTTTATCAGAAAGGTCATTTTCCACAATAGCTTCATGCAGTTCAGAAAGACTCTCAGCATTGTATTCAGTGGTATGCATACCGGCAGCCTTCGGAAGATCCTTGGTTCCCACCAGAGAAGATCTCTTCGTTCCATCTGTTCCATCAACAAAGCTGTACTTCAAATGGAAAAGTGATCCCTGAATAAGAACAAGCAACAAAATTGCCATATAAGCAGCCTTCCAGCCAAAATTAAGCTCACTTGGTCCTGCTGCCTGCCTCATCCTTCTGAACATCCACATAATAAACGGTGCCACAATAAACAGATTGTTTATAAGCGGATAGGTATAATTATTACTTCCAAGTGGCGTAATAATTATGATAATAAACGATGCCAGACACAGGCTCCTCTCAGATGCCTGGCCGTGTATTTTCCTGGTAATTCCAAAGGCAAAAAAGCACACGCCCCATATAAGGAACATCATTGCCGGTTCAAACACCGAATCATAATAGTGATAGCTTCTTGTGAACACTTCATCAGTATAATAGTAATATAAAAGTACTAAAATTCCGGCTATATACAAAATTCTCTTAGCCCAGTAGAATTTTCCGGGCTTTAGGAGCATCATGATAACACCAACTATCATGCAGGGCACCATGATTACCATGTGTGCAAAGCTTGTATACCATGCCCGTAATATCGCTCCCACCATACCAAAGGCGGAATAGTCCGATGCCCCCTTGGACATCTCAGACAAGGATGTAATCATATCGTGATACGCTGTTATCCCGTACTTTACACATATTGCAATAAACGGAATACTGAAACCTATTGCATATCCAAGCACACACAGTCCTGTTTTTCTGAGGATTTCTTTCATTTCACGCTTATGGATCATTTCGTAATACCACAATATCAGTATCATCGAAGCTTCCATAATATTGGGAAATCTTACCATCACTGACAAACCAAGGCAGACACCGGCCAGAATAAACTTCCACCTGGTGATCACATAGTCTGTCATAGCATGCATCAAAAGAAGGGTTCCTGTAGTGAAACAGAAATATGTAAGATAGTTATAAAGAATTACTCTGGGACACCAGCACAGATTTATGGCTATAAGCTCGCCAATGAAGGTCATCCATCCGGGCATCCATCTCTGAAGAAGATAATATGCAACAAGTGCTGTCGCACTTATTACAAAGGAACAATAAATATTCATTCCCAGCATGGTATTTCCACCGGGAAGAGCCATAAAGAGCCTTCCAAGAATGTTGGGAATGTACGTTGCTATCATCCACATTGGATCAAGGACATCACCGTACTGGTAATTCCCAAGACTATAGGTGGTATCTGTTATGTCTACTCCCTGTGTTACTCCTATAAGAGGATAAAAAAGCAAAATTATCGGAAAGAGCCATTTTTCCATTGGCTCCTGATATTTTTTCAGTCTGAAAACTTTATCCCTGATGGTCCAAAGTGTTATCATGCCTACTCCCCTCATCCGTCAGCTTCGCTGACACCTGTCTCCGCTCCGGTCCGCGCAAAGCCATCGTCCACTGGACGATGTGCGCCACCAAAGGGAAGGCGGTTTTATTGTATTCTCTCACTCTGCTTATCAACATTGTAATTTCTTATTCTACTTATTGACATTGTAATGCTTTTGGGTAATATCTTCTCTGGAATCACCTCTGCAGAGTTACCTTCTGTCCATTAACTCTGTATACCATGTCGCATTTCTCTATAGTCTGAAGTCTATGTGCAATTATTATAAGTGTTTTCTTTCCATGAAGTCTGTTAATAGAATCCATGATTGCTGCTTCTGTATCATTATCAAGAGCACTTGTAGCTTCGTCCAGTACAAGTACTTCAGGATCCTCAAAAAGAGCTCTCGCTATGCCGATACGCTGTCTCTGACCACCTGATAATCTGATACCTCTTTCTCCTATTGTGGTATCAAGCCCGTCAGGAAGAGATTTTACGTATTCATCAAGTTGGGCTTCCTTAAGAGCTGCCCATACCTTTTTGTCATCAATATTTTCATCCGGAACACCGAATGCGACATTCTTTCTGATAGTAGAGTCAAGCATGAAAATTGTCTGCGGAATGTATCCTATATTCTTAAGCCATTCCGGATAGTGCTCTCTTATTTCCACACCATCTGCCAGAATGCTTCCGGTCTCAATTTTCAGAAGTCCCAGCATGATATCTACTATTGTTGTTTTTCCTGCCCCTGAAGTTCCAACAATACCTATGGATTTTCCAACAGGAATTGTCATGTCTGCATTTTTTAATACATATGCTTCAGAATTGGGATAGCGATATGTTATATCCTTTAATTCTATTGTTTTGTGAACAGGAAGCTTTTCCACTTCCTTCACATACCTGTAATCCTCTGCCTTGTAGGAAACCGAACCATCGTTAATCTCCTGCTGAAGATTATCGCTTACATTCATGAAAAACGGCTCAAAATATGCTATTGAAGTAAGGTAGTTATTTATTCTGTTTGCGCTTGGAATAAGTCTTGTAGCCGCTGCTCCCATGACTCCGACCAAAGCCACCATATCCTTTACTGCCTGTCCCTGCATAAGTACAACCAGCATATAACCAACCATTCCTGCTACACTTATAGTCTCAATAAGGAGCCTTGGTGTTGAGTTATATAAATTATATTTTTGCACTGCGTGAACATAACCTGCGCCGCAATCGGCATAGCCGTTAATAAAATAGTTTTCCTTATTAGCTATCTTGATCTCTTTTATACCCATAACCGACTCTTCAATCCATTTGAAAAGTCCGCTGTAGTAATCCTGATTATCCTGTCCTGCTTTAACCATTATAGGCTTGATAATAAACTTTATTATAAGAAGTACTGAACCGAGCAGAACCGCTATAGAGATAGTCATCTTAGCATCTATAAACAAAAGCATCACAACAAGACATGCAAAAACTATCATCTCTGAAATCAGCTGCAGGCAGCTTAAAATAAGTCCGTACATATTGTTTACATCAGAAGTGATATTTCTCTGAATAACTGAGGTGTCCGCATTGAGATAATACTCATAGGGTCTTTGCATGAAATTGATCATCATACGTCTGGAAGTAGCGAACTGATTGGTATAAACAAATCTTAGCTGCACTACATTTATAAAAAACAGAACGATATTCTTAATTATAAAAACCGCTATAAGAGCCACGAAAATTATTATCGCGAACTGCGTATTGGTATTACAACCTAATAAATTATATACTGCAGAAAGTTTTTCGCTTTTCGATACTGCATCCGGATCGATGACTGTTGTCATCGCGGGTAAAAGCATAGCTATTCCGAGAGTTTCAAGCATACCTCCCAGCAGCATCATAAAAACAATAAGCACCATCTGCTTCTTTTGGCGCCCATCCAGCAGCACCATCATTTTCTGATAAATCTTTTTCATGTTTCTCCCAATTTAGTCATCAATGATTTGTTCGTTTAATCTATGGATTTCGGGGGCTTCGTATTTGTCCATGAAGTCATCGCCGAGGAAGATTTTTTCGTCGACGAATTTTATTGAATCCACTACTGTATAAACAGATACAAGTTTATCAAATTTCAGTCCATCAATAAAGTTTAGCATTTCCATCGGGAAAGTGCCTGCTAATAAAATAACATCCGGAAACAGCGTATTATAGTCAAGATAGTCGCGTGGATGCTGTTTTATCATGACAATAGCATCCTTGCCATCCACTTTTCCATATTCCGTAACCAGATCTCTGAAGAGACGTTCTCTGGTCTCAAGATCGCAGAGGGGCTCTGACAAAATAAGGACTCTTGGTTTATCCTTCCCCTCTTCAAGCTGCTGCTTTAATTCGTCCATGTTCTCGACAAAAAGCTTAAGCATAAGATCTTTATCTGACTGGGTAAGCTCCTCCACGAGAGGTGCACGGGGAACCTCTATATATTTAGGGCATGGATAGTCCAAAATAGAGATATCATTAACCTCCATATCTATGCAATATCTGCCCCAGCCGTTCTGAATAAAAATAAGGCTTGTTGACGCAAGCCACGCTTTGAATCTGAAATGGCCATTATTATCATAGCGCGCCTGATCACCGTATTTTATACAGTTAAGGCCATCCTCAAGGGCATGGTATCTTATCTTTTTATAATTCAGGTAATAACCAATCGGGTCGGAATCACAGAAAACATATATGTCCTTATATTTTGTAAAATCAACCGGAACATACTGCTCCTGAAGCTGTGCAAACCTTTTGCAGAACTTTATCCTGTTCAGCATGTTCTTAGGAAGGCTTCCGGTGTTTGTTCTTAATGGCTTAAGCTCAGGGAAGAAAGTATCAACCTTTTCATCATATTCGATAACCTCTTCAAACAATCCACATTCCCTGGCTCTGTCCACCATGGTCCCAAACTTATTACTCATTTTGGACAACACCAGTGTGGCTCTTCCGGCTTTGTCACTTCCTTTACCTGCCGACTGTGCTCCCACATTCGTCTGATGCAATATATGAAATTCCTTAAGGCATGCCACATAAACATGGTAAAAAGTGTGGCATACATATATTCTTTCGTGCAAATTATCTCCTTAATCCTCTGTAAAACCAAAGCAATCTGTAGTAAATATAAAACAGCAGATGAGATTTCATCTGCATTCCTATCAGCTTCTTTTCTTCAGGATGAATTCTGTCTATATAATAGGGATTACTCTGAAAATCAGGAAATGCTTTCTTCATCTCCTGTCCCATTTTTCTTGTAAAGCTATAGCAATCCTCGATGTGCTGTTCCTTAGGCATAGCTGAAAACAGCGTATTTACGTAAAACAGAACCGTATACATAAACTCTATTTCAGGTTTATATGTGTCAAGATAGCCGTTTTCCAAAGCTTCTGCAAGGATCTGCCTTCCTGCTACCATTCTGTCCTCAAGATTCTTTTTTGACACTGTATGAACAGTGGAAGCATCATGCTGGTAATAGAAATACAGCGGTTCTTCAATATATTCAAAATGCTTTACCCGAAGCATCCAGGTATTGCTTACCGCATTATCCTCGTAAAAAATATCTTCAGGAAAAATATCAAAGCTCTGTTCCTTTTCACCAAGCACAATATATCTTTTATAAATCTTAACAACAAGGCTCCCGGTATCCAAAAGCAACTTTCTGTATTTTTCCTCGTTCATAACTCCTGTCTGCTCCGGAGTATTATTGTGTACTACCTGACCGGGTTCAAAGGTATAATGATCAACCAGGCTATAGTCACAGCCAACCATATCTGCTCCGGTTTCATCTGCCTTTTTAAGCAGCCTCTCATAATAGTCCGGGACAATCCAGTCATCTGCATCAATAAACCCAAGCCATTCACCCTTCGCTCTTCCAAGGCCAAGGTTCTTTGCTCCGCCCTGATGATGATTAACCGGACTATGAACCGCAACAAATCTTCCGGGATAGTTCTTCTCATAGTTCTGCATTATCTCAAATGAGTTATCCGTTGAGCAATCGTCAACAGCAATAATCTCAATCTCCCCATCGGGAAGAGTCTGGCTTACCAGTGAGTCCAGACAATGCTTCAATTTATCGTCTGCTGCCATATTGTAGACAGGCACAATTACACTAAGTCGCATTTACCTAACTTTCTTGTTTATATAAAAATCTTTATAATCTGCTGAGCTCATCATTTAAAATTTCAGCAACCTGCTCCATATCAAAACGGTTATATCTCTGGTCTATCCAGAAAGCCAGCATATTTTCCGAAAAATGTCTGGCGTTTTCACTGACTTTTCCCGCTTCATCAGATATAGGCCATAAAACAGGGGCATAAACGCCCCTCTGTGCAAGGCGTTTTTCAAAATCATCACGGGTGATGGCCTTTCCATCATCAGTAATTGCACTTCTTCGCAAGAAATCAACATCAAGCACTATCGGGAGCATAAAAGGTGTACTTTCATATCCGTTATCGCTTTCAGGAATCTCCGGAAGAAGCCTGTATGCCTTATCGCAAAGAGGAGCTTCCTTAAGCATTTTATACAGATTCCTGTAATTAGCACTTCTTCTTGTCCTGATATAACCTGTATCCAGATCACTTAAGTACTCCGCGCTTACATCTGACATATGATAAGGATCAAGACCGTCGCTAAGGGAATCCTCCGCATCAGACAACAGTTTTCTGAAATGAGCCTTAAGTTCCTGATCGCCATTATCGAGGTATTCCGTCTTTTCAATAAGTGCCTCTGTTCTAAGCGCTGTGAAGTCTGTCTCTCCAGTGAGCGCTCCCATCACAAATTCCGTGCTGCTTATAGCAACAGCTCCATCCGGCACTCCAAGCCATTTGCGAATACTTCCGACATGATAATCAGCAAGTATATCCTGAACAAGGTATTTATCGGGATCCATCAGAATATGTGTGACATCTTCGATAATAATCGCCTTTCTGCAAGTATCCTTTATTTTTTTAGTTACCTCTGATATCCTTGTACAACCAAAAAAGTTCATAAGCAGTATTATGGGAGTTACTTTTTCTTCATTATCATCCCCTGTAATTTCACTTATTTTTCCTATAAGGTCGTTTTCATCTACAGATAGATTTTCCCCAAGGGCATAATAGCTAATACCAAGCCCTCTTACTTCAAAAGGTCTCACCATGGAATCACAGGCAAGAGCCGGCATCAGAACACGAATCTCATCATCGTTTTTCGCTATAATATCATCTGCTATAAATCCTATGGCATCTCTGCCGCATCTTAAAAACTCCGCATATCTGTCATTATTCTGGGCTATTTCTGATAACGAAGCTACCAGATTCTGCCTTTTAGATGTTTTTAGAAAATTAAATTCGCTTCCGATTTCGTACATAATCCTGCCAACCTCTTTATAAAAAAACTTTTGCCTTTATCATACCGAAACATGATTTTATAACTTTTTATGGGCATATGCAATGTGTGCCAATCAGAGCCCATTATGAATACTGCCCGTGATAATAGGTCTGTCTCACATTTCCTTTTTTATATTGCCACACATAACCTATACCTGTGCCCCCTCTTCTGCCGCCGGATTTCCTTACACCTTCTACATATACATAGTAGGTTCCGTTCTTTTTATATGAACTTCCCTTAAATTTACTTACAGTTGCGGTATCTTTGTTTTTTCCAGCTCTGGCAACCTTAACATAACCCTTATCACGACTCTTGGACACGTAAATATTATATCCGCCGTTTGCATATTTTGTTTTGTCCCAGCTAAGCTTCAGCTTTCCTCCCTCAATATGTAAGTCGAAATCATTCCCATAATTATATGACCTTATCATGGGCTGGGCAAAAAGATAAATACGGTCTGACCAGGCACTTTCATAGGTTTTTCCATTAATAACTGCAACAGATTTTACCTTGAAGGAATAGCATTTCTCATTATCCACATTTTTCTTTAAGGAATTTGTGAATGCATCACCGGCTCTAATCCTTTTACCGGACTTATTCATGAAAACATATCTGTAAAAGCCCGCTGTCTGGGCTTCCCAGGTTATATAAACCTTTTTGGTATGAATATACCATCTTGCCTGAGTGACCCCTTTTACTTTATCCGGTATGGTTTTAACAATGGAAGTATTTGCTTTTGCTTCCTTTACACCATCAGTTTCCACATATCTGTACCTCAGGGTAACATAATAATTCATTCCGGCCTTAAGTCCTGTATAGGTGTAATGGATTGTATCAGAATCAAATGTCAGTGTATGTGCCTCTGCATCCTTTTCCGAAGCTTCCTTACTCTCTCCTATTCCAAGATAATACTCTGTGGCTCCCCTGACCTTGGTCCAGTTAACCGTGACACTGTCAGTTGCATACTTTGTCTGAGTAATTACAGACGCAGCTGCAGACACTTCACCTGAAGGAATAAGTATTATCACAAAAAAGATGGCTGCCAAAGCGCATATTATTCTTACTATTCTATTCTTTCTCATCTTTTCTCCCTATAATCTGTCGTCTTAATGCCTTCTGTGGCGTTTCTTTTTGCCCCTTCCGGAACTCTTTGTTGGCTTCTCATCAGCCTTTGGAGCTTCCTCAGAACTATCTTTTTCCGGAGCTTTTTCTTCGTCTGGTTCCTGCTCCTCTTTTTCCGGTTCCTCTTTTTCCGGTTCCTCTTTTACGGATTCCTCTTTTGCAGATTCCTCTTTTACGGATTCCTCTTTTGCAGATTCCTCTTTTACAGGTTCCCCGTTGCCGCCTTTCCTCTGGGCATGCTTCTTTATTGCTGCATTTATGATCAGTATCAGCACACCTATAAGCAATATAACGCCAACAAGATAGAGAATTCTTCTTACAAGCGGTCTTGTTTCTACAATTGCAAATATCGCTTCCTCACCCTCAAGCTCAATTTCCATGTAACTGCCTACAGTCTTAAACGGAATATCTTCCCATTTTTCATCCCTGTAGATTTTTACAGTGGCTTCCTCATAGGGACAATAAAGTCTTATCTTTCGGTCTGCATTCTGGGAATAGGATCCTTCGTCCACTTTAATCTTATAAACCACTGATCCCTTTTCGACTGTCGGGCTCTGAATCACATAGGAAGGCTCATCCACAATCTCTGCCTCTATATATGCATCACCACCGTAGCTTCCTCCGAGAATGGCAATATGTTTTCCTGTGTCCCCATACACCGCCTCGCTCTCAATCGCCTTATTGGTGGCTACATATTCACCTATGAGAATATAGCTTCCTTCCATTACCATATCCTTAACATCAGGCCACTTAATGTAATATCCTTCCCTTTCTTCTCCCTCAGGGAAGTTCAGCTTCTGAAGGCTTTCACCATATGCAAGCTCCTGCTCTCCAAGCTTTTCATCCTCTACCTCAAACACAACCTTGAGGTGCCTGAAATCGTTCGGAACATCCCCATGAGAGAGTAACAGCTGATAGGTTATGGGTTCTGCTCTTTCTGAAAAACTTATATCGTCGATTCCACCGATTTTACTCTCGACGAAATAATTATTTTTTATATTATCTATCTTTGCCCTTTTAGTCTCAGCATCGGTATTGACTATTCCCGCAATTGAGCCAAATCTCTCTTTAGGATCGTTATCCCAGGTAACCATCGCATTACAGCCGGTTATCGTCGTTCCGTAACCTGCTATTCCTCCGACATATTTGTTACCGTTAAGAAGGCAAAGCGTATCACAATCTCTGATAATTGAAAGGGACTGTCCGGCTATTCCTCCTGTATAATTTCCTTCCGTACTCTTTGCAAGACCATAGCCTTCACTTGACGTTACTATTCCCTGAGCCATATATCCGACAATCAATCCTGCTCCGTCTTTCTTTGACTCGACGGTCGACTCATTTCTGCATTCGCATACTATGTTCTTAAGAGTATATTTACTGCCTCTTCCTATGTTCAGATTACCTGCAGCATTCTCTTCAGGGTCTTCCTCGTCTATAGCCATTGAACCAGCTATTCCGCCAATATTAATATCACCCTTTACTGTTCCGACATTTTTGGAACTGTCTACTCTTCCCGTTCTTGCATTCTCTATATCTTCATCCGAAACATCTGTAAAAACAGCTGAATCATCGTTATATATAATGTCAAGTCTGTCGGAAATAATATGATATATTTCGTTTACCTGATCATTCACAGCAGCAAGGTTGGAATTCAATGTATGCGAACTGCTCTTTCCATCCTGATTAATGCTTTCAATTGAGCCTGATATTCCCTTCAGATTTGCATGCAGCGAATCAAGACTTGCATCCCAATCACTTCCAAGACCTGTAAGTCTTAATTTTTCCTGTGAGTTCAGATAATCAAGAATACTTCTGGTCCCCTGTGCAGCTTCCTTAAGTTCCCCTTCGGCACCCTGAAGTGCTGCAATGGCATTCTCTGTCTCACCTATAGTTTCATCTGCCCCGGATTCCGCATATGGTTTGTATGTCTCAAGGATTGTTGACGCATCACCGAACATGGTATATACATTGCCACCGGACTCAGCAGCCATCTGCTGGAGTTCTGCAAGATATGAATTGAGCAGCGCCTGTTCATCATCAGTCAGAACTCTGAGAATTCTGTTTCCGTTCTCATCGAATTTGTAGTCACCGTTCTCATCCTTTTCATACATGAGATCGTTTATGGCAGCTGTAATATTTTGTATTCTCTGAGTCTTTTCATTCGCGTCAGCAAGCTTATCATAGATCTGACTCTCACTGCTCTCTATCTTGTCCCTGTCTTCTATGGACAGATCATCATCAACATTTATGGCTTCTATTGCTCTTGCCAGTGAATTGTTGAAATAGTACATCTTATCTGATGCGCCTTCAAGGTGATCTATGACGCCCGGAATATTTTGCATAACATATTCAAAACGTTCCAGCGCAGCATTTGCCACTCTGATATTTTCATTTATGGATGTGGTCAGCTCTCCTGTCAGTGCCCTTCCATCATCCACTACCCCATTGGCATATCCGGTAAGACTCGTCACATCCGATGAAATCGTATCAACACTTCCATCCATATCCGTAAGAGTCTTTTCAACCAGATCATGAAGCTTATCTGCTGCTTCAGGCAGTGTCTGCAAATCTTCAGGTTCAAGATAGGGTTCCATCTGTCCAACGATTCCGCCTATATCCTTACGACCATTGATCATACCGGAATTCGTGCTGTAAGATATTATTCCCATCTGTCTTCCGGCAATGCCTCCGACATTATATCCAACGTGCTCGTAACCGATGTTACCCTTATTTGTGCAGCGGACAATACTTCCCTTGGAATATCCCGCTATTCCACCGGTATCAGTACCTGAACGGATTGTCTGGTCATCACCTTCTACAGTTGATGCTATTGTCTGAATAATGCTTTCACCTTTTTCATCTTCCTTGACAACCCATTCCGCATTATCGTTTATACTGCCATTATTTGTGGCTCCGGATACTACGCCATAGTTTTTTCCGACTATGCCTCCGGTGAAGAAATATCCGGAAACGTGCGCATTATTAATACAACCATTTATGAGGCCTGTATTCTCATTTATGGCTGCTATTGCACCAACAGTATTATTACCTTCGATAACTCCTGAGTAGGTACAGTTCTTGATGATTCCAAGGTTCATTCCGCAAAGTCCGCCGGTATACTTCAGTTCATCCGTCATACGAATCTCACCGGTTACCCTGAGGTCCTGAACTATTCCATTTGTACCTATATAGCGGAACAATCCTGTAATATAACTGTCTTCCGAATTTCCGTATCCCTTTATCTCATGGTTCTCTCCCTTGAAAATACCATCAAAATAGGGGATCATATCAAAACCTGTATTAGAGAGATCCAGATCTGTTTTAAGCGTTACTATCTTATTTGTAGACCAGGCATCTTTCTTGCATTCTTTTGAGAACTCGATAAAATCCTCAACGGAATTAATATCCAGATTTTCATATACTATCTCAACTACTTCTTCAACTTCCGCTTCCCCGGCATCACCCGAGGTGACTTCTTTATTTTCTTCATTCTCGCCATCGCTGGCTTCCGCGAGCCTTTCACTGCTCTCCCGCTCGCTCTTTTCTGTCATTTCCGTAATGGTGTCTGTCTTTATCTTATTTTCTACGTTTTCTATAAGTTCATTCTCAAGTTCATTAACAGCAAGGGCATTTAAACTAAAGCTGCCGGCCATAAGTGAAGCTGCCATTAAAGATACTGTCACTTTTTTCAGAATGATATTAAGTGTCTTCATTTTCATGACTCCACCTCCTCATTCTTTTTTAAACCTAAAAGCTTATCCAAATCATCTCCCGATATTCGTGTCGCATCAAGTCTTTCGATATTTCCGCTCTGGATAAAGGCTCTTACGTCACCTCTTACAACAGCATGTACTTCACCGATAATTGTTCCGTTAATCTGTCCCTGAATAGTTCCGTCTATTCTCATAAGTCCCATATCACGCTCTATGACAAGCGGAACCGAAACCTCAAATGAAGTCTTATCTATTATCTTAGCTCCGATCAGAAGAATCTGAGGAAGAACAAACATAACAAGGAAAATGGAAATTATTGTTCCTCGTCCCAGGCACTGTCCGATACCGCAAATCGCTCCGTCAGAAGTCAGCATACCGATGGATATACCTGCCATCGCAAGCATTGATCCGGAAGTGATAATTGTAGGAAACGCAAAGTTCATAGTCTCTATAATAGCGTCCTTATGAGACATCTTATCCTTAAGCTCCATGAATCTTCCGGATATAACTATGGCATAGTCGATATTTGCACCCATCTGAATAGAACTTACTATCAGATATGTCATGAAAAAGATATTGTCATTCTGTATGGTCGGAAATGCAAAGTTAATCCAGATAGCACCCTCAATTACCAGGATAAGGAGCACCGGCATACCTGCTGATTTAAAGGTAAACAGCAGAACTACCAATACCGCCAGAATCGAAATTATGGTAACAACTGTATTATCTCTTGAGAAGGTCTTCTGAAGGTCATACTGGGATGTAGCTTCACCAATAACAAAAATCTGTCCCTCATAGTACTTATTTGCCATGGTGTGCATCTGATCCAGGAAATTAAAGGTTTCTTCACCCTCCTCAGGGAGATTTAAATAAACAAGGATTCTGCTGTAATTTTCTCCCTGCAGCTGTTTTTTTGCTATGTTCATCTGCTCATAGGCATCGTCGAGTTTTTCCTTCATGCTATCCTCAAGAGTCACATAACCTTCCTCAACTTCATCATGAGCAAACATGATCATATCTATAAGAGGTACTCTGTAGGTTGAAATACCATTTACAAGCTTCGCATAGTTCTTGTCATTAACCGCATAGGCCATGTACAGAAGCTCTGCCTTCTCGTAGTCCAGTTCTAACAGCTCTGAAATCTCTCTCGCTGTCAGCTTATCAGCAAGGCAGTAATCATCCATCGCCTCAATGTTCGCAAGTCCCTGTGCTGATTTAACTTCCGGGCATGCAAGGTAATCCTGTATCAGTTTCTTTTCCTTCTCGTAATTCCCTGCAGGAATATTTACTGCAACAAAATTGGAATCTCCGAAGGTTTCGCTTATCATTTCATTTGCTATCTGAGTATCATTTTTTATGGGAGTTTCTATTTCACTATATCCATATACGAAGGGGCATTTATTCTGTATAAGGAATGCTATGATAATTACCACAATAAAGATGGGCGGAACCAGGAATCGTGTATGATAATCCAGCTTTCCGACAAATGGTATCTTCGGAACAAAGCTCTTATGCTTTGTTTTATCCATCCAGGGACCAAATATCATAAGAAGCCCCGGCATTAAGAAGAATACGGCAACCAGGCTGAGTAAAATAGCCTTAATCAGACATATAGCCATGTCTACACCTATTCCAAACTGCATGAACATCATGGCAACCAGGCCACCTATTGTAGTAAGGGAGCTTGAAGAAATTTCAGGAATTGCTTTACTAAGAGAAATAATGTCAGCTTCTCTGATAGGAAGCTTTTCATGCTCTTCCTTATAACGGTTACAGAAAATAACAGCATAGTCTATTGAAAGAGCCAGCTGCAAAACTATTGTAACCGAATCAGATACGAAGGATATTGTTCCAAGAATGAAATTGGTACCGCCGGACATCAATGCTGCTGCACCAAATGTAAGCAGCAATACAGGTATCTCCGCATAGGTTTGGGATGTAAAAAACAGTACTGCAAGAACTATGACAACAACCAGTGCACTTACTACCTGCATCTCCTTTTCAATAGTATCTGCTGCTGCATTACCCATGGAAGTACTTACAAATATGTCATAATCAGAAAGTGACTCCTCAATATCAGCAAGACCGTCCAGTGATCTCTGGTCAGTATCTTCATACTTGAAGGTGACATCATAGAGAGCTGAAAAATTATTGTAATGATCTGGTGTCTCATCAAAAGTAACCATTGAGACATCATCGCGCTCTGCGATTTTGTCTGAAAGATCTTTCGCATCCTCATATACGATATTTGAGACCATGATTTTGGCAGATCCATATGTCGTATATTCTTTTTTCATGAGATCAAGACCGAGACTGGTCTCAAAAGAATCAGGCAAATAGGCAGGCAGCGAGTTCTCAACATTTACCATCCCCATTGCTATCACACAGAAAATCATTGCAATGCCAAACAACAGGAAAAAGAGGTTTCTTCTGTCAACAATAAAGGTAGCAACCTTTATCATTGCATTTCCTTCTTCTTCCTGAACAGGACCGTTAGTAACTTTACCTTGTTCAGCCATATTTAGTTACCCCCATCGAAACTTTTTTCATACTACTTTAATTATATTATTTTATCATAAATCTGATATTAACTGCGGCATTTTCGGCATTTTTTGCCGCTTCTTCCGCATTTTCACCCGTTGCAATGACATGTCCCCACCTGTCACCACTGTTTTTAAGGCTTCCTACTTCATCTCCGGCAGCCTTATACAGGCATACTTCAGTAACTCCGGGCATTTTCAGAGCATCTTCCACTCCTGCAACCGCTTCTATTATCCCCTTCGACTTAAACTCTCCATCTGCCTCAGCGGAATATAAAAATCTTATTGCCGAGCCTTCATTTTTGGTACTTTGCCACCTTACTTTCTCTCCAAGGGTGGAAGAAATGCAGCAGTCAATCATATCAACTCCTGTCGAAAGAGGAACAAGCTTTGAAGTTATGAAATCCCCTCCAAGACGTGCAGCTATCTCAACCAGTTTAGCCCCATCCCCGGTAACCTTAATCTCAGTATGCGAAGGCCCGTTTTCTATTCCTACCGCTTTAATGGCAGCCTCAGCAACTCTTCTTATATCCTCCTGTACCTCCGCAGAGAGCCTTGAAGGTTCTGTATGCCCTGTCTCAACAAAAAACGGAATCTCAGTAACCATCTTATCGGTTATGGTAATAATGTGAGTTTCCCCCTGAGTCGTAAATGACTCAACACTGACTTCCGGCCCTTCCATAAACTCTTCCAGAAGAACCTCTCCGCTTCTTGAATAGCCCTTTGTGTATGAATAGATGCCCAACAGCTCCTTGGTTATCTCTTTTTCGCTACTGTCATGACCTTTTTCAAGCTCATCAGTATCCACAAGAACAACACCTCTGCTGGCTGCATTATCCGCAGGCTTGCACACAAATCTTCTTCCAAGGGCTTTCATGGCACTAAGAAACTCATCTTCACTTGATACCACATGGAATTCAGGAATAGGTACCCCGCATACCTTCATTCTTCTTCGCATGGCTGCCTTGTCCGTAGCGCATATGGCATTTTCATATGATATATCATTTCTTCTTCCAAGCTGCTCATTAACCCATGCCACGCATCTTACAGGCATATCACTTGTTGAAGTAATGATATAGTCAGGCTGATATTTTTTTGCAGCCTCAAGTACTGCCTCTTTATCAATGGTACTTATGCACAAAAACTCATCAGCATCCTTTATTCCGACTGCTTCCGGATCATAATCAAGAGCATACACATAGAGCCCTTTTTCTTTTGCTTTTTTTATTGCAGGCACCTGAAGTGCACTGGCACCAAGTATGAAAATCTTTTTCATCAGTCTTTACATCTCCGTTAAAGCTTCCGCTATTCTGTCAGCTCCCTGACCGTCAATCAGCTTTTTTAATTTACCGGATATTTCCAGTCTCTCGGTCGTATCCATTGTCATAACTTCTTCCACATATGCGAGTATTGCTGTCATGGCTTCATTTACATCATCCCTGAAATCTCCTGCATAGGGGACATATCCTTCCCTGGCAAAGTATAATGCATCAGGTTCCTGGTTTTCCGCAAACACAAAGCTTATAGACAGCACACCTACGGAACATAATTCGTAAAGTGTAGTCCCCGCAGGTGTAATCGCTACGTCGCAGCTACTCATAATATCTGCTACATTAGATACATTCTGATGAAGAATAACATATCCATCCTCAATGAATTGCTGCATTTTTTCTGTAACTCTGTAAAATCTGCCTGCAAGCAAATGAATCTTTTTATTCTTATCCTCTTTAAAATGCAGTTCCGGATCTCTTATTATGGCAGCTGAAATAATTTCGGAAAGTCCCATGCTATCCGCGCCACCTGTGGTAAGGAAAATATTATTAAGCTCATTTGTTTTGTATCCAAAGGTCCTGTGCACACCTTCAAACGCTTCAGCATTTTCATTAGCCACTATATCTATATTTTTTATAAGCTCTCCATCCGTGCCAAATCTCTCCGCAGAAATGATAAAGCCCGTGCCCTCTGTCTGTCTGCTCTTTTGAACAAACTGTTCCCTTATGGGTATATATTTAGTACCAAGCAGAAACATAGGAGACAGCTCGCCGTAAAAGTCCTCATAATCAAGTCCCGGAGCCCCCGGACTGTAATTAAGTATTGCACTTGCAGGAAACACTTCCTTTTGCATATCATCCACATACATAGTCCGTATTCCGTTGGTTTCAAGCATTCGTATATACTCTGGCGTAGCGTAATAGCTGTCCACAAGGATTCTTGTTATCCCTTCTTCATGTAAAAAATCCAGAAGAGCAATTATTTCCTCATCCATTTTCCGCCAGTTTGTTTCAAGTACATAGTTCTCAAACTCATCCTGAATATATGGCTCTATATTATTGTCTGCAGACACAAAAACGACAGAACATCCCATTTGCTGCAGGCTACCTGCTATGGTCCTGCAGCGCATAATATGTCCCGTCGCCACTATTTCATTTGCATCCACACGAATTGCAATTTTATTCAATATTACTCCAATCCAGCGGTGTTCCACGTGTCAGCTTCTGTTTTGCTTTTCTTCCAAGCACCTCTTCATAATGCTTGGGCTTCATTCCCTGAATGTTGTATGAACGGATGCTTCGAACATTTTTCTCAGTAAAAGCTTCACCCTCTGCCATGTCCTCGACTACAAAAAGGGATCTGCGATTGGTATATTCTCCTGCCTCCGCCTCTGTAGGTCCATAAAACACCTTTCCAAGAGCAAGCTCAGCATCATGAACTCCCTTAACCATGTCCGCAAATTCTCCTGGTTCCATAGAAAAGGCAGAATCAGCAGAAGGAATATCCCTGCTAAGGCAAAAATGCTTTTCAATAACAACAGCACCAAGTGTAGCTGCTGCAATAGCTGCCGTACCTCCCATTGAATGATCAGAAAGCCCTACGGGAACTCCGAACTTTTTCTGCATGTCAGGGATTGTCCTCAGATTGAGATCGGAAGAAACTGTAGGATATACGCTACAGCACTTCAGAATTATAATATCGTTATTTCCTTCGGACCTTATGGCTTCTATAGCCTCCCGGATTTCCTCCTCAGAGCCCATTCCGGTAGACATAATAATCGGCTTTCCCGTCTTTGCAATATATTTTATAAGGGGAATGTCCACAAGTTCAAAGGATGCGATCTTATAGAATTCCTCACCTATGTTCTCAAGGTAATCAACAGAAGTAGTATCAAAAGGAGTAGACAGAAAGTCTATTCCGCACTCCTCACACTTTTCCTTAATCGGTGCCATCCACTCCCAGGGAGTATATGCCTCCTTATAAAGATCATGAAGATTATAGCCATCCCAAAGGCCTCCATGAATCTTAAAGGCCTCGGCATCGCAATCGATGGTAATGGTATCAGCTGTATAGGTCTGGGTCTTTAGACAGTCTGCGCCTGCCTTTGCAGCTGCTTCAACTATTTTTAGAGCATTCTCAAGAGAGCCGCCATGGTTTGCACTCATCTCGGCGATCATGTATGCTCTGTTGTTTTGTAGACATTCTTTTAATTTCATTAAGACCTCATCCGGCGCTACGCGCCACCTGTCTTCGCTCCGCTTCGGTCCGCGCAAAACCATCGTCCACTGGACGATGTGCGCCCCCAAAGGGGGAAGGCTTTAGTATTTCTGCCTCTACTTAAAGAAGCTTTGTTTATCTATCTCAGAATTCCCTGCTCTGTAAGGAATTTGTACTTCAGTTCCGCAAGAAGCCAGTCACTCTCATTATCTATATCCTGAGATTCAACAGGATCGATTATATAGGGGATAGACTTCTCCATCGTGGTATCCTTTTGTATTCTGAATGCATCATTTCTGAAAATATAAAACTGACCGCACTCATGGTACTGTTTCTGGAGATCCTGGCTACGAGTTGTTGCATATTCAGGATGGAGCATCTTAACAAGCCCCTTATCGTCTATAAAAAGGCCTCTCTGAGGAGGATACGAAAACTCCTGCATGGGAACTATGGACTCTGCACCGGACTTCACCAGTTCATCCATTGCTTCCTGCAGTTTTCTTGCAGTAACAAAAGGAGCCGTTGGATAGATACAGCATCCGTATTCAAATGACCTGCCCATCTCCGCATACCTGTCCAGAACCTCCAAAAGGACATCCGCTGTAGTGGCTGTATCTGTAGAGGTCTCAGCAGATCTGAAAAAAGGTACACAGGCTCCTGCTGCCCTGGAAATCTCTGCAATCTCCTCATCATCAGTTGAAACCATAACTTCTTCAAAGATTCCTGATTTCAGAGCCGCTTCGATCGAATAATTTATAATCGGTTTTCCGTTAAATATTTTTATATTTTTGCGCGGTATCCTTTTACTTCCACCGCGTGCAGTTATTATTGCAATTGCGCTCATTTTTTATAGTACTCCACAATCTTTCTTACTGCGCATATCACATCCGCGGCATCTTCATCCGTCATGCCTGAATAAAGCGGAATTGTGATCATCTCATCATAAAGCTTCTCTGCATTTGGACAAATCCCCTTCTTATAGCCCTGCTTTTCATAATAAGGGAAATAATATGTAGGAATATAATGTACATTGCAGATGATGTTCTCAGCGCCAAGTGCATCAAAGAATTCCCTACGTCCGATCTTAAGCTTCTCAGGAACGATTCTCAATATATACAGATGCCTGCAGGAGTCGGAATTCTTGTCCTCTTTCTGAACAAAAATCTCGGGCATCTGTGAAAATGCCTCATCATACTTAGCTCTTATAGCTTTTCTTCTGGCTATAAAATCAGGCAGTCTGTCAAGCTGACTGCAAATAAGCGCTGCCTGCATGTCTGTAAGTCTGTAGTTTGGTGCAAGGCAAAGCTGTTCATAATACCAGGGGCCTTCACTCTCATGCTCCATAAGAGATGTCTCTCTTGTAATTCCATGAGTGCGGAGAAGAACAAGCTTTTTGTAAAACTCCTCATCATTGGTAACGATAGCTCCGCCTTCACCGCCTGTAATCGTCTTAACGGCATGAAAACTGAAGGTTGTCATGTCTGCAATTGTTCCAACATGCTCACCTTTATACTTTGTTCCGATAGAATGAGCTGCATCCTCTATCATTGTGAGACCGTGCTTATCACAGATAGCTCTTATCTCATCAAGAGCGCCTGTCTGTCCTGTGTAATCAACAGGAATAACCACCTTGGTCTTGTCTGTTATCTTCTTTTCAATATCCGCAGGATCTATCTGATAGGTTTCCGGATCAATGTCTGCAAAGACCGGTCTTCCGCCACAGTAAAAGGCGCAATTTGCACTTGCTGCAAAAGTTATCGGTGTGGTTATTACTTCATCGCCCTCACCAACACCTGCTGCCATGCATGCAATATGAAGCGCTGCGGTATCGTTGCTTATCGCAACAGCATACTTAGCTCCGGTTATCTCGCAGAGTCTTCTCTCCATCTCGGTTATTGCGGGTCCTGTTGTAAGATAGTCACTTTTTAAAACATCTACAACCGCTGCAATGTCCTTCTCATTTATATCCTGGTGTGAATAGTATAATTTTTTGTCCCTAACGGGCGAACCCCCGCAAATTGCAGGGATTCCGTTTTTATCATTATTCATTTATAGCCCTCTAATATCAATGATCTACAGCTTCGTGAAGTCTTGCTCTGATATCCTCTACGCTCATCCACTCTGTATTGTTGCCTGAGCTGTATGAGAAGCCATCCGGAACCTTCTTACCTGTAGGATCCGGTGTCTGTCTGTCATTAAACGTAACCTGAGGATATACAATAAAGTGCTTGTCAAATTCATAGGTAAATGGTGCATCCTCAACTGTTACCATAATTTCATCAAGCTTTTCACCGGGACGAATTCCGATTTCGCTTGTTGAAATACCGGGACACATAGCCTCTGCAAGATCTGTAACCTTGAAGGAAGGGATTTTGCTAATGAAAGTCTCACCGCCCTTTGCCTCATTAAGAGCCTTGAGAACAAGCTCAACTCCTTCGGGAAGACTAATCCAGAAACGTGTCATTCTGTAATCTGTGATTGGAAGCTCCTTCTCACCCTTCTCAATCAGATGCTTAAACAGCGGAATGATTGATCCGCGGCTTCCGGCAACATTACCATATCTGACAATTGAGAAATTGATGTCCTTGTTACCTGCATATGCATTAGCTGCTATGAAAAGTTTATCTGAAACCATCTTAGTAGCACCGTAAAGGTTAACGGGGTTAACAGCCTTATCGGTACTAAGTGCAACCACGCGCTTTACCCCGGTGTTAAGTGCAGCATTGATAACATTCTGCGCACCATTAACATTGGTCTTTATCGCTTCATCCGGGTTGTACTCACATGCAGGGACCTGCTTAAGCGCTGCAGCATGAATAACGTAATCAACGCCCTCCATTGCTCGCTCCATACGGGCACCATCTCTGACATCGCCGATGAAAAATCTCATCTGATCAGCATGCTCTCTGTACACCTTCTCATTAGCCATAGTGTACTGCTTATACTCATCACGAGAATACACGATAATCTTCTTGGGATTGTAATTCTCAAGAAGATACTCTGTGAAGCAATGTCCGAATGAACCAGTTCCTCCTGTTACAAGTATGGTTTTATCATCTAATTTCATTTCTTACCTCTTTTCAATGAATAATTCTAATAGATTATACTATAAATTAAAAAATAATTGGATATCTTTGTAAAAGATTGCATGATTTCTTTAGTAAAATGGTATTACAAAATTGGTTATTAATTCCTATTGAAACACAAACATCTATGTTGTAAGATAGCCTCTGCACAATTTTTTAGTTTTAGAAAAAAAGGAAGTATTTTTACATGGATAATCAATTGTACTCTTACGAAGAAGTGTGTGAACTTATTGAGCATAAGGATCTCAAAATCCTTAAGAAGCGTGATGAAGACCTCAATAAAATCTGCCAGTTTGGTGAACGCGGATCAATCCTTAATGTAAACACACTTTTATATAACCGTTATCAGTTTCATGCTACCGAAAAAGACTTTAATGCAATCAAGAGAATGGCTGAATCGGAGAATCTTGCCATTGTTTTAAGGGAGACTGATAAAGACGAGATAGAAGACCTCGTCTCCGGCTATGAGGAAGTTGGAAGTAAGGCCATCCTTTTCATAAAAAACGGCAACCGTCTTATTCAGTTAAACGAGACTGAAAAGAACCTTCCTCACGAGATCATATTCTTTACCAATGAAAATCTGAATCTCATTCTGGACTGCCTCTGCGAAATTGATAAGTCCAAGACAAAGCAGAAGGTCGCAGCTCCTGTTGTCAAGGTAACAAAAGTAGCAGAGCCCGAACTCACTGATGAAGAGATACGCGAAATCTACCCTGAGGGCTGTGCTGTTACACATACAAAATACGGTCACGGAATCGTTAAGTCAGTTTCTACCGGAAGAATAACAGTTGAATTTGATAATTCAGTTGAAAAAATCCTCGGAGCTAAGATTTGCATAAAAAATAAGCTCCTTACTGTAGCATAAATATATTAAGGCGCAGGCAAATGCCTGCGCCTTATTCGTTTGTTTTATTGCATTTCATATACCGTCCACATATCCTTCTGTGATATCTTTCCGGTCCATGAAGCATTTGAATTTGCTTTCATAAGTACGTTCAGTATATTATCCCTGTTATCATTATCTGCAACATAAATTGCAAGGATGTCTGCATTCGCTATCTCGCTGTCGTCTATTGCCTCAAGATTATCCGAATTAACATAGTATAGCTTATCGTATACCAGAAGTTCATCAGTAAGACGCCATATATTATCAGGCGTGGCACTGTTATATATAACGACAGCCCTGGCATCCTCTGCCTTCATCTCCTCTGAAAATTCTACCCTTTCCTTATCCTCAGGGTATAGGAAGAGAACATTCTGATCAATTGCGAGACCTTTAACAGTTATAATTGCAAAAATCAGCAGTGCTCCGAGTACCGGTATTTGTACCTTGGCAAAGCTTCTGTTTCCTACTATTGCTCTTATTCCTATTCTTGTAAAATAGGCAGACACAAGCAATACAATAGGATATATCGGCATCTCATATCGGTTTGAGGTATCGCCAAGCAAAAGTGCTGTTTTAGCCACGATAAAGAAATAACCTAATGCGGAAACAAACAGTATTCTGATATGCGCAATATGCAGCTTATCCTTTTCTCCTTTAACCCTGAGCATAAAGAAAAGCGCAATCAGAGCAATTACCGCCAGCACTATTATCAGCCACAGCATTCCCGAAAACAGATAATCATTTACAAGTCCCAGGAAAAAAACAAATCTTTCCCAGATATTTGACATGTTGGAAAATGCTTCTGCAGCCTCCTGACCTCTGTATCCTCTGAAAATATGTGAGAGTGCCGATGGATAAATTGCAAGAGATATGCCCAGCGCTACAATACCGCCAAGCACATAAACAAGGATATATTTGGATCTTTCCGCCATTGAAGCTGCCTGCTGAACAAATTCCTCGTCTCCTAAAATATTCTCGATGTTCAGAACTCCGGTATTGTCCTTATCCGTTTCATCATTCTTTTTCTTCCTGTTTTTTGGCATAAGGAACAAAAACCAAATTGCAAAGGAAAGCCCCATAACACACATATAAACAAGATAATAATACTGCGTAAGGAACCCAAGGATACTTACAATCGCGATTGCAACAACATAAGACACAAAGCCCTTTTTAAAAGCTGCATCAAAAGGCTTGTCAAGAACAAAGCCTTTAAGTTCATTCCCTGCATAATATTTTTTTATGAGGCTTATAAGCTTCATGTGCAAATACGCAGAAGCCAAAACAAAAACCGTAAGCCACATATACATACGAATGAACAAAACACAGGATATGGTCATAGGATTAAACCCATAGGCCAGCATCAGAATAATTCTCAATTCTTTACTCATTCCTATGGATTTTGCCAGCTTATTAAGAATAACAAAGCTGATTACAAAGGCAATCAGATTTACTACAATACCCTGCCATTTACTGAAGACCTCCGGTGTCAGAGAACATGCGGTATGCAAAAGATCATAAAAAAGCGGCGGATGTACATCCCAGGACTGCACCAGATGGACAAGTCCATAGTTAAAGCCCTCTCCGTTTTTTACCACAAATTCATCTCTTATAGTGTCTGTATCTACCCATTCCCTGTCAGGATAATAGAAGCCAAGGCTCCTGTTTGAAGAAAAATATGAGTAATACTCATCCTGATGAAAGCCCGCCTTCTGTACTCCGAAAAAGCAGATAAAGGCCACCTGAATGATTAATATAAGAAGTAATATTAAGCTGTATTTTTTTGACTTAATCTTCATTAGAAGCTTTCTATCTCCCTGGTTATTTGATACCTCTGATTTTGGCATGCGCACTTCTTACTGCTTTGGGCGCAATACCAAGGGCAAGCAGATATACCCTGTTCTTTGATGTGAGATATTTATTCTGAAAAATATCCTTCATATGTTTTTTCAAAAAGCCCACAACTTCTTTTCTGTAGAATTTATTTGACCGATTCATTTTGCTGATCGGAATATGCAGCAGATAATCCAGCCTCTGAATGAGGCAGAATCTCATTGCTATATCCCTTAGTCCCGGGAAATTTTTCTTAACAAGCCTGTATGCCACATCTGAATTTCTCACGATATCTGTGAAAACAGGCGGGAAATAATCCTTCTGGTCAGCCTTTTTCCTGGAATTGCTTCCGCTTCTGTAAAAAACATGATAGTACTGCTGCGGCAGAATTACCAGTTTAGAAATCCTCTTAAGCATATGTATCATGAGATAAAAATCTTCGTTTAACTCGTTTTCAGGAAATCCCTTACACTCACCCCTGAACAATTCCCTGCTGGTAAGCTTGGTACAAAAGGATGCATCGCCGGTATGCATCAGAAGAGTTCTAAGGTGCTCTTCTCCGTTAATTGTCTTCACAGCCTTCGGCGGAATACAGACATCGGGAAGCTTCGTTCCGTCCTCTGCTATTTCATCTCTGGATACCTGTGCCATCAAAACAGGCGACTCTTCCGAACTATTTTCCTCTATCGCCTTCATCAGGCTCTCATACATGTGGGAATCTATATAATCATCCGAATCAACAAAACCTATATAATCACCTGTAGCTGCGGAGAGTGCAAAATTCCTTGCTTTACTGCTCCCGCCGTTTTCCTGATGCAAAAGCAGGAGCTTTGGATACTGCCTGTTTTCGCTATCCTGATTTGCTTTATCGATAAAATCTTCTATCTTTTTATACGTATCATCCGTTGAGCCGTCATCAACGATAATGACCTCCATCAGCTCATGGGGATAGGTCTGCTCGCAAACAGACTTAACGCAGCGGATTATAAGGTCCTCAATATTATAAGCAGGTATTATTACACTTATTCTTTTTCTGAAAGTCATCACTCTAAATGATTATCCTCCTGAAGTATTCTGATAAGACCTGGCGCCTTTATGATTTCCGCTTCGCTCATCGGACCGCTTGAAGGAACATCAATCCTTTCCGCATTTACCAGCTTCCCGCAAAAATCCAATAATCTCTTCGCAGCAATATGGCTGTTCCATTCATTAGCTATTGTTTCATATGCAGCTTTCTGCATACGATTTATAATATCACTTTTGGATATTATTATATCCAGTTTTCTCTGCAATTCTTTTTCACTGCATCCGTTAAAAATGAGGCCATTTTCACCATCCCTTATAAGATATGGCACAGCTCCGGCTTCAGAAGAAGCTATAACCACGCAGGCACTGTTCATCGCTTCATTTACTACTGCTCCCCATCCCTCAAGGTAATTGCTTGAAAAAAGAAATACATGACTCTTCTCCATTATATCCCTGACTTCATCAGGCTTCATGAACCCTCGGAGATTTACTTTATCTTCAAGTCCCTTCTCCTTTATCATCCTTGATATATCTGCCCAAAGCGGTCCGTCTCCTACTATATCAAGATGATAATCAACTTTTTTTTCGCTCAGATATTCAGCCATCTTAATTGCAAGCTCAGGGTGCTTTAGTTTTATCAGGCGGGCCGCAAAACAAAGCCTTATCTGCTCCCCTTCTCTGTAAAGCATATCTGACAACTTTGCATCATCATATTTTCTAAAAGGAGGAAAATATCCCCACTTGAACATTTTTCCAGGATATGCGCCTATAAGCTTATAATCGCCTGACACATATGCACCTGCACAGAGCATATACACCGGAGAATTCCTGTACTTTGTATGCTCCTCATATTTCGCCTTCAAGCCTCTGGGAGAAATCATTTTCCATCTGCCCTCACGGTAAATTCTCTCACTTACCCTGATGACAGGTTTTCCAGAATCCATTCGGGCTGCTATTTTCCTCATAGCTGCGCTGTCATTACCAAGGCCCGTCCAGCCTGCAATCAGCACATCTGCGCTATCTATAAGCTCAAGGCAATTATTCTCATCCTCGTAGAGCCTGTGTACATAGGAGAGACTTTTTGTATCAGCATCCCATCCCATGTTCTTTCTGTTTGCTTCCATGGGCTGAGCCTCTATAAATGAAAAGGCTTCGCCTATCTGTGCGTATAATTCATCACAGAAGGGAATCTGGTGGTGGTTTATGTAGTTGGATATGAAAGTAATCCTGATAATTGCCCCCTCATCCGGCGCTTCGCGCCACCTTCCCACATTGGGGGAAGGCTCTATTTATTTCTGACTATATCTCTATATATTTCAATAAGTCTTTTGTAGTTCTCGTTCGCATCATGTGTTATCATGGCGTGCTTTCTTGCATTATCACCATAAACCGCTGCTATTACAGGCTCCCTGAACATCTGCTTTACACACTTTGTAAGCTCTTCAACATTTCCTGCTTCAAAAAGCAATCCGTCAACGTTCTTTTCAAGCATGCTGGGTATTCCGCCCGTATCGGCTGCGATAGTAGGAACTCCCAGGAGCATTGCCTCTGCCATAGTATTTGGTGAATTTTCCAGAATGGAGGGGCATATAAAAATATTGCATTTAAGAAGCTGTTCCTTCATCTGCTCTGCAGAAAGCTTTCCCAGCATAATCACTTTTCCGCCGAGACGCCCCCGTCTTATCAGCCTCTTTAAATACTTACCATAGGCTGATATCCTTACAGCAAGAGGATATTTGCTCTTTCCCGATGCATTTTTCTGCTCATCAGGTATGGTTACGGTTTTCCTCCTTATTTTCCCAATAACACTATTTCCGGCTACATATACCTTTGTATCCGGAAATTCCTTTAGTATTTCGGGCATGGCTTCAAGCATGAAATGAAATCCCTTCAAGGGATAATCCCCCTGTGAGAGGAAAATACTATGCGGAACCGTATTCACCGATCGCCATGCACCCTTATAAAAAGTCGGTCGCATGGTTTCATTCATTTTATAATATTTTGCTTCAGGATTTATGGCAGCTGTTGTTTCTCTGTCAAAATTCGTTCTTCCTGTTATATTTCCGGTAAGCCTGATCGCTTCCTTCTCATTTTCACCGCGCTTTTTGAATTTCTCCTGCTGCTGAATAAGGGAATCATTTTTATATCTGTCACGGAAAGTAGTATCTGTATATACATTTTCAGGAAGCTCAGCCATATATACCTTACTTATTTCGCTGCATATACCCTGTATTCCAAGCAGTGTCCTCTCCGGATTATTAAAAGCCTTTATGGCCGCAAGGCAATGCGGAAATTCCGTACCGAAGACATGAATAATATCAGGCTTAAAATCCTCGAATATTTCAGAAAATCTGCCCTCAAGGCTCTCATCATATATCTCCGGCGTATTCAGATTTTCCGAAAAGCCATAGAATTTTACACCGTCAATCTCTCTGGCTTCCTTTCCCATATCACTAGCAGGAAAAGCAACACCAAGGGTTATATTTCCTGACTTTTTCCCGGAAGAAATCCGGTCATAGGCACCGGAAAGCCATCCCTCGCGATCTGACCAGGGAAGATTACCAGCTCTTGCAAACGCAGGAAGCATTATATTACACACCCACAAAACTCTCATACAAAACCTCTCAGCGATGCCTGTAAATCAGACTCTTGATTTTATTATAAACACCTGCAGTCTTTGGATTTTCAGCTATCTTAGTTCTAAGCGGTGCAAGCGTAAGCATTCGGATCATATCAAATCTCTTGATCTGCTGCCTTGTAAGATACAAATGAATTATCTGCTGTCTTTCTGTCTCAGATATCTTGCGGTTTTCCCTTGTTTCTGAGAACCCGCCTCCCTCATAATCGGCTATAAGCAGATTCATATATTTTGTCTCTGCTTTTTCCACATAAAAACAGCGAAGGAAGTGCTCATAGTCTGCTCTGACCTTCCATACTGTATCAAAGGCATATCTTAAAACCAGTCTCTCATCATAAAAACATGCCTGATGTGAAGGTACATTCCTGTAGCAGGCAAAATCATCAATCTTTGGATTGGATGAGACTCTTTGGCCTGTTTTCATCTCAAAAATATCACCGTAATAAACAGTAGGAACTATTGTGCCTGAATCCTTCGAATCCCGCTGAATCTTTTCATAAACTCTCTGCAGAACCTTGTTATTGGAAAAGACGTCACCACAGTTAAGGAAATAAACATACCCCGGAGCAGTTTCCGAAATCCTTCTCTGTTCGTCATTCTTGATTGCATCCACCGCCATATTCATAGCATCATAAATGCCATGATCCTTGCTTCGGATAATTCTGACCCTTCCGTCCTTATACCTGATGTCAAAGGATCCCCCTGAGGATATTTTACCGGCACTCAGACGTTTTCTTTTCTCAGTTGTTCCTTCCCCGGAACCATCTTCCAGGCCGAAACAATCCACCGCCCTCTCAAGAGATCCGTCAGTCGAGCCCCCGTCCTTTATGACAACAGCAAAGTCCTTAAAGGTCTGATTTTTTATGCTCTCCAGCGTCTTGATAAGATCCTCACCGGCATTATATGTAACTACAATGATTGTAAAAAATGGTCTCTTCATATCGAACCTTAGCCAAAGCCTCTCTCTGATAATGTCGCCGGAAGTTCATGAAACAGGAAGGTCTCATACGGTAAAATCCTCATTCCGTCGTCACCCGCTTTCATCATAAATACCGCAAAATACAATATACATCCGACTATAGTAAGTGCTCTAAAAACTTTTCCTGCCCTGTATCTCGTATTCTCCCGATCATTAAGAAGTCTCGCCAAAAGAGCAGGCACATACAAAATCTGTGTAATTGTGAAATAATATGCAATTCTTGAAATCGTAGGCAGAAATGAGCAGAATACATACAGCATCAGTGCTCCGTAATTTGCATAGAAATAAAATCTCATTCTGCGTTCCGATACAACATCTTTTGCGAGGACATAAAATGCAAGAATAAGGACTGCCGCACATCTTGCTATCCCCATTTTACTTGTTCCACCGGACAGAAATTCTGTTCCCTCGTATGACGGATAGAGTTTAACTGCCAGCTCCAGATATGTGTCCTTTAAAAACAGACATGAGATGCATAACAAAATCAGCACTCCATGCATCCACCTCTTCCATTTCATCTGTGCAAGCGGATACAATACCAATACAAGCAAAAGTGATTTATGAAAAAGTGCTCCAAACAGTATCAATAATACAAACCTTGGCCAGTCTCTTTTTATGCAGTATTTAATCGAATAAAATGCTATTCCGAGAGCAAGATAATTCCTTACTGTGTTTAGCGATTGAAAGTAATATCCCAGCAGCATAAACATGGCAAAGGATAAAAAGAAATTTTCTGACTGGTCATATATTCCCTTCAAAAAGAAAAAAACAGTTGCTGCGGCAAATATTGCAAAGACCGCTACGTAGTTCTCAAATCCCGAAAGGAAATAAATAATCTTAGTAAGGTAATTAAACCCAATCTCTGTGGGAACTATCGCATTACTGTAGGTCCTGTGCATAAATTCCACATACTTGCTGTAATCATTACCCACATTAAGTCTAAGCGCGGATACCCCTGTAAGAATAAAAAAAAGGAAGATAAGTCCTGCAATATTTCTTACCTGTATTCTGCTTATACCGCGGTGAATAATGCGATATTCTCCTGCCCTTATCTTAGGGCTCGTATTTGTACTGCTTATTTGATATGCAATTATAAGGCTTACCGCTGTAAGCACCAAATAAACAAGCATATGTTATCCTCATTGGGAAACGGTATGTTTTTCTTCAGCTTTCCCTTGTCTTATGCCTTTTTTCATGAGTCTGTAACATTCCCATACCGACTTATCACGACACATAACATCTTTTTTTATCAGCAGGAATCTCAGGCTCATGGGGACGGCAAGACAGCCGTACAAAAAATGATACAATACTCCTCTGTCAAAAAAGAATTTGTCATTAAAGCCTTTAAACCAGGTAGAAGGTCTATCTGCCACTTCATGACCTAAATGGATATCAGTACGATATATCCTGACTCCTTTTTTTAAACAATCATGTAAAAAAAGTGAATCTTCGCCGTTACTGTATTTAGCACCTCCGCCAAACAGTGTGGAAAATCTTACCCCTGCCCTTTTCAGGGATTCTGTTCTTGCAACTATGGCATATGCCGGATATCTCCCATAGTTTTTCCAGGTAACCTTCGCAAAATCCGTATTGTGATAGGTTTCCCTGCCTTCAGCGGCCTTGACATTAAACAGGAGCATATCTGCTTCAGGATGCTTATCAAACTCATTCTCCACAAGAGTTGTATAACCATCGTCATACACAATGTCCTCGTCGGCAAACTGAAGGAATTCATGGTCTGCATTATCCAGAGCCAGATTTCTTGATAATCCTACTCCCCGTTCATTCCTGTGAATACATTTTATACTGCAGATACGTCCAAAAATGTCCGTGTATTCATTTTCAAAAGTCTGATTTTCCTTGCACTGATTCACAATTACAGCATCAGACTGAATATTCATTTTTCGTGGTAGCGCCACTGTATCCTGATTAACGCCGGATACCAAAAGTTGTATTCTTGACATATTAAAGTCCCAGATATCTGTTCAATAACTTCATATCAGCATCCGTAACCACCATTCCGCATACTTTACAGCCAAGCTTTTTCAGTAAAGAAATCAGATGCTCTGTCATGGCTCCGTTGTGTTTTCCCATTTGAACAGCAATAATCGCTCCATCCATACTTGAAAGCTGAGATGCGGAATCATTGTCATTTCCGGGAAGTGACATAGGCTTAAATACAGGGCAGCCCTCCGGCAATCCGTTTCCTATGACATTTTTCAGTCTTTTAACAACAGCCTCAGCCGTTTCGGCCCCGTTTTTATCATCAGCACTTATGATTACGATATTTTTCTCTGTCTTTAGCTTTTCCTTAAATGTAAGAAGAAGTTCATTTCTAAAAAACGAAGGCTCCTCCTCCCCCTCTTTACTAAGTACTCCGAGCACAGGCAGATTATATCTTCTCTCCAAATCCTCAGGAACATATGCCGCATCGTCCATGGCCTTGGAAAAGAGTAATGATAAACACGCCAAAACCGCTCCCAAAACTGCTCCGAATGTTACTGCCACTCCCATTCTGTCAGGAATCAGTTCCAATTTGGTATCAGATCTTCCAAGGAGTTCTATGTGCGTAAAGGCATAATTTGCTTTTCCGTATTCAACAAGTGCATCGTTTGCTGCATCGGCAATTGCACCTGACAGCTCCCTGTCGGGATTGGAAACAGTGAAAATCATAACCCTGATATCAGAAGGAATATCCGCATTAACTGATGCCTTCACCTCTTCCCTGGTGATATCGACGCCTTCCTTATACCCTGCAGCTTCAAGATTCTCCATTATCCTGTCAAGAATGTTATACTCTGTCCTGACCTCCAGGTTACTGTCCTCTGCTTTTACCAGAATATTCCAAGTATAAGCATTGTAGAAGTCCACCTCTGATCTTTTATTCTCATCATATGCAAAGTAAATATATAATGTTGACTCCGTCACGTAATTTCTTGCAGGCGCATATACCACATTTGCAAGAAAATATATTATTCCTGCTACAATAGCCCCTAAAACCGCCACTACCGGAACTAACCATATCTTTTTTAGCAGTACCAGATAAAAAGCCCTGAGGTTCAATATTTCGTTATCATAGCTCTCACGTTTTGTTGTCATTTAGTTTTCACCGGAATTTTTAAGTGCTGTAGTCTGAGATTCCTCTACCCCCTCCGTTGCATCGGGAGTAAACAAAATCTTAAGTGTCAGTAGCATAAGCTTAAAATCGAGCCAAACCGAATAATTCTCAATGTAAGCCAGATCAAGTTTTAATTTATCGTAGGGAGTTGTGTTATATTTTCCATATACCTGCGCATATCCTGCAAGTCCGGCCTTCACCTTCATTCTGAAGGCAAATTCAGGCATTGTTTCCATATACTGCGCAATTATTTCAGGCCTCTCGGGTCTTGGTCCGATAAATGACATTTCTCCCTTTAATATATTGAAAAGCTGTGGAAGTTCATCAATTCTGCATGCTCTGATAAACTTTCCGATAGGAGTAATTCTTGAATCATTTTTAGTAGCAAGCCTTGCAACGCCATCCTTTTCAGCATCAACCCTCATGCTTCTAAACTTCATGATCTTGAATTCTTTTTGATTAACGGTGCATCGAATCTGCTTATAAAGCACCGGACCACGATCGTAGAGCTTTATTATTATTGCTGTAATAAGCATTACAGGTGAAGACAGCACTATAAGTATCAGCGAACAGACTATGTCAATGAGTCTCTTTATAGCCCTCTGCTCTATCTTAAGATAGTATTCACGCAAAAGAAGAACAGGCGTATCAAATATATGAAGCTGCTCGGATCCCTTTACAAGCACGTCCGTAATCTTGGGCATCATATAAACTCTTATAGAATTTGAATACAAAAACTTAAGAAGCTTATTTCTTTCCTTAGTGGGGATATCCCAGATAACAACCGCATCATATCGTTCGAGACATTCCCTTTCGATAGTCATCAGTCCTTCACTGATATTCATGCATTTTACAATATTGTATTTATCCTGTCTGGAATTGAATTTTCTTAAGATATCATCTACCGGATACTCCCCACTGACAAGAAGCATCTGTCTTGCAGGAAATATCTGCCGATAAAGCCAGTTAGTACACACCGCCCACAAGAAGGATATAACCATCTGAACAGCAAGTATTTCAAACATAGGATATACCGGCACAAGCCAGTTTCTCATGAGTGATATTTGAAAATAAGAGATAACATTCACCATAAAGAGCGCGAATATCTGTGAAAGAAAGATATCCATAGCTTTCAGATATCCAATCTTCAATCCGCCATAGGTGTTAGAGAAAAAGAGCATCAGGACAAAGTATATGGCGATAACCAGTAAATGTCCCCTGAAGTACAGCTTAAGTCCGTTACCAAGCATATATCCGTCCACACTGATTCTGGGCGCAGACAAAAGCGGATAGTAGACCTTAAACCAGAACCAGCCATAGACTGCAGTCTGCATAAGAAGGCCTGTCAGACCTAGGCATAATATAAATACTCTTTTGATAGATTCAACCTGTTTCATACAATTACCCTTATAGCCGGCGAACAGTTGCTCTGAATGCCCAGCCGATAAAATAAAACGCACTGGCCACTACTGATAATCCGGCTATTTTTCTATACAGTCCCCAAATCCTTCGTACTGCCGTAAATTTGTTAGAGGAGAGTGACTTACGAGGTCTTCTGTATATCGCAAGAACTTCATCCAGTCCGTATGCTACGGTTCCTGTCTTAAGGATATTCCACCATGTGGCAGTATCCTCACTCTCAATCTTCGGCATGTAGATAACCGTTTTAGGAAGCTTATCCATATCGATCATAACAGTGGTTGTAAATATGATCGTTCTTGAAAGCGCTTCCTTAAACGAAAGTCTCTCCGGCACATGAACTATACGCCCTGTAGGCTTTGCATTCTCATCCCCGAATTCATATGCAGTAAAGACAAATGCAGCATCTTTTTCTCTTAAAAAGGTGAGTTCCTTTTGCAGCTTATCCTCCATCCAGATATCATCCGCATCAAGGAATGCCAGGTATCTTCCGGTCGCTGCATTAATTCCTGTATTTCTCGCAGAAGCTGCTCCGTTATTAGTACTTGTTCGTATCAGTTTTATCCTGTCATCACCCTCTGCAATAACACCATCAATAATTTCCGTACTATTATCCGAGGATGCATCATCAACCAGAATAAGTTCAAAGTTTTCATAAGTCTGACGCTGAACCATTCTAATGGTATCAAGAATATAATCCTGAGCGTTGAATACAGGAACTACAATACTGATACGATTCTCAAGGCTTCTGTCACTTTTCATTAAAGCTCTTCCTTAACGATATAAATCGGCCTACGCTTAACTTCAAGATAGGTCTTGCTGAGGTACTGTCCAACAATTCCAAGACAGAACAGCTGAACACCGCTTACCAATGAAATAATACATACCAGTGACGGCCATCCGCTTGTAGGATCCCCAAAAGCTGCCTTTCTGATAATTGTTACAATAATAAGTACAAGCGCCAGGAAGCAGAATACCACTCCCAGTATTGAGGAAAATGCAAGGGGTGCTGTTGAAAAAGCCATAATTCCATCCAAAGCATATAAAAACAGCTTCCAGAAGGACCACTTGGTTTCTCCCTTTTTGCGCTCTATGTTTTCAAATTCCAGCCATTTTGTTGTAAATCCAACCCATCCGAATATTCCCTTTGAAAAGCGGTTATACTCTTCCATGGAAAGGATAGCATCAACAAACTGTCTGGTCATAAGTCTGTAATCTCTTGCGCCATCAACAATCTCTGTCTTTGACATCTTATTTATAAGACTGTAGAATCTGCGTGCAAAAAATGATCTGATAGGCGGTTCGCCTTTTCGTGTAACTCGTCTTGTTGCAACAGAATCGTAACCTTCATTTACAATATATCCGTACATCTCAGGCAGCATAGCCGGCGGATCCTGAAGATCGCAGTCAAGCATAACCACATAATCTCCTTTTGCCTTCTGCAAACCTGCATAAATAGCTGATTCTTTCCCGAAGTTTCTTGAGAAATTAATCAGATGAACTCTCTCATCCTTCTCATGAAGTTTCTTTACTTCCGAAACTGTACCGTCCTTTGAACCATCATTTACATATATTATTTCCATCTCGACATCATGCTCCTTAAAGAAGCCCTCTGTCTTCATGAGTTCATCATAAAAATCTTTTACGTTCTCCTCTTCGTTGTAGCAGGGAACGATGATACTTATCAACTGCATTTTACCTCTCCGCTCTCATGGGATTATTCAAAAAGTCATCATAGGCAAGTCTTATTCCATCTTCAAGTTCTGTCTTATAGGTCCATCCAAGTGCTGCTGCCTTGGATACATCCAGAAGCTTTCTGGGAGTTCCGTTTGGCTTACTTGTATCCCACTCAATTTCGCCTTCATATCCCACAACTCTTGCTATTGTCTCTGCCAGCTCTTTGATAGTTAATTCCTTACCTGTTCCGGCATTAACAGTCTCATCTCCGCTGTAGTTATTCATAAGGAATACACACATATCAGCAAGATCATCTACATAAAGAAACTCACGCAGAGGTGAACCATCTCCCCAGCATGTTACCTTTTCAAGTCCTGCTTCCTTTGCTTCATGGAATCTTCTCAGCATGGCAGGAAGTACATGTGAATGTGTAGGATGATAATTATCGTTAGGTCCGTATAAGTTAGTAGGCATAACAGAAATATAATCTGTTCCATACTGCTTATTCAAAAATTCGCAGTACTTAAGTCCTGATATCTTAGCAAGGGCGTACGCCTCATTTGTCTTTTCAAGCTCACTTGTAAGAAGGCAGCTCTCCTTCATAGGCTGGGGTGCCATTCTGGGATAGATACATGATGATCCCAAAAACTCAAGCTTCTTACAGCCATTCTTCCATGCAGCATGTATAACATTCATCTCAAGTATCATGTTTTCATACATGAAATCTGCAAGCGCACTCTGGTTAGCCTCAATACCACCAACCTTGGCAGCTGCAAGGAACACATACTCAGGTTTCTCCTTTGCAAAAAATTCCTCTACTGCATCCTGCCTTGTGAGATCAAGTTCTTTGTGTGTGCGAGTAATAATATTTGTATAGCCCTGTTTTTCAAGTGCTCTTACAATTGCCGAACCAACCATTCCACGATGTCCGGCAACATAAATTTTTGCATTTTTTTCCATAACATATATCTCCAATCAAACTACAATACTATATTTTACTCTATTTTACTTGTTTTTTTCAACTCACTCGGCGGGTGGCAAAAAACCATCAATAATCTTTTCCCCTGCCATTCTGAATCCATCCGGGTTCGGCGTTGACGGAAAGGGATCATACCCGGTCCTGTCACCTTCCTCAGGATAATAAAAAGTCTGCCCGTTTATCTGCTTTTCCTTAAGTGAATAACTATTATATGGCTGCTGTGTCACCAGATTATTTAATCTGAATCTGGGAATATCATCCCTTATCAGCACACCAAACTTAAATGCCATAAACGCTGCAAATATCACTATGGCACATTTATAGATATAATTTTTTACAGGATTGTCAAACGCATTATCCAGAAGGATAACAAATCTTCCAATCAGCATTACCGCAGGAAGCCATAAATACACACATCCATAGCGAACAAGTGGTGAAGTGCATATGAAATATAAAAGTGCAATGTAGGATATTCCTTCAATAAACAAAAAATCCGAAAGTGAAACCGATCTTCTGTGATGTAAATGGAATACATTTGAAATCGCATTCTCTGAAGCGGGCAGCCTCTTCCCGGTTCCCTTAATCCTTTCAGTAACGTAATATCCCACGCATCCCAGGAAAACAGGAAAACATATTCCATCAAGCGAGAGCATGATTTTATTAAATAATGAAAGCTTTGAAAACCATGCGGGAAACCATTCACCAAAAGCTGCGCCTATCATGGATACATCAGTAAATCCTCTCCCGTATACGGTTATTTCATTCGCATCACTGAGCGCGGTTTCATAAGGAATTTTCCATGAAAAGTGAAATAAATCTATTCCCGTAAAGGGATATATCAGCCATCCCGTCTGTATGGCATTTCTGGTAAAATACGGAATTGCAATTATAATACAAAGAAAAACGCTCAGAAGTATTGCTGCTATTCCTTTTTTTCCATACTTTCTTAAAATCCTGATAATCGGATACACGGAAAGAAGCAAAAGCGGTGCTGCCGACAATTTTATCGTTGTAATATAAACTGTGCATATACTCAATAAGGCATATGGCAAAAAAGCTCTCTCCCGAAATGTATACAGGTCCAGCCAATGGATGACTATATACAATACCATGGTAGCCATAAAGTAATCTGATGCCGGTGAAACCATTTCATCAAAAATTGTAAACAAATAATATATGGCTATAAGCCTTACAAAATCGGATAATACCGGATGTTTTCTTCTAACTATGGTCTTTATATCAGCACATTGCCAGGCAAGCAGTAAAGCAAAGTAACCTGCCATAGCATGATATGATTTACCGAAAAAAGAACCGCTGTAAAGAGCTGAAAGAGCAAAGGCCGCACTGTTATACCCAAGTCTCAAATGAAGATTTCCAAGTCCTACTATGGTTCCAAACTCTTCAATCCATCTTATTGCCTGCGCGTGATAGAGATCTGTATCATAGTGCATAAGCCCATGGGAAGTTCCATAGGCCATGATCAAAAAGATAGCAAGATACAGCCAAAAGCTCCCGGTACTTATTATTCTTCCGACACCGGCTATAAGCCTCTCATTCATCGCTTCTCTGTATTCGTAATATAAGATAAAACAGGCAAATATCAAAACCAGATTAGCTGCAAGTGATACCCTGCTAATAAGGCTGAACAATTCCGCATATACATTTACAACCAGTATTCCCGCTATAAGGAAGCTCTCGTTATATTTATATGTATATGCAAACTTCCTCTGACCTTTCGAAGCGTGCATACAGCTTATTGTTGAAATTCCTTCAAGAGTAGCAAATCCAATTATGTATGTAGTTATAAGCACATAGATCCAATTAGCAATTACACCCAGCATTTCAGGTTACTACCCTTTACCCTAACAGATCCTTAAGATATCTCTCAATTGCATCATGCCAGTCTGCAAACATGAAATCAGATGTCAGCTTAAACATATAGTTCTCAAGTATTGAATATGCCGGTCTTGGTGCAGCCTGCGGATTCTTGGCAGAATATTCTGCACTTGTGACATGATTAACCTTTGTATTCTTACCTGCCAGCCTGAAAATCTCTTCAGTAAAGTCAGCCCAGTTGGTATCTCCCTCACATGTTCCGTGGAAGAGACCATAATTCTCTGTCTCAAGAAGATAGTGAATTGCCCTTGCAAGCTCATAGGTACTTGTAGGTGTTCCAAGCTGATCACATACAACGCTAACCTCATCATACTTTTCAGAAAGTCCAAGCATTGTCTTTACAAAATTCTTACCATCACCATAGAGCCATGCTGTTCTGATAGTAAAATATTCCTTGGCAAACTTCTCAACAAACTGCTCTCCTGCAAGCTTTGTTATACCGTACTTGCTGACAGGACCTGTCTTATCAAATTCTGTATAAGGTTTATTACCATCACCTGCAAAAACATAATCAGTTGATATGTGAACAAGCTTTGCATTTGTGTCAGTAGCAGCAATAGAAAGATTTCTGGGACCAATGGCATTTATTTTGTATGCAAGATCAACATCACTCTCCTGAGCATCAACTGCTGTATAAGCCGCACAGTTGATTATTGCGTAAGGCTTTACTTCTTTTGCAAGCGCTACAACAGCATCTACATTTGTAATATCAAGAGGTGTTATTCCTTCACCCTCAAAAACATCAGTATTTACAAGCTCATACTCGCCTGTTTTTCCAAGCTCAAAATTTACTGCTCTTCCAAGCTGTCCGTTGCATCCTGTTACTATAATTTTCTTCATTTTCAGTTCACCTCTCTTGATAATTTTTCATAAATAATAAGCAAAAATAAAAATTCCCTATGAAACGCGCATACGGACGACAAGTAAATGCCGTCCGTTAATTTTCGGTGCTTTATTCACCAAGTCCGTTCTCGATAGCTGTTACAAGCGCCTCCATTGCCTCATTTTCATCAGGCCCTTCGCACTTAAATTCCAATTCATCTCCACACTTTATGCATGCACCGAGAACACTTAAAACACTCTTGGCATTTGCTGAGTTGTCACCATACATAAATGTGATGTGCGATTTGTAATTCATCGCGACCTTACATAAATTTCCGGCAGGGCGCAAATGCAACCCTGTAGGGTTTTTAATAACCACCTTTTGTGTAATCATATATGCATTTCCTCTAATAGAACCATTCTAATAAACCGGCATGTTGCCCACGAAATCACAGCATTACATCCTGTATTAACTCCGCAAGCTTCTTTGCTTCTTCATCAATTTCCTTCTGATTTTTACCCTCTATCATTACTCGAACTAGCGGCTCAGTTCCTGAGGGTCTGATGAGTACTCTTCCATCTCCGGCAAATTTCTTTTCAAGTTCCTCAATTGCGCTTGCAATCTCAGGATACTCCATGTAATGATCCTTCTTATGTGTAGGCACTGTTGCGTTACAAAGAGCCTGAGGCATAACTTCCATAACCTTGGACAGTTCGGAAAGCTTTTTGCCTGTATCCTTCATTACCTTAAGAAGATGAAGTGCAGAAAGAAGTCCGTCTCCTGTTGTGTTGTCATCAAGGAAAATTATGTGTCCTGACTGCTCGCCGCCAAGATTAGCACCAATTTCCTTCATGCGCTCAAGAACATATCTGTCTCCGACCTTAGTCTTCTCAATCTTGATTCCCTCACGCTCTCCCATCTTGAAAAAGCCAAGGTTACTCATAACCGTTGCCACAATGGTATCACCCTTAAGATCACCATTATTCTTCATATGTTTACCGATGATGGCCATAATCTCATCACCGTCAACAAATTTACCGTTCTCATCAACAGCAAGGAATCTGTCTGCATCTCCGTCAAAAGCAAGACCAATGTCAGCCTTCTCGGTAACAACACGTCCCATGAGCTCTTCCATGTGTGTAGAACCACAGTTAGCATTGATATTTGTTCCGTCAGGATTAGTGTGGATCGCTATTACCTGGGCTCCTGTCTGTCTGATTGTCTCAACAGAGGTATAAGAGCTTGCACCCTCAGCACAATCCATTACAATTTTGAATCCATCAAGTCTTACATCAACACAGGTGAGATTGTGATTGATATACTCCTCACGTGCATCGGTACGATTTTTGATTTTACCTACCCCGGCACCTGTGGGCATCTTAACACCCTCAAGGTTATTCCTTATAAGCTCTTCAATCTCATCTTCCATTGCATCGGGAAGTTTAAAACCATTGCCATCAAAAAACTTGATTCCATTAAATTCCATGGGATTATGTGAAGCAGAAATAACAACGCCTGCATCCACACGATATTTTCTTGTAAGATACGCAACAGCAGGTGTGGGAAGAACTCCTACGTTTACAACATTCGCACCAACAGAGCAGGCTCCTGCCATAAGCGCAGAAGCAAGCATATCTCCTGAAAGTCTTGTATCGCATCCTACCATAATAGTAGGCTTATGCTTGCACTCTTTAGAAAGCACATATGCTCCTGCCTGTCCAAGCTGCATTGCAAGGAGTGGTGTAAGTTCATCATTTGCTACACCTCTTACTCCATCTGTTCCAAATAATCTAGACATATTATCCTCCAAATATCACTCGTTCTTAGTCAATATTACCGTAGCGTTTATCACATCACCTGTTGTAAGCCCTCCGGGAAGTAATAATGAAACATTTACATTATATTCTCCCGACAAATCCTCGTTCTCGCTAACAATCTGCGAAAGATCGGCAGAACCTGACACATCATCAGCCCTAATACTGTTTACCTTATCGGAAAGACCGCTTACAAGCAGATCAAAGGACTTATCTTCGTCAACAAGCTGTGCTTCATAACCCTCAGGTACATTTATTATCTCTATATGACTATAAGGTACACTTAAAGTCTTCTCGCTCTTTTTATCAATATAGGCAACAACTGTTGCTATTCCGTTGAAGTCCTGATCCCCAAAGCTTACGTTACCCGGAAGGTATCCGGATAAGTCAATGGTGGTCGTAAGATTTCCTGTGTATCCTGTTATATCAAGCTGATCATCCGATACCGTGATTGAATCAATCTTATTAAGTACGGACATCCTGCCTGCAAGAAGAACATCTTCAGGACTTGCCTCAATCTCTCCTGTTGCAACATATCCCTCAGCAGGGATTCCCGATACCTGATATATGATCGGTACTCTCTTCGTAGCAAGGATATTAACAGATACACCGACTGAAGAACTGCTAAGCTTGAGATTATCCTTTGGTACCTCATTGCCTTCTTCATCATACAGATGAATTTCAGCATTGGTTCCAATATTAGTTGTATAACCCGTAACCTCTACATTAACCTGTGCGTCCTTCACGCTATCAACAACTGATTCGGGTCCTGTAATTCTGATCTGATTCTGGTCAGTAACAACATCCCCTATTATATACCCATCAGTCAAGGTACCTGTCGTAATTGCTGAAATTGCCAGCGTCTTGGAAGCTCTTTCTTCTATACTCAGCTCCACTGAGTCTATACTTCCGTTTATACTCTGTATCTGATTGTAGTATTTATTTGTCTGAAGCGTTATGGCTACATAGTATGTACCATTAATATTCGTAGTATTTTCAAGATCGGCATATGCCACGATATTTTCTTTATCCAAAGAATCTACGATTGATCTTGGTGCATAAACAGTTACCGTTGAAATCACATCAGTGTCATCAAGCACCTGATAAACCTGATTATTATCCGTTATACTGTTTGCATTTCTAAGAGTGACCGGAACATTACTAAACCTAACCGAATCTACCGGATCACTGATATTTGTAACCAGGAACCAAAGAAGTGCTGCAAATAAAAGTGAAGCAATCTTCAGCCCCATGTTGGCAGTCAAATTGAGCTTCTTCATTTTGCAATTCCTTTCCCTTTTTTAAGTCCCTTATTCTTTTTCTTTTTATCCTTTTTATCTTCAGAGGATTTGTTCTGGATCTGGCGCAGTCTCTCTCTTAGGCGCTCACTGTCCACGCCTCTCTCGAGTTCGCCCATATAAGCAACGCTTATTTTACCCGTCTCCTCCGAAACAATAATCGTAAGGGAATCAGTAACCTCGGAAACACCTACTCCGGCTCTGTGTCTTGTTCCAAGTTCCTTACCAAGCTCCATGTTATCGGAAAGCGGAAGATAACAGGTAGCGGAAGTAATCCTGTCCCCCCTGACTATAACCGCACCATCATGGAGCGGTGTATTATGTTCGAAAATATTGATCAACAGCTGACTTGTAATAATGCCGTCTATATCAATTCCTGTACGTTCATACTCACTAAGTGAAGACAGCTGCTCAATCACTATGAGTGCACCTGTCCTAACCTTAGCCATCTCGACACAGGCTCTTATAATCTCGTTAATTGTCTTATCTGAAAACCTTCCTTCTTCTGTTGCCTCAGTAAAGTTGAATAAGCCGTGGAGGAAATTCCTTCGTCCGATACCCTCCAGTGCCTTTCGCAGTTCAGGCTGCAAAATTACAACCATCGCTGTTACCGCAATACCAAATACATTCTGAACTATCCACAATATTGTAGACATATTGAATGCAGCTGCAATAACTATAAAGACAACAATAACTACGACCCCTTTTAAAAGGGACCATAGTCTTGTAGTTTTGGCCCAAACCAGAATATGGTAGATCAGGAATGCAATTATCAGCATCTCAACTATATCGAGAGCCCTGACCGAAGGCATATGCAGGTTTGTCAGATTGTTATCAAGAAAAAATCCGATGTGTTGCATCTAAAATTACTCGCCTCTATCCTTACCTCTATAGTCTCTGCCTGAATTTGATCCACTGATCTTCTTTACCTTAGGTGCAGGTGTGGAAACCGTAACCTTCGGAACAGCCTTGACATAGTAATAGTACTCATCATCTTCGAACTGAACCTTCTCAATTCTCGAATAATCAAGGTTGAACGCAAAGAACTGAAGAATCATAAGCAGCAGAATCGAAATAACAGTCTGTAATATAACTGCTATGAATGAAAGCTCTGTAGAATAAATCATGTCACCAATAAGAAGACAGATTATATCTGCAAGTGCGCCCGAAATAATAGCTATTGTCCATGCATGATCTATGGACATTCTTCTAATGAAATAAACTATTGCAAGCGTAATCGCAAATGCCACAACAAATACCCACATGCGTTTATTACTCATAAGCTCGGACACTACTGTCTGAAACTGTGCAGCAGTCTCCTCAATCTGTCCGCCTGTAAGTGTGGTAGCATTCCCTGAAATATAATTCACAAGAAACGCAATAATTATTCCGCATGACATGGAAACAATTGAAGCAGGAGTTCCCATAAGTCCAAGTGCAATCGGCATCACATAAGGAATACTAAGATAAAAGCACATAGGTGTCAGCATTACCGCAATTGTATCCTTTGGTGAAAATCTGAAATAAAGCAGAAACATCAAAAGAAAGATAATAAGAGCTATAGCCGCACAAAAAATGGAAAGTTTGTACAGATGTGCAAGAATAAAGCCGGCAGAAATCAGTACCATGAAATTCTGGGGCATTATCGAGCACAGCAACGATACCATTAACAATATAGGTAATTTTGTCAGATTGGTCTGATATCCAATCTTATTACTAATCATCGTAAGCGCGATCAGCGAAAGCAAAAACTTCCACACATATGTGATGTATAATTCATATTTAACATAAAAATTCTTTATATATTCTCGTAATTCTAGTAAAGATGTCATTTTCCTTATTCCTTTTCATACATTTTCCCCAACTTTTTAAGGCAGGAAAAATAAGCTCTCATATTCTTACGCATTCTTCCGTAACGTATGGAATAAATGATGTATGAAATTACTGAGTACACGACTACAAGCGCAACATAATAAACCAGATATTTTCTGGCTGTGGCTGCAATATCCGTGTTGTAAAGATCCTGAAGTACATCAGAAAAATGATACATCACATAGGCAGCGACCAGTATCAGATATACCACTGTGGCACTGATAATAGACTTCAGCACCTGGAATCCGACATAGTCGCTGCGAAAGTACGAATTTATAGCGTTATTCTTTTTCCCCTCATGCTGCTCGTAAGCAGCCATCCTGGTCATCAGGATAACTCTCTCCTCGTTTAACATAATATCCTCAGGTTTTAAGGAATTTCATTCCGGCATTCGGCTTCTGAGCTGCCTGTTTCTTGGCTATCTCAGCAGCAAGGGCCTGCTGGCGTTCCTTAACTGTATTATTTAATGCGTTTGTAACAGTTGCCTTACATTTTGCACAAAGTCTGCCTGTAGCTATGCGCGTTCCGCAATTCTCGCAAGTGATCTGTATGGGAGATGCCTCCGAAAATACCAGCCTCTCCTCCAATATCCACTTCTTCAGCTGCTTTGTTGAAACTTCGCACTGCTCAGCTATCTGCTTGATGCCGCTTCCAGGGTTCTCTTCAATATATTTCTTGACCTGCTGGAATTTTTCCTCAATCTCCTTCTTGCAATTGTCGCAAATAACATCACCTACGACATAATTGAACATCTTACCACATCTGGAACAATTACGAATATTACTCATGATATCCTCCTATTTTGCAGTGGTTATTTTCACACCACCTGGCCTATTGCAAGCGTTACAAAGAATACCCTTTTCACTCCATGTCTTCGAAATTCCCTGGCTAGCTCATCAATAGTACTGCCGGTTGTGTAAATGTCATCAACAAGGATAATACACTTAAATTCTACATCATTTTTACTTATATTAAAAGCTTTTTTCAAATTAGAACGCCTTTGTGATGCGTCCAAAAGCTTCATGGGAACCGTATCACGGACCCTGGATACGATATCATTTCTGACAGGTATGTCAAATTCTTTCCCCAGTGCCCGTGCAAAGGTTTCAGCCTGATTATATCCACGTTTTCGCTGTTTTTTCTTATACATTGGTACAGGAATGATGGCATCCGCATTCATGCTGCAAATGATTTCCTCAAGATAATCCCTCGCCGCTTTTGCATAAAAATCAGCATATTCTCTTCTTCCCGAATATTTAAATCTGTATATTGATCCTGATATGGATCTGTACCTGAAAATTCCAAAGCCCCCTGTCAAAATAGTGCCTTGTCTTCTCACAATCAGGACATAACTCTTTATCAGGGTCTCCCAAAGGCTTTCCGCATTTCATGCAGATATCTTTTCCTGCAGGCTTAATAATTCTTCTGCATTCAGGATGTATGAGCCCTTTACCTCTCCCGACAATATCATCGCATACAGGACATCTTCTAGGATAGAGAATTGATATTACCCCCTCCTTTAGCTCATTAGTCCGCACTCATAACCTCCGTAATTCTGGTTCTAAGTCCCGTATATCTTCTGAGCTGTTCTTCATTCTCAATCATCGTATCCACAGTTTCCTTATTTCCAAGTATCACTACACATTTTTGTGCTCTAGTTACAGCCGTATACAGAAGATTCCTGTTAAGCAGCATCCTCGGTCCTCCAAGAAGAGGTAATATAACTGCCGGATATTCCGATCCCTGCGATTTATGTATTGTTATGGCATAGGCATGCTCAAGATCATCCAGATCAGAGAAGGGATACGTAACGCGCCTTCCCTCATCAAATTCAACCACCAATTCCTTCATGGCGGTATTTATCTCTTTTACAACTCCCATATCGCCATTAAAAACACCGAGACCTTTTTCAACTGCTATGCCGTATTTTCCGCATATTTCCCACTCGGCCTGATAGTTGTTATGTATCTGCATGACCCTGTCGCCGACCCTTATCACCCTGTCGCCATGAACATATTCCTTTTTATGCTCATCAGCAGGGTTTAAATATCTCTGCAGAACCGCATTAAGAGTCTGTGCCCCAAGTGGTCCTCTCTTCATTGGCGTAAGCACCTGTATATCACTGCTGGAAGCCTCCACATACCCCGGGAGCTTATCTCTTATAAGCTCAATCATGTGCTTATATATGACATCAGCGTTATCTCTTTTAAGGAAAAAGAAATCTCTGCTCTTATTGTCCATCTTTATCTGATTTCCATCCTTAATCTTATGAGCATTCATTACGATATCACTCTGCTGAGCCTGTCTGAAAATTCTCTGAAGAGTTATAGTTGTGAACACTCCGCTCTCTATAAGATCATGTAGGACCTGTCCCGGTCCCACACTTGGAAGCTGCGAGCTGTCTCCCACAAGTATAAGGTGTGTTCCAGGAAGGATAGCCTTTAACAGCGCAGCAAAAAGATGCATATCCACCATTGACATTTCATCGATTATGATAGCGTCCGCCTCTAATGGATTATCGGAGTTCTTTTCAAAATGAATTCTTGCCCTGTCAGTATTATCGTCTGATAAGCCTCCTCCCACTCCCAGAAGTCTGTGTATAGTATACGCCTCATATCCGGTTGCTTCCTTCATTCTCTTGGCAGCGCGCCCCGTAGGCGCAGCCAGGAGTATCTCCATCTGTTCTTCCGCATAATATTCTATTATGGTGTTAATTGTTGTGGTTTTTCCTGTTCCCGGTCCTCCTGTAATTATAACCACACCATTCTTTGCACTTGCTGCCGCTGCCTTTCTCTGCAAATCATCAAGCTCAATATCACGTTTCTGTTCAATTTTCTTAATTCTTTCAAGAAGAGCCTTATCCGAAGTATCCGATACCTGCAGATTCAATTCCTTTAACATAACCGCAATAGCCTGCTCTTCATAAAAAAACGAAGATGCATAAACTTCATTTTCTCCCCGGTAGATAAGCTTCCTTTCTACCATGAGATTATCCATCTGAAGTGCAACATTATCCTTCTGAACGCCCAAAAGCTGAACACATTTTGTTAAAAGCTCTTCTTTTGGCAAAAAACTGTGCCCGTCAGCAGAGGCTTCCAGCAGAACATACAGAATTCCGCTTCTTATTCTATAGTCTGAATCAACGCTTATTCCGACTCTTGCCGCTATTTCATCAGCGGTCTTAAAACCTATTCCTTCGATATCATCAGCCAGTTTATAGGGATTTTCCTTTAATATCCTATAGACCTGCGCACCGTATTTTTCATATATCCTTACCGACATATTTCCGGTAATTCCATACCCGGACATAAAAACAAATGCATCACGCATCTCTCTTTTATCAGCCAGCTGAATGGCTATGTCCCGGGCCTTCTTTTCACTTATTCCTTTTATTTCAGCAAGCCTCTCCGGCTCATCCTCTATAATCCTGAATGTATCGGCACCGAATTTTTTCACTATCCTCCTGGCCATCGTCTCTCCGATGCCCTTTATAGCACCTGATCCCAGGTATCTCTCCATGGATTCGGTATCATCCGGTACGGATATTTTATAACTGCTTACTTTTATCTGTTCCCCATAGACAGGATGCTCAGTCATATCCCCTTCAATTATCAGAGTATCTCCTTCATCCACATCCACGAAGCTTCCAACGCAGGTTATCTCCTCTCCATCCGATACAAAAACCATAACTCCGTAGGTCTTGTCAGGACTTCTGTATATAAAATGGTCTATATACCCCTTTGCTTCCATTTTCCTCCCTAAAAAATAAAAAGAGCCGCAAGCGACTCTTTTCTCAATTATTTGTTCACTTGATCATAATTTACAAGTCATAATTACGCTTCATATTCTCATACAGCATCTGCGCAAGTCCGTTACTCTGTGTATCTGCTCCGGTAGACGCAATATCCTGAATGGTCAGATCCTTGAAATAATCAACCATCTTACTCATAGATCCGGACTCATCCTTGCTGAAAACCTTTGCAGTCTTTTCATATCCCTTATAGATCTGCTCCATAAAGTATGCCTCAAACTGCTTGCAGGCATCCATAAGTTCCTTATCAACTTCAGCTTTATCCTCGTCAGTCTGAACCCGTCTCACCTTGGAAGCTGCTGAGTTTACCTTATCAGAAGCAGCCTGGCTGCTGGCATATTGTGAAATTCCGGACAAATTGTTTAAAGAATTCATATCAATTGCCATATCTTACACCCTTACTTATCTCTTAAGTCCGTTTGCTGTCTGCATCATTTCATCGGTAGTAGTAATAGCCGTTGAGTTCATCTCATAAGCTCTCTGCGCAACAATCAGGTTAACCATCTCTGTTGCCACATTAACATTTGATCCCTCGAGATATCCCTGAACTACTGTACTTCTTCTGATTCCCTGAGTTGTAGCCTCCGGAAGAGCTGCACCTGATGCCATGGTCTGCATAAAGCTTGTATCACCGATTCTTTCCAGACCTTCAGCATTTCTAAACTGGAAAAGTGCTATTGTTCCGATGTCCTGTCTCTCCTGGTTAGCATCCAGATAATACAGGTTTCCGTCAGCATCACAGGTAATATCTGATGCCTTAACTGTCTCATCGTTAACTACAAGAGCGTTACCATCGACACCCAGTACCGGATTACCCTCAGAGGTTGTAAGCTCAAGTGTATTCTGATCTGTAAGAGCCCATACAAAGTTACCGTTTCTGGTATATCTGATATTATTCTGGTTCAAATCCTGTGCATCTGTAGAATATGCAAAGAATCCGTCTCCCTGAATAGCAAATGCAGAACTTGAATCATTATCCTGCAAATTACCCTGTGTAAAAAACTGATTTATAGAGGATACTCTAACACCAAGTCCCACATCTGAATTAACAGGTGAACCGGTAGTCTGCACTGTCTTTGTTTTCAGCTCCTGATACAGAAGTGATTTAAACTTTGCACTCTGTGCCTTATAACCTGCTGAATTAACATTAGCGAGGTTGTTCGCTATGGTGTCTACATTTGTCTGCTGAGCATTCATTCCGGATGCTGCTGTCCATAAGCTTCTTACCATAAAATACCTCCTAGCGATTAAAAACCATACTTCGGCAATTAATATATCGGCTGCTTAGTTCTTAAAATTTAGACCTAAGCGTTATGGTTTACTGAACTTTTCCAAGCTGATTAACTGCTATATCTATTGTATCATCTTCTGCCTGCATTGCCTTGGAATTAGTTTCATAATTTCTCTGAATCGAAATTATATTTACCATCTGGTCTACAACACTGACATTAGATGACTCAAGGTACCCCTGATTAACAGTTGCGTTGGCTTCAGCAGCTGTTGTGGAAATCACCTGCGCCCCACCATCACCTATGATAAAAGCATTATCCTGATATCTCTGCAAAAGCTGAGGTGAATCAAATCGTGCAACCTGTATTGTCGCAACTTCATTTAGATTTTGAACAATTCTGCCATCCTGCATAATTGTTGAATCCATTGATGGATCAATCTGAATGGGATTATTATTGACATCCAGGACATAATTACCCTCGCTGGTGACCATATAGCCCTCCTGCGTCAGGGTAAAATTACCGTCTCTGGTATATTTGATAAGCTGTCCTCCGCCATCAGGGTCATCTGAGGCGAAAGAGGTAGCAAAGAAAGCATTGCCACCTGCGCCCATATTATCTTTAACCGATTGGTCATCGACATTCGGAAGTCCGTTATTAAGAGCAACATCATAGGTCTGACCTGTCTGTCTAAGGGCTCCCTGTTCGAAGTTAGTATATGATCCCGCAAGCTTTACACCCGGATTCATGAGGCCAAGTCTTCTGGCAGTCCAGGGCGCATCGGAATAGTCCTTGATCTTCAATCCCAGAAGATCACGAAACGATTGGCTCACCGAACGTTCTTCCTTAAAACCCGTGGAATTCACATTGGCGAGATTGTTCGTCTGGATATCCATGCGTTTCTGCTCGTTTACCATTCCTGTGTACGCGGTGTAAAGACCTTTAACCATATACTATCCCCTATCTGATTTTTTATTAAGAGATTACACTTCGCGATATCCTGCAAGGAACTCTACATATCTGCCGGTTCCGATAGCAACTGCTGTCATGGGATCCTCCGCAGTTACTGTATTGATGCCTGTCTTTGATGCAATCAGGTCATCCAGTCCGCGAAGAAGGCTGCCGCCACCTGTAAGAACTATTCCTCTGTCTGCGATATCCGCTGCAAGTTCCGGAGGAGTTTTCTCAAGTACGCCATGAATAGCTTCTACTATCTGCGCTGTAGTCTCACGCAAAGCCTCTTCAGTTTCCTCTGAGGACACCTTAACCGTCTTGGGAAGACCCGTTACAAGGTTACGTCCTCTGACATCCATATAATCAGCCTCAGCTCTGGGATAAGCCGCACCAATCTTAATCTTAATATCCTCGGCAGTTCTCTCACCGATAAGGAGATTGTGCTTCTTACGCATATATCTGACTATAGCTTCATCAAAATCATCGCCCGCGATCTTAACAGATGTGCTGACAACAGTTCCTCCAAGAGAGATAACGGCGATATCAGATGTACCACCACCTATATCAACAATCATATTGCCGCAAGGCTTTGTAATATCTATTCCTGCACCGATGGCAGCCGCGATAGGTTCCTCAATAATACGAACATCTCTGGCACCTGCCATAAGGGTAGCATCCTCAACCGCCTTACGCTCTACCTCTGTTACTCCACTGGGTACGCAAACAGCTATAAGAGGCTTACGGAATGTTCTGTGTCCAATCGCCTTGGTGATGAAATACTTCATCATCTGCTCGGTTACCTTGTAATCTGAAATAACACCCTGTCTAAGAGGTCTAACCGCTACAATGTTACCGGGTGTACGGCCAAGCATAAGTCTTGCATCTTCACCAATGGCTTTGATCTTCTCTGTATCCCTGTCATACGCCACAACTGAGGGCTCTTTTAAGACAACACCCTTACCACGGATGTAAACAAGGATACTTGCTGTTCCTAAATCAATACCTATGTCTGTATACTGCATGAAATCTATTACCCCTTTCTGGAAATAAGGCTAAGAGCGCATAGTCGCTCACATTAACTATTATAAAGATATAATTCATTAAGCATTATAAACCAATAGGGCAATATTTGAAACACAAAATAACAAATTTTTCATGTGCCACATTCGCGTCATAAGATATATCGGCAGCACTTTATAAAAACTTTATACTTTTTTGCAAAATTTTTTTATTTTTTCTCAAGCATCTTTTTAATATATGCCCCGGTATATGACTCCTTACACTTTGCGACCTGCTCCGGCGTGCCCTGAGTAACCACTGTTCCACCTCCGGAGCCTCCTTCCGGTCCCATATCAATGATATAATCACCTGTCTTTATAACGTCCAGGTTATGCTCTATAACAACCACAGTATTCCCTGCATCCACAAGCTCGTGAAGTATTTTCACCAGCTTCTGTACATCTGCAAAATGGAGTCCGGTGGTCGGCTCATCAAGAATATAAATTGTTTTCCCGGTACTTGCTCTTGAAAGCTCGGTTGCAAGTTTAATTCTCTGTGCTTCACCTCCGGAAAGCTCTGTTGAAGGCTGTCCCAGCTTTACATATCCCAGTCCCACATCGTACAAGGTCTTGATTTTTCTCTTTATAGTCTTAATGTTTTCAAAAAACGGCAGTGCTTCCTCAACAGTCATGTTCAGCACATCATAAATATTTTTCCCTTTATAATGAACCTCAAGCGTCTCTCTGTTGTATCTCTTTCCTCCGCAGACTTCACATGGAACGTAAACGTCCGGCAGGAAATGCATCTCTATCTTGATGATGCCGTCTCCGCCACAGGCTTCACATCTTCCTCCCTTAACATTAAAGGAAAATCTTCCCTTCTTGTAGCCTCTGGTTTTGGCATCAGGGGTTCCCGCAAAAAGATCCCTTATCATATCAAACACACCTGTATAGGTTGCGGGGTTTGACCTTGGCGTTCTGCCTATCGGGGACTGATCTATGGCAATCACCTTATCAAGCTGCTCTATTCCTTCTATTCCTTTATGCTTTCCCGGGATGCACCTTGCCCTGTTTAAATCTCTCTCAAGATGCTTATATAATATTTCATTTACCAGAGAACTTTTACCGGATCCTGATACACCCGTAACTATTGTAAGAACGCCAAGGGGGAATTTTACATCTATATTCTTAAGATTGTTTTCTTCCGCTCCTTTTACCTTTAGCCATCCTGTGGGTTTTCTTCTGTGGTCAGGAACTGCTATTTTAAGCTTACCCGATAGATACTGGCCGGTAATTGATTCCTTTACCTGCATTATCTCCTCAGCTGTACCCGCAGCAACAATCTCTCCTCCATGGGCACCGGCACCCGGACCTACGTCCACAATATAGTCCGCAGCCCTCATGGTATCCTCATCATGCTCGACCACTATAAGAGTATTGCCAAGATCCCGCAGGTTTTTCAGCGTATTAAGCAGCTTATCGTTATCCCTTTGATGGAGACCTATACTCGGCTCATCCAATATGTAGCATACCCCGCAAAGCCCCGATCCGATCTGGGTTGCAAGTCTTATTCGCTGAGCCTCACCTCCGGACAATGTTCCTGTCGCTCTGGACAGGGAGAGATAATCAAGTCCGACATCAATAAGAAATCCGACTCTGGCTCTGATTTCCTTGAGAACCTGCGCTCCGATCAGCTCCTGCTGTTTGGTAAGCTTAAGCCCTTCAAGATATTCGTGTAACTCTCCTATGGATATGGAGGTTATCTCAAATATATTCTTGTCATCAATTGTAACTGCAAGTGAATCAGCCTTCAGTCTCTGTCCTTTACATGCAGGACAGGGGGTAATTCTCATATACTGCTCATATTCAGCCTTCTGATTTTCGGAAAATGTTTCCCTGTATCTCTGCTCTACATTTTTGATCAAACCGTCAAAGGTTATAGGATATCTGCCTTCACCGCGCTGGCCTGAATAGGCAACCGTAACTTCCCTGTCAGCCCCGTGTACAAGCATGTTTCTCACTTTAGGAGTCAGCTTTTCAAAAGGTGTATCCAGACTGAATTTATATTCCTTGGCGAGAGCCCTGAGTACAGCATTGGAAAAACTGCCTTCCTTATTGGAAGACTGCCATCCCATTACCTGAAAACATCCTTCATTTATGGAAAGGGATTTATCAGGAATCATAAGATCTTCATCGAATTCCATCTTGTATCCCAGACCTGTACACTCAGGGCATGCACCAAAGGGATTATTAAAGGAAAAGCTTCTGGGTTCAATCTCTGAGATACTGACTCCGCAATCAGGACACGCAAAGCTCTGGCTAAAGTTCATTGGCTTTCCGTCAATAACATCCACAGTCAGAAGCCCTTCCGCAAGATTAAGAGCACTCTCAATAGAATCTGTAAGTCGTCCTCTAAGCTCATCCGTATCTTCCCTTATAACCAGTCTGTCCACAATTATTTCAATATTATGCTTGATGTTTTTATCAAGCTTAATCTCTTCGGAAAGATCATACTGGCTGTCATCTATCCTTACACGGACAAATCCCGCTCTCTTAGCTCTATCCAGAACCTTGGCATGTTCTCCCTTTCTTCCTCTTACAACAGGTGCAAGAATCTGAAATCTGGTACCCACGGGAAGCGACAGAATCTGATCAGCCATCTCATCAACTGTCTGTCTTCTGATCTCACGCCCGCAATTAGGACAATGCGGAACACCTATACGTGCATACAGAAGTCTGAAATGGTCATATATCTCCGTGACTGTTCCGACAGTTGATCTGGGGTTCCTGTTTGTCGACTTCTGATCAATGGAAATCGTCGGTGACAGGCCTTCTATTTTTTCAACGTCAGGCTTATCCATCTGTCCCAGGAACATTCTTGCATAAGAGGATAGAGATTCCATATATCTTCTCTGTCCCTCTGCAAAAATTGTATCGAAGGCGAGCGATGATTTTCCGGATCCGGACAGTCCGGTAAAAACAGTTAATGTATCCCTTGGGATATTGACTTTGATGTGCTTTAAATTATGCTCATTTGCTCCGCGGACACGGATGTAATCGTGGATGTCTTCGGAGAGAATCTTCTTTGCGGTTGTATTTTCTTTAGTAAAGTGTGTTGTTTCTGTCATTTGTATTTGCCCTCATCCGTCAGCTTCGCTGACACCTTCCCCCAGAGGGGGAAGGCTTTAACATTACCTATCCTACCCCTCAGGGATAGACATTATTTTCTTTACCCTTATCCTGCCTTCCCCCTCTGGGGGAAGGTGTCAGCGAAGCTGACGGATGAGGGTTATTTTCCTCCGATAACCTCAAGCAAATGCTTCTTCAGATCAATCATCTGATCCCTGAGCATGGCTGCCGTCTCAAAATCAAGCTCAGTAGCAGCACGTTTCATACGCTTCTCAACATCAGCAATTACCTTCTCAAGCTCCTTCTTATCCATTGATTCAGGATCTTTTTCAAACTGAACCTCCTGCTTAGCAACAGCCTTGGTAACACTTATAAGATCACGTACAGCCTTGCGAATAGTCTGAGGAGTTATTCCATGCTCTTCATTGTATGCCTGCTGAATCTTCCTCCTGCGCTCGGTTATCTCAATGGCATTTTTCATTGAATCGGTCATGTTGTCAGCGTACATGATTACATGTCCGTCAGCATTTCTCGCAGCTCTTCCGATAGTCTGGATTAGCGATGTCTCGGATCTGAGGAATCCCTCTTTGTCAGCATCGATTATTGCCACAAGGGAAATCTCAGGAATATCAAGACCCTCTCTGAGAAGATTGATTCCCACAAGCACATCAAAAACATCAAGTCGCATATCGCGTATTATCTGTGCTCTCTCCAAGGTATCTATATCCGAATGCATGTATTTAACTCTTATACCGGTCTCAGCAAGATATTCTGTCAGATCCTCCGCCATCTTTTTGGTAAGGGTTGTAATAAGCACCTTGCTGTTCTTAGCAGTCTCCTTGTTTATCTCCGTAATAAGGTCATCAATCTGTCCCTCAACCGGTCTGACGGAAATCTCAGGATCAAGCAGTCCTGTAGGTCGTATTATCTGTTCAGCTCTTAAAAGCTCATGTTCTGCCTCGTATGGGCCGGGAGTAGCAGAGCAAAACAGCATCTGGTCAATATGTGTCTCAAACTCCTCAAAGTTAAGCGGTCTGTTATCCAGTGCAGAGGGCAGTCTGAACCCGTAATCTACCAGAGTAGTCTTACGCGATCTGTCGCCATGATACATAGCGCCTATCTGCGGGATAGTCATATGTGACTCATCCACAATTATCAGAAATTCTCCGTCAAAGAAGTCCATCAGCGTGAGCGGCGGTTCCCCGGGCTTGGCAAAATTAAGATGTCTTGAATAATTCTCAATACCTGAACAGAATCCCGTTTCACGCATCATCTCAACATCAAAGTTAGTGCGCTCTGCGATTCTCTGTGCCTCAATGAGCTTATCTTCACTCTTAAAAAACTTAACCTGCTCATCAAGCTCAGCTTCAATATTCTGACAGGCAAGATTTATCTTTTCCTGCGGAACCACATAATGAGAAGCAGGATAAATCATAACGTGTGACAGCTCATTTTTAATAGTTCCCGTCACAGGCTCAACCTCACAGATTCTGTCTATCTCATCGCCAAAAAGCTCTATACGGATGAGATAATCATCAGCCTGGGCAGGAAAAACCTCAATCGTATCCCCTCTGACGCGAAAATTACATCTGCCAACATCAAGATCATTTCTTGTATACTGAATAGCTACAAGATCCTTAAGAATCTGGTCCCGGCTTCTCTCCATGCCCGGCCTTAATGATATTGACATCCCCTTGAATTCATCCGGACTACCCAACCCATAAATGCATGACACACTGGCAACAACAATAACATCCCTTCTCTCGGTAAGAGATGCTGTCGCAGAGAGTCTCAGCTTGTCTATCTCATCATTTATCGCCGAGTCCTTGGCAATATAGGTATCAGTCTGAGGTACATACGCCTCGGGCTGATAGTAGTCATAGTAGGATACAAAATATTCAACCGCATTATTTGGAAAAAATTCCTTAAACTCACCATACAGCTGCCCCGCAAGAGTCTTATTATGACTTATTACAAGGGTTGGTTTGTTCAAGGCCTGTATTACATTTGCCATGGCAAATGTTTTTCCCGATCCGGTAACTCCCTGCAGAGTCTCAAACTGATTCCCGCTCTTAAATCCGTTAACAAGTTTTTCTATAGCCTGCGGCTGGTCTCCGGTGGGCTTATACTCTGATTTCAGTTCAAAATGATCCATGAATTTTCCTTTTCATCTTCCGAACATATTTTCGATATCTCTTAATTCTAACATATGGTTTATAAAAACTCAATCGTGTCATATGTTCTTACTATATCAATAAAAACCTCGTTATTCTCCTTACATTTTCCATCTTTATAAGGAAACTTTCCCATAAACTTTTTATTAAATATTTTGATAGGAAAATTATTTTTTCTGACACTGATACTCATAAGATCTTTTCTTATATCGTATGCGCTCAGATACCTTTCCGCACAGCTTGGCATACAGCATCTGTCCACTATTCCCTTCATTTCACCCGCAAATCTTTTTGATACTATAGCTTTACCCAAAAGCCTCTCCATAGTTTTTCCAAGCTGATAGATATCAACCTGATAGCTTTCACTCCCGAGTCCTCCATATTGTTCCGGAGCCGCATAGCTTTTCGTTCCGGCAGGAAGAGATTTTCCCTTCCGCTTATTTTCCACAGAGAAATCATCAAGTATTTCTGCAGTTCCAAAATCTATCAGATATAATCTTCCCCTATCATCAATCATTATATTTGAAGGTTTTATATCCCTATGTATAACCGGAGGATTTAGTCCGTGCAGCCTTACAATGAGGCTGGTAATATCCACAAACAGCGACCTGAGTTCCTTTTCTGACATCTGTCGTATATCCATCGCACCAATCGTTCTTCCCGGAACAAATCCCATAACGAGCGCTCCATCTTTCTCACAAAAGTAACAGGGTGCATCCACAAAACCTGCGTCGCACAGATATTTAAGAACTCTTCCCTCATTCGTTAGCTGCATATAGGAAGCTTTGCTATTACCTGACACTCTTTTTACAACACACTCTGTTTTATCCTTACCCAATAATCCTTTAAGGATCTCACCATTACCGCCGCTTCCAATCCTATGCGTTACATTTATTTCATACATAAAGCCGCTGCCGTTACAGGTCTCTCCTCTCCCCTGCTGCAAAGAAGCTTTTTCAGATATTCAATATTTTCCTGCATGGCCTCATTATCAACACACATCTGCGGGCAAAGTCTTTTATGCATATCAGCTCCCAGCTGTCTGTCATAAAAAGACCTGGTTCCGGCAATCAGCGTACTTCCTTCCGATAATCGTCCCGAGGCATAATAATAATCTCCGAAATCCTCTCCTTCTTTTTCACAGATAATCTCCTCAACTCCCATTCTGCCTATCCTGACCACCTTATTTTTCCCGCGGTTCATGATGTGATAGTTAATACCTTTTAAGACCAAAATTGTAATATCAGGCGTTGCCTTTCTATGAAAAACTCTCCCTTTTCCAAATTTGTCAAAAAGTATCGTGAGCCTGTTTTCGATATCCTCCGGCGATTTATATACCATCTTCTCAGCTGTTCGTATCACCTTATCATTTAATTTTGCATCTGATTTTTGAGCACTTAAAACCATTACTACTACATCAGAGCGACTTTTTGTATGAATCCCTTTAACCATTAGACCATCATTATTCAATTTTTCTCCCGGCTCACGCAAAGTGGCCGCATAGTACTCCATTTACTACACATCCTTTCAAATAAATATTTCAAACTTTTAATGGAATAAACATCCGGTGAAACCGGACATTGAATCAGAAATAAAAACATAAATGAATATATCTCAGAAGATTAAATTTGTAAAGCATTTTTTCATATGGATATTTGCCAAATACTTTTTCTTATGACTTCTTGGGTAAAAAACAAACGGGTAGAGCTAATTCCATTAACCTCTACCCGCAATTGTTATATTCTGTTTATTACAAGCCCTTACGCTGCATCATCAAGTGCCGAACCGGCTTTTTTTAATTCCTTTTTTATAATCTCAATAGCCTTGTTAAGCTGATTGTCTGTACCATCCTCATTGTACTTTTGACTATCAAGTGCAATCTCAACATCAGGAGTAATTCCTACGCCGTTTATGTCATTCCCATTAGGTGTAAAGTAATTGCTTATTGTAAGCTTTACGGCTGTTCCATCAGAGAACGGGAAAATTCTTTGTACAACTCCTTTCCCATATGTTGTCTCACCAACGATTATACCAACGCCATAGTCCTTTATTGCACCTGAAAGAATCTCTGAAGCACTCGCTGAATATCCGTTTACAAGAACCACAACCGGAATGTCGATTTCATTCTTTCCGTCACACTCATAATCCTCACGATTACCGTCCCTGTCCACAGTATAAACTATATCGCCTTTTGGAAGAAGCTCACGTGCTATATCACAGACAGCTGCAAGACTTCCACCGGGGTTTGATCTAAGATCAAGGATAAGTCCAACCATTCCCTTGGATCTGAGTTCCTTCATACCCTCTTTGAACTGTTCCGTGGTTACGGAATCAAATTCTGTAATTCCCAGGTAACCAATATCATCTTCAAGCATTGTGGTATTAACAGTCTGTGCTTCAACCTTATCGCGGCTAACTTCAAACTCAAGATAATCAGATTCACCCTCACGATAAATTGTGAGCTTGACCTTCGTTCCTATCTCACCTCTTATCATACCTACAACTTCTGTAAGTGTCATGCCCTGAACGCTTTCATCAGCAACCTTATAGATTACATCATTAGCCTTAAGGCCTATTTTCTCTGCAGGGGAGTCCTTGATAGTACCTGTAATTCTCGGAAGATTCGTATCCTTGTCCATGCTGACATAAGCTCCGATACCGTAATAAATTCCCTGCGTATCAGACATCAGATCCTGATATTCTTCAGGTGTATAGTACTCGGAATAGGGATCGCCAAGGGAAGAAACCACACCTTTATAAATTGCATTGGCCTCTGCATCCCTGTCTATCTCAGTCTTGTAATAATACGTTCCTATTGCATCCTCGATTACTTTTACCTTCTCGATTGTACTATCGGTCATGGCTGTTTCGGAGTTGGTAATTTTTCCCTGAACAGGCGCAACTGCGAATCCCTTGATTCTGACCACCAGGAAACCTACTCCAACCAGAAGTGCTGTACAAAAAAATCCCATTATCAGTCCGACAAAGAGCATACCCAGTCTGTTATCTTTTTGCTCCATAATTCTTCCTTTCGCCTCAGCTTAATCATTCCTGAATAATATGGAATAACTACTATTATTTCAAATAGTTCCAAGGACTTACATAATTTCCGTTCAATCTTACTCCGAAATGGAGATGTGGTCCTGTTGATCTTCCTGTTGATCCGACAGCTGCTATTTTCTGTCCTTTGGACACTTCCTGTCCCGTAGAAACACTTAGAGAAGACGCATGCATATAAATCGTAAACAAACCACTTCCATGAGATATCATAACATAATTACCCATAGTAGAATTATATGCTGCCGCAACAACTTTTCCATCATAGGCAGCAAGTATAGATGAGCCACTGGGAGCGGCAAAATCCACACCATTATGCATTTTCTGAATTCCCAGGGTAGGGTGCATTCTCATTCCAAAATTGTCTGAAATTCTTGAATATGACGGACATGGCATAGCAAACATTCCTCCGTCATATTTTCTTGCATTCTGAGCAGCAAGTTCCTTTTTTTCAGCCTCAACCGCCTTTTCCAGAGCAGCGATAGTCGCGTTTTCCTCAGCAATCTGCTTCTCATACTCAGCGATTGCCGCCTCTTTGTCCTTGATATCTCCGGCTATACTGTTGACTTCCTTATTCTTTTCAACAATAAGGTTCTGAAGATTTTCCTCTTCAATTACCACACTAGCCTTTGCCTCATCAAGAGTCTTCTTCTCTTCCTCAAGCGCTTCCTTGGTCAGCTGAGTCAGCTCCGTATGCTCAATGTACTCATTCAGCTTTGCCCTGTCATAAGCTGACAGTTCTTCAATGTACTCAGCTTTATTCAGCATTTCCGAAAAGCTTCCTGCCTCAATAAAAAATTGAATATACAGGTCGTTTCCCTTTTCATACATGAAGCGAATTCTCTTTTTCATCGCCTCGTACTGCTCGTTCTGAATACGCACAGCCTCTTCAAGCTCCGCTGTGGTCTCCTCGATACTTTGCTCCTTCTCGGCTATCTTCTGAGTAAGGTCATCAATCTTTTTTTGTATACCCTCAAGATTAGCATCCAGCTGTGTTATATAGCTATTTAAGTCCGCTTTTTCTTTTTCCAGTGACTTCTTCACATTCTGAAGATCCGTCAGGGAGTTCTTCATAGAATCCCTTTCCTTCTTCGCACTTGAAATCTGACTCTCCTTCTGTTTGATGCTCTCAGATGTAACTTTAGCCTTCACATGAATAGAACAGTGCTCAGATAAAATTTCAAATGCGAAATCCCTGCTCCGGACATGGTCTCTGAAATCAAAAGAAACTGTGCCCGCAAGCAGGCACAGAACCATGACTACCCCAATTATTCTTTTTCCGATTCCTCTGCTGTCCAAAATATAGCAGCCTCCCAAATGCTCTTTTTATACGTGTAAGTGCTTACGAACAGTTGTAACACTTCCAAGGAAGCCAATTCCCACACCAATAAGTATTGAAATGGGCGTAAGCGCTTCGAATATCTTTCCAACAGGAAGAATATCCAATATAGAATTGAGCATTGAAAATCTTACTGCCAAGAATTCTGCTGCCTTGTTATAAACAAAATAAATAATAACCAGCGGTATAAGCGAGCCTATAAGGCCGATTATGATACCCTCTATTACAAACGGAGCACGAACAAAAAAGTCTGTAGCACCTATGTATTTCATGATATTAATTTCTTCTTTTCTTACAGAAATACCGATTGTGACAGTATTGCTTATAAGGAAAATGGAAACCAGCAGCAGTATAGCAATTATTCCAAGTGAAACATATGCTATAAGACTGTTTATTCCACTAAGCGTAGATGCGGTAACCTCTGATCTGTTAACCATTCTGACGCCATCAATAGACTCCAGATAGGTAACCACTGCAGGCTGCATGGATACATCATTCAGATATATCTGCAGGTTGGCCGAATCTTCAAGCGGGTTCTCGGTAAAGCCATCTGCATACTCTCCAAGATAATCTGTTTTAAAACTATCCCATGCATCCTGGGCAGATATGTAATCTACCCTGCTAACTTCAGGTCTTTTCTCAATAAGAGCCTTCGTCGCCAGAATAACATCCTCGCTTGTGCCCTCATTAAAAAATACAGTGACCGACACCCCTTCCTCAGCAGTCTGAACAACATGCTGAAAGTTAGTAACTATTGAATAAAATACACCGAACAAAAACAGGCAGGCACTGATTGTTGCTATAGACGCAAGCGTATACCATCTGTTTCGCCTAAGGTTCTTAAAGCCCTGTCCCAGTGTATAAAATAAACTACTCATCCTCATCGTGATATTCACCCTCTTCTTCGTCGTGAATCACGACGCCTTTTTTCATAGTAATAACGCGCTTATGCATCGCGTTAACGATCTCCCTGTTATGAGTAACAACTATGACTGTTGTACCATTCGCATTTATCTGTTCCATGAGCTTCATAATTTCCCAGGTATTATTAGGATCAAGGTTACCTGTAGGCTCATCTGCAAGCAGTATTTCAGGTCTGTTCACGATAGCTCTTGCAAGAGCAACTCTCTGCTGCTCACCACCTGCAAGCTGAGTAACCTTACTTTTGTACTTTCCTGCAAGTCCCACCATAGCCAGTACCGAAGGAACATTCTTCTTGATATCCCTGGTGGATTTCTGAATTATTCTCTGCGCAAATGCAACATTCTCATATACATTTCTGTCTTTTAGCAGACGGAAATCCTGGAAAACTATCCCCAGTTTTCTCCTGAATTTCGGAATGTTTCTGTGGCGCATTCTGCCAAGATCCTGCCCCATGACTGTTATTGTTCCGTCAGTGGGAACAAGCTCTCTCAAAAGAAGCTTGATCAAAGTAGATTTACCCGATCCGCTGTCTCCTACTATAAAAACAAATTCACCCTTCCTGATATGAAGGGTGACTCCATTTAAAGCTGGTGCGCCCGTCGAATATGATTTGGTCACGTTATCAAGCGTGATTATATCATCAGCCAGATCGACACTGACTGAGCGCTTTCTCCTGTTAACTTTTTCCATACAAAAACTCCTCTTAAATCATTTTACAGAACACATGGTGAGGTCAAAAGCCGTTTTGTGCAAGCACAACGGCTTTGACTTTGGAAATTTAATATCGCTCCATGTATTTCATATATCTCACAACCATAAGTGCAATCTTAAAGGTAATCGCATCATCAAAGACCCTGAGGTCAAGTCCCGTACTCTTCTGCAGCTTATCAAGTCTGTACACAAGGGTATTTCTGTGTATGAAAAGCTGTCTTGAAGTCTCGGAAACATTCAGGTTATTCTCAAAGAATTTATCAATCGTAGCCAGAGTCTCCTGGTCAAATCCATCAGGATTTTTTCCACCGAATATCTCACGGATGAACATTTTGCAAAGCGGAATCGGGAGCTGATAAATAAGTCTGCCGATGCCAAGCTCCCCATAGCTTATAACCTTGCGCTCATCAAAGAAAATCCTTCCTACATCAAGTGCCATCTTAGCCTCTTTGTAAGAACGGCTGACTTCCTTAATCTCACCGACAACTGTACCGATTGCTATATGAACCCCTGTTATACCCTGTGATTCCAAATGCTCCTGGAGCTCAATCGCAGATTTGGAAATATCCTCATTCTTAGAGTATTCAGAAACATCCTTCACAACAATAACATTATCCTCGTCAACCTCTGTCACGAAGTCTCCGCCGTTACCTGTTATGTGGGTTCTTACGAGCTCAAGGACATTGTTTTCTCTAACCTTTTCAGCTGCGATAATCATGGTAACCCGCTTGGAATCTGCAGGAATATGCAGTTTCTTCGCTCTACTATATATATCCACCAAAAGCAGGTTGTCAAGAAGCAGGTTCTTGATAAAGTTATCCTTATCAAAGCGCTCTTTATAAGCGACAAGCAGTCCCTGTATCTGATAAGCAATCATCTTACCAATCGTATAGGTACTCTCACCACTTCCGGCAGCAATCAGAATATACTCCAGCTGTTGTTCATCATACACCTTGAAAAACTGGTGTCCCTGAACTTCCTGTGAATCTGCAGGCGATCTGACAAAGTCCCTTACAGACTCTCCCATGTTAGCAAAATCCGGTCTTGTGGCAGCAACCTCATTGCCATCCACATCCAGCACACATAAATCAACATGGGCAATGCCTTTCAGCCCATCTATGGTATTTTGAAGGATTTGATTTGAAATCATAGATAATCTCCCACGATTATATTTTCATTGTTCTTCTCTCATTCTACTCGATAAATGCATAAAAATCCACAAATTTTATCTATTTTTTTGTTAATTTTCCATAATAAAAATTTCAGGACACTTATCCGATATAAGATACAGAAAAGTAGATGCGTATTCCATGCGCAAAAGGAGGTGCCTATGGACATACCCGAATTATCAATGGCATTATCAGCAAGTAAGGTTCAATCGGACTGGGGAACAGCTATGCTCTCCAAAAATCTTGATGCACTTAAGGAAGCCGGAAATACCATTGAAGATATGTTGGATGTGTCCGCCCTCGAAAGGAGTGTAACCCCCGAACTGGGTGGCACAATCGACGTTAGGTTATAATTGTTTAACCGGACGGTAGCCCCATATGTATATGTAGTTGTTTCAGTCTCGTTACGATGGACGTACAATCGGCTGAAAAACCACATATACATATGGGGCTACCTGTTTGTTTATACCTCATTCCAGTGCCTTCCCCCTTCCAGGGGGAAGGTGGCACGAAGTGCCGGATGAGGGTAATAATTCTCATATTTTTCTTATTTCATTCTCAAGAATCTCAATCTTACCCTCTTTTAAAAGATGTCCCACGGCGCGTTTGAATTCATTCTTACTCATGGACATTTCTTCACGGATGCGCTCAGGCGAAGCCTTGTCCGTGAAAGATAAAACACCACCGTTTTTATCCATTTTATCAAGAATAACCTGTGCATCGGTATCTATCTGAAGGTATGCCTTCTCCCTGACACTTAATGTCAGCTTCCCGTCTTCACGAACGTCCACCACTCTCGCTGTTATTTCATCGCCGATCTTAATATCTCCGTACAGTTCTTTTTTGGGGATAAGTGCAGAAAAGATATCATCAACTGCCACGAATACTCCAAAATTGCTGCTGGTCTCGTAAACCGTTCCGCGGACTCTGTCCTCTTTGTGATAAGGGCTGTCTGTGCGAAGGAACTCATAAACATTCATTGTCACGGCAAGCCTTCCGGACTTATCCACATAAAGAGCACACAGTACAGTTTCTCCCTTTTTCACCTTGCGAGTCTGCTCTCTGAAGGGCAAAAGCACATCCTTTTCAAGTCCCCAGTCCATGAAAGCACCTATCTTACCCACATCATTTACGGTAAGCATATTTACCTGTCCAAGCATAAGCTTGGGCGTTCTTGTTGTTGCTATAAGCCTATCATCAGAATCCTTATATAAGAATACCGAGAGCTTATCTCCAAGCTTCGCATCCTCCGGCACCTGCTTCTTAGGCAAAAGGACCTTGTCGTCGCTTCCTTCCTTCTCTGCAAGGTAAACACCGAAATCCACCTGCTTTATAATTATCAGTTCCTGTTTTTCTCCAATTCTTAACATTTTTCTATCCTTTTTATTTCTACTATTGAATATGGTTTTCCGTTTGTATCATTTAAAAATGCCGTATAAACTCCATCCTTAATATAAACAACCGGGCTGATTACGTCACCAAGATGCGCCTGCTGCCTGTATTCCGCCCTGAGCTGAATCCCATCCCTGCTTTCAGCGAGAGTTCTTAAATCCTCAAGTTCTTCTCGCTTAGCAACTGCATCAAATGCCTGCAGAGCAATTCTAATGTACTGTCCGTTGTTAACATGATGATTGGAATCAAGATGGTGCATCCCGACCTTTTTGCTATCTGCCTCATAAATCTCGGAAGTATCCGGCATCGCAATCTTCCTAGCCTCGTAATTCATGGGTAGCTTTTCATCAAGAGGATAAGTCGCAACAACCGCATCATCTATTCTGTAAGGACTTCCCTCTTTTATATTTATCAGCGACCACACCGAATTTGCAAGCGAGAGTCTCTCGCCATCTTCGGTATCCATAAAAAAGTTACGCATCCCAATGAATCCTTTTAACTCATAGGGCAGTGTTCCGATTGTAACCTTTTCGCCAAGATGCGGCAACCTTTTTACAACTACCTGCCAGCTGTTTATCACCCAGGCAAGTCCTCTTTCCTCCATATACTCAATGGTTGCAGGTCCCTCCTGCGTCTGAAAGGTTGAACAGTCCTGAAAATAATCAATCAGCGATTCGAGGGTCAGGTACTGTTCCAAATCAGTTTCAGTATATCTAATTCTTGAATTAAACGTATACATGTAAAATCTCCGCCAGTAGTTCTATCTATGTAATATCCCTCTTTTTTTCATAATCATAACACAAATTGCAACTGTTAGCGGCATCAGCATGGTAATCCCGTACTCATATCTGAAATCCACCACAGGTGCTGCTATGAGAAGTGTCAAAATAAGTGCCGCCTGCAAAATAACAAAAGGTAAATATCCCCTGTCTTTTTTTATCACCACAAAAAGCGCAAAGCATACCATCCAGGTATAAGCGCCCGCACACCACAGCATACCGTAAAGAGGAACAAAGCTTCCAAGCTTAATAAGTATCTCTTTCCCCTTTACAACAGCCTTTCCGCCAATGAGCGGAGTAGGGATAAGGCCATAGTCATTGCCCATTATTCCATCGATATTTCCCACTTCATAAGGAATATCAGGATACACATATCCGCCCTCTAAGTCAAACCATGCCTTTAAATATTGAACAGGATACTTAAGACCAGTCCGGATCCATAATCCAAGATATTCCCCCTTATTATTCTCTATAACCTCAGGATGTCCAGCCCTTACCAGTTCTTTCATGTTATCTGCAAAATCAGGAGCATACAGCTCGTGGATATAGGTAGTATCTATAACAGCTTCAATCTTCTCCATATCCTGCACCGGGATATCTTTATCCTCTACAAGCACGTGGGCAACCTGCTGAATCGGAAGCGACAGCGACTCTGTAAAATCCGGCTGTATTATCCCTGCGCCATTCATCACAGGTCCCTTGACAATAGCAGTAATCAGCACCGCACCGCCTACAGCCATCAGAACTTTTACCATATCCCGTCTGAATGCCCATACCATAAAGGGTGCACAGAGCAGGAAAGCATACCATCCGTTTGATCTGAAAAGAGATAGAAATACTGACAGTATCATCAAAAGTACATAATCACACAAACCGGCCTTCTCTTTCCTTATCATTTCACAGAGCCTGCATCCCATCAGCATTACAACCCCGGCGAAAGGAACATCCTTCCATATTGTCACGGCAAACACTGCATTAAAGGGAACCAGTGCAAAAAACACAAGAGAAAGAATAAACCATTTACCCCCTTTAAGGGTTCTCTTTACCTGAACGACCGTCCTTCCACAACATAAAGCCAAAAACACCATCTGCGCAATTGTGTAAAAGCTGATAGCTCTGTTCACATCCCCTGTAAACTTCATTCCTATATTGTAGAAAAAACCGATCGTAAGCGTATGTATTACAGGATGATGATTGGACAAAGGATTAACACCTATAATCTGCTCATACTGCACTATGGAATCTGCGGTCATTATTCCGGGGTATTCATATAAAAAATAGGGAAACCAGCACAAAAAGCAAATTAGCGCAAAGAAAAGCATCACCCCACAGTCTTTTAGAGTAAACCCGCATTCTTTTTCCTCTTCTTCCCCGGGCCTTAATTCTGAGAAAATATCGCCTTTTACTGCAGCATTACCCAAATCATTTTTCCCGTGAACAAGGCTTATCAGAAACAGAATCACCCTGAAGGCAACAAGCGACACTCCTGCAAAAATAATAACCATTCCCATAAGCTTAAAGAGCGCGCTGTCGAAAGCTGATACTGCCTTTTTCCCACATAAAAATGTAATGGCAGCAGACAAAAAAACAGAAATCAGAGCCATTACCAGGAAGGCTCTTTTACTGTGTCCACCCCCTGCTTTTTCTCCCATTAAAAAGAAAACCGCAAAGAAAATCAGTGTCAGCGGATTTCTGACTGTCATTCCAAAAAGAAGCTGCACCCCCCATGTACACATAAAAGCCACAAGAGCGTTCTTCAATTCTTTTGCATTAAATACATACATATCTGATATAATCCTTTTAGAATATTAGCGGAGGAAGCACATAATCTCATGGAAAAAGCAGTTCCCTCAACAAACAGTATAAAAATATACGAGCTTATTTACTATATTTATTTTCTTGTTCTTTTCGGAGCCAGAGCAGTCGGACTTTACGACGGACAAAAGATTTATAATGTATGTCTGGTCCTTGGAGTACTCGCCTTTGGAATTAAGGTTCTGTCAACAAGACACACCCTGGCGGAATACCTTGCCATCGCATCCTTTTTATCAATCGGTGCCCTGACTTATCTGTGCTCAGGTGAAAAAGGGCTTCTTCTTTATTTCACCATGATGCTTGGAATGAAAAGCATAAACAAAAAGAAGGTCATGCGCCTTGGACTTTGTATTCTTAGTGCAGCATATTTTATTTTATACCTGCTCTCCGTTACAGGTCTGATAACCGAGCTAAACCACATAAACAGGCGAACAGGCTATGGGTATCTCTTACGGCATTCCCTTGGATACCCCTACCCCAACACCGCACATACTACTCTGCTTATCCTTGTGATCCTTTTTTTCTTTCTGTACGAAGCCTCTGATCTCAAGGCACTCCTGAAAGCAGAAATAATCGCCATGCTTTTAAACCTGTATGTCTATCTCTACACAGTCAGTCTTACAGGTCTGCTTTCAATTACAATTTATCTTGCAATTAATTTCTATTTACATGCAAGAACAGACAGATCAAAACCTGAAAACGCTTTGTTGCACATTCTCTTTCCTGCTATTGTAATCTTTTCAATCGTCGGCCCCATTCTTGCGAAGGGAAGTCTTTTTACAATACTCAATAAGCTCCTTCACAAGCGCTACGAATATGCTCTTTATTTTCTTACCAACGAAAAGATTACCTTATTCGGATCATATTTTAAAAAGCCTCCGACCAATTGGTATATGCTTGATAATTCCTTTCTGTATCTGTTTTTACAGCTAGGAGTCGTGCCCTTTGCATTCGTCTGCATTATATACCTTCTTTGGATAAGGAATCTTATTTCTGAAAACAAAATCAGAGAACTGGCTGTAATCATTACCTTTTGCTTTATAGGAATGAGTGATCCTTTTTTATTCAACCTAAGCTATAAGAACCTGACCTTCATTTTCCTTGGACAATGGCTGTACAACACTTTGGAAAAGCAGTCGGAAAAATATCCCGAATTTCTCTCAAAGGAATTTCTAATACTCCCTTTCGGTGAAAAAGAGATAACCTGCTCTCCTGTAATACCCGAAAAAATCAGGAATTTCTTTTCAGGTACTTTTTGCGAAATCGCATCTCATGCAATCAGGTACACCCTTATCTTTGTGGTTGTCTGTATGCTTGGCTCATTTGTATATGAAAAAGCTACCTCAGAGCCGCAGATTCTTTATGTAAATACAAAGATTGCGGATCCGTATTTCAAACACAAGAACATCGAGATGACCCAGGCAGATGTAGATGCCGCCATTGCAGAGGGAAACCTCGTTGAGGGATACAGTCCCGAAGATCCCACCATGTATGTCTTCAAGAAAAAGGCTCCGCATATGGAATACATACGGAGCATTGTTTCCTGTGGATTATGGGCAGGCCTTTTATCAGTTTTACTTATTTCAATTCTCAGAGCTAAAGGCAAAAGATGATATCTCTTTTACGTACTCATCATAGTCTCTTATATACTCGCTTGCATCATAGTGCTCACTGGCAAGTACCAGGAGTACTGAATCCGGACTAAAATCATACATTTCCTTCCAAACCATGTTTGGAAGGTAGATTCCGGTATTCGGTCTGTTAAGGCAAAAGATGGCTTCATTTCCTGCTCCATCCATCACCTTGACCTTACTTGTTCCGGCAACATTTATCAATACAAATTCTGTCTTTTTATTTGCGTGCTTACCACGTACAACAGTAGCATCACTTCCATAAATGTAGAAAGCTCTTCTTATCTCAAAAGGGATGTCTATCCCGCCTTCAACTACAACAAGCTGCCCCCTCTCATCACCCATATCTTTAAATTCGATCATCTTTACACGATCCATGTGATTTAACATAGTTATACTCCTATACGTAAATAATTGTACGAAACTTAATACTTTTTTAATTGAAAGACTTCGTCTGTGAGTCTACAATTGATATATAGTATATATAGAACCAAGACTCGAAAATGCAAGCATTTTCTCATTTTTGGCTTTCGCCAAATATAAATATGCAAAAATACATATACACAAGCAAGCTTGATATATGTATTTTTACATATTTATGCTTGGTTCTATATAAAAATATCAAAGATGGGGGGTTTGTGCAATTTTAGCACAAATAAGGCTATGAACTTTTTTAAAAAATGCATCAACCAGAAATGGTTCCCATATACTGTCGCATCGTGTACTGCAGTTGTTGTTTATCTTGGTCTATCAAATATCAACCTGCTCTTCCAAGGAATCGGTGTCCTCGGAAAATATTTTGCCCCGGTTATTACCGGACTGATACTGGCATATGTAGTTCATCCACTGGTTTCTTTCTTCGAAAGAACAGTATTATCTGATATAAAACAGGCAGCAATAAAAAGATCGCTGGCTATACTGCTATCCTTTATGACCATTATACTTTTTATAGTAGTACTTATGATTGCGCTTATTCCTCAGCTTGTTGACAGTATATCAACCTTTGTTTATAACCTGAATGATTACGCTTTGTCACTGGAGTCACTCCTTAACAACTTCAGCGCTACAGCAGGCAATTACCACATAGATTTATCCGGTATCACAAGCAGGATCAATACCTTCCTTTCACAGTTTGCACAAACTCTTCCTGCTGCAGTATCTCAGATAATCAATGTATCAGCAGGTATCGGTAAGGGATTCTTCAATTTCATACTTGGCTCAATCCTCGCCATATATTTTCTGGCAGGTAAGGAAAAGCTGCAGTACGGAACAACAAGACTTATGAAGCTTTTTATCCCCTCTGCCATGTATGAGAGAGCAAGTATATTTTGGAGCACCTGCAATGATATCCTCAAACGCTACATAGCCGGAGATATTCTTGATGGCTTACTTGTCGGCGTGATCAACTGGATCTTTATGCTCATTACCGGGATGTCATATTCCGTACTTATTTCGCTCTTTGTAGCCGTGACAAACCTTGCTCCTACCTTTGGTCCCATCGTAGGCGCCATTATCGGAGCATTTATACTTGTGCTTGTTAATCCGATCCACGCACTTATTTTCCTTATCTTCACCATTGTCTTACAGACGCTGGACGGATATGTAATAAAGCCTAAGTTATTCGGTAACACTTTAGGTGTTTCTTCTGTTTGGATACTTGTAACCCTGGTAGTTGGCGGAAGAATGTTTGGAATTGCAGGAATCATGCTCGCCATACCTTTTGCAGCTATCTTCAATTTTACATATCAGGATTGGATTCAGAAAAAAGAAGCTGCCCGTGCTTCACATAATGAACCACCCGAAGAGGAACAGACATGAATGTAGAGGAGTACACATATCAGGAACTGAAGCATATGTTGGATTACATGAAGCGAATGTACGATACTGTTCGCATTGTAGATCCCGTTGAGTGCCGCGAGATTTCAGTAGATACTTCCGGTGAGCTTCACTACGAGAAAGAATGTCACGCAGCTTGGAATGCAGCAGCAAGATGCTCAAACTGCTGTAGTTATCGTGCGGTTATGAGCGGACAGCGCCAGACAAAAGACGAGGTGTTTGAAGGTCATCGTTTTCTCGTCCAATCGATTCCTATTAAGCTGATACTTCCGGACAGAAATAACTTTTCATGTGTAATGGAACTTATAAGCATTGACGACAAGGAAGGGGAACCGGCCGAAGCTGCTCCTGCAGTATCCTATAGCGTGGACGGACGTCAAATGTCTCAGGGCAGCACTGAGGCTGACTATCTTGCAACCCACGACTTACTCACAAGACTCTATAACCTTGACGGATTAAGCCGCGAAATAAGACGTCTGTTAGTTGACGATCCCGATGTGGACCGTGTTCTTATAACCGGTGATATACGTCACTTCCGCACGCTCAATGAGCGCTACGGTCAAAAGCGAGGCAATGAAGTCCTTATCGCCATAGCAGATATGCTAAGAAAAAGCTGCGGTCCCGATACCGTTTATGGCCGTACCCATGCTGACCATTTTGTCCTCTGTATGCCCGAGAGCCGCTTTGATGAGGGCATTTTTATGGATGCCATTGAAGAAATCGGCAAGATTATCGACACTGAGAACTATCATCTGTATTTCCATATGGGTGTATACAGAATTGACGATCCCGATATTCCGGTAACCCTTATGATTGAAAGAGCAGACCTTGCCCTGCAAACCTTGCATGAGCGCAGGGAAAACGTGCTAACCTTCTATACAAATAAACTATTAAAACAGGCTGAAAGCGAAATAGAATTTCTAAATACCTTTAAGGAAAACCTCGAGGATGGACAATTCCATATCTATCTGCAGCCGGTATTTGACGCTGAAATAAACATAACAGGGGCAGAAGCCCTCACCAGATGGATAAAGCCCGATGGAACTGTTGTATCCTCCGACAAATATATTCACATTCTTGAAAAATCTGAACATATAGCAGATCTCGACATCATGAACTGGGAAAACGTAATGAAACAGCTCAGCTCATGGCAAAACACAGCCCGAGATCACCTGGTAATATCAGTAAACGTATCGCCTAAGGATCTGTTCTACATGGACGCTCTAAAAAAGGTCAAGGAGCTTGTACAGAAATATAATATTGATGCTGATAAACTTATTTTGGAATTCTCAGAGATAGATCTGATGAATGATACCGAAGGCAAGCTTGCCATCATAGACCGATTCAAACAGGCAGGCTTCAGAGTTGCCATCGACAATTTCGGTGAAGGAAACCTCTCTTTACATATGCTAAAGGAGCTTCATACAGACTATGTAAAATTTGATAAATCCTTTATTGCGGGTATATCCGATGACAGAACCAGAATAGTCCTGGAGGCATCTCTTAAGCTGGTTCAAAAGCTCGGCATGAAGGTTGTTGCAGAAGGGATTGAGACTGAAGAGCAATTTGCTTTCCTGAAATCCATAGGTTGCGACAGATTCCAGGGCTACTATTTCTCACATGCTATTTCTATTCAGGACTTTGAGGAAAAATATTAGATAATAAAAAATACGGGTCCCATGCAGTTGTATATTCAGGGAACTCGTATTTTTTTACCTCAATGATATGCGCGCAACATCGTAGACAATAGACGGGATATGCTGATACATCATGAAAAGCATATGTACTGTGATCGGAACATATATGTTTCTGGTGCAGAAAAATGCGATGGCGTAAGGAAACGATAACACCATAGCTTCTACAATCCCCAATGGAAGATATGCATAGCTAAGTCCGCATAGAACGACACCCAAAACAAATGTCAAAAGAGCACAGGTTGCGGAATCAAAACACATAATTGCTTTTCTGAAAAACAGTTCTTCTGAAACAGGACAAAGGAATAAAATCGTAACAGCATAAAGAAGTTCACCAATATAGCTATTCTCCCAGGTGATTCCATACGTCCCGTCAAGAATCCCGATAAAATTAGCCTGAATCAGGTTCATTTTAACCATATAGGCTATCTGCGCTCCTACAATCGTAAACGCAACAGGAATCCAAAACTTTTTAAGACTCTTAAAATTGCGCGAATACTCTTTAAAGGAAAAGTCCCTGGCAAAATATACAGCAAGAACCAGATAGAACACAAAGAATATATACAAAGTCTTAAAAGGCTTTATTATACAAAATGCTATAAATAATGCTTCCCATACAATAGGGAATGCAAGATTCTTAATTTGAGATTTCACAACGCACCTCTAAGCTTGATTCATCTATATATCAACTAATTATAGCACAACAGTCATTATATTTTATATTAGTATATAACATTATAGTAAAAAAATACTCCTCAGAACTATTTCTGAGGAGTATTAGCTGGGCTAGTAGGATTCGAACCTACGGAGTGACGGAGTCAGAGTCCGTTGCCTTACCGCTTGGCGATAGCCCATCGACAAGATTGTATTATACGGATGTTTTTTAGAAATTGCAAGCACTTTTTTAAAATTTTTATAATTTTATTTTGCAGTTTCCATAAATTGTATTTTTATACATCGTTTTTAGGAATTTATTCAAAAAAGGTGTTTGAATTTTGTATACGCTTGTATTATTATAATCCAAACGAGGACGTTTAAAAAAGCGCCCTCGTTTTTTATTTGTTTTTTAAAAAGGAAAGGAATTCTGATATGTTACGTGAAGCCAAATATGTCAATGCTGTCTATAAAAGTGGAAGTTTCTCCAAGGCTGCTGCCAGTATGTTTATTTCGCAGCCATCACTAAGCGCCACTATAAGGCGCCTTGAAAATGAACTTGGGACCACTTTATTCGATCGTTCAACCAATCCCATCACTCTGACTGATGCCGGCAGACAGTATATTTTGTATGCAGAAAAGTACATGGCACTTGAAAATGAAGCACAGAATTATTTTGAAAGCCTTAAAAATTCTGATCAGGGCCACCTTAATTTCACAACTACAAGCTTCTATTGCTGTTATTCACTCCCAATATATCTAAATCCATTCCGTTCTCAATATCCGCACATAAATATTAACCTTAGCGAAAACACCATAAGCGAGGAAATGATAAAGTCCCTCAGGCTTGGTCATACTGACTTCGCACTAAGCAGCAACCCTGCAGGCTTTGAAGAATTCAAAAAACTTTTTTTCCTAAAGGAGCAGCTCATCCTTGCAATCCCGGGCTCATGGGAAATAAACGAAACTCTTAAGGAATTTCAGCTCTCCTTTGAGGATATTCTTGATGGCAGGCAGCGCAGCTATACCTGTCCACGGGTTTCTCTTGAGTATTTTAAGGACCTCCCCTTTTTATCCCTTAGAGAAGGGAATGATCTATACTCCAGAAGCTTAGAACTCTTCGACCACGTGGGAAGTGTGCCAAAAGTTTATATGTATCTTGATCAGATACCTACGGCCTACCACCTTGTATCCTACGGCTATGGTTTCACACTTATAAGGGACACAACACTTCATGTAGTTCCCCAGCCCTCTGAAAACGATAAAAACCAGGTCGTATTCTATAAAATAGACGACGACCTGGCTATAAGAAATATTAATTTTTATTATCAGAATTCCCTTACCATAACGCCTGCACAGGAAGCATTCATAAAGTACACCCGGTACCACTGTGGTCGCGGGGAGTAATCCTTATTACTCAGCTTTTTTTCTTGTATACCTGGGAATGATATAACCGCTTGTGTTATATGTATATTCATACTCTGTGTTTACCAGTGTTACCGATGAAGGCTGATAGAGAGGACAGATGATTGCCTGCTCTTCCATGATTTCTTCCATTCGCATCTGAGCTGCAAGTCTCTCTGCTTCCTTATCCTTTGTAGCCAGCTCGCCGATTACCTTGTTGTACAGCTCCATATACTCATCATCGTGGAATCTCTCATAGTTAAGTCCTGAGCCGTCAATCCACATATCAAGGAATGTAGATGCATCCTGATAGTCACCATACCATCTTGTGATACCGAAATCATAATCGCCATTTCCCATATCCTGGAGTCTCTGGTTATATGAGGTACTTCTTAGGGTAATCACCATACCGGGGAGCTTCTCCTGAAGCTCAGACTGAATATCTGCTGCAATAGCCGCAAGGTTACTGTCATCGTTGTACAAAAATTCCAATTCAAACGTATCTGTTCCAAGTTCACTCTTTGCTGCTTCAAAATACTCAGCTGCCTTATCGGGATCGTACTCATTGAATGTAGGATTGCCTGCATAATCTCTGTAATAGGTTCCGTCAGAGGTAGCTGCAAAGCTTGCGGGAATAATATAATCCGCTGCCACCGACTGATCACAGAGAATGCTGTCTACAATAGGCTCCTTGTTGATTGCAGTACTGATAGCAAGTCTTAAGTTCTGATTGGAAAGGTACTTGTTTTCTGTATTAAAGGCTATAAAGAACAGTCCGCCAAGAAGCTGAACCTGCATTGATTCGTCACCTTTATACTTTGCAATATAGTCACCCGTGAGGGTCACACTGTCAAGCTCTCCGCTTTCCCAAGCCAGTATTTTCTGCTGTGCATCTGTTAAAAGTGAATAATGTATTGTTGATACCTCAATATCGTCTGCAGCGTAATAATCAGGATTTTTGGAAAGTGTATAGGTTGTTCCGCCTACTTCCCACTCGGTCATTACAAACGGTCCACAGTAGATTGAGTTCTCTTTATCAAGCATGAACTGGTCTCCTGCTTCCTCAGCAAACTTCTGATTTACCGGCATGAAATACGTACCTGATGCCAAAATAGAATCAAAATAGGATTTAGCCGCCGTAAGCTTTACAACAAAGGTGCTCTCATCAGGAGCGCTTATTCCCAGATCATCAGTAGTAAAGCCATCTGCTCCGCTTATTACCTCCTGTGCATTCTCGACTCCTGCCGTAACCAGCATATAAGAATATACGCAGCCCATATCGGGATCTGCCAGACGCTTCCAGCTATATACAAAGTCGTTTGCGGTTACCTTATCTCCGTTTGACCAATACGCATCATCCCTGATATGGAAGGTATAGGTCAGACCGTCTTCACTTATATCCACCTTATCAGCAAGACCATATGATATCCTGCCGTCCTTGTCGTACTTATAAAGACCCTCGTTTGTGTTACTGATCATACTCATGGATGTTGCTGAGTAGTTAAGATTGGGGTCAAGGGAATTCAGTTCTTCCGTAAGCGCATACTTAAGGTTAATTCCCTCTGCAGCCGATGCTGTTGTTCCTCCGACTCCGCTTGAGGATTTTGCCCCCGCGCTGCCACAGCCTGTCACACTGATTGTCACAGACATTGCCATCGTCAGTGCCGTCATCATTCCAATAGTCTTTTTCAATAGATCTTTTTTCATAAGCCTCTCCTCTCTCCGCTGTTAAACTGCCATCCAGCGGGCAACCTCCTCGTCAGTTCCAAGTACCATATGATTCTCCGACAGAAAATGATTTGTTCCTGCGGAATAATCTACTTTCTCCTTAGCCTTATCGTATGTGATAAGCTTCTTTGTGGGTTCCGTCAGTGGATTCGGTTCCGGAATCGCCGACAGAAGTGATTTTGTATAGGGATGTACCGGATGTTCAAAAATCTCCTCCTTTGTCCCCATCTCAACGAAATGCCCCAAATGAATAACTCCGATATAATCAGATATATACTTAACCATTGCGAGATCATGTGCTATGAAAAGATAGGTAAGTCCTCTTTCCTTCTGCAGATCCTTCATAATATTTACAACCTGTGCCTGAATTGATACATCCAATGCACTTATACACTCATCTGCGATAATCAGTTCCGGCTCCATGATCATGGCTCTGGCAATTCCTATTCTCTGCCTCTGTCCACCCGAAAACATATGCGGATATCGGCCTGCCTGCTCGTGGTTAAGTCCGACTCTCTCAAGCATTGCAAAGACTTTCTCCTCTCTCTCCTTGCGGTTCTTATACAGATGATTGGAATCAAGCCCCTCTGCAACAATATCAATTACCTTTTTCCTGGGGTTAAGACTTGCCATGGGATCCTGAAAAATCATCTGCATCTTACTTGTGAGATACTTTTTCTTTTCAGCTGTCATTTTTCCGGATACCTCTTTGCCTCCAAGAATCACTTCACCGTCAGTGGGATCATAGAGCCTGATGATCGCACGTCCTATGGTTGATTTACCGCTGCCAGATTCTCCTACAAGACCGAAAGTAGAGCCCTTCTTAATTTTAAAGGAGACATCATCAACAGCCTTCACAGTAGTCTTTCCGCTTTTAAAATACTGCTTTAAATTCTTTACTTCCAAAAGAGTGTTGTTTTCCATAATAGTCTCCTTTCTCAGCTTGCCACGGAGCTCTCTCTGATATCTTCTGCTGATGATTTATCCAGCATTACCATGATTCTCTCCTGCAACTCCTCAGGTATTTCCACAATAGGCGCCTGAGGATTTTCAAGCCACGACCTCACCATGTGAGATTCCGAAATCTGATATTCCGGTGGCTCTTCCTCATAATCGATGTTAAGAGCATATCTGTTACGAGGTGCAAACGCATCACCAACGATTTTCTTAAGCAGGTTAGGCGGTGTACCGGGAATGGCATACAGCCTGTCCGATGTTGTATCCAGTGTAGGAAGTGCCAGAAGTAGTCCCCATGTATATGGATGCCTCGGCTTTAAATAAATTTCCTCCGCTGTACCTCTCTCAACAATTTTTCCTGCATACATTACACAGACATAATCTGCAACCTTTGCAACCACACCAAGATCATGGGTGATGAAAATAACGGATATTCCGCGCTTTTCCTGCATAGTCTTTATAAGATCCAGTATCTTTGCCTGTATTGTCACATCCAGAGCCGTTGTGGGCTCATCACAGATAAGAATGTCCGGATTACAGGAAAGAGCTATCGCTATGACTATTCTCTGTCTCATACCACCGGAGAGCTGATGTGGATAGTTTTCCATGCAAAGTGTGGGGTTGGGAATTCCTACTTCATCCAGAAGCTCTATTCCTCTCTTCCAGGCGTCCTTTTTACTCATCTTAAGATGCCTTATCATACCTTCCGTAAGCTGATCTCCTATGGATAATAGCGGATTAAGTGCTGTCATGGGATCCTGGAAAATCATGGCGATTCTCTGTCCATTGAACCTTGCTATCTTATCTCTTTTTGAAAACTTCAGAAGATCAACTGTTTTTTTCTTACCCTTTTCTGAAAAGGTATAAAGAATCTCCCCGTCATTTATTTTCTGATTGGAACTTTCTATTCCCATAACTGATTTAACGGTTATGGATTTTCCGCTTCCCGATTCTCCAACAATTGCTACGGTCTCGCCCTTATGCAGTGTAAAGCTCACTCCGCGAATAGCATTCAGATTTCCCGCTGAAGTCCGAAAAGATATGGAAAGATTTTTAACTTCAAGAATTGGTTCTCCATAATTAATTTCTTTCATAACTGCCTCCTCCCTGGATGCCGGATAATTAGGTCACACCCTCTTCTGCTTAGGATCAAGAGCATCTCTGAGCCCATCTCCTATAAGATTGAGTGAAAGCATCAGTAGCGCAAAGAATACTGCAGGTATAGCCAACTGATACGGATAACTCAGCATGTGGTTATAGCCGTCATTTATGAGACTTCCAAGTGATGCCTGCGGTGCAGGAATTCCAAGTCCTATGAACGACAGGAAGGATTCCATGAAAATCGCATTAGGTACAGACATCATAGCCATTACGATAACCGAGCTTAAGAGATTAGGAAAAATCTCTCTGAAAAGGATGGTAACAGTTCCTGTTCCAAGTGTTCTTGATGCCATAATGTGCTCACTCTGTTTAAGTCTTAGTGTATTTGCTCTTACCAGTCTGCTCATTCCCGTCCATCCGGAAATTGTCATCGAAATAATGATGGATGTAAGACCGGGATTTAAGACAACGACCAGAAGTGAAACAACGACCAGTGACGGAATACCGTTAATAATTTCTATCACCCTCATCATGGCTGTATCTACCTTGCCGCCATAGTAGCCTGCAATAAGACCATATCCAACTCCTATAAGAATATCCAGAACAGCACTGATTGCTGCAATAATGAGTGAAATTCTTGTTCCCTGACAGAACCTTGTAAACAGGTCTCTTCCAAGATTATCTGTTCCAAACCAGTGATAAACCTTACTATTTCCCGTAAACTCGTAGATATTCACTCCACTTACGGTTCCATCAAATATTCCGAACCTTTCAAAGGCGGAAATTCTTGGCGGAAGGTTTTGCTCTTCCACGCTTACTTCATCATATGTATAGGAAGTCATCATTGGTCCAAACACCGCCAGGATAATCATGAAGGTAAGAAATATAGTTCCAAGCACCGCTCCTTTATTCTGTGCAAAAATATGAAGCGATTCCTTCCAGGATGCCTGAACTGCATAAGCATCATCCCTGTATATTCCGTCTTTGTTTGCAAATGCATATCTTTGTAATTCAGCATGTGCTACCATATCAATCACCTCCTGCCAGGCGTATTCTGGGATCGATGAGTCCGTACAGTATATCGATAACCAGTAGTGTTACTATGTACATTGCACTGAAGATAAACGCCAGTGTAATAACAACGTTATAATCATTTGTTTCAATCGCTGTTATGAAAAGTGAGCCGATTCCCGGTATTGCAAAAATCTGTTCAGCCACCGTAGAACCTGTCATCATTCCCATAAGCATCGGTCCCATAACCGTAACCAGCGGAACCATTGCATTTTTAAGACCATGTATTCCAACTACTCTCCATCTCGGCATTCCCTTTGTTTCAGCAAGCTGAATATACTCAGAATCCATAACCTCTATCATTTCATTTCTTGTAAATCTCGCCGTCATGGCCATTGGTGCAATCGATAAGGCAAGTGTAGGAAGAATTGATGATAAGAACGGATGCTCTGATGAATAGGTAAGTGGGAAAAGTCCCGCCTTATATGCCAGGAAGTAAACCAATCCAAGTGCTACAACATATGAAGGTATGCTTGATCCCAGCATGGAGAATACTGTAGTACCTGTATCAAGAGCTCCATTATGGTGAAGTGCTGCTACGATTCCAAGAATAAGTCCAAACACAACTCCCACCACAAATGCCTGTACACCGATCCTTATGGTTATTGGAAATCTGGTTGACAGAAGACTCGCCACCGGATAATTCTGCTGAATGTTATAGGAAACACCGAAATTTCCTGTAAGCATGTTCTTTATATAAATCACTATCTGAACAGGAACAGGCTTATCCAATCCATATTTCTCATACAAAACCTGCAGCTGTGTTTCTGTCAGTCTCTCGTTATTAAAAGGTGAACCAGGCATTAACTGGAGCAGGAAGAAAAGAATGATTATGATAACCAGTGTTGTTCCCACCGCCATCAATGCTCTTTTTAAAATATACTTAGTCATACGGCTCCTCCCCTTTCTTATGCATTTTTTGAAAATGTGAAGAGGTTACTCTCTGATGGTGCTTCAGGATAAACTACATTTTTTCCGAATCTTGAAACCAGATAATCCTTTATAACCTGCACACATTTGTCCTCTCCGACTCTTGCCATATTAAAGGTCATGTCGTAGTTAACGGGATTTGTCCAATAATTACCGTTTGTGTAATACTCGTAGTACTTAGCCCTGTATTTATCTGTCTTTTCAATAAGCTTTGCAGCTTCCTCTTCGTCGACATGCATTCTTTTGGTGATTCTCTCGAGACAGTAACTTCTTGGAGCTTCTACGTAAAAGGAAACTACATTGTCATAATTTTTCAGAACAAAGTCAGCGCACTTACCAATAATAATGCAGGATTCCGTATCTGCCAGGTTCCTTATAATATCGCACTGAGCTCTGTATATCTCCTCGTCTGACTCAAATTTCTTCTGGACCGCCTTGGGTTCTGTTGTTCGCGGAAGCTTTCTGAGGAGAGCATTTATGGAGCCTTTTCTTAGCTTTTCATCAATCTCAATAAGCTCTGCTGTCTCCTTGCCGGTCATCTTGGAAGCAAGTGCCAGGATGGTATTTTCATAGCAGCTGATCCCCAACTCATCTGCAAGCCTCATACCAAGTGCCTTTCCTCCGGAACCGAATCCCCTGGCTATGGTAATCACATAATTTTTTTTCATACTCCTCACCTCTCTTTACGTGAGCTTTATGCGGTGGCTTTAAGGCTATGCATTATTTCCGCAAGATACAGGATGAATCTCTCGCAATCCTCCATATATGAAACCGAGACTCTGTTCATCCCAGCCTGTGCAGATATAAAAATTCCTTTTTCCATCATCCTGTACTGAACTTCCAGCGGATCCACATGAGCATCAAAGAAAATGAAATTGGTCTGTGAATCATATACTTCGCATCCTAATGCTTTCATCTCCTGTGCCAGATATTCACGTCCTCTTCTGACCTGTTCATGAACATATGCTCCATGCTCCTTATCCATGATGGCTGCTGCAGCTGCTGCCTGTGAAGTTTTGGATACACCAAACTGTGTACCGCATTTTGCAAGCCAGGAACTGATTTCAGGCTGAGCCAGTGAATATCCGACTCTTACACCTGCCATACCGTAGAATTTTGAAAAAGTCTTAAGACATACAATTGGCTTTTCAGGCATTTCCTTCATCACTTCAACTATGCTTTGACAATCGGAAGCCTCTGCAAACTCAATGTATGCTTCGTCATAAACCTGAATCACATCATCCGGACACTCTGAAGCAAACTGTCTAAGCTCATCAATACCAAGATATGTTCCTGTAGGATTATTGGGATTACATATGTAAATCATCTTGGTCTTGGAGGATATCTCCATCAGCATTCTGGTGAGGTCATATTTGAGATCATCCTTAAGAGGAATTACCTTTACAGAAGCCCCGTGCATCTGTGCCGTATCTATGATTGCGGGGAATGTAGGCATACACAGAATAAGCTCATCCCCGGGATCCAAAAAAGCTGTTCCCATGGCATCGATCATTGCGCTTGATCCGCAGCCCGTTATCACATAATCGGTAGTAAGTCCAAAGGTCTTTGCTATGGCTTCCTTTAATTCCTTCTGTGTCCAGTCCGCATAAAGGTTAGAGGTTGCACTCGCCTCGCTGATTGCTTCAAGTGCCTTGGGTGACATTCCAAATACATTTTCGTTAAGTCCCATGTGTCTTAACTTGGCAAAATCGATATTCCCCATCTTTCTGCTGGCACGCAGTGTCTCAGGTTTTTCTCTAAGGGCCTTACATAATAAATTCTTAACTTCTGCAGTATTCATACGCTCCTCCTTCTTCAACTTGAACTATTTCCCCTCATCCGTCAGCTTCGCTGACACCTTCCCCCAATGGGGGAAGGCTAAGTTGTTTTTCTACACCCCTGAGTAAGGTATTTATGTAATTACACTTGTGAAATGCATTTATGCAACTACACTTGTAGGATGACCTTCCTTCCAGTTAAGGAAGTTTTCTCCTGCTATCATGATGCTTCTTATCTTTGCCTCTATCGGCATCCATGCAATATGCTCTGTAATTCTCGTGTTCTGACACTTCATAAGCTCGCAGGGTTCTGTGAGAGGCTCTCCTGCTACTACATCAAGCCCTGCAGCGTATATCTTTCCGCTATCAAGTGCTTCCTTTAATGCCGCTTCATCAATGATTGCTCCTCTTGCTGTATTTATGAGGATCACCCCATCCTTCATTTTTGAGATGGCCTTTGCATCAATCAGATTCTTTGTCTCCGGAGTGAGCGGACAATGGATTGAAATGACATCACTCCTTTCCAGTACCTCATCAAGGCTAACCTGCTCGATTCCTTCATATTCAGGACCGGTCTTCTTATGTCTGCTGTTTGCTACAACCTTCATCCCGAATCCCTTAGCCATCTTTGCCGCGCATAGACCTATATTTCCAAGTCCCACAACGCCAAAGGTCTTATTATAGAGTTCAATCTGTCTTGTGAACTGTCTTTTTCCTTCATTACCGGGCTCCCATTGTGTCACTCTGTAGAAATAATCGTTCTTACTTATGTTGTGACAGATATCCATCAGTAGTGCCCAGGCGTATTCAGCTATTGTTGTGTCCCCATACACTGTATTTGTAACTGTACAATGATATTTATGACACGCTTCCTCATCTATCTGCCCGAATCCATGAGCAAGAGTTGAAACATACTTTAGTCTGGGATGCTCCGAAAGGAGTTTTTCCGATATCATTCCATCCTGTATCCACGCTCCTATAACTGCATCGTAATCAGAAACAGTTTTATCAAAGTCTCTCAGCTTCATGAAATCAATCCAGTCAACTTCGTCCGAAGGATCAAGCCTGTCAATAAGGGATTTTTCCCATAACCTCTCGAAAAATGCTTCATCAAAACCCGGTCCGTAGGTTGATTCCATAGATCTTTGTTTTACAATTGCTATTTTCATAACATTCCTCCTGTCAGATGTTTTATGATGCTGCAGCTGTTTTCTTATTTGGCATTTCTGAAACCCTGGCCTTAACAACTGCCTTTGTCTCCCATTTATGTCCATGAAACCTGATTGTGTTCATAACTGCTCTGAAGGCCCAGTCTATTGTCATCGCTATCCACACTCCCAGGACTCCCATTCCAAGCCCTTTTGCGATTATGTATGCAAAACCTATTCTGAATACCCACATTGATACGATGCTAGTGGTCATTGTATACTTCGCATCCCCTGCACTTCGAAGCACGCTTGCGATCGTAAATGACAGCGGCCAGATGGCCATGCAACAGATGCTGTGGTATCTGATGAGCTGTACCGCATAATGTGTTCCAAGGTCTGTAAGGTTATACATACCTGCGATATTTCTTGCTATCAGGAAAAGCACTATATTCAGTGTTATCAAAAATGCGTAGGTTACTTTCAAAAGCTTTTTTACATATCCTCTTGCCAGGTCATATCTCCCTGCTCCTACGCACTGTCCTACTACTGTTACAAGTGCAAGTCCCATCGCCGAGCCCGGAATGTCTGCCAGCATTTCCACTGTATTGGCGCAGGCATTTGCGGCAATTGCAGCTGTTCCAAAACTGGATATAAGAGATTGTGTAAGGAGTTTTCCAACCTGGAACATACTGTTTTCCATTGCCTGCGGTACTCCGATTGATAAAACCTTTTTCAACATCGAAGGATGCCATCCAAATCTGAAGTACTTGTCTATATGAACCGGAAGTGTTGGCTTCCTTATCATTGTCATAATTACTGTCGCTGCAACTGCTCTTGATACGAGAGTCGCATATGCTACACCGGAAACCTGCATTCCCATTTTGAATACCAGGATGTAGTTCAGTGTAATGTTGATGCCATTCATTATCGCTGACATTATCATTGAGATATGTGCGTTATTCATTACTCTGAAAAGTGCCGCCCCTGCGTTATAAGTGGCAAGAAACGGAAACGAACAGGCCACTATGTAAAAGTAAGTAACAGCATTTTTCATAACCAGCTCATCAACATTTCCGTATATAAGTCCCAACACCTGTCTGTTAAAGAGTAGTGCCACTGCTGTGAGTACCCCTGAAATAAGGATACAGATAAGCATCTGCTGGTTAGCTCCTTCACAGGCCTTTTTCTCATCTCCCGCTCCTATAAGCTGTGCTACAACAACCGATCCGCCGGAAGCCATTGCTGCGAAGGCCATTATCAGAAGTACACATATTGAATTTACAAGTGATATTCCTGAGACAGCTTCTTCACCGGCTCCCGATACCATGATCATGTCAGCCATACCTACTGTTACTGCCAGGAGCTGTTCTATAACCATTGGGATGATCAGCTTCATTAGTTTTTCTCTGCTAAACATTTATCTGCTCTCCTCCCTGTCATTTTTTCTTATTAAACGAAAACAGGCGCCGGAATTATTTATTTCCGACGCCTTTGTCTTTGCTATGGGTGTATTATATTGGCATCTGTTTTATAAGACAAATACCTGTTGATTTATACCTTATAATATTTTTGTTATACCGCTTTCTTTTGGTAACGCATAAGGTATTTTGAGAGCGCTGTTAAGAACTGCTTATTCTGCCACGGTAATCCTATACTTACCCGGATGTATTCCTCTGAAAAGTATCTTATGAATACTCCCTGAGACTCCAGAAAATCCATGCAGTCCTTAGTATCACAGTGCGGCGCAAAATAAATGAAACTTGTAGAGCTTGGAACTACTGTAATTCCCAGCTTTTCCATTTCTCTGGTAAGATATTCACGCTGGGTAGAGTTATTTTCCTTAGCCGCATTATAGTATTCAATATCATCAAGAGCTGCTGCCGCTCCCGCTGCACCTATTCTGTTTGGCCCCATGGCAACAGCTCCAAGGCACTCCGTAACCTCTGCATTAGCTATGGCATAGCCGACTCTGCAGCCCGCAAGTCCGTATATTTTTGAAAAGGTTCTTAGAACAATAAGATTCCTTCCATCCTCTACCATCTTCATAGCACTTGGATATGACTCATCAGATACCCAGTCAATATATGCTTCATCCACTACTGTAATCACATGTTCCGGTACCTTTTTTATAAAGTCAAAAAGCTTTTCTGCATCCAAAAGCGTACCCGTCGGATTATTGGGATTGCAGATAAAAATAAGCTTGGTCTTATCTGTGATAGCATCATAAATCTTATCCAGGTCCGTGCTTACTCCGTCATCAGCCTCCACTTCAACAAGCTTTGCACCAAATCTTCCCGGCAGCATGTAATAAGCCATGTATGTCGGAGAGCAGACAAGCATCTCATCGTCCGGATTAAGGAAAGCTTCTCCGATAGCACCAATTCCACTTCCGGATCCGTGATAGACAGATACACATTCCACAGGAAGTCCCACATGCTCTGATATTTTCTTCTTAAGTCTCTGTATGGTCTCCATAGGATACAGATGTCCCAAACCAAGCTCTGCTGTCATGGCCATAACCGCCTTAGGTCCCGGCCCCATCTGGTTCTCATTCGCATTAAGCTTAACAATAGGCATGGACAAATCCGGTTGCAGCTGCTTTCCACCCGCAACATATGCCCTGAAATTCCTAAGTGACTCTCTCATCAAATCCCTTGTTGTCATAATTAACTCTCCTTTCCTAACTCTTTTCATATATCCTTCCATTTAAAAATGCAAAAAGGCGCAATCTCTTACTGAGATCACGCCTTCGCATCTGTAATGCTTGTATTATAGTTAGCAAAACAAATGAAAAACAAATATCTGTTTTTTTATACCTCATAACTTTTTTGTTATAGGTTATTTTTCCCCTTAGAATAAAATTTATAAGTTATTGTTTTTCCTGCTGACAAAAAATCTTCCTGGCTGACTCCGTTGTTGCGAGTCCTCCCTTTCCGGTCTCCTTTATATCAGGTGCCATCTCATTCCCGATCCTTCTCATGCTGTCAATTACATCATCAGGTGAGATAACACTTTTTATTCCCGCAAGTGCAAGCTGAGCTGACGCCACAGCATTTACAGCTCCATGAGAATTTCTCTTAACGCAGGGGACTTCCACCAGTCCTCCAACAGGATCACAGGAAAGACCCAGCATATTTTTAAGTGCCAGAGCCAGTGCGTTGACTACCGCAGAGTTATCCCCACCCTGCAGATATGCAAGTGCTCCTGCTGCCATAGCAGATGCCGTTCCTATCTCTGCCTGGCATCCCCCATAGGCTCCGGATATACTCGCATTTTCTCCGATCACCTTGCCGATTCCGGCTGCCACGTAAAGCGCCCTTATCATTTCTTCCTTTGAGCAGTTCCCATATTCTTCATAGCTTATAAGAATTGCAGGCAGAACTCCGCAGGAACCGGCTGTTGGCGCAGCAACTATTCTCTTCATGCAGGCGTTGGATTCACCCATTTTTATTGCTCTTGCCATTACGGTTCCAAGAAAGTCACCGCACAGATTTTTCCCGGATGCATTGTACTCATCCAGAAGACTGCCATTCCCTCCGCTCATTCCACTTGCAGATTTAAGCTTCCCGTCATATTTGGAATCAGCATCCTTCATGGCGTCATACATCTGTTCCATATCCTGTAATGATTCTTCCGCAGATACATTTCTGCTCTCCATGTCTGCTTCAAGTACAATTTCCCAAAATTGTTTTTTCTGCTCCTTAGCCTGCTGCAATATATCTGCTATAGATTTATACATGTCTTTTATCCTCTTATGCCTTCAAAATAAGTAACTTTAAGAACACCTTCGCTTTTCTTTAGCCAGTTGATTCCATCCTCAGGTATCTCCTGGTCACATTCCACTACCATAACAGCCATTCCGCCTCTACTGTCACGATATAGCTGCATGGTCGCAATATTCACAAGCTTATGCGACAGCATCGAGGTAACCTCCGACACATGTCCCGGCTGGTCAAGGTTATGAACTATAAGTGTGGGGAATTCTCCGGAGAAATTGGTAGCTATTCCATCTATCTTGGCAATGTTTATTTTCCCCCCGCCTATGGATTCCCCAACAATATCTATGGTACTTCCGCTCTCACCTGTTAAAATCATCTGTACGGAATTGGGGTGGGCATCCACCAGCTTTGCCTCACCGAACTCAATTTTCATGCCTTCTTCCGCTGCCATCTCAAGACTCTTCGAAAGTCTGTAGTCATCCGGTGTCATACCAAGAAGTCCTGCAACCAGAGCCTTATCTGTTCCATGTCCCTTACCGGTATCCATGAATGAGCCATAAAGAAGGATTTTTGCCTCATTTATTTTTTCTCCAAGAAGCTTTCCTGCGATAAATCCTATTCTGGCAGCCCCTGCTGTATGCGAGCTTGATGGTCCTACCATCACAGGGCCTATAATATCAAATAATTCCAAAGCCTATTCCTCCCTAAGGCAACAAAAGGCGCTGTAAATCCAATAAAGATTACATACGCCTTTGTTTTAGTTGATTATATGGCTTACAGTAAGCCACTCACAATATGAAAATTTATTTTTCTGCATTAGCCTTCAAAAAGAAGATCTGCATATGTCGGGAACGGCCAGTCATTTTTATCGACAAGCATCTCAAGCTTATCGGCAGGAGTCCTGAGTGCTGTCATTGCAGGAACTACCTTATCCTTACAATAATATGCTCTCTCTCTGGGCTCAGCTATGCTTCTGGCCTTCTCCTCTTCCTTATTGAGCTCATCAAGTGCCTTCTTCATGGCACCGAGTTCCTTTGTAACCTCTGTAAGCTCACTTGTCATTACTGATACATCGCAGCCTGCTGCCTTAACTTCATTGATATTTGCAGCAAGTCCTCCTGCATATTTCATAACTGCAGGGATGATCTGCTTGCTGGCCATATCAATCATTGTAAGCGCTTCAATATTTATAGTCTTTGAGTAGGTCTCGAAGATGATCTCCTGACGTGACTCAAGCTCTGTCTTTGTAAATACGCCGAATTTCTTGTAAAGCTCAATTGCCTTATCGGTTGTAAGAACCTCAGCAGCTTCAATTGTGGAAGGAATGTTTGGAAGACCTCTTCTTTCCGCTTCCTTCTTCCACTCTTCAGAATATCCGTCACCATTAAAGATTACTCTCTGGTGATCTGTTAAATACTCCTTGATGATATCGTGTACTTCCATATCAAAATCGGAAGCCTTTTCAAGTCTGTCTGCTGCCTCACTGAATGCCTCTGCAACAATTGTATTAAGAGCTGTATTTGAGCTTGCCATTGAATCGGATGATCCAACCATACGGAACTCAAACTTATTACCTGTAAATGCGAAGGGTGATGTACGGTTTCTGTCTGTAGCGTCCTTCTCAAATTCAGGTAGTGTGGAAACACCTGTCTTAAGCTTTCCGCCGCGCTTGGATCTCTTGGCTTCACCTGTCTCAATGAGCTGATGAACTACGTCCTCAAGCTGCTCTCCAAGGAAAATTGAAATAATTGCCGGAGGTGCCTCATCCGCACCAAGACGATGGTCGTTACCTACATCTGATGCACTCTGTCTTAATAAGTCTGCATGTCTGTCAACAGCCTTAACTACGCAGGCAAGAACAAACAGGAACTGAATATTTTCATTAGGTGTATCACCGGGATCAAGGAGATTAACTCCATTGTCCGTGCAAAGAGACCAGTTATCATGTTTACCGGAACCATTAACTCCCTGGAACGGCTTTTCATGAAGAAGGCATCTCATGTTGTGGTGCTCCGCAACTCTCTTCATGGTCTCCATTATAATCTGGTTGTGATCTACAGCAATGTTGGCTGTCTCGTAAATAGGTGCAAGCTCGTGCTGACCGGGAGCAACCTCGTTGTGCTGGGTTTTTCCGGGAACGCCAAGCTTCCAGAGCTCGTTGTTAAGGTCCTTCATGTACTCTCCGACGCGCTCTCTGATAACGCCGAAGTAGTGATCCTCCATCTCCTGTCCCTTAGGGGGCTGAGCTCCAAAAAGTGTGCGGCCTGTAAAGATAAGGTCAGGACGCTGTAAACTCTTCTTCCAGTCTACAAGGAAGTACTCCTGCTCGGGACCAACAGATACGTTTACTTTCTTTGCCTCGGTATTTCCGAAAAGATGAACAATCCTCAAAGCCTGCTCATTTACAGCCTCCATGGATCTGAGAAGAGGAGTCTTTTTATCAAGAGCCTCTCCGTTATATGAACAAAATGCGGTGGGTATGCAGAGCGTAACGCCTGCGCCTGTTTCCTTGAGGAATGCAGGGGATGTAATATCCCATGCGGTATAACCTCTTGCCTCGAATGTGGCACGAAGGCCGCCTGACGGGAAGGATGAAGCATCGGGCTCACCCTTGATGAGATCTTTTCCCGAAAAAGATGTCATCATATGTCCGTCACCACGGGCACTTGTAATAAATGCATCGTGCTTCTCAGCAGTAATACCGGTAAGCGGCTGGAACCAGTGCGTATAGTGTGTAGCACCATTCTCCATCGCCCAGTTCTTCATCGCATTTGCAACAGCATCTGCAGAAGCAAGTGAGAGATCTCCGCCATTTTCCATGACCTGAATGACCTCTTTGTAGACACTCTTGGGAAGACGCTCGCGCATTTTCTCTAGTGTGAATACGTTTTTACCGAATAGTTCCTCAACCATGACCTGCTTACTCATATACACCTCATTTTCTTTTTATAAAAAGTAATTTCGCCAATGATTGTACTATATTCGTTCAAATTACACAAACTAAAAATCTCAGCAGGTAGTTTGTACCCGCTGAGACTTTTTGCTCAATTATTTGTGGTTTCAATTAAATCTAAAAACTATTTATTAGCAGGATATCTTCTCTGAAGATCCTGTGTGCACTCTCAGAATATCGTATTTCTCAGTCTCTTTATCAAGCTTTATATAAAGAACCTGCTTCGGATGAGGACAGCTATCCATAGCTTCTCCATCCTCATTGGTGATACCAAGAACCTTGGTCTCGATATCTCTTCCGTCAGGCTTCATGATCTCGATCGTGTCTCCGACGCAGAACTTATTTCTCTGCTCGATCTTAGCAAGACCATCCTCTGTCACTTCACCAACTATGCCAAGGTATGTGTACTCGTTCACATAGGTATTGGCATCATAAATCTGTGCCTCATCAGAGGGCTTACCAAAATAGAAGCCTGTTGTGAACTGTCTGTAGGTGCATCTTGAGATTTCATCAAGGTACCAGGGCATATTCTCACGATACTTCTCCTCTGATTCGAAGAAGTCATCAATAGCTTTTCTATAGGTTCTGGCAACAGTAGCAACATAAAGAGCGGTCTTCATGCGTCCCTCTATCTTGCAGCTGTCAACTCCTGCATCAACCAGCTCCGGAATATGCTCGATCATGCACAGATCCTTGGAATTGAAGATGAAAGATCCACGCTCATTCTCATAAACAGGAAGATATTCTCCGGGTCTTGTCTCCTCAACAACAGCATATTTCCAGCGGCAGGGGTGTGTACATTCTCCGTGGTTTGCGTCACGGCCTGTGAAATAGTTTGAAAGAAGACATCTTCCTGAATAGCTTATGCACATAGCTCCGTGAATAAAGCTCTCAACCTCAAGATCATCAGGAATATTTTCGCGAATTTCCTTTATCTCCTTTAATGAAAGCTCTCTTGCCGCAACTACTCTCTTTGCACCAAGATCAGCCCAGAACTTGTAAGTCTCGTAATTAGTATTATTAGCCTGTGTTGATACATGAATATCTATCTCAGGGCATATTCTTCTCGCCATCATGAACATGCCGGGGTCAGCGATAATAAGTGCATCAGGACCAAGCTCCTTAAGCTCATGGAAATATTCCTCTGCTCCCTTAAGGTCATCATTGTGAGCAAGGATATTCGCTGTTACATGAACATGAACACCATGCTCGTGAGCAAACTTTATGCCCTCAGCCATATCATCATGGCTGAAGTTCTTTGCCTTGGCACGAAGTCCAAAGGAGTTACCGCCGATATAAACGGCATCTGCTCCGAAAATTACTGCTGTTTTTAATACTTCAAGGCTGCTTGCAGGAATAAGCAGCTCAGGTTTTCTTCTTTCTCTCATAAAGCCCTCATCCGCCCTTCGGGCACCTTCCCCCAGAGGGGGAAGGCATATAAAAACGCCCTTGGGTTACATTTTAAATCATCTATTTTAACTACATTGCTTAAATCATTATTTCAGCTACATTGCTATATATTTATAGCTTCAACGACATCGCCATTCCATCACCGACATTAAGTATTACACTCTGAAGCTCGGGGTCATGCTTTATTGCAAACAGATACTCCCTCATTCTCTCATGGATCGTGCGGTTTCTTCTTGTTACGGCAAACCTCGACTCCATTACATCTCCATCCTGGAGTACATTGTCCGACAGTAGCAATCCTCCCTTTGTAAGAAGCCTCTTACAGTCAGGCAGGAAATTTATATACTGTCCTTTAGCTGCATCCATAAAAATAAAATCATACTGCCCGGAAAGCTTTGCTAAAATATCTGCTGCATCCCCCTCAAGCAGTGTGATTTTTTTGTTTACATCATATTTATCAAAATTGTCATAAGCCACCGGGATACGTTTCTCAAACTTTTCTATCGTCGTAATCTTCGTATCCGGATCAGAATAGGTTGCCATCAAAAGCGCGGAAAATCCAACTGCGCAGCCTACCTCTAAAATATTCTTCGGATGATTCATACTGAGTAAAAATCTTATTAAGCTCTGAGTATCCTTCCTGATTATAGGAACATCGTCCGCAAGGGATTTTCTCTCAAGCTCATCCAGAAAAGGCTCATTTCCCTGATCAAGTGAATTGATAAAGGTACTTATTCTCTCGTCACTGATCACTGCTTCGACTCCTCTTTGTCTGCTTCGATAGTTGCAGCACACATAATTGCTATTATCTCATCAGGTGTCATCGACGGGCTAAGCTCATAGGTTCCCGGAGCGATCATTCCATGATATTCCGAAAAGCGCTCCTGCATCCAAAACAGATTCTTATCCTTAACCAGTCCTCTGTTCTCAAGAAGCTCTGCAATATCTCCGACTGACATGCTATCCGTTATTGATACAGTAACTGTCCTCGTATCATATTGAGAAGCCGGAAGCTGATTATATATGTTATATCCATAGGTATATGCAAGTGATGCATATTTGCTAATAAGCATTATAGCGACAATAATAAGGAACGCCTTTACTATTGTGTCCACAACACCTAATCCTACACTTCTAACGTTCATAAGTCCTCTTTTCCCAATCAGTAGTTAGAGTCCATGATAATAGGAAGAATCATGGGTCTTCTCTTGGTCTTCTTCCAGATAAAATCAGAAAGAACATCCTTAACTATATTCTTAAGCTTATTCCAGTCTGTAATATTCTTATCAAGTGCCTCCGTTACCTCATCAAGCACGAGATCTGTAGCATCATCAATAAGCTCATCGGATTCTCGCACATATACAAAGCCTCTCGATACAATGCTGGGACCGGATACAAGCTGCGCATTTTCTCTGTCTATGCCAAATACTACGATAACAATTCCGTCCTCTGCAAGTCTCTGTCTGTCGCGAAGAACTACGTTTCCGACATCACCTACGCCGAGTCCGTCTACAAGAATAGCTCCTGTCGGAACTTTACCTACAACCTTTGCACTGTCCTCCTTAAGCTCAAGGACATCACCGGATCTGATAATAAAAATATTATCCTTGTCCATTCCAAGCCCCATGGCAATGTTCTTCTGCGCAATAAGATGCTTATACTCTCCGTGAACAGGAACCGCATACTTGGGACGAACCAGTGTATAAATAAGCTTGATGTCCTCCTGGCAGGCGTGTCCGGATACATGAACATCCTGGAATATAACATCAGCACCTCTGACAAGGAGGTCATTTATAATATTAGTAACTGCCTTCTCATTTCCCGGTATGGGATGTGATGAAAAGATGATTGTATCGCCGGGACGAACACTTATCTTTTTATGCTGTCCGCTGGCCATTCTGCTAAGAGCAGCCATGCTCTCACCCTGGCTTCCGGTAGTGATAATTACCGTCTTGTTGTCAGGGTAATTCTTGAGCTGGTCAATATCCACAAGGGTATTATCCGGAATCTGGATACACTCAAGCTTCTGGGCAATATCAATAATATTGACCATACTTCTGCCCTCTACAACAACCTTTCTTCCGAACTTGTATGCTGTGTTTATAATCTGCTGAACACGGTCTACATTGGATGCAAAGGTCGCAACAATGATTCTGGAATCGTTATGTTCCTCAAACAGTGAATCAAAGGTCTTACCAACCGTACGCTCAGATGCTGTAAATCCCGGACGCTCCGCATTTGTGGAATCACACATAAGTGCAAGAACACCCTTCTTTCCAATTTCACCAAATCTCTGAAGATCAATGGGATCTCCGAAAACAGGTGTGTAATCAACCTTAAAGTCACCTGTATGAACCACAATACCTGCAGGCGAATAAATAGCAAGTGCCGCTGCATCTACTATGGAATGGTTAGTCCTTATAAACTCAACTCTGAAATCTCCGAGATTTATTGACTGGCCAAACTTTACAACCTTTCTTCTTACCTTCTTTAAAAGGCCGTGCTCTTCAAGTTTATGCTCAATTATTCCCATTGTCAGTCTGGTAGCATAGATAGGAACATTAAGCTCTTTCAGGATATAAGGAAGCGCTCCGATATGATCCTCATGTCCATGAGTGATTACGAAGCCCTTTACTTTATCCATATTATTTTTCAAATATGTAATATCAGGAATTACGAGATCGATTCCCAGCATGTCATCATCCGGAAATGACAGACCGCAATCTACCACAATAATACTGTCCTCATATCTGAAGGCAGTTATATTCATACCAATCTGCTCCAGTCCACCAAGCGGTATGACCTGAAGCCCTGAAGCAGAATTATTAGTTTTCTTTTTATTCAATCAGTTTTTCCTCCACATTCATTGCAATAGCCGTAGAGTTTAACCTCATGATCGGTAACTTTAAATCCGGTCTTCTCGGCGATTTTGAGTTCCAGCCCCTCAAGCATGTCTTCCTCAAATTCCAAGACCTTCCCACATTTAACGCATATCAAATGATGATGGTGGTGTGCGCCATCTGCATCCGCTTCATGAGCGAGTTCATAACGTTCTACACCATCATCAAAGTTCACCCGATCTATAAGATGTAACTCCATCAGTACTTGTATAGTTCTATAAACAGTAGCCAGCCCTATTTCAGGGTGCTCTGTCTTTACCAAATTATAAATTTCCTCGGCAGTCAGATGTTTCCCGGGATTCCTGCCAAGAATTTCCAATATTACAAGTCTCTGAGTAGTGATCTTGAGACCTTTTCCTTTTAATAATACCTTGAATTCATCGGTTGAAACCATTCCCATGGATCATCCTCCCGGTTAATCCAATCCTATATCATCCTCTTCAAGAAGCTTTCTGAAAAGAGCAGCAACTGCTTCAAGCTCCTTGTCATCATCAACAATTGTATAATTGGCCTCAGCCTCACCTTCGTCCGAATCATCGCGAAGAATCAGTGCTTCACCATCTCCATCCTCAGTGTCTGTCACAAGAATGTATGACTTGGCACCGATCACTGTCTGTTCCAGCACAAAAAAGTCCACAGGTTCATCACCTTCAGGACGGAATGTAATTTTTTCCATTATTCATTTTCCTTTTTTCTGTTATCAAGATAATCCTGCAAGATAATCTGCGCTGCGATCATATCCACATATTCCTTGCGATCAGACTTCTTAATACCCACTTCATCCATTATGGCATCAGCCTCTACCGTAGTAAGGCGCTCGTCCCACATAATCACAGGAAGAGATGTACGTCTCTCAAGCTTATCCCTGAAATTCTCAGAGAGAGCAGAACGCACTGATTCAGACTGATCCATATTCAGTGGAAGCCCAAGTACTATAAGCTCCACACCAAATTCCTGAATCAGCTCTTCTATTCTAGCCAGTGTTTTCCGAAGTTTGTTCTCTTCTTTTCTACGGATAATCTCTTTGGCCTGTGCTGTCAAAAGGAGTTCGTCGCTAATCGCAACACCGACCGTCTTAGATCCGTAATCCAATCCCATAATTCTCATTATTTTCTGGACCAGTTATTATTTTTAATATACTCTGTGAGCATTTCTTCTACCAACTCATCACGCTCAACCTTCATGATAAGGCTTCTGGCACCCATGTGGCTTGTGATATAAGTAGGATCTCCTGACATAATATAACCCACAATCTGATTTACAGGGTTATATCCCTTCTCGAGAAGCGCTTCATATACGATAGAAAGTACTTTCTTAACGCCTGTTTCCGGATCAACTTCTACTTTAAAAAATTGTGTGTTGCCAAGATTGTTATCTGTCATATTGCCGACCTCGCTAAAACTTTACTTAAAAAAATAATACCGCATTACGCCTAAATAAGCAATGTATCGTCTCTTAAGAAACTATTAAGCGTATGCTCTGTTATGCTGCCTGAAAAAATATTTAATTCCTTTGCTTTATCTTCAGGAGCTGCTACTCTTATATATCTTGTGGTAAGCCCTATCATATAGTTTTTTCCACCGATTTTTTCCATATCTTCCCAGAGAATTTTCTCTGTTTTACCGATAAATTTCTCACGGTATTCCTTTGACTGCTGCTTAGTCATTGTAAGAAGAACATTACTTCTTGCTGTTTTTTCCCTGTCTGTCAGCTGGTCCTCCATCTTCGCAGCTACAGTTCCCTTTCTCGGAGAATATTTAAAGACATGCATTTCATAAAAATTTATATCCTCTGCAAATTTTCTGCTCTCCTCAAAGGTTTCCTCAGTTTCACCGGGAAATCCCACAATAACATCCGTTGTTATTGCCGGCAATTCGTATGCTTCCCGCAGCAGCTTAACGCTGTCCATGTATTCCTCTGCGGAATAATGTCTGTTCATTCTCTTTAAGGTGTCATTACTGCCACTTTGAAGCGAGAGATGGAAATGAGGGCAAACCTTGGAAAGCGCAGCCATTCCGAAAGCAACCTCTTTTGTGATTATTCTCGGTTCAAGAGAACTGAGTCTTATTCTCTCTATTCCCTCAATATCATTGAGTTTCTGTAAAAGAGGTAAAAGGGCTGATTCACCCTTATCCACACCATATGAGCTGATATGTATTCCCGTAAGAACTATTTCCTTACAGCCATCCTTTGCAAGTTTATTAACTTCATCAATAATGTCTGCCTCATCCCTGCTCCTGATTCTTCCTCTGGCATACGGAATAATGCAGTACGTACAGAACTGGTTACATCCGTCCTGAATCTTGATATACGCCCTGGTGTGACCAGGCATGCTGGCAAGCTCCATGCGCTCATACTGCTGCTCAGGATCATTTATCTCAGTGACACTGATTCCTCCAAGAACCTTATCCGTGCATCCTTCTGAATTATCTTCCTTTTCTCTGAAATACTCATCAAGGATACCGACTATATCTGCCTTTTTGTTATTTCCAACGATGAGATCTATGCTGTCATCCAGCTTGACACCTTCCTTGTCTGTCTCAACATAACAGCCACAGGCCACAACAACAGACTCCGGATTCTTTCTCTTGGCACGGTGCAGCATCTGTCTGCTCTTATGGTCTGCAATAGCCGTCACCGAGCAGGTATTGATGATATAAATATCTGCCATTTCATCAAATGGTACAATTTTATATCCACATTCTTGTAACTTTTGTCCCATAACATCTGTCTCGTATCTGTTTACTTTACAGCCAAGACTATGCAAGGCGACACTTTTCATATTAAACCTCCGCTAATTTTGACGAATTTACATCATTGACTTTTAACGTCCTTCCGTTTATTATGAAGAAAAGAAGGAGGTATTTGCGCAATGAAAACCGTAAAAATTTCTTTAAACTCTATCGATAAGGTTAAGTCCTTTGTAAACGATATTACAAAGTTTGATTATGATTTCGACCTTGTATCAGGTAGATATGTAATTGACGCAAAGTCCATCATGGGTATTTTCTCACTCGACCTTTCAAAGCCGATTGACCTTAACATCCATGCTGAAGACGGCGCCGATGAAGTGCTTTCAATCTTAAAGCCTTACATGATCTAATTTTAGATCTAATTTCAAAAAAACTACTGAAACCTGCGACCTGGTCGCAGGTTTTTTTAGATTGTTATGCTTCAAGCGTAATAATCTCATCTGTCTCAAGTGCTGTCTGCACAAGTTCATCAATCTTCTCATCAAGTCTGTGCTCGTGTGAGCGAATAACTTCCAACCTGGGCTTTGTTACCGGATGCTTGGCAACAAATATTGTGCAGCAATCCTCATAAGGAAGAATCGAAGTCTCATACGCATCAATTTTTAATGAAATATCCACAATATCCTGCTTATCAAATGCAATAAGAGGGCGATAAACCGGCATATCTGTCACTACCTCATTGGTAGCCATAAGGCTCTCCATAGTCTGAGATGCAACCTGTCCGATGCTCTCTCCGGTAACGAGTCCCATACACTTATTATGAGCAGCAATTGTATCCGCAATCCTCATCATGTATCTGCGCATGATGATAGTGAGCTCATCGTGCGGGCACTGTTTGTAAATATACATCTGTATATCGGTGAAATTGATCACGTGAAGACGCACTTTTCCGGTAAATCTTGCTATAACTCTGGCAAGATCAATTACCTTCTGCTTAGCTCTCTCACTGGTATAGGGCGGAGCATTAAAATATACTGCCTCAATTTCGGCGCCACGCTTGGCAATCATATATCCCGCTACAGGAGAATCAATTCCGCCTGAAAGAAGAAGACATGCCTTGCCGCTTGTTCCTATAGGCATTCCTCCCGGTCCGGGAATAATCTCTGAATAGATATTTACCTTCTCACGGATTTCCACACTTACAAGAATCTGAGGTTCTCTTACATCAACCTTCATCTCCGGGAATGCATCAAGAACCTGTGCTCCTATCTCCGCTGCAGCTTCCATTGAATCAAGAGGATATGTCTTATCAACGCGTCTGCACTTAATTTTAAATGTCTTGTTTTTATCAGGATATACCCCGTCAAGGAACTTGATAACTTCCTGTGACAGACCATTGATGTCCGGAAGCTTGCCATTACCATCTCTCTCTATGCAGACAGCAGGACAGATACCGGTAATACCAAAAACTGTCTGAAGCGCTGCAACTGTTTCGTCAAAATCAAAGCCCTTGGCATTTAAGTATATTCTTCCTGAAACGCGGAATATACTGAATTCTCCTTCGCACTTTGAGAGCACACGCTCCATCTGCTTTACAAGTGCTTCCTCAAAAAGGTATCTGTTCTTACCCTTTATTCCTATCTCTGCATATTTGATTATAAATGCATGGTACTGCATATTTTCTCCTTTATCTCCTTGAAAACTGGCGAAGCATTGGAACTATTTCCGCAAATGCCTTTACTGTCTCATCTATCTCTTCTGAAGTTGTAAACTCTGACATACTGATTCTTACTGTACTATCGTAAAACTCTTTCGGAATCCTGATAGCCTTCAGGGTTCCTGAAACTGACGGATGATTTGAAGAGCATGCGCTTCCCGCAGACACATATATCTCTTTATCCTCAAGCGCATGAAGCAGAACCTCTGCCCTGACTCCCTTGACAGACACGCTGACAATATGCGGTGCTGTCTTCTTTATAACATCCATGAGTTCATCATCAGACAACTCACTAATCTTTCTTTCCGAAGTCTCGATACCATTAATCCTTATATCAGGAAGCTCTGTTGTAAGTCCTTTTATCAGTCTGAATTTCAGTTCAAAAAGTTTTGACTGCTTTTCATCAAAACCTGTATAAATTTTTTCAGAAGCTCTTCCAAGCCCGGCGATTCCGGGTATGTTCAAGGTACCTGATCTCAATCCGCCCTGCTGTCCTCCGCCATAGGTTATGGGAACAATTCTTACACCATCTCTTATATATAAAAATCCAATTCCCTTGGGTGAATGAATCTTGTGTCCGCTTACAGACATCATGTCTATTCCAAGCTGCTTGGGAATAAGCTGTTCTTTTCCATAGCCCTGAACCGCATCTACATGAAAAAGAATTTTTGGATTTGCGCCGTGAATTATTTTTCCGGCTTCTTCCAAAGGCTCTACAGCACCCATCTCATTATTTACTGCCATTATAGAAACAAGAATAGTATCTTCTCTTATTGCATTCTTAAGTTCTTCTAAATCTATCAGGCCTTCCTCTGACACACTAAGATAAGTCACATCAAAGCCCTGATCCTCAAGGTACTTCATTGAATTCCCAACAGCAGGATGCTCTATACAGGTGGTAATAAGATGCTTACCCTCTCTGTGGTGAGCCATGGCTCCGCCGATTATTGCGATATTATCGGACTCTGTTCCACCTGATGTAAACAATATCTCCTTTGGCTTAGCCTTCAGTGTCTTCGCTATCTGCTCTGTCGCTTTTTTTAAGTAATTCTCGGCAACAACACCCTTGTGATGCATACTGGAGGCATTACCGTAATCCTCAGTCATAGTCTTTATGCATAATTCCGACACATCTTTGTAAATTTTAGTTGTTGCAGAGTTGTCTAAGTATATTTCCATAATTCACCGTTTTAATTTATTTTCACTCTTCCAGATGATACATAAGCCATGCCAGCATGGTAAAACCGGCAGTTTCCGTACGAAGTATCCTCTTTCCCATAGTTATTGAATTGAAGCCTTGCTCTGTTGCAAATTCTACTTCCTCATCGGCAAAGCCGCCCTCAGGGCCTACGAATACCGCTATGCTCTGCCCGGGCTTTACTGAATCAATAAGTTCACGTGTCTTTTTCATTCCCTCAGCCTGCTCATAGGGAAGAAGCTTAACATCCATATCAGCACAAAGTTTAACAGCCTCTTTAAAACTCATGGGCATATCGATTTCAGGAACAAAAGCCCTTTTACTCTGTTTTGCTGCCGCCTCAGCTATAGCCTGCCAACGTTTAATCTTATTAGCCGCTCTTTTGTCATCAAGCTTAACAACCGATCTTTTCATAGAAACCGGTATAATCTTAAAAACTCCCAGCTCAACACTCTTCTGAATAATAAGCTCCATCTTATCTGCCTTGGGAAGCCCCTGAAAAAGGTAAATCTTCGAGGGAAGCTCCACTCCCGATTCCTTCACAAAACGAAGCTCTCCGATCAGTTCATTATCATTTATTGACTCTATACCAAAGCGATACTCCTTGTCCTCCTCTTCCCTGAAGCTGACAGAAAATTCCTCGCCGGCCTTCATGCGGAGAACATTCACCATATGATTATAATCAGAGTCCGTTATAGCTATTCTTTTTCCATCATCAAAAAGCTGACTGCTCTCAGCGAAAAAATGGTACATATAGTCCTCATCCGTTCCTATACCAGGAATTCACAAATTTACTTTTTGGAAATAACGCTTACCCACTCGCCCTGCTTGCAAACCTCTATCACATTAAGGCCTGCCTCTTCGTGAGCCTTACGAATAACCTCTTCCTTGGCCTCAATAATTCCTGAAGTAATATAAATTCCACCATCCTTTAAAAGGCCTGGAACAATAGGGGTAAGCGGAACAAGTACATATGGAAGAATATTGGCAACCACTATATCATATCCTGTGCCAACCTCTTCTTTAACTTTATCATCATCAATGATATTACCGATTATTAGATCAAAATCTTCCGCTGCTATGCCGTTTGCTTCCTTATTATCAGCAACTGCGGGTTCAGCGCACGGATCCAGATCAGTACCGACAGTATGACCTGCTCCGAACTTCATCGCAAGTATAGACAATACCCCACTTCCGGTTCCTACGTCAAGTACTCTTGCTCTGGGAGTAATATATTTCCTGAGGGCACGTATGCAAAGCTGTGTTGTCTCATGCATACCTGTTCCGAACGCAGTTCCGGGATCTATATGAAGTGTAATGTTTGCTTTTTTCTTATCCTCTTCATCGGGAGTTTCCCAGGATGGAATTACAAGTACATCATCTACAAAGAACTTATGAAAATACTGCTTCCAGTTATTTATCCAGTCGATATCCTCAGTTACGTCTACTGAAATGGTTCCGTCTCCGATATCAGAAAACTCCTTAAGCTCATCCAGGACACCCTTTATAGCTTCCTTCATCTCGTCGGGAGTCTTTTTGACTTCAATTTCCTCTCCGTCATCATCATACTCATGAATTGTAAGTATATTATTGTCATCAACCTCTACAAAGAAATTGAGATAAGCTATTCCCTCTTCTCCGGGAGCTGTTACCGCACAGCTGTCCACACCTGTCTCTTCATCATCAGCATCCTGAAGATCATCTGTAAACATCTGCTCCTTGTCAGCAGCAGTAAGCGGCGCATTATCTTCAATCTGTGCACCTTCAAGGCCTATATCCATCATACTGCTTACAATAATATCCTCTGATTCCTCATTGGTTCTGATTCGGAAACGCATCCATTTCATATTAAGACTCCTTTACATGCGAATAGCGGGGAGAATTTTTTCTCCCCGCTCCATATTCATATATTATTTTTTCTTACCGAAAAAACCACCTTTTTTCTTGCCGTCATCATTTCCGTCCTTATTACCGGATATGGCATCGGCTGCATGAAGACTATCACCTGTCTTCTCATCAAACTGCTTAAGAAGCTCCTTTGCTTCCTTTGACAGCTTATCCGGAACCTGAACCACAAGTGTTACGTAATGATCTCCGCGAATATCCTTATTTCTAAGTGTGGGCACGCCCTTTCCACGAAGTCTTACTCTTGTATCAGTCTGTGTTCCTGCCTTTACATCATACAGAACCTTGCCGTCTACTGTATCGATGGCAACAGTTCCACCGAGCGCTGCTATAGCATAGGACATAGGAACAGTTGAGAAGATATCATAATCCTGTCTCTGGAAAATAGGATGATCTGCAACTATAACTTCTACAAGAAGATCTCCTCTTGGTCCGCCGTTTCTACCGGGTTCACCCTTCTCACGAATACGTACGCTCTGTCCGTTGTCAATACCGGCAGGAATGGATACCTGAATTCTCTTTGTGCTTGCTACATAACCTGTACCACCACAATCAGGACACTTATCTTTGATCACCTTACCGCTACCGTTACAATCAGGACATGTCTGTACATTTCTTACAGTGCCAAAGAATGACTGCTGTGTGAATACAACCTGTCCTTTACCACCGCACTTAGGACACATCTGAGCTGTTGTTCCGGGCTTAGCTCCGGTTCCCTTACAGTTCGGGCAGGGATCCTTAAGCTTTAACTCAAGCTCCTTCTCACAACCAAATACGGCCTCTACAAAAGTAATTCGTACGCTTGCACGAATATTGGCTCCCTTTGCAGGGCCACTTCTTGCCCCCTGACTTCTTCTGCCACCGCCGAAGAAATCTCCAAATATATCGCCAAAAATATCACCAAAGTCAGCGCCATTGAAATCGAATCCGCCATATCCGCCAGCTCCCTGATCGAATGCAGCATGTCCGAACTGGTCATACTGACGTCTCTTCTCAGGATCACTCAGAACGGCGTATGCCTCTGAAGCTTCCTTGAATTTATCTGCTGCCGCAGCATCTCCGGGATTCATATCCGGATGATACTTCTTAGCAAGAACACGGTATGCCTTTTTTATTTCATCATCACTAGCTCCCTTGCTTACGCCAAGGACCTCGTAATAATCGCGCTTCTGATCTGCCATTTATGTCTCCTAAAAAAATATTATATATGGAAGTAGTCAACCGACTCCGATATAATCTGCCAATTGATTACTTAAAGCCCAATACATCTTATATGATGTATTGGGCATTAGCAATAATTTAATTATTAAACTTTTATAAAGCTACTAAATTAAACTTCTCTATAATCGCCGTCAACTACGTCGTCAGCTGCACCATTGTTTGAGCTCTGAGCTGCTCCGCCCATACCGCTCATGTCAGGACCTGCACCCTGAGCACCTGCTGCGCCCTGTGCACTCTCATAAACCTTAGCAAAGAGAGCCTGAGCATCAGTCATGAGTTTTTCCTTCTGACTCTTGATTGTATCGATCTCGCTGTCTGTAAGCTCGCGATCCTTAGTCTGCTCAAGTGTATCCTTAAGAGCCTTGAGGTCATCCTCTACAGTCTGCTTCTGTGAAGGATCGATCTTGTCGCCAACTTCCTGAATAGCCTTCTCTGTCTGGAATACGAAGGAATCAGCTTCGTTTCTGGCGTCGATGCCTTCCTTACGCTTCTTATCCTGAGCTTCGTACTCAGCAGCTTCCTTAATAGCCTTATCAATATCCTCATCAGACATGTTAGAACCGGCTGTGATTGTGATGTGCTGCTCCTTACCTGTTCCAAGATCCTTAGCGGATACGTTAACAATACCGTTTGCATCGATATCGAATGTAACCTCGATCTGCGGAACGCCTCTCATTGCCGGAGGGATTCCATCAAGACGGAACTGTCCAAGCGACTTGTTGTCCTTAGCGAACTGTCTCTCACCCTGAAGAACGTTGATATCAACTGCTGTCTGGTTATCAGCTGCTGTTGAGAATACCTGGCTCTTCTTTGTAGGAATAGTTGTGTTACGCTCGATAAGTCTTGTAGCAACACCACCCATTGTCTCAATTGAAAGTGAAAGAGGTGTTACATCAAGAAGAAGGATATCGCCTGCGCCTGCATCACCTGCAAGCTTACCACCCTGGATACCGGCACCTACTGCTACGCACTCATCAGGGTTGAGGTTCTTTGAAGGCTCATGACCTGTGAGCTGCTTAACCTTCTCTACTACACAAGGTACACGTGTTGAACCGCCAACAAGGAGAACCTTACCAAGATCTGAATAGTTAAGGCCTGCATCCTTCATAGCATTCTGTACAGGAATAGCACTTCTCTCTACGAGATCGTGGATAAGCTCCTCGAACTTAGCTCTTGTGAGATCCATATCAAAGTGCTTAGGGCCTTCTGCTGTAGCTGTGATGAAAGGAAGGTTGATGTTGGTTGTTGTAGAAGATGAAAGCTCCTTCTTAGCCTTCTCAGCTGCTTCCTTAAGTCTCTGCATAGCCATCTTGTCGCCTGAAAGGTCTACACCTTCCTTAGCCTTGAACTCTGCTACCATCCAGTCGATGATCTTCTGATCGAAGTCATCACCACCAAGGTGTGTATCACCGTTTGTTGAAAGAACTTCAATAACACCGTCACCTATATCAATGATTGATACATCGAAGGTACCACCACCAAGGTCGTATACCATGATCTTCTGCTCTTTTTCGTTATCAAGGCCGTAAGCAAGAGCTGCTGCTGTAGGCTCGTTGATAATACGCTTTACTTCAAGACCTGCAATCTTACCTGCATCCTTTGTAGCCTGACGCTGTGCATCATTGAAATATGCGGGAACTGTGATTACTGCCTCTGTTACTTTTTCGCCGAGATACTGTTCTGCGTCTGCCTTCAGCTTCTGAAGGATCATAGCTGAAATCTGCTGAGGTGAATACTTCTTGCCGTCGATTGTACGACCGTTGTCTGTACCCATATCTCTCTTGATTGAAGAGATTGTGTTCTCAGCATTTGTTACAGCCTGACGCTTAGCAGGCTCACCTACGAGACGCTCGCCATTCTTTGTAAAAGCTACGATTGAAGGTGTTGTTCTTGCACCCTCTGCGTTAGCGATAACGGTGGGCTGTCCACCTTCCATAACAGCTACACAGCTGTTAGTTGTTCCTAAATCGATACCTATGATCTTACTCATTTTTTATTCCTCCATTGAATATCAATTCCCCTCATCCGTCAGCTCCGCTGACACCTCCCCCCAAGGGGAAGGCTTTATAACAAGGGCATTATTTTTAAAATATAATTTTTACTGTTCTCTATATTACTTTGCAACGGCAACCATGCTGTGTCTGAGCACTGTGTCGTGATACATATAACCCTTCTGAAGCTCCTGTGCTACGAATCCTTCCTCGACATCTTCGCTTTCAACCTGCATTACTGCGTTGTGGAAATTGGGATCAAATTCCTTTCCAACGGCTTCGATGGGAGTTACACCAAGATCCTCCATCTGCTTCATAAGCTGCTTGTATATCATGTTCATTCCGTCAGCAAAAGCGGAACCCTTTTCTTCTTCGGGGACAGCAGCAAGTCCTCTCTCGAAGTTATCAACAACAGGGAGAAATTTCTCAAGTACACTGGATGCTCCCTGATTAAACATCTGCGCCTTTTCTCTGTCAGTTCTTGTTCTGAAGTTCTCAAACTCAGCAAGCTGGCGCATGTATTTATCCTGCATCTCTTCAAATTTTTCCTTGAAGGGATTCTTCTTTTCTTTCTTACCGAAAAGGCCTTTTTTCTCGCCTTCAGCTTTCTCAGAACCTTCAGCATTTGCTTCAACTTCAGCATCCTCTGCTGCAGCTTCTGCAACTGCTTCAGCTGCCTCTTCCTCAGCCGCCTCTTCCTCAGCCGCCTCTGCAACCTTATTAGCTGCATCCGCTACCTGCTTAGCCTTCTCAGCTACTTCCTGCTGAAGCTCCTTTGCAGTTTTCTTACCGGACTCTTTATTAACGTCCTTTTTTACTTCCTTACTCAATTTTAATACTCCTTATGGTTCTATTCTTTTTTATATAAATCATCCAGCGCTCTCATCATATTCTTAAGCGCTCCGACAACCTTGTCATAATCCATACGCTTAGGTCCGATAATACCTACCGTCCCCCTCATTCCCTCTCCGAGGTCGTACGTCGCGGTTACAACGCTGCAATCCTTCATGGATTGAACCGGAGATTCATTACCGATATAAACCTGAATTCCGGTCTCCTCTGATGTGGACTGAAGTGCATTCTCAACAATGCTCGTAAGATCACTCTTGTCCTCGAAGGTGGTAATGAGATCACTTGCCCTCTCCTTGTCAGCAAGCTCGGGATATCTGAATATATTATTAGCTCCGCTGGTGTAAATCTGAAGATCTTCATCCTCTGTAATGGCTTCCGCAGCAGCATCTATTATCTTGCCGATTATCTCACTGTGTATACCTGCTTCCTGCTTCATGGCAGTTATAAGTCCCAAATTGATATTCTCAACCGAGAGCCCTGCCAGCCTGGTATTAAGAAGAATATTCAGCTTCAACAGATCCGTCTCCGAAAGTTCCTGATCCACCTCAACCATGCGGTTCTTAATAACATTACCCTCAATTACTATGGTAGTAAGGAGATGTTCCTCATCCACTTTGGAAAGCTGTACAAACTTCAGCTTATTCCTGCTAATCATGGGCGCTGAAATCATGGAAGCATAATTGGTATCGACAGCCAGTGTCTTAGCCACCTGTTTAAGGAGTTTCTCAAGCTTCTCTTCCTTATCAAGAAGCATCTCCTTCATGTTCTCAACTTCCTGTTCCTTCTCTGCAAGCATCTCGTCTACATAAACACGATACCCCTGGTCTGAAGGAATGCGTCCTGCGGAAGTATGGGGTTGTAATATAAGTCCCATCTCCTCAAGGTCTGCCATCTCATTCCTGATAGTAGCTGAACTAAGATTCAAATCAGTGTATTTGGAAATTGTTCTGCTTCCTACCGGTTCGCCCGTCTCGAGGTAATTGCGAACAATTGCATGCAGTATTTTCTTTTTTCTGTCATCCAGTTGCATCACATACCTCCTTAATTTTTATGTTAGCACTCATTGAGGTTGAGTGCTAACATCTTCTGAGAATAAATTACCACTATAAATTATTAATGTCAACAAAAAATCCCCGAGAACTACGTTCTCGGGGATTAACCATCAGAATATTACATTCCAAAATCAGCGTGAACCTCGCCGTTAACAACGAAGTATACTCTCTCCTCTTCGGGCTTAACATAAAGCTCAAGAGTCTTGATCTCAGAAACTTTTCTTCCTAAATCATACTGCCAAACATTCTTAGCATTCTCTACAAATGTGTCATAAGTAACACTCTTGTCAGCATACTGAAGAACAATATTTGTCTTTGTTGCAGCAGCCTTTGTAGCTGTAGCCTTCTTTTCTGCAGGCTTTTTAGCTTCTGCCTTCTTTTCTACGGGCTTAGCCTCAACCTTCTTAGTTGCAGCCTTCTTTGCAGCAGGCTTCTTCTCTGCAGCGGGCTTCTCTTCTTTTTTATCAGCTGCCTTAGGTTCTGCCTTCTTCTCAGCAGCCTTTGTAGCTGTAGCCTTTTTAACTGTTGTCTTCTTTGCTGCAGGCTTCTTGGCAGCGGCTTTCTTTGTAGCAGCCTTAGCCTCTTCCTTCGGAGCCTCTTCTGTCTTTACTTCTTCTTTCTTTTCTGCAGCAATTACCGGTTTCTTGATAGTTGCAATCGGCTTTAAAGCTGCTTCTCTCAACTTGTCGTCAGCCATATCTCCCTCTCTTTCACGTAAGGAACGCATGCTATGCGTTTTAGCAAATTTATCATTACGATTTTGAGTTTAGTACAATTATCGAAAAAAGTCAACATTTATGCGCATTTAGACCTATTTCAATTCTGTCAATCGCCATTTTAAGCACTTCCATGGAACTCGCAAACGAAATTCTCAGGAATCCAGGGGCAAAATAGGCACTTCCGGGCATTACGGCAACGTGATGTTTCTCCAAAAGATATTCACAAATATCTGTATCCTTTTCAATCACACCATATCCTTCATATTCTTTTCCCAGGAAAGCTCTTATATCGAAGAAAGCATAAAAGGCGCCTTGTATCTCATGGCAAATAACTCCCGGAATTTTTGAAAGCCTGTCCTGAACGTAGTCCTTCCTTTTCCCAAACTCAGATGCCATATAGGAAACACACTCCTGCGGACCATTAAGTGCCTCAACGGCTGCATACTGTGAAATGCTTGGAGGAGTTGTGGTAGTCTGACTCTGCACCTTAACTGCGTTCGCGATAACATCTCGCCTTCCGCACACATATCCAAGTCTCCAGCCTGTCATTGAATAGGTCTTTGAAAAACCATTCACGACAATTGTCCTGTCCTTCATTCCTTCAATAGAAGAAACACTAAAATGACGATTACCTTCAAATATTATTTTTTCATAGATTTCATCGGAAATAATAAAGATATCTTTGCGGACCGCGATCTCCGCAAGGGTCCTGAGCTCATCCTCGCCGTAAACCTTACCGGTGGGATTATCAGGGGTACATATTATGACGGCCTTTGTATGCTCATTGCAAGCATCCTCAATAGCCTCAAGATTAAGTGAAAAATCATCGTTTCTGGGAACCATAACAGGCGTTCCACCTGCAAGGCGAACCATATCGGGATAGCTGACATAACAGGGAGTCGGGATTATTACTTCATCACCCTCGCCCGCAACAGCACAAAGCGCAGCAAACAGCGCCTGCTTCGCGCCAACCATGACAGCAACCTCATCCATTCCGTAGGTAACACCATTGTCCCTGCGGAGCTTCTCTATAATAGCCTCTCTGAGAGGCGCAATTCCGTTTCCGGTCGTGTACTTCGTAAAATCTTCCCGGATAGCCCTTATTCCTGCCTCTTTAACATTTTCAGGCGTTGGAAAATCCGGTTCTCCCACATTAAGCGAAATAATGTCCTCGCCCTTTCGCCTCATCTCATCCACCTTAGCAAAAAGCGCAGTGGTCGGCGAAACTCTTAAGGTCGACATCCTACTGGATAAATTTGTGCTCATTTTTTCAACATCCTCCTCAGCTTGTGATAAGCCTTTCTGCAAAATCTCCCCACCGTAATATCAAACTTGTGATAAAGTCTCGAAAGCGGAGTAATCTCCGGCATCACCAGGTAGTCATATTCCCCAATATGCTCCCTTAAATACGCAGGGTAAGTTTCATCTATCTGAACTCTTTCGAATTTTGCGTCTCTTCCGAATATATCCTGTCCAAGTACCAGCCTGTCCATAGTCTCTGCAAGAATCTCTCTGTCATTATATTCCTGGTGTGCGGCAGCCTTGACCTTTACCCCGATTCTCTTTGCGGGATTTGTCTCATGGTGTCCGCCCATATAACCAAAATGCCAGCCACCACCGGCTATTCTCACCGACCTTTTATCAGTAGGCGGTACAAGATCTCTCAAGCGGACAATTCCTTCTCCGGGAATATTATCTATGGAAGTTACCTTAGTTCCCAGCCACTTCCTGGCAGAAACTGCAATCTCAGGAAATTCTCCTGTTATTGACAACAGTTTTCCTGATTTTTCTTCCATATTAAAAAAGCCATAGAAGTTTCTCTGTGCAAGATGATAAACCTTTGTCTTATCAAAATTATGGATAATTTCTTCCAAAACCTTAGGATTGGGTATCTCATCCACATCTCCAAAAAGAATAATATCGTCTGATGTAGCTCCGACTCTCTTCAAGCCTTCTTCCAGATAATTCTTCTGAAAATAGTCTCTCTCATGAGTAAGCGCTTCTTTTGGAGTATCGGTAACAACCACATATTCTATGCGGTCAAGAAACTCTTTGTAGAACTCTTTGTTTTTCTCAAAGCACAACTCCTTTTCCTCGCCGGAAAAGGTCATGGTTGCTTCTTCGATTATGAATTTATCAACATATGGGCCGAGTATATTTAATCTGAGCTTTAATATATCAACCTCATTAAAAAACGGGATACAATCATATACCATTTTTTCTGATCCTCGCTTTAATATAGGACTTAAACTTATGCTTGCGACATGAATTCATGAGCTTCTTCTCAGCATCATCCATAACCTGAAGCCCGTGTACGAAAACATCCTCCTCGGGTGCCCAGTCGGGAAGCTCTTGCAGGGCGTACTTTTCATAAAAATCCGTCGTCATCATGTCCTTAAGCTTTACTTTTATATCACCGACAGGAAGGCTTGAATAAATCAGCTTTTTCATGCCTATTGTGCAGGTCAGTGTCTTCCTCTGCCTGATAATCTCATCGTACTTATCACCGCACCACTTATGAGCATATTCATCAAAAGCCTCCCAGGCCTTAGCCTGATTATCAAGAAATTCCTCGTGATAGCTTCCTGTAAGTCCTTCCTCATTTATCCTGTAAAGATACAGTATGCGGTCAAGATATGCAATACCTTTTGCCCTATCAATTATTGCTGCGGTCTGCAAAAGGTCCTCTCCGTGATTAAGGCGTTTCCCATCCGAAAGGCATGTTTCTCTTGCAAGTTCTCTTTTTATGCACTTGTTCCACATGGCATTGAGTGAATCTCCGGAGCACATGAGTCTGTGAAAATCCGCTCTGTCCTCGGTTCCGTAAACAACACCTTCCTTAAAAGGAAATTTAAACATTTTATTATCAGGCGTCTGGAGTTCAGCAGCATTGTACAGAATTACATCAACAGCCTCTCTTCCATCCACAGTCTTATGTCCACTATCCTCATACTCTTTATCAGAAGAACTGTCTTCAAGTACATGTTTACTAATTTCTTCATGAAGGTTTTTAATCAGCCCCGGCACCACCTTGTCATCGGCATCCATAAAAACTATCCACTTACCGGAAGAAAGTCTTACGCCCTCCTGCCTTGCTTCGTAAGCAGATGCTTTACCCATATGGGTGTTCTTAATCCGAATATTCTCACATATACTATTTGCTGAATAATCATCGCAAATATCAGCACTGCCATCTTCAGAGCCATTTTCAATCAGCAGAACTTCCAGTTCAACATCGGATGGTATCTCCTGAGCAATCACGGAATCTACCGCTTCTCTTATGTACTTTTCAGCATTATGAACAGGAATTATTACTGAAAACTTCATGTAATCTTATGCTCCCTCTTCCATTTCTCTGATTTTCTCCAGAATAGCAGCGGTCTGACAGCACGTTTAAATCTCTTTTTAGGACTGTAAAATCTCGGATAGTTCTTATTTTCTCCCCACCATTTATGAAATACAAAAGGTTCAATTCCCTTGTTCTCGGGAAGAGGATGTTCTCTTCCGAATTTCACCGCCGTCTCGATCGGAGCCCATCTGAGTCCATGCTCCTCCATTTCATTTTTGCAATAGCAGCAAAGGAATATATCTTCATTATAAAAACCATCGTATACCTTTTCCCATGGAAGATGATGCTCCACCGGATACTCCAGAAGTCTTTTTGATCTTATTGACACGCTGTTTCCCACACGACAGATTTCTCCGTTCCTGTCACGATAGGCATAATCATTCTTCGGAAGAGGCCAGGGTGATCCAATATAATCATATTGTAGAAATTCGTCCGACCAGTTTTCGGGATGTATAACAAATCCATCTGCATGAACAATTAGAACAAACTCGGTTTTAATATGTCTTCCCAGCTCGTAGACCATCTTATAATTAAATTTATCAATATCATCAAGCTTGGTTGTATAACTGAATCTGATGTTCTTTGGCAGGTAAAAAGGCTTTTTGTCCGTAATAAGAACAGCATCACCGAACTCTATGTCCCGCATGCTGTACTTCATAGCCTCAACCGTCTCATATACATCAACACTCGTCATTGCTGCGATGGTGACATTGGGAAGTTTGATTTTTTTCGTTGTTTCGCTCATATTTAATACTCTTTTTTCGCACACAATTCCAATAAAGCCTTCCCCTTAGGGGCGTAAGACGTCCAGAGGACGTCTGCTTTACGCAGACCGAAGCGGAACGTAGACCGGTATCAGCAATGCTGACGGATGATAGCATCCTATTTCCTGTAGGTCTTGATAAGACCGGTTCTTCTTCCAAGAGATCTCACAATCTTCCAGAAGAAAAATCGCCCATACAGAAGCCTTCTCTTTATATTTTGGAAAAAGGTCACTACCCCTCCCGGTCTTACATTCCTCTTAGCATAGAGCGCCGATCTCTTCTTGTATTCCTCAAGTTCAGCTCTACACTCGTCAGCTGTAAACAGCTTTCCTTTTTTATCCTGATAAGTCAGGAAGCTGTATATATTCTGCTCCGATGACCAGAAGCCATCAGAAATATTGTGCCTTGCCCAGTATTTTGGAGCTATGGCATATTTAAGCTCTGTGCTGGACATAACCGGCATCATCGCAAAAGACGAATTGGACAGAATAAGGTATCTGGCATTTTTTATGGTGACGTAATCCTTACCCATATCAAAATGGTGGCACTCATACTCCGGAAGCACCTTCCTTGCTGCCTCTTCATCCTCTGTAATTATCATGAACCTCATATCAGGGTTCACTTTTTTCATATTCTCAATTGCATTAAGCCAATACTTTCTGTCAAGAAAAAGCTCTGGGCAGCTCGTATACTCTCCGCCACGCATGTTAATTATGCAAAGATCATCCGCTGTATATTCATAGGACTCCGCCTCTTCTTTTACGTGGAGCCAGTCCTTAATCTTATGCCTGTACTTTTCAAAATAGGACTGATCCTGAAGATTACCATAAATCAGTGTATTGTCCTCTATCTCGAAGAGCTTCGGATCCGCGCCTGATATGTAACATCCATTCGTCATATCATGAATGGAATTCCCCATATAAAGTCTGTCATCCTGCTCCTTGAAAATCGTGAACTTATCCATATCCTCCCTGGGGATTTCCTCTCCAAGGTCTATATCCATAAAGTACATTCCCTTATTTGAATGGAAAACATTGCCCACCTGTCCAGGATTAACGAATCCGAAGGGAACGCCCTTTTCCTCGGCAAGACATCTTGTCACTATATAGAAAAACAGCTGATTTCCCAAGCCGTATCCTTTTATAAATTCTGTTCCTATCATATTTATATCCTTCTTACAGATATCCCCTCATCCGTCAGCCCCCCAAGGAGAAGGCTTTACTTCTTTATAAACTCTTCTTCATACCACTGCTGGAACATCAATATGTACCATATCTGTATGCGGTAAATTCCCTTTTCAGTAAAGTCCGTCCAAATTCTTTCAACAACATCAGGATCAAGAATACCCTGCTGCCTGATCTTTTCCTTATTAAGAAGTCCCTCTGCCCAGTCGCGAAGCTCGCTCTCCTTAAGCCACTTCTCGATAGGAATTGAGAAGCCCTTCTTGGGGCGCTCCATCATCTCCCTGGGAACATAGCGGTAAAGCACATCTCTAAGAACCTGCTTACCAACATTTCCGTCACGGAGGTATTCTACAGGAAGTGTCCATGCGAATTCAACCACATCCTTATCCAGCATGGGCACGCGGGTCTCAAGCGAAACAGCCATGGCAGTCCTGTCCACCTTCACCAGAATATCATCGGGATGGTAAACAAGCATATCCATAAGCATGGTCTCGTGATTCACTTCATTTAAGAAACCATTCTGAAGCTCGGTATATTTATAGGGAAGATTTCCCTTTTTAAGCGCGATCATCTTGGTAAGAGGATCTGTCTCATGCTCCATTCTGTGGAGATCAACCGGTCCCTCAGCTCCAAGGAGCGTACCTTTTATCCTGTAAATTTCCTTCTTTGACAGAGGAGAGCCTAGCACCATGGCACTTGCAGCCTTCCTGATAGGATAAGGGATTCCGTGCATCTTGCCCCAGATTCTGCTGATGGACTCATAAGAGGTATAACCGCAGAACAGCTCATCTCCGCCATCTCCGCTAAGAGATACCGTCACATGATCTCTGGTCATCTTGCTTACAAGATAGGTAGGAATTTGTGATGAATCAGCAAAAGGCTCAGCAAACATCTTCGAAAGCTTTGGAATCACAGCCTTCGCATCCTTTTCTGTGATGTAGAGCTCAGTATGCTCAGTTCCAAGGTGCTTTGCAATCTCAGCTGCATAAACAGCTTCATTGTAAGCCTTATCCTCCATACCTATGGTGAAGGTTCTAACCTTACCGGGCTGTAAGTCCTGCATCAGTGCAACAATCGTACTTGAATCAATACCTGCTGATAAAAATGCTCCAACCGGAACATCTGCAACCATCTGCCCCTTAATGGACTCCTTAAGAAGTCTCTCAAGCTCCACGGAGGCTTCCTGCCTTGTTCCCTTAAAAGGATTGTCCTGTCCTTTCTTTGCAGTCTCCTTCATTGACCAGTAGACCGTCTCCGTGGTTTTCAGAGTATCGATGTCTATTGTTAAAAGAGTACCTGCCTCGAGCTTATTTATCCCTTTATATATAGTGTAGGGTGCGGGAATATATCCTTCCGTAAAATAAATATCCAGCACATCAGTGTTAATCTCATTATCAAAACCATCTACAACTCTGAGGCATCCAAGGTCAGATGCAAAGCCAAAGGCACCTGCAACATTTCCATAATAAAGCGGCTTCTCCCCTACTCTGTCCCTGGCAAGTGTAACTGTCCCTGCCTCAGTATCATAAACAGCTATTCCAAACATTCCCTTACACATGGAAAGAGCTTCTTTTGCACCATAATACTCAATTGCCTCAAGCAAAACCTCCGTATCAGAGCTTCCCCTGAAATCAGAATCAGCAGCAAAACCATCCGCTATCAGCTTCTGCTTCACATCCTTATTATTATAAATCTCTCCGTTATAAACCATCACCAGTCTTCCGGAGTGGCTCGTCATGGGCTGTGCACCATTTTTCGAAAGGTCCACAATAGAAAGGCGCCTGTGTCCAAGCGCTACTTCCTTATTGTCACTGATATATACGCCGTTATCATCCGGGCCTCTGTGCACCATGCGGTCATTCATCCTCTGAATGTTCACCTTCGCATCACCACGGAATTTGATTAGTCCTGCTATTCCACACATATGTCTTTCCCTTACACTAGTACATCGCTATCAAATTACATACACTTTTGCTAAAATGCCTGCTTCTATTTGTAATTTCTTCAATCAGAGCAGGCGCATTTTATCAAAATCGTCTGCCCTAATTGTCCATTCTCTTAATATCAGCAGGTAAAATATTCTCGAATCACCTGCCTTAATTGTATATTTTCCTAATAATAGCAGGTAAAATATTCCAGAATCGCCTGCCATAATTATCTGTTTTCCTAATAATAGCAGGCATAATTTCCCAAAATCGCCTGCCTTAATTTTCGTTTTCTCAAATAACAGCAGGCTCAACATCCCTAAATCACCTGCCCTAATTATCATTTTCCTAAACTTCAGCAGGCTCAACGTCCCAAAATCGCCTGCTCTAATTCTCGCTTTCCCAAATAACAGCAGGCTAAACATCCCAAAATCCTGCGCCGCAAACAACATAAAACAAATTCTGATGTTGTTTATGATAAAAGAAAAAACAACCACACTAGGATCTTGTCATTAATATCATTATACTACCACACTAAAGCCTATAATATAAAGCCTCCCCCTTTATCTATCGCCTCCTCCTTTATTATGGCCTTCTCCTTTATCTACAGCCTTCCACCTTCTTAAGGGGCACTCAGCATCCAGAGGGCCGTTGGCTTAGCACAGGCCGAAGCGGAGTGAAGAAATATCCCAGCGAAGCTGACGGATGAGGGATATCCCCCATATAAAAAGCGCCATACCCGAAAGTACAGCGCTCATTACATTAAATATAAAATTTTCAGCGACAATTATGCATTCACAATCTTCTTAAGCTCCTCAGCCTTGTCTGTCTTCTCCCAAGGAAGGTTAAGATCGTTACGTCCGAAGTGTCCGTAAGCAGCTGTCTGCTTGTAGATAGGACGACGAAGATCAAGCATCTTGATGATTCCTGCAGGACGAAGGTCGAATAACTCACGAACTGCAGCAACAAGTTTCTCGTTTGAAACCTTACCTGTTCCGAATGTATCTACGAGAACAGATGTGGGCTGTGCAACACCGATAGCATATGAAAGCTGAACCTCACACTTGTCAGCAAGACCAGCTGCAACGATGTTCTTAGCAACATAACGAGCTGCATAAGCACCTGAACGGTCAACCTTTGTGCAATCCTTACCAGAGAAAGCACCGCCGCCATGACGAGCAGCTCCGCCATAAGTATCAACGATGATCTTACGTCCTGTAAGACCTGCATCACCCTGAGGTCCACCGATTACGAAACGGCCTGTAGGATTGATATAAATCTTTGTATTGTCATCAACCATAGAAGCGTCAACTACTGCATCAATAACGTGCTTTCTGATATCAGCGTGGATCTGCTCCTGAGTAACCTTCTCGTCATGCTGTGTTGAAACAACGATAGCCTCAAGTCTGATGGGCTTGCCGTTCTCATCGTACTCAACAGAAACCTGGCTCTTACCATCTGCTCTAAGATAAGGAAGTGTTCCGTTCTTACGAACCTCTGTGAGCTTCTTTGTAAGCTTGTGAGCAAGAGAAATAGCATAAGGCATAAGCTCCTCTGTCTCGTTTGTAGCATAACCGAACATCATCCCCTGATCTCCGGCACCGATTGCCTCGATCTCCTCGTCAGTCATCTTGTTCTCTCTGGCCTCGATAGCCTTGTCAACACCCATAGCGATATCTGCTGACTGCTGATCAAGAGCTACCATAACTGCACATGTGTTACCATCAAAACCCTTCTCTGAGCTGTCATAACCAATCTCTACGATAGTCTCTCTTGCGATCTTTGCATAATCAACAACTGCCTTAGTTGTGATCTCTCCTGTGATAAGTGCAAAACCTGTGCAGGCTGTAGTCTCACAAGCAACACGGCTCATGGGATCCTGTGCAAGGCAGGCATCAAGGATAGCATCAGAGATGTTATCACAAATTTTATCGGGATGTCCCTCAGTAACTGACTCGGAAGTAAAAATAAACTTTTCTGCCATTATAAATTTCCTTTCTGCGCACTTGCGCTCAAACAAAAAATTAAGTCCATCCGGTTGCGAAGCCAAATGGACCTGATATCAGATAATCAAATCCTCTTATTGCTCGCAGATCCTATCGGCAAATATGTTGCAAACCGATACTCGATCACTTACTCACTACGCTCAGGTTGGCACCTTCCGGACGTCCGGGGTTGCCGTGGCTTCACAGATCCTATGTATCTCCACCACTCTGAATAAGAGAAATGTCACAATATGGAATTGTCATATCTTCTAGATACACTACTATATAAATTTAAATCTTGCAAGATGTTTTAAGAAAAATTAATAAATCATCGCATAATATAGCAATAACAATTCTGATATTATAAAATGATAATACATTTGCATTTAATAAATCACTTTCAATTTAGGCAAGGAAGCATTTGGAAACACACCTCAGAAAGCAAAAGTTACTGTCCGTAACATGAGCTCTAAACAGTTTTCAAAAATCAAACAGCTCATAAAGAAAGCCGGTTTGCAAAAGGCTAAATTCAAAGAAAAAAAATATCCAAACTAATAAACTCGTTATTTGAAATTTATATACTCGGAGCTGCCAATTGGCTGACAATTGGCAGCTCTTTTTTGCTATCATGATAGCATTTTATTGAATGATAATAGCCTAAATGCTATTATAATAGCAATAGGAGAATTAAGCGATGGATTATTTATGGGACACCCCTTCTGACGTTGCAAAAAGATTGGCAACAAAAATAAGAGATATCAGAAAAAGAAAAAAGATAACTCAAAAAGAATTAGCAGGACGTAGTAATGTAAGCTATGCTACGCTCCGAAAATTCGAAAAGACCGGGCAAATATCTTTGGAATCATTTATAAAACTAACCATGGAACTTGGCGTTGTTAATGAACTCAATGAACTATTTACCGAACCCGTTTACAACAGTATTGAGGAAGTTATAAATGCGAACAAATAAGACACTTGACGTATATTATCACGGACAGCATGTGGGAACACTTGCGGAAACTCCCGACAAGAGAATCGCCTTTCAATATAGTAGCGAGTGGCAAAGAAATGGCTTTGCCATTAGCCCCTTTTCATTACCTCTACGGAATGATGTCTTTGTGCCTAACGAAAGGGCTATGGACCGTTTTGGTGGTTTGTTCGGCGTTTTTGCTGACAGCCTGCCGGATAGCTGGGGTGAGCTGTTATTAGACCGACATCTTGAGACACTTGGAATAAAGCGTGGAGAAATATCAACTCTTGAACGTTTAGCATATGTAGGCCAAAGCGGAATGGGCGCTCTTGAATATTTACCATCTAAGGAATCCGACTTTGATTTGAAAAATATTGGCCTTGACTATGATATGATTGCGAAAGAATGCGCAAATATCCTATCATCAAAGCATACTGAGCAATTGGATATACTCTATAAAATGGGTGGATCAAGTGGTGGAACACGTCCCAAAATACTTCTTTCCGAAGGTAATCGGGAATGGATTGTTAAATTCCCAGCCAAAACCGATCCCGAGGTTAGTGGAAAACGCGAATATGACTATTCTCTATGCGCTAAAAGCTGCGGTATTTCCATGACTGAAGCAGAACTTATTCCATCTTCTGTCTGTGACGGTTACTTTAAAACTGAACGATTTGACAGAAAAAGAGGAGAAAAAATTTTTACCATAACCTTCGCAGCACTTTTAGAAGCAGATTTTCGCTCTCCCTCATGTGATTATGAGGCTTTTTTCAAATTAGTAAGAGTACTTACAAAAGATGCCTATTATGACATAGAACAGTTGTATAAAATAATGTGTTTCAACGTCCTGGCTCATAACAGAGATGATCATACTAAGAATTTTTCATTTCTTTATACAGATATGAATGGTTGGAAACTGGCCCCGGCATACGATCTCACTTATAGCGATACCTACTGGGGCGAACATACAACTTCTGTGAATGGTAAAGGAAAAAACATATCCGACAACGACTTAATCACACTCGGAATTGGTGCAGGATTATCTGAAAAAATGTGTAACCAACATCTGACTGATATAAGAAACGAAGTAAAAGCATTAGAAAAATATTTTGATAATCAGAAAGCAGGCAATAATTCCCACGTACCATATAACAAACGATTATCTGATATTACAAAACCAAACTTATAAATCATGTCAAAAAACGGACATAAAAAGACAAATTTCGGTAAGACAACACACTATCCCTTTGTGCTAAACTTTATAAATGGAAACTATTCAAAGTGATTTTACATAAAAACAAATAACTAAACGAAACCAGGGATACAAAAAATGGCACAAAAAACTACAACAAGAAACATGACAAGCGGCTCAATCTTAAAGCAGATAATTGCGTTCTCGCTGCCGCTTATGTTCGGAAATATTTTTCAGATGTTATATAACACCGTAGATTCGATCGTGGTGGGCAATTTCGTAGGAAAAGAAGCCCTTGCTGCAGTGGGCTCCACCACCATGATTGTAAATATGCTGGTGTTCTTTTTTAACGGATTTTCAATCGGAGCAGGCGTTCTGATCTCCAGATATTTTGGAGGAAAGGATTTAAAAGGTCTCCACCTTGCAATCGAAACCACGATTGCTACAACACTTGTATTCTGCGTACTGTTTACAATTATCGGTAGTGCAGGCGTGGTTCCGATGCTGAAATTTATGGCAACTCCTGATGATGTTATGCCCGAGGCAACCACTTATCTTAGAATATATTTCCTTGGATTTTCAGGTCTTCTTATTTATAACATGGGAAGCGGAATCCTTAGAGCTGTAGGTGATACTACGAGGCCTCTTATGTTCCTCATTCTGACAAGTCTTATGAACATCGTTCTTGACCTTGTCTTCGTAATCGGTCTCCACGCAGGAATTGCAGGTGTTGCCTATGCAACCATCATTTCCCAGTTTATTTCAGCCATTCTCACGCTGATGCTTCTTACAAGGACAAACGATATCTACAAGCTTGTCTGGAAGGATCTGACACTTGATAAAACTATCCTTAAAGGCATCTTCATGGTTGGCCTCCCTGCAGGTATACAGTCAGTTATTACAGCTTTTTCTAATGTATTCGTGCAATCCTACATAAATCATTTCGGTTCAAGCTGCATGGCAGGCTGGAGCAGCTACAACAAACTCGATACCTTCATAATGCTGCCCATGTCCAGCTTTGCTATGGCTGCCACAACGTTTGTCAGTCAGAACATCGGCGCAGGAAAAGAAAAACGAGCAGAAAAAGGAACCAGAACAGCTATACTTCTGTCAACCTTTGTTACCTTTGTTATTGCCCTCATGCTTTACATATTTGCAAGACCTGCCATAAGACTCTTTTCATCAGACGAGTCGGTTATCGAATTCGGAGCACTTTTCATTCAGACAAACGTGTTCTTCCTTATTGCAAACTGCGTAAACCACACTCTCGCTGCTGCCCTTCGCGGACGCGGTGATTCCAGAGGTCCCATGGTCATTATGATTGCAACCTTCGTTGTGGTAAGACAGATATATCTCTTCGTACTAACTCATTTCATAGTAAATGACCCGAAGTGGGTAGGATTTGGTTATCCCGTGGGTTGGATGTGCTGCTGCGTGGTAGAGCTCATCTACTACAACATTAAGTGGAAGGGCAAAGCTCAAATAGTAAAGAATCCTGATATCATCAATTACGCATCCGATGAAAAAGAGCACAAAAAGGCATGATTATCAGAAAAAGAACACACAAAATGACAATGTTGCCCAAAATCGATTTTGCTATAGTACTTTGAGTAACAAAATATGACTTCTTCCGCTTTTACATACATGAAGTCATCGTAATCTTCTTTGGAGGAATCAATGTTAAAAAAGATTGACGCAGAAATGAAACGTCGCCTTGCCATGACCTTTGGAGGCGTACTTATATCAGGTTTTTCCGTTGGAATGTTCCAGTTTTCACTTATGGGAATGGATCCGTTCCAAGTATTTGCCCACGGAATCTGGACACAGCTCCTGCATATAATGACTGATGGAACACCAAGGTTCTTTACAGAATTTGATCCGGCAAACGCAGTCATAGGCTACGGTATCGTTTATATGATAATCAATATGGTGCTGCTGGTGTTTGATTTCTTTTTGGATAAAAAGAAGATAGGAATCGCAACCTTCATCAATCTGTTTCTGCTTGGTTATGTGGTTGATTTCTCCTATAGTATTTGGATCAGGCTGATACCCGAGCCGACATTTTTAATAAGAATTGTATTCCTTCTCGTAGCGATTGTAATCATATGCTTTGGTTCTGCATTATACTTCACAAGTGACCTCGGTGTGTCAACCTACGACGCAATAGCACTCTCTCTGTCCGAGCAGAAAAAATGGGACTTTAAATTTGTAAGAATAACCTGTGACCTCATCTGCACAGGACTGGGATTTGTGATGGGTGTTCTCCCGGGAATAGGAACCATTATTACTGCATTTTTCATGGGACCTCTCATCGAGTTCTTCAATGTTCATGTAGCAAGACCTCTAAGATATGGCAAGAACGCAAAATAATAGTAAGGATACCAAAGGCTATGGAAGATTGATTTTCCATAGCCTTTTTTCAAAAGAGTTTATCTATATTTAATAAACCTTTCATCCTTACCTTTCTTAAAAACCATATAATTAAATATATAGATGTAAAAAACTTACAGCTTTACAGATGATTTGAATTGATTCATCTCTTTTTTTGCAAGGAATTTCCAAATGAAAAAAATCATTTTAGCAATCCCTATTACCGCCATAGTTCTGGCAGCCACTTTATTTTTTTCACCTGCAAGTGCTATGACCAACACAGAGATTTCTCTAGACGAAGCCACACAGATTGCTCTTCTGAATGCAGGCTTTAATGCAGATGAGGTCGTTATCATAAAATCTGAAAGAGAAGTCGAGAATGGAATCGCACAATATGATATAGGTTTCGTTGTAGAACCCGATGAGTATTATTACGAAATAGAGGCTTCTACCGGCAAAATACTCTATTATATGTACTATGACGAGAAAAAGCGCAAGCTCAGGGAATCCAATCCTGTTCCACCTCCGCAGGAGATACCCCCGGATCAGGCTCTTGATATTGCTCTAAAGCATGCAGGCTACACCGCTGCTGAGACCACCGGCTCTGAAGTCAAAAACGACTACGATCAGGGTGAAAACATCTATGAAGTTGTATTCTATATTTATGGAAAAGAATACCAATACGATATCAGAGTATCAGATGGACAAATTCTTGATTATGAGATTGATCATTAATAAATTCAAGGCTGCCGCAGTCAACTGCAGCAGCCTTTACACTCTATTATAATAATATTTCTAAACCTATCATTTTCTTTAAAAATCTACTTACTTCTTTATCTTCATGGTAAGTCCGATTCTCTGTTTCTTCACATCAACCTCGATAACCTGGACATCAACGATATCTCCGACGCTTACTGCATCAAGAGGATGCTTGATATAGCGGTCTGTTATCTGAGAGATGTGCACAAGACCATCCTGGTGAACACCTATATCCACGAAAGCACCGAAGTCTACGATATTTCTTACTGTTCCCTTAAGAATCATTCCGGGCTTTAAGTCCTTCATATCCATTACATCACTTCTGAGGATAGGAGCAGGCATGCTCTCTCTGGGGTCACGTGAAGGCTTCTCAAGCTCTGAGAGAATATCAGTAAGAGTAATCTCACCAACTCCGAGCTCCTCAGCGAGCTTCTTCTTATCGCCCACCTTATTAAGGAGGCTTCCACCTGCAAATCCTGCACCAATACCTGCGCCTGCATTATTGCCGGATTTTCCCTTAGCAACGCCATTATCAGAAGCTGACTGTGCGCTATCTGCAACAAGATTTGCCCCGTTTAATGCTGCCGCTAGAGCTGCTCCCATAGCGGTACTGGTATTTTTGACAACAAATGTCTTTTCCTTCTTGGGGTTCTTGCCTTTGTTTCTATCACCTGCACCCTTAGCTTCTGCCTTCTTGGCTTCAGCCTTTGCCTTGGCACTCTTCTTCTGAGCTTCTCTTACATCATCCATGGTAAGTCCAAGCTTATCCATAAGCTTCTCAGCTGCCTCATAGGACTCCGGATGTACACTCGTATCATCGAGAGCATTCTTACCATCGTGAATACGTAAAAATCCTGCACACTGCTCATAGGCCTTGGGACCAAGCTTCGGTACCTTAAGGAGTTCATCTCTGCTCTCAAATTTGCCGTTAGCCTCGCGGTACTCTACGATATTCTTGGCAATTACCTTGCTGATACCTGATATATAAGTAAGAAGTGGAGCTGATGCTGTATTAAGGTCAACACCTACCTTGTTAACGCAGTCCTCAACCACACCTGAAAGAGCTTCTCCAAGCTTCTTCTGGTTCATATCGTGCTGATACTGTCCGACACCGATACTCTGAGGATCGATTTTTACAAGCTCTGCAAGAGGATCCTGAAGACGTCTAGCGATGGAAGCTGCACTTCTCTGTCCTACGTCAAACTGTGGAAACTCCTCTGTAGCAAGCTTACTTGCTGAATAAACCGAAGCACCTGCCTCGTTTACGATTACGTACTGAACGGGCTTATCAAGCTCCTTAATAAGCTCTACGATTACCTGCTCCGATTCTCTTGAAGCAGTACCATTACCTACTGAAATAAGGTCAACATCATACTTCTTGATAAGTTTTTTAAGTTCTGCCTTGGCTTCCTCAACCTTGTTCTGAGGCGCTGTGGGATAGATAACCTTTGTATCAAGAACTTTTCCTGTGGCATCAACGATAGCAAGTTTGCAGCCTGTTCTGAAAGCAGGATCCCAGCCAAGTACTGTCTTACCTGCAATCGGAGGCTGCATAAGAAGCTGCTCCAGGTTCTTGCCAAATACGCCTATAGCGCTGTCCTCTGCCTTTTCAGTAAGCTCGTTTCTGATATCACGCTCAATTGCGGGAGCTATAAGTCTGTCATAGGAATCCTTGCAAACAGCCTGAAGTACTGGTGTTGTCTCGGGATTTTCCTTTGTAATTGTCTTCTTTTCAAGGAAACGAAGTATCTGTTCCTCGGGTGCTGTAATCTTAACTGTAAGGAACTTCTCTGCTTCGCCTCGGTTAAGGGCAAGTACTCTGTGTCCGAGGATCTTGTTTACAGGCTCCTCGAAGTTGTAGTACATCTCATAAACGCTCTCTGCCTTCTCATCCTTGGCATTAGATGTCACAAAGCCCTGATTCCAGGTTTCCTCACGGATATATGTACGATAGTCAGCATTATCAGAGATTTCCTCGGCGATGATATCCATGGCACCCTGAATAGCTTCCTGAATATTCTTAACCTCTTTTTCTTCATTAACGTAGGGAGCCGCTTCCTCAATAAGTGTCTTAGTGGTCTCCTGAGCCCTGATGATATCCGCAAGACCATCAAGTCCCTTTTCCTTCGCAACGGAAGCTCTTGTCTTTCTCTTAGGCCTGTAAGGTCTGTAAAGATCTTCAACCGCAACCATGGTCTCAGCTGCGATGATCTTAGCCTTGAGCTCGTCTGTAAGCTTACCCTGCTCTTCTATACTGGAAATAACCTGCTCTTTTTTCTCTTCAAGACCTCTTAAATATGTAAGTCTCTCGCCCAGAGTTCTGAGCTGCTCATCGTTAAGAGATCCGGTTACCTCCTTACGATATCTTGAAATAAAAGGTATGGTGTTACCTTCATCAATAAGCTTAACTGCTGCCTCCACCTGCCATTTCTGTACACTGAGTTCTTCTGTAATTTTCTGTAAAATATCCATACTGACTGTATAACTCCTTGAATTTATTCAGCTCTTCGCTTTTTCAAAAAAGAAATGTAAAGCGACACTTCACTATTTTACTATGAGGTCGCCCCCTTTTTCAATCATAGTCATTTTTCATCAAAATTTAATACACAATCCCCTCTTTTTGCGGTAAACTTAAAGTGAAGTATTGTCATTTTTTATTATGCCATATTCAAAAAAATAAGAAACGGCAAGAGGAGGAACCTGCCGGCACAGTTATCAGATGCCCGGCACACAAACTGATAAATGACTGAGAGTTTTGAATATAACCGGACCCATAACCCTTTAAATCCCAGGGTTACACTGGCTACTATCGCCTCGATTATAGGCCTGGTTTCAATAGCACTTTTATTAAGTGTTTATTTCTCCATCATACTTGGAGGAATTGCAATAACCCTTGCATTTCTCACCAGAGATGAAAAGGGCTATCTATATCCGCAGGCAAAGAGAGCAATAATCTTTGGCCTCATCGGATTATTTGGGGGATACGCACTGATTGTTACATCCTTCGTGACGGTATTTACCGATCCCGAAGCGCACAAAATGGTAAATCAGTATTCTCAGGCGATTACAGGTGAGAGCTTTGATGACATGTTCAAGGAGATCACCAATAATCTCGGAATACAATTTGACATTCCTGCTGAGAATTAAAAGAGGATGTGCTTATGAGTGGTATCAGTGGAATTGGATTTAACAGTTCATACGCATCAGGATTCTTTGGTCCTGCCTTTAATAACGGCGGCTCCGGAACAGTTTCTGAAGCAGCAGCCGGTTCTGTCCCCGTCATGGGCGATGGCAAGGTTACACTGAATCCCGGGGAATCCGTTGAGAAAAAGCCCGGTATGCGCTCATCACCGGCTGAATGCGAGACCTGCAAGAATCGCAAATATCAGGATGGCTCAAACGAAAACGTTTCTTTCAAGAGCGCCTCGCATATCTCTCCCGAAGCGGCTCCTGCACGAGTTCGCGGGCATGAACAGGAACATGTTGCCAACGCATACAAAAAAGCAGCTGAGGGTAACGGTAAGGTATTACAGGCATCCGTCAAGATTACTACAGCGGTATGCCCCGAGTGTGGAAGGACATATGTATCCGGCGGACTCACAACCACTCAGATAATGTATAAAAACGAAGACAATCCTTATCAGAAAAACAAAAAATCTGCAGATGCGGCAAGCGGTATCATAGGATCAAGCTTCGACGCTGCAGTTTAATACGTTTTATATAAGGTGAAGCCCCAGTGCTTCGCCTTATCTTATGTAAATATACTGAGTGTGGCATTTTTGAAGCTCAGCATAAAAAACTAACAAAAAGAGGAACTTATGAGACAATTAAAGAACACTACCGCACTCAAGGCCACAGCAAGAGAAAGACTCCTTGGGCACTATGGCACTACGATCTCAGCCATAATTCTTTACCGATTCATTTCATTTATGATTATTAACTTCATTATTGGTTCAATCATCCCAAATACTCTTCTTTCATATTTGGTATATTTTGCGGCAACAATCCTGGTCAACCTGTTCTTTGGAGTATTTGAATCAGGGATTGCCTATCTTTTCATGAACATTGTCTATGGACAGTCCGTGTCTGTAGCTGACATCTTCCACGGCTTTAAGAACCACCCCGATAAGGCAATCGTTCTTCAGATTCCGCTGGCGGTTATGGACACACTCACCATGATCCCCATCCAGGTACTTTCAGTAATCCTTGCAACGAATGCCAAACTCACAGGGAACATTGATTCGCAGGTTACTATCGCAGTCATAGCCGTGATCGCGATTTTAGCTATAGTGAACATTTATGTACGCCTGACATTTTCACAGTCCTATTACATACTTCAGGATTTTCCGGAAAAATCGGCCACTTCAATATTAAAAACCAGCATGAAGCTTATGCGCGGCAATAAAGGAAGACTTCTCCTCCTTTACCTCAGCTTCATACCTCTTGGGCTTATCGGAATGCTTGCCTGCTTTATCCCGCTTTTCTGGGTAACAGCATATCTGACCACATCAGATGCAGCATTTTATCAGGACCTCGTCGCAGTGAAAGCTCAGAATTCTAATATATAATGAAGGGCATTCCCGAAAGGACTAATACATGGATATAATAGATGCAATTAAAGCAATAGACAAAACACATGAGGACGATGTACTTCACAGATTGACCACTGTCTGGGGCGATTCACTCGATAAAGAGAATGTTTTACAGGAATACCCCCGTCCACAGTTCGTTCGCGACAGCTACATAAACTTGAACGGAGAATGGGAATATGCCATCTCAAAAAGCGATGTACATCCTAAAAAAATGGCTGGTACCATTCTCGTTCCATTTTCACCGGAAACTATTCTTTCAGGCGTCGAAAGACAGCTAAAGCCTGACGAATACTTATGGTATAAAAAGAGACTTTCCTCTATAAAACTCCCCTCGAAGGATTCCCGTGTACTTTTACATTTTGGTGCCATTGATCAGCGCGCCATTATTTTCATAAATAGCACTCCGGTCGGTGCTCATTCCGGCGGATATCTTCCATTTACAATTGATATTACAGAGCAGCTTAAGCCTGAAGCACCCGATGATACTTTATGTCTTGGCGGGACACTTACAGTGTGTGTTCAGGATGACAGTGACTCCTCCTATCACAGCAGAGGCAAACAGACCTTAAAGCGTGGCGGAATGTATTATACTGCCCAAAGCGGCATCTGGCAGACAGTATGGCTTGAAATCGTTCCTGCAACGCATATTTCAGCCTACAGAATCATCCCTGACCGCGACCTTGACGTAATCTATGTCACAGTTCACACCACCGGTGAATGCCCGATGTCAATTAAGGTAATGGATTCAAAGAGACAGATTCTGAATGCTGAAAATGAAGGCGATACAACCCACAGAAGCGACAAAAATCGCGATCGTTTTGAATCAGAGGATTTCCATGATTCCTTTAATCACAACTCCGATGAACTTGCCACCTTTTCACCCGATATCGAGAGCAAGGGCGTATCTAACTACGTTTACTCATGCAAGATAACTATCCCCAAGCCCCATCTATGGAGCCCCGAGGATCCTTATCTCTACCAGGTATGCATCACTGCAGGGCAGGACGAAGCCTGGACTTACTTTGGAATGCGTTCATTTACTAGACAATTTGACAATGAAGGACATCCTCTGTTTTTCCTTAACGGCAAGCCCTACTTCCTTAACGGAGTTCTTGACCAGGGCTACTGGCCTGACGGTTTGTATACCGCCCCAAGTGATGAGGCTCTTATTTTTGATATTACAGAGATGAAAAAGCTTGGCTTTAACATGCTGAGAAAGCATATAAAAATTGAGTCCGCAAGATGGTACTACCACTGCGACAGGCTTGGAATGATCGTTTGGCAGGATATGGTAAGCGGCGGTTCATCCTATGCGAAGCCCATTGTAACCTACCTTCCCACACTTTTCCCGGGAATCTTTGGTCACATGCCTGATGGTCCGATAAACTATCACATTTTTTCACGCGAATCTGCCGACGGAAGAAAAGAATGGACACACGAGATGAAGGAGACCATTCAGTATCTGATAAATGTCCCCAGTATATCTGTGTGGGTTCTTTTCAATGAGGGTTGGGGACAATTCAATGCCTCTGCGGCAACCATACAGGCAAGACAATTTGCTGACAACAGGCTGATTGACCAGGCCAGCGGCTGGTTTGACGAAAACGGCGGTGATTTCAGAAGTGTACACAACTATTTCAGACCGCTGGATGTCATTGAAGATAAGAAGCATCGTGCTTTTGTAGTCTCCGAATACGGAGGATATACCTGCTATATCAAAGGACACAGCAGTGTGGACAGAGTTTTCGGTTATAAGAAGTTTGATACCGTTGCAGATTTCCAAAAAGCTTACCGGCTTTTAATGGAAGAAACCATAGAGCCCCTTAAGAAAAAGGGGCTCGCAGGTGCCGTTTATACTCAGCTTTCCGATGTTGAAGAGGAAGTAAACGGTATAATGACGTATGATCGCAGAAAGAATAAACTATTTATGGCTTAATAAGACTTCCCCTTTCAAGGGAGAGCTGACGGATGAGGGTTCCAAATGCTAAACAGCAAAAACATCTATGATAAACCAAGAGAAATTAATAACTATCACGAAATAAAAGAATTATCCGAAAGAAGAGCTTATCTGCAGCAATTATATGACAGTGCCCCGGAAGATGCTGCAAGATGTCTTTCACTTTTTGACAGCAGATATGAACAAAAAGACAACCAGTGGATTGATAAATATATGCGCGCCTTCATGATGCTACTTACCATGAACCGTGCTTCCGGTTTGGGCTTTCTAAACAACAAAAGAAAAAAAGAAGTTTCCGGCTATCTCACAGAGCTTGGGCTCGATGACTGCACTATGGATTCTTTTCAGATTCAGGAATGGGTTGATTTTGCAGCCTGCTACATCGGCTCTTGTACCTCCAGCAAAGCCTACGGCTCTGCCTTCCTTGGTATGATAACAATGCCCGATAAGAATATCGCCATGAAAATTGCGGCAGATATTGATACCGCTCTTCATGAGGTACCTGAATCCTATGGTCTTTTTGAAAAATCTGAGCCGATTTTTAATATTTTTAAGGAAACTTATTTCCAGATACTTGAAAAGGGTGAAGATCTATGGCAGGAGTATTTGTCCAGTCGCACACATTAAAAAACTTTAACGTAAAGCTTGTATTATACAGTGCAATAATGTATCTCACCATTCCATTTTATGGTATGATTAGACATATTTTTATTAGCATAATCGGGAGGAAACGCAATGGAAAACAAGAAGGCCGTTGTATCCCTTGGCCACGAAGCCCTCGGATACACAACCAATGAACAGATGAAAGCCACAAAAGTAACCGCAAAAGCTCTTGCCGATCTCGTTGAAGCAGGCTACCAGCTGAATATCACTCACAGTAATGGTCCTCAGGTCAGCATGATTCACAAGGCTATGACAGAGCTGCGAAGAATTTACATCGACTACACTCCTGCTCCTATGAGTGTTTGTAGCGCAATGAGCCAGGGATATGTAGGCTACGATCTCCAAAACTCCCTGAAAAGCGAGCTCACAAGTCGAGGAATATCCACCCCTGTCAGCACAATTCTGACTCAGGTTACTGTTGATCCTTACGATGAGGCTTTCTATGCTCCCACCAAGGTTATCGGAAGATACATGTCCAAAGAGGACGCTGATAACGAGGTTAAGAAGGGAAACTTTGTACAGGAAGTTCCCGGAAAGGGATACCTTCGTATCGTTGCTGCTCCCAAGCCCATAGATATTGTAGAAATTGATGCTATCAGAGCTCTTTCAGATGCCGGCCAGATTGTTATCGCCTGCGGAGGCGGCGGAATCCCTGTAATACAGCAGAATCATGTACTAAAAGGCGCTTCCGCTGTTATTGAAAAGGATGCTATAGCCGGAAAACTTGCCGCTGATCTCGGCGTAGACAGACTTATCATCCTGACTTCTGTTCCTTATGTTTACAAGGATTTCGGAAAAGAATCTCAGGCACCTATTGAACGTATGAATGTAGCTACTGCAGAAGAATATATCCGTGACGGCCAGTTCGGCGCTACAGATATGCTTCCTAAGATTGAAGCTGCTATTGAATATCTCAGAAAAAATCCTTCAGGAAGTGTTCTTATTACATCTCTTGGAGAGGTTAGCGACGCGCTTAAGGGTAAGGCAGGAACCTTTATTACTGCATAAAATAATACGCCCCATATATGTAGTGTTTCGCTTCAATCTCGTTGCTTACGCATAATCGATTGAATCGAAGCACTACATATATGGGGCTTTCTCTTATGCCATCACAAAGATTAATCTACTGTCTTCAGAGGTATCGCCCTAGGCACCTCAGTAGTACGAAGTTCAATTCTCGGACCGCCTTTTCCTCTGATATAATCACCGGTTATGGTTACATTTCCGATATTATCATCCTTTGGAATTTCATACATAATATCCAGCATGAACTCCTCAATAATAGCGCGCAGAGCTCTGGCTCCGGTATCCTTTTCCATAGCCTTTTCAGCTATTGCCTCAAGTGCATCATCGTCAAACTCAAGATTAACCTCATCAAGTGCAAGCAGTTTCTGGTACTGCTTAAGTATTGCATTTTTGGGCTCTTTCAGGATCTCCACAAGCATCTCCTTTGACAATCCCTTGAGCGTACAAATGATGGGAAGTCTTCCCAAAAACTCAGGAATCATTCCAAACTTCTTAAGATCATCTATTGTAACTTTTGTAATAAGATCAGGATCCTTATCCCACTTATCCTTAAGATCGGCATCAAAGCCTATAGAAGTCTGCTTATTCAGACGCTGCTTTATTATCTCCTCAAGCTCCGGAAAAGCACCACCACAGATGAACAGAATATTTCTGGTATTTACTGTTGCCATAGGAACCATAGCATTCTTGCTGCTGGCGCCTACAGGAACCTCAACATCAGATCCCTCGAGAAGCTTAAGCATACCCTGCTGAACAGACTCACCGCTTACATCTCTTGAGGTTGTATTCTTTTTCTTCGCAATCTTATCAATCTCATCTATGAAAATAATACCCTGCTGAGCCTTATCAATATCATTTCCGGCTGCAGCAAGAAGCTTACTTACAACGCTCTCTATATCGTCACCGATATATCCTGCCTCTGTCAGAGATGTCGCATCTGTTATGGCAAGCGGCACATCAAGAAGCTTAGCAAGTGTTTTAACAAGATATGTCTTTCCACTACCTGTTGGTCCGATCATGAGAATATTTGACTTCTCAATCTCTATATCATCCATTGTACCTGTCTTAACACGCTTATAATGATTATAAACAGCCACTGAAATTATCTTTTTTGCCTGCTCCTGACCAATAACATAATCGTCAAGCTTACCCTTGATGATATGCGGTGCAGGTATATTATCAATGCTAAACTCAGGCTTTACCTTGATATCTTCTTCCTTCTTCTTTTTTATCTTCTGAGAATTAGGAATACCACCGGAATTCATAAAGTTTCCTAAATCCATGAAATTCAATCCAGGTATTCCTGAATGCTTATTAAGCTCATTCATCAGGTCTGGATTATTCAAAAGATTCTGATAGTCAAACTGGCTGACAGTATCCATAGTCTTATGCATACAATCATCGCAGACACTTATACCGTTTGGAAGATGGAACATCTTGCCGGCCTTGCTCTCAGGTCGTCTGCATATAAAGCAGACATCCTCATAGTCGCTTTCCTTATTGGAAGCATTGCCTGATTCATTACCTGAATTATTGCCTGAATCCTTGCTCGTCTCCTTATCTCCGTTTACATTACCTGAATCAATTACATCAACTGAATTGTCACTTTTATTATCACTTGTTTTATTTATATCTCTCTTTATTTCAGATTCCGGAACCTCTCTGAAATCAAGCTCATCATTATCTTTATTATCAAAATTATTACCCATTATGTTTTCTCCGTTAAGTTAGTTTCTGTGCTTTAAGCTTTTTACTATTCATTTCATACAATCTAATGCCCATACACCATTATATGCGCGCCTCCGCCCTGCTTCAAGTAAAGAAACTATGAAATATAAAAACCCTCTTTATCGGTTAATCAATCCGACAAAGAGGGTTTTCATTGATTCATACAGCACTCTTCCCTTTATTATCATGCGATTGAATCAAATCAAAAAATATAATTATCATTCTTTAGTTTCCGAAATTAAAACCAAATCCGAAGGGACTCTGGAAAGGATCAAGCTCATCACTCTGCTGGCCCTGTCCCTGACTACCCTGACCTTCTTCCTGCTTTGCATCGGGCTGCTTCTCACCCTGATAAGTCTTGTTATCAGCACCGCTGTCTGACTGTACTGTAGGCTTTGAACCAAGAGTAACGGTTATCTCCTGATCCTGGTAACCACCCTCTGCCTGTCTCTGCACTGTAACGGTAACAGTCTCACCTGCTTCATAATAAGCAAGTCTGTTCTGAAGATCATCCATTGATGAAATTTCTTTTCCGTCAAACTTTGTTATGATATCACCTTCCTGAATACCTGCTGCCTTAGCGCCGCCATCCTCGGAAACACCTGCAACATATACTCCAAGAGGAAGTCCATACATCTGTGATACATCTGAAGTTACACTAACACCTGAAATACCGATGTAACCTCTGTTATCCTCAGAAACCTTAGCACGTGTCTTCTCTGTCATAAGCTGTTCAATGATAGGCTTAGCAGTTGAAATCGGTATTGCATATCCCATGCCTTCTATAGCTTCGCCACCAATCTTATTTGAGTTAATACCAATGACTTCACCACTTATGTTAAGAAGCGCACCACCTGAGTTACCGGGATTAATAGCTGCACTTGTCTGTACAAAAGTTCCCTGCTTACTGTCATCAAGATCTATTACACGATTCACAGCACTGATGACACCTGTTGTAACCGACTGTCCATATCCAAGAGCATTACCTATTGCAATTGCAGGTTCGCCAAGTGTAAGTGAATTGGAATCTCCAAGAGTTGCTATTGCTATTGCATTCTTTGTCTCAACACTAAGATCACTAAGCTGAACAGCTATAACTGCCAGATCCATGTTGGAATCTGTTCCCTTAACCTCTGCCTTTGCAGTATTCTCATCTACAAACTGAACCTCAAGAGAATCAGCACCTTCAATAACATGATAGTTAGTAGCGATAAGGAGCTCTGTCTCATTTGTACCTACAATGATACCTGATCCTGAAGCTGTAAGCTCCTGGCTATATGTCTGTCCAAAATATGAAGCAGACTGTGTATAGTTATTGTTGATTGAAACCATAGCAGGCATTGCCTTGGCAACAACCTCTGTAACATCTGTCACAACTGTTCTTGAATTCTCAACAGTTTCAGTCTGAGCAATTCCTGACTCAGCATTGTTTGCAGTAATAGTAGAGTCTATTGCATTCTCATCAGCCTGTGCCTGATTGTTGTTATTCACAGCGCTATCCGAAGAACCCTTCTCCTTTGCTTCCTGCTTGTCTTCATTTCCGGCATCTGCCTTATCCTGTATAGCTGCAGGCATTTGGGAAATCTTTGTCATGCTGTAATATCCTGCTCCAAGTCCGAGGAAAAGAACGAGTGCAATGGCAATTGCTGCTGCAACTTTCTTCCCTGTTCCCTTTTTGTGAGGTCCGTTTCCACCATTCATACCGGGCTGATTGTAAGAATACTGGTAATTACCATATGTATTTTTGTTACCATAGTTGTAATTACCATAGCTATTGCCATTCTGATTGTAATTACCGTTCTGATTGTAGTTACCATTCTGGTTATAATTACCACTCTGGTTGTAGTTACCGTTAGCGTTGTTCATCCCGTTGGATTCACTGCTCATTCCGTTATATCCACCATATGTTCCGCCATTGTTGTTACTACTGTTTTGATTATAACCACCGTAACCTCCGCTCTGGTTATCTGAGCTGTAGGTGTTTCCCCCACCTTCTACTTTGTTTTGCTCATTATTCTCATTATCAAACATCATCCATTACCTTCTTTCTTTGATAAACTTTTTGATAAATTATATTTTTCTCTTTGCATGTACTCAGTATAGAAAGAGAATGTGACGAAATTGTGATAAAAGTATCAAAAAAATATTTCTTATACTTAAATTGAACCTAAAAGATAATTTCAAAAAAGCCGGCACAAGGCTTTTTCTTGTACCGGCAACCGTATATTTCTAATTTTTCCTAATAATAAAAATCGTCTTCTTCAATCACTTGGATTTCCATATATTCAAATGGAATTTCCTCAATAAATGCATCCTTTGTAAAACGACACTTATTATGAAGCTGAAAGTCATGGACCGTTGACTTAAGCCATATTGGCTTACTAAGATCAAGCTCGTAGCAGGCCTTTTCAATAGCATTCATAACCTTGTGTGTTCTGGTATCCATCGTATTATCTTCAATAGTAACATCTTTCAACAAATGATTATCATTAATTAGCCGAACCCAAAGTCTAAACATTAACTCAAAATCTCCATATAACTTATCTTTTCCGGTCAAATGTCATATATCTAATTAAGGGAAGGCTACACACCTTCCCTTAAATCAACTAATTCATTAACCTGATATTCTAATTGTCAGTGTAATTAGTCCTCATAACCATTAGGATTCTGGCTCTGCCATCTCCAGGAATCTTCACACATCTCGCGAATGCCGTTCTGTGCCTTCCAGCCAAGCTCCTTCTCTGCCTTATCAGCATTGGAGTAGCAGGTAGCGATGTCTCCCGCACGTCTGGGCTGAATCTCGTAAGGAATCTTCACTCCGTTAGCTTCCTCGAAATTCTTAACAATATCAAGAACACTGTAACCAACACCTGTACCAAGATTGTAGATTGAAAGACCACTGCCGGGCTCTAATTTCTTAAGAGCCTTAACATGTCCTACTGCAAGGTCTACTACATGGATGTAATCACGGACACCTGTTCCGTCCGGAGTATCATAGTCATTACCAAATACGTTCAGCTTAGGAAGTCTGCCAACCGCAACCTGTGTAATATAAGGCATAAGGTTGTTAGGAATTCCGTTAGGATTTTCACCGATAGTTCCGCTCTTGTGAGCTCCGATAGGATTGAAGTATCTAAGAAGAACTACGTTCCATTCCTTATCTGCAAACTGCATATCTGTAAGAACCTGCTCAAGCATTGACTTGGTCCAGCCATAAGGGTTTGTGCACTGTCCCTTAGGGCACTCCTCTGTAATCGGAATAAATGCAGGATTACCATAAACTGTAGCGGATGAAGAGAAGATGATATTCTTGCATCCATGCTGTCTCATAACATCAACAAGTGTAAGTGTTCCGCCAATGTTATTCTCATAGTATTCCCAAGGCTTCTGCACTGACTCGCCAACAGCCTTAAGACCTGCAAAGTGAATAACACTGTCAATCTTCTCCTTAGTGAAGATCTCTTCAAGGCCCTTTCTGTCTCGTATATCTGTCTTATAAAAAGGAACCTTCTTGCCTGTAATTGCTTCAACTCGTCCAAGAACCTTCTCGCTTGCATTAGCAAGGTTGTCCATAACAACTACATCATAGCCTGCGTTCTGAAGCTCTACTACTGTGTGGCTTCCGATATATCCGGCACCACCTGTAACTAATATTGCCATACTCTGTCCTCCCTATTTCCCCTCATCCGTCAGCTTCGCTGCCACCTTCCCCCCAAGGGGAAGGCTTTAATACTTTACTTACCAAAGGCAGATTGCTTTACTATTTTGCCTTCCCCTTGGGGGGAAGACTTTAATACTTTACTTACCAAAGGTAGATTGCTTTACTATTTTGCCTTCCCCTTGGGGGGAAGACTTTAATACTTTACTTACCAAAGGTAGATTGCTTTACTATTTTGCCTTCCCCTTGGGGGAAGACTTTAATACTTTACTTACCAAAGGTAGATTGCTTTACTATTTTGCCTTCCCCTTGGGGGGAAGGTGGCGCGCAGCGCCGGATGAGGGGTACTATTTACAGTTCAATTCCGTTCTTCTTGCAAAGTTCTCTAGCTGACTCTACTGAATCCTTACCTGTCTTATTCTTAATAGGTGCAAACTCATGCTCACGAACAACTTCATAAGGTACACAGCTGTCAAGCTCATGAATCATATCTAGAACAAGCTGCTCAAATTTGCATCCGTTAGGTGTCTCAGGCTTAACAAGCTCACCATTCTCATTGATGAAAGGAATCTTCTTCTCAACAACGTGGAGAGGAAGCTCATTCTTAGCAATTCTCTCAAGTGCAGGAACATTGAAGAGATAGTTAAGGATAACTCCATAGTTGTAAGCAGGATCTCCTGCCTCATCCTTAGCATCCATCATCTCCTGTGTAAGTTCATAATACTCTACAATTGAAGGTCTGCCATCCTCAAGGCACATAACACCAACACCCTCATCAGGAGCATTCTTCTTAACAACCTTAGCACCAACCTCAGCCTTCTGCTCAATTGTAGCACCTACAAATGTAGGATCGCAGATTCTCTGAAGTACATTATCAACAGCAAATATATTAACCCACTCGATACCCTCAGCATGAAGTGTCTTATCAAGCCCTGCCTTGATCATAGATGAGAACCATCCTGCATTTCCGTTAGGAGATGTAGAGATACGTCCCTTCTCTTCCATATAAACCTTACCTTCATAATCTGAAGCGGGAGCCATGTCCTGCTTGAAGAAAGTAACCTTATCTGCCTTATATCCGAAGAAATTCTTCTCTGTAAGGAAGTTTACAGTCTTCTCATGGTTCTTCTCACTTGTCATGATGAAAAGGTGAATCCATGAACCTGTAGCATTAACTACATCAAGAAGATTCTCAATAATTCTCTGGAAAATGAACACTTCCTTAGTAAGACCGATATTGTACATACCCTTAGGATCATCGGAACCAAGTCTTGTTCCCATACCACCGGCAAGAAGACATGCTGCTACCTTTCCTTCCTTAATAGCATCTGTTCCGATCTTGGTAAACTCATCTTTTCTCTTCTCAATCTCAGAAAGCTGCATGCAGGCAAGAGGCGAGAATTTCCCTCTCTCAGAACCATGTCCTAAGTTCTTCGCATTTTTCAAAACGTCGAAATCAATCTCATCGATCTGCTGAAGAAGTGCTGCCTTCTCAGCTTCTGAAAGCTCATCATAATATTTGAGGACATGCATCTGTCCGTTTGCTTCAAGCTTCTTTTTTGCTTCTTCTAATGTCATAGTATATTTCTCCTTTTTTACTACGCTTATTATATAGAAATCTATTCTAATACATCGTGAATATACTATAAAAACCCGATTACGATGTATCAGCGCTTCCTTTATAATATCTCACACGAAAAAATAAAACAATCTATCCTTCGCAAGTTTTGAAGATATAATCGCAATTATCAGGTAATCCCATTTACCAAACTCAATAATATCCCACTACTCCTCCGGAATTTGTTCATATTCATCAATAATAGCTTCAATTTCGTCCAAATCAATTTCCAGTTTCCCATCATATATAAGGACCGGTTCTTTACCCTTTAGTGGCTTTATTTCGGGAATAGCGTCTTCTTTGCTGCAGTCATACTTAATCAAAAGCTTTTTATCCGGATCAATCATCCAGTACTCTCTGACTCCGGCCTCTATATATTTATAGCTTTTTAGGAGCATATCTTTTCTCCTGGTAGATTTAGATAACACTTCCAAAATAAAGTCCGGGGCACCAAAAACATTCTTCCGCCTTATTATATCCCTCTCACAAATAACAACCACATCCGGCTCAACCATGGTCTTATCATCTCTATCAAGCTGGATATCTATTGGAGATTCGTAAACCTTACACTTTCCCTCTTTTGTAAATAAACATTTCACCAATTAATCTTTATCTTAATATGGTAAAATATATAACAAAAAGGGAATGCCTATGAATGACCTGACAATTACTGAGCAATACAAGAACCTGAACCAATTTGAAGAAGATATCAAAAATAAGCAAAACAACATCAAGCATATAATAGATGTCGCCTGCATATCTACAGCAGGTATACTTACCTGCGGCCCCATCTCATGGATATTGTATTCGCTTTTTATAAGCGGACAGGCGCCTTTACTTGGAGGCATGGTCGGGATAATGATTTCGTCTGTTATACCCGGTTTCATAGGTGCACATTCAGATGATATAGCCGTTTCTATTAAGAAGCATCAGATTGAGGATAATTACAGATTCATGTTTCAGAAAATGTGTGAGGACACAGAAGAATTATGCGATAACCTTACTCCACAGAATTACACTCTGCAGGAAGCATTCGATTTAATAAATCATTTTTGGGATGATAACTTCCCCAAGGGCACCTTGTTTGAATCAGATTATGATAATGATGAACAGATCATTTCAGAATTAAAAGAAAAACTAATGAGCAGATTATTCGCTTTTTCCGAGTTTTCCGCAGCACACATGATGATATATGCGTTATGGACAAATAGTTGGGAAAACAATGAACTTCAGGATTCCCATATGCCACTACGACCAAGACAGGACTCTCTTGCAGATGCCTATAAACGTGCATACAACATGCATGTACGGGATTTTTTACAGCAATCATTACCATCCTGGCACAGCAGTGAACCCGGCAACGATCTTGAAGATAAAGGAAAACATTTCACTTACCGACTGCTTATGCAAAAGCACGTCCAGGACAACTATAAACAAATTATTCAATTCCATTACAATATGGTGCAAATGTTTCCTATATATGAAAAGCGCATGGATAGCGAGCTTGAAAATGAATTCAGAGCTTATTTTAATTCAATTACGCTGCCTTAATCCCTGATTTTAAAAAAATGTACCGCGCGTCTTGAATGAATCCTTCCAATCTTAGACTCAAATTGTGAAACAAAGAAAATAGACACAAAACCATAAAAACGCTATATGCACATAAAATGCAGAAAAAACTATGACTTCTTACATGCAAATGCAAGCAAGAAGTCATAAATTTATTCCGAATATAATACTGTCTGCTTTATTATGAAAATTTCACACTGTAATTTGCTTCAAATTCTTTTCCCGGCTCAAGAGTCTGATTCCACTCTCTATCCTTCAGCTCACCGGAAAAGCCCTCTCTGTCTGCTCTTCCATACCAGGGTTCGATGCAGATAAATGGAGCATTTTTCCCTGAAGGTGACCAGATTCCAAGAAGAGGAGCATCAAAGGTTACTTCAACGAACATCTTACCCTCTGAATCCACTATTCCAGCGCCACAAACCTGGCTGTTTTCCAGAATAATAGCTCCGTTATCAAAGGTGTGCTCATCAACCTCGATAGTTTTCTCCCCGTTTAGTTTAAGTTCATATGTTTCGTTTGCTGCAAGAGGATCATGGAACTTTCTCACCGTGAGAATATCCTTGTCGGTCTTAAGTACAACCGAATTTCCCTTAAGTGTTCCGTCCTTATTAAGCTCACAGTTAAATGCAGGATGGGCACCAATTGCAAATGGCAGCTCTGCATCTCCTGTGTTTTCCACCTTCCAGCCAACAGTTATATTATCTCCATCCAGTGTGTAGGAGATTGTAAGCTTGAAATCCAACGGAAACTTCTGAAGAGTTGTCTCGTCTGATGTTAATGAGAATACCGCATGGTTATCATCTTTTTCCACAACCTCAAATTCCATGTCACGGGCAAAACCATGCTGTCCCATGGGATATTCTTTCCCATTGTATCTGTATGTCTTATCTGCAACAGCTCCTACAAAGGGAAAAAGTACCGGTGATGTTCGTCCCCAAAACTTGGGATCTCCGCACCACATGTATTCTTTACTATCTCGTTTTACACTTTTGATCTCTGCACCTGCTGTGTCGATTTCAACAGCAAGTGTCTCGTTTTTTAATGTAATTCTCATTTATATGCTTCCTTTCTGCTTTTTCTATATCACTTTTTCTCCTGCTCAGTTTACTATATTCCTGCTTTCGCCTGCTTCAAATGCAATTATGTTCTTTGCCACTTCTTCAACGCAGCGGCTTCTGGCTTCAACGCTGGCCCAGGCCATGTGAGGTGTTACAAACAGTTTCTTGCTATCCTGGATTTCAAGAAGCGGACTATCCTTTTTCATAGGCTCTACAGTTAGTACGTCAAGTCCTGCGGCAGCTATTTCATCATTCTCCAAAGCCTCTGCCAAATCCTCTTCATTAACCACCGGACCTCTTGCAACGTTGATAAGAATTGCTGATTTCTTCATTTTTGCAAGAGCATCCTTATTTATTATCCCTTTGGTCTTATCCGTAAGCGGACAATGCAGTGACAACACATCACTCCTTGTAAGCAGCTCATCAAAACTTACCATCTCGTATTCTTTATCTTCATCGATATGGTCTGTTCTTCCTGATGCAGAGTAAAAGATAACCTTTGCTCCGAAGGCAGTAGCAATCCGGGCAACTTTTCTGCCAATATTTCCCATTCCGATAATTCCCCAGGTCATTCCCTCAATTTCATGAAAAGGAATATCCATTTTGCAGAAATGCTCCTGGGCAGCATATTCACCGCTTTTGACAAATTCATCGTAATCCTTAAGAGCCTCCATAATATAGAACAGAAGCGCGAACGTATGCTGAGCAACGGATGCTGTTGAATAGCCTGCTACATTGGCAACCTTGATTCCCCTTTTAGCACAATCCTTTATATCCACGTTATCGAAACCGGTAGCAAATTCGCAGATAAGTTTGAGATCCGGCGTTTGCTCAAGTATTTCTGCCGTAATTCTGGATTTGTTAATGCAAAGAATTTCTACTCCGTTTAGACGCTCCTTCACATTATCTTTTGTAATCTTGTCCTTATAAAAGGTAATATCACCCAGCTTAGAAAGACTGCTGTAATCTATATCATTTCCGACACTGTCAATTTCTGCTGCTACTATTTTCATCGGTTGCCTGTCCTTTCTGCATTTCTTTATATACTTTCTGCTTTTCTTTATAAATAATCATCCAGTTTTTGCTTGTATGCAATTTTTTCAATATGACTTCAATTTTATCACTTTGGTATCCTTTTGGAAAAATTTTTGAGTATATTTTTTCCATATTTTCGCAGCAGATGGTTTCTTCTTAATTTGGTATCCATATATCTTTAATTCATGGGTACCAAATTTAATAAAATGTTCTCATAGTGAAAAGCACTCTTTATTTGTAAGCGGTGCAACAAGCGCGTCTAGGAACCACCCTCCTGTATTGGTAGTATTCTCTTAGAGAATACTACCAATACAGGAGGATTTTTTATGGATTCAGAAGTAATGGATGTAAGACTTCAGAGCTGGATACCTGTGCTTAAGGCGCAGGCTGAAAGTGGACTCAACAAAAGGGAATTCTGTGAAAAACATGGCATTCCCGAGAACTCTTTTTATAGATGGCAGCGCAATGTCAGGAAAAAGATGCTCAAAGACGGTGCTGACATGCAATCACTGTTCGATACTTCAGAAGACAATGGGCAGGGTGCCTTTGTAGAGCTGCCTATGGTTCAGTCTGTACAACAGCCAAGTTGTTCGCCGGAAGTTATTGCCCCGCAGAAACCATCTTCCATGACACTCTCATTTCACGGAGTCTCTATAAAACTGGATGGATCAGTCGATGAAGCCGCACTCTCTTCTGTACTAAGGGCGGTGAAGCATGCTTAATGCTAACGGGCTTACTTTTTCAAAGGTCGTTATTCTGGTTGGGCGCTGTGATCTTCGCAAGGGTATTGATGGACTCTCCGCGCTTGTAAGACTCAGATATAACCGTGATCCATTAGAAAAGGACACGCTGTTTTTATTCTGTGGCACACGTAAAGACCGGCTCAAGGGAATCCTGTGGACCGGAGACAGGTTCATACTTCTTTACATACGTCTTGTGGAAGGTTCCTTCCAGTGGCCTCGTTCTGAGGAGGAAGCACGGAATCTCTCCGGAGAAGAATTCATGCGTCTGATGGATGGATTCTCCATTGACCCTTCAGTCGGTAAAAAACGTGTGCCTGACCCTGTACGGATTGAACGCAGACACTAAAAAACATAGTGATAATTCATGAAATAATTACCACTAGCTTATTGACACTAGCATAGGTATGTGGTAAATTATCACTATGGAGGACAAGAAGATGTCTATTGTAAAGCACACCGACAAACGTTCCGGAGTTACCTATGTATATGAGTCCGAGTCCTACTGGGATAAGGAAAAGAAGCAGCCACGCTCCAAGCGTACCCTCATCGGAAAGATCGACGAAGAGACCGGTGAGGTGATACCGACTGGAAAGAGTGGGAAAAAGAAATCAGAGGCAGCCGTTACCCCGGAGCAGACAAAGACTCCCGAAGCTATCACTGACCATGTAAGACTTCTTGCTGAGAAGGATGAGATCATCAGCTCATTAAAGGCAGAGAACAGACGCCTTTTAAAGGAAAAGCAGGAAATGATCGAGGCACTTGACGTACTGTTAAAGAAATGGTCATGAAACACTGAGGGAGGATGCAGGGATGAAAGCAGATAGGAAAAACTTTGAAAAAACCATAAATGGTCTGGGGGAGTACTATCTGCGAGAGCTCTGCATGTCCATGTATGACATGATCGAGGAAAAAACGCTCAGGGAAAATGCAAGTGACAGGATAAACACGGAAAGTGCCCTCGCATTCCGTGCCATGCAGAAAGAGCTCGAAGACACAAAAAAGGAGCTTGGAGACTGCAAAAAAGTCATTGCTAAGCTTAATGAACAGCTCTCCCTTAAGACTAGGATGATATTCGGACGTCATACAGAGAAATTCATTGATTCCCTTGAGAATGCGCAGAACCCTCCTGAAGAGTTTGAGGATGAAAGCCAGGTTGAAGATTCCGATGAACGTGGAAAAAAGAAAGGAAGCCTCATAAGTTTTGAGGATCTCAAAAAGTCACGTTCTGAAGATCCCGGTAAAGACGGGCAGAACAATTCCGGCAATAATGGCAGCCATGTAACAAAGGACAACGGTTCTAAAAAAGGTACACGTACAGCTAACCTGTATGAATCCATAATGAACCTTCCTATGCAGCTGCTTTATGACCTTGATATAGACAAGCTCAATGAAGAATACGGTGAGGGCAACTGGCGAATAGCCAGTTGGCACGAACATTTCACTATCGAAAAGATAGAGTGCCCCATCTATGTAAAAAGGATATTTACTCCTGTGATATCGTCAGGTCTTGAACACAGGATGTCGACCGTTCCCTATAAAAATCCCATAAAAGACAGATCATATCTTTCAGCATCACTCCTTGCAGACATACTGTACAGGAAGTTTGTGCTTGCGCTGCCCTTCTACAGGCAGTCCGATGACTACAACAACTGGGGGCTTGCCCTTTCAAGACAGGTCATCATAAGGTGGGTAAACGAACTCGTTCCTGTGATAACTCGCCCGGTCATAGAGTACCTTACAGAGCTCATGCTGCAGTGCAGGTATCATCAGTGTGATGAAACATATCTTCTCGTAAACAGAGACGGAAGAGCCGCAGGAACAAAGGGTTTTCTCTGGGTTCACAGTACCAGTGAGCTGGCTTCCTGCAATCCTATAATACTGTTCTTTTATGAAGCAACACGAGGCACTGACCACTTAAGGAAACTCCTTCTTGAATTCCATGGTTATATCACCTGTGATGCATATATATCCTATCATGTTATGGAGGAAGAAAGTGAAGGAAGGATCCTGGCTACAGGATGCCTGATGCACTGCCGCAGGTATTTTGCCATTGCACTTTTTGTCAATGACCTGAAAGGACTTACGGATGAGCAGATACTTGAGATGCCCGAGGTAAAGGCCCTCATGCTGATAAGGGAAGTCTACGAGGAAGAAAACAGGCTTAAGAACATGACAGCTGATGACAGACTCCTTGCAAGGAAAGAGTTTGTTGCCCCGAAGATGGGTTCCCTGTTTGAATATATCCATGAACTGGCCGAGTCAGAAATGATATTCTCCGAGAAGCTTGCAAAAGCCATTGACTATGCCATAAACCAGGAAGTATACCTTCGAAGGTTCCTTGAAGATGGAAACATCCCATGCGACAATGGAAGCAGCGAACGCCATATCCGTGGTTACAGCGTGGGCAGAGCCAACTGGCTTTTTGCTGATACCGTTACCGGAGCAGAGGTAAATGCTGCCATGTATTCCATTGTGGAGACTGCAAAAGCAAACAACGTCAATCCTTATACATATATCAAATATCTCATAGAAAAGATGCCGGAACATCTGGATGAATACGGAAATATCACTGACCGTGAATGCCTTAAGGACATGGTCCCGTGGTCAGATGCATTCCACACTTACGAAGAGGAATGCGCTGAAAACAGGAATCAGATGTATTCAGGCATGTTCCCTGCACCTGTAATTCCAAAGCCGCCACGGAAGACCGCAGAAGCTTCCGATAATCCTGTGGCAGATACAGCCTGATCAAAAATCACAAAAAAAAACCCTGCGGACACATGGTCTGCAGGGCAGTTCGTATGCTTGTCTTTCAAAACTTGTAAAAATTGCAAAAGTTTTGAATGATAGCTGATTGATCTCATAAAAAAGGCAGCTCTCGGGTTGAGAACTGCCTGGTATGGTTTCACATTTTCAATTGTCGGACATAAGCTTTTTTAAGAGATCATCTGCACTGTTGGCTTCGATTCCGTAAGGATTTGAACAGTCCTTATAGTTGGCGTGATATGAGACTTTTCCATTATCGTCAAGTGTAACACCAAATCTAAGGAATTCTTTATTACCGGAATAGGCTTTTTCTATATCTTTCATTTCATTAACTGACTTATCAATTACTTTGAGTATATTACGCTTATCGTCATCGCTGCCGTATGTCAGTTTCTCAAGCAAATCCGTAGACATGAGCATATTGAACTTAGTACTATATCTCCAAAGACTTGCTCCGGAAAATATATTCTTTGGTTTGAGATCCTCACCTGTAAAATGCGTATTGATGCTTAAGTCATGTTTTGAATCAGAATAGGTCTTCTCAAGAATATCGATAGTTGATCTCCGTACAGAATTTCTATTCATTTGTGGATCATTCTGATATTTAAGATCACGGAAATCACTAAATCTACTGTATGCTTTATATAAAAGCTTTAAACTATCTTCATTCCAATCAAAGATTTCAGTTACCCCATCGTGTTTTTTTATTCGACTATTTATGGCCTCATCCAGGAGCTTGATATAATCAGCATAGCCATCCGGATCTTCTACTCTGAATGCATATAGCATACTGTCGTTGCCTAACCAGTCTTTCCTGTCATAACCTATAAATTCTTTACTGCAAGATTCCCAGGGCTCTCGTTGACTGGTTACACCTGCTTCTTTATAATTCTCGGTTGAGTTTGAAACAGATTCTGATAGTTTCTTTCCTTCTTCAGAAATCTCAACAGAAACAGCACTTGACAGCTTTTCTTTAAGCGGATTATCTGGGTCTTCAGCTAATATTTGCTCTAATTTTTCTTTTATAAATACTGGTTCAGCCTTTTTAGGAATGTCAATCTTAGGAACTTGATCCTTTAAACCTGGATCATATCGTAAAAAACCCGGATCTTTTATAATCATAGTCGACCTCCATGTACAACTTTGATAACAAATAGTATCTCATTTACGATATCGGCTAATAACTGCATTTTAATAATAGCAAATTATAAAAAACCAGAAACAATATAATCGTTTCTGGTTTCAAAAGCCCGTGTACGCGCTTGTTGCACCGCTTAC
>NZ_AUJI01000011.1 GCF_000424145.1 Butyrivibrio sp. AC2005
ATTCCTCCGGGATATCGCATTCTGAACGTCTTTTGATTGGTTTAACGGGTTTGCCATAGCGCTGAGTATAGTAGTTGTTAAGGTCCTTCCAGTCCCAGTCCTGATGATAATAGACAATCTTAGGAAGTTCATCCACTTTGAACTTTTGATATTTGGGAGAATGTGAGTCATCGAAAGCCCACTGTTTGAGCGGTATATATCTGCAGATGAAGTTAATAAGCCAGCAATTCTGTTGATAGAGTTGGTGGATGATTTCAAGTAAATAAAGTATAATGTTCATGAGCATTGAGTCCTTTTCGGAGATGTTGATTTGGTCGTTGACATTATACCAAAAAGGGAGGTCAATGCTCTTTTTATTTTGAACTCCCGATAAATCAAGGTTTTAGAACTAAAAATGGGTAGTGAATTTGACACTACCAAAACTAAAAAAGGAGAGAATGTATGAAAGGTTTTGCGATGCTGAAAATTGGCGAAGTGGGCTGGATTGAAAAAGAGCGTCCTGTCTGCGGACCAATGGATGCGATTTGTCGTCCGCTGGCGATTGCTATCTGTACATCAGATGTGCACACGGTTTGGGAAGGTGCTGTGGGTGATCGTCATAACATGATTCTCGGACATGAGGGATGTGCCGAGGTTGTTGAAGTTGGTAGTATGGTAAAGGATTTCAAGCCGGGGGATAAAGTACTTGTTCCTGCCATTACTCCTGATTGGAATTCACTTGAGGCACAGGCCGGATATTCCATGCACTCCGGCGGAATGCTTGCAGGCTGGAAGTTTTCTAATTTCAAGGATGGCCTTGATTCCGAATTTTTCCATGTAAATGATGCCGATGGTAACCTTGCTCACATGCCTGAGGGTATGAGTCTTGAGGATGCGTGCATGCTTTCAGATATGGTTCCTACAGGATTCCATGGAGTGGAGCTTGCAGACATTCAGTTTGGTGATACTGTTCTTGTTATCGGTATCGGACCTGTTGGCCTTATGAGCGTTGCCGGCGCACATATGCGTGGTGCGTCCAGAATAATTGCAGTCGGGACACGTCCTAAGTGCGTGGAGGCAGCTAAATTCTACGGCGCAGATGAGTTCATTAGCTATAAAAACGGTACAATTGAGGATCAGGTTCTTGCAATGACAGATGGTCAGGGAGTTGACAGGGTAATCGTTGCAGGCGGTGGTGTTCAGACCTTCGAGTCAGCGGTTAAATCACTTAAGCCCGGCGGAAAGATTGGTAATGTCAATTACCTCGGAAGCGGTGATTTTGTTACTATTCCCAGAGTTGAGTGGGGTGTTGGAATGGGACACAAGCAGATTGCAGGTGGACTTATGCCGGGTGGAAGACTTCGCATGGAAAAACTGGGAGCTCTTGTTTCTTCAGGCAAGCTTGATGTCAGCAAGCTTTCAACACATGTATTCCACGGCTGGGAACATATTCCGGAAGCACTGCAGCTTATGAAAGACAAGCCGGCTGAACTTATTAAACCGGTTGTAATACTTGATAATCAGCCATAATAAAGTATTTTTTGAAGGGCGGTCTGATATGACCGTCCTTATTTTGAGATATCAGACAAAGTCTATTATGGAGTTTTATTCATGCAAATTCTGATAATATCCGGTTTTCTTGGTGCAGGTAAAACGACCTTCATTAAGGAACTGATAAGAAGGACAGATTATCGTCCGGTGATAATGGAAAATGAATATGGCGCAAACAATCTTGACTCTCTGGAGCTACAAAATGCGACATCAGAGGAGGGTGAGATAAAGATCCTGGAATTTATGGAAGGCTGTGTGTGTTGTACAATGAAGGACAGCTTTGTGAATTCGGTTATGGCAATTTTTTCATCTCTGTCTCCGGAGTACCTCATTATTGAACCTACAGGGGTAGGAAGGCTTAGCAGTATAACAGAAAACCTGCAGCCGATACTTGGAAAAGTAAATTTCTTACTTCCGCCGATTGTAGTACTTTCACCATCCTCCTATTATCAGAATATGAGAGAGTGGCCTGAGCTCTATACTGACCAGATTGCCAATGCCAAAAGAGTGGTGTTTTCTAAATGTGAGAATGCCGCGGCAGAGGAAATTCAGAAGGTAACTGAGGAAATATTAAAGATAAATCCTGATGCAGAGGTAACCGGCGAACATTATACGAAAATGGATGCTGTGTGGTGGGAAAGCCTTATGTTGCCGGAAAAAAGTAACATTGTTAATAGAAAAGAAATGTATTTTGCGGAAAACGGTGAAAAGAGGAAAAACCGTTTTTTCGAAGCTGCTAAAGGAAGTACGGAATCCTTTTCTCAGGTTAGTATACAAAAGGCCGGTTTGTATAACCCATCTGAGCTTGTCCAGTTTCTGGAGGACTGCCTGAGGGGAGAATTTGGTCTTGTGGCCAGGGCAAAGGGAACCCTCTGGGTAGGGAGTGAGCTTTTGAGATTTGACATGGCAGACAAAATGTATGCTGTTTCTGCTTCTCCTGACGATGAGTCCCAATGCGTTTTTATTGGAAAAAAACTTGATGAGAAAAAGCTTAAGCACCGTTTAGGCGGCGGGCACAGGGGGATTCGTTAAGTTAATCGCCAGCTTAACAGGTGTTTGATGATATAATTATGAATGTCACAAATGGTTTTTGTGACGGATGGCGAGATATATGAAAGGTAAAATTATTTGATTCAATGAGCAACGACAGTAAATACAGGCTTGCAGAGGCAATCAAGGAGTGCATGAAAACAACCTCTGTTGAAAACATAACAGTGAAGCAGATAGTTGATGTATGCGGTGTTTCAAGGCAGACCTTTTACCGGAATTTTATAGATAAATACGACCTTATCAACTGGTATTTCGACAGACTGCTTGAGCAGTCCTTTAAGGAAATGGGAAGTAAGGAAAACCTGAGGGAAGGCCTTATAAAGAAATTCAAATATATTAAGGCAGAGCGTGTGTTTTTCTCTGCAGCTTTTCGCTTTGATGAGCAGAATAATTTAAAGGAGCATGACTTCATAATGATCTATGAGTTTTACTGCAGACTCATACGTGAAAAGACAGGTAAGCTTCCTGATAAAAAGACAAGAAAGCTTCTTGAGATGTATTGTCAGGCTTCGATTTACATGACAGTTCAATGGGTTCTTAAGGGGATGAAGGAGTCCGAATCAGAGTTGGCAGATTTGATGATAGATGCAATGCCGGGGCACCTTAGTGTTTTGTTTTCGGGTCTTGGAATTGTATAGAAAATAGCGAGGATAAACATATTGGAACAACATAAGAGAAGAGTTCATTACTCGGGAAAATATCCAAAGAAATTCGAGGAAAAATATAAGGAACAGAATCCTGAAAAATATGCGGATACTGTGGCACACGTTATTTCAAAGGGCTCTACACCTGCCGGGATGCATATATCCATCATGGTAAAGGAAATCCTGGATGTTCTGAAAATTCAGCCAGGAGAGCAGGGACTGGACTGTACTCTTGGGTATGGCGGACATACAAGGAAAATGCTTGAGGAGCTTAAGGGTGAAGGCTGCGTTTACGGTCTTGATGTTGACCCCATAGAATCCAAAAAGACGGTGGAGAGACTTAGAAACACCGGCTTTGATGAAAATATGTTTAAATTCAGGCTGATCAATTTTGCCAATATAGATAAAGTCTGCGAGGAAGCCGGAAAGTTTGATTTTGTGCTGGCTGATCTGGGCGTTTCCTCTATGCAGATTGATGATCCTAAGAGAGGTTTTTCATATAAAATCGATGGACCACTGGATCTTAGACTTGACCCCGAGCATGGGCAGTCTGCGGCTGAGAGACTTCACGATATTACTTTGGATGAATTCAAGGGTATGCTCATAGAGAATTCAGATGAACCTTATGCGGATGAGATTGCAAACAAGGTTTTTAATCTTATGAAAAAAGGTGATCCCATGGACACCACAACCGCGCTTAGAAATGCGGTAGAATCAGCGCTCTGGAAGGTTCCGAAGGAAGAGAAGGCTGATGCTGTGAAAAAAAGCTGTGCCAGAACTTTTCAGGCTCTGAGAATAGATGTTAACAGTGAATTCGAAGTTCTGTATGCCTTCCTTGAAAAGCTTCCGGGTATACTGAATCCGGGCGGACGAGTTGCGGTATTAACTTTTCATTCGGGAGAAGACAGACTTGTGAAGCAGTCTTTTAAGGCTCTCCATAAGGAAGGGGTATACAGTGAGATTTCAAGGGATGTCACAAGACCGACACCGGAGGAACAACGACTTAATCCCAGGAGCAAATCAACCAAGCTCAGGTGGGCAGTGAAGTCATAATTTTTGCCTGTTATCCTGAAAATGTCAATGGTACAAAACAGTTAAAGTGTAACTTATAAAAACCTCCCTAAAATGCTAAGCTTTTATGTGGTAGATAAATCCCGTGTAACATGGGAAAACTTAGTATTTTGGGAGGTCATATAATGGCAAACAGAATTTCTTTAAACGGCACATCCTATCATGGAGCAGGTGCTATCGCAGAAGTAGTAAATGAGATTAACAACAATGGATTCAAGAAGGCATTCGTTGCTTCTGATCCTGATCTTATCAAATTCGGCGTAACTACAAAGGTTACCGACCTTCTCGACGGAGCAAAGATTCCTTACGAGATATATTCAGATATCAAACCCAATCCTACAATCGAAAATGTAAAGAACGGTGTCGAGGCCTTCAAGAAGTCAGGCGCTGATTGCATCGTAGCAGTTGGTGGCGGTTCTTCCATGGATACCTCCAAGGCTATCGGTATCATCATTACAAACCCTGAGTTTGCTGATGTTCGTTCACTTGAGGGCGTTGCACCTACAAAGAACCCCTGTGTTCCGATCATTGCAATTCCTACAACAGCAGGAACAGCAGCAGAGGTTACAATCAACTACGTTATCACAGATGTAGAAAAAGAGAGAAAGTTTGTATGTGTAGATACACACGATATGCCTATCGTGGCTATCGTTGATCCTGAAATGATGTCCTCAATGCCTAAGGGCCTTACAGCTGCTACAGGTATGGATGCCCTTACACATGCAATCGAGGGTTATACAACAAGAGCAGCCTGGGAGATGACAGATATGTTCCATCTCGAGGCTATAAGACTTATTTCCAAGAATCTTCGCGGTGCTGTAGAAAATACTAAGGAAGGCCGTGAGGGAATGGCTCTTGGTCAGTACATTGCAGGAATGGGCTTCTCAAATGTAGGTCTTGGTATTGATCATGCTATGGCTCATACACTTTCAGCTCACTATGACACACCTCATGGCGTAGCTTGCGCTATGTTCCTTCCCATCTCCATGGAGTTCAACCGTGAGTACACAGGTGAGAGACTTCGCGAGGTTGCAAGAGCAATGGGTGTTGAAGGTGTAGACAATATGTCTCAGGAAGAGTACAGAGACGCTGCTATTAACGCAGTTAAGAAGCTTTCAGAGGATGTTGGAATTCCGAAGACACTTGATAAGATCAAGGAAGAAGACCTTGATACACTTGCAACAGATGCACTTAACGATGCTTGCTATCCCGGAAATCCGAGAGAAGCAACCAAGGAGCAGGTTATCGAGATGTTCCGTATGCTGATGGCGTAAAAGTAGGGCAAATAAAATATCTTAAGCAAGGTATTTAGAAATATTGATGTAAAGATAGAAACGCCTTCCCCTTGGGGGGAAGGTGTCACCGAAGGTGACGGATGAGGGGAGACTCATCCGTCATTTTTATCTCAAAATTTTAGTCTGCATAATATCCGGATCCTGTGCATACTGAACAGCCTTTTCTCTGGAAATCTTACCTGCTCTGCACAGATCGATGATGGCCTCGTCCATGGTAACCATACCGAGTTTTCTGTTGGTCTGCATGATCGTTATGAGCTGGTGCGTTTTTCCTTCACGAATCATGTTTCGGACAGCAGAGTTAACATGCATTACTTCAAAAGCTGCGACTCTTGCCTCTCCATCTGCTGTAGGGATCAGCTGCTGAGAGATTACAGCCTCCAGAACGTTTGCCAGCTGAATTCTGATCTGCTGCTGCTGATGAGGCGGGAAAACATCAATTATTCTGTCGACAGTACTTGCGGCACCTATTGTATGCAGCGTTGATAAAACCAGGTGTCCTGTTTCTGCTGCGGTTATTGCTGTGCTTATGGTTTCCAGATCGCGCATCTCACCGACAAGAATAACATCCGGATCCTCACGAAGAGCTGCCCTTAAAGCGTTCGCATAGTTGTCACTGTCAAGGCCGACCTCGCGCTGGTTAACGATTGATTTATTGTGCTGATACAAAAACTCGATAGGATCCTCAAGAGTTATAATATGCGCCTCTCTATTGTTGTTTATCATATCGATTATAGACGCAAGAGTAGTGGATTTTCCTGAACCTGTGGGACCGGTAACAAGGACAAGACCACGCTGTCTCTGGTACAGATTAACTACAGAGGGCGGAATTCCAAGTGTTTCGGCATCCGGTATTTCTGTTTCAACAAGGCGGATTGCCATTGCTATGGAACCTCTTTGTTTAAATACATTTAATCTGAAACGCCCCAAACCCATGACGGAAAAGGACATGTCATGCTGCCCGTTAGCCTCAAGAAGTTCCTTTTGTTTAACACCCATGATGGTATCGGCGATTTCTCTGGTGTCGTTGGGCATCATTCTGTTGTAGCCTTCGAGAGCTATTAGCTTTCCGTTTACGCGCATCTTGGGTGGAATACCTACTGTGATGTGTACATCAGATGCTCCCTGTTCTTTTGCGGTTCTGAGAATATCATCTATTCTTGACATCTAATATCTCCTGTTTTATGAAAAGTAATTATATTTCAACGATATTTTTTATTTTCCAAAGGTCATATTTGCATAATGACCTACCTTTATCTTGTCGAAATAGAGAATAAAAATCAACGAACATAGAATGAAATAATAGTAAAATTTAGATAAAAAATTTTCTTGCAAAAAAATCACAATCCGATATAATAAAATTTGCGCTTAAGGCGCTTATTTATTTCGCACGGAGTATCTCCGTTTTTTTTCCTGTTTATTTTGCAATTGACTGCCTTTTTACAGCATGTTCCTTTGCTGCGCTATTTTTTTGTGCGCAGAGCTGCGAAAGGAGTAATAAAAATATGTTTAGTACTGTTGTTTCAGGTGCGGTGAAAGGTATTATGCCGTATCTGATGCAGGTAGAGGTCGATACCTCAGATGGTCTTCCTATGTTCAATATGGTGGGCTTTATTAGCGGTGATGTGAGAGAGGCCGCAGAGAGGGTGAGAGTGGCTCTGAAAAATGCGGGATATCCGCTTCCGCCCATGAGAATAACGGTTAATCTGTCCCCTGCGGATATCAGAAAGTCGGGGATTGCTGTTGATCTTCCGGTTGCTATTGGGATACTTACGGCCGTTGGGGAGATAGATTCTGAGAATCTGAAGGATACGCTCGTCATAGGGGAACTGGGGCTAGACGGTGAAGTCAAGGCTGTAAGCGGTGTATTACCTATGGTTTCACATGCCTTTAAGTGCGGATTTAAGACCTGCATTCTTCCTGCGGATAATGCAAGGGAAGGTGCTGTTGTACAGGAAATGAAAATTGTAGGAGTGGAGTCCCTATCTGAAGCCGTAGCCTATTTGAAGACGGATGCGGATGAGAGGGATGAAATCATTCCCCCTACTGTGGTCGATGTTGATGAGCTTTTCAGAGAGGCCGGAAGCTATGAGGATTATCTGAAGGGCATCGACTTTTCAGAGATAAATGGTCAGGCTGCGGTAAAAAGAGCGGTGGAAATTGCGGCAGCAGGCTACCATCATATCCTTCTTATCGGACCTCCGGGATCGGGAAAAAGTATGGTTGCCAAAAGAATTCCGTCGATTATGCCGCCATTATCAAGAGAAGAGGCGCTTGAAGTCTCATCAATTTACAGTGTTGCGGGGATGCTGAAAAAAGGAGAAACGCTTATAACAAGAAGACCTTTCATGAGTCCGCATCATTCTATTACGGAAGCTGCCCTTGCAGGAGGTGGGACTATACCGCATCCCGGAGTGATTTCCCTATCTCACAGGGGAGTTATGTTTCTTGACGAAATGGCGGAATTCAAACGAAATACCTTGAATCTTTTGAGACAGCCTCTTGAGGACAGGGAAGTGCATATTGCAAGGAGTGGCGGGAATTTTTCATATCCGGCGGACTTGTTACTGGTAGGAGCGATGAACCCCTGTCCTTGCGGTTATTATCCGGACCTGAATAAATGTAAATGCTCGGAAGGTGAGATCACAAAGTATCTGGGGAGAATATCGGGGCCTATTCTGGATCGGATTGATATATGCATAGAGGCTGCAAAAATAGATGTGAGCGAGCTGAGTCACGGTACGCAGTGCAATGAGTCCAGCGCGGATATCAGAAAGCGGGTAACTGCAGCTGTTAAGGTGCAGCAGAGACGCTTTGAAAAGGAGGGAATCAGATTCAATTCCGAGATGAATCCGTCTCAGATTCAGAAATATTGCAAGCTTGGAATCCAGGAACAGAGGTTGATGGAGAGAATTTTTACCACAATGGATTTGTCAGCACGGGCGTATCATAAAGTGCTGCGGGTGGCGAGAACCATAGCTGATCTTGAGAATTCTGAGAGAATAGAGGCGTCTCACCTGACAGAGGCTGCCTGCTACAGGATGATGGATACGAAATATTTCAGTAAGTCGGGGCTTAGCGCGGAGCAGAGCATTGCAGGCAAAACTTCTGTGAATCTGAGGAAACCGGCAGAAGGAGGCACGCTATGAATTCAGAACATGCTTATGCTTATATGCTTCACAGTATTCCGTCTTTTGGCAATAAAACACTTATCAGGCTTCTGGAGGAGTTTGGGAGCTGCAGTGGGATATATAGCGCAGATAGTGGGAGACTTGAGAAGCTTATCACGACAAAGCAGCTTAAAAATCTGGAAGCCTTTAAGAATAGATGGGATGTGACTGCTGAGTTTGAATATCTTTACAAGAGAGGAATAGATTTTTACCCCTGTTTTGCAGACGAATATCCGAGGAGGCTAAAGGATATCCCGGATCCGCCCTTTGCCCTGTATTGTCTGGGAAAGCTTCCTGATGAAAACCGTCCGACTGTCTCCATAATAGGAGCAAGAAACAGCTCTGAATACGGAAAATATGCTGCGAAGTTGTTTGGGGAAAAGCTTGCTATGGCAGGAGTACAGATAATAAGCGGTATGGCAAGAGGGGTAGATGGAATATCACAGCAATCAGCTATTTACGCAGGCGGAGATTCTTATGGAGTGTTGGGAAGCGGAGTGGATGTCTGCTATCCGGATGAGAACAGAGGCTTGTATGAAGCGCTCATAACAAACGGCGGTGTTATTTCGGAGTATATCCCCGGAACGCAGCCTAAGCCACAGTTTTTTCCGCCTCGCAATCGTATAATCAGCGGTCTGTCAGATGTGGTGCTTGTGATTGAGGCAAGGGAGAAGAGTGGAACCCTGATAACAGTAGACATGGCTCTTGAGCAGGGACGTGAAGTATTCGCAGTTCCGGGAAGAATCTGTGATTCCTTAAGTTATGGCTGTAACTCACTTATAAGGCAGGGCGCGGGAATAGCCTCGTGCCCTGAGGACATAGTTGAATACTTGCGCAGAAACATATGCAGCGAAGCTGTAAGAATAAATAACACTGCCATAAGCGGTGATGTAGAAGAAGGAGAGAATATGAAAAGAAACAATGCAGATGATGATCTGTCTTTTATAAAAAACAACACTCAAAAATGCATCTATGGGGAACTTGATTTTTATCCACAGACATCAGCAGTTATCTTTGAAAAGATAATAGCAAAGGGCATGGAAATGACAGTGTCGGAGGTTATGAATGCTTTGGTAGAGCTGTGTCTTCTTGGTGTGGCGTCGCAGAATGGGATGGGATTTTATAAGCGAGGGTAGGTTAATGGTTAACGGTAAGGTTATATGTTTAACCAATCAGTAAATATCAGCATTTATGCAGATATCACTTTTAATTTAATGCAAATTATAGGTTAACAAAGGATACTTGCAGGGGTAATTGTCAGACAATAAAAAAAGAGAAAACGGAAACGATTCCAATACAGTTAAATACTAATGAACAAACGGTTGCGCATGCATTTAAGGAAAACGTTTGCTACCGGTAACAAATTTGTGTAATCTGTATAAGGAAAACGTTTTACGTTTGTGTATGTTTAACGATTGACGCCAAATTAAAGGGGAATTAAAATAGCTTTCAGAACAACCGATTGCGCATTTTAATAAAAAGTTGCGCTAAAAACAAACCTTTTCTTGCGAAGGTATTTTAAAACGGAGGAAAAAAAATGAAAAAGAAATTGGTATCAGTTTTGATGGCTACAGCAGTGACAACATCACTTCTTGCAGGCTGTGGCGGCGGAGCAGCACAGCAGGCAGCAGATACAGCTGAGTCCACAGCTGAGGAAGCTAAGGATGCTGTAGAAGACACAGCAGAGGCTGTCGAGGACGCAGCTGAGGATACAGCAGAGGCTACGGAGGATGCAGTTGAAGATGCAACTGAAGATGTAGCAGCTGACGATACAGATTATGGCACAGGCGAGATCAAGATCTGGGTTGCTGATAACGTAGTTGATTTTACAAAGGAGCAGTTTGATAAGTTCATCGAGGCTAATCCTCAGTTCGCAGGTTATACAGCAACTGTTGAGGCTACAGGTGAAGGCGATGCAGCCGGTAATATGATAACAGACGTTCAGGCTGGTGCTGATATTTATGGTTTTGCTCAGGATCAGATCGCAAGACTTGTTTCTGCAGGTGCTCTTGAAGAAGTTGAGGAGTCTAATGCAGAGGATATCAGGAAGACTAACGATGCAGGTGCTGTTACAGCAGCAACAGTAGGTGACACACTTTATGCTTATCCTCTTACAGCTGATAACGGATATTTCCTTTACTATGATAAGAGCGTTGTAACAGACCCTTCTACACTTGAGGGTATCTCAGAGCAGTGCGACGCAGCAGGTAAGAACTTCTATTTTGAAGTTAATAATGGCTGGTATCAGACAGCATTCTTCTTCGGAACAGGTGCTGAGCTTACATATGACACAGACAATGATGGTAACTTCACAAAGTGCAATACTTCATACGCTAGTCCTGAAGGTGAGGTAGCTCTTAGAGAGATCATCGAACTTGCTAACACAAAGTCATTCCAGAACGGTTCATCAGTTTCTGCTGCAACCGATTGCGCAGCTATCGTTGATGGTACATGGGATGCTGATGCAGCTAAGGAGATGTTTGGCGACAACTACGCTTGCGCTAAGCTTCCTACATTCACAGGTTCAGACGGAAAGTCATATCAGCTTTCAGGCTTTGGCGGATATAAGCTTCTCGGTGTAAAGCCTCAGGAAGATGAGAACAAGCTTGCTGTATGTGATGCACTTGCGGCTTACCTTTCAAGCGAAGAAGTTCAGCTTGCAAGATTCAATGCAGTAGGTTGGGGCCCTGCAAACCTTAACGCACAGAACTCTGACGAAGTTAAGGCTGATGAAGCTCTTTCAGCTCTTGGCGAGCAGCTCAAGTTTGCAATTCCTCAGGGACAGTATCCCGGAGACTACTGGAGTCTTGCTACATCACTTGGTGACTCTGTAATATCAGGTGAGATTAAGGCTGATGCTTCTGATGATGATATCAAGAAGGCTCTTGATGACTTCCAGGCAACATGTGAGTCTTACGTACAGTAATTTTGACAGGATGATCTAAAACGAAGAAATAAAGATAATACAGGGCTCGGGAACTGTTTCATCCCGGGCCCTTTTCAAAAGAAGTTATATCTATGCGCCATAGTAAAGAAGGGAGGCCAGAAATGGCACACGGCTCAAAAATAAAGAAAAAACAAAATTTGGCCACGGTCTTAAGTGCTCTTGGAAATGATCTTAAGAAAATCGGGCTTACATTTAAAGAAGGCGATATTAAGACCAAGCTTTCATTCATTATCTTTGGATTAGGCCCGCTACTTAGAGGGCAGATTCTTATAGGTCTGACATTTATGGTTCTGGAGGCTCTTTTCTTCTGGTACATGACAGGCTTTGGATGGATGTATCTGTCCAAGATAACGACATTGGGAACAGTAGCTACTCACAAGGTTAAGAGAAAGACAGTATATGGAGATAACAGTTTCCTGATTCTCTTATTTGGAGTACTTTCTGTATTTGCTATAATTTTACTGATTTTAATATGGAGACTGAATGTCGAAGAGAACCGCAAGGAGGAACTTGCTCTTAAGGCAGGCAAAAAGCTTCCTACGAATGCTGAGGCATTTGGTTCACTGTTTGATAAACACTTTGATAAAACCTTACTATTTCTTCCTGTAACGGGAATATTCCTTTTTACATTACTTCCTATCGTATTCATGATTTTTATAGCCTTCACGAATTACGATTACAACCATCAGGCTCCCGCGAACCTGTTTACATGGGTAGGTCTTGCTAACTTTAAAGAACTGGTTTCATTCGGAAGTGAGGGACTTGGTCCCACATTCTTTAAGGTTCTGGCCTGGACACTTGTGTGGGCGTTTCTGGCAACATTCATAGACTATTTCCTCGGACTTGCAGTAGCAATTCTTATTAATAAAAAGGGAATTAAATTTAAAAAGCTCTGGAGAACAATTCTTGTTATGACAATTGCTGTTCCTCAGTTTGTATCACTGCTTTACGTTATGAAAATGTTTGCAAATGACGGTATCATAAACGGATTTTTAAAACGGGCAGGCCTTATTCAAAATGCAATTCCGTTTTGGTCAAATCCTATGCTTGCGAGAATTACGATCATTGTAGTCAACATCTGGATAGGTATTCCTTACATGATGCTTATTGCAACAGGTCTTTTAATGAATATACCGGAAGATTTATATGAAAGTGCCAGAATTGACGGTGCAAGCCCGTGGCAGATGTTTAAGAGTATAACTCTTCCTTATATGCTGTTTGTAACAGGTCCGTTCCTGCTTACACAGTTTACAGGTAACCTTAATAACTTCGGTGTGATTTATCTTCTCTCAGGTGGTGGCCCCGGAACCATGAGCTATGCAGGAAATGCCGGAACGACAGACCTTCTTGTTACATGGCTTTACAAGATGACAGTAACAGACAGTAACTACAAGATGGCTGCGGTTATCGGTATCATGGTATTTATTGTAACGGCGACATTTGCTCTCGGAGTATATGGACTACTTCCGTCAGTAAAGGATGAGGAGGGCTTCCAATGATTAAAACCGGTTATAAAACAAAAAGAACGATAGGAAATATCGTCTCATATATTTTCCTTGTTTTGATTAGCATAATCTGGCTCTTTCCGTTTGTGGGAATCGTGCTGCAGAGTTTCAGATCCTATGCGACAGAATCAGGCGGAATGGAGAGCTACGTGATTCCGCACCAGTTTTCACTTGATAACTATAAATTTCTGTTTTCGGGCGAGACCAATTATTTAAGATGGTATTCAAATACTGTTATTATTGCGTTTTTTGTAGCAGTACTGCAGACAATAGTGGTTCTCTGCGTCAGCTATGCGCTTTCAAGAATGAGATTTAAGGGAAGAACACTTCTTATGAAGTCCTGGCTCGTGCTTGGATTGTTCCCCGGATTCCTTACAATGATCTGTCTGTACTTTTTGCTTAAGATGTTCGGACTTACACAGGCAGGTGCTATACCCGGACTCATTTTGGTTTCGGTAGCAAGCTCAGGTATGGGATATTATGTATGCAAAGGTTATTTTGATACTATTCCTAAGGCTCTTGATGAAGCTGCAAGAATTGATGGTGCCAGCAGATCAAGAATATTCTTTACAATGACTATTCCCATGAGTAAGCCAATTATTATTTATACAGCTCTGGTTGCATTCATGGCGCCCTGGAATGATTACATTTTTGCTTCTTATGTAGCGTTTGGTCACGACAAGAGCTATAACGTAGCGGTTGCTATGTTCAGATGGGTTAAGACTAATGATTATCAGGGATACTTTACAAGATTCTGCGCGGGCGGCGTACTTATAGCAATTCCTGTAGTATTACTGTTTATGTTCCTTCAGAAATACTATGTTGAGGGCGTTACCGGCGGCGCTGTGAAAGGTTGAGCAGAGCACTTAGCGAGGTATTACACGAGCTTAGTGCGAGCCATGGGTGAACACTTGGCGAGGTTCTGTCGAGCCTAGTGAGAATCCCAGAGAAGACTTACAGCAGAACTTCCTTGTGAAAAAAGAAAAGTGAAGGATAACTATATGGGGACACAAATCACTATCGAGGATGTGGCAGATGCTCTTGGGGTATCCAAGACAACCGTATCCCGAGCTATTTCCGGGAAAGGGAGAATTGGTGAAAAGACAAGATTACGCGTCCTTGAGTACATTGAACAGAATAATTATAAGCCGAATGTGGTTGCAAAGGGACTTGCTCAGCGGAGAACCTTTAATATTGCAGTAGTATGGCAGGGGGATTATTCACTTGTAGATCTTCCGTTTTTTCAGCGATGTCTTGTTGGAATGAGCGAGGTCACAAGTGGTTACAGCTACGACATAATAATATCTATGGTTACCGGGGATGAGATTTCTAATCTTAAGAGAATTATTGATAACCATAAGGTAGATGGAGTGATACTCACAAGAACTCTGATTGATGATAAAACTGCTGAGTACCTGCTAAGAAGCGGAATACCATTTGTTGCAATAGGCTCTTCAAGTGATGAAAAGATTATCACTGTTGATAATGACCACTTTGATGCGTGCAGGGAGCTTACTTCTATTTTAATAGGAAAAGGTCATACAAAGCTTGCTCTGGTAGGAGGCTCACAAAACCACATGATCACCCGAACAAGGTATGAAGGGTTTCTAAAAGCCTTTGAGCAGGCAGGGAAAAAACTGGATGAATCTCTTATTTTCCTGAATCAGGGTAATGAGCAGAGACTTACTGAAATCGTAAAACACCTTGCGGAAAAGAAAATAGATGGTGTTGTTTGCATGGATGATCAGCTGGCAGGCTATGTTATGAGTATCTGCAGAGCTGCCGGAATAAGGATACCGGAAGACTTGAGACTTGCATCCTTTTACAACAGCAATATACTTGAGAATGCTGTTATTCCCGTAACATCGCTTAATTTTGATGACAGGAAGCTTGGTGCTGTTGCCACAAGAATGCTTATGCGGCTCATAGATGGAGAGGCAGTAGAAAGTCAAAAACTTAAGAATTATGAAGTTATAATGAAGGAGAGCACCAAATAGGTGCTCCCTTTTCTATATGACCAAAAAATTGTAAAATACCTTTATCTTTTATGGTACCGGTGAACCTGCCGAATGAGGGATATATACGATTCTAAGGAGAGAGAATATGATACAAAGTATGAACAGACTATCCTATACACCAATGTCACTAACTGTTGATGATAAGCCTTTTTATCCTGTGATGGGTGAGATGCATTTCTCCCGTTACAGAAACAGATATTGGGAAGAAGAGCTATGCAAGATGAAAAGTGGCGGAGTGGATATTGTATCACTCTATACCATTTGGATTCATCATGAAGAGATTCGTGGTGAGTTTGATTTTAGTGGAGATAAGAACCTGAGAAAATTCCTTCAGATTGTGAAGAGAGTGGGATTAAACTGCATCCTTAGAATTGGCCCCTGGGCACACGGAGAAGTAAGAAACGGCGGTTTTCCGGACTGGTTGTTGGAAGATGCGAAGGATAAGGGCTACGAAGTAAGGAGTAATGCCCCTGAATATCTTGCTCATGCACGAAATTTTTATGAACACATATATGAGCAGGCTAAGGGATTGTTCTTGAAGGATGGCGGACCTGTAATCGGTGTGCAGATTGAAAATGAATACGGACATTGCGGCGGATTTGGCGGCGAAGAGGGTGAGGCTCATATGCGGACTCTTCGTGATATGGCCATAGAGATCGGTTTTGATGTTCCGATTTATACTGCAACCGGATGGGGAGGCGCTGTTACCGGCGGGATGCTCCCTGTTATGGGTGGTTACTGCGAAGCTCCGTGGGATCCAAGAACAACAGAGCTTGAGCCCAGTGGGAATTATATTTTTACTGCTGAAAGAAATGATCACAATATTGGATCGGATCATGGGCTGGGTGCCGGCATCACTTTTGATATGAAAAAATTCCCATATCTTACTGCTGAATTGGGTGGAGGATTGCAGGTGACTCACCATAGAAGATGCATTGCTACCGGCAGGGATACAGAAGCTATGAGCATGGTAAAACTTGGAAGTGGCGCTAATCTTCTCGGATATTATATGTATCACGGTGGAACTAATCCAGAGGGAAAGCTATCAACTCTTCAGGAAAGCACAGCGACCGGATATCCCAATGACCTGCCTGTTTTATCTTATGATTTTAATGCGCCTCTTAAAGAGTATGGGCAGATGTCTGATACCTACAGAAAAATCAGAAGAATCTCCATGTTTACTAAGGACTTTGGTGAAGCGCTCTGTGAGATGCCATTTATAAATCAGCCCAATAATCCGGATAAACCGGAAAATTTAACTGATCCTAGGACCGCTGTTCGCGCTGTGAAAAAAGAGGTTAACGGGCAGGAGCGGATGTCAGGTTATCTTTTCGTAAATAATTATCAAAGAAGATACGAAATGGCTGACCATGATGATGCCATTCTTAAGGCTTATGACGCTGAAGGCAACGTGATCACAGAATTTGAAGAGAGGAATATTAAAAACGGGGATACCTTTTTCTACCCTTTTAATATGCCAATAGGTGAGGATGCAGTGTTGATTAGAGCTAACATGATTCCACTCTGTATTCTTCATGATGAAAAGAAGCGAGAATGTGCCTATGTTTTCTATGCAGATGAGAGAGATTCCGCAGCCGCTGAAATAGAAGGTGACCTTGGTGGCATTAAAATAGTTACACTTAGCAGCTATGAAGCTGAACATGCTGTGAAAATAACTGATGACCGCGGTGCTGAGCATCTTATTATCTGCGAGTTTGATGTTGTGGACAGGATTGTCGGTACAAACAGGAGACGTTCGGGAGTTCTGGAAAATGGTAACCCGAATGGTTATGAGATATATGCAGAGATTCCGTCAGACGGAATGGAACATACTGTTTCTTTCAGAGTATGGCCTGATCTTGATGAGACTCCTTCGGGATTTATACATGACGATGCTGAGAATGTAAGCGATACCTATATGGTAGACAGCATGGATTTTGCGGATTACAGATATGCTGACAGCCTGATTAGCCCTGTACGCGCAGAGCTTGGAAAGATTGAGAATAACAGCGCAAATTGCCCATCTGCCCTGAGTGAAGATAGCCTTTCTTTAGAGAAATATTCAATTAATGTAACAGGCATAGATGAGAACATCGACGAAGTGTATCTTCACATAAAGTATGCAGGTGACAGAGCAGAGCTCTATGCTGTCAGTGATGTGGATGGTTTCCATGAGGGACAGCTTATAGCAGACAGCTTCTATACCGGACAGGCTTGGGAAATAGGGCTAAAGCGATTTATCGGCTCCGAAGGAAATACTGAACTGGAAGAGGATTTCGAAGCTATGGCAGTTATCTATCCTCTTTATGAAAATCAAAAGGTTTATATTCAGGAATGGCCGGAACTAAGCGAAATAGTTGATGGCAAAAAAGTTGCCTGCAGAGCTGAAAGTATTGAATCAGTAGCACAATATAAAATTCGAATTTGGTAAAAACATTTTAATTCATTGTTATAGTGCAAGACTATTATTAAACTTTTTGCTATAGGGTAAAGATATTTTATTATCTTTTATTATAGTGGAATGAAAATTTTTAATCTTTTGTCATACGGTGAAGACATATTTTTATTCTATTGAGAGGATAATGATATATTTTAAAGCCTTCCCCCTTTTTAAGGGGGAAGGTGTCACCGAAGGTGACGGATGAGGGTTATAGCAGCCCATCTCTCGAATCTAAATAAATCTCAAACAAATCATACTGTTCCAGAAATGCATAGCAGCATAACAGCTCATCTCTTAACAGATTTCTTGCTCTTTCAAGGTAAATTGCCTCATCTTTTATAAGCTTGAAACTTTCTGTGGTATGCATAGCCATAACTATTGCATGGCTGAGACCACCACGCCGGAAAAGTAAATCTTTGATTTTGTTGTAATGCATGAAAATCACCTGCCCTTTCAATTGGGAATGTTCTGTCGGATAGACAAGATACTACTAAAGTGACCATGCTTGCCATAAAACAAATCATTATTTAATTTCAAACAATAGTGATGGTTATATTCTATGTTATTCATAAAGTATAGATATAACAATTGTCTTTAGTGCTATATCTATCAGTTTTTAGGATTTGTATAATAGTGTCACTTGAAGCAAATGCAATACAATGGTTAATTGTTGGCTGTTTATACAATCTTTAGTATAGATACTGTGAGCAAAAGTAGTGATAGTATGCGCTCTGTTATCTGCATATTAAAACTATTTTACAGGAGGACATCTATGGATATCACAGAAGAGATTGGTAACAGAATTAGATTTTACAGGAAAGACAGAAAGTTAAGTCAGGAAGAGCTTGCTGAAATGAGCGACCTTCACCCTTCATATATTGGACAGCTGGAGAGAGGAATTAAGACTCCGTCAGTTGATACAATATACAGAATCACTAAGGGATTGGATGTGACTATGTCCGATTTTCTTAAGAATATTGAGACTTTTGATACAGATGAAGATACGTGGGCTATGAAATCATATCTCTTAATCGAACAGGAGAAGCTGGGAGATCAGAGGCATCTATATGAGATCATTAAAAATATCATTGCTCTAAAATCAAAATAATAGAACTGAAAACAGAATATGTAGATGGTAATCCCTGATTCATTTAACTGAGTCAGGGATTTTTTGCCAAAAAAACAATACAATTGACGCTAAAAACAAATAAATATATACTATAGATATTATTTGAGGGGAAATGGTTACTATAGACCGTGAAGATAGTATGAAAAAAGCGCTGATTGTTTCAAGTACTGGTGGTTTTTTATCTCAATTTCTAGAAAATGATGTTCAGGTACTGCAGGAAAATGGATATGAAATCCACTATGCATCTGATTTTGATAATCCCGTATATGCTTTTAATCCGGAAAGCCTACGAAATGCAGGAATTATAATGCACCAAATTGTTCTGCACAAAAAGCCCTGGCATTTAATTAAGAATACTAAAGGTCTTATTCAGCTGTCGGATTTAATTAAAAAAGAAAATATAAGTCTTGTTCATTGCCATAATCCGGTTGGAGGCATGCTGGGGAGATTAGCTGGTTTTTGTTCTGGAAAAAATCCATATGTAATTTATACAGCGCATGGATTTCATTTCTTTAAAGGCGCCCCTAAAGCATATTGGCTTATTTTTTATCCCATAGAGCGCTTCCTTGCCAGGTTTACGGATATGATCATCACCATAAATAAAGAGGACTATAAACGAGCATGTACCTTCAATTTAAGAAAGGGTGGACATGTAGAACTTCTCCATGGTGTTGGTCTTGATACAGATAGATTCCATCCAATGCCGGAACTTAGAAAGGCAGTAAGAGAAGAACTTGGAATACCGGATAAAGGTTTTCACATAGTAACTGCAGCGGAACTGAATAATAACAAGAATCATACTGTGGTGCTGGAAGCAATCAGATCCTTGGATGATGAAGATATTTATTACAGCATTTGTGGCAGGGGAGGAAAAGCCCTGGAACTGCGAAACTTCATCGAAGAGAGCGGATTATCTGATAATATAAAGCTTCTCGGTTATAGAAACGATATGGAGCGAATATTACAGTCAGCTGATGTATTTGCTTTTCCGTCAAAGAGGGAAGGATTCGGAATGGCTGCGGTTGAGGCGCTCGGTTGTGCGGTGCCTGTCATAGCTGCTGATAATCGCGGAACTAGAGAATACATGAGAAATGGTGAAAACGGAATAGTGTGTAGACCTAATGAGGTACGGGATTTCGAGAAAGCAATTTCTACCTTTAAGAGCAACCCGGATGTCAGGGATGCATATTCTAAAAAAGCATTGGAGCTTTCAAACATCTTTTCAAAAAGCTCAGCAAAAGAAACAATGCGAGAAATATATAGCAAAATTCAGCAATAATCATTTTCAAGGATTGTCAGAAAATACTTTTATTGTGGGGAGATAATGTATGAAGACGGTTGAGATATCCGTCATAATGGGGGTTTTTAGTGGACAGAATACCAATGAACTTGATAGAGCAGTTAATTCAATTCTGACACAGACTTTCAGGGACTTCGAATTTATAATCTATGATGATGGCTCCAATCCTAAGGCATCAGAGTTTATCAGAGGATTAAAGGACAGAGATAACAGAATAATTGTGATTGGCAGTGAGGAGAATAATGGTCTCGCTTTTTCATTAAATAAGTGTCTGGAAAAGGCAAGTGGGAGATATATTGCACGCATGGATGATGACGATATATCACTTCCAAAAAGGTTCGAAAAACAACGAGCATTTTTGGAGGCTCATCCGGAGTATGACTGGTGTGGCTGTAATGCAAAAATATTTGATGAAGAAGGCGTGTGGGGAATAACTACAAGACCGGCACATCCTACTGCAGAGGACTATCTCAAATTCTCGCCATATATTCATCCTACAGTTATGTACAGGAGATCTGCACTTATAGAAAATGGTGGCTATACTGCCAGAAAAGAGACTCTGCGGTGCGAGGATTATGAGATATTTATGAGACTTTATCAGGCTGGATTTAAAGGCTGCAATATGCAGGAGGTACTTTTTAAGTATCATGTGGATAGAGACAATTACCACAACAGAGCTTTTAAATTCCGTGTCTATGAGATGAAGGTCAGATACGAAAATTTTAAAAAAATGGGACTGCTTTTCCCATTTGGTTGGGTATACTGTGTAAGGCCGATAGCCGGTACTTTCGTTCCGGTCAAACTTATAGAATTCTTCAAGCACAAGAAAGCAACAGTATAAGATGGATAGACTTGTGTATTATAAAAAAGCTCTTGAGAAAAATCCTGCATACAACAGAGCTAACGAAAAATGCATGGAGGAACTCGTGACAATCCCTTCATTTGCAAATTATAATGGGGATCCTGCCTCTGTAAGGAAGGTGGGAAGTATCATTCATTACCTCCACACATGGGCACCCGTGCTGACGGAATTTGCGGCATGGGTGCTCAATGATGCCAGAGAAAAAGGAATTAGGAAGCTATATTTTTTATCCAGGGATGCATGGCCTGTTTATAGGGCTGCGATGGAAATAGTGAAGTCTTCTGATGATATAAAAACATATCCGGAACTTAGATACCTCAGGGTCTCCAGATATGCGCTCAGAATTCCTGAAATGGCTTTAGATGATAGTCACTTTTTGGATATGATGTTTCTTAGCGGTATAGATGTGACTATGAGAAAAATTCTTCGTAGGGGAGCTCTTGATAAAAATGAAATACAGGAGTTTACAGGAATTCTTGGATATAATGATTCCCTGGACAGAATTCTTTCCAGACCGGAGATATTGCAGTGGAAAGAGAAAGCATCGGCAAGTAAAGAGAGCTTATGGCCAATAATTCAAAAACATGCAAAGAAAAGGCTACCTAAAGCACTTGGCTATTTAAAGCAGGAAGGGATGCTGTCGGATGAAAAGATAGCAATAGTTGATAGTGGATGGGTAGGGACTACTCAAAGAAGTCTTACTCGCCTTCTTTGTTATGAGAAACCAGGTACAAGATTATATGGATATTACTTTGGGCTTTATGAAGTGCCCACGGATATGAACCCTAAAGATTATTATGCGTTCTATTTTAGTCCTAAGAACCGGATAAGAAGAAAGGTATATTTCAGTAACTGTTTATTCGAAGCTGTCAGCTCCGAGGCAGCAGGTATCACACTGGGGTATAAAAAGGATAGTAGCGATTCTGGAAGATTTCATGCTGAGATTGTAGAATATGGAAGTCTTAATAGAGAATATTTGGAAACAATGCAACCCTATCTGGAGATGTATGCAAATGCATATTCAAGTTATAGTGCATTGGATAACGGAGCAGCTATCTCAGAAAGTATTCTTTCAAAACTTATGGCAAAGCCTGATAAATGGGAAGCAAATATATATGGCAATCTATTCTTTTGTGATGATGTTCTGGAAGAAGATGCCCAGACAATTGCAGCTAAACTGACATACGAAGATATATGCAATTTGAGGCTCTTAAGGAAAACGCTTATATGGTTTCTAAGTAAATTCAACGTTAGAACAGCGGATATCCATGAGAGCGGCTGGATATACGGAAGCATTGTCAGATGTGGTAAGCATGTTCACTGGAGTCTAATGCAGGCAAGACTGTACAACTACCTGATGTATATCAGGAAAAAATATAACTAATGCCTTCCCCTTGGGGGAAGGTGTCTGCGAAGCAGACAGATGAGGGGAATGGAGGTGTACCATGAAAAATTGTATCAAACACTCAAAAGACGGATTTACTTTAGCAGAACTCTTGATAGTTGTTGCTATCATAGCCGTGCTAGTGGCAATAGCGATTCCGCTATTTTCCAATCGGCTTGAAATGGCTCGCGAGGCGACAGATGCCGCAAATATCAGAGCTCTATATGCGGAGGTTATGGCTGAATACCTCGACACGGGAAACGCAGTCGATGCCAAGACTACTCCTGTTCAGCAAAAGCGGGAAGGTTGGCAGTCACAAATCTCCTGGCCAAATGGTATCACAGCACCTGCTGCGAAAACATCAGGAAACTGGGCAGTTAGCTGTTCTGAGGACGGAACGATATCTGTACAATAAATTTTAGGAATATAACAGGAGAAAGATGCTCCAAGGCAGAAATGCGTTGGAGCATTTTTATGCTTCCGTATAAGCACGATAGTATCTAAAACTAAATTGACGAATCTATAGTATAGTTATATACTAAAAAGGTACTTTAGTGCGTGTTCTAAACATTAAAGTACAACAGAAAGTTTTTGTGAGGAAAGTATGGGAGAATTAAAGCAGTACTGGTTTGTAATCAGGGAGCTTACGGGGAGAGAAATCAAAAGGAAATATGCCAGATCCTATTTGGGGATCTTGTGGAGCGTCCTTAGTCCACTACTCTACATGCTGGTAATGACGCTAGTGTTCTCAACTATGTTCAAAAGAAATATTCAGAATTTTCCACTTTATTACCTTACAGGATATTTGTTTTTCAACATGTATGGGCAAGTTAGTCAGAGCGTCATGACTGTTCTTGTTGATAACAGAAATCTTTTGCTTCGTGTAAAAGTTCCCAAAAATGTTTTTGTGCTTTCTAGATGCTATACAGCATTCATAAATTTTTTATACAGTATGATGGCATATCTGCCCCTTCTACTTTTATCTGGGGTTAAACCGAAGCTAACCATGATTTTGTTCCCGATTGATATGATTTTATGTCTGATGTTTGGACTTGGTGTTGGATATGTACTTTCAATCTTATACGTATTCTTTGCTGATATTAAGTACTTGTACACGGTTTTTCTTACGATGCTCCTGTACTTATCTGCAATCTTTTATCCTATAGAGCAGGTTCCGAATGCTATGCAGATGGTTATTTACAACAATCCCGTATATGATTATATGCTCTTTGCTAGAGATTGCATGGTATATGGAACCTGGCCTACTGCAGATTTATGGATGAGGATAATAATCTGGGGAGTAGCGAGTTATCTTCTAGGTTACCTTATATTCCTAAGAAGAGAAAATGAAGTAATGCAGCATATTTAATTGGAGATTAAGATGGCAGATACACAGCCGGTAATCAGTATAAAGAATCTGACCATGAGATATAGAATAAGCACAGCGAATGTGTCAGGGCTTAAGGATTACCTTATCAGGAAAATAAAAAATCAGATCAACTATAGAGAACTCCTTGCACTTGATGATGTCAGCTTTGATATACAAAAAGGAGAGGTTGTTGGAATAATCGGCACTAATGGTTCAGGGAAAAGTACCCTTCTGAAGCTTATATCAGGTGCAATTAGTCCCTCAAGCGGAGAAATAGAGGTTGACCGGAGAAAAATACAACTCTTAACCTTGGGAACAGGATTTGACATGGAGCTATCCGGCAGAGAAAACGTGTACCTAAATGGCTCAATAATCGGATATTCCAAAGACTTCCTTGATGGGCACTATGATGAAATTGTCGAGTTCGCGGAGCTTCAGGACTTTATGGAGGAAAAGGTAAAGAATTACTCCTCAGGTATGGTATCAAGACTTGGATTTGCAATAGCAACAGCTGGAGATGCCGCTGAAATCCTTCTTCTTGATGAAGTGCTTTCTGTGGGAGATGAGTTCTTCAGAAAGAAGAGTCTTAAGAGAATTAAAGAAATGATCCACGGGGGATCAACAGTTGTCATGGTCAGCCATGGCATGGGAACAATCCTCGACAACTGCGACAGGGCAGTCTGGATTGAAAAAGGTAAGCTTCGTATGGACGGGGATGTTAAAACCGTATGTGCTGAGTATAGAAAGTTAGGTGGGCAATGAATGTTAGGAGACATGACATATGATTATAACAAGAACACCTTTTCGGGTTAGTTTTGCCGGGGGTGGAAGTGATATTCCATCATTTTATGAAAAACATGGAGGGTGCGTGTTGAGCACTTCCATTAACAAGTACATGTATATATCAGTTCATCCAAGCTTCGCAAAGATGGACACAATTCTTAAATATTCCAAAACGGAAATTGTAGGCGATGTGAGCGAGATCAATCACGCTTACTTTAAGGAAGTCCTTGAGATGCTGAGGGTTGATGGAGTGGAGATAACCAGTACTGCTGATGTTCCAGCAGGGACGGGACTTGGCTCATCAAGTTCATTTACGGTTGGCTTATTACATTCCCTGTATTCATATAAAGGAAAATTTGTTTCTAAAGAAAAATTAGCGCAGAAAGCATGTGAGATAGAAATTACAAGACTTGGAAATCCGATAGGGAAGCAGGATCAGTATGCTGCAGCCTACGGCGGCCTTAACTTTTACCAGTTCAACAGGGATGGTTCAGTTATGGTTGAACCAATAATAATGAGATCTGAATTGTACTCAGAGCTGGAAAGTAATCTTATGATGTTTTATACAGGACAGCTTCACTCTGCAAGTGAGATTCTTAAAGAACAGGGAGTAAATATCACAGTCGGTGACAAGGAAAAGAATCAGCTTAAGATGTGCGAACTTGCAAGAGAACTGCGAGATGAACTTCATATGAACAACATAGATGCTATGGGAGAAATTCTCAATGAAAGCTGGAAGTTGAAGAAAACTCTTGCAAATGGAATATCAAATCCTTCAATAGATGAGTATTATGAGCTGGCTATGAAACATGGTGCTATGGGAGGAAAACTTCTTGGTGCAGGTGGAGGCGGATTTCTTCTGTTTTATGTTCCGAAGAAAAGACAGCCAGAAGTTAGATCAGCTCTTAATCTTACACAGATGCCCATGGCATTTGATAGACAGGGATCGGCTGTAATACATGTCGGAATTAAACCAGACAGCTACTGAATTATGTCCAATGCCCATCAGAAGACTTTGCTAATCATATACTGTTAGGATTTGGGATGAATTGGGATTGGGAATTATTAAAATACAAGGAAGATTTATGTTATGAAAAAAGAAGTGTGTCTTATAACTGGCGGAGCAGGATTTATAGGTTCTCACCTTGCTCGAAAGCTGCTTTCTGAAAACAGAACGGTAATTTGTGTTGACAATTTTACACTTGGAAAGAAAGAAAACATAGAAGATTGTTTGGATAATGAAGACTTTAAATTCATCGAAGCAGATGTATCTGATGTAGATGTTTTCAGCAAACTATTAGAAAATGAAGGCGTACAGAGAATATATCATCTTGCTGCAAATTCAGATATACAAAAGAGTGCAAAGGAACCGGGAAAAGACTTCAAGAATACCTTTAGTACCACCTACAGCGTGCTTGAAGGCATGAGAAGAAACAACATTCATAAGTTGTTCTTTGCATCAACAAGTGCAGTGTATGGTGACAAAACCGGTATAAATGTTTCCGAGACCCAGGGGAGCCTTGCTCCTATATCATATTATGGTGGCGCGAAGCTCGCATCGGAAGCCTTCATATCTTCATACTCTTATATGAATGAATTGGAAGTTCTTATATTCCGCTTCCCGAATGTGATAGGTCCCGGACTTACACACGGGGTAATATTTGATTTTATACGTAAATTGAAGAAAAATCCTACAGAACTTGAAATCCTCGGAGATGGTACACAATGTAAACCATATCTGTATGTAATCGATCTTGTGGATGCCATATACGATTTTTCTATAAAAGAAAGAAAAGGTGTAGAAGTCTTCAACGTTGGAGTAGAGGACGCAACTACAGTAAAAGAAATCGCAGATCTCGTCTGCGAGCGCATGGGGCTTTCCGATGTTCAGTATAAATACACGGGTGGAAATGTAGGCTGGAAAGGCGATGTTCCATCCTTTCAGTACGACCTCTCCAAGATACATGAGACTGGCTGGAAACCGGCGCATACATCTAATAATTCCGTAAGGGACACTCTGAAAAACGTTAATATCGAGGTTCTATAAATGCAGGCGGTAATAATGGCTGGTGGAAAAGGAACCCGGCTTTCTTCAGTTACAAAGGATATTCCAAAGCCTATGGTAAAGCTTAATGGGAAACCGCTTTTGGAATATCAGATTGAAAATTTAAGAAATTGCGGAATTACAGAGATTTTTATGATAACCGGGCACTTGTCCCATGTAATAATGGAGTATTTCAGTGACGGTCATAAGTGGGGCGTAAACATCACTTATTACAATGAAGAAAAACCTCTTGGTACAGCTGGAGCATTGGCGTTTCTAAGAGACAGTTTGGATGATGATTTTCTTCTTCTCTTGGGGGATCTCTATCTGGAGGTTGATTTTACGCGTTTTATATTGTTTCACAAAAAAAATAATTCCGAGATATCACTTTTTGCTCATCCAAATGCTCATCCTCAAGATAGCGACCTTATTGTTGCACTAAAGGATGGCAGGGTAACTGACTGGATATCCAAACATACAGAGAGAACGGATTATTATAGAAACCTAGTAAACGCAGGAATATACATATTGGATAAAAAAACTATCTGCGGTTTGGAAGAGGGGAAAACGTATGATCTTGACAAGGAGATTATAGCACCTCTTATAGCCGTTGGACAAGTATATGCATACCGCAGTACGGAATATGTCAAGGATATTGGTACTCCGGAACGGCTTTCTTGTGTGGAAAAAGATATAAAGAAGGGCATTCCGAGTAGTAGAAATCTATCGAACAAGCAACAGTGCATTTTTCTCGACAGGGATGGAACAATAAACAGATATAAGGGATTTGTCAGGCATACAGAGGATTTAGAACTGGAAGAAAAAGCTGCACTTGCCATTAAGAAGATCAATGCATCCCCCTATTTGACAGTTGTTGTATCAAACCAGCCAGTCATAGCCCGCGGAGAATGCAGTTTTGGTGAACTTGAGAAAATCCACAGCAGAATGGAGACTCTTCTCGGGCTGGAGGGGGCATACCTCGACCGGATTTATTACTGCCCACATCACACTGACAAAGGTTTTGAGGGAGAAATCCCTGAACTGAAATTTGAATGTGACTGTAGGAAGCCTAAAACAGGAATGCTAACCAGAGCAGCTGCGGAGATGAATATAGACCTTGCGAGCTCATGGATCATCGGTGACACCACTGTTGATATACAGACCGGTAAAAATGCCGGCATGAAGACCTGCCTCGTAATGACAGGGGAAGCGGGCGAAGATAAGAAGTATGATGCGAAGCCAGACCTGGTGGGGAAGAATCTGCTTGAATGTATTGAAATGATTTTGGGGGATAAAGAATGAAGGAACTGATAAAAGAGTATTTTGACAGGGAAATAAAAGTAATCAAGAATCTCGATTACGATGAGATAACTGAAGCCGTAGATGCAATAAAGGACGCCTATGAGAGAGAGGCCGTAATTTACATTTTTGGAAATGGAGGAAGTGCAGCCACAGCATCACATTTTGTCGGTGATTTCAATAAAGGCATTAGCGAACCACTTGATAAAAAGTTCAGACTTGTATGCTTAAACGACAACATGGCATCTGTTCTCGCAATCGCAAATGATATCTCCTATGATGAGATATTCCGTTTCCAACTTAGAGGTAGATTAAAATCTGAAGACCTTGTGATTGCCATATCAGGTAGTGGCAATTCTAGAAATGTTGTACATGCGGCCGAATTTGCAAAAGAGGTCGGAGCAAAGGTTATTGGTCTTACTGGCTATTCTGGTGGAAAGCTCATAGCACTAGCTGATTATCATATGCATGTAAATATCGAAGATATGCAGATAACAGAGGATATCCACATGGCATTTGATCATATGATGTACTTTGTATTAAAAAAGGTTCTTTAGCAATTTAAGAAAAACAAAATAAATATGGTATAGATATTTTCTCTACAGTGGAAATTAAAACAAGAGAACTACTAAAGGATAATTAGATATTTTTCATAATGATTTAAATATTTATAGCGGTTTGGATTATCAGCAAAGTGTTTATGCTTGAATTCTGAATAAAGGCATAGAAAAACAACTGCTTTTGACTGAAAATGACATGCTTTTATTAGTGTTTTGTGGTTTATTGTATTTTGGTAAAGGAAAGATTTGAAGAGGAGATAGATTTAATGGGGATAATTAGAAGTTGGATCAGAGAGCGATTAATATTAGCTGTAAAATATGCGATTAGAGAAGAAATAAAAGATAGTACTTCATTATTACCACAGATACAAATTAATACGTCTTTAGGAAATGATACATTAAAAGATATTGATAAAAGAATAGAAAGGTGGACATGGGATAGATGCAAAAGAAATGATAGACAAATAGAAAATTGGACATGGGATAGGTGGAAACGAATAAAAAAAGAGTTCGAGGCACAGACAGGTAATATCGCGTTTTATTCCAATAGGATTCCATATTATGAAGGAGAAAAAATAAGGATAGTGTTTCTTTTTCAGATCCCTTCTGAATGGCCATCCATTGAATCGGTCTACAATATTTTGGTTAAAGATGAGAGATTTGAATTTACAGTATTATTATATGACCGAACATTAGGAGAACCTGAGCAGATGGCAGGTGCCAGGAAATTTCTAATAGAAAATAATATTTTATTTGAAGAAGCTGAGTACTATGATTTTAGAAAAAAACGTCCACATATTATGTTTTATCAAACACCATGGGATGATAAACATCGTCCATATTTTTTGCGTTCTGATGCCATTAGTTCATTAGGAATAAGAGTTTTTTATATTCCATATGGTATTAATTATTCAGCGTCTGTATGGTCTGACAATATTTTTTCTGATGTTAAGTTTAGAGTTAAGCCGTGGTTAATGGCTTGTATGTCGGAAGCACTTAAGGTTGATCATCAACTGATGTCAAGATATGGAGGACATTACTTAACTGTAACTGGACTACCTAAGTTTGACTCGTTGTATTATAGGGATAGATTCCATTTAGAAGAATCATTATTAGAAGAAATCGGGAATAGAAAAATAGTATTTGTTCAGATGCATTTTACAGATAAAGGAGGGAATGCATCAGTACCTGAGCCTCATATTTCTGAGTATATTGATTTTTTTGATCAAGTGGATATGTATAAGGAATATTATTTTATTTTGAGACCACATCCGAAGTTTTTTGAAGTATATGTGCGTGATGGTTATGAGGACGAAGTATATCAGTTTAAAAGAATCATAAATGAAAAAGAAAATGTATATTTGTACGATTCTCCCGATTATAGACCTGCTCTAATATCCGCTGATTGCGTGATTGGCGATAGATCAGCTCTTTTGATTGAAGCAGCTGTTCTTGATGTCCCAGTTTTATATATGACGAATAATTATTATCAGGAGCAATTGCTTCCTTTTATTAAACCGTTATTCGATAGTTACTACCAGGGACATACAGCATATGATATGCGAACTTTTATGGAGTATGTGATTATCAGTGGTAATGATTATAAAGAAGCAATGAGAAAAAAGGCTACTAGAGAATGTATACCATACTTTGATGGCAAGTGTGGGGAGCGTATAGTAGATGCGTTGTATGAAAATATGACTCTTGAAATGGAGAAAATGTAATATGGCAGAAGTGTCTGTGGTAATGAGCATTTATAATGATGAAGAATATTTAAGCGATTCTATCGATAGTATTTTGAATCAATCATTTACTGATTTTGAATTTATTATTGTTGTCGAATTTGGGAGTAGTGCTGAAAGTGTTAAGCTTGTTGAGGAATATGCTTCAAAGGACAAAAGAGTGGTGCCGATCTTCAATGATACAAAACTTGGTATATCAGCAAGTGTCAATCGAGGAATGCGAATGGCGGTAGGAAAATATATTGCAAGAATGGACGGGGATGATATTTCTGGGATTAATAGACTTGCATATCAGAAACGTTTTTTGGATTACTATGATAATATAGGTGTCCTAGGAACTCGTCATACAGTGATTGATTCACCTAAGTGGAGGGTTGATTTTTTTGCTGATCCTAATCTAAATTATAGTGAATTGCTTTTCTTTTTACCTCTGAGGCAACCAACTATTATGATTCGAAAAAGAATTCTGGATGAGTTTAATTTATATTATAATGAACAACTTTTGGGGGTTGAAGACTATGATTTTTTCATAAGAGCGGGGGATTGTACAGAATTATCCAATTTAATGGATGATGAACTTTTTCAGTATAGGAGAGCTGCAGGGAATAAATCCGAAATAGATAGAGAACATGATGAGGCAGTTCGAGCTGAATTAGCTAGGTCATTGTATGAAAGAAAGTTCGGGCGGCAGTATTTGGATGATGAACTGAAGACACTTATGTTTACAACGCAATTTGATAATCTTGATAGAAACCAGTTTGGGAATTCTATGGAGAAGCTAAATTTATTAATTACTGAAATGTATAGAATTAATATGGAAAGAAAAATATATGACATTAACTGTATAGAAAAGACATTTTGTCATAGGTGGTTATTTGCGAAGCATGCAATGGAATTACGTTGTAAAGGAAGTGTTCCTGAATATGCAAAAGAGGTCTTTCGTAATGGATTATTTTACAGAAAATGGATGGAATAGCATAATAAATCACTATATTTTGAATAATTGGAGATGTGATTTTTATGTATAAAAGTAAATCTGTTTTTGAGAATCAAGTTAGATTAAATGAGCCTGATATTTCAATAATAGTTCCATTGTATAAGGGGATAAATTTCATAGAAGAATCTATCAAAAGTATCCAATCGCAAACACACGAAAGATGGGAATTAATTATTGTTAGCGAATTTGGAAATGATGATGGTTCTGATGACATCATCAAGGATTATGCTGCTCTGGATAATAGGATAGAGATTATTAAAAATACTGATTGCTTAGGGCTTGCTGAATCTCTTAATGTTGGAATAAAAGCTGCTAAGGGAAAGTATATAGCAAGGGTTGATGTTGACGATCCATCATATCCAGAACGATTGCAGAAGCAATATGAATTCATGGAAGATAATGCTGATGTGTTTCTTTGTGGAACACTTACTAGAAGTGTTCTTCCAAATACTAACTACATACTGAATGCTCCATGCGATTATGAAGCCTTGAAAGCAAGGCTTCTTTTTGGATGTGAAATTAGTCATTGTTCGATAATGTTTAGGAGATGTGAATGGCTAGAGGCAGGATATAAATACGATGCGAAGAGCCTGTGTGAGGATTATGATCTCTGGACAAGGATTATGTTCGAAAAAAAAATTGTGAACATTCCGGAGGTACTTGTTGATCATAGATGGGGATTTGAGAATATATCTATTCAAAAAGGAGACCGACTACTAGCTGCAGCGCGAGAGGTGAGCAGGAGAACCATATTCAATGCTTATGGTATCTCAATACCTGATGAAGATTTATATCTTTGTTCCGGTTGGAGAAGCCTTCCAAAAGAGCAGGGACGAGTAGGTATGTCCACTTTTATAAGAGTACAGGCACATTTGATTTCAAATCTGGAGGAAGCCAATAACAAAACTGGTCTCATAGATCGAGAAGCCTTTAGCCATATGCTCTATGAGCGATTCAATTGGTGCTGCGATAGCTGCGATATATTTTACAGGAAGTTTTCTTATGAGGAGATATATCATCAGAACAAAGATGAACAGAATCAATTTATAAATACGGATAAGCCACTCGTGTCAATAGTGATGCCTGTAGCGAATTCTGTTCGCACTATAAGAGAGACTATCGACAGCATTATTCTCCAGGACTATTCCAACTGGGAATTTATTATTATCTGTGAGGAGGACTGCAATGACGGAAGTTTTGAAATCGCAGAGTTTTACAGTAGATATGACAAAAGAATAAGAGTTGTTAAGAATAAAGAAAATCTTGGGTTGGCAGGATCATTAAATTATGGAATTAATATTTCTAACGGGAAGTATATTGCCAGGATAGATGCGGATGATCTTGCTAATCGAAAGAGAATCGAATGTCAGGTGGAGTATATGGAATCCCATCCTTATGTAGGAATGTGCCAGTGCTACCAGCACTATTTTGGGCACGATGCAGAAGATTTTATTCACAGACCGGAGTGTAGTGCTGATGGTCTCAAGGCAAAGCTTCTCTTTTTCTGTGATGCCTGTCATTCCACTGTTTTTTTAAGAAGAGAAGCCCTTGATAAATACAGCCTTCAATATAACACGGCTTCCGTGATAGAGGACTACGACCTCTGGACTAGGCTCATAAGGGTGTCTGATGCTGTTACTTTACCTGAAGTGTATGGGGAATACAGGGTTTCTTATTCCAATATATCCAGAGAAAAAGAGGCACTTATACAGTCTGAAATGTGTAGGATTACTGCAAGGCAGTTAAAGGATAATCTGGCAATGAATGTTGCAGATGAAGATATGTATGTACTCGGAGGATACGTTAATACAGTATTCAGTCTTAGTGATACTGAAAGGCAGAATGCCCTTGCGACTTTAAAGAGGATACTTTTTGAGGCATGGGATGCCAATAACAGGATTGGCTACTATGATAAAGCAGCTCTGCTCAAAGCAATTGCGCTTAAGTGGAGATGGGCAAATGAGGGGATTTCTTGGCATGAGCCTATTAATGTGTCGTCTATTAATAGCATTTTTAATAATCTTTCTCAAATTGTAAACGAAGATAATACACAAATCAGAAAGAAAGTGAACCTTGGAAACATCATAAGTAGCATGTGTATAAAACCCTTAAAGCTTATACAAAGGGCTAATCTGCATCTGTTTGCGGCAAATATTGAGCATCTTAGCAACGTTACAAAGGATGTAAGCAATGCACAGTACTATGAAATCGATGGAAGAATAGAACATTGGACATGGGATAGATATAAGCGAATTGAGGAAAGGCTCTCTGTGTTGGAATCTGAGAACAAGGCTCTCCGCCTTGAGCAGGTAGCCCAAAGTTTTGAAAGAAATAAGGTCGTTTACAGAAATGGAGATAAGCTTCGTATTGTTTTCCTTTACCAGATTCCGTCCATTTGGATATCTTGGAAGTCTTTTTATGAGGCGTGTCTTAGGGATTCGCGTATAGACTGCCACCTATTTCTCCTTGAGGAGACGGGTACGGAGAAGTCACAGATGAATGGAGCCAGAGAGTTCCTTGAGAAAAATTCTATAGAATATGATACTATTGACACTTTCAGTATCAGTGAATTCAGACCGCATGTTCTCGTTATTCAGACACCTTATGACAACTGGCATAGAAAAGAAAATCACAGGTCAGGCATCTGGAAATCAAAGGGAATCCGCCTGGTATATATTCCATATGGCATAGAAATTTCGGATACAGAGGATTCACATAGGCTTCATTTCGAGGAAGAAACCATCTTTAATTGCTGGAGAATCTTTACGTTTTCAGATGTGATGAAGGGTGATTACCGGAAATACTGTATGAATGATGAGGCTGTTAGAGTAACGGGACTTCCTAGGATGGATTTCTACCACGAAAATCTAGGGAGAAATGCAAAGAGCGGTGCAGTAAATACCTTGGTGTGGAAAGTTCATTTTCCCAAGTGGATTATGGAATCCGGAAAAAGGGTATTTGTCACGCCGGACTTGTATGAATATTTGAAATTTGCGAAGACTATCAGGAGATTTACAGGTATTCATATTGTTTTCATGCCCCACCCGAAATTCCTTGAGAGGAGTTGGGGGAATGAAGTTAATGCATTGACCTCTGAGATAGTGAATGTTCTTTCATCCAGTGGGAGTGCTGAGATTTTTACAGGAGATGATTACTGGAACAAGCTCATAGATGCGGATTACATAATAACAGACAGAAGTTCTGTGATGGTTGAAGCGGGAGCCTTGGATGTGCCTGTTCTTTATATGACCAATCACAAGTACGATGAACCGGTAACTGATGCGATAGCACCTCTTATGAATGCATATTACAAGGGAACAACATGTGAAGATATGGTGAATTTTGTGGAAAAATGTATGGAAGGAAGGGATCCTCTTAAGGCTGTCCGTGAGAGAATGTTTTCAAAATGCATTCCTTATTACGATGGAGAAGCGGGGGAGCGCATAAAGGATGAGATCATACAGGCGATTATTGAAGAAGATATTAAGGCATAGATATCATTTTCATCCCGAGCTTTCAATCATAATTCCTTTTTATAATGCAGAGGTATATCTTGAAAGGCTTCTGAGTCATATCGTAAACACAACAAATATTAAGTGTGAAATTTTGTGTATAGATGATGGAAGTGAAGATGACGGCGCGTCTATTGTAAAGCGGTATAGGTTGGTATATGGCTGTATAAGACTTATCAGATTTGAAGAAAACAGGGGACTATTTGTGGCTAGACAAGAAGGTATTAAGGAAGCCAGAGGTGATTATATAGGTTTTGTTGATAGCGATGATATGATAGTGCCTGAATATTTTGATATGTTATATAAAGCGGCAGTTGAGGAATTCAGTGATATAGCAGTGGGACAAATTATAAATGTGAATACAAAAGGGGAGCGTTACCTTCAGATGAGATGCGCAGAGTTTCCATATGATGTGAAAGCGCAGGAAACTCTTCTTGAGAAATATTGGCATCAACAGGGGCGCTGTTACCATTTTCATGTGGTTTGGAATAAGATATATAAAGCATCAATACTTAAGAAGGCACTTGCAGATACATCAAAGTACTTAGGGCATCATGTCATGCTAGAGGATTTTGTTTATTCAAGCCTATGGTTTTCGGCTATACGCACTTTTGTCACAGTTCCTGAAGCAAGATATTTTTATTATGCTAAGGATCAACAACACTCTTGCGATTACTACATAGTACAACTTGAGGATATTCGAGATGCCTTTGATTTTGTGAAGCAATATGTGTCTTCGGAATTTATGGTGGATTTTAAGGAATGGAAGGCTTTATATGGCAGAATATGGAAGAAAAATATAAAGGTTTCAGGGGTTAGAGTGGAGCAGCAGGATAGACTTATGGAGCAACTTTACAGTATTTTTGGGGAGACAATAGGCGATATTACTGCAGATGATGATTACTATTATGAGATTGCAGAGATAGTGTAAGAGGCGAAAAGATGGTCTCGGCTGTTTTGAGCTGGGAGCAGTAGAATAAATAATCACTTTTGTTTTTGGGGTTACTCAATCTGCTTTTTTTCAGTACTTTGATTTTGACCTTTTTTGAGTGATTTCAGCATCCTTCTGGAAGCTATTAAATTGTTAAGTTTCTCCCATGTTTGCGCGTTGAATAGTGGGCTAAGTAATCAATATTGTGGGCGCTGTCTTTAGAGGTTGCTAACTATATCTGAGATAAGTCCAGCACGTAGAGTTGTAGCTTACCACTATAAATTTGATTATTCTTTTCATTAACCATTTTGTAAGAAGCCTCTTCTACAAGTGTTTATATCTTATTTCAAAATGAGAAATGGAAATATACTGTTTGAACGATGTTCTTCAGATGCATTTAAATAGTGCCTGACACAAATGGAATAAATTAGTTTTCAATGCAGGCTTTTTTTGAAATATTGCTTTTTATATTCTGTGTAATATGGAGACTTGGGCGATTTGTGGACAAGAGATATTGTGCTTTTGTCTTGCAGGAGGAAATAGATGCGTAAGAAAATTTATGAGATTATAGAGCTTGCAAAAGAAGGTGATCAGCTTAGTGACTGGTATGATGCCATTATGCTCTTTTTTATAATTCTCAGCATTGCTCCGATGCTTTTTAAGGAGCCGCGACCTTTATTTGAGATTACTGACCCTATAGCTGCTATTGCATTTATTATTGATTATGCTCTGAGATGGATTACTATAGATTATAAATTAGAAAGCAGGAAGGTGACTTCGTTTGTAAAGTATCCTTTCACTCCTATGGCTATAATAGACATGCTGTCAATTCTTCCTTTTATTACGTATGTTGACAAGAGTTTTAGAGTCCTTAGGTTGTTCAGAGTGATAAAAACACTTAGAATTTTCAGGGTGTTACGGGTAGTGAGATATTCCGGTAGTATGGAAATTCTTATTAATGTTATGAAGGATTCTAAGAGAGCTCTACTTGAAGTGGCATCTCTTGCTATGGGGTATGTTTTTGTCTCTGCTCTGGTCGTTTTTAGTGTGGAGCCGGAGGCATTTAATTCTTTTTTTGATGCTATTTACTGGGCGACAGTTTCATTGACAACCGTGGGATACGGAGATATTTATCCTGTGACAACTGTGGGCAGGACTGTAGCTATGATTTCCTCTGTGTTTGGAATTGCTATCGTGGCACTCCCATCAGGTATTGTTACAGCGGGGTATTTAAATACACTCTCGAAAAAGGGGGGCGGGGAGTAAAAAACTTCGTTTTGTAGACTTATGGCTAGTGAAAAATTTTTGATAATATGTATAGTGACTAATTAAATCTGATATAATACTATAGTGCGTATACATAAGAATATACGCACTATCATACTTTTGTGGGGATTATATCAGCTATGAAAATGAAAATCTATAATTTCTTGGTGAATAAAGTTCCGGGGATAAAGCAGCGATACCATCGCTTTCATGACGGTTCATCCGGTGTCATGAAGCTAATGTCCTGGGGGTACTTACTTCTTTTAAATCTTGGATATCATATTTTTTTCCTTAAGTTCTTAGGGAAGACTAAGCAAATACAATTTTATGAGAAAAAGGTGGTTCCTACCAAAATAAGTGAATCAGCGCAGAATGCAAAATCAAAAGGATATCTGTCTGTGGATGAATTCGTAGACAAGTTGAAGGACTATGATGTTATATCCTTTGATGTATTTGACACACTTATTTTTCGTGCTGTGGCGCAACCGACAGATGTTTTCTATTTTGTCGGAGAAAAGCTTTCTATGCTGGATTTCAGAAACATTCGTGCCTGGGCTGAGTGGGATGCAAGAGTTAAGTGCAACAAAAAAAACGGACATATGGAAATAACCCTGGAGGATATATGGGAGAATCTTGCTGAAGATACCGGACTTGATGCCAAAAAAGGAATGCAGACAGAGTGGGAAGTGGAACTTTCACTTTGCTATGCGAATCCATTTATGCTGGAAGTTTGGAAGAGGCTCAGAGCACTAGGAAAAGAAATAATAATCATATCTGACATGTATCTGTCTCAAAAACAGATAGAAGAATTGCTTATAAAAAATGGATATGAAGGCTTTTCAAAGATGTATGTTTCCTGTGAATTCGGAATTAGTAAGGCTGATGGGAAATTATATAAAAAAGTAAAAAACGAATTGCAGGAAGTTTCATCTAATAAAGTCATCCATGTCGGGGATAACCCTGTAAGTGATGTAAGAAATGCTAAAAATACAGGCTTTGATACACTTAATTATGCAAATGTTAATAGAAATGAAATTCTTTACAGAGCTCAGGATATGTCATATCTTATAGGATCAGCATATAGAGGGCTGGTCAACGCTCATATATACAATTGCCTTAATGTATATTCTATGGAGCATGAATATGGTTATATTTATGGTGGCCTGTTTGTGCTTGGGTACTGTGCTTTTATTCATAATTACTATGTTAAGGAAGACTTGGATAAGCTGTTGTTCCTGTCAAGGGATGGAGATATTTTATTAAAAGCATATAAGCTCCTGTATCCGATAGATAGCGCGGAGTATGCATTTCTATCAAGAAAAGCTGTGACTAAGCTTATATATGATAAGGATAGACATGACTATTTCAGAAGATTTGTCTTCCATAAAGTAAATCAGGGTTATTTGATTAAAGACATCCTGGGTTCGATGGAGCTTGGTTCACTTGAATCAGAATTGCCATCATCTCTTAATCCTGAAGATGAACTTACTGATAACAATAGCGATGCATTACGAAGCTTTATTGATTCAAAAAGGGACATAATTAGAAAAATATATGATTCTCAGATATGGGCAGCAGGGAGATATTATAATAACAAACTTTCGGGGTGCTTTAGAGCTGCTGCAGTTGACATAGGCTGGGCTGGAAGCGGTGCCATGGCTCTCTATAGACTTACTAATGAGGTGTGGAAATTTGGCTGCGATCTAAGAGGAATCGTCGCAGGTACGAATACTATATACAATGCAGAACCTGATGCTGCAGAGCCATTCCTTCAGTCAGGGCGTATGGTAGCCTACTTGTACTCGCAATCTCATAACCGGGATATTCTCAAAAAGCATGATCCGGACAAGGGCTACAATGTGTTTTGGGAACTTCTTTTGTCATCGGATACACCGCAGTTTGTGGGTTTTTATGAAGGCGATGTTAGGAAGGGGAAAGATGACATTTATGATGAGACTATGGATATCACCTTGAGATTTGGAAAACGGGATGTAGATCCTATCGGAGTTGCAGAGATTCAGAGAGGAATTCTTGATTTTGTAACTCAGTACAAGGAGCATTTTGAAGCTTATCCTTATATGCTCAATGTTAGTGGAAGAGATGCGTATGCACCGCTTTTGGCAGTGGCTGGCAAGAATGAAAAATATCTCCATGAGATTGAAAAACGGTTTGAATTGGAGATAAATGTGGTCTGATCGGTTGGCTATTCGGCTGATGATACTTTACATATAACCATATTAATGCTAATATGCTCTTCGTAGTATTTCTACTGAACATTTCGTTTATTTTTCCTATTTTTTTATAGTAGCTTACGCAGAGCTAACGCTTTGTTTTATTTTTGTGTGTTTTAGGAGTGTTAATATGGAACAGGAACAAGCCCTTATATCCAAGAAGGGTATCAATAATGGATTTTCAGTTGACCGTGATTTGGTAAATTCGAAGCTATATCATGACAAATTTGAAAAATTAAGATTCTCAAAGACAGTTACAGAGGCTTTATATCATGAAGCAGGTAGGTTGCTTGAGAAGGCAGATGGAAATGAGTTTGAGTATATGGTTGCTATAGATGCAAGAAATGGCAGGCTTGTGGTAGATAACTTTTCCAGACAAGGGCTACCTACTCAGACCGGCTTTTCTGATGAAGAATATCAAAAGATTTTAGATAATGGATCAGAAATAATAATACTGCATAACCATTCTTACAACAGGATGCCTTCCGGGAAGGATATAGTATCATTTTCCCAAAATGAACAAATTAAATGCTCTATAGTTCTCTGCCATGATGGAGAAGTATATGCTATTGTTAGTGCGAAAAATAATGTTGCTGATATATATTATACGAATTATAATGATTTTAAGAGAAAGTATGAAGATATGATGGCAAAAGTATTAGCTACATCGGTGCTGTATGAGACTAATAATTCGTTGCATTTGTTTGATATAGAGAGGTTATGATATGAGTGAACTTAATTTTTTTACGGATGAGTTGACGATGGATGTGCCAAATCCAATGCCGGATGATATGAAGCAATCATTTGAAGAGGCGGTGAAACGCACGTTAAGCGAATTTGATGAATCTGAAGAAGCTGAGTAATCAAGAACTCCTGTTGTAAAGTATGAAAATACTAACAACAGGAGTTTTTGATTATGAGAATTAAAATATACCAGATTCTTATTGTTAATAGAGTGCCGGGAATAAAGCAGAGATATCATCGATACCATTATTCATCAGGCAAAATGATTCATGTAAGGGATAACCTTATAAGTGATATCAAAAATGCAAATAGGGCAGGAATTGTTTTAACGTTTATTCTATGGAGTATGAATATGGTTATATTTATGGTGGCCTGTTTGTGCTTGGCTAGGATATTCTCAAAAAGCATAATCCGGACAAGGACTACAACGTGTTCTGGGAGCTTTTGCTGTCATCAGATGCGCCACAGTTTGTGGGCTTTTATGAAGGTGATGTTAGGAAGGGGAAAGATAACATTTATGATGAGACTATGGATATCACCTTAGATACATATATTGACAGTTCAGCTATTGACAGTTGATGCATGCTTTAAAATGAGAAAATATTAAATTTTTAGCCGCTATTAAATAAACGTAAAAATGTAATAAAAAAAGATAGATACTATTGACACTAAAAATATAAAAAACTATACTATAGATATGTTTTGAAGTTGAAACAAAAATTCTTAAAAAAGGGAGAAAGTGATTATGAAGAGAATTATTGCAGCTGCCCTTGCGGCAGTACTCGTAGCAACATCTGCTCCGGCAGTAGGAAACGCAGCAACCGTTGAAGTCACGGCGCTTGACGCGAACATTTCTGTTCAGCAGGCTGACCAGGATAAGTTTGACAAGGGTGAGGTTGTTGTAGTTAAGGATGAAGCCTCAGGAACTGAAGAGAGTGTTAAGGCTGAGGGCAATAGTGTTACAGTTACTGCAGTTAAGAGTAGTGCCAAGACAGTTAAGATTGCCGGTACAGTAAACGGCAAGCCTGTTACAAAGATTAGTTCTAAAGCTTTCAAAAACTGTAAGAAGGCTAAGACCATCGATCTTTCTGATGTTGAACTCACACAGCTTCAGAAAAAGCAGTTTAGCGGTGCTAAGAAGGCTAAAAAAGTTAAAATCAATGCTAAGAAACTTAAGGCTAACAAGATCAGTTCAAAGGCACTTAAGGGCTTCAAGGGTAAGAAGATAATTCTTAAGGGCGTGAGTAAGAAACAGTTCAATAAGCTTGTTAAAAAGCTTCAGAAGAGTGCGCCTAAGGGTGTTGTATTTAAAAGAGGTTAATTGATTTATTTCTCATAGGATGACTTTTGGATGAGACTGGCAAGGCTGTTTTGGCCTGTCAGTCTCATTCTTTGTAAAGAAAAAGTTAGTTGATTTTGGGGAGGAAATCCTTTGAATACTATATTTACAAAGCGCACAGCTGCGCGAATTTATTTTTTATTGATACTTGCTATTGCACCTTTGTATATGACAAAAGGCTTCAGGCGTATACTTACAGATAAAGCGACTATTGTGTGGATAAGCATTGTAGTAGGGATGGCATTGTTTTTTCTTTTGGCTGTGAAGGAATTGGTAATTGCGGTTAAAGGACACTCTATAAAAGAAGTTATAAAGAAGGATAGAGAGAAAAAAAATATAAAAAAACCGATTGATTTATTGGTACTCCTGTTTGGGGGAGTTTGTCTTGTTTCATCGCTGTATTCTGAATACACCTATGAGGCTTTAACTGGAGCAGGTGCATGGTATGTAGGCGGAGCAATGCTTGCTTCACTTGCAATCATGTATTTCATAACATCGGAAAAGAGGGAGGATGATATAGTTCCTTTCTTTGGGATGATGCTTGGCGGAACTATTACTATGATTATAGCGCTGCTCAATGACCTATGGATTGATCCGTTAGGAGCACTTGCAACAGTAGATGTAAATTGGAAAAATCACTACACCTCTACAATTGGAAACAGCAACCAATTCTGTGGTTACTTATCAATCGTTATTCCGATAATGGTAATTATATTTATAACATCTGAGAATGGTTTTAAGAAGACAGCTGCAGCTATTGTACTTTTCTTTGGTTATCTAAATATGTTTCTTACTCATGCGGATAGCATTTATATTGGTGTTGGGATAGGTTATATATTCATAATTGCATTTTGTTTAAAAAAAACAGATAGGTGGATGGGACTTCTTATTAACGGAGTTTTGTTTGGAGTGGCGGGATTTGCAGCAAAGGTAATAATTTTGTACAGACCGGAGATAAAGCTTGATACAGTTTCACCTGTTCTTCTGGCTCATAACGTGCACCTTATTGTAGGAGGACTGTGTTTTGTGTTGTTGCTTCTTCAGATGGCACTGGAACTCAAATTCAAAAAGGAAGATATTGAAAAATTGATGGGGTATATGTTTTGGCTATACCTGATTCTGGTGATAGTATTGGCTATCTGCGTGATAGTGTATGCTGTCAAAAACTATGATATGAATTTCCTGAACAGAAGAGGACTTTTATGGTACATTGCGGCTAGTACATTTTGGGATAATGAATTAATGCAGCAGCTTATTGGAATCGGCCCCGGATGCATAGATGAGATTTCAAGAGATTACTACTTTGAAATTGTTGAGGCCTATGGGGATTTTTACTTCCTTGAGAATGCACACAATGATGTGCTCGAGTATCTTTTGACAACAGGGATAATAGGTGCTTTGTCATACCTTGGTATTTATCTGTGCGTGATAGTGGATTTTGTAAAAAATGTAATAAAAAATACAGAAGTAAGAGGTGTTAGATTATATGCAATGATAGGTATTATCGGTTACATTGCTCAGTCGATAATGAACGGACCTCATCCTCTTACAACAGCAATGTTCTTTGTATTACTGGCGATTTATCGCAGTACTTTGGATGAGTCATGAAGTGGATAAACGATTATATGGCTCCTGTTGATAGTATGAAAAGACTATCAACAGGAGTTTTATGATTCATTGCAGTAGCTATGGCTGTTTTGGTACAATAGTTAAAATGATAAAAAGTGTAGAATCGGAAAGCAGGTCACTAATGAAAGTATTCAATACAACTGCAGTATGTATACCATCAAAACATTATATGGTTGATATATGCGGAAAAGTTGCCGAGATAAAACAGCTTGTTGACAATGGAAAATACTTTACTATCAACAGAGCAAGACAGTATGGAAAAACTACTACTCTGACAGCACTGAAGCGCGTGCTTGAAAAAGAATATATTGTTCTTTCTTTGGATTTTCAAAGCATTGATAATGATGTGTTTGAAAATGGTACAAATTGGCGATAAGACTTTATATGAAGGTATAGTATGATTTTTTACTAAAATGGGATTTTGATTATGCCTAAAAAGACGAATTTACGAATATATTTTTACATGCTGATTACGGTGTTCTTTTGTCTTCTTGTAGCATCGAGATCATCCTTCCTTTACCCCTTGAATAACTGGGACGATGCAAACAGTTATTTTTCAATGGGTAAGGCTATTTTTAATGGGAAAATGCCCTACAGAGACGTATTCGATCAAAAGGGAATGTACCTTTATTTTTTCTATGGTCTTGCTTACCTTGTATCGCACACGACTTTTACCGGAGTGTTCATTCTTGAGCTTATTCTTGGCTTTCTGGATGTATATGGTTTTTACAGGATAATCAGAATATATGCAGGAAAAGAGCGCTTTGTATCCTCTGCGATACTTGCGGTTTGTACCTTTGCAACAATCACCTGCTCCAGGAGCTTTTGGTGGGGAGGAGCGGCAGAGGAGATATGTCTTCCGTTTTATGTGTGGGGACTGTATCTTATTCTGGATTATTTTAAGAATATTTATGCAGATGAAAAGATGCCCTTCAAAACGGTTTTTTATGGAGGTATTCTGGCAGGTTTTATTGCAAATATTAAGTTTACCGGACTTGGATTTTTCTTTGCCTGGATGATGATGGTATTCTTTTCATTCCTTGCTCACAAGGATTTTGCAAGGGGGATAAAGGCTTGCTTTGTATTTCTCCTTGGAATGTTCCTGCCTTTTGTTCCCTGGATAATTTATTTTGGAGTTCAGGGCGGGCTCAGCGATTGGTACTGGGGCTATGTCTATGTGAATGTGTTTGTCTACACAAAGGTGGAGAACGAGGATGGCAGAATCATATACCTTATCAAGACTCTCTACTATCTGATAAAGGACGACTGGCAGTATTTTGCCTTTGTTATTTTGGGAGTTGCCTACGGTATTTTCGGAAAAGGACAAAAGCTGCTTTCAAGACTTATTGTACCTGTGCTTTTTGTTTTTATGTTTCTTGGCTTTTTTGGAGGAGGAAGAGATCTTCCCTATTATTCGCTTCCGCTTTCGGTATTTGCGGTAGTTGGCTTTGCCTTGCCTGGCAGACTTCTTGCCCATTATTATCTTGAAAAGGGAACGCCAAGTGATAAGACTGCAATGAGATTCCTTGCAGCACTGATAACCGGTGGTCTGGCAATTATATTTGTTTATATCAATTCCATGAATGTGCCGTTCATGCGGGAGTCCGGGGATGATTACTTCATGTTCAGATTTCGCGACGAAGTCCTTGAGACTGATAACCCGACGCTCCTCAATGTTGGATGCCTTGATGCCGGGCTTTATACACTCTGTGATATTGTGCCAAGCTGCAGATGGTTCCAGACACAGACTCTTAATATCGACGAACCTGAAAATAATCCTTACATGGAACAGGAGCGATATGTAAGGGAAGGACTCATCGATTACGTTCTCGTCCGCGATCACATTCCGGATTCGATAAATGATCACTATGAACTTATAGATAATGAAGTTTATGGCTGGGATGGAATGGAGTTTAACTATTTTTTATATAAAAAGATAAAGTAATTTTTATACTAATTTAATACCAATGATATTCGTTATTTCATATAATAATGGTGAAAGGGGGCATGGTTGCTCCCTTTTTTCATCTTTAATAAAACACAAGGATGTGATTATTATGAAAGTAGCGGAAAGTATTGCATATGGAATAATGGGACTTGTTATAGCCGGGGTGATGGCAATCATAGCATGCGCTGTTAACCCCGATATTGGCGTGTGGATAAATGAACTGATAAGGCCTGCCGAAAAGGAAGAGGTTAAGGTAGATAACTCAAAAAAATATTATGTTGAGGTTCCGGACTGGGATTACATATATGGGTATAAGACCCAAAAAGCTAATGAGGAGTCTGAAGATGGCGGATCCTCCGGGCTTGGTTCTATGATAACGGATGCGGTTAACGGGCTTTCGGATGCAATAAATCAGCTGGAAGCAACAAAGGTAGATAATCTTGCAGAGACGGATGTCACTGTCCAGGATGTTGCTGATGCCGCAGATGCCATGGTCAATGCACTCACAGGAAAAGGCGGAAAGAAGATTCAGGTCAACATAGAAACCGAATCCTTAAAGAATACAGGCTCCGGAGATGTGGATGCTTCCGGGAATGAGAATGCAGTTCAATACACGCCCGGATACCCGACGGGGAAAAACGGTTATGCCGCATTTGAACCTGAGATTATTGAACTAACAGATGCGGGACTTGCACAGCAGGCGATCAACAGTACAGACTATGGTCAGCTCGGAAATGAATTTATTTTCAGCACGGAATACTATCCTTATTACCATATGCTGAATGATACGGGAAAAGCTCTCTACAGGCAGATATATGCTAACACCCTGAATCTGAATACAACCTTCAGACCTGTTGAGCAGGTAAATATGGATACCATGCAGATGATCATTCTTAGTGTAGTGTTTGATCATCCCGAACTTTTCTGGCTTGATACAACCTTTTATCAGGAGTTTGATTACAAAGGAGCAGCGATAAAACTGCGCCTTCGCTACTACGACAGAATAAACAATATACCTGCTGCTAACAGAGAGTTTCAGTCTATAGTTGAGCAGATAGTTGCAGGAGCGGAAGGTTTACCGGATGTATATTCGAAAGAGCTTTATGTCCATAATCTTCTGGCAGACAAGCTGAATTATAAGCATAATCCACTTGACCAGAGTGCCTACAGCGCTATTGTTGGAAATGACACTGTTTGTGCCGGTTATGCAAAGGCCTTCCAGTATCTTATGCAAAGACTTGGCGTTCCCACTTATCTTTGCGCCGGTTCAGCCGGAGAGCTCCACGCCTGGAATATAATTAAGCTTGGTGATAATTATTACAACGTTGACTGTACCTGGGATGATCAGAATCCTACTGTATACGATTACTACAACCTTTCTGATGCTGATAACTACATGCACAAGAGAATGTTTAATTCCGTATATCTTCCTGCATGTAATGAAGGAACTTTTATAGCATCTGCGCAGTAGGAATCAGATTTGTCCTGTTCTATTGAAATATGAAAAGCTAATAGAGAAATGCAGTTGTATAAAGAAAATGCTATACTTATAACAAAGTCCGGGTAGTTTTGGATAGGCTACCCGGATTTAACTTTTGGGCAATATCATAGATAATATAAAATATTATAATAAGTGAAGTTGACATATTATTATATAGCCTTCCCCGTGGGGGCGCACGACATCCGGGGGATGTCGGTTTTGCGCGGACCGAAACGGAGTGAAGACAGGTGGCAGCGAAGCTGACGGATGAGGGGAAGGAAATCATAAATGGCCCTATATGCACTAGGCGACCTTCACCTTGCCTATCAGTCCGATAAATCCATGGACATTTTCGGCAAGGTATGGAGAGGACACGAGAGAAAAACTGAAAAGAACTGCAACAGGATAATGACCGATGAGGACACCCTTGTTCTTGTAGGCGACCACAGCTGGGGTAAGAGTCTTGAACTCTGCGAGATGGATTTGAAATTTATTGAAAATCTTCCGGGCAGAAAAATACTGATACGAGGTAATCACGACAATTTCTGGAATGCCAAGAAAACACAGAAGCTGAATGATTTGTATAAAGGCAGACTGTTTTTCCTGCAAAACAATTTTTATCCCTACAAGGATTACGCCATTGTTGGAACAAAGGGCTACTGCTACGAAGGCTTTGACACCAGAGAGCATGCGGATATGCTGATTGAGCGTGAGGCAAAAAGGCTGAAGGCTTCCTTTGAGGCTGCGAGGGCAGAAGGCTATGAGAAATTCATTATGTTCCTTCATTATCCGCCAACGGAGCTGGGGGAAAGGCAGAGCCGTTTTACCCTGATGGCAAAGGCCTACGGCGCGGAGCAGGTAGTCTATGCTCATTGTCATGGGAAGGAGAGATTCCATGACAGTCTGCTGGGTAATGTGGATGGCATAGAATATAGTCTGGTATCAGGTGATTATCTTGATTTTATGCCCAAGAAAATTTTATACTAATTAATAATGCAAAAGGATAAATATGACACAGGATATGAATAGAAAAAGAGAAGACCTCATCTGGGAAGAGGTAAAGACAAAGCATATAGTTCAGAATGAGTGGATAGATTTTAAGGAGTCGACATTCAGATTCCCTGACGGAACGGTTTTCGAACCCTATTACAGCTACAGCAGAAGAGATTATGTGGTGATAGTTCCCTTTGATACTGAAGGCAATCTCATCTGCGTTAGACAGTACAGACAGGGCATTCGTGAAGTGACTACTGAGTTCCCGGCAGGCGGAATAGAGCGGAGCGATGGAAAAGAATACGGAGCTGCGGATAAAAACTCAGAGGACGTGGAAGATGCTCTGGAAGCTGCAAAAAGAGAACTCACTGAAGAAACAGGCTATGCTTCCGATGAATGGATGCATCTTATTACCATTCCGTCCAATGCGACCATAGCTGACAATTACGCTCATGTTTATATGGCAAAAAATTGCAGAAAGGTTTCGGGACAGAATCTTGATGATACTGAGTTTTTGAATGTGGAAGTGTACACCCGGGAGGAGATTGAGGAGTTTATCCATAAGGGAGAATTCCAGCAGAGTGTGCATGTTATGGCATGGCTGCTTGCGAAGAATATCTAAAGCCTTCCCCTTGGGGGGAAGGTGCCCGAAGGGCGGATGAGGGGAATACTTGGTAGTAAGGAGACTCACATATGAAACGCGGAGGAAAAAGAATGGAAGAAATTCTTATGTGGCTGGTAGTTGTTGCAGCCTGTGGCGGTCTGTTATTTGCGATAACTGTGACAATCATATATCTGGGTCATAAACTGAAGGAAGAAGAGGAAAGTGAAAATCCCTCCGAACAGGCAGAAACTCAGGAAGTCGAAGATGCAGATACCCCTACCGCCAATCAGGTCAAAATCAACGTTGCGGACATTGCCCCGGATACAACAAAAGAAAAGAAGTCCGACACTGATGAAATAGATATGAGCGAAATTGCTATGGAGGTTGAGAATACTGAAACTGAAGCTTCCGAAGGTGAGTCTGCAACTAAAGTTTCGGAAGACTTGGAAACGGCAGATTTTGTTATGTGTGATTTTGATAAAGGTCTGTTCGAGTTTTTGGAGAATGAAGGATACAAGAATGAAAACTACATTGTATCTCCGGCTTCATTAAGATCAGTTATGGGACTTGCAATAGCAGGAGCTGACAATGAGACTAAGGCAGAGCTTCTTAAGGCTGCCGGTTTTTCAGATGAGGCTGCAATGAACAAATGGTACGAGAATCTTGTGAACGTGCCTGATACCACTGAAAAGAACGTCACTTTCCATATACTTAATTCTGCCTGGCATAACACAAAAATGCCCGGAGCGTTGTCGCAGGATTATAAAGACTATATTAAGGCTCACTACGAAGCGGAAGCTCAGGACGTAGAGGCCGGAGAAATAACAGATGCTGTAAATAACTGGGTAAATGAAGGAACAAACGGGCTAATACCTTCTCTTTCAGATGATCTTTCAGGAGCAGATATGGTCCTTGTTAATACCCTGTATCTCAAATCATCCTGGATCAGGGAATTTGAAAAGGCAGCTACCGAAGAGGGCGATTTCATGTCTTACGACGGATGCTGTATCAAGAAGGAATTCATGGATCAGACTGATCACTTTAAATATTTTGAAGATGATAAAACAAAGATTCTTGTAATGACCATGAATGGCGGAATTGATGTGATGTATGTACTTGGAGATTCTTCGGACTTCCAGGGGAAGCTTTCCAAGGCAACGATGCAAAAGGTTCACGTAAAGGTGCCTAAGTTTACAACAGAGACCTCCTTCGACAAAAGGGAACTTGTGAAATATCTTCAGGGGAAAGGTGCTAAAACAGCGTTCCTTCCTGAGGCTGATTTTTCAGCAATGAGCAGTAATGAAAATTTTTATATTACAGATATTATCCAGAAGACCAAGATTGTTACAGATGAAAACGGAATCGAGGCCGCTGCTTCGTCGGGAATGGTTATGGTCGGAAGTGCCCTGCCCACTGAAGAAGAGGAGCCTAAGGAATTCATAGCCGATAAGCCCTTTAAGTACTATATCATGACCACAGGAAGATCAAAGGAGATTCTCTTCTATGGTCAGGTTGTTGAATAGTTACAATCTTTTAATAATAGATAATTCTTATTTAATAGTTTTTTGGAAAATGATGGATTATCATTATATTTAGCAGCGAATATCTTATGAAAGGGGTTTGAATTATGAGCAGAGTATCTGAAGTTACAGGATTACAGCAGCAGAGAGTTCTTAAATACGATCAGATTGCCAAAAAGGGCAATGAAGCTGAGATAATGAAGGCATCCATGGAGAATATCATGCTGGCTCTTAATGATATTTCACAGACACTGGCAATGATTGCTGATAGGGACGGTGCTAATCAGCGTGACACCTTTGATTCCATGGCAAGAAGTCTTGCTATGATGGCAGACGCAGGAAAAAAGTGAGATAACGACCAGGAAAAAGGCAAATTCGAACATCCGCAAATTTCAAGGGTTTGCGGATGTTATTAATGCACAATTCGAGAGAATCTTTTTCTTTATTTATTCACAATTGAGAAAACAAAATAGGTACTATAGAATTATAGGGATTGATTAAGATGTTTAATCAATCCCTGTTGCTTTTAGGGGAAAGAACAGGGAAATATTATGTTCTATGGGAGGGGATTGCAATAGACTTTAGTAAGATAGCTCTCACAGTTGGAAATGGCGAAAACAGATTTTCCATGAAGCGTGGGAGCTTTAAATATAAGCATAAGATTAATTGGAAGCAGAAATGTAAGTTAGTCGATACCATTCGTTCCAAGGATTTTGTGAGTTACGTATATGAGTGTGAAGAGGTTGGGGAGAGACTTACACTTAAGGTTTGGACTGACAAAGAAAAAACCGGGGCTGAGCTTTCATCCTCAGTGGGAAGTTCTTCAAAAATCAACAGGTTCTGGTTTACTTTTGGCACAAATCCTGATGAACATATCTATGGATGTGGCGAGAATTATTCGGAGTTTGACTTAAAAGGACAGAAAGTAAGGATATGGGTTGCAGAGCATCAGAACGTCCGGCGTATTTCAAGAAAACTGATAAAAGAAAAGATAAGAGGACCACGGCCGAAGAGAAAGCTTTCCTTCAGTAAATATGAGTCCTACTATGTGCAGCCAACCTTTGTATCTTCGGATAAATATTATGTGCATGTGGATATGAAGGCTTATGGCTACTTTGATTTTTCAAAGCCCTCTGAAATAACGATACATACTCAGGAATATCCTCGGTTTGTATGTGAAAAAGCAGATAGCTTTACGGAGATTTCAGGAAAACTGGCTAAGCTCCTTGGACATCAGAGAACTCTTCCTGACTGGATCTATGAAGGTGGAATTATCGCCATGCAGGACTGGGTGAAGGATGGAGATAAGGTAAAAGAGGGTTTTGATGGCTGCGGTAATATAGACAGAAAGCTCCTTGAACTTGAGAAGGAAGGAGCGAAGGTATCCGGGGTCTGGTGTCAGGACTGGTGTGGTTGCAGATGCACAGGGTTTGGATATCAGGTCATGTGGAACTGGCGATATGATGAAAAGCAGTACCGGAATCTCCCTGCGAAAATCAGGGAATGGAAGAAAAAGGGCGTCAGATTCTTAGGTTACATAAATCCTTTTATTGCACTTGAAAAGGATATTTATGCTACGGCAAAGGAAAAGGGATATTGTGTAAAAAACAGAAATGGTGAGGACTACCTTGTAACTATTACAACTTTTCCTGCAGCAATGGTGGATTTTACCAATCCTGAGGCCTATGAGTGGTACAAGAATCTCATCAAGGAAAACATGATTGGAATCGGTATGGGCGGCTGGATGGCAGACTTTGGGGAATATCTGCCTGAGGATGCCGTGCTGTATGACGGCGATGCAAGGATTCTTCATAACAGCTGGCCTTCGATATGGGCGAAGATGAACAGGGAAGCAATCCTTGAATGCGGAGTTGAGAATGAAGTGTTCTTCTTTACCAGGGCAGGCTATACCGGAAGCGTAGGTGCAACCGACATGATGTGGACGGGTGACCAGCATGTCGACTGGTCAGTGGACGACGGACTTCCGTCAGTAATTCCTGCGACTTTGTCGCTTTCCATGTCAGGGTATGGAATTACACATTCTGATGCAGGCGGTTACACTACTGTTATGCACATGAGAAGGTCAAAGGAGCTTCTTATGAGATGGGAAGAGATGAATGTTTTTTCACCTCTTTTCAGAACACACGAAGGTAATCAGCCTGGGAACAATGCCCAGTTTGATATGGACGAGGAAGTGCTTAAGCATACCGCTTTTTGCACAAGGCTCCATTATGAGTTAGGGGACTACATCAGGGAGCTGGTGAAGAATGCTACAGAGAGCGGGACTCCGGTTATCAGACCTCTGTTTTATCACTATGATGAACCGTGGGCATATACGGAGATGACAGAATACTTATTGGGTAGGGATATTCTGGTGGCTCCGGTTCTGGAAGCAGGAAAAGTTAAAAGAGAAGTGACTTTACCTGACGATACATGGGTTAATTTATTTAGCAAAAAAGAATACACGGGAGGAAAACATACAGTGGAGGCGCCGATTGGCCAGCCGCCTGTATTCGTGAGAAGGGACTCTTCCCGGTATGAAGAATTAATAAAAATTGGGGTTTAAAATGGGAAACAAAAGAGAAAACAGCTTTATTTCAAAGTGCGCCTACGGTCTTACCGACATCTACGGTGGCGGCGCATTTATTGTAATCAGTACTTTTTTTACGGTATTTCTTACTAAGGCACTTGGAATGTCACCTGTACTTGCGGGAACCATTCCGCTTATAGGAAGAGTATGGGATGCGATTACGGATCCCATAATGGGTAACATTGTCGACAGGACAAGTTCCAGATTTGGAGCAAAAAGATTTTATATTCTTATCGGCAGCATCATTTCATCAATCACATTTTTGATGCTGTGGATGAACGTAGGAATAGAAAGCGTAGCAGGGCAGTATGTTTTTTATGCAGCGATGTACATGCTGTTTTCTACCGGCTTTACAATTGTTATGGTCCCATATAACGGACTCCTTCCTGATATGGTAGACGACTATAGCAAAAGAGGAAGCTACTCAGGCATAAGGATGATTTTTTCAAGCCTTGGTGCTATAATGGCCGGGCTGATTCCGACGATCCTTATAACCGATAATACCAATGGCGGTTTATATTTTAAGGTTGCTGCTATTTTTTCATGTATTTTCATAGTCGTGATTTTGCTTTCCTTTGCAGGAACATGGGAAAAACAAAAAGAACCTGTAAAGGTTCCTCTAGGAAAGAGCATGACACAGTCAGTTACGGTTTATAAGAGCTTTTCATTTAAGCTGTTTATCTGTATTTTCCTTGCAGGGCAGGGAGCTGCGGATTTTGTAACAGGACTTGCGGTTTATTACGTGGATGATGTCCTCAATGCATATTCGGGCGGACGATTCACTATGATGATGGGAGTGCTTCTGCTGGCACAGTTCTCAGGAACAGTCATCTTTTCAATGATAATTCCGAAGACTTCCAAGAAGTTTCCGATTTTACTTGGATTCCCGATCAGAATTCTTGCAACGATTGCTCTTTTGTTCTTCTCATATGAAGGTGCATCCTTTGCTATAATACTTGTTCTTTCATTTATCGTGGGACTTGGCATGGCAGGAGCTTCAGTCAGCATCTACGCGATACTGTCCGATATGGTAGATGTTGATGAGCTCATTACATCCATCAGACGTCCCGGAACAGTATCAGGCATGGCGACCTTTATCAGGAAAATTGCAACAGGTCTCAGCTCAACAGTGATTGGAATCAGTCTTGCGATGGTAGGATACGATGAGAGTCTTGCAACACAAAAGCTGAGACAGTCCGCAGGAACTCAGATGGGAATAACACAGCTGTATGTGTGGCTGCCCGTGGCACTTATGGTGCTCACAATTATTTTTGCAGTAATGTTCCCTATGAACAAGGCAGAATACAATGTGATCAAAAAGGAAATAAAGCGCAGAAAGGGCGAGGATGCTTCAATAGCAACAGCGGAAGAGATTGCCATCTGCGAGATGGTTACAGGCTTTAAATACGACAGACTCTGGAACGAGGACAATGCGCTTAAGCTTCGTTCGAGCGAGACAGATAAAACATCCCAAAAGAACGGATGCGCTTGATGGGTTTTGATCTGAAGTCACAGGATTAAAAAAGTAGGCAGGTTTAGTTCAGCTAACACCGCACTAAATCTGCTTTTTCTTTGAAATAATTGATTAAAATATTTAATTAAAAGGAGATACAAAAGAAATGAACAGCACAAAACGCGGTATACATATGATACTGGGGCCGGTACTGTTTTTACTGGTAAGCTTTGGACTCGGTAAGACAGGGATCATTGATTATACAGCAGCTAAGGGAATAGGATGTGCCCTGTGGATGATCTACTGGTGGGTTACAAGACCTGTAGATATCACAGTCACAGCACTTTTACCCGGAGTTATAAATGCACTTTTTGATATTGTTCCAATGGAGAATGTAATATCACAGTATTCTTCAAGCAGTATTATCCTGATCTTCGGATCCTGCCTTCTGACAGCACCCTGGAGTGAGATAGGACTTGATAAGAGAATTTCCTTAAAGGCTCTTTCACTTATCGGACCCTCCATGAAATCACAGATCACGGTATGGCTTCTGGCGGCTGTTGTTCTTTCCAACATGATGCCCAACGTTGTTGTGGTTGCTATTTTCACACCTATAGCTGTTTCCATGCTTGCGGCAGCAGGTTATAAGGATATCAAAAACTGTGAGGCGGCAACACCTATCCTCTGCGCGATCGCATGGGGCTCTCAGGTTGGCGGTGCCGGAACTCCTCTTGGCGGAGCCATGAATATCACAGCCATTGCATTTATAGAAGAGTTCACAGGCAAGGAATTCATGTACATAGACTGGATCACAAGAATGCTTCCTTACACCATTATTGCAACAATCGCAGTACTGGCTGTAATGCTTCTTAAACACATGAAGACAAGCTCTCTTGAGGGTACAAAAGAGTATTTCGAGAAGTGCTATAAGGATCTTGGCCCCATGAAAAAGGACGAGAAGATAAGTTTTGTACTTTTTGTTGTAGCTATGCTGGGTTCCTTTGTAAGACCACTTTATGCAAACCTTATACCCGGACTTGTTCCTGCATATCTGTTCCTGATACTCGGCTTTGCTAACTTTGTTATCGTATCCTGCGAGAAGAAAGAGCTCCTTCTTACCTGGGAAAAGGCACAGAAAGAAGTTATGTGGGGAATGCTCCTTCTATTTGCAGGCGGACTTGCACTTGGCCAGATACTTACAGGTTCAGGGGCAAACGATGCTATTGCTAATGTGATCTCTTCAGCCAATATAAGCGGCGGATTCGTTGCAATCCTTGTGTTCACATTGTTTGCATGTGTTATCTCAGAGATGACAAACAGTACTGTATCAGCAGCAGTTACACTTCCTATCGTAATTGGTGTAACACAGAAGATGGGGCTGAATCCTATACCGTATGTGTTTACAACCTGTATGGGCATGAATTTTGAATCAATTCTTCCTGTCAGCGTACGTGCAATCTCAGTATCCTACGGCCTTGATCCTGATAAGCTTCTTAAAAATGGTCTCGTTGTAGCGCTTGTCAGAATGCTCATTGCTGTAATCGTAGGCTTTATCACTATGATGGTTTGGCCGGGATTTGGCGTTTTAAGTTAATGACTAAATAGTTTATAGTAAATAAATTTACACTTTTAATAAATTGTAATTGGCGAAAAATAGCTCAAAATACCTACTTTAGTTCGAATGTGGGTGTTTTGGGCTATTTTTGTGCAAAATATGGGCGAAAATGCACATTTACGAAACTTTTTAGTGAACTATTACAAAAATAAATTAAACAGTTTAAACAATACGCCAAAATGAATTAAATATATCAAAGTTCTATTGACTATATTGACCAAATTGATAGAATTATATTTGCTTAAAGAAATTAACTAATTAGTATTTGGGAGGCAATACAATGAAATTTTTCTTAGACAGCGCAAAACTTGATGAAATCAAACAGGCATACAACACATTTGGTATTGACGGAGTAACAACAAACCCTCGTCACATTATGGCAAGTGGTAAGCCCTTTATGACAGCTATTACAGATATCGCAAACTGGATCAAGGAAGAGGGCCTTGAGGGAGTTGATAAGTTCCCTGTATCAGTTGAGATCAATCCTCATTTTGACAAGACAGAGGATATGGTAGAGATGGCTAGAAAGGTTGCTAAGATCAGCCCTAACTTCGTAATCAAGATTCCTGCAATCGAGGCTGGTGTTGCAGCAGCAAGAATCCTTGAGAAGGAAGGCATCAGAACAAACGTAACTCTGATCTTCTCACCCGCACAGGCAATTCTTCCTGCAAAGAACGGTTCACTTTTTGTTTCACCTTTCATCGGATGGAAAGAGCAGAATGGCGAAGACTGCAAGGAATATATAAAGAACATCGTAGAAATCTACAAGAACTATGGCTTCTATGGTAAGACACAGATCATCTGTGCAGCAATTCGTACACCTAAGCAGATTGCTGATTGTGCAGTAGCAGGTGCGGACATCGTTACATGTGGACTTGCAGTATATCAGGATTGCATGAAGCATGCATACACAAATCAGGGACTTAACACATTCTGTGAAGCTTGGGATAACACAGCTACTGAATAAGTAATCACTTAGCGGCTGTGAGAACCTGACGAGGTATTATCGAGTCTGGTTCGAACGTGTTACGCCGAGTAAAACGAGGCGTAACTTCCATAAAAAGACAGGGAGATATAAAGTATGAAAATCGGATTTATCGGTCTTGGCATTATGGGTGAGTCCATGTGCGAGAACATTGTTAAGAAGCATGATGACAAAGTTTACTGCTTCGATTTTATAAAAGAGAAGGTTGACCTTCTTGCATCAAAGGGAGCCATTCCCTGTGAGAATTCAGTAGAGCTTGCAAAGAACTCTGACGTAATCATTTCAATGGTTCCCAAGAGTGAGCACTCAAGATCAGTATACGAATCAATCGTGGATGTTCTTGATTCTTCCAAGACCTGTATCGATATGAGCACAATTGATCCCAGCGTATCAATTGAAATTTCAAAGATGGTAAAGAAGACAGGAGCTCAGTTCATCGATGCACCTGTAGTTAAGTCAAAGCCTGCTGCAATCGAGGGTACACTTGGTATCTACGTTGGCGGTGAGGTAGAGACATATAAGGCTATGAAGCCTATCCTCCTCTACATGGGATGCAACGTAATCCGCATGGGTGACAACGGTAAGGGGCTTGTTATGAAGATCTGCCACAATGCTCTTGTTTCTCAGATCCAGAACGGTGTAAACGAGACAATCACTCTTGCAAAGGCAAACGGAATCTCAATTCCGGACTTCACAGAGGCTGTTTCCTACGGCGGAGCATCTAACTGGTATCTTGATGGCCAGGCCAAGAAGCTTGAAGCTGAGGATTATACAACAGCATTCTCAATTGAGAACATGGCTAAGGACGTAAACATCTGCGTGAATCTTGCAAAAGAGTGTGGTGTTAAGATGCCCGGCGAAGAGAATGCACTTAATGTATATCAGACAGCTCTCGACAGAGGAATGGGTAAAGAGGACTTCAGAGCAACCATCAAGGTTGTAAGAGACAGATAAGTGACGGTGAAGAAAATGCTGGATAGATTGAACGAAGTAAATGATGTAGAAATCACCTCAGTATTTGATGAGTCCTTCAAGACCTATGGAAACATCGTAGAGGGTTACGACTTTTCCGAGATGATAAAGTTCATGGAAGATAACACGGATATTCCTGAGAATGGAAACGTGTATGTGGCTTCTGTCCCTGAGATGGAAAAACTCTCAGTAGTAGCTGACGTCAGAGGATTCTTCTATGGAGATATGCCGATTCAGGTTGGCTACTGCAACGGCAGAAATACGACCTACAACGGTTTTGAATATCATAAGGGAAGCGAGATAAATGTTGCAGTAACAGATTTTATGCTGGTACTTGGACATACCTGGGAGATAGCAAAAGATAATACTTACAAAGTAGAAGATGCAAAGGTCTTCTTTGTACCTAAGGGAACAGCAATAGAAATGTTCCAGACAACTCTTCATCTTTCACCGGTAAGAGTTTGTGATGAAGGCTTTAAGGGAGTAGTAATTCTTCCGAAAGGAACCAATACACCTCTTGATAAAAAGCCTACAGCAGAAAGCGGTGAGGAGAGACTTCTTCATCAGAGAAACAAGTGGGTAATATCTCATCCCGAGAGAGAACCTCTGATTAAGCAGGGAGCTTTCCCCGGACTTATCGGAGAAAATAAGGAACTAAAACTATGAAATTTGAAGTTATATACGTACCCATCGGCGTAGGTACCTACGAGATGGTAACTGCACATGAGCAGTTTGATAATTCAGTAAAATTATTAAAAGAAATTGACAAGGATATCCTTGTTCCTGATGACATCCTCCTTACAGTTGATGCAGTAGCAGAATTTGTAAGTGATAAAAATCCCGACCTCGTTATCCTTCAGAACATTACTTTTGCAAATGCAGCATATGCAAGCGAGGTATTAAGGAGATTCAGCTGTCCCGTACTTTTGTGGACACTCAGAGAGCCCATCATTGATGGCACAAGACTTCGCAGTAACTCTCTTACAGGAGCATATTCAGCAGCCAACGCAATCTGCGCATTCAGAGGACAGGGCAAGTTTGAGCACGTATTCGGCGCTCCTTCAGAGGATAGCGTAAAGAGAGTAATTGAAGCAACAGTTTTTGCTGCAAGAGTAAAGAAGGATCTCACAGGTCTTAAGATGTCCGCAATCGGACATACACCTCAGGGCTTTGGCTTTGGAAGAGCGCTTGATGCTGAGCTTCTTAGCAAGTTCGGTGTAACACTTGAAGCCATCGAAGCCAGAGAGCTTATAAATAAGGCAAAGGCATACACAGATGAAGAGTGTGCAGCAGATCTTGAAGAGGCTAAGGCAAAGGTTGTAGGCCTTGAGAAAATGCCTGAGAATAACATAAAGGATTTTGCAAGACTTTATAAAGCATACAAGGCATATGTTGAAGATAATAAGATTGGTGCTATATCATCACGCTGCTGGCCTGATTTCTTCACGGAATTCGGCACACCTGTTTGTATGGTATTATCACTCTTAAATGCAGTAAATATTCCTGCAAGCTGCGAAGCAGATGTATACGGAGCTCTTTCAATGTACATCGGAACAGCTTTCACAGGTCAGTCAACTTTCTTCGGAGATCCTGTTTCAATGGATGAGAAGGAAAGCTCAATCACTTACTGGCACTGCGGAATGGCAGCATGCAATCTTGCCCGCTGCGACACCGGAGCAGAGGTTGGAGTTCATCCCAACAGAAAAATCGGTCCTGTTATGGACTTTGGATGCAAGGCTTCAGAGGAGGCAACAATCTTCAGAGTAGGCCGTACTGCAGAAGGAAAGTTTAGATTTTTCATCGCAGAAGGAAATGTTATGGATAAGCCCAAGCAGTTTAATGGTGCATCCATCGTTGTACAGACAAAAGAGCCTGCAGAAAAGATCGTAAAAGACACAATTAAGAACGGATGGGAGCCACACTACGTGGTAATTTACAAAAACATTGCAGAAGAGCTTGAAAAGTTAGGAAATATGCTTGATGTAGAGGTTGTACGTTACTAGTTTGATAGTGTAAAATTTAATTTATGAAATATCAGGGGATTAACTTAGAGAACGTAAAACTCAGCAACCGATCTTCAATACTCCTTTTACTAAATAATAACGGAGCAATGTCAAGGAAAGATATAGCAGCGACGGTTGGCTTAACAGCCGCCTCTGTTACATTAATCTGTTCCGAGCTTATAGAAGAGGGCATTGTTGTAGAGCTTGGGGAGGCAGCAGAAGAGAAGAGAGCTGGGCGAAAAAAAATACTTGTAGATATCAATGCTGATTACAGAGATGTTCTGTGTATAGCGGTTGAATCCGATACTACCTACATTGCCGTGACCAACTTAAGGGGAAAGGTAATATGCAACTGCAGTATTCCGACAGATAAGGAGGCGGATCCTGAGCAGTTTTTCAAGAAGGTAACGGATGAGTGTCAGAGACTTTTCTGGAAAAATGATATTGCCCGTGACAAGGTTCTTGGTGCGGCAGTAACAATTCCGGGAAGTGTAGACAGAAAAAAAGGCGTCAGCCTTAACAGCTATAACATATGGACAGATAGCATTCCGGTAGCTTCCTATATAAAGAAAGAGCTTGATGTACCGGTAGTAGTTGAGAACAACCTTAAGGCATATGCTCAGACAGAAATATATTTTGGTATTGGCAGAACAGTCAATAATCTTTTCATTCTCAAATGGGGACCCGGTGTTGGCGCTTCCATAATTGTAGATGGAAAAATCTATCAGGGGTCAAATAAGATGGCAGCCGAGATAGGACACATGACTGCTGTCAGAAACGGCAGAGACTGTAACTGCGGAAGAAAAGGATGCCTGGAAACCTATGTGTCTACAATGGCAGTGCATGAAGATATCAAAAAGGTATTGGGAAATGATCATGACTATCTAAGTGATGAGAATCCTCTGGACAACCCTGTGGTAAGGGGCGTCATTGATGAGAAAATTGATACGCTTGCACATAATCTCAGAAACAGCATAAGCATTCTTGATCCCAAGAATGTTGTATTAATAGGGTATATGTTTGAAATTCCGGGATGTGCAGAGCGTTTTGTTAAAGCTTATAAACAGTATGATCCTTTTGTGGCAGATGATTTCTTTGTGAAAAGCAGTATGCCGGAGAATATAAATCACACAGAGGGACTGGCGGTATTTTTAAATGAGGTTCTTTTAGCCTGAACTAAGTTTTGAAGATTAAACTAATTTTTCGAAGCGATAACATAAAACTTTAGAAGGTGGGGTAACAAAAGTAATGGCAAAATATGTAATGGCGTTGGATTCAGGCACGACAAGCAACAGATGTATCCTTTTCGACCAGAAGGGAAAAATCTGCTCCTGTGCGCAGAAAGAATTCACCCAGTTTTTCCCTCAGCCCGGCTGGGTTGAGCACGACGCCAGTGAAATCTGGCAGACGCAGCTGTCTGTAGCCAGAGAGGCTATGAGCAAGATAGATGCAACATTCGAAGATATCGCAGCAATCGGTATCACCAATCAGCGTGAGACAGTTATAGTATGGGACAGAAAAACAGGACAGCCCATATCTCATGCGATCGTATGGCAGTGCCGCAGAACTGCAGACTTCGCAGAGAAGATGAAGGAAGAAGTTCCCGGAATCGTTGAGAAATTCCAGCAGAAGACAGGACTTAAATTCGATCCTTACTTCTCAGGCACAAAGATAAGATGGATTTTGGATAATGTGGAAGGCGCAAGACAGAGAGCTGAAAAGGGCGAGCTGTGCTTTGGTACGGTTGATTCCTGGCTTATCTACAAGCTCACAAAGGGTAAGGTTCACGTAACTGATTACTCAAATGCTTCCAGAACATTACTTTTTAATATCAATACTCTTGAATGGGACAAGGAACTGTGTGAGATCCTTGATATTCCCATGAACATGCTTCCTGAGGCAAAGCCCTCAAGCTGCATTTACGGAGAGACAGATCCTGAGTTCTTCGGCGGCGAGATCAAGATTGCAGGTGCAGCAGGAGATCAGCAGGCAGCGCTTTTCGGACAGACCTGCTTCAATGAGGGCGATGCAAAAAATACATATGGTACAGGTTGTTTCATGCTGATGAATACAGGAGATAAGCCGGTTTATTCCAAGAATGATCTGCTTACAACAATTGCCTGGGGAATCGGCGGAAAAGTAACCTATGCAATTGAAGGTTCAGTTTACGTCGCAGGTGCTGCAATTCAGTGGCTTCGCGATGAGCTTAGAGCAATAGATTCAGCTCCCGATTCGGAGTATTTTGCAACAAGAGTTAAGGATACCAACGGATGCTACGTTGTGCCCGCATTTACAGGTCTCGGTGCACCGTATTGGGATCCCTATGCACGTGGAGCAATCGTTGGACTTACGCGAGGTGTCAACAAGTATCACATAATAAGAGCTACTGTTGAGTCACTTGCATTCCAGACAGCTGATGTGCTTAAGGCAATGGAGCTTGATACAGGTAAAAAGCTTACAAGTCTTCGTGTTGACGGTGGTGCTTCCAAGAACAATTTCATTATGCAGTTCCAGTCAGATATCATCGATACCAGTGTTGTAAGACCAAGCTGTGTTGAGACTACTGCAATGGGTGCTGCTTATCTTGCAGGACTTGCTGTCGGTTATTGGAAGAACAGAGAAGATGTTCTTAATAACTGGTCAGTTGATAAAGAATTTAAGAGCACAATGGATGCTGATAAGAGAGAAAAAGAGCTCGCAGGCTGGAAGCAGGCAGTTGCTTCAACACGTGGTTGGGCTCGATAATTTGAGATAGGAGATGAAAAAATGATTTACGATATCATAATCATTGGTGCAGGCGTATCAGGAAGCGCAGTGGCAAGAGAAGTTTCCAGATATGATGTATCTGCATGCGTACTTGAAAAATGTGAGGACGTATGTGAGGGCACATCAAAAGCAAATTCAGCAATTGTACATGCCGGATTTGATGCAGATGAAGGCTCTCTCATGGCAAAACTGAATGTTGAAGGAAACGAGATGATGGATCAGCTTTCCAAGGATCTCGATATTCCTTTTAAGAGAAATGGATCACTTGTTGTTTGCATTCACAAGGAAGAGCTTGATGGTCTTAAGACTTTGTATGACAGAGGCGTAAAGAACGGTGTAAAGGGCTTAAAGATTCTTACAAAAGAGGAAGCCCTTGAGATGGAGCCTAATCTTTCAGATGATGTAGAGGGAGCACTTTTTGCACCCACTGGCGGAATCGTATGTCCCTTCGAGCTCAACATCGCTATGGCTGAAAATGCCAACATGAACGGCGTTGATTTCAGATTTAACACTGAAGTAGAAGATATCAAAAAGGGCGAGGATGGCTTATGGCACATCAGAACCAATAACGGTGAGTATGTAAGCCGTGTGGTTGTAAATGCTGCAGGTGTTTATGCAGACAGAATTCATAACATGGTAAGCGAGGACAAGATGCATATCATCGAGAGAAGAGGAGATTATCTTCTTCTTGATAAAGAGGTAGGCGGATTTGTTTCTCACACAGTTTTCCAGCAGCCTACCAAGTATGGTAAGGGCGTTCTTGTAACCCCTACAGTTCACGGCAATGTCCTTGTTGGACCTACAGCTATCGACCTTGAGGATAAGGAAGGAAACAACACAACAGCAGAGGGACTTGGTGAAGTTACAGCCAAAGCTAATGAGAGTGTAAAGAATCTTCCTCTGAGAAATGTCATCACTTCCTTCGCAGGACTTCGTGCTCACCTTGAGAGACACGAGTTCGTTATCGAGGAGGTTAAGGACGCTCCTGACTTTATAGATGTAGCAGGAATTGAGTCTCCCGGACTTTCAGCATCACCCGCTATCGGCAAGATGGTAGGAGATATGCTTAAGGACAAGATGAGCCTTAAGGAAAAGTCAGACTGGATTGCTACAAGAAAGGGAATTAAGAGCACAGAGGGACTTTCCATAGAGGAAATGAATGCTCTTATTAAGGAAAATCCCGCATACGGAACAATCGTATGCAGATGTGAATCCATCACAGAAGGAGAGATTCTTGATGCTATTCACAGACCTCTTGGTGCACGCTCACTTGATGGCGTTAAGCGCAGAACAAGAGCAGGTATGGGAAGATGTCAGGCAGGTTTCTGCAGCCCCAGAACAATGGAGATTTTAAACAGAGAATTAGGACTTCCGTATGAGAAGATTACAAAGAGCGGCGGAAAATCCAATATCATTTTAGAGAGAACTAAAGGGGAGGTAAGCCACTCATGAAAACATATGACATTGTAATCGTTGGAGGCGGACCGGCAGGCCTTGCAGCAGCAGTAGCAGCAAAAGAGGCCGGAAATGACAGCATTCTCATACTTGAGAGAGATCACGAGCTTGGTGGTATCTTAAACCAGTGTATACACAATGGTTTCGGACTTCACACTTTCAAGGAAGAGCTCACAGGTCCCGAGTATGCATACAGATTTATCAAACAGGTTCTTGACCTTGGTATTGAATACAAGCTTAACACCATGGTTATGGATATAGCAGCAGACAAGACAGTTACAGCAATGAACAGGGAAGACGGCATGTTCCAGATCCCTGCTAAGGCAGTAATTCTTGCAATGGGATGCAGAGAGCGTCCGAGAGGAGCCCTCAATATTCCAGGATACAGACCAGCAGGTATCTTCTCAGCAGGTACAGCACAGAGACTTGTTAATATTGAAGGATACATGCCAGGTCGTGAAGTAGTCATTCTTGGTTCCGGTGATATCGGACTTATCATGGCAAGAAGAATGACTCTTGAAGGTGCCAAGGTTAAGGTTGTGGCAGAGCTTATGCCTTACTCTGGCGGACTTAAGAGAAACATTGTTCAGTGCCTTGACGACTACGGAATACCGCTTAAGCTTTCTCACACTGTTGTTGACATTGAAGGAAAAGATCATGTTACAGCAGTTACAATAGCTGAGGTTGGCCCTGACAGAAAGCCCATTCCGGGAACAGAGATCAGGTATACCTGTGACACTCTCCTTCTCTCATGTGGACTGATTCCCGAGAATGAGCTTTCAAGGTCAGCTGGCGTAAAGATGAGCCCTGTTACATCAGGTCCTGTTGTAAACGAGTCACTTGAGACCAACATACCCGGTGTATTTGCCTGTGGTAACGTACTTCACGTTCATGACCTTGTTGACTATGTTTCAGAGGAAGCAAAGAGAGCAGGTGCTAACGCTGCGAAATTCGTTAAGGAAGGCGAAGTAAAGAGCGGTGAAGTAATTGAACTCCTCGCAACAGATGGTGCCCGTTACACAGTACCTTCCACTATAAATGTAGATCGCATGGATGATCTCTTAACCGTAAGATTCCGTGTAGGTGAGGTTTTCAAGAACTCTTATGTGAGTGTATTCTTCGATGACGAGCGCGTAATGCATAATAAAAAGCGCATTATGGCTCCCGGAGAAATGGAGCAGGTAATTCTTCAAAAGACAAAGCTTCAGGAGTCAAAGCCTAAGAAGATAACAATTAAAATCGAAAAAGAAGATTAACACTCATCGCCTTCCCTTGGGGGCGCTCGACATCCGGGGGATGTCGGTTTAGCGCAGACCGCAACGGAGTGAAGACAGGTGTCAGTGAAGCTGACGGATGAGGGGATAACAAGGAGCAAACCATGGAAAAGAGAGATCTTACTTGTATCGGCTGCCCAATGGGCTGCCAGATCACAGTTGAATTAGAGGATGGCGAGGTTATTTCCGTAAAGGGCAACACCTGCGCCATCGGTGATAAATATGCCAGAAACGAAGTAACACATCCTGAGCGTACAGTTACAACAACTGCAGTTATAGAAGGTGGCGATAAGCCCCGCGTATCTGTTAAGACAGCAGGAAACATTCCGAAGGACAAGATATTTGATGCCATGAAGGAAATTGACAGTACAATTGCCAAGGCACCTGTTCATATCGGTGATGTTATTGTTAAGGACGTAGCAGGAACCGGAGTGGATGTTGTTGCAACCAGAGAAATTGCAGCTGTATAAAGCTAATAATATGTGTGATAACCTTATGGTATGGTAAACATAGCCTTGCGGCAACTTTGCTGCAGGGCTATTGTTTTTGCATATGTGAAGAATTTTTTAATAGTACAGATTAGACATATTACTGCTTTTAATCATGGAGTGAAGTCAAGAAGACGGAAACAGAAACAAAAGAGAAAGGGAAGGATTGAATTTTCGGAAAACATGAATAAAGCCAAGTTTTGACGATGGGATTATGTGGCTTCAAAGAGGAAACTTAAGAATATCTTAATTTTTTAACCACATCATTTCGTTGACATAATTTTTCGTGTCAAATATAATCTAGTTTGTAGTTGTGAGGAGCTCTTGTGGGGATTCTACAAGAGCTCATTTTTTGAGCAATTTTAAAAAATGAGTGCTCCTCAAAAAAATTTTTTTTCAAATTTTTTCACATATGGGAGGAATTATGAAGAGATTATTCGCAATGATGATCGCAGGCGTTTCTGTTGTATCAATGCTCGCTGGATGCGGTGCAAAGAGCACAGAGACAACAGAGCAGGCTACACAGACTGCTGAGACAACTGAGGCTACAGAAGATGCAGCTGCAACTGAGGGAGCTTCAGAGGAGACAGCAGATGCTGCTGAAGCACCCGCTGAGACAGTTAAGATTGACAAGCTTACAATTGGTTTTGTACCTTCACGTGAGCCCGATGAGATCGTAACTGCTACAGAGCCCCTTAAGGAGCTTCTTACAAATGAGCTTGCTACACTCGGTTATGAGGTCGGCGAAGTTGATATCACAGTTGGAACAAGCTATGAGGCAGTTGGTGAAGGCCTTTCAGCAGGTACAATCGACATAGGTCTTATCCCCGGCGGTACTTTTGTACTTTACGAGGACGGATGCGATGTTCTTCTTACAGCAACAAGAGATGGCCTTTCAATCGAGAGCCCTAACGCTAAGGATTGGAATGACAACAAGCCTACAGAGCCCACAGACGAGCAGGTTACATTCTACCGTGGTCTTATCATCGCTGGCCCTTCAGAGGCTGGTCAGGCAGTAGCTGCTAAGGTTAACGCAGGCGAAGAACTTACATGGGAAGATCTTGATGGTCTTAACTGGAGCGTAATGAACTCTTCATCTTCAGCAGGATATATTTATCCCTCACTTTGGCTTCAGGCTGGCTATGAGAAGCACGTAACAGATCTTTCACATGCTGTTCAGGCTGATTCTTATGGTAATGCTTTTGCAAGACTTGCTTCAGGTCAGATCGACGTTCTTTGCTGCTATGCAGACGCAAGACGTGACAACGAGGAGAAGTGGACATCAGAGTACGGCAGAGAAGCAAGCATCTGGGATGAGACAAACGTTATCGGCGTTACAGACGGTATCTATAACGACACAATCAGCGTAAGCAAGACTTCACCCATCATGGACGATGCTTTCAAGGCTGCCCTTTCACAGGCATTCATCAACATCGGTAACACAGATGCAGGTAAGGAAGTTATCTCTATCTACAACCACAATGGTTATGTAGAGGCTAACTCAGCTGACTATGATTCAGAGAGAGCTGCTCAGGAACTCATTAAGTCAATGAACTAAAGAGCAGAACTTCATTATTATGAATAGGGGAGGTATTTATACCTCCCTTATTTTTTAGGTAATCACGTAGGATTTTTTAGAACCAGGAGAAAAAATAATGATCAAGTTTGAAGATGTAGGAAAAAGATACCCCAACGGTTTTGAGGGCTTAAAGCACGTAAACCTTACAATCGAGCAGGGTGAATTTGTGGCGATAATCGGACTTTCAGGTGCAGGTAAATCCACACTTATTCGTACCATCAACAGGATGCACGATGTTACGAGCGGAAAACTCACCGTGGATGATGTTGATGTGATGAGTCTGTCCGGAAAGCAGCTCAGAAGGTTCCGTAGAAAGATTGGTATGATATTCCAGTCCTTCAACCTGATCACCAGAACAACAGTAATTAAGAATGTACTTACAGCATTTGTTCCGGATATGCCCTGGTTCAGATCCACTTTTGGTATCTATACCAAGGATGAAAAGATGAAGGCTCTTGAGTGCCTTGATAAAGTGGGTATTTTAAGAAAGGCCTTTGTTCGTGCTGACCAGCTTTCAGGTGGACAGCAGCAGAGAGTAGCTCTTGCAAGAACTCTGGCACAGAATCCTCAGATTATTCTTGCTGATGAGCCTGTTGCAGCTCTTGATCCTGTAACAGCAAAGCAGGTAATGGATGACTTTAAGAGAATCAATGAGGAAATGAAAATAACAATCCTCATAAACATACACCACGTTGATCTTGCACTTAAATATGCAACAAGAGTTGTGGGAATAAGAGAAGGTGAGATTGTCTACGATGGACCTGCATCTGAAGTTGATAAGGACGTTTTGGCATCTATCTATAACGGTAAGGTGGATGATGAAGGCAACGTTCTCGATGCAAATGACCATAATGAAGAGAGGTGATCAGCATGAGTGTATACGATAAGATTTTTAAACCCAAAGTATATACGCTGCCTAACGGAAAGTCTGTAGAAAAGAAAGCATCAAGAATGCCTGTTTATTTCATAATCGTTCTTCTTATGTGTGTGCTTTCGGTTAAGGTTACAGGATTTGACATGAAGATTCTGTCTCAGAGAATTGGGCAGTTTTTTGTAATCCTCGGTGAGATGTTCCCACCTAACATGGACTATTTGGAAAAGGTGTGGTCACCTCTTTTTGACACCATTAAGATGTCACTTCTTGGATCAGTTATAGGAGCACTTCTTTCAGTGCCCTTTGCGATGCTTGCAAGTACAAATGTCTGCCCTAACAAGGTTATTGTTTCAATTGTAAGAGTCATGTTTTCACTTATCAGAACACTTCCTACACTTGTTACTGCTCTTGTGGCAACACTTGTATTTGGCCTTGGAACACTTGCAGGTACCTTTGCTATTGCTGTTTTCTCTTTCGCATATATCGGTAAGCTTACCTATGAAGAGATTGAGACAGTAGACATGGGTGCATTTGAAGCTATGGAAGCCATGGGAGCAACTAAGACAAGAGCTTTTATATCAGCTATTATTCCGCAGGTTCTTCCTTTCTACCTCTCAAATTGCCTCTTTAACTTTGAGGGTAATGTTAGATACGCGGCAGTTCTTGGTTATGTCGGAGCCGGCGGTATCGGACTTATTCTTAATGAAAAGATTTCCTGGAGAGAGTATTCAAGCGTTGGAACAATGCTTATCGCTCTTTTCGTAGCAGTGTTTATTATTGAGTCGGTTAGCAGAATGCTTCGTAAGAAGCTTGTGTAAGCGGTGAGGACCTGGTGAAGTGCTTTTGAACCAGGTCTGAACGTGTTCTGCTGAGGGATTACTCGAGAGCAGAACTTCCTTATGAAATAGTAGGAGAGTTATAACATGAATAAAAGAATTATAGAAGCATATGAAAAGCGCCCCCGAACCTGGGTATATCATCTTGCGATAGCTGTTATATTTGTGGGTCTCATGGTATGGAGTGGAAGCGCTGTTGAGACAGCGGGAACCACAATGGACGGCGGTGAGATCGCGCTTAATGTCCTTAAGGGAATATTTCAGCCTGACTTATCTTTCCTTTTTGATTTTTCAACAAAGGGTGTACCTTACCTGATGCTTGAGACAATCTGTATCGCATTTCTTGGAACTATAGTAGGAGCTATCCTTTCAATTCCGCTTGCGTTCATCTCTGCTTCAAACCTTACACCTAAGCCCATTGCCTTTGCAGGAAGAATCATCATCATGGCTGTTCGCACGATTCCTGCCTTTGTATATGGTCTTATGTTTATCCGTGTAACAGGACCCGGTGCTTTTGCAGGTCTTTTGACAATGGGTGTATGCTCAGTCGGAATGATAAGCAAGATGTATATTGAAGCAATTGAAGACCTTGATACACACGTTGTTGAATCCCTTGATGCATCAGGCTGTGATACCTGGCAGAAGATCCGCTACGGAATCCTTCCCCAGCTCCTTCCTAACTTTGCATCAACAGCTATTTACAGATTCGATATCAATCTTCGTGACGCTACAATTCTTGGTATGGTTGGTGCCGGAGGTTTCGGTGCTCCTCTTATCTTTGCGATGAATGCTTATCGTTGGAATGAAGCCGGAGCAATCCTTGCAGGACTTATCATTCTCATTCTTATAATTGAGTTTATCTCAACCAAGATCAGAGTTAAACTTACAAGGGGTTGATAATATAAGAATAGATGCAGTAGTAGAAAACGGTTTTGCTTAACTGCTGCAATAGCTAAAACTGCTAATGGTAGCAGTGGCAAAAAGCAGCGTTCTGCTGCATATATAAAATGTGAAAAATGCAGCAGAGAAAATAGACCAAGATTTCCTGCTGCATTTTATTAAAGAATCAAATCAGGCAGTAAAGAATGACTAAAACTATCTGCCGATATTTAAGAAACAGACAAAATAGGCAGGAAAGAATAGTAAAAACTACCTGCCGATATTTAAGAAACAGACAAAATAGGCAGGAAAGAATATCAAAAATTACCTGCCTATATTTGAAGAAAGCACAAATCAGGCAGGAAAGAATAGTAAAAACTACCTGCCTATATTTAAAGAAAGCACAAATAGGGCAGGAAACATCATGAAAATAATATTTACATCAGATACGCATGGACATATATATCCAATAAACTACGCTACAGGGAAAGAGGAAAACTCCGGTCTCTTTAGAATTGCATCGCAGATAAAAAATGAAATAGACGGAAACACCCTTGTAATAGACGGAGGCGACAGTCTTCAGGGAACGCCACTTATGACCTACTATCTTGGAAATCGGGGAAAGTACGACTTCAATCCCATGGCAGAAGGCTTCAATGCCATGGGGCTTAATTACTACACACTTGGTAACCATGATTTCAATTATGGATATGATGCAATTGCTGATTACACAAAATCCATGAAGGCCGCACTTATCTGCGCAAACGTAGAGGATAAGAGAGGCGAACTTGGAATCAAAAAGCATATTATCCATACATTGGAGGATGGAACAAGAGTCGGAATAACTGGAGCTGTCACAGGTTATGTTAACGTCTGGGAGCAGGAAAAGAACCTTACGGAACTCGAGATAACAGATCCAATTGAAGCATTAAAAAAAGAGCTTGCTGAGATTAAAGATGAGTCAGATATAACAGTATGCATCTACCACGGAGGCTTTGAGGAAGACCTTGCGACAGGACAAAGGCTCTCTGATACAGAAGAAAATCAGGCCTGCAAAATAGCAAGAGAACTTGAATTCGATATACTTCTTACAGGCCATCAGCATATGTCAGTGCCTGAAGCAATGATAGAGAATACCTATGGTGTTCAGCCGCCGGATAAAGCTATGAAGTACTGTGTGATAGAAGCATGTAAGGGAGCTGATAGTAGAAATGCTCAAACCACAGTTAACGGTTGGAACGTTACATCCAATCTCATTACAGTATCAGCAAATGAAGAAGTCTACAACGAAATACTGGCTTCCCACAGCTTCATGGAAGACATGAACACGTCCCTTCAGATATGGCTTGATGAACCCATAGGCTGCCTTGAAAACGAGATAAAGCCCGAGGAAAAGCTTGAAGCAGCACTTCATGGAAGTAAGGTTGCATCAATTTTTAACCAGGTGCAGCTCGAACTAACAGGAGCGGATTTCTCCTGCACAAGTCTTGCAAACGAACCTCTTGGACTTCATAAAGAAATAACAGTAAGGGACATACTTGGAATATATCAGTTTGCCAACACAGAAGAAGTCAAGGAAGTAACCAAGGCAGATATAAAGCTTGCTCTTGAGAGATGTGCTGAATATTTTGATTACGATGCAAATACAAAGGAAGTGAAAATCTCAGATGTATTTCTTCAGCCTAAAATAGAGCATTACAACTACGATTATTATGCAGGACTCTGGTATGAATTCGATCTTACAAGACCTGTGGGTGACAGAGTTGTAGTGATGAAAAAAATGGACGGAACAGAACTATCCGACAACGAGAAATACACACTGGTAACCAGTAACTACAGAGCTACCGGGACAGGCGGATACGAGTGTATAGGAAAATGTAAGACAATCAGAACCTACCCCGAAGAAATGCCTGATCTCGTAATTGATTTTGTCAGAAGAAATTCCCCGGTTGGTGAAATCGTAAACAGTAAATTCAAGTGCATATATTAACATATTAATTTAGATATTGACATAAATATATCTGTCAATTATACTTACAACTGATAATTTTCAGAAAAGAGAAAAAACTATGAGAGATTTCAGACTCATCAATTCAATAGCACCATCATCTTCAAAGCCCGTGGATCCAGATCAGGGGCTTATTGGTGTTATGTTTGATGGGGATAGGCGAAAATGCATAGTTTGATTTATTTAATGCATATTAGGTTAGGTATTAAGCCTCATCAGACTTTTGAAGTTTGATGGGGCTTTTTGTATAGCACTTAACGAGGTATTTCACGAGTTTAGTGTAGCAGAAGACACACATTAAGGAGGAAGCAGTATGGATATCATAAGAAAAGAGGATTCAAGGCAGGGAAAGAATGTAACACATATCACAACCACTGGCGTTGATGGACTTATCGAACCCCTTGAACACAGAGAAGATTTTGCAATATCAGAGGAGGATTTTAGCAGATTGGCAGAATGGTATATGGCCTTTTCAGAAAAGAGAGAGCTGCTTGGAAACACAAATCACCTGTTGTATATCTGTAGGAAACAGTGATTTATATGATTGCTGACCTAACATAGTAAAATGCCATACTATACGGTGGAAAATTATCATATACTAAATATAATAAATAACAATGAATGGAGATTTAAAATGAAGAAAATATCATTAACAAAATACACCGACTTCATAGTTGATGAGACAACAAAGCTGTTAAATATCGATTCACCCACAGGCTACACAGAAGAAGCAGCCCTCTGGGTTAAGGAGGAATTTGAAAAGCTTGGATTTGATGCCACTATAACAAATAAGGGCGGAGTTATCGTTGATCTTACAGGAAAAGATAAAGAGAACGGACTTCTTCTGGAAGCTCACACGGATACACTTGGCGGAATGGTGGCAACCATCAAGGATAACGGAAGACTTCAGCTTACAAACCTAGGAGGAATGAATCCCAATAATGCCGAGACAGAGAACGTGAGAGTAGTAACCAAGTTTGATGGCATCTACGAAGGAACTTTTCAGTTAAATAATGCTTCGATTCACGTTAACGGGGAGTATAACGATACCAAGAGAACCTGGGAGAACTGTGAAGTCGTTCTTGATGAGGATGTTAAATCAAAAGAAGATACGGAGAAGCTGGGGATATCAGTAGGAGATATTGTATGCTTCGAGCCTAATGTGAGAGTCACAAAGACTGGCTATATAAAATCAAGATTTCTTGATGATAAGCTTAGTGTTGGAATTCTTCTTGGTCTTGCAAAGTATATAAAGGAAAAGAAGATTACTCCCAAGAGAGCACTTTATGCGCACATTACAGTATTTGAGGAGGTTGGACACGGCGGATGCGGTAATGTTCCGGAAGGATGCACAGAGGCTATATCAGTAGATATGGGATGTGTAGGAGATGGTCTTACCTGTACAGAGAAGCAGGTTTCCATCTGCGCAAAGGACAGCGGTGGACCTTACAGCTATCCTGTAGTTCAGGGACTTGTTGCAGCAGCCAGAGAAAGCGGAGCTGACTATGCAATTGATATCTATCCTCATTATGGAAGCGATGTCGAAGCGACTCTTTGTGCCGGAAGCGACCTAAAGCATGGACTTATCGGTGCCGGCGTCTATGCTTCTCACGGATATGAGAGAAGCCATCGCGACGGCGCTGAGAATGTACTCAGACTTCTTATTCAGTATGCGCTGGCATAGTCTGAATATCAGTATCATTTCGAGTATATACAACATACAAAAAGATAGAAGGCATATTATTTTGTAAAACTACTACATATTTTGCGAGATGCATAAGCAAATAGTAAGGTTGCGGCTGTAAATCCTAAGAGACAGACTGACCAATGGTACTTTTCATAGAGCTTAAAATGAATCAGGAGATTCAGGAAAAGCCAGTGATAAAGGTACATGCCATAGGTTATGTCTGTCTTTCTTGCTTTTTGCTCAAGAGTTTCAAGTAACCTTACGGACTTTTCCTTCATAATGACGTGAGCTGCAAGAACCGCAATGGCAGCAGTAGCCATACCTGTTATAAGACCTGTGTAATAACCGTAATCATAGACACGGGTAATTCTTATTAAGGAATGGAGCATTAACAAAACAGCCAGTACCAGATTCGTGTACTTTTGATTATACAGACTGCAGGTCTGGCAAAAAGCACCTATGAAAAAAAAGACAGCATAAGGAATGAAGCATCTCTCCAGGAGCTTTTGACCGGTAGATGAAAGCATGTCACGAAGTATAAAGGCTGCAATGTTACCCAGTGAGAGAACAAAGCAGGTAATTCCATAAAGTACCGGTGACTTTGAATTCTTTGTAACGAGCTTAAATAAAAACAAAAGAATATATAACTGCAAAAGAACAGTTATGTACCACAGAGGACCGTTAATGCTTCCTGTGGCAAATTTCTGCATACAGGAAGGAGTTGCCGCAAAGCCGATTCCCTGCGTGACGATCCAGCGTAGTATGGATATATCGAATTTGTCAGGAATAATCAAAAAGAGCGAGGCAAGATAAACAGCCATACTGAGCCACAGCTCGGGATAAAGACGAAAGAACCTTTTTTTCATAAAAAGCTTAACGTCAAGTCCGGAGCGCTCAAGAGAGGCTGATATCAGAAATCCGCTTATAGCGAACAGAATTACTGTGGGCTGATAAAAATCTATAGCTGATCTTAGTATGCCTATGCTTACTGCGTGATCGGGCACATATATTCTCATATAGCCGGTAAAATGAAGGCACATTACGCAGAAAGCAGCCCAGTATCTAAGAATTCCAAATGCATTTTTTTCTTTTTTTTGCATAAATAATCAATTTCCTATTGAATAGAATATTAATGCGCCATTTAACAGACGCAGTAAAACTTAATAATAGTGTACCACATTTGACGGTAATTTATGAAATTTTAAGAGATTGTTTAATGAAATATAGTATTTAAGGCATTGTTACGCATAATATAGGAATGGTAGAATAATCTATGAAGAATTATGTTATTACTAAATTTCTTATGGACTGGAAGCAGACAGATAAGAACTTATGCCGGTTTGTAAAGGCCGGGTGGTAAAACAGGAGAAAATGCCTTATGAAAATGTTTAGCGGAAAAAGCTCTTCAGCAAATGTGGCTGAAGCGGCAAGAGGACTTTCATCACCGAAACTCATTATTTTTACCTGCGACGCTGATCACTTTGATGATAGTGTGGCTGCGATTGAGAAACAGTTTCCCGGTGTCCCTAGTATTGGCTGTGTCGGAATGGCTTATGACTCATCCATGCTTGAAAAGGGCATAGCCATAACTGCTTTCACTGAAGGAGTTAAGGTAAAGACCGGCGTACTTGAAAGTGTTTCAACAATGCCGGCCCGCTATATTCACAGGCTTCAGAAAGATATTGAGGATATTAAGCCAGGAAAGGAAAATACGGCAATCATAGATTTCTGTGCCGGAAATGATGCTGCGGTTCTGACCACGCTTAGAGGCCTCATTGATAAGTACAATCTTCAGGTAATGGGAGCAACCGGTGATGCGGGTAAGGTTTCCATTAACGGTAAGGTATATGATGATGCGATGTCCTATGCAGTTATCAAAAATGAAGGCGGTAGGGTAAAGACCTATAAGGAAAATATCTACGAGCCTAAGGATAACAGACAGCTCATTGCATCTAAAACCGATAAGGCAAAATATTATCTTGGTGAGTTAAATGGCCGCTCCGCTAAACAGGTTTATATGGATCTCACAGGTGCCCGCTCGGATAAGGATATTATCAATCAGACCTTCCAGAATCCTCTTGGAAAGATGATAGGTAAGGATGTTTGCATCTGCTCCATCAAGGACGTATCAGGCAGCGGACTTATCCTCTACAGACAGATAAATGACTCTGATATTCTTACACTTCTTGAGATGAAAGATCCTATGGAAGTTGCACAAAATACCATAAGCAGAATCAAGAGCGACTTTTCAAGAATCTCGGGAATATATTCCGTGAATTGTATTTTCCGTTATCTGGTTCTATCAGAAAGAGGCGAGATGAATACCTATCTTAACAAGATAGCCTCACTTGGACCATCCTGCGGACTTATCGGATTCGGAGAGCATTACAATACTCAGTTTGTTAACCAGACAATGACCTGTGTAGTCTTTGAATAACAGAACTAGTGTTGATATCATCGTCCATGAGAGGGAGAAAATAATATGTTTACAGATATCTTTAAAAAGAAAACAGAAGAGCCGGAAGTTACAGTTCAGCCTGTGAAAAGCGGGATGGATCCGGAGAAAAGAGATTCTCTTATCTATATTGCAGATTCCATCAAGACCTTCCAGAAGGAGCTTGTTCAGAATGAGGTTGCAGCCCTTACCGAGATTCATGATATGGGTGAAGCAGTTGAAAATGTTATAGAGAGCAACACTGAGCTTAGAAGTGAAATGGATGCTTTCAATGAGATGTTCGCTGCGGTTAATGAAAGTGCAGGAAAATTTGAAGACGTTAAGGTAAATATTCTTAACAGTGTTCAGAATGCTCAGAACAAGGTTTCAGAGCTTAAGGAAAGTTCAAACGAAGTTCGCGCTACCTTTGATGAGATGACTGAGAGCTATGAAAACTTCAAGAATGCCGTTGATCAGATTTCCGATTACATGAAAAAGATTATCGGTATCGCAACACAGACCAATCTGCTTGCACTTAATGCTTCAATCGAGGCTGCAAGAGCAGGTGCTGCAGGAAAAGGCTTCGCTGTTGTTGCTACTGAGGTAAGAGAGCTTGCTGATGAGATCAAGGTTATGATCAGTCAGGTAAATGCTTCCATAGATGAAGCGGGACAGGAGAGTGAGAGACTTTCCGCAAATATCCAGAATTCCATCGCTGCGATGGATAAGAGTATTCAGGAAGTTGATGAGACCAATGCAACCTTTGATGAGATTATAGAGAGCGCTAACGGAGCAAATGCTGTTCAGCAGGAAATTGCAGATACAGCGGATGCAGCTTCGGACGAGCTGGGAAGAATCGGCAAAAGCTTTAGCAATATCAACAGTAAGTACGATGCCCTTGTTAATCAGCTTGAGAAAGTAAACAGACTTGGAACAACCAAGAGCAGCGTGTTCGAGCATATTGATAATCTGGCATCACAGATAGAGCCTATCGTGAAGGATAAGAAATAACACAATAATTATTAATTAAGAAAAGATTAAGGTAATAAACTATATACATGGACTCATAGAAATTATAGAATGATTCTATATGCTGATATTATTTGGCATATAGAATCATTTTTTTGTGGCTGTTTTCATGGCTGCATTACCTGTTTGGGAGTATATTGCATGTTAGAGCTTTTTAGGGCAAACCAATTGAATATAATGCTGTTTATGGGCGGCATTTGTGGCATTATAGCGTTCTTTTCATTGGTTTCCGAGGTTATGTCCAGAAGGAGAAAAGCATACGTTGTTTATCTTTCCATGTCTGGAATGTTATTGCTTCTTGCGGACTGGCTTGCATATACATACCGTGGCAATCAGTCAGAGTCGGCCTATTGGATAGTTCGGATATGTAATTTCTTTGTATACTTTTTTACCCTTTCCATTGTTCACGCGTTTAATCTATATGTGGCAAATATGCTTAAGACCGAGGGAGGATTAGTAAAAGTTCCCATAGAACTTAAATTTGTTGAAGTCTTTATTACAATTGGCGAAATTATGATAATTATTTCGCAGTTTACAGGACTTTATTATACTATCGATGAATTCAATCAATATCAGAGAGCACCATATTTTATCCTGAGTTTTACTTTCCCGATACTTTCACTCTTTATCCAGATGATAGTGATTATAAAATATTATAAGCACCTGGGAGAAAGAGTAAGGCTGTCGCTTCTCTTATTCCCGATTGTACCGATTGTGGCAGCGATTGCGCAGATCTTTTTAAACGGACTTGCCCTCATTAACATTGCATGTACCCTGATGATAGTGGTGGTTTATACCTTTTCACTGATTGAATTAAATGAACGTGCCAAAAACGCCAGCAGTCTTGAGATTGAATACCTGAAAAAAGAGCGAGAGAGCATGCAGACGCTGTTTGAGCAGACAGCAAGAGCACTTGTCAGCGCAGTGGATGCCAAGGATAAAAACACTCGCGGTCATTCTTCACGAGTAGCTGAATATGCCAGGAAAATAGCGGAGATAAGCGGCAAGAGCGCTAAGGAATGCGATGAAGTCTACTATGCGGCGCTTCTTCACGATGTAGGAAAAATCGGTATTTCCGATGAGATAATTTTCAAGAACAGTAAGCTTACGGATGATGAATATGAAGAAATTCAGCAGCACGTATTAATTGGACATGAAATATTATCAAGAATTACGGATTTTCCTTATCTAAGCATTGGTGCGAGGTATCACCATGAGAGATATGACGGAAAGGGGTACCCCGACAGGCTAAGGGGAGATGATATCCCTGAGATAGCAAGAATCATTGCGGTTGCTGATGCGTATGATGTCATGACTTCCAGAAGGAAATACAAGGATATCGTTCCTCAGGAGAAGGTTCGTGAGGAGATTATAAAGGGGACAGGAACTCAGTTTGATCCCAAATTTGCCAAGATAATGCTCTACCTGATAGATATGGATGAAAACTATCAGATGAAGGAGAGAGCAGAGATCAAGGAACTCTCAGGTAAAGATGAGTTAAATCCGGTTGAATACAGAAGTGAGATTTCAGACGGAATTCTTATCACCAGGAAGACAACCAGAATTCATATGAACTGCAGTCCCGATGGCAATGACGAAGGCCTTCCTTCAATGCCGGCGCTACTTCTTTTTGATTCGCTTGATGGGCATATTTATACGAATGAAAAGAAGATAAAAGCATTTCATTATCATGAATACGGCGATATCTGGTTTGACGGTAATACAAGATGCAATCGCGCCAGAGATATGAAGGCCGAGATAAGGAATTTTGATAAGGAAAAGCTCGACCAGGAAAACAAGGAAAACCAGAGAACGGAATACCTCATTGAAGCAGTTAAATTCAAGGACCATGCACTTGTCAGAATTGTGTGCAGATACAGGACAGTTGAAGTAATTGTTGCACTTCCCGATGCATCAGGATATTTATATCTCGCCATCACAGGTGAGCACTGCCACATAACGGATGTTTCAATAGATCAGTCAGAGGAAGAAATTGACAGCAACTACATCCCGAGAATAGCAGAGTGGATAAGCTATATTGATATGCCTGAGGGCGATATTCCAAACATGCAGATTGATGATTATCATTCCGTGATAACGGAAGGGCACCCTGTTACGGATGGAATGACTATGACCTTCCACACCATGACACTTCCGACTGCAAGAAGAGTATGGCACTGTCCGCATATCATATTGTTCAGCTCGGATGATAAAAAGGTTGATGGAGAAAACTACCGCGAATTTTCACTTATCAGATTTGATGGTGAGCATTGGGAGTCCAATGGATCCTCCGAAAATAAAATGGTCACCAATATCCTGGATGATTTCGATTCCTGGGATGAGTGGAAAGCACTAAATAAAAAGGGCTATGACTGCGTAGTTAATTTCAAGCGAACAGGTAATAAGATAACTCTTACTACAGAAAACGGAGGAATTGCAATCCGCAACGTCACCAATATACCGGACAATCCGGGAGAAATATATGTAGCTCTTACGGGAGACCAGGTGGCACTCACAAATATACGGTATCAATAAAGTATTTATCTATACTAAATGCCTTCCCTTTGGGGAAGGTATTTTTTGTACAATGTTGGACATCTGTTGGACAGCAAATAATATAATTTTATCAGAAATACAAATTTTATAGTTTTTTTGGATACATTTTATGAGGGGGAGATATACAATGAATATGAAACATATAGGAATAGCGCTTGCTGTATGTGCGGTTATGCTGTTTTTTGCAGGATGTGGAAAGGCCGGCAATGTAACAGTTATGAATGCCGGACAAGTGCAGGCCAATGCGGGAGTTTGGGCTGATATTTATGAATGATGAAGGTAAAGAGTCGATATTCCTGAATGAGTATCTAATGCTGGCGTCGTGCATTTTTGCTGCGGGAACCAGCTTTGTGACGGCTATACTCATCAGGTCGCAGGGTAATCCTTTTGCCATGTTTGAAGTGATTGTCAAAATGGTGACAGTAATCATGATGTATCTTGCGTATAAAAAATTCAGCTGGGATGTTGCCAAGGGAATAATGGGCGGCGTCCTCTTTTGCCTTATGTATCAGGAAGCACACATGGTTCTTGAACATTTATGGGGAGAAGAGGATTTTGACGCCTATCTTGTTGTGGGTGTTCAGGGCAGCATCTATCTTGCAGCTGCCGGAATGTCATTTCTTATGACAATAATAATTACTCTCAATCATTTCATCATAAATTATGGCAAAAACGGTAATCCCGGCAATGTCATACTTAACAGAATGGCTATAATCTATAAGATCATTCTGTATATTGTGCTGCTTATAACTAACAGCAGATTAGGGTTTGGGAAGGTTTTTATTTGGGAAAACGGGTTTCAGTATCTGACGGATATAGCGATTTTTCTTTTGATTGTAAGCATAGAGTCACAGCTTGATTCCTTCAAGGTTTTGAGACAGGAGCTTTTGAGAGAGAAGAGAAAAAAAGCCGTGCAGAGTAAAGAATCCGGAATTTTTATTGAGAAAGCAAAAAACAGATGAGTATCAGAAAACGCTTAACAGGGATATGGCTTATGTCCATGACCCTTCTTTCTTATGGTGCATATACGACATTCTTTGTGGCACAGATGTCTGCTCCTTATATTGTTTATTGGACTTTGCCGATTTTTCAGAGTATAGCCCTTATCATATATTTGTGGGGACCTGATAAATTAGAAAAGGCACCCTTTAAAATAATGTATAAGCTGTGCTATGCCACATCCTTTTTTGTGCTTCCCGCATTTATCTTCATTTTTATGGGGCTGATCTCACAGTATCATGTGAGTATTCCGGAGAGCATTGATGCAACGGAAATGCCGGTGGAACAGATCCTTCCAGGAGATGAGACCATCATATATAAAACGGATGTAGTCTACATATTTTTTCCCAAGTATTCAGAGATTGATCTTGAATGTGGAAAAAGGCCTTCGAAATCAGATGATTCCATCACCTGGTGCTGTGGTGCTGCCTTCCAGCACGCGGTTGAGTTAAGCTTCAATCATGACAATATAGAAGGCGACCATGCTTCTTATGGAGAATTCTACGACAGCCCCTACGACAGGGATGCGGACGGAGCCTTTACTTTTTCAAACGGACAGTTCCACTATGAATTTGAGAACAAAACCGAAGCTGTGAAAAAAGCAGCAGAAGAGGGTGGATGCGGTTTTATGCAGCTTGCGATGATAGATGATACATGTCCTGTCATGGATTTTGACAGACCGCGGGCAAGATGCTATCGAACCCTCGCTGAACTAAATGGTAATCTCTGCGTCATCGATTCCGTAAAGATGATGCATTTTGATGAGTTTATGGATGAGCTTGACCGCCTCGGAGTGACCAACGCTGTCTACATGGACATGGGCGCAGGCTGGAACTACTCCTGGTACCGCAAAGCCGACGGCAAAGTACGCACTCTCTTCGGCCTTCCCGTTCCCTGGTCTCACAACTGGATCGTATTCCGTAAATAAAGCTCCGGTTTTTAATATCGGAATAAATATTTGACTTCTTGCATGATTTTTTATTTTTTGTGCAGGAAGTCATTTTTTTGTTGGACATGTGTTGGACATGGGGGATTATGATGATGCATGTAGGGTGAAACACATCACAAATTTTCTTATGAGGAGAGGATGATATGAGAAATAAAGTTTATGAAAAAGTTATTGCAGCTACAATGGTAATGGTAATGTCAGGGATGCTCATGACAGGTTGTGGAAATGCGGCACCGGAGAGCACAGGCACCCAGGCTGAGGTAACTGCAGAGGTAGCTGACACAGAATCAATCGAGGATGATGCAACTGCACAGGCACCTGCTCCTGAAACAGCAGAAGATTATTATAATGGCCCTGATAACAGCGTATATCACGATGCTAACGGATGGAGCGTTAAATACGATGCGACTAAGTTTACTGTTACTCCTGAGAACGGTAGTGTTTTCATAGTTTATCAGGGTGAGTCAGCAGGAACAAATGTGATCACTGTTACATACGATGTTGAGAATACGGGAGAAGCTGCTATAAAGAAGCTCGGCGAGTCCTGGGGCAGCGATAAGACAACATATTCTGAGGGACCTTTCCCCGGAGCAGAGGATGTGACAGGTTACTGGGCAACACTTCCGCCTTCAGAGGATGGCTCAGGTCTTTATGAGACAGCAATCGGCAGAGATTACATGGATGGAGCGCTTATATTTGAGCTTACAGGACACAACGGTGAGGACGATGCGCAGAATATGGAAGTATCAGATCAGATGGCTTCTGTTATCGATTCACTTACCTTTGAACAGTAATATGTTTTTATATCGTTACTATGAACCGGAACAAAACACAATCTTCTGAGGGGGAGATTATGAGTTATAGAGAAAAAATCACAACATTTACATTAGTTGCCGCACTTATATTATGTGCATGCTGCTTGTTTTATTCCACCGGTTGTGGCATGTAAAGTAGAGCAAACATTAAGGGAAGCCGGTTGGTAGTAATGTTGCAATAAGCTATATTTCTGACTTGATTTATTTTAATCTGTTTACAAACAAAATTAATCAATTTAATAAAATTGATTGACAAGCGAATGAATTAAAAGTAAACTTTGTTTCAAGTTAATACTTTAAACCGTTGAAGCGGAGATAAAGGTTATGATGCCTTCACAGAGAGTCCGGGGTGGTGAGAGCCGGATAAGAAACAAGTAATCAAATGGACCGCTGAGGGTGTGGGCGAACTTCCAGTAGTTCACAACGTAGGGCATACGTTAGTTGCCAGGGATATGTTGGTATCCTGATAAGCGCGTAGCACATAGCTATGAATCAAGGTGGCACCGCGGATATATTTTATGAATTATTCGTCCTTGACAGAAGTGGATTCTGTCAAGGGCGTTTTTTTGCGTGTGAAGCAGAGCAATAATAAGGAGGAAATGAAAATGATCAAAGAAGCAATCGAAAAAATCGTTAACAAAGAGGACCTCACATATGATGAAGCCTATACTGTAATGAATGAGATTATGGGAGGAGAAACCACTCCTACTCAGAATGCAGCATTCCTTTCAGCACTCTCAACCAAGAGCGCAAGAGCTGAGACAACAGAAGAGATAGCAGGCTGTGCAGCAGCAATGAGAGATCATGCAACCAAGGTTGAGACAGGAATGGATGTCTTTGAGATAGTAGGAACAGGTGGAGATAACGCACACAGCTTTAATATATCAACAACCTCAGCACTTGTTGCGGCAGCAGGCGGAATGAAGGTTGCAAAGCACGGCAACAGAGCAGCATCTTCAAGCTGCGGAACAGCTGACTGTCTTGAGGCACTTGGAGTTAACATCCAGCAGGATCCTGAGAAATGCGTAGAGCTTTTAAAGGAAGTAGGAATGTGTTTCTTCTTTGCACAGAAATATCACACCTCCATGAAGTATGTAGGGGCTATAAGAAAAGAGCTGGGATTCAGAACAGTTTTCAATATTCTCGGACCTCTTACTAATCCAGGAACACCCAAGATGCAGCTCCTTGGAGTATATGATGAATATCTTGTTGAGCCCCTTGCACAGGTACTTGTAAGCCTTGGTGTAAAGAGAGGAATGGTTGTTTACGGAATGGATAAGCTTGATGAAATCTCTCTTAGTGCACCTACCAAGGTATGCGAGATCAAGGACGGATGGTTCAAAACATATACAATTAAGCCTGAGGATTTTGGCCTTAACAGATGTACCAAGGAAGATCTTAAGGGTGGAAAACCTGAAGAGAATGCAGAGATTACAAAGAGAATTCTTGCAGGTGAAAAGGGACCCAAGAGAGATGCGGTTCTTATGAATGCAGGTGCATCCCTTTACATCGGCGGAAAAGCTGACAGCTTTGCAGATGGCATAAAGCTTGCAGCAGAGATTATCGATTCAGGAAAAGCAACGGAAACACTGGAGAAGCTGATCGAGGTCAGCAACCGTGAGGAAGAAATGAGTGCATAATATGACCATACTAGACCAACTCGCTGCCCACGCCAAAACCAGGGTGGAGACCGCAAAACAAAATATATCTCTGGAAGACATCAGATTACAGGCTGAAGTACTTCCCAGGGGAGACTTTTCCTTTGAAAATGCACTGAAAAAAGATGGGATATCCTTTATCTGCGAGTGCAAAAAAGCCTCTCCGTCCAAGGGAATAATAGCTGAGAATTTCCCTTATCTGGACATCGCAAAGGATTATGAAAAAGCAGGAGCCGATTGCATATCGGTCCTTACTGAACCAAAGTGGTTTCTGGGTGATGACAGGTATCTTAAGGAAATAGCAGAGACAGTAAAAATCCCCTGCATCAGAAAAGACTTTACTGTAGATGAGTACATGATATATGAAGCAAAAGTCCTTGGAGCATCAGCAGTTCTTCTAATCTGTGCGATCCTGGAGGGAGAACAGATAAAGGAATACATAAATATCTGTGATACTATCGGTTTATCAGCTTTAGTGGAAGCACATGATGAAAGTGAGATTGAAATCGCAATTGAAGCCGGCGCAAGAATAATCGGTGTAAACAACAGAAATCTCAAGGATTTTTCAGTCGACACAGACAACAGCACAAGACTCAGGCAGATGATTCCGAGGGATGTTATATATGTCTCAGAGAGCGGAATAAAAAATGCAGAAGATATAAGAAAGCTTCGCGAAGCAGGCGTTGACGCAGTCCTTATAGGTGAAACGCTCATGCGCGCACAGGACAAAACCAAGGCACTTAGTGAATTGAGAGGATAAAAATGACTAACAAAAACGGAAGATTCGGAGTCCACGGTGGACAGTACATACCGGAAACCTTAATGAATGCAGTAATAGAACTTGAGAAAGCATACAATCACTACAAAGATGATCCGGAATTTAACAGAGAGCTCACAGAGCTTTTAAATGAGTATGCGGGAAGACCTTCAAGACTCTACTACGCAGAGAAGATGACAAAGGACCTCGGAGGAGCAAAGATCTACCTCAAAAGAGAGGATCTCAATCACACAGGCTCCCACAAGATTAACAACGTATTAGGCCAGGCACTCCTTGCAAAGAAGATGGGGAAAACCAGACTTATCGCTGAGACAGGAGCAGGACAGCACGGCGTTGCAACCGCAACCGCAGCAGCACTTATGGGCATGGAATGTGTTGTTTTCATGGGAAAAGAGGATACCGAGAGACAGGCACTTAACGTGTACAGAATGAGACTCCTTGGAGCTGAAGTCATCCCTGTTACTTCCGGAACAGCAACACTAAAGGATGCTGTATCCGAGGCAATGAGAGAGTGGACTACACGAATTGATGACACACATTATTGCCTTGGATCTGTTATGGGCCCTCATCCTTTTCCTACAATTGTGCGCGACTTCCAGTCAGTCATTTCGAAGGAGATAAAGGAACAGCTTCTTGAGAAGGAAGGACGTCTTCCAAGCGCTGTGGTTGCCTGTGTCGGCGGCGGATCGAATGCCATAGGAACCTTCTATAACTTCATTGAGGACAAGGATGTAAGGCTTATCGGCTGCGAGGCAGCAGGGCGAGGAATCGACACCTTTGAGACAGCAGCGACTATCAACACAGGAAAACTCGGAATTTTCCATGGTATGAAATCATATTTCTGCCAGGATGAATACGGACAGATAGCTCCCGTTTATTCGATTTCAGCGGGACTTGATTATCCCGGAATCGGCCCCGAGCATGCTCATCTCCATGACATCGGAAGAGCAGAATACGTGCCGGTTACTGACGACGAAGCAGTTAACGCATTCGAATATCTCTCAAAAACAGAGGGAATCATACCTGCAATAGAATCATCACACGCCGTAGCTCACGTTATAAAAATAGCACCTGGCATGAGCAAGGACGACATTATCGTAATAACAATTTCCGGCAGAGGCGACAAGGACTGTGCTGCAATTGCCAGATACAGAGGGGAGGATATCCATGAGTAAAATATTAGAAGCATTCAATAATAAAAAGGCATTCATACCCTTTGTTACCTGCGGTGATCCGGACCTTGATACCACAAAGGAAATATTAAGGGAGCTACAGGCAAATGGCGCGGATCTGATAGAACTTGGAATACCCTTTTCAGATCCTACAGCAGAAGGCCCGGTAATTCAGGGCGCTAACATCAGAGCCTTGAAAAACGGAATCACTACTGATGATATCTTCAAAATGGTAACCGAGGTCAGAAGTGAGATCACAGTGCCTATGGTTTTTATGACTTACGCCAATGTAATCTTTTCATACGGAATGGACAGATTTTTTGAAAAGTGCAAAGAAATCGGTATGGACGGCGTTATTCTTCCGGATGTTCCTTTTGAGGAAAAGGATGAATTCGTAAATTCTGCATCTGCATATGATGTTGACTTCATTTCGATGGTGGCACCTACCTCAGAGGACAGAATAGCCAAAATCGCATCCGAGGCTAAGGGATTTATCTACATAGTATCAAGCCTTGGAGTCACCGGAACCAGAACATCGATCAGCACAAATGTTAAGGATCTTGTTGAAAAAATCAGATCAGTCACAGACGTTCCCTGCGCAGTTGGTTTTGGAATATCAACTCCCGAGCAGGCATCACAGATGGCTGAAATCTCAGACGGAGCAATAGTCGGTTCAGCAATTGTACGAATTATCGGACAGTACGGCAAGGATGCTCCCACACATGTCGGCGAATTTGTAAAGAACATGAAGAGCGCCTATAAGGCATCATAATAAGATAATTAAGCCTTCACCTTGGGCAGGTAACAGAATAAAGTAGTCGTCCAGGGGACGATTGTTCAGCGCGGACCGAAGCGTGGCGAAGACAGGTGGCGCGAAGCGCCGGATGAGGGGACTGGGAACGGAGAATAACATGAAAATACTTCCTGAATATACAGAAATACAGCAAATAGCCGGAACCGGCAAATACGACATACTACCTGTGAGCTGCGAGATCCTCTCGGATTTCATAACTCCCATAGAAGCTATGCGTATTCTTAAAAACACATCAAAACACGTCTACATGCTTGAGTCGGCGCAGGCAAACGAGACCTGGGGGCGCTATACCTTCCTGGGCTACGATCCCACAATGAAGCTTACCTGTGTAGACGGCAAGGTCAGCATAACAGATGAAAATGGGGACGAGACTACAAAGGAAGGCGACCCTTCAGAGTGTCTCCGCGAGATTTTATCAAAATACAGAAGTCCCAGATTTTCATATCTTCCTACCTTTGCAGGTGGAATGGTGGGCTACTTTTCATACGACTACTTAGGCTACAGTGAGCCAACAGTCAGGATGAATGTGGAGGACACCGAAGGCTTCATGGACATGGATCTGATGCTCTTTGAAAAGGTCATTGCATTTGATAACACAAGGCAGAAAATTGTTCTTATTGCTAATATGAAGCTTACACCGGATGAAGCAGAACTTAAAAACAATTATGATAAGGCAATTTCTGACCTGAACGATATAATAAAACTCCTTACAACCGGAGAAAAAATCCAGGAGGCTCCTGGAAAGCTGCTTGGTGAACCTACACCACTTTTCAGTAAAGAGCAGTACTGCGAGATGGTTGAAAAAGGAAAGAAGCATATTTTTGAAGGAGACATTTTCCAGATTGTTTTGTCTAACAGATTCTCTGCACCTTTCGATGGGAGTCTCTTTAATACCTACAGGCAGCTCAGAACAATAAATCCTTCCCCGTACATGTTCTATTTTTCCGGAACAGATGTTGAGGTTGCAGGAGCTTCTCCGGAGACTCTTGTAAAGCTTCAGGACGGAGTGTTACACACTTTTCCTCTCGCAGGAACAAGACCTAGAGGAAAGACAGAGGAAGAGGACAAGAGACTTGAAGAAGAACTTCTTGCAGATAAAAAAGAGTTAGCAGAGCATAACATGCTTGTTGACCTTGGAAGAAATGATCTTGGAAAAATAAGTAAATTCGGAACAGTTTCAGTAGAAAAGCTCCACTCCATAGAACGCTACTCACATGTAATGCATATCGGATCCACAGTCCGCGGTGAAATCCGTGATGACAAGGATGCGCTTGATGCTATATCATCAGTACTTCCTGCAGGAACTCTTTCAGGGGCACCTAAGATCAGGGCATGCCAGATAATCGGTGAGCTTGAAAACAATAAACGTGGAATCTATGGTGGCGCCTTAGGTTACATTGATTTTACAGGAAACATGGACACCTGCATCGCAATCCGTATAGTTTACAAGAAAAACGGAAAAGTGTTTGTCAGGAGCGGTGCCGGAATTGTTGCTGACTCCGTACCGGAGAAGGAATTTGAGGAATGCGCCAATAAGGCAAAGGCGGTCCTCACCGCACTTAGATCTGAAGAATAATACCATTAGGAAAGAAAAATCTAAAGCCTACCATTAGAGAAGAGTAAAAATCTAAAGCCTTCCATTAGAGAAGAGTAAAAATCTAAAGCCTACCATTAGAGAAGAGTAAAAATCTAAAGCCTTCCAATTAGAGAAGGGTAAAAATCTAAAGCCTTCCCCCGCTGGGGGCGCTAATCGTCCAGGGGACGATTGTTCAGCGCGGACCGAAGCGGAGCGAAGACAGGTGGCGCGAAGCGACGGATGAGGGGAAAGGACCTGCACATGATACTACTAATAGACAATTACGACAGCTTTTCATATAACCTATACCAATACATCGGTGAACTTGTTGCTGAAAAAAACACCTCCGCTGACAACATACAGGATGAAATCAAAGTCATAAGAAATGATGAACTGACTGTGGCTGAAGTGGAAGCACTCGCTCCTGACAGAATAATTCTCTCCCCGGGGCCCGGACGCCCTGAGGATGCGGGAATCTGCATGGAGATTGCTAAAACCCTTGCACAAAAGATCCCCACTCTGGGAGTATGTCTTGGACATCAGGCAATCTGCGCTGCTTATGGTGCAACCGTAACATACGCTAAAGAGCTTATGCACGGCAAACAGTCTGTAGTCAAATTTGACAGAGACTGTCAGCTGTTTAAAAACTGTCCTGAGTCTGCACCTGTTGCAAGATATCATTCACTTGCTGCAGACGCATCCACAATACCTGATGAACTCGTAGTAACAGCAACTACAGTAGAAGACGACAGTGACACACATATCGCAGGTGAAGTCATGGCTGTTAAGCACCGGGATTATCCCATTTATGGAGTACAGTTCCATCCTGAATCAATTATGACACCAGATGGCAAGACCATGCTGAAGGATTTCCTCTTTGGATAATATCGGAGATACTATGATAAAAGTGAAATTTTGCGGCCTCACAAGACCTGAAGACATCCGCATAGTAAACAAACTAAAGCCTGATTACATAGGCTTTGTTTTTTATGAAAAAAGCAAGCGAAATGTAACAGAAGAAAAAGCCCGGGAGCTTAAGGAAAAGCTTGATGATAGTATCAAGGCAGTGGGTGTCTTTGTGGATGAGGATGAAAACAGAATAGCCGGGATTGCTAACGAAAAAATAATAGACATAATACAGCTTCATGGTCACGAGGATGAAGTATATATTGCAAGATTAAGAAAGCTTACTGATGCTAAGATCATCAAAGCTTTTCAGATTAAGAATAACCTTACAAATGCTGAAAAAGGAAATTGCATCTCGGATCACTCTGTTCAAGAGAAAACGAATACAGATGCCATAAAACGAATAAACGCCTCCTCCGCAGATATGGTTCTTGTGGACTCGGGACAAGGTACGGGGAAAACCTTTGACTGGGATGTGCTTGGCAAAATAGAAAGACCGTTTTTCCTGGCAGGAGGCCTGAATACTGAAAACGTTGAGAGTGTGATCACCGGGATAATGCCCTATGGAATAGACCTGAGCTCCGGAATAGAAACTGACGGCATAAAAGACGAATCAAAGATGAATCTGATAATGAGAGCCGTAAGAGGGAATTAAACATTTTTGTGTGATATTTTGCGACTAATCTGAAAAATTACATTTTCTGTAATATATTGACATTTTATGTAAAAATGTTATTATATCTTTTGTTGCGTTATCGAGGGGGAACGAAAACGTATTACACAATAATGGAGGGAAGTAAGGTATGAGAAAAGTTTCAAGAATCGGTGCTGCTGCACTTGCGGTAGCGCTGTCCGTAGCATTCGCTACACCATCTACAGCACACGCTGCACGTATTCCGGAGGTTGTAGTTAATCTTTCAAAGGAAAAGACAAACGATACTTATTCATCAGGCTTGATAACAAGGGATAAGAATGTCGTTTTCCAGACTACTGATCGTAACGCATTCTACGCAGAGTATAAGAAGTACTGGAAAGATAACAGCTATGGCTCTACTTCAAGAACTATTGGAAATGTAACAACTTATTACATTTACCGCATAACCTATAAGAATGAGCTTACAGGTGCAACAAGTACTGAAGAGAAGGATGTAAATCCTTCAGCAACATATGCTGATGAGGTAAAACTTACATCAAAGGTTTATGTAAATGCAGGCGAGCCTACAAATCTTGTAGTATATCTCAGAAACGGTGACACAACAATTAAGAAGGTTAAATCTTCAAAGAAGAGCGTTCTTACAGCTACAATCGACAAGAAGAACAGCCAGGTTACCAAGACAGACAACAATGCAGAAATCATGACAGATAAGGATGGTAACAAGTTCTACTACAGATCTACAGGTGAGAAGGTTTATCTTCCTAAGGAGCACACAAGAGATTCAGCTGAATACAAGGCTACAAACGGTTCATCTTCACAGATCACCATCAGATTAAATCCTAAGAAGCCCGGTTCATCCAAGGTTTCCTTCAAGATTTACAACAAGGACGGTCAGCAGACAGGTAAGGCTACTGTAAAGGTTGAAGTAAGAAGTGATGCAGATATCTTTAAGACAGTAACATTTGCAGGAAAGTCACTTATTGAGAAGAAGTTTGGTGATACAAACTACATCAATTATGGCAGAAGAGCAAGTGAAAATGCTTACGATTACAACTTTACAGAAAAGACAAAGGGTAAGCTTGTAGTTAAGGGAAACAAGGGCATCAAAATTGTAAAGATTCAGGTCGGCACATATGAAAAGCCTACAGGAATAAACGGATTACACTACGACGAGTATACAAACACTTACTACAACGATGATAACGAATATTACTCAAGCAGCAGAAACGGTAAGGGTGTTTTCAAGCACTATGATTACAATGGTGATGGTGATTACCTTGATACAGTAAACGGAATTTCTGAGAGCAGCATCGGTTACAAGTTTAAGACAGTTAAATCAGGCAAGACAATAAAGCTTGGCAGATATGCATACTGGACAGATAAATTCACTGATACATATGTAGATAAGGACAAGACCGGAAACAAGACAACAACAGAAGAGCTTACAAAGAATCAGGACTATGCACCTACAAAGATTATTATCACTTACTACAACCAGATGTCAAAGAGCTATGGCCAGAAGGAATTCACACTTTACACAACAAACAAGAAAGTAAAGCGTAAGAAATAATAATATAGAATATGTACAGGACAGATCCGCATCGAAACAGGTGTGGGTCTGTTTTTTTATATATTAGGAAATTCCTCCGGATTTCCTAATATATAAAAAACGCTCCGCTATGGATACGCATTAGATTTATTGCAGTAGAGCATGATGAAAAGGGCAGGCTCTCACAGGTACTTTTCGCTATTGAATCCATAGATGAGGACAAGAAGCGTCAGGAGACACTTAAGAAAATATCGGAAACAGACAGTATGACAGGTATCCGTAACAGAGGAAGCGGAGAAGCTGAGATAAAGAGACTTATGGCAGAAGGGCATAAAGGCATGTTCTGCCTTATGGATGCGGATAATTTTAAAGCCATTAATGATAATTTCGGACATAAAACAGGTGATAAGGTGATCATTGCCATTGCTGATGCCATGACAGTATCCTTCAGGGAGACTGATGTGGTGTTCAGATTAGGCGGTGATGAATTTGCTGCCTTTTCAGATGGTGTCTGCGATATAGAAACAGGTCAGAATATTATAAACAGATTCTTTGAAAATATCAGACAGATAGATATTACAGAGCTTGGAGACAGGCAGATAAGCATCAGCGTCGGCGCAAGCTTTTACCCTATAGATAACGCAGATTCCTTTGAAGCATTATACACAAGAGCTGATGAAGGCGCCTACGAGAGCAAGCGTCAGGAAGGCTCTTACGTGACTTTTAAATGAATATATATTATCAGAATACGGGTGGCGCGAAGCGTCGGATGAGGGGATTTACTTCATAAATCATATACGAGGCGCACGCCTACGAGGATTACACCCCAGAGTTCAATGAGCTCAATAAGGGCATCTCCTGTCAGGGTCTGTTCTTTAACTGAATAAGCTTATCTATGAAGTCCTTTTCAGTCTTATGGCGCTCGGCTTTATCGGCATAAAGAGCTGAATCGGCGGATGCCACTGCCTGCTCACAGGACATATTCTGGGTAGTGCAGATGAAAAATCCAGTACTGAAAATAGGCATATAATTGAGTGATTTGTTATTATCAAGTTCGGCTTGCAGCCATTCTCTGAAATGGAGCTGTAAGTCCTTTTCTTTTCCGGCAACTACAAACTCGTCACCGCCCCATCTTGCGGCAACGGCATTTTTTGAAAAGAGTATTTTTTGCATTGCTTTACTAAATACGATTAGTGCCTTGTCACCCTCATCATGTCCTAAGATATCATTGATGCTCTTGAAATAATCAAGATCAACCATAATAACAGTGAGAGGATTGTCTTCATTGCAGGTTGCAATTTCTTCGGTTATGAATTCGGTCATTCTCCTGCGGTTATAGAGCTTTGTAAGCGCATCTGTGTAAATCTGTGAATCCTGCAGCTCCACAAACAGCTTCAGAACGACAGGCATTACGCAAAGTTCGATGGCCGGAAGATTTAAAAGAAATGCAATAAGCCATCCGCTTACAGTAAAGAACAAAATGAAAAGAATCTGGCTGCTGTATTTTCTCTTTTCGGGCTTAGTCTTAGCCAGCCGCCTGTTGTGGATGGAAATGACGGTCGCGGAGATAAGGTAGACATAATCCATTAGCAGAATAAAAGGCATTCCGAAGCCGAAAAGGGGAATGGGGCCATCTACTATGTAGACAATGGAGCGTAAAGGAGTATATAGAATGATCAGAACAATCAGGAGCGGAATGTTAATTGCAATATTCCAGAAACTGAAGGATTTTATTTTAAAGACTTTGGAGGATGCGGGAAGGGTTGCGTACACATGCATGAACCAGAAAAAGCACGCAAATGACATGGAAGCAAAACCGGTGGACATAATAAAAAACAGAACAGGTCTCGGGAGAGATGTATAAAAAACATCACCGATAAGTAGTCTTATGTCTACAAGACAGTAGACCATAAAGGATACGAGCATTCCTTTAAATGCTGTAACTTCCCTTTTGTTACCTATATTTTCATTGGTCTTTCTATATATAATATTAAGGGATATAAAGCACATAAGCAGAATCAATAAGATGAATGGCTTAATCTGCATATCCAGAGTAATATCTGTCATTATCAGGTTCCTCCTGTCTTCCTATAATTATACATCTGCGTTTAACAAAAATGGCTTGTGCATCAGTTGTTTTAGATTTTTTTTAGAAAAACTTCGTATTTTCCTGCATCTAAGATCTTTTATTCACCCTAAAAAGTTCACAACAATTCATAAAAACAATCATACAAAATGCCATATAGGATACAGTAAAAGTCTATGATACAATGTCAATTCAGATGTACTTAACAACATATTGTTGTATAAAATTGGAGGTTTATGATGGATAATTCATTTCCTGAAATAAAAACATTTTTTGGCTTTGGATGTATGAGACTGCCTATGAAGGGCACGGAAGTTGATATAGAGCAGTTTAAGGATATGACAGATTATTTTATTGAAAATGGTTTCAATTATTTTGATACTGCTCACGGCTACATTGATGGTAAGTCTGAAGTGGCTATAAAGGCAGCAGTTTCAGACAGATATTCAAGGGATAAGTTCCTTTTGACTGATAAGCTGACTGAGCCTTACTTTAACAAAGAAGAGGATATAAGACCTTTTTTCCAAAGTCAGCTTGATGCCTGCGGAGTTGAGTATTTTGATTTCTATCTCATGCATGCGCAGAATGCGAAGAACTTTGAGCATTTTAAAAAGTGCAGAGCATATGAGACTGCATTTGAATTGAAAAAGGAAGGGAAGATCAGACATGTTGGGCTTTCCTTCCATGATAGCGCAGAGGTATTGGATAAAATCCTGACAACCTACCCGGATGTAGAGATAGTTCAGATTCAGCTTAATTACATGGACTATGAGGATCCTGGAGTACAGAGCCGCAAGTGTCTTGAGGTTTGCAGAAAGCATGGTAAGCCGGTAATCGTAATGGAGCCTGTAAAGGGTGGAAATCTTATTAACCTCCCCGCGGATGCACAGAAGGCTTTTGATGAGCTTGGCAGCGGATTATCTAATGCAAGCTATGCCATCAGATTTGCGGCAAGTCAGGATGGAGTCAGAATAGTACTCTCCGGAATGAGCAATATGGAACAGATGAAGGATAATGTATCCTACATGAAGGATTTCAAACCCCTTGATGAGACAGAGATTGGTGCAATTGCAAAGGTAACCGGAATCTACAAAGGGCTTGATACGATTCCCTGCACCTCATGTCACTACTGCGTAGAGCAGAACCATTGTCCGATGAATATCATGATTCCCGAGATTTTCTCCTGCATGAACACCAGGAAGATTTTCAATGACTGGAATCAGAAGATGTACTATGAAAATGTCCTGACCTCTGAAGGCAAAGGTAAGGCCAGCGCCTGCATAGACTGCGGCGGTTGTGAGAGTGCATGCCCTCAGCACCTCGAAATAAGAGCACTGCTTAAGGACGTTGTTGCGGAATTTGAATAATTCGGAGATTAGCCCTTATACACCGTACATCGTCCTTTTCCCTTCTCCTTAGACTCATACAGTGCAAGATCCGCAATCTCTATATTCTTTTCCAAAGACAGACTACTATCGATTTCTGCTATGCCGCAGCTAAAGCTGATCGGCATAGCAGTATCCTGATCTGAGATAGTCTGTTGCGCATTATCAAGTATTTCCTTGGCCTTTTCGGGAGAGGCATATATTACGCCTATAAATTCATCGCCGCCCCATCTTCCCAGATGACCATTTTCTCCAATACTTTCCTTTAAAGTATTTGTAACCAGAATCAGTACTGTATTTCCGTACAAGTGTCCCTTCGTGTCATTGAAGGTCTTGAAATTATCAACATCAAGCATGAAAAGTGATGCAGTATTCTTTGCATATTTTCGCTTCTTTTCCTTATCAAATCTTTCTCTGAACAATCTGTTATTGGCAATGCGTGTGAGTTCATCTGTATTTTGAGCTTCATAGGTAATATGTGTCAGTTTCGAAAATAGGGTGAAGCTTACAAAAAGGTAACTTAGAATTATGAGTGCAAGAAGAACAATCCTGCGGTTCATCTGAGCGAGCAGGATATTGATGTTGGGAGTTATATCTGTCTGGACGAAAATGTTCCAGTTAAGAGCTTTGTTGTGCATGACTTTAGTACAGATATTCCCGTCATTCCAGGCATAACCGTCATCATCCACCTCCATGGTTATTGTTTCAGTGGATAATCCAAGAGTCTTTGCAGCATCCTCTACAGTCTTATAATAGGTGGTACTTCCTGTAAAAGAATTGTGTGCATTTCCAACATTTGCAATACATACTGTAAGATCATACTCTGATTCATAATTCTCAAGTTTACTCTGAAAGTCATCTATCTTATTACCGACGCCGACAACACCCAGCGTTTTGCCTTTTTCGTCAGTGACAAGACAGTTTACAAAAAGTGAAACGCTGAAGTCATTTACTTCGTCATGGTCAATCTGAATATCATATTCCTGATTTAGATCAAGGAAATTAAAATACCAGGAATCAAAATTGTCATCAGGTGAGACAACCTTGTTAAGACCGCCATCATAGTAGTAGTTATAGGTGTTATTGGAAACAAAGAAGACGATGTCGTAATTATATTTTTCCTTATATTCCTTCAGGTAGTTATAAAGAAGCTTCTTGTGGGCATCAGTTGTATCGCCTACTTCGGAGAGCGTCCACATCTTAAGGAAAATATCATTGGCCATCATCTGTGATGCCACAACCTGATCCGTTGTGGCAATAGTAAGATGAGAGGAGATATCGCCGGCTGTAAATGCAACATCTTCCCTTGCCTGATCTATCGCAAGATTCTTGTAATAGGTATATTCATTTATCTGCAGTCCTGCAAATACCACTATGATAAGAATTACCACTATGATATTTGCAACCAGAAGTGAATGCTTTTTCATAGATTAATTGTACACATCACGATAGGGCAGAACCATTAAAACTCTATTAAATTACTGAATGATTTCTCTTAAAATTCTTTAAGCCCTATGTTATGATATTGGTAAGAGGCAAAGGAGCTTTTTGTTTAAAAGCTTTCTTTGCCTTTTTCTATTGTTTGTTATATGGAGGTATTCATTATGGCAGCATTTGATAGGGTATTGTCGGGAATTCCGGAAATGGATACAGCGCTTGATAATATCAGACTTGGGGATAATGTTGTCTTCAGGGTTTCGGATTTATCGGAGTTTAAGCTTTTTGTGGATCCATATGTGGAGCAGGCTAAAAAGGATAAGCGAAACATTATCTATTTCAGGTTTGCAAGTCATGAGCCTCTGGTGCAGAACTGTCCGGAAGTAAAGATAATACATATTCCGCTGTCGCACCGATTTGAGACCTTTACTGTGGATATTCATAATGCAATAGAAGGGGAAGGGAAGGATGCCTTCTATGTTTTTGACTGCCTCTCAGAGCTGCAGATTGCTTGGGCGACAGATCTTATGATGGGAAACTTTTTCAGAGTTACATGTCCGTTTTTGTTCATTCTTGATACTGTGGCATTTTTTCCGATTATAAGAGGCAAACACTCTTTTTATTCCATCAACAAAATACTTAACACAACCCAGCTTTTCCTTGATGTGTACTCAGATAACAGAAATGTTTATGTTCGTCCTGAAAAGGTGTGGAACCGCGACTCTGACACCATGTTCCTTCCTCACATATACAGGAAGGAAGAGGGGTATTTCAGGCCTATCCTTGACGGGGTTCAGTCCAGCCGTTTTTATCAGATGCTGGATAATTTCCAGAGACCCGGAGAGGACCAGTACATGGATTTCTGGGATAAGTTTTTCAATATGGCAAAGCTACAGTATGACAGCCGTCTGGACATGGAAGAGTCCTGCAACATGATGTGTAATATCATGATGACCCGGGATGAAAAAATGAGGCAAATGGTAAAAAAGCATTTCAAACCTCAGGACTATTTCAATGTGCGAAATCACATGATAGGAACGGGACTTATCGGTGGTAAGGCCTGTGGCATGCTCCTTTCAAGAGCCATAATCCGTAATCTTGCACCTGATATAGATGAGGTTTTGGAACCGCACGATTCCTTTTTCCTTGGCTCGGATATTTACTATACCTACATTGTTGATAATGAATTCTGGGATATTCGCGTAAGGCAGAGAACTGAGAAGGAGTATTTCTCCCTGGCTGACGAATTTGCAGATAAGCTAAGGCATGGAACCTTTTCCGAGGACTTTAGAAATCAGCTTCAGCATATCTTGGAATACTACGGACAGGATCCGTTTATTGTGCGCTCAAGCAGTATTCTGGAGGATGGCTTTGGCAATGCTTTTGCAGGAAAATACGAGTCGGTATTCTGTGCTAACAGAGGAACCCTGGAAGAGCGCTTACTGGAATTTGAGAATGCTATTAGAACCGTTTATGCCAGCACTATGAGCCTCTCAGCGCTTGACTACAGAAAACGAAGAGGACTTGATAAGAGAGATGAGCAGATGGCTCTTTTGGTACAGAGGGTATCAGGATCCTATTATGGACAGTACTATATGCCCTGCGCAGCCGGCGTCGGATATTCCTACAGCCCGTATAAATTCCTTGCGGGAATAGATCCAAAGGCAGGAATGCTGAGGCTTGTCATGGGATTGGGGACCTCTGCTGTAGACAGGACAATGGGATCATATCCGAGACTTGTCAGCCTTGATATGCCTGAAGCGACCTCATCTGTAACGATTGCTGAAAAGCATCAGTTTTCACAGAGAGCAGTAGAGGCTGTGGATGTGACTGACCATGTACTAAAACGTCTTGAATTAAAGGAAATTGAAGCTAAGCTCCCCGGTTATCTTGTGAATACTTTGTTAGAGCATGATTATGAGGTTGAGGATTCCCTGAAGGAACGCGGAATAATCCGAGATGTGCGATTTATATCCTGTAGAGGACTTGTGAAAAAAGAAATCATTATGTCACAGATGCAGCAGCTTATGAAGACGATTCAGGATGAATACCAGCATCCTGTGGATATTGAGTTTACGATGAATCTTTCCGAAACAGGCGAATATTCAATAAATCTCCTTCAGTGCAGACCTCTTCAGGTTTTCAAGGATGAGGGTGGAGTAAGCGTTTCCGAAGACATTCCGGATGAAAAAATTCTTCTGGAAAACTTTGATTCTTCCATGGGATTATCAAGAAGTGTGCCAATAGACCTTATTGTTTATGTGGATCCCAAGGCATATTACAACATGCCATATTCGGAAAAGCCTGCCATAGCTAAAATAATAGGAAGTGTTAACTGGAGTTTTAGGGATAAGGGCAGACATATGATGCTGATTGTCCCCGGACGTATCGGAACTTCATCACCTGAGCTTGGCGTGCCGACAGCGTTCTCAGATATCAGCGAGTTTGAAGTGGTCTGCGAAGTTGAGGAAAAGGATGCAGGCTATAATCCTGAGCTCTCCTATGGAAGCCATATTTTTCAGGATCTTGTTGAAGCAGACATTCTCTATACAGCAATATTTACAAATGAAAAAACAAAAATATTTTCACCAAAGAAACTGAATAGTTATAAAAATATAGTAGATGAATTCAGTAGCGATAAGGATTATTCGGACATAATAAATGTCTACGATCTTAGCTGTTCAGAATTAACATTGGATTACGATCTGGAGAAGAATCATCTGATGCTCCATTGTGACTAACGTGCAATATTGTTGCAAAGAGTATAAATAAGCTCAGCCATCTCGTTTGTAGGTGTTTCAAACCCATTCTGAATCCATACGCGCAGTACGTTGAGACTTCCGTGCATTACGAAAGTGAAAACATAACTTTGTATTTGCAGCAGGTGTGGATGAACGTGTTGAAGGACCGGCACCTATTTATGAGCTTTTCAAAAAATACAATATCGATCCCCTTGACAGACTTTTAAAAATAGCGAAAGAGTGCGGAGTAAAGCACGTCGCTATTTGTGGATCTTACTTTTCATATTTTGCAAAGGAACTTAAGGATTTGAATCTTACAAAGTGGCATCCGTATATCAGAAGCCGTATAGATCAGGAGAACATGGCTCTTTCATATGCGGACAAAGACTTTGATGTTGCTGTTCTTGAGCTCCCCTACATCTTTGGTACACAGCCCGGAAGAAAACCGGTATGGGTGTTCCTTGTGGAGATGATCCGTTCGATGAAGGGTGCTACCCTGTATCCCAACGGTGGTACGACAATGGTTACTGTCCATCAGGTTGGACAGGCAATTGCCGGAGCCATTGAGTATAACAAGGGAGGAAATGCTTATCCGATCGGATACTATAACATGACCTGGAAGGAGATGCTTGCAGTAGTCCATAAATACATGGGATGTGCTGATAAAAGAATCATTACAATTCCAAAATGGATGTTTACCCTCGGAGTGAAAAAGCTCATGAAGGAGCAGAAACGAAAAGGTATAGAGGGTGGTCTTCATATGGTGAAATTTGCTGATATGCAATGCTCCAATCTTTTCATAGATAAAAAAGCAGGGTGCGATAAGCTCCATGTAGAGCCCGACGACATCGATTCTGCAATTGGAGATTCCATAAGACTCTGCCTGGATGTCCTTGACGGTAAACAGCAGGTTGTTGGTATGAGAGGCGAATGAGCAACATTATATGCTTTTTCTGAATTCCTTGGGAGTCATGCCATATTTTTGTTTAAATACATTTTGAAAATAGCTCTGGGAGGAAAAGCATAAGTACTCACTGATTTCGCTTATTGTACGGTCGGAATAGTGAAGCAGGCTCTTTGCCTCCTCCAGCTTTTTTCGCATGATAAAGGTGCTTATATTAAAGCCAAGCTCTCGCTTGAACTTTTTCGAAAGAGTACTTCTTTCCATGCCAAGATAATCGGCGATATCCTCAACCGATATGGGCTGATTGATGTGATTTGATATGTACTGTATAGCTTTGTATATATCCGCCGGCATGTCTGCAGGAATCTTTGCTTCGGCTACTCTTTTTGTAAAGTCCATGGTTGCGGTAGCACTAAGAAAATTTATGGCTGTGGAATCAGTCATTTTCTCAGCCTCCCGGATATATGAATCAGAGAGGAGATAGGCTGTTTCAGCATCAAGACCGCCGGCTACTGCCTGCCTGGTTATGAGTGAAATAGCGGTTATAAAAATGTTTTTTGCCTGACGAAGTGAATCAGAGGCGATTCGCCCCTCTGTGATCTGAGGAACATTTTTCAGAAAAGCCTTAAGCCCGTCAATATCACCTCTTTGAACATAGCCATAGTATTCCTTTTCAAAAAGATAGGTTGCCTGGTACTGCTCATTTTCCTTTCTCTCATAGAGCTCATCCGCATGCTTTCTGCCAACCTGTATCTGTGTTTCGGTATCATATAGTTGCATCTGATTCATCAGATCTATGGTTTCATGGTTCATTTCCCGGTTGATAAGGGTAAGCATATTGAAAAACTGCGACATTGAAAACAGAGGTGTTTTATCGTAAAACTCCTCAACGCCTTTTTTGTATTCAATAGGAAGGCTGTACTCCTTGAGTATGGAATCAACAGTATCCGCAGTGATTTTTATGTTGCTGACAGGACCTATAATAACAGTCTCATTGGTTTTAAAATTTTGCACAACCCCGATATACAGGAATTCCCTTGTGGTGATATAGCTTACATGTTCCTGAGTTTGGGTGAAAAATGATTTATATGAGGCGATAAGATCCACAGGAAGCTCGTTTGCAGGAAAAGACATAACAAGATTGTCTTCGCAAAAATAGTGGATTGGGACGAATGTAATGTTATAAAGGAGACTTAGAAATGTACCGGGATTTTCATGCTTTGCCATATTTTCTTTCCTTAGATTAACTGTTGTGTGTTCACATATATACAATAAAATTCACGTAAGTACAATAATTTTATACGCCAAAATAATATACTGTCAATCGTAAAGTAAAAGGGTTACTTATCAAGCCAAACAGCTAAACAAATAGGGGGGTTATTTATTATGGCAAAGAAACCATTAGGTAAGGACAAATTTGGCGTACAAAAGGTTATGCGGACGGGAGATTATTTTGCAGATTCGCTTGGACAGTTTGCACTGAACTCCATTGCGGGACTTATTGGGCAGCTGACGTATTTTTATACTGACAAGGTTGGTATGGCAGCAGGTGCTGTGGCTACAGCATTCTTTCTTACCAAGATAATAGACGCGTTTACAGACATCATCATGGGTAACATCGTGGATCATACAAAGCCTGGCAAGGAGAAGTACAGACCATGGCTTCTGAGAATGGCATTACCTGCGATGCTTGTAATAATTGCACTGTTTACAGTGCCTTCGGGAATTTCAGGAGCAGGAAAGCTCGCATATATGTTTTTTACTAACATAGTGTTAACAGCAATTATTTATACAGCTATCTGCATTCCTTATTCATCATTTATGGTAGTAAGAACAAACAGCCAGGAAGAGCGTGGAATCATGGGAACCTGGAGAGCAGCTGCAGGTTATGTATCAGGAATGATAATTGCAATCGGAATCATTCCGATAACAAATGCACTCGGCGGTGATCAGACAGCATGGGCCAAATTTGGTATCGGTTTTGCACTGATGACAGGACTTGCAATTCTCTTATGCTGGAAAAGAGCAAGAGAAACTGCTGTAGAGAGAGGAAAAGAAGTTGAAGCTGTAGCGGAGACTAATGAAGAGGAGCCCACTCCTTTTAAGGAAGCAATAACAAATCTTTTTCATAACAAGTATTGGGTTATTGTTTTGGCAGTATGCTTTATGACAAATGTTTCCTATGGTATCAGCGGAGCATCAGGAGCTTATTACTGCAAATGGATTTATGGTAATGACAACCTTACAGGAATCTTAGGAGCTGTTGGTATGATTCCTACAATAATAGGCTTTGCACTTATAGGACCTATGGTAAAAAAATTCGGAGTTACAAAAACACTTAAGGTTTCATTTTTAATCGGAGCAATTTCCACAGCATTAAGACTCATTGCTCCTGCAAACTTTGTATACAACACAGTACTTGGCGCTTTTGGAACATTTGCAAATATTCCTATGATGTGCCTTACAGGTGTACTTACAGCAATGTCAATTGACTATAATGAATACAAATATGGAAAGAGAATGGTTGCAACTTCTCAGGCTGCTTCAAGCTTCGGAAGTAAGATCGGTACAGGAATAGGAGCTTCCGTTATCGGATGGTGCCTTGCACTTGCAAGCTATGATGGATTTGCAGAGGTGCTTACCCCTGCTGTAAGACAGGCTATATTTACATTTTCAATTTATATTCCGCTTGCACTTTTCATAGTAATGTTCATTCTTACAAATATGTTTGATCTTGAAGGCAAATTACCTGCATTAAAGGAACAGATTGAACTCAGAAAAAAAGCCAGTTAACGATTTCACCAGATAAAGATATACCGGGAGGATTTATGCAGCAGTACGAAAAAGACCATTTGAATTTAATACTTGATAATGCAGCGGAGTGCACGGTTTTGCTTAAAGCAAACGATGCATTCCCGATTTCCAAACCATGCAAAATAGCAGCTTATGGTGCGGGTATCAGACACACAGTCATGGGCGGAACAGGCTCAGGTGAGGTGAATACCAGATTTTCATATACTATCGAGCAGGGACTTGAGAAGGAAGGCTTTGAAATCACAAGTAAAAAATGGCTGGATGAATACGATGCTGTAAGAAAAGCTGCAAATAAACAGTTTTTCAAGGATCTGACGAAGGAAGCTAAGGCTAAGCATGAGAATCCCATCATGTATACCATGGGAAAAGCTATGCCGGAACCTTTTTATCAGATTCCACTCGATGCAAAAGGCGATGCTGCAATCTATGTTGTAAGGCGAGATTCAGGCGAAGGAAATGACAGGTCAGTAGTAGAGGGCGATGTAAAGCTTGCCCGCTCTGAAGTAAGGGACATTCTTGAGCTCAATAGTAAGTTCAAACACTTTATGCTTGTTTTAAACGTGGGCGGAGTAGTGGACTTGTCCCCGGTCATGGAAGTGGAGAATATTCTGATTCTCTCACAGCTTGGTGTGGACTGCGGAAAAGTACTTGCTGATATTATTACAGGAAAACAGAATCCTTCCGGTAAGCTCACTACAACCTGGGCTGCATGGGAGGAATACAGTAAAGAAGGTACCTTCGGAGACTTTAACGACAACGAGTACAGAGAAGGTATCTATGTAGGATATCGCTATTTTGATACCTTTGGAAAGAAAGCACTTTTCCCTTTCGGATATGGTCTTTCATACACAACCTTTGAAATATCTGCATACAAAATAGTGGAAAATGCAGACTGTGTGACTTTAAAGGCGAAAGTAAAAAACACCGGACTCCATGAAGGAAAAGAGGTGGTACAGGTTTATGTATCACTTCCCTCCGGAAAGCTCGATAAGGCATATCAGGAGCTTGCAGGCTTTGCAAAAACATCCCTTTTAAAACCGGGAGAAGAGGAGCAGGTGGAGATTACCTTCAATCTGTCTGATCTTGCTTCCTATGATGAAGAAACTGCTTCATTTATTTTGGAAAAGGGTGATTACATCGTAAGAGTAGGCAACAGTTCGGCGTCAACCAAGGTTGTCGCGGCTATAGAACTTGATGAAACAGTTACAACATTAAAAGTTAAAAACTGTCTGGGCGATCCGGGATTTGAAGATATTAAGGCGCCTTATTGGGACAATCATAAAAGAAATGCTCTTGAAATAGGAAAAGTTATTTTTTCTAATGGAAAGGATTCTTCCGGGATCCAGAAACTCTCTATAAGCTTTAAGGCAATATCACAGGAAACGGTATCTTATAAATCAGATTATGAAATCGACGATGTGGTCAAATCTCTAACTGATGAAGAGCTGTGTTTCCTTGGAATAGGCGGCTTTAATCCAAACGCAAAGGGACTGAGCGTTATAGGAAATGCTGCAACTCATGTTGCAGGCGCTGCAGGTGAGACTACCTCTGAACTGTTTTTACGAGGAATCAAGCCGCTTATAATGGCTGACGGACCTGCGGGACTCAGGCTTTCCAAGCTCTATTATGAGGATGAAAAGGGTGCTCACAGTGCTGACGGTGCAGGTATGATTCCGGAGAGCATGCTTGAAGCTATGGGGCCTGTTGTAAGATTTATAGCAACTAAGGTTGTTGGCGGGAAAAAAGCACCGAAAGGCGCTGAAATTAAAGAACACTACGCCACGAGAATTCCGATTGGAACTGCCATAGCCCAGAGCTTTAATACAGAGCTGGCAAAAGCTTTTGGTGACATGGTTGGAAGCGAGATGGAAATGATGGGAATTCATCTTTGGCTTGCGCCGGCTTTAAATATTCACAGAAGCATATTGTGTGGCAGAAATTTTGAGTACTATTCAGAGGATCCGCTGGTTTCCGGACTTATGGCAGCAGCAATTACTGAAGGTGTTCAGAATCATAGGGGCTGTGCTACAACAATAAAGCATTACGCAGCTAATAATGCTGAGACAAATCGTTACTGTAATAATTCACATGTCAGCGAGCGTGCTATGAGAGAGATTTATCTTCGCGGTTTTGGAATCTGCGTAAGAAAATCCCAGCCTCATGCCCTTATGACAAGCTATAACCTTTTGAACGGAACTCACACCTCAGAACATCGCGGACTTATTGAAGATATCTTAAGATGCGAGTTTGGCTTTGAAGGAATTGTCATGACTGACTGGGTTATGACTGTAATGGACAGTAAGAAATCAATTTATCGCAACGCTGTTTCAAATGAGGTGGCTGCAGCGGGCGGAGATCTTTTCATGCCAGGTGGTAAGAAGGATTATGAAAATGTCCTGAAAGCGCTTAGGGATGGAAGGCTTAGCAGAGAACAACTTGAAATTAACGCTACGAGAGTAGTGAGAATGACAGAGAAGCTTATGAATTCCTGTGCAGAATACGCTGATTATAACTTAGAGTTACGCATAGGTTGAAACAGCACAATTTGGAGAAGAAATATGAATTTACATGATTTAAGAATAGAATATGATAAGCATCCTAGAGGCTTAACAGTAGAAAGGCCAAGATTCTCATGGAAAATAGTTTCTGATAAAAAAAATACCATGCAGACAAGTTATCACATACTGGTGCAAAAAGCGGAAAATAGCATAAACAATAGTGATGCCATAATGAATGGTAAGAATTTAGAAAGCGAAATAATTTGCGGAGATAGTAATAGCGATACAGGAAGTTATATCGTTTGGGACAGTGGCGAAGTAAAATCCGATACTTCCATTCATGTGGAGTATGCTGGTGAGAAGCTGGAAGATGAAACTGAATACACAGTCATGGTAACAGTCACAGGCAACCACGGCGAGACAGCAAGTATAACTGGGGCATTCGAGACAGGAATCTTCAGCAATGAGAGCTTTGAAGCAAAAATGATCACGCATGACTTTGATGAAAATGAGACAGCATGCCCTGTATTCTATAAGCTTTTTGAATGTGACAGAAAGGTTAGGAAGGCAACTGCTTACATTACAAGTCACGGAGTATATGAGGCTTCATTAAATGAGAAAACTATCGGAGACCTTAGGATGGCTCCGGGCTGGACAAGTTATCACAACAGATTACAGTATCAGACATATGATATTACTGACCTTATCAGAGATGAAAATATCATAGAGATCACTGTTGCAAACGGCTGGTATAAAGGTATCTTCGGCTTTGCATTAAAGGCAAATAATTATGGTGACAGAGTAGGATGCTTTGCTGAAATTCATATCCTGTATGAAGACGGCAGCATGGAGAAAATCTGCACAGACGAAAACTGGTCAGTAAGAAACGGTCAGATTCTTTCGAGTGAAATATATATGGGCGAGTCTGTAGATACCACAAAGACAGACTTTAGTGATGGCAACCTTTCCATAAAGGAATTTGACATAAAAACACTTACATCACAGGAAAATGAGCCTGTGAGAGTGACAGAGAGAATTAAACCCGTGAACATTTTTACGGATCCGGAGGGCAACAAGCTTGTTGATTTCGGCCAGAATCTTACCGGTGTTGTGGAACTAAACATCAAGGGTGAAAAAGGACAGAAGGTAACTGTCAGTCATGCTGAGACCTTAGATAAAAATGGAGTATTTTACCCTGAAACACTCAGGAAAGCAAAATCAATTGATGAGTTCGTGCTAAATGGAGAACAACAGATACTCTCACCAAAATTCACTTTCCATGGCTTTAGATATGCGAAAATAGAAGGCATTGAAAAGCTCTCGGAAGACATGTTTACAGCCCTTGTTATCCACTCTGATATGGAAGTCATAGGAGAATTTAACTGTTCCAACAAAAAGGTCAATCAGCTCTATAGTAATGTGACCTGGAGCTTTAGGGACAACTTCCTGGATATTCCGACAGACTGTCCACAGAGGGATGAGAGACTTGGCTGGATGGGAGATGCACAGGTATTTTCATGGACTGCATCAGAGATTAGAAACACAGCCAGATTCTACAGTAAATGGATGAAGGACATCGCTGCTGAATCCTCGCTTGAAAAAGGCGTGCCTCACGTTGTGCCCAACATCCTTGATTCCTACAGCTCATCTGCATGGTCTGATGCTGCGGTGATTATTCCCTGGGTGGTTTACCAGACCTATGGAGATACTAAGATTCTCTCAGATTCCTGGCAATGCATGCACGAATGGGTTGACTATATAAAGAATCATTGCGGTGAAAACGGATTGTGGCAAAGCGGCTTCCAGTACGGCGACTGGCTTGCACTCGATAAGGAAGAGATGGCAGACAGAACCGGTGCAACAGATAAGTACATGATAGCCAATGCTTACTATTTATATGTAACTGATATTGTAAGAAAAACAGCCAGGGTTCTGGGATATGCTGATGCTGAGAAGAATTATAGTGACCTTTATGACAAAACAATCGAAGCTTTCAGGAATGAGTATTACACTCCCACCGGAAGAATAGTAAGTGAAACTCAGACAGGTGCTGTGCTTTCTCTGTATTTTAATCTTGCAAGGGAAAAAGACAGAAAGAGAATAATGGACACCCTGGTAGAGAATATCGGAATTCACAAGAATCATCTTGTTACAGGTTTTGTTGGAACACCTTATATCTGCCATGTGCTGTCTGAAAACGGAGCTCACGATCTTGCGTCCACTCTTTTTATGAGAGAGGATTATCCCTCATGGCTCTACGCTGTAAACAAGGGAGCCACAACAATCTGGGAGCGTTGGAACTCAATTACTCCGGATGGAGATTTTGATGAGTCCGGAATGAACTCTCTTAACCACTATGCCTACGGCTCAATTGCAGACTGGATGTTCAGGAAAATATGTGGTATATCACAGCTTGAACCCGGTTACAAGAGATTCAGGGTTAAGCCTATGTTTGTAAAGGGAATCTATGAATCAGGCCGCTCCTATGAAACAATGTACGGAACCATAGAAAGCCATGTAAGCTGCAGAGACGGAAAAATTAAAGTGAAGGTGGTAGTGCCCGCTAACACAACAGCAGAGATAATTTTACCGGAGAAAAATGAGACAGCCGTTGTTGGCAGTGGAACCTATGAATATGAGTATGTTACCGATACGGATCTCACCGTGGAAAAGTACAGCATGGAAAGTACCCTCGGAGAAATTCTTCAGGAGCAGCTTGCAAAGGATATGTTCGAACAATTTGCTCCGGGCATGCTTGATAATCCCATGATCGGTTACGCAATGGGCATGTCACTTACTGAGATGCTTACCCAGGCCCCTGAAGCAAAGCCTATGTATGAAGCAGTAATTGCAGCCCTCAATGTTCAGGAAAAGGCGAACCAATAACTAAAAATGTATTTCACCTTATGAAAAGTGCAACTCACCGTAGTTGCGCTTTTTTTATGCCGAAAATGCGTTAATATCGTTTTCAGAAGGAACTTATAGACAAATACGAAAGGGGTTTGGTATGCAAAACGCAATTGAGGTAAATAAGCTGCAAAAAAAGTACGGAGATATGACAGCTGTAAATAACATTTCTTTTTCTGTAAAACAGGGTGAGCTGTTCGCATTCCTTGGAGAGAATGGTGCAGGAAAATCCACAACGATAAACATGCTAAGCACAATTCTTCCAAGGACTTCCGGTGAGGCGCGGCTGATGGGGCATGAGCTGGGAAAAGAGGATGACCTTATAAGAAATGAAATAGGAATCGTTTTTCAGAATTCAGTCCTTGATAATAAGCTCACAGTAAAACAGAACCTGATGACCCGGGGTGCTTACTACGGATACAGTAAGAGCGAGATGGCTGACAGACTGAAAGGTTTCTGGGAAGAATTCAATCTGGAAGAGATTTGGAACAGAAAATACGAGAAGCTTTCAGGGGGACAGAGAAGACGCGTTGATATAGTAAGGGCGCTTATTCATAAGCCCAGTATTCTCTTTCTGGATGAGCCCACCACAGGACTTGATCCGATGTCACGCAAAATGGTCTGGGATTACATAAATCATCTGAGGAGACATGAGAAGCTTACGATTTTTCTCACAACCCATTATATGGAAGAAACGGCGGAAGCTGACAATGTGGTGATCATGGATAAGGGAAATATCATAGCAGAGGGGACACCTGCTGAACTTAAGAGCAGATATACAGGCAAAAAGCTCATCTGGTATACAGAGGAATGCGAGAAGAACAAGCAAATCCTGGAAAACTCAAATGTTCATAAGTATCAATATGAAGCGGATCACTACAATATCGCAATGGATGAGGGAATAACCGAGTTTGTATGGAAGAACAGAGATATGGTTAAGGACTTTGAAGTGATCAAGGGAACAATGGACGATGTATTTTTAACACTTACGGGAAAGGAAATGGTGGAGTGCAATGGCTAAATTAAGAGGACTGTTAGGACTTACAAAGAGAAATATGCTGGTATATTTTAACAACAAAGGAGCGATCTTTTTCTCAATGCTTACTCCTATTATAATACTTGCACTGTATCTGCTATTTTTAAAAAATACTTTCCTTTCATCACTTGAAGGGGCTGCAGCAGGTCTTGGGAATCTCATAAGTGACGGGGATATGGATCAGTTTGTAAACGGACTTTTGCTCACAGGAATAATCAGTACTGCGCTACTTACGATTCCTTATAACGCACTTGAGATTATCGTTAAGGACAGAGAGGATAAGGTTGACCTGGATATGATTTCAACACCTGTAAAAAGGTGGGAGATAATACTGTCTTATTTTCTTGCAGCAGTGACAACCGCATTTTTGCAGACAATGATAGTGCTCTCTTGCGGAATAGGAATTCTTGCGGCAAACGGTTCAATGTATCTTGTAGCGACCGACCTTATAAAGCTTGTGGGAGTTATTCTTCTTGGAACAGTTTCTTCAACAGCGATTTTTATGTTCATTATGATGTTTTTTAAAAACATGGGAACCTGCAGTGCATTCATGGGAATCCTCTCTGCAGTATCCGGATTTGTGATCGGAGCATATATTCCGCTTTCAGAGTTTAATAAAAACATCCAAAATGTATGTAATCTAGTTCCGGCTACAGGGATCTCCATCCTTATAAGAAATTATCTATCGGGAGGTATACTCAGGCACATGGATGAAAGCATTGGCGGAGTTGATAACGGGGCTTTCATGGATGCCATGCGTGAGGTCTTTTCATTTAATACATACGCTTTCGGGAAAAGCTGGACATTGAATCAATCCTGCACATATATAATAATAGTAACAGTACTTTTTGGTCTGGCAGTAAGGATAATTTACCCAAAGGTATATAACAAACGATAAGAGGAAAAGGTTTTGAGGGTTACATTTAATAAGATAGGACAGGGTGAAACTGAATACGCGGTGATTAACGCACATGAACGCACCTCTGCCATAGATACAGTAATAGGGCTCCTTGAAAACGGGGAGCAGATAATACTCGGCTACAAGGACGGTGAGAGCATTCCATGTCCTGTTTCAAAAATCTATTATTTCGAAACGGTAGACGATAAGTGTTTTGCCTACACCAAGGATGACTGTATTGAGATAAAGAGCAGACTTTATGAGGTGGAGGGACAGCTTGACTACAGATTTTTCAGGTGTTCCAAATCCATGATCTGCAATATCAGGAAAATAAAGAGCGTGAAGGCTGAGTCAAATGCCAGAATGCGTGCAACGCTACTAAACGGCGAGCCGGTTATTATTACCAGAAGCTATGTCAAAGAAATGAAGAATAGATTGGGGTTATGATATGAAAAAAATAAAACTTATAATCGAACAGACTATGATGGTAAGCTTCATGGTACTATGCTATGTCAGTATTTACGGACTGTTGGCATTACGACCTTTGAACTACACTTTTGACTGGTACATACCTGGATCCATTGTGTTGGCGAGCTTTATATGCAGCCTCCTAACGGTATTCTTTCTGTACCCGGATGATGAAGGAAAAGATTCTCCGGCACTAAGCTATACGCTTCGTATAGTCGCACATTTCATTTTACTGTATATCATCATTATGGCCTTTGGACATCTTTGCCACTGGTATCACGGAACCTTCGGCTTTATTCTGACCTCGATAATTTACGTGATAATCTACCTGGGATCCTGGGTCGGAACTCTTATGATTTTCAGGCATGATGAAAAGATTATCTCTGAAGCCCTCGAAAACATCAGGGATGATGACTAAACTTCGCATATCGAAATAAATGAAACATATACGGCACATTTGTTGCATGGATTTTTTATAAGTCCATTTTGATTGCAACAAGTGTGCCTTTTTTAGAAATCTGAACAAAGAGGAGGACTTCCCAAAACGATAATATATAGACCATAAGATAACAAAAAGCGCTGAACAATAAAGCGCATGTAACACGCAAGATACTGCGAAGATAGCGGTATTGGGAGAGCACAAGTATAGAAAAGAGAGGATATAAAAATGAGTAAGCTTCCTGTTGCAATTCAGGTATATGGCCTCCGTGATCTTCTGGAGAACACACCTGAAAATTTCAAAAATGTAATGACAAAGATTAAGGAATTCGGATATGACGGCGTTGAGCTTGCAGGACTTTACGGTCTTGAGCCCGCATTCGTTAGAGATACATTGAAAGAAGTAGGACTTACACCTGTAAGTGCACACGTTGCATTTGCTGATATGATGGATGATCTTGATAAGGTTATTGCAGACTATAAGGAAGTCGGCGTTCAGTACCTTGTAATGCCTTACATGGCTGAGGAGTACAGACCGGTTAATCCTGAAGGCTTTGAAAAGTTCCTTCCTTTATTAAATGAAGTAGGAAAGAAAATACATGATGCAGGAATGACATTCCTTTATCACAACCACGATTTCGAGTTTGTAAAGCTTCCTGATGGAAGATATGGCTACGATGCAATGTTCGAGGCAATTGATCACGACAACCTTATGTGCGAGCTCGACACCTGCTGGTGTGATGTTGCAACAGGCCAGGCACCTGAATTCATAGAGAAGTATACAAATAGAATTCCGATCGTACACCTTAAGGACTACATCAAAAAGGGTGAAGTTAAGAGCATGTACAAACTCATCGGTATTGAGGAAGAGGAGTCAGAGGGTGATACAGGCTACTTCGGATTCCGTCCCGTTGGCTTTGGCCAGATGATCTGGGAGCCCGTTCTTGAAGCATCAGTTAAGGCTAATGCAAAATGGGTAATCGTTGAGCAGGATGAGCACTATGATGCAGACGTTCTTGAGTGCGCAAGAAGAAGCCGCGAGTACCTCAGGATTTTCGGATGGTAAGCCATTTATAGAATAGTTATTAAAAATCTACACCCTAAGAGGAAAAGCTATTTAAATTTATACCTTAAAAAGGAAAAGCTATTTAAATTTATACCTCAAAAAGGAAAAGCTATTTAAATTTATACCTTAAGAGGAAAAGCTATTTAAAGCCTTCCCCCTTCTAGGGGCGCTAATCGTCCAGGGGACGATTGCTCAGCGCGGACCGAAGCGGAGCGAAGACAGGTGGCGCGAAGCGCCGGATGAGGGTCACTAAATAGAAGAAAAAACAAAAAGGAGAAATATAAAAATGAACACACCTAAGGAATTAAGAATTGCAATCATCGGCTGTGGAATGATTTCACACCGTCACATGACAGTTATTGAGAACCTCAACAAGAGAGGCCAAAACCTCCGCGTTGTTGCAGCTGCTGAAATCGACAAGGACAAGCTCATGGCTTGGGGCAAGAAGTATGGCCTTTCAGAGGACTGCCTCTACCAGGATTTCAGAGAAATGCTTAAGAGAGACGACATCGACGAAGTAGAAGTTTGTGTACATAACAACCTTCACACATCTGTTGCAACAGCAGTTATGGCAGCAGGTTTTGACTGCTACTCAGAGAAGCCTATGTCAGCAAGCTACGCTGATGCAAAGATTCTCTACGATGCACAGAAGAAGTATGGCAAGAAGCTTGCTATCCAGATCAGCTCAATCTACAATCCTCAGACAAGAATTGCCAAGGAAATGATCGCTGACGGAAAGCTTGGTAAGATCTACCACTGCAGATCAGTAGGACACAGACGTCAGGGCCGTCCCGGCTATGATATGCCTTTCTTCAGCCGTGACTTCGTAGATCCTAACGTAGGCGTACACGGACCTCTTTTCGACCTTGGTATCTATCACATCGCACAGATGCTCTATGTAATGGGCATGCCTGAGCTTGAGAGCGTATACGGAACAACAACCTGTGATTATTGGAGAGATAAGGCAATTGATGACGCTGTTGACTGCCACACACCTGTTGAAGATCTTTCAGTAGCAATCGCACGTTTCAAGAACGGCCTTTCAATGGATATTTATGAAGACTGGGCTATCCACATGGATGAGATCGGCACAAGCTTCATCGCAGGTTCTCTTGGCGGACTTAAGTTCACTGATGTAGACCAGACAGGTGGCCCCATGGCTGTTCCGGAAGGCGGACAGATCGTTGGTGGTGGTGCTCTTCAGAAGCCCAGACTCCAGTACTTCGGTGTTGATGAAAAGGGTCGTCTTTTCGATACAAAGCTTGAGTGCGCAATCGATGATGTTACAGGTATGCAGGAGCTCGCTCTTCATCCTGAGATGGCTATGTACAATGACAACCAGCTTCAGTGGTATTCATACCTTCGCGGTGACCTCACAGACGAGACCAGAATTGATTCACCTTACATCGCAATGCAGACAGCATTCCTGTCAGAAGGTGTTATGCTTTCAAATGAGCTCGGTCGCAGCGTAACAGCTGAAGAGATCAAGAAGATGTCCAAGTCCATCGCAATTCGTGAGCAGAAGACAGACTTCGGCGTAATCACATATGACTTCGACGAGTACAAGCCCGAGTAAAAAATAAAGCCTTCCCCTAGGAAGGAGTAAAAACTTTCCTATAGGAATGGAGAACTCTTCTTAAAGCCTTCCCCTAGGAAGGAGTAAAAACTTTCCTATAGGAATGGAGAACTCTTCTTAAAGCCTTCCCCTTGGGGGGAAGGTGCCCGTAAGGGCAGATGAGGGGAAATAATAAACGAAAGGAATAACAAAATGTATCAATATAATAGAAAAGGCCCGAAGCGTGGCGTAGCACTTTACAGCTACTCAGCAGAATTCGGTCTTAATAAAACACTTGAGGATTGCTTTGAAGAGCTCTATGACATGGGCGCTCACGGCATTGAAATCCTTGCAAATACACATATCGAGAACTATCCCTATCCTACAGATGAATGGGTTGAAAAATGGCATCATCTCTGTGAGAAGTACGAAGTAGTTCCGGTTGAATACGGTAACTGGATCGACAGCCATGTACTTGGTGACAGAGATCTTACAACAGAAGAGTCAGTAGAGATGTTAAAGAGAGACATCCGCCTGGCACACCGTCTTGGATTCCATGTAATGAGAACCAAGATGCCCGTTATCAACGACCTTCTTGAGCCTGTTGAGAACTGGAGAGAGATCATCAAGGGAGCACTTCCTCTTGCTGAGGAGCTTGATATCAAGATGTGTCCCGAGATTCACACACCCTCTAACTTAAAGGGCAAGCTTGTAACAGATTTCGTTGACTTCATAAAGGAAACAGGCACTAAGAACTTTGGACTTAACATTGATTTCTCAGTTTTCCGTACAGAGTTCAAACCCGGTGAGTGGGTAGATCCCAACTATACACCTAACAAGCCTGAGGACATCATTCCGCTCCTTCCTTACATCTACTGCTGCCATGCAAAGTTCATCAACATGAGCGATGACTTTGAGGAGACAACAATTCCTTACCGCGAAGTAGTTAAGGTTATGCAGGAAAATGGATATGACGGATATCTTTTAAGCGAATATGAAGGTGCCGACAAGTATGATGAAGGCTATGAGGTTGGACAGACACTTAGAAAACACCACATTTTGCTTAAGAATCTGCTTGGAGATTAATCCAAAAGATCAGTTTAGAAGGAGATAAAAACAATGGAAAAACAGGTAATCCAGTCAGTTGGATTCAGAAATATAAAGGACGCAGAGGGCAATGTTACCGGCTTCCAGTTTAAAGTAAAGCTGCCCTATTACAGAGGAATTTTCTTATCTCAGCTTCGTCCCGGCACACTTTTCGTTGACGGTGAGAGAATTGATAAGGAAAACATCACATGGAACATCAAGGGTGAGGATTTCACCAATGAAGAGATGGCTTCAGATTTTCAGACACATTGGGCTACAACAGTTCCCGCTGTTCTCAAGGTAAAAAAAGAGGGTGGTCTTTCACAGGGCTTCCACGATCTTAAGTACGGCTTCTGTTGGACATCATCCTACATGCCTCCGATTATCCAGGATGGTCTTGATCCCGATAAGGAACCCATGGTTTACATGCCTGAGTTCGGACATCATGTAAATGAGAGAAGACTACTCATTGTCTGATTAAAAAATAAAAACTACCTTTTCTTAAGATATACACCTCGAAAAAGCTTATAACAGGCTTTTTCGGGGTCTTTTTCGTGGTATTGGCGTAAATATTCGCAAAATGTTAAAATATTAATCCAAAACACTTTTTGTTTAAGTGAGGATTCGTATGAATTATGATACATGTTCTTATGAGATTATAAGACCTGAAAAAAATGAAATGCATATCATCATGAGCCTGACGCTGCTGTTTGCACTGGAGGACAGTGTCACGGTGCATGTGCTGGAGGACAGCTTTACTCTTAATGAGGGTGATATTCTCATGATAAATCCTGGTGTTGAGTACAGCTTCACCGAGGTGGGAGAGTCCATTGTGGGCAGAGCTCTCTATTCAATGAAAATGATAGGAAATGTAATGAAGGGCAAAAATGTGCTCTTTTACTGTAATTCAGTTGCTGATAAGACTAAGTCCTACGAGGATCTGCGCACTATTTTCTACCATATGACAGAGGAATATCTTTATGGATCGCGCCAGTCTGACTGCCGCATTGACAGCAGTTTGTACCTGATTCTGGATACACTTATTGAGAATTATCAGACGCAGAACCTGAATGAGGCACAGGGTAATCCCGACAATGATGTCCGTATGCAGCAGATGATGCAATATATCATAGGTAACCTTGATCAGGAGGTTAACCTTACTGAGCTTGCTGAGAGTATGTATGTTTCGGCATCTACGCTGTCCCGTATTTTCAAGAAAAATACAGGCGTGTACTTTGCTGATTACGTAACAAGATTAAGACTTCAGCAATCCCTGCTTCTTCTGTCATCAACAGATCAGAATATGACACAGATTGCTCTTTCCTGCGGATTTACCAATTCTTCATCCTTCAACCGTGCTTTCCGCAAGGAGATGAACATGTCTCCTTCACAGTATCGTGAGCTTCACAGCGAGGATGCGAAAAAGGAAGAGGATGAAAAGAAGAAGATTGATATTGTGATCAGGGAAAAGCTTGAGAACAATGTGGCGATTCACGGCGGTACCGGTGTATCTGACAAGATAGTTACAGACCTTGCGGAAAATCAGGGTGAGCCCTACAAGAAGATATGGAATCACATTCTTAATATAGGAAGTGTTAATGATCTTACCCGTGCCAATACGCAGTATCACACAGAATACCTGCATGATAAGCTGCAGTTTACCATGGCCCGCATCTGGACACTGTTTTCAAAGAAGCTGATGATCACAGACGGATCTGGAAGAAAAGCCTGCAATTTCAATATGGTAGATATTGCATTGGATTTCCTTGTGAGAAATCATATAAGAGTTTTTCTGAGCTTTGGACGAAAGCCTGACATGGCTGCAAGTTCTACTGGGGAAATATATAACGAGGATGATTACATACCCTTTGAATCAAGAAATGCCTGGGAGTCTGCAATTACAGAATTTTTCAATCATATTGTCGACAGATACGGACTTAAGGAGGTTTCGGGATGGAAGTTTGAAATTACCAGTATACCGATTCTTCCGGAGGATGATACGAGACTCTGGGCAGGAGATCCTTTTTCCATAGAGATTGCTTACAGTTTTCTTTACAGCACAATCAAAAGAAAAATACCGGATGCCATGATAGGCGGCTTTGGTGGAACAATTAACCATGATTGGGAAAAGCTTCTGTCCTTGTATTCACTTATTGCAAAAGAGAACATGAAGCCTGACTTTGTCTCATTTCTTCTGTTTCCTTATGAAAATACTGTTGATAGCGAAGGGAATTTTGACAAGAAAGTATGTAAGGATCCTGAGAATGAAGTCAGACAGGTGCGTCAGATTAGGGAGCTTATGGAACAGGCAGGTATCGCTGAGAGTAAGCTTTACATCACTGAGTGGAATGAGTCTATTTCCAACAGAAACTATATAAATGACAGCTGCTTCAGGGCGTCATATATAGTCTCCAGATCGGAGCAGCTTCTTGGAAAAGTCGATGCCCTTGCTATTATGAGTTCCACTGACTGGATAAGTAATTACATGGACTCAACCGGTATTTTGAATGGTGGTATCGGACTTGTTTCTACAGACAGAATCAGGAAACCTGCGTATTATTCACTTGCATTCATGAATACGCTTGGTCACAGACTTTTGTCTCATGGTGATCATTACATACTTACGAAAACCGATAACGGAGGAATAAGACTTCTTCTTTTCAATGATTCATGGTTTTCGGCGGGATATTTCCTGGGACCTGAGGAAGTACCGCTTGAAAAAATGAGTTCCGGTTCATATACTGCCGGACATGTTCTGGATTTATCCGTGACCATAAGGCATCTGCAGGGAAGCAGCTGGTATATAAAGAGACGCATACTCAACAGAAATCACGGAAGTATACTTGATGAGTGGCAAAAGTTCCAGTATGAGACGAGACTTACAAGAAATGATGTTAAATATCTTGAGTCAATAAGCGTTCCAAAGCTTTCTCTTGAGAAGGCGGAGTTTGAAGAATCGGATCAGTCGATTACATTTACAGCCAAACTTGAGCCACATGAAGTGTGTCTTATTCATATTTTTGCCATGGAATGAAGCCATTTTTCATAGTAAAACGGGGCCTATGCAACAATGTTTGTCATTTGTTGCGTAGGCTCTTTTTTTATACCCCAAATATGAAAGGATTGATGTATATCGTGGAACGTTAAGCAAGCGATAATTGCATATAAAAGATAAAGTATATACATAACAAACGTGCACGTGTTAACCGGACCGTGGGGGTCAGGAAAAAGCAAAACAACAAATATTAGGAAGGTATATAGTATGCGGAAGTGAAGGTTCCGCAGCTTGGGAGGAAACAATAAAATGGTAAATCATGCTATGACAGATGCTGAAGCTACTGAAGGCAGTGTGGTATCATCTGCGAAGGTTACTTCAAACAATGAAAAAAAAGAAAAGACCAACTGGTTAACGGGTGGCTTTTATGCAATGGGTGAGGTTGGTTGCCAGCTTTCCTGGTACATGATCAACACATATCTCACAATTTTCTACACAGATATCGTAGGATTATCTGCATCAGCGATTTCACTGATCTTTGTGATCGCACGTGTTTGGGACGCTATCAACGATCCGATGATGGGAGCTGTTTGTGATAAAACCAAAACCCGTTTTGGTAAGTTCCGTCCTTATGTAATGTTCTCACCAATCTTTCTTGCAATCTTTAACATACTGACATTTACAGTATTCCCGCTTCAGGGTGTTATGAAGGTTGTTGTATGCATGCTTTGCTACATTGGTGCAGGTATGGCTTACACAGCTCTTTGCATTCCTTATCAGGGACTTGTAAATCTGATTGCAAGAGATTCTCAGGTTCGTATGGACTACGCTTCATGCCGCGGAATCGGTTCAGGTGCTATCAGCATGATTCTTTCAGCTGTTGCAATGCCTCTGATCCTTTACTTCGGACACAGCGAAGCACCTAACGCAACCGGCTATTTCTGTACAACAGTTCTTTTCTCAGTACTTCTTATTCCTGCCTGCCTGCTTTGCGCATGGAAGTGCAAGGAAATTGCTGTTCCTATGAAAGAAGAAAATGTAAAGCCTACACCTATTAAAGAGGCACTTCCTCTTATCGTAAAGAATAAGAACATCATGATCACAGTGTTCTCAACATTCTCAGGTGCAATGGGATGCATGGCTCGTATGTCAATGCTTACATATTATGTAATCTATGTTGTTGGAAATCCTATGATGATTGCTCCTATTTTTACAACAATGACAGTTTGTCAGTTACTTGGTAACCTTACACTTCCTTGGGGAACAAAGACATTCTCAAAGAAGGGCTATATGCTCCTTACAACCTTCATCCAGGTTGCAGCACTTGTTCTTCTGTTCCTTGTTCCTGTAAATAACATGGCATTCATTCTTGGTGTATCAGCAGTTATCGGTCTTACAATGGCTAATGGTAACATTGCACCCGGTATGATGTGTGACTCCATCGAGTATGGCGACTGGAAGTATGGCGTTCGCGAGGTTGGTCTTACATTCTCACTTGTAAGCTTCTCCGTTAAGCTTGCTACTGCAGTTACAGGTGTTGTAACAGTATCACTTCTTGCAGCTATCGGATATGTTCCTAACGCTGAGCAGACAGAAGCTGTTAAGGTTGGTATCAACGCACTTGTTAACCTTTTCCCTGCTGCAGTAATTGCAATCTCAGGTATCTCAGTTCTTTTCTATGATCTGACACCTAAGAAGATGAAGCAGATCTATGCTGATCTTGATGCCAGAAAGAACAAGTAATTTATAGAGTATTTGTGATTCGATACAATTATTAAAAATCTAATGGTGACGATTAAAAATATAAATCGCGCCGGTATGTGCTACTTACATACCGGCGCAATTTATCATATTGCCGACATTTTTTAATGAAGCCGGCATACTGGCAGGTGGGATGAAAAATATCTTGTTACAATGTTTGTATAACTGTAAACAATAGATTAAATGTAAGGCAGTTGTGTGAACATTATAGTAAGAACTGAATCTAAGATGAGTGAGGAGAAAGAACAAAATGAGAATAGAAACAATTACTTTAAATAAAAAGCGAAACGTAACTTTAACCGCAATGCTTCAGGATGTAGGCGGAGAATTCAGAGGTGTAACCAAGCGCCCTGCTGTATTTGTAATTCCCGGTGGAGGCTATATGTTCTGCTCTGACAGAGAAGCAGATCCTGTAGCACTTCCATATCTCAAGGCAGGGTATGATGCTTTTATCCTGAGATACTCTGTTAAGGAGGATTCCGTATGGCCCAATCCTTTAAACGACTACGATCAGGCCATGGACTACATTAAGGAAAGAGCAGATGAGTGGAACGTAATGACAGATAAAATTGCAGTAATCGGTTTTTCAGCAGGTGGACACCTTGCAGGAGCAGCTGCAACTATGTCAAAGAATCGTCCTGCGGCAGCAATCCTTGGCTATGCAGTGCTGCGTGAGGATACCACCCATGAGATTTCAGACGGGCCTTCAATTGTAGATGCAGTTGATGAGAAGACCTGTCCCTGCTTTTTATTTGCAACAAGAACTGACAATGTGGTTCCGATTCAGAACACACTTGATATGATGAGTGCTTTGAACAGACATAACACATCCTTTGAATGTCATATATATGATTTTGGTCCACATGGTTTTTCTACAGGAGATACCAGCATTCAGGCTAAGAGTACTCTTATTTCAGAGAGAGCAAAAAACTGGGTAGAGGATAGCATTGGCTGGCTCCGCGATGTTATGGGTGATTTTGATGAGAATGGACTCACAAAGCCGGTCTGCAAGGCTCATATTACAGATGATGGCGAACAATGGCTCTCACTTGACTGTACCCTTCGCAGAATATTCGGTAATCCCGAGGCAGTGAAGGTGCTTGCCGATACTATCGAGAGAATGAGGAAGGAAATTAAGCCTTTCAGTCCCGAGATGACCTTTGATGACATGATGCTTGGCGTTCTTGGAAAAATGAAGATGAGAGATCTTCTTGCTGAGCGGGGCATTGATATAGACAAGTTTGATGAGATGGATGAGAAACTCTCAAAGATACCGAATATCTGATTAAGTAGATTTAGCCAGTAATGTGCTTGTTTGAATGGAAAAGGAAAATAACTATGGAACATATAATTAGAAATCCAATAATCCCGGGATTCTATCCCGATCCATCTATTTGCAGAGTGGGAGATGATTACTATATAGCAAACTCGAGCTTTGAGCTTTGTCCCGGAATCCCGATTTTTCACAGTAAGGATCTGGCACATTGGAAGCAGATAAGCTATGCAATGACTTCTGAAAACGGATTCTATACGGATGCAAACCTGTATTCAGGAGGAGTGATGGCTCCGACAATCCGTTACCATAAGGGGACTTTCTACATTATTAATTGTAACTTTGGCGATAAGGGAAATTTCATAGTTACGGCTAAGGATCCAAAAGGTCCATGGTCAGAGCCCCACTGGATTACAGATATTCATGATATTGATTGTTCCATATTTTTTGATGAGGATGATAAGTGCTACCTGGTAAGTCCGGGAGAGGATAAGGACCAGGACAACAACAAAGCATTTTATCTGACTCCGTATGACATTGAGAATTTTAGGGTTTGTGGTGAGAGAAAGAAGATCTGGAACAGTGCAATGAGAGGAGCATGGGCTCCGGAAGCGCCACACATCTACCATGTTGGTGACTATTACTATCTGATGATTGCCGAGGGTGGCACAGAGCATAACCACTCCGTAATGATTGCAAGAAGTAAGACTATAGACGGCTGGTATGAGGGCAATCCTGCTAATCCGGTCCTGACACACAGACATCTCGGATGGGATTATCCTATTGAAAATATAGGTCATGCGGACCTGGTGGAGACTCAGACCGGTAAATGGTATGCAGTGATGCTCGGAGTCAGGATAATTGAAGGTCAGCACATGAACATGGGAAGGGAAACCTTTATCTGTCCTGTGGAGTGGCAGCGTGGCTGGCCTGTGTTTAGCAAGGAGACAGGAAAAGTTGAGCTGACATATCCGGCAGATCCTGATCTTCCGTGGTGCGAGGAGTCTGAGGAAGAGACATATTTAGGTGCTGAACAGGATATAAAAACAGATAACTGTAAGCGCAGCCATAAAGATGCATTATATGTGAGCAGAGATGATTTCAATTCAGAAGAGCTTGGTATGGACTGGAGCTTATGGGGGACACCTTCGGAAAAATACTATGAGATAAAAGACGGATCATTACGACTTAAGTGTTTAAAGCGTCCGATGGCAAGAAAACTACAGCCAGTGAGCTTTGCACCTAAGACAGAAAAGGATGAAAACGTCAGCTTTGTGGGAAGAAGACAAAGGCATATAAACTTCTCCTTTGAAATCAAAATGGAATTTGAAGCAGGCACAAGTGAAAATTCTGATGTAAGCGAAAGTGCAGGGATGGTGATAATGCAGCAGTGCAATCACCAGTATAGGTTTGAAAAGAGATGCAAGGACGGAAAACAGATCATTGCACTTGTCCTTGTAACAACAAAACAGAAGGGGCTTCCTTTCCTGCCGGGATATGAAGCAGATACAAGTGAGACAGTGCTGAAGGAAGAAGAAATATCCTTTGAAGGTACGGTGGTACTAAGGCTTTGGGCAAAGGGACAGGATTATACATTTTTCATGGGACAAAGTGCAGATAACTTAAAAGAATTCTATGCACATGCAGATGGCAAAAAGATAAATCCGGAAGAAGTAGGCGGAATGGTAGGTACCATGCTCGGTATGTACGCATCGGGTAATGGTAGAGAATCTGATAATGTGGCAAAGTTTTGCTACGCAGAGTATACAGGAAAGTGAATTTAGGGTTGTCCAAAGGACATTAGTTTTTTAGAGAAGATATTTTGAAGAATACGATGTGGGTAGACCGGGTGTATTTTTGGGAGGATAGATATGGCAATAACTTTAACAGCAGAGCAGACAAAAAGGGTGGAAGAGCTGCTCTCTAAAATGACATTAACTGAAAAAATCGGACAGATGAATCAGGAGTCTGTCTCAATTGTGGGCGGTTTTGATGTGCCCTTTGAACAGCTGATTGAAATGATGACAGACGGAAGACTTTCCAAGGAAGAGTTTGAAAACATCATGAAAACAGCAAAGACCGATTACCATGAGGATGCTATAAGAGAAGGTAAGGTCGGCTCACTCATGGTTTCGGATCCTGAAAAATGTAATGAACTTCAGAGAATTGCGGTTGAGGAGACAAGACTTGGAATTCCGCTTATTTTCGGACTTGATGTAATTCATGGTTTCAGGTCTGTTTATCCCATTGCGATAGCAGAGGCGGGCTCTTTTGATACAGAGCTTATGGAAAAAACAGCAAAAATGGCAGCAAAGGAGTCCAGATGCTCAGGCGTAGCATGGCACTTTGCACCAATGCTCGATGTTGCAAGAGATGCAAGATGGGGCAGGGTTTCAGAAGGACCCGGTGAGGATCCGTATCTTGGTTCATGCTTTGCAAGAGCTAAGGTAAAGGGACTTCAAAACGATCATTCATCAAAAGAAAATTACGTGGCAGCATGCTTGAAGCATTTTGTTGGCTATGGCGCTGCGGAAGCAGGAAAAGACTATAACACTGTAAGCATGGCTAACCACATCTTATATAATAATTATCTGGTACCTTTCAGGGCAGCAGTGGAGGAGGGAGCGCAGACAGCCATGGCTTCCTTCAACGACTTGAACGGCGTACCAAGCACAGTCAATAAATGGGCACTTCGAGACATTTTAAAGGACAATATGGGACTTCCCGGATTTGTTGTAAGTGATGCCAATGCAATAAAAGAGTGCGTGGTTCACGGTATAGCCGAAGACGAGAAGGATGCAGGTGAAAAGTCTGCAGTGGCCGGACTCGATATGGATATGGGAACAGAGATTTACATTAATAATCTTGAGAATTCCGTAGAAGAAGGAAAGGTTTCCGTGGAGGATATCGATGATGCCTGCCGAAGGATTCTTTCCGTAAAGATGTGGCTTGGATTATTTGATGATCCCTACGTCTCTGAGGAAGCAATGAAGAGATATGAGGAGATTCCGGAGGAGCATAAGGCACTTGCACTTGCATCTGCGGAGAAATCAGCAGTACTCTTGAAAAATGAAGGAAATATACTGCCCCTTAAAAAGGACACTAAAATCAGTCTAGTGGGAAATCTTGCAGCAAATAAAGGGGAAGTTGTAGGAGCCTGGGCAATAAGCTGGAAGGAGAAGGACTGTGTATCCATTTTAGACGGAATGAAGCAGGAATTTTCCAACGTGAATTATTATCCCTGTGGAGGACCTGAAGGGGATAATAACGATGAAGAGATTAAGGCAGCATGCGAAAATGGCGACGTGATAGTGGCAGTACTCGGCGAGACGGTAGCGATGTCAGGAGAGGCTTCATCAAGGGCAGATATCACACTTCCGGGAAAACAGAAGGAGCTTCTTGAAAAGCTTCTGGCATCAGGAAAACCGGTGGTACTTGTTCTTATGAACGGAAGACCCCTGGCACTTCAGTGGGAGGCAAAAAATGTACCTGCAATCCTTGAGGGCTGGCATCTGGGTATTCAGATGGGAAATGCGATAGCTCATATTCTTTCAGGAAAAAAGAACCCTGAAGGAAAGCTGTCATCCTCCTTCCCTGCAATGACAGGACAGTGTCCTATTTACTATAATCACCCTAATACGGGAAGACCTGCAGGTAATTTCAAGTTCACATCAAGATATCTCGATGCACCGTTTACAGCACTTTATCCCTTTGGATACGGTCTTTCATACACAAGTTTTGAATATTCGGATCTTACAGTAAGTGATGAGAAGGATTTACTGAAAATATCCGTAAAGGTAAGGAACACCGGCGACAGAGAGGGCACTGAGACTGTGCAGTTCTATATGCAGGATGTTGCGGCATCTATTGTAAGACCGGTCAAGGAATTAAAAGGCTTTGAGAAAGTAACACTTGCAGCAGGAGAAGAAAACACTATCACCTTCGAGCTTCCTAAAAAGAAAATGGGCTTCTGGAACAATCAGGGTAAGTATTTATTAGAGGATGGTCTTTTCAGAATTTATGCAGGCAGTGATTCTGCAACAGAGCTTAGCAAGGAGATAAGAGTAGGGTTTGAAGGTGTCCCGGGAGAGCCGGATTATCCTGTAGAATAAAGGAGTATAAAATGAACAATTACATATTCCCATTCCTATGGATGCGCGGCGAAGATGAAGCCACCATCCGTAAGGAGATGGAGAAAATAGATGAATGCGGAATAAAAGCAGTTTGCGTTGAAGCAAGGCCACACAAGGATTTCTGTGGCCCCGGCTGGTGGCATGACATGGACATTGTCATCGACGAAGCTAAAAAGCGCGACATGAAAATATGGATACTGGATGACAAACATTTTCCCACAGGCTATGCAAATGGTCTGATCGAAGAGAAATATCCTGAGAGAAAAAAACAGTATCTTGCCTGCACGGCATGCGATGTGTTTGGTTCAGCAAGAACACATACATTAAATATCCGTCGTATGATGAAGCCTACAATAGGTTTTTGGCAGATAGGACAACCTGCAAATGATGAGGAGAGGGCGAAAAACAAAGTCCTCTCTATTGTTGCTGTTCCTTTCGCGGAGGGCAACCGTTTTCATGAAAAAGAGCTGAACCTTATGGGATACTATCATGGACAAGATGAGATTACCTTCACTCTCCCCCAGGGACAGTGGAGAATTCATGTGCTCTACACGACTTACACTGATGGTGGAAACGAGAGCTATATTAACATGATCGACAGTGTTTCTGCTCATACACAGATTGAAGGTGTATATGAGGAACATTATAAGCACTATGGTGATCTTTTCGGAACAGTTATAGCAGGCTTTTTCTCCGATGAACCACAGCTGGGAAATACATCAGAGCAGGGATATGATACTAAGCTTGGAAAGCCCGGAATGCAGCTTCCCTGGAGCAACGAGCTTTCAGAGATGCTTAAGGAGCGCTGCGGTGAGGATTATCAGAAGCTGCTTGTATTTCTTTTTGCAGAAGGTGAGGAGAAAAAGGATGAGCCCCAGATTCGCTATGATTACATGGACTGCGTATCAAGGCTTTATCAGAAGAACTTTTCAGAACCAATCGGCAGATGGTGTCATGAGCATGGCGTGGAATATATAGGACATGTTGTGGAGGACAACGGTGTTCACTCAAGGCTTGGACTTGGTGACGCTCATTGGTTCCGCGCAATCAGCGGTCAGGACATGGCAGGTATCGATGTTATCGGAGGACAGGTAGTATATGGAGCACCGGTTCAGGAGAGAAAGGGTATGGGACCCCTTGTTCTCGACGGAGAGTTTTATCATTATGCTCTTGGAAAAATGGGAGCTTCTGCAGGCCACCTTGATCCCGGGAAGAAGGGACGCACTATGTGCGAACTGTTTGGAGCCTATGGCTGGAATTTTGGCGTACGTGATCAGAAAAGACTTCTCGACCATCTGCTTGTGAGAGGTATAAATCACCTTGTTCCTCATGCTTTTTCAATGGCGCAGTATCCGGATTTTGATTGTCCTCCGCATTTTTATGCAGGAGGAAATAATCCTGAATTCCCATATTTTGCAGAGCTTATGAAGTATGCAAACAGGATGTGCGATATTTTAAACGGCGGTGTTCACAAGGCAAGAGTAGCTGTTTTATATGATGGCGAGGGTGACTGGACTTCTGATGCCATGCCTATGCAGAAGGTATGCCGTGCGCTCACAGAGGCACAGATTGAGTTTGACATTGTCTGCCTTGATATGCTCAGAGACCTCAAAGCGTACAATGGTTATACAGACGGCAACAAGATAAATATTAACGGAGAGACTTTTGAGGTGCTGCTGGTGCCTTATGCTGAGTATCTCCCTGAGAGACTCTATGCTTTTAAGAAGGAGAATCCAACCTTCCCGGTTTACTTTGTGGGTGGATATCCGAAGGCACTTCTTATGGATGAGGTGAGAAAAATACCTGACAGAGCTGAGTGGAAAAAGCTTTTCAGTATGGTCAGCCTTGATGAGGTTACCGGGGAGCTTGAGTGCAACGACTGGAGTAAGCCATTCCTTGATGAGGAATTCCCGGAGCTTACCTTGTATCATTATGAAAAGGATGGAAAAGAGATTATCATGCTTATGAACGAGTCTGCTGAGGACGATTTTAATGGCGTGATAAATATTCCCTTTGAAGGTAGTGCAGTTTATGTGGACAGTTTTCGTCAAAAGAAGTGGGCCCTTAATCGTAAGGCAGATGGCAGAGTAAGGATTGAGATACCTGCCGGAGAGAGTTGTCTTATTATGGAGGAAGAGAATGCAGGCCTGAAACCATACTGTTCACTTGCAGGAAGACTCAGGGCTGCTGATAAGATAGAAGATATCTCTCATGAATGGAAAGTAGCTGCCGTAAAAGCAAAGGATTATCCTGCCTTTTCACAGGAAGAGACTATGCGTGACCTTGAACCCTACAGCAATGAGCATCCTGATTTTGCAGGAGTTCTTCGCTATAGAAAGACAATTACACTTGATGACAATGTAAAGGAAGCTTACCTTGAGATGGAGCAGGTTTATGATGTTGTGAAGGTAATTGTAAATGATCAGCCCTCGGAAATCAGGCTGACTCCACCTTACACTGTTAGTGTAGGTGAGCTTCTGAGGAAGGGAGAAAATGAGATTATCTGCGAGGTTGCAACAACACCCGCACGAGATCAGAGAAATTATCCTTCTGCTCCCTTTGACTTTAATCATGAAGTTACAGATCCAACCGGAATCTGTGGAAAGGTGAAGCTATACCTCAAATAAAAAAGCATGCAACAGACATTTGACTTCTGTTGCATGCTTTTTTATTTGCCTTACCACTTTGCAATAAAAAGACAGCTATATTGAATAGATGGATAAGAAAGACACCTCCCCGGGCGATATTATAAGTACATCAAATGAAACACGTACAGGTGCAATGCACTTGTAACGAATATAATGTTTTATCATTTTTGGGAGGATATCAAAATGAAAAAGAAATTATTAGCAGGACTTCTTGCAAGCGTAATGACAATATCTCTTGCAGCATGCGGCAACGGCGCAGCTGGAAGCACATCAGATGAGGCAACATCAACTGACGAAACAGCTACTGAAGAAGCATCTACTGATGAAGCAAAGGCAGAGGAGGCTTCAGATGAGACAACAGCTGAAGCATCAGCTGATGCAACACACATCTATGTACTTACAGCACCTGAGGATCACGGCTGGACAGGTTCCGTTGCAACATTTGCTAAGGAAAAGGTTGCTGAGGTAAACGGAGAGGGCAAGTACACAGCAGAGGTTATCACCTGCGAAGATGCAGCATACCAGATCACACAGATTGAGGACATCATTGCTAAGGGTGAAAAGAACATCTCAGTAGTTGTTCAGCCTATCGATGACACAGTTCAGTCAGCAATTCAGGAGCTTGTTGATGCAGGAATTCCCTATGTAGCATTTGACAGAATTATTGAAGGAGTAGCTTCAAGTGCAGTATCCAACGTTAAGGGCGACAACGAAGGTATCGGTGCAGGATCTGCAGCTTACTTTGTATCTCTTGGAATGCAGCCCGGTGAAAAGGTTTATGTATATGAGGGTGACACATCATCAGTTACAACTCTTCGTGATCAGGGCTTTACAGAATATCTTCTCGGTGAGATCGAATTTGACGGAGAAAAGATTGCAGATGACGCTAAGTGGACACAGGAGCAGATCGATGAGAACATCACATATTCAGGTGCTATGAACTGGAGCCGCTCCGATACTAAGGCAGCTTTTGAAACACTTATGGGTGACTCTTCAAACACAGATATCAAGTGGTTTTATGCTGAGGACGATGAACTTGCAATGGGTATCCTTGAGGCACTTAAGGGTGGCGGAATTGATGATTCTGCTAAGGAAGCTTTCCTTGGAAACAAGCCTGTAATCACAGGTTGTGGCGGACTTGATGAGCTTTATGGTGTACTTCGCGGTGAGGATTATACAGACATCACTTCACAGCTTGGCGGCATCATGTCAGTTACTTACAGCCCCAGCATGATCCAGACAGCTATTCAGGATATGGTTGACTACCTTGATGGCAAAGAAGTAACACAGGATCACGTTATCGAATGCCAGAATGTAACTTCTGACAACGTAGCAGATTTCGTAGGATTTAATTAAATTAAATGTAAGATAGGAAAAAACTATGGCACTTCTGGAAATGAAAGGTATACGTAAGTCCTTCAGTGGTGTGCAGGTACTAAAGGGCGTGGATCTTACAGTAGAGAAGGGTGAGATTCATGCCCTTCTTGGTGAGAACGGAGCAGGTAAATCTACCCTGATGAATGTCCTCACCGGAACCATTCCATGCGATGGCGGCAGCATCACTTTTGACGGACAAAGCCTTAAGAACATCACCGTGAAAAAAAGTGAACAACTGGGAATAGCATTTGTTCACCAGGAACTGAATCTCTTTAACGACCTTAGAGTTTTTGAAAATATTTTCATAAACAGAGAGATCACCGGAGCATTTGGAAAACTGAATAAGAAAGAAATGATCAGGGAATCTGAGGAACTTTTTACCAGACTCGGAATTAAGATAGATCCTAAAGCTCTTGTATCAGATTTAAGGACAGGAGATAAGCAGCTGCTTGAAATCAGTAAGGCCTTGCTTACAGGAGCAAAGCTTCTGATACTGGATGAACCTACAACCTCCCTTAATAATGATGAGGTTGAGCATCTTTTTAGTATGGTGAAGGATCTTAAGGAAAAGGGTATATCCTTTATTTTCATTTCACATAAGATGCCTGAAATATTCGATTACTGTGATTCCTACACTGTTTTCAGAAATGGAGAACTGGTAGGTAAAGGTAAGATAGCTGACACGACACCTGCGGATGTGACAAAGCTCATGGTAGGTCATGCAGAGGAAGCCGGAAGCTATGCAAAGAGAAAGACCGGAGAGACGGTCTTAAAGCTTAAAGATCTGTCAGGTAAGGGATTTAAGAACATTTCTTTTGAAGTGAAAAGGGGAGAGATAATAGGTCTTACAGGCCTCCAGGGATGCGGAAGCAGTGAGCTTTTGCAGTGCCTTTTTGGGATATCAACGCCTATAGAGGGAACTTTGGAGATAAATGGAAAGCCTGTAGCAGGACACAGCGTACACAAGGCTATGAAAGCGGGAGTCGGACTTTTACCTGCTAACAGAAAGGAAAATTCCGTAATTCCCGATATGAGCCTTGTGGAAAATATGTACCTTGCAGAGCAGACGCTTTCAGCAGGAAGATTTCATATCAATAAGAAAGCTGAGATGGAAAAATACGACCGCTATAAAAAGCAGCTTAATATCAAAGCTGAGTCCGGGAATTCACCTATAGTGTCCCTGAGCGGCGGTAATCAGCAGAAAGTATTTATTGCAAGATGGCTAAACACGGATGCGGAAATCCTTCTTTTTGACAATCCGACACAGGGAATTGATGTGGGAGCCAAGGAAGAGATTTATAAATTGATTCTTGCCCTTGCTAATGAGGGAAAGACAATCCTTGTAAATACACTTGAAATTCCGGAGTTGCAAAAGGTTGCGGACAAATGTCTGGTATTTTATGACGGCAGGATTGCAGGAGTTCTGGATCATGATGAGATTGAAGAACACACAGTAATGATGATGTCCACTGGAATTAGTGAAACCGGATATAAGAAAAATGAGAACGAGGTAATAGCGTAATGAACAACAAGTCTAAAACAAATGTGATAGGAAAAATCTGGCATGGCTACAGTTTCATATTTGTATTTTTCATAATTTTTCTGGTATATGCTTTGACCAGCAGCGGCTTCACCTGGAGTGCAACAATGAACATTTTCAGACATTCCGCAGTAATAGGAATTGTGGCACTGGGAATGGGACTCGTCTGCCTGACCGGGGAGATAGATCTGTCAGCGGGTTCGACTCTTGCTTTTGTCAGTGGGTTTTCAGTTGTTATTTTTAACATGACCGGTGGCAGCATTATTGCAACACTGATATTTGCACTTGCTATGGGAGGACTTCTTGGACTTGTAAATGGCTTCTTTGTCGGAGTTGTAAAAATGCCATCTTTCATCGTGACTCTTGCAACAATGCTTATCTACAGATCCTTTGCTCAGTATTTCTGCCAGCATATTTCAAAGAACTTAATAGGTGGCGGAAGTTCAGTATACAAAATGATATCAAAGCTTTCAGGATATGACTCCATGTATGGCTTTGGTAATGGCAAGCTTGCAACACTTCCCATTGTAGGAATTGTGCTTATAGTTTTCACAGCACTTTTTGTTTATATATCAAATGATACAAAGTTTGGTAAAAAAATATATGCTGTGGGATCAAGTGAAAAGGGTGCCTTTATGAGCGGTATCAACGTAAGACTTATGAAGATGATATCCTTTGTGATCATGGGTGTTATGATCGGCGCGGCAGCTTTTCTCTGGATATGCATGAATGGATCCTCAGATCCTGCAACAACAGGTAACAGCTATGAGATGTATGCTATAGCAGCTGTAGTACTTGGCGGAATTGCAATGTCAGGTGGTAAGGGCAAAATGATAGGTGTTCTTTTCGGATCACTATCCTACACAGTAATTGATAAGATAATCATTGCTCTTAAGATGGATTCACTTATAAACAACGCAATAAAAGGAATAATCCTTATCCTTGTAATTCTCATTCAGGTCGCAGGTCCTCAGATTAAAGAGAAATTTAAAGCTGTTGGAAACGCAGAAAAAGCAGCCTGATAGAAAAATATAATAATTTGGTAATAAAAAAGGGAGTGCATTACGCATTCCCTTTTTGAGTGCTACCGAAAAACTCACTGAGCTTTGTATACAACAGATCAATTTATGAAAAGATTGTACTGCGATGATATGAAAGTACAATCGGAAGTGAACAGTTAAGATCCATTGTATGAATTCCGGGGTGGTGGACTCCCTGATACCAGCTATCAAGGACTGCCACCCCGAGTCCGTTTTCTACTGATGCGAATACCGTGTTGATATTAGGAACGGCAGTAAATTTCGGAACAAAATTATATGGTCTGAAAAGTATTTCTATGTCCTGACAAAGTTCACCGATTCTTGGATCATCAATCATGAAAAAGGTGTAGTCACATAGATCCGCAGGAGAATTTATTTTTTCAAAACCGGGCAGATATTCTGAATAGACAACGATTCTGTCTATGCTTGTAAACTTCCGCTTTGTAAATTCAGAGACACCGGCCACATAGTCACCGGTTGTGATGATAGCATCCAGTCTTTTTTCTTCAACGGAAGTTGATAATTCCTTAAAACCCAGACATTCGAATGAAATCTTAAAATCAGGATTTTCTTCTTTGCAGGCTTTAACGACATCGGGCATGAAGTAAGATACATTCCAGCCAATGTTGTACCCCAGCCGAAGAATGCTGTTATTATTGGCAAGCATTTTGCGAACATTTGTAAGCTCTGCATTGAAGCGCTGGAACATGTTGAAGTATATGGTTCCGGCCTCGGACAACGATATATTTCTGCTGTTTTCACGTATGAAAAGCGTTGTTCCAAGCTCCTCTTCGAGCGCAGAAATATAACGGCTGACCGCAGGCTGTGGAAGATACAGATTCTGCGCAGCTTTCGTAAAGCTAAGATATTTACCTGTTTCTAAAAAGCATTCGATTTGTTTTTCATTCATATTTGCATTGTATCAAAAAATACTACCTGTTTTGACGAACTTTCTGTGAACAAAAGAATTACTTATTGTAAGTCGCTTCCTGTAAACAAAAGAATTACTTATTGTAAGTCGCTTCCTGTAAACAAAAGAATTACTTATGGTAAGTCGCTTCCTGTAAACAAAAGAATTACTTATGGTAAGTCGCTTCCTGTAAACAAAAGAATTACTTATGGTAAGTCACTTCCTGTAAACAAAAGCCTTCCCCCTATGGGGGAAGGTGTCAGCGCAGCTGACGGATGAGGGTTACTTTCAGATAAGACTCTTTAAAATATAAACACCATCATGCATAGCATTAAGATAAATATATCCTCTGTCATCAACAACAACATCCTCAGCGGTTCCGAGAGGCTTATTGGGCATCTTTACATCGAAGCAGAGCTTCTCAGGGTTCGGAGGAATGAAGTATGCAATCTCCTTCGGTACATAAGGATCTGAAATATCATAAACGCGAAGTCCTGCATGGAAGTAGCAGTCATACGCACGATCCTTGTTGTTCTCAAGCCAGGGCTTTCCTGTCATGGGCTCATGCAGATTGTGAGGACCAAAGGAAGTCGGGAAGTCATCACCAAGCTGGTTGAAGTTCTTGTAAGGGAAGTCCTCGGGGACTTCAGGGTAGGGCAGGATGGAAATCAGTACCGGATCCTCTTTGTTGCTGATATCAAACATTTCGATACCGCAGAAGGAGTGTACTCCGAACTGTTCGTACTGAGCCTTTCCATAGGTCCACTGACGCTCGCCCTCCTGCATTCCGATAGCATAATTTGTTCCAAGTACAGGCATGAAGGTGTGGCAGAGTGCGCCGCCAAACTTTGTTGCAAAGGGTGGTGTCATCTTGCATTCACCGATAACCTGAGGCCATTCGGGATTTGAGATATCAAGAATCTTAAAGCCACCTCCTGCGCAGCTAAGATATGCAGTCTTTTCATCATCTCCGACATAAGGGAAATGAACAAAACCGGGATATGTGTTATATCCCTGCCAGCCGTTCCATTCCTTTTTTCTTGTCTTTTCTGTCTGATTCCCGAAAAACTGTCCGGGATTCCACCAGCGACCAACCTCACGGGGATTGGTGGGATCAGAGATATCTACTATTCTGTAAATGAAATCCTTGAAACCAACTGCTGTTGCGGAGAGATGCATATATTTTCCGCCATTATAGGTAAAGCGGTGTACACCTGAACCGGGAGTTCCATCAGGCTCACCTGTTGACCAGAAGGAGAGCTTCTTGGGATGCTCAGGATCTTCTTTTAATGAAAAAATGTGAACTCCACCGGGAGCGGGAGTAAAGTTTTCAGGTGCAGGACCGTGCAGGAATTCAAGGCAGTTTCCGTTTGAAACAATCATAAGATCATCTGCAATCTGAACCTTAGGTGTTGACATATAAGGATATTTCTCGGGATCCATAACAGGCATGTACTGCACATGTCTGGGATTGGCAGGATCTGTCACATCGAGAATCTCAACACCGTTTCCGTAGAAACAGCCTCCGTATAAATAGTATTTTCCGTCCTTGGTCTTATATAACTGTGACTGGAAAAGGTAGTGATTGTCACAATCATGGTGCGCAAGCACCTCCATATTCTTAATATATCCCTCATTTCCGGGACTTTTTGCGTAGAATTTTTCGCTCATTAAAACCTCCGTATAACTGAGCCTAAGGGCTACTGTTTGTGGTAGATGTCTTAGGTCTTTACATAATATTAGACAACTTAATTTAGGGATTTCTGCCAATGTTTTAAACTCTTTTTCTATACTTCGATAATAATCCCCGCGTCGAAAATTAGTCCAATACCTATGTTGTGAGTTATCTATATCAAATTTGTTATTAAAAACTAAAAATATTGATATTTTTTTTCAAAACACATTTGTGCCTATAATTGCGTTGGCAAATATGAACAAAACACATCAGGGTTTCAAACGGTTTATGGCAAATCTATACAACTTACAGGAGTTAGGGTTCCTGTATAAATGAAAAATCTGCCAATTACTATTTTCTACCTTTAATGAGTAAACGTATTTAATGGTTTGCTTTAAACCGTAACAACACCCGCATTCAGGTTTTGTTAAGTGTATTAGGAGGTTATTCAAATGGCTTATGAATTTAATCTTATGAGAAGTCTCATATATGTAGGACTTGCTAAGGAAGAGTACAGAGCTAAACTTGAGCACTGGCTTTACAATCATCATGTTCCGGAAAGTATCAGCAAGTTTTCCCCATATGTAACTAAATATGCATTTTATCAGGCATATCCGACTCCACCTGAGGGTGACAGATTCGGTGCAAGAAAAATGCAGCTTACCGAGCACTACTGGCTTGTAAATGAGCATCTTCCTGAGATGGCAAACAACATTTTCCAGGAGTTTATGCCCATGGATGTACTCAGATGGCAGGGATGCATTCCTGATGTAGACAGCGCAACGGTACATGACAATGCAGAGTCGGGAGATGCAGGAAGAGCAGTAGGCGGAGGAGATTTTCCTCCATTCATCTTTGCTTTTGTTCCGATCAACTGGGAGGAAGACTTTAAGGGGAAAGAGAGAACACCTGTAAACGGACCTAATTTCCGCTGGCAGTTCCTTATCCAGTATCCGGAAGGATGCTCTAAGGACGAGGGTGAGAGATGGTTCCATGAGGAAGTGGTTCCTTTCCTTACAGGAAGCGTAAGAGTAAACAGACTTGTGAGCAGCAAGGTAAAGGTTAACTACGGCGCACCTTCAGCTCAGTTTGACAGACTGGTTGAGGTATGGTTCGACGGTCCGGAAGAGTGGTATGACCTTTGCGTCAACCTCGCTAAGGACAAGCTTAAGAAGCCTGAATGGGCACAGCAGGATACCTTCCCGTTCCTTAAGCCCCAGCACAATATAGCATCAATGTTCCTTGGAGACAGATGCACTTCCGATAACCTGACCCAGTACCGCGGATTTATAACAATGAGATAAAAAATGAAATTCATAGATAACGCCATAAAGGCAGGAAAAACAAACTTCATACTAATCGGCGAAGCCGGCTGTGGCAAGAGTGAGATAGCTTTAAACCTTGCCAAATATCTATCTGAAAACTGCGATAAAAAGGTTCATCTTTTCGATATGGACATGACAAAGCCACTTTTCAGATCAAGAGATGTTCTTAAGGAAGAGGCTCTATCCGACATAACTTTTCATTATGAGGAGCAGTTCTATGATGCGCCTACAGTAGTAGGAGGTGTAAGAGAATACCTTGCAAATGACGAGGAAATCGTGGTTATGGATGTCGGTGGAGACGATATCGGAGCAAGGTCAATCGGTGGCTTCATGATGGGAGCTGACAAGGAAAAGCTATGCGTCATGTATGTACTTAACTACTACAGACCATTTTGTCAGGACCTGAATCACATCGACAGATTCCTGAGTGAGATACTTGCAGTTTCAAGACTCTCTCTGAAAAATGTGCATTTCATAGATAATCCGAACATTGGAATCAGCACATCAGCGATGGAAACAGTCGACGGCTCAGCCATGATGAAAAGTCTGGTCGGTGAATACAAGGAAATTGAAATGACCTGCGCTGGCGAGGATCTGATAAATGAAGTACAGGGAAAAATAGATACAGATCTCATGCCACTGCATTTTTATCTGACATATGAGTGGCTTAGAGAGTGTTGCTAAAAAATAAGTAGAGCAAGGATGCTAATTTTTTAATGTCTTCCCCTTTGGGGCGCAGTTAGTAATCTTTTCTACATAGGAGGTTTCAAATGGCAAAATTTAAAGTAAGTGTAGTTGCCGAACGCTGTAAGAGCTGCGGTTACTGCATAAAGTACTGCCCTAAAAACGTTCTTGAAATTGGCACCGAAGTAAACGCCAAGGGCTATGAGTACGTTGTGGCAGCAAGAACTGAAGACTGCGTAGGGTGTCTGTCCTGCGGTCGTGTTTGTCCTGACGGGGCAATTGAAATCTACAAGGAGGGAGAATAATCATGGCAAGAACTTTTATGAAGGGCTCAGAAGCAGTTGCTGAAGCAGCTGTAAGAGCAGGCTGCAGATTTTTTGCAGGATATCCTATCACACCTCAGAACGAAGTGCCTGAGTATTTCTCAAGAAGACTTCCTGAAGTAGGTGGAACATTTATACAGGGTGAATCCGAAGTAGCATCAATCAACATGGTATATGGTGCAGCTTCAGCAGGTGTCAGAGCTATGACATCATCATCATCACCAGGAATTGCTCTTAAGAGTGAGGGAATATCATACTGCGCAGCAGCGCGAATCCCCATGGTGTATGCAAACTTCGCAAGAGGAGGCCCGGGTGTTGGTTCTATCCAGCCTGCACAGATGGACTATTTTGAGGCTACAAAGGCAGCAGGAAACGGTGGTTTCCAGATGATCGTACTTGCACCTTCCACAGTACAGGAAGCAGTGGATCTTACAGTAAAAGCCTTCGAGCTTGCTGACAGAGACAGAAATCCCGTACACATTCTTGCAGACGGTGTCATTGCAACAATGATGGAGCCTGTAGAGCTTCCTGAAATGATGCCGGAGGAAAAGGTAAAAGAGATTAAAGATAGCAAGAGAAAGTGGGCCTGCGTTGGTCACCCTCTTGATTATAAGAATCGTGCATGGATTGAGCCCGGCCACTGGCTTACCTCAAGACAACAGGAATGCAACGAGGAAGCAGCAGCACTCTACGAAACATGGAAAAAGAATGACGTGATGGTAGAGGAATACAAGGTAGAGGATGCTGAGATTATTCTGACAGCCTATGGAATCTCAGGAAGAATTGCAAAGTCTTCTGTTGATATTTTAAGAAGCAAGGGAATAAAGGTTGGTCTTATCAGACCTATTACACTTAATCCCTTCCCTACAGAGAGCTTTGAAAAGCTCGATTACAGCAAGGTTAAGGCAATCCTCGATGTCGAGATGTCAATCCCTGCACAGTATGCTACAGATGTTGAAGCAGTAGTAAGAAAGCGCTGCCCTGTTGAAAAGTGCCTGTGCTCAGGTGGAAATGTAATGTCAAGGGAAGCTGTTCTTGAGGCTGTAATGAAGATAGCAGGACAGGAGGCTTAAAATGGCAGAACTTTTATATAGCAGAACAAAAACAATTCAGGAAGATAAGGTATCAGGTTTTTGTCCCGGATGCATGCATTCCACAGTAATGAAGCTCATCGGTGAAGTAATAGATGAGATGGGGATTGTAGACAAAACAGCAGCAGTTCTCGGTATCGGTTGCTGCGGACTACAGATGGACTACATGGCCTATGACAATACAACAGCTCCTCATGGAAGAGCCTGCGCAGTAGCTACAGGTCTTAAGAGAGCTAATCCTGACACAATTTACTATACATATCAGGGTGACGGAGACCTTGCATCAATCGGACTTGCAGAGACAATGTCAGCTGCAAACAGAGGTGAGAATTTCACAGTTATTTTTGTAAATAACGGAATTTACGGTATGACCGGCGGACAGCTTGCTCCTACAACTCTTTTTGGAATGAAGGCATCAACTGCACCTAAGGGACGTATAGCTGAGGAGCATGGTTATCCTATGCATGTCTGCGAGACACTTAACCAGCTCACAGCTCCTCAGTACCTTGTAAGAACAAGCTGCAACAATCCGGGGAACGTTCTTAAGACAAAGCAGGCTATTAAGAAGGCTTTTGAATATCAGATTGCAGGAAAAGGCTTTTCACTTGTTGAGATAGTTACAAGCTGTCCTACTAACTGGGGACTTGATTCATTGAAGGCCCTTGATTTTCTTGAGGAAAACATGCTTAAAGAGTATCCGCTGGGCGTTATCAGGGATAGAGGTTAAGGAGGAGAAAAATGGAAACAAATTTATGTGTAGCCGGATTCGGCGGACAGGGTGTTATGACCCTTGGAAAATTTCTTGCTTCCGCAACCTGTGATTCAACAGATAAGAATGTTACGTTCTTCCCTTCCTATGGTGCGGAGCAGCGCGGTGGTACCGCTAACTGTTATGTCGTTATTTCCGATGAGATGATCGGTGCTCCTCTTGGTGATGTTATGGATGATCTCATCGTAATGAACGGACCTTCACTCAATAAATTTATTGGGACTCTGAAAAGCGGTGGACGACTTTTCATAAACAGTTCCATCGTTAAGGACAAAATTGAAAGAGACGACGTGGAAATCGTTGAGGCACCTGTAACAGAGCTTGCTCTTGAGATGGGTAACGCAAAGGTTTTGAACGTTATCATGCTTGGTGTTTACGTAGGTTATACAGAGGTTGTTGCACCTGAAATAGTCTGGGGCACAGTAGAGCATAAGCTTTCATCCAAGCCGAAGCTCCTTCCGCTTAACAAGGCAGCTTTTGATAAGGGTCTTGAAATCGGTAGAGCAGCAAGAAAATAAACGGATTTTTTAAGAAAGAAGGAACATAATGGTTTTTCATAATTTTGATGAACTCATTGCCAAGGTAAAGGGCGCGCCTGAAAAGAAGATAATGGCTGTGGCCTGCGCAAATGATGATCATACTCTTGAGGCTGTTGTTAATGCAAGACGAGAGGGAATCATCGAGCCTTTGCTGGTTGGCGATAAAAAGATAATTAAGGAAATTCTGGAAAAGCTTGGAGAGGATATCCCTGAGGAAAACATTTTTGATGTGCCTGCGGATGATCTTCAGAAAGCATGCGAGACAGCGGTTAAGCTTGTTCGCGAGGGCAGAGCTAATTTCCTTATGAAGGGTAAGGTAGATACAAAAATTATCTTAAAGGAAGTGGTTAATAAGGAATACGGACTAGGAACAGGTAAGCTTATGAGTCATTTTACAATGTTCCAGATTCCTTCCTACCACAAGCTTATTCTTCCTGTTGATGGAGGAATGGTTACATATCCTGATCTTGAGCAGAAAAAGCAGATCATTGAGAACACGGTAGAAACACTTAGAAGTATGGGGTACGACTGCCCTAAGGTTGGTGTTCTTGCCTGTGTTGAAAAGGTTAATCCTAAGATGCCTGAGTCTGTTGAGGCAGCTGAGCTTCAGAAGATGAATGAAAATGGGGAAATCAAGAACTGCATAGTGGAAGGACCTATTCAGTATGACTGCGTAATGAGAAAGGACCTTGCGGAGTTCAAGGGACTTGATTCTAAGATTGCAGGTGATCCTGATATTCTGGTTGCTCCAAACATCCATGCAGGAAACATCATGGGTAAGATGTATGCAATCAGCTGCGGTGGTAAAATGGCAGGCTTCATAGTTGGTGCCAAGTGCCCTATTGTAATGGTTTCACGTGGCTCAACAGCAGAGGAGAAGTACCTTTCAATCGTAGTCTCTGCGGCTGCAGCAAATTAAGAAATCCCCTCATCCGCCCTTCGGGCACCTGTCTTCGCTCCGCTTCGGTCCGCGCAAAGCCATCGTCCCCCGGACGATGTGCGCCCCCAAGGGGAAGGCAAAAAACATTTACATGTGCTGAAGGCAAAAAATATAGTCTTCCCCAAAGAGGTAGGCAAAAAACATTTACATGTGCTGAAGGCAAAAAAAATAAAGCCTTCCCCTTGGGGGGAAGGTGCCCGAAGGGCGGATGAGGGGAAAAGGAGAACGAAATGTCAAACGAAAAAATCCTGGTCATAAACCCGGGTTCTACATCAACAAAAATCGCCGTATATCAGGCTGAAAAACAGAAGTGGGTCGAAAGCATAAGCCATACACTTGATGGCCTTAAAGCCTACGCAACCATCTACGATCAGCTTGAAATGAGAACAAGTATTGTACAAGCCTGTCTTATCAGCCATGGTGATGACCTTAAAAGCTTTGGCGCTATCGTTGGAAGAGGCGGAGCACTTCCACCTGTAAAAACCGGTGCCTATGAAGTAAACGAGGCAATGATCGATACACTTAAGTTTCATCCCGTAGACCAACATGCCAGCAACCTCGGAGCAGGAATTGCATACAGACTTGCACAGCAGATTGGCGTTAAGGCCTACATCTACGATGCGATTACTGTTGATGAGATGACAGAGGTAAACAAAATCACAGGACTTAAGGGTGTGAGAGTTCCTGCAAAGGGACACAATCTCAACACCAGGGCAGCAGCACTTAAGCTCTGTGCAGATAAGGGAATTGACTACAACAAAGTAAACATAATTGTTGCACATCTTGGTGGAGGAATTACTGTAAATCTTCATTCTAACGGTCAGATAATCGACTTTTTCAATGATGAGATCGGAACCTTTGCACCTGAGCGAGCAGGCGGCCTTCCGACTTATGCACTTGTGGATATGTGTTATAGCGGAAAGTATACCAAGGAAGAGATGATGAAGAACCTTCAGCGAAAGGGAGGCATGATTTCCTATTTTGGAACAGCCGACATGCGCGAGGTTGAAAAAATGATAAATGAAGGTAACAGTGAGGCGGCACTTGTCTTCGAGGCTATGGCTCTTAACACCGCTAAGACAATTGCCAGAATAGCACCTTCTGTAGATGGAAAAGTAGATTACATCGTACTTACAGGAGGCCTTGCCTATTCAGATACTTTTGTTAATTCAATTAAAAAGCATGCAGGTTTCATCGGACCTATCGAGGTAATTCCCGGAGAGAATGAGATGAAGGCTCTCGCTGAAGGCGTGCTCAGAGTAATTCGCGGCGAAGAAACTGCGAGGATTTATGAACGATGAAACAGAATAATAGATGGAAATATGCTGTAGCAGGAGTAATAATACTCCTCTTTGCAGGTCTCATTTATGCATGGAGCGTACTCTCCAGCCCTATCGCAGCTGAGTTTTCAGATTGGAGTAAGGGATCCTTATCTCTGACCTTTACCATGGCCATGAGCTTTTTCTGTATAGGAGGACTTATTGCAGGGCTTCTTGCAGGAAAAGTGAAAGAGCGCTACATATTCATCGCATCGGCAGTACTCTTTCTTGCTGGTTTTATTTTGGTCAGTCTGATGCAAAGTATAGGAAGTCTTTACCTTGGCTTTGGAGTTCTTGCAGGCCTTGGAGCAGGCTTTTCCTACAACACTGTAATGGGAAGTGTGACCAAGTGGTTCCCTGATAAGAAGGGACTTATTTCAGGAATCCTGCTTATGGGCTTTGGAATCGGAGCTTTCATAATCGGTAAGGTTTATACCGCATTTCTTACTACAATCGGATGGCGTATGGAATTTAAGATAATGGGAATCATTGTCTGCGCAGTGATTGCCATTGGAGCTTTTATAATCAGAAAGCCTGCGACGGATGAGGTAGAAGAATTTACCCAAAACGCTATGGCTGATAAAGCAGATTCTTCAACAGGAAAAACTATAGCTGAGAAGAAGTCATCTATAGGAGGCAGGGCATCTGCAAATGAAATACTGAACAGACTTGTTTCAAATGATTTTACTACGATTCAGATGATATCAAAGCTTTCATTCTGGCTTTACTTTATCTGGGCAGTACTTATGAGCGCCGCTGCACTTGCGCTTATTGCCCAGGCAAGCGGAATTGTGGTAGAGAGTGCACCTGAACTCACCGCAGGAACCATAGCTACAATCGTTGGACTTATTTCCGTTTTCAACGGAATCGGAAGAGTAATTTTCGGTGGCCTTTATGATAAGCTCGGTCAGAAAAAAACAATGCTTCTGAACAATGCTTTGTACCTGATTTCTGTGCTGATCACTATGGCAGGTCTTAATACTAAGAGTCTTCCTATAGTTATTGCAGGATATATCTTTTTCGGACTTTCCTATGGTGGAGTTACACCCACAAACTCTGCGTTTATCATGGATTTCTTCGGAGTAAAAAACTATCCGGTGAATTTTTCCATAATAAATTTAAATCTGCTCCTGGCTTCTTTTGGAGGCACACTTGCAGGTGCTATCTATGACAAACAGGGAAGCTATATGAGCATATTTGTGATAATGCTTGTGGCTATAGCAGTTTCAACATTATGCACACTACTTATAAAAAAGCCTTCCGTTCAGCGAAGCTAAACAGGATAAAGCCATCCGCTTAGCGAAGCTAAACAGGATAAAGCCATCCGCTTAGCGAAGCAAAACAGGATAAAGCCATCCGCTTAGCGAAGCTAAACAGGATAAAGCCATCCGCTTAGCGAAACAAAAGAAAATAAAGCCATCCGCTTAGCGAAGCAAAAGAAAATAAAGCCTTCCCCCTTTATAAGGGGGAAGGTGTCAGCGAAGCTGACGGATGAGGGTTAATAACATCATGACAAAAGAACAATTCTTCAAATGGAACATCATAACTAACATATGTATGGCGCTCTCCATTAACACAGCAGCAACAATCCTGGCCGGCGGAGATGCACTTCAGAGCTGGGTAAGAGGGTGTTGCTGCGCATTCACTATCAATACAGTGGCTGCAATTATTATTCCCGTAGGGACTATCGGAAAATGGTTTGCAGAAAAAATATGCAAACAAAAGCCCGGAGCATTTATGGAGATGCTGGCAAGGAATTTCATAATCAATGCAATTTATGTAACTATTGTCAGCTTCTGCATGGCGATCATCGGTGTGGGGTTAGGTGAAAATCTGATTACTGCCTGGTGGTCCACCTATCCGATTTTACATGTTGTCGGACTCATCACAAGCCTTGTGATTGAGGTGCCTGTTGCGAAGATAGTTTACAGGTAGGCGTGTAACAACCAGATAAAAATGCTGACTAACAAGACAGGCATTTTAATAAAACTTTAATGGAACATAGGAGGTTTCACATGAAAATTTTAGGACTGTCCTGCGGGACAAGAAACGGTAACAATGATACAATGTGCCGCGTTGCTCTCGAGGAAGCTCAGAAACTTGGGGCAGAGATTGAATTCATCCACGTATTTGACTGGGACATCAAATACTGCTCTGGATGCGTTGCATGCTCAAGAGGCCTTGTAATGGGCAAGGGTATGATCTGCACTCAGAAGGATGACTATGCAGCACTTTTTGATAAGATGGCTGAGGCTGATGGTGTACTCATCGTTGATCCTATCTATGAGTCTGGCGGATCAGGACTCTTCCATGTACTTTGTGACAGAATGGGTCCCGGACACGACATGGGTATGCTCATGATGGCTGATGGACAGCTCAAGGAGCAGGGTAAGGAAGGCCTTGATCCCAAGTATCTTAAGAAGAAGGCTATCTCATTTGTTGGAATCGGTGGTTCTGACTGGGCTTGCCGTGTAGAGACAGACCACGCAATGCTTGCAATGAGTCCTGCCTGGAAGGTTATCGACAATGATTATTTCTCATGGTCCAAGGACGTTATCATGCAGGATGACAAGGTTGAGCGCATGAAGGAAATCGCCCGTAACCTTGTTGAAGCAGCTGCTGATATTGAGAATGCAGAGTGGAAGGGTAAGGAAGGTGCATGCCCTCACTGCCATGGTAATAACTTCTACATTTTCCCCGGAACAACAAAGTGCGTATGTGAGCTTTGCGGACTTGAGGGTACACTCGAAGTAGTTGACGGTGCTTTCAAATTCAAATTTGCTCCTGAGGATGAGCACAAGGCTCATGATACACTTTCAGGAAAGAAGCTTCACGGCGACGATATTTTCCAAAATGAGGGAAGACTTATGAACCTCTTCAAGGATCCTGAGTTCAAGGCAAGAAAAGAGCACTACACATCAGTAATCGCTCCTACACCTTCACCCTCTGTAGGTTGATGAATAACTATAGGCTGAAACAAATAATAACTGTACTGTTTATAAGACAGTATAATGTTGGGAGGAAAATAGATGGGTAAGCCAAGTTTAAAATTCTTTATTGTATTTAATTTAGTCATGAATATTCCTATGGCTCTTGGAATGTCAATTGGTGGAATGATTTTTTCAGGAAATGCAGATAAGCTGATGTCACCGGCATTACTGCTTAACACTTGCATAGGCTTTGCAGTAGCTGTTGTCATCAACATGTTTGTACCGATTCCGCTTATTGCTATGGGGTTCCCTAAGCTCTTTAAGGTTGATCCCGAAAGCGTTCCCGGGAGATTCCTTGGAAATGTACCGGTTGTATTTATATTTGTAATTATAATCGGACTTATCATGAACTTTGTGAATGTGCAGATCTTCGCAGGAGCAGCATTCCCTGCATTCCTGTTTGCTTTCATTGGAACATTTATTCCTATGTACATTCTGTGCTATGTTATCGCTATGATCTTCATTCCGATAGCCCAGGGCACAGCTGCAAAGGTTGACAGCCAGGTGGCATAATGGTATGCGCTACCTGTAACAATAATATATTGCTACGAAATACTTTTCCTATTTGAAAAAATGAAACTCAGTCATGGATTATTTCATGGCTGAGCTTTTTTATATTAAGACTAAATGATTTTTGGGTAAAGTTATAACAACAACTACCCTGTAAGCAGAAGGAATTGTTGCAATCATGGTATAGTCGTGCAACAAAATACCCTGGGAAGACTATATTTGTTGTAAATCAGGGTAGGCCTGTACAACAAGAACCCTGAAAAGAACAAGATTTGTTGCAATCAGGGTATTACCATGCAACAAAATACCCTGGGAAGACTATATTTGTTGTAAATCAGGGTAGGCCTGTACAACAAGAACCCTGAAAAGAACAAGATTTGTTGCAATCAGGGTATTACCATGCAACAAAATACCCTGGGAAGACTATATTTGTTGTAAATCAGGGTAGGCTTATAAAACAAGTACCCTGAAAAGGAAAAGAATTGTTGTAATCAGGGTATAGCCATGCAACAAAGAACCCTGAGAAGTTAAGAATTGTTGTAAATCAGGGTAGGCTTATAAAACAAGTACCCTGAAAAGGAAAAGAATTGTTGTAATCAGGGTATAGCCATGCAACAAAGTACCCTGGAGAGACTATATTTGCTGTAAATCAGGGTAGGCCTGTACAACAAGTACCCTGAAAAGGAAAAGAATTGTTGTAATCAGGGTATAACCATGCAACAAAGTACCCTGGAGAGACTATATTTGCTGTAAATCAGGGTAGGCCTGTACAACAAGTACCCTGAAAAGAATAAGATTTGTTGTAAATCAGGGTATACTAATGCAACAAAATACCCTGAGAAGATGATATTTGTTGTAAATCAGGGTAGGCCTGTACATCAAGTATCATGAAAAGATTAATATTTGTTGCAAGACATTTTTAATTATACTTAAGGTTCTCCATATATCATGATTTCATAAGCATCTTCCACAAGAATATGCTCAGCATAAATAATTAGAACAACATCCCGGGAGAATAAGAAATCATGAATCGAAAAAAATGGGTACTCATCTATGTAACTGGTCTTGCGGCATTTACGATATATATCACACTTGATACCTTTGTAATTTCAAGTGCGTACACAAAGAATGCAACTGAGATCAATACCGCGGTATTCGATAATGTAAAAAAGAAGTCCTTACAGAATGACATAAATCAAGACTCATCAAATGATACTTCTTCAAATAAAAAAGCAACAAATGTAGGTGATGATAAGACGTCTTCCACAACAGAATCAAATACCGGCACTGACTCAACAAACGAAAGAGAATCAAGCATCGTAACAGAAGATAAGTCAGCAACAAAAGATGATTCCACAACAAAAGAGGATTCCACAACAAAAGAGGATTCCACAAGAAAAGCAGACTCCACAACAGAGTCAGATACTAAACAGAAAGAAAATTTCCTATTTCACGGATCAGGGGAGCATTCACGGCCGGGGAAAGGGAAACATCGTCCAGGAGAGCATGACAATACACAGAAAACAGAAGCTTCTGAAGCGGCTGACACTTCAGAACAAAGTAGCAAGGATGATAACAATACTTCAGAACAAAGTAGCAAGGATGATAACAATACTTCAGAGCAAAGTAGCAAGGATGATAACAATACTTCAGAGCAAAGCAGCAAGGATGATGACAATACTTCAGAGCAAAGTGGCAAGGAAGATAACAATACTACAGATCAGAGCAATAAAGAAAATGGCAGCACTTCTGATAAAAGTAATGCTTTAACACAAGGCACCATCACAGAGACTTCCGAGGAACAAACCTACAGTGACGACAACATACAGATATCTCTGAAGACCTACGACTATAATGACACAAAAGTTTATGTTGCAGATATTCAGCTGTCCTCTGCGGAATATCTAAAAACAGCCTTTGCGAATGATACCTATGGAAAGAATATAACCGCAAACACCTCTGAAATTGCAGAAGAGCATGATGCGATTCTGGCGATAAACGGTGATTATTACGGAGTACAGGAATCAGGCTACGTAATCAGGAACGGAGTTGTGTACAGAGATATAGCGGATGGTGATGAAATCTTGTGCATATATGCAGATGGAACCTTTAAGACAGTCAATTCCACTGAAATTTCTGCAGATGATCTTGTGGAGCAGGGAGTATGGCAGGCATTCTCCTTCGGGCCATCGCTTATCGAGAATGGAAGTATTGCTGTTTCAACCAGGGATGAAGTAGGAAGAGCAATGGCAAGTAATCCAAGGACGGCCATAGGGCAGATATCAGACCTTCATTATGTCTTTGTGGTATCAGACGGAAGGACGGATGAAAGTGAGGGATTATCCCTCTATGAGCTTGCAAGCTTTATGGATACCCTGGGAGTAGAGACCGCCTACAACCTTGACGGTGGTGGATCATCCTCCATGGTATTTCAGGGAACTGTTATAAATAAGCCTACTTCTTCAGGCAATTCAATAAAAGAGAGAGGAGTGAGTGACATTGTATACATTGGATAATACGGCTATAGAGCCTGTGAATTCTGAAGTTATCAGGATTTCAGATATAAAGATAATAATCATCTATACGTTTGTGACAATTTTTACAGCGCTCTTTGGAGCCATATATGAACTGTTCAGCCACGAAGTATATTCTTATTATATGATATACGCCTTTGCAATTCCGCTTATTATGGGACTTACACCTTTTCTGATATGCAGATTTATTATGAAAAAAGAGCTGCCGATTGTTTCAAGCTATTGCTGGAACTGCAGCATTGCAACCCTGACAATAGGAAGTATGTTTAAGGGAGTCCTCGATATATATGGAACCACTAACAGACTAATATACGTTTACCCTGCTGCATCGATAATACTGATGATCATAGGATTAGTGGGTCTTATTAAGAATAAAGTACAGGCAGAAAAACAAAAGTAATGGACAATCCCGGATGAAAATTCGGCCTATTGGATCCATAGCTAAACTGAATCTAATACATTAAAAAATGTCGGATTGTCAATAATAAAAACTGTTCAGTAATTATTTCCTAAATAATAGAATCATAATCATGAAATTGTTTAAGCGAGGCAAAATGCATAAGCATAGCAATAATGCCGAAAGATAGGAGCATGATTATGATCAATTACAAAGACAAACCCTTTAACTTAAGCGATGAGAAAATCAAATGGGTTGAGAATACATATGAAAAAATGACGCTTGATGAAAAAATCGGACAGCTTTTCTGTCCGGTTATTTTCAGCAAGGATGAGAACGAATTAAAGGAGACCCTCGATAAATATAAGATAGGTGGACTACTTTACAGAGAAGGACCGGGCGAGGAAATATGGAAGGCTCAGAGCTTTTTACAAAAGGAGAGCAAGATACCACTCCTTATTGCTGCAAACCTCGAGTATGGCGGAAATGGTTCGGCAGTTGAAGGAACCTACTATGGCAGAGAGATGCTTGTTGGTGCTACAGGAAATGCCAGACGCGGTTATGAGCTGGGGAAGGTTAGCTGCTCAGAAGGCGCAGCTGTAGGAGATAACTGGTCCTTTGCACCTGTAGTTGATCTCGACAGAAACTACCATAATCCAATTATAAATGTCAGGGCATTTTCAGATGATGTGCAGACAGTCATCGATATGGGAAGAGGTTATCTTAAGGCAGCAGCCGAAGAGGGCGTTGCTACAGCAGTAAAGCACTTCCCGGGTGACGGAATAGACGAGAGAGACCAGCACCTTCTTACAAGTGTCAATTCACTCTCTGTTGAAGAGTGGGACGAAACCTACGGAAAAATCTACGAGGCAATGATCGATGCCGGAACACTTAGCGTGATGGCGGGACATATCGCAATGCCTGCCTATGAGGAACTCTTTGATGGAAAAGCACCTGAAAAGATTATTCCTGCTACGCTGTCTAAAAATCTTCTCGGTAAACTTCTCAGGGAAAAGCTCGGGTTTAACGGTCTTATTGTGTCTGATGCCACGCCTATGGTGGGCTTTTGCAGTGCAATGGACAGAGAACATGCTGTTCCATTTTGCATAGAAAACGGCTGCGACATGTTCCTGTTTAACAGAAACATCGATGAAGATTACGAATACATGCACAAGGGCTATGAAAAGGGCATCCTGTCCGAAGAGAGATTAGAGGAGGCCGTTAAGCGAATTCTTGCGACCAAGGCAGCTCTTAATCTTCCTGAAAAGAAGGCAAACGGTACTCTGGTTCCTGCTAAGGAAGGGCTTAACATTCTCTCATCAGAGGAGCATGTGACCTGGGCAAAGGAGTGTGCTGATGAAGGAATTACCCTTGTAAAGGATACACAGAAGCTCCTTCCCATAAAGCCTGAAAATCATAAAAGAGTTCTTCTTGAAATGATGGGAGGTTTTGAGTCTGACGAGCGCGTAACAAAATTTGTAATGGATAGACTTAAGGCTGAAGGTTTTGATGTGACACTGTATGAAAAAGAAGGCTTTGAAGTAATGACCGACTCCGTGTCAAAGCTAAAATCCAGATACGATCTAATCATCTATGTTGGGAATGTGGAAACTGCATCCAACAAAACCACAGCAAGAATGAACTGGCACACAATGTTCGGACTTGGAAATAACATGCCCTGGATGGTACATGAGCTCCCGGTTATGTTTATAAGCTTCGGTAATCCGTATCATCTTCTCGATGCACCGATGATAAAGACCTTTATCAACTGTTACTGTAATTCTGAATTCGTTATGGATGCAGCAATTGACAAGATTTTAGGCAGAAGTGAATTTAAGGGGAAATCACCTGTTGATCCTTTCTGCGGAAAAATGGATTTGAGATTTTAAAGCGGGAGGATGACATATTATGAAAGCTTTTATATTTGATCTTGACGGGGTTCTTGTTTTTACTGATAAATATCACTATCAGGGATGGAAAATGATAGCGAATAAGCTGGGAATAGACTTTGATGAAAAGAAGAATTCAAGACTTCGCGGTGTCAGCAGAATGGAATCTCTGGATATTATTCTGGAAGACAGTGTCAGAAAGTTTTCCGAAGAAGAAAAGGAAGATCTTGCTGCTGAGAAAAATGAATATTACAGGGAACTTCTGGGAACAATGACACCGGAAGACGTATCACCTGAAGTAAGGAATACACTTGCGGAACTTAGAAACAGAGGGCACAAGCTTGCGATAGGTTCTTCAAGTAAAAATACAAAGTACATCCTGGAAAGGGTGGGACTTACAGATTATTTTGACGCTATATCTGACGGAACAAATATTACAAAATCCAAGCCTGATCCGGAGGTGTTCTCAAAGGCAGCAGAATTTTTAAGTGAAAATCCCGATAACTGCGTAGTTGTTGAGGATGCTGTTGCCGGAGTTATCGCAGGTAAAAGAGCCGGCATGAGAGTTGCGGGAATAGGCGACGCAGCATCATACGAAAAGACAGACTACAAAATAAGCGGATTTGGTGAACTTCTTAATATTTCTGCAAAGTGATGGCCCTTTTGCAGGCTGTCTAAACAAGGGGGTCTGATTCATCAAGCATACTCAGATATGCAGTTGGAGGAAGGATGTGGTCAGACTGGCTACATCCTTTTTGATATTAAAAAATGTCGGATTATCAAAAATAAAAACTGTTCAGTAATTATTCCCCAAATAATAGAATCTATAAAAAGAGAGCAGGATACCGCTTCTAATCGCTGCAAATATCAAGTCTTCCTCTTGAGGGGATAATTACTAAGGAGAATAACGTGAAAAAAATACTTTGCAATCCCATAAACATAGATTACCATTACCAATTCATAAAGGACGGAATGTCTGGCGAGCAGCACATTTCCAGAGAAGCAGCTGATCCCACATTTTTATTTTATAAGGGGAAATACTATATTTTTGCATCCATGAATATGTCAGTGTGGGTATCTGATGATCTCATCAATTGGAAGAGCGTGCGTCTTCCCGACAACCTTCCGCTTCTTGACTATGCTCCGGATGTAAGAGTCATCGGAGACTATGTATATTTTAGTGCATCAAAAAGGGGAGAAATCTGCAACTTCTATCGCACCAGAGATATTGAGAACGGACCATATGAGGAGATAGAAGGAACTTTTGACTTCTGGGATCCCAATCTTTTTCAGGATGATGATGGAAGAGTTTATTTCTATTGGGGATGCTCTAATATGACACCAATCTGGGGAGTGGAGCTTGACCCTGAGACCATGAAGCCTCTTTCAGAGAGAATTGAGCTTGTTCATGGACGCCCAAAGGAACTTGGCTATGAGAGATGCGGTGAGAATCATTCAAAGAGACTTATAGAAGGTGAGGAGCTGGACAGAGTATTTGAGGGGTTTAAAAAGAATATGGGAGAAGAGGCATTTAGTAAGGCCTCTGATACAGACAAGGCTTTCTTTAGGAGTATGCTCAGCAACAATCCTTTCATTGAAGGTGCATACATGAATAAGCATGATGGAAAATATTATCTTCAGTATGCAGCGACAGGTGCTGAATATAATGTTTACAACGATGGGGTATATGTATCCGATTCACCCCTTGGACCTTTTGAGCTTGCAAAGAACAATCCCTATTCCTATCAGCCCGGAGGCTTTATGCCTGGGGCAGGACATGGCTCAACTATGGAGGATAAAAACGGTAATTTCTGGCATACATCAACCATGAGAATAAGCCTTAATGATCCCATGGAGCGAAGAGTCGGTATATGGCCTGCAGGCTTTGATAATGATGGTGAGCTGTTCTGTAATACTGGTTACGGAGACTGGCCAAGGAGCATAAATGACGGGAAAACGGATCCATGGGCTGAGCCTGAATGGTTCCTTCTTAGCAGGAATGCAAAGATGAGTGCATCATCTGTAAGTAAAGAGGATACGGTTTCACCTGTAGGTGATAACAATCCTGAGAGAGCCTGTGAAGAGGATATCAGAACCTGGTGGAGAGCAGCTAGTAACAAGCCTGGTGAATGGCTTCTCATGGATATGCGCGAAGTTAAGGACGTCAGATTTATTCAGATCAATTTCGCGGATGACAGTATTGAAGCTCTTCCGCCCGGAGAGATACCTGAAAACGGATTCGGCGCAAGACTCATTGATGAGAGAAAATATGTGACAAGATATGTGCTGGAAGGATCATCTGATGGCGAAAACTATGAGATTCTGAGCGATAAATCCAAGGCTGATACCAATCTTCCTCATGATACTTTGCTTATAGAAAATGGAAAAAGGTTACGTTTTATAAAGCTCACAATTCTGGAGCTTCCAATGAATCAAAAGGCAGCAGTATCAGGTATTCGCGTATTTGGAAAAGGTAACGGAAGGGCTCCCGGAGAGGTTACATTTACTGCTACTATTGAGAGCGAATTGGATATGAGTATAACAATGTCTTCCGAGGGCGCGGATGGTTATAACATTAAGTGGGGACATGCAGAGAATAAGCTCTATCACAGTTGCATGTACTACCCGGAGAAAGGCTCATCTAAGGGTACGAGATCTATCGGTGCACTTATAAAAGGTCAGGAGGTATACCTTCAGGTCGATGCCTTTAATGAAAACGGAATTACTCATGGTGATGTACAAAAGCTGAGATAAGAGATATTCGGCTGATTAATATGTTTAAATATGAATAAATTCAGGGAATCTATAGCATTTAGAATTATAGCAGTGGTAATACTTCTCGTATTACCACTCAACATATTGACTGTGGTATTTTTGCACAGAGTAATTGCGGACAGCGATGAGCGGATGAATATGGAAAGCCGTTCCTCGCTGTCTGTGTCGTCTTCATACTTAAAGGGACAGCTTAAGTCTGTGACAAGAAGACTCTTATATGAAAACGTTATAAATAACAATTTTTCAGAGCTTGCAGACAAAGATGGAAAGGTACCTTTAAACACTAAGGGAGAAATTGTACAGACTATAGGTAAGCTGTTTGATCAGATATTGGATGAATATGAGGTGATTGATCTTGTATATTGCCGTTTCCCTGACAGCGACATATTTATAACAAAGGGCTCTCCCGGGGCTTCCAGAGAGGAATACAAAAAAGCAATTGAAGATACCACAACTGATGTAAGCAGTAAATACGGAACAGTCTGGAAGATAATTGAGATGGAAAATACGCCATATCTCATAAGCCTGACAAGATGGAAGGACAGGGAGTTTGGCTGCATGCTCAATCTGAGAAAGACAGGAGACCACATAGTGAATTATGGTGGAGCCGAGGATAAGTATTTCTTTTTCACTGATTCCGAAATGAATATGACCCCGGTATCAAATATAGAGGCGCTCAATTCAATTTTCATATCTGTTGATGAAAAGGATGGTCATGATGAGCTGACACGTGATGGCAGTATAAATGGTGAGAAATACAGATTTTATGGAGAAAATCTTGAAGGATACGGGATAATGATGATACAGGCTGTTCCAAGGAGCGGAATTATAGCCGGATTATCAAAGGAATCCATTATACTGATTTTTATTGCAATAGTATTAACTGCAATGGCTATTCCGATTATGCTTTTGATGCTAAGACGCCTTTTGTTTGTACCTGTTTCGAAAATAAATCTTGGCATGAGGCGCATTGAAAATGGCGAAATAGATTATCGTCTTGATGAAAAAATGGGAAGTGCAGAGTTATCCGGCATCAGTCACAGCTTTAATGAAATGATGGATGAGCTGGAAAATCTTAAAATCGATGTGTACGAGAAGGAGCTTGAAAGAAAGGACATTACCACAAGGTATCTTGCAAAACAGATACAACCACATTTTATACTTAATGCTCTCAACATACTCTATAGCTATGAGCCTGAAGAGTATGAGCTTTCAAGAAAAATGATCTTAAGTATTTCGAAGTATTTCAGATATGTTGTATATGTAAAAAACAGATTTGTCACACTCTCTCAGGAGATGGATTTTGTAAAGAATTATCTGGATATACAACATATAAGATATCCTGATCAGTTTTTCTCGATTGTCGAATATGAGGAAGAACTTGCGGATTATCTCATGCCTCCTCTTATAGTGCAATCGCTTACAGAGAATGCCATTAAACATTCATTGAAAATCGGCAACCGCATAAATATTTTTGTTATAACTGACCATATTACTGATTGTGGAACGGATAAGATAAGGATCAGGATCTATGACACTGGAGAAGGAATCACGGATGAAATACTTGAGGAAATCCGAATATTCCAAAGAACCGGGGAACCTCAGGAGCATCTGGGAGTAGGTATACAGAATACTATCGAAAGGCTGAAGGTTTTGTACTCTGATATGACAACTATAAAATTCGAAAGAGATAATGCCTCAGGCGGAACTAATATAGATATTCTCTTGCCAATGATAAAAGAAAATAGCGGATCAGGAGACTATGCACATGAAACTGCTTCTTGTTGACGATGAGATAGTTGCTCTTAATGCACTAAAGCGAAGAGTAGACTGGATAAAATATGGTTTTTCCGATGTATATACTGCAATGGATGCAGATAATGCAAGAAAAATGCTTGATGAGAATACAATAGACCTTGTTTTATGCGATATCGAGATGCCTGGGGACAGTGGGCTCATACTGTCAGCAGAGATTAGAGATAACTATGAAAACACAGAGGTTATAATGGTAACCTGTCACTCGGATTTTGATTCAATGAAAAGCTCGATGCAGAATAGGGTAAGAGACTATCTTCTTAAACCAATAGATTATGATGAACTTGATTTGATGTTGAAAAAGTACATTGAAGATAAGGAAAAGAGAGAAACTAAGGATAAAATCGATAGAATTGTCAGGATAGCGGAAGAAAAAGACACTGATGAAATAACAGACAAGGATCCCATTGAGAAGGCAGAAGAATATATTGAGAAGCATTTGTCAGAAAAGATATACGTTGAGAATTTGGCTAAGATTGCATATATGAATGAACAGTATTTTATGCGTGTTTTTAAAAAGCGGACACAGAAGAGTGTTACTGAGTATATTACTGATAAGAGAATGCAGCTTGCAGCGCAGCTTTTAAGGGACACCGATAAATCCATAAGCTTTATTGCGGATGCTGTAGGGATCACGGATGATGCGTATTTTTCAAGAAGCTTTAAGAAACATTCGGGGATTTCTCCAACAGAGTATAGGAACAGATTTTCCGGAAAGTCATAATTGTACAAATTATAGGCTATAATAATACAAATCGGAAAACGGTCTTATTGCTATCATTTTTTATAGCAAAAGACCGTTTTTAGATTATTGGGAGGATAAAACAAAATGAAAAACAAATTATTGAGTGTCTTACTTGCATGTTCACTGACAGTAACTATGATTGCAGGTTGTGGAAGTACAGGAACAGAATCAAAAGATAGTAATGAAACTTCTACAGATAGCACTTCTGCTGAAGGCGCTGACGAGGATGTTGCTGAGGTTGCACCTGCAGAAATAGATATGGATGAAGAACCATATGAGGTAGCTATTCAGCTTGTTACACTTCCGGGTACCGATTATTCAGCATATGAAGCTGAGATGGAAGAGAAAATAAATGAGATTACAGTTCCTGCTATAAACGCAAAGCTGGATATCCAGTTTGTATGGATTAACGAGATTGCCAATAAAACAAGTCTTGCTGTTGCAGGAAATGAGAAACTTGATCTGGTTCATGTTGCTACAGTAAGTCCGCTTTCATCAATGGTCGGTGCTGACATGCTTTATGACATGAATGAGGATGATCTTCTTAAGACTCATGGACAGACTTTGGTTTCTCTTTTTAGCGACATTCTTGAAGCAGGTGAGGTTGACGGACAACAGCTTGCGGTTCCTGCAAAGCTCTATAATGCTGTTGCAAAGGGACTTGATTTTAACAAGACGGCAGCAGAGAACGAAGGTGTTGATATTCCTGCAACCGGAAATCTTGAAGATCTTGATAGAGCTCTCACAGATCTCAAAAACTCCGGTAGTGACATAATCGGATGGTATGCAGGAGAGGGAACTAATAACTATTTATACTGGTTAGAAGGATATGAAAGCTTCGGTACAAATGCATCCTATGGTGCGGTGCTTGATTCAGACAAGGATACAACGGTAGTGAATCTCTATGATACAGAAGATTTCCTTGACTATGCCCTTCTTACTTACAAGTGGAGACAGGAGGGAATCATTCGGAAGGATTCTACTGATAATACAAGCGCTCAGGATTACTTTAATGCACAGCAGATATTTTGCTACCCCGGAGATATTACTCCTCAGCTTAATGCAAACTACTCTGCAACAGCAAAGAATAATGGATTTGAACTTGGAACAATGCAGATGGTAGAACCCAAGATTACAAATGCTTCTGTGACAGAGTATATGTGGGGAATTGCTGTCAATTCAGAGCGACCTGACAAGGCAATGGATATGCTTAACTTTATTTATGAGAATGCTGATGTTGCCAATATTCTGATGTATGGTCTTGAGGGAACAAACTATGAGTTTGTTGAAGGTTCAGATAAGGTAATCGAAACTAACGGTTCATATATTGCATCTTTTGTACAGATCGGAAATCCCGAGAATATGCTTATTCAGTCACCTGCAGGAGAAGACTATTACGAACAGTGGGAGGCGTTTTCTGCCAAGGCAACAACATCACCTATTGTAGGTTATATGTTCAGTGATGCGGATTACCAGACTGAATCAGCAGCTATTACCAATGTTATAAATCAGTACATGCCTACACTTATGAATGGCTCATGTGAGAGTGAGGATGCCACAAAGGCATATGTTGAGGAATTTGTTTCAGCTCTTGAAGCAGCAGGAATGAATGATGTAATAGCAGGAAACCAGGAACAGCTTGATGCATATCTTGCCAGGCAATAATACAGTTTGGGAGCATTAAAAATGGGAACAAAAAAGCAAAAGATAAACTGGAAGCATTGGATGCCTTTCTATCTGATGTTTCTTCCCGGGGCTGCGTACTTACTGATAAATAATTATATTCCGCTGTACGGGCTTCAGCTCGCTTTCAAGTCCTTCAGCTATAAAAAAGGTATTGGCGGCAGTAAGTGGATAGGATTTAAAAACTTTAAGTTTTTGTTTTCTACAAGTGATGCATTTATCATGATTCGAAATACTCTGCTTTATAATATCCTGTGGATTTTTATTGGCATGATTTTCGGAATCACAGTGGCGATTCTGTTTAATGAAGTAAAAAATGCAGTTGCTAAAAAGATATATCAGACAGCAATTCTTCTGCCTTATCTTATGTCCATGGTAGTTGTGGCTTATCTTGTATATGCATATCTTGCAGGAGATACAGGACTTGTAAACAACGCTATTGTAAAGGGAATTTTCGGAAAAAGCGATGGTGTACAGTGGTATGGGGATCAAAAATACTGGCCCTTTATTCTGACCTTTGTACAGCAGTGGAAGCAGATTGGCTTTGGTATGCTTCTATACCTTGCCAGCCTTTTGGGAATAGATAATTCATACTATGAAGCTGCGATGCTTGACGGAGCAACAAAATGGCAACAGATAAAGCTTATAACACTGCCATTATTAAAGCCGACAATAATTATGCTGGTGATTCTGAACCTTGGACAGATTTTCAGATCTGACTTTGGTCTGTTCTATCAGGTTCCGATGAACCAGGGAGCTCTGTTTGGCACTACACAGACTATAGACACGTATGTATACAGAGCACTTCTTGAAAATAATAATGTTGGAATGTCGGCAGCAGCAAGCTTTCTGCAGTCAATAGTAGGATTTATTTTTATAATCACAGCCAATGCTATTGTAAGAAGACTTGATGAAAACAGTTCACTTTTCTAAGGGAGGAAGTTATGGTATCAAAAGATCAAAAAAGGTGGAATATTGCAGCTAATATCGTCATGACTATCATGACAGCACTGGCCATTCTTCCTTTCATACTGCTTATTATAGCTTCGTTTACTGAAGAGAATACGGCATTAAAATACGGATACAGTTATTTTCCGAAGGCTTTTTCACTTGATGCGTATGCGTATATATTACAAAATGCTTCGACCTTTGTAAGAGCTTACGGAATGACTATTGTTGTAACTGCGTTGGGAACGGCTGCTTCGATAGTACTAACAGCACTTACAGCCTATGTGCTTTCAAAGAAGGGGCTGCCTGGTGGAAAAATACTCACATTGATTGTAGTATTTACCATGCTTTTTAATGGTGGACTGGTAGCAACATATATCAGCTATGTTACGATATTTCATATCAAGAATACGCTATTTGCACTCGTATGTCCTTCTCTTTTAATGAATGCATTTAGCATTATGCTGGTAAGAAATTACTTTGCAAACAGTATTCCTGAGGAAATATATGAGTCGGCCAGAATAGACGGGGCATCTGAGCTAACGATTTTTTTTAAGCTTGTGCTGCCTCTCTCTGTTCCGATTCTTGCAACCGTGGGACTTATGGCAGGCATTGCATATTGGAATGACTGGCAGAATGCGCTTTATTACGTCGATGATAAAAAACTCTATACAATTCAGGCAATCCTGAATTCAATAAATGATTCGATATCGGCACTTACTTCTCTTGGAGGCTCTGCGGGAGTAACTGTGGCAGATCTTCCTTCAACAACTATCAGAATGGCAGTTGCAGTTGTCGGAATACTACCGGTGCTTGTAGTATATCCCTTTTTCCAAAAATATTTTGCCGCCGGTTTGATGGCCGGTTCTGTAAAAGGATAAGTCCTGTGAAAAGCCTCGCGTTTTGTGGGGCTTTTTTTAAAATGGCAAATTGGTATTAAAAAATGTCGGACTTAAAAAAAATAAAGATGTGTATTATATGTGCTTCAAATAATAAAATAGAAACATAATGGATAATATCAGAGAGGTGGAAAATGAGATTTAGTCCTGAAAAAGAGAAAGAAATAATTAAAATCTGGGGTGAAAAAATACCGGGAAATACCGGAGAGTCCAAGCATGACAGAATGAACTGGGATGATTCACTCTCTCCCGAGGATATGTTTGTTAAATATCCGGGAATATGGGATAAAACCACAGATAAAATTGGCGATATGCGTGGCAACGATACCATGGTATATCGTGAAGAAATAAAGGATGGTTATGCGAATGAAACATATGTTGATGAGCCTTTCATTGTTCCATATCTTGTACCCGGAAGTAAGAAATGCGTGATTTCCTGTCCGGGAGGTGCATATCTTACCAAGAGTATTGATAGCGAGGGAGCAGATATAGCCGAGTTTTTAAATGCAGCAGGAATAAGCTGTTTTGTTCTCTGGTACAGATCATATCCATACAAGGCTCCTTACATGTTTCTTGATCTTCAGCGTGCAATCAGATATGTAAGATTCCATGCAGATGAATATGGGATTGATCCTGACAAGATAGCTACAGTAGGCTTTTCAGCAGGAGGAAATCTTGTTGGTGTTCAGGCAGTTATCACTCAGGATAATCCTGTGAATGTTGAAGGATATGTAAGTGATGAGATAGATAAAGTAGATGGAAAACCAAATGCTGCAGGTCTTATCTATCCTGCTGTTACTGTTGCAGATGACAAGATTCAGGTTGTTATGGCGGATGTGGAAACCTACAATGATTCCGAAAAACGAGCTGCCTTCGCTGCCAAATACGAATTAAAGGATCATGTTAATGAGGATGTATGCCCAATATTTATGTGTAACGCAGCTGATGATGATGTGATTGATGCATACCATATGGTGGATTTTGCAAGGGCGCTCAGGGATAAGAAAATTCCTCACGAGCTTCATGTTTTCCCCTATGGAGGGCATGGCTTTGGTGGCTGTAAGCCGAATGATACAATATATTATCCCGGCTTTGTACCTCCGGATCTTACAGCCGTTTCACAGTGGAAAGATCTGTTTGTAACCTGGCTTAATAAAGTGCTGTGATTTGCGAGATATTTCTCCTTGCAGCAAGGTGACAGTGAAGCGGTCGTATTAGGAAGATGGCATAGAAATAGTAAGAGGTATTTATGAAAATAACAAGAGCAAAACTTAACGGAATAATTAACCCAATCGGATATGATTTTAAAAATCTTATAGCATCCTGGAATGTGGAAGAGACAGATGCGAAGACATTAAAAAATGGCGTGCTGGAGGTGGCTGCAGACAGGGACTTTACTGAGATTCTCTACAGAAAAGAATCTGCTGACCTGGATCAGACAGGTGAAGTTATCAATGGTGATAAGGTAAATGTTGAGCTTAAGCCCCGCACCGTATATTTCTGGCGCGTAACGATTACAGGCGACAACGGAGATACTGCAGTCTCAGATGTGCAATACTTTGAGACTGGAAAGATGGACGAAGCCTGGACAGGAAAATGGATTGCAGCAGAGGATGGTGCTAAATATCATCCGATTTTCAGAAAAGACATTGAGCTTAGGGAAAAGCCTGTGAAGGCCAGACTTTATGCGAGTTGCCTTGGTGTATTTGAGGCATATCTTGATGGTGAGAAAATCGGAGATGAGGTTCTGACTCCTTACATCAATGATTATGAAACAGGAATGCAGATTATTGCATTTGATGTGACAGACAAAATAGGTGAAAAAAGTCAGCTCGATATCCAGGTCGCTAAGGGCTGGTATATGAGTAACTTCGGTCTTGAGGGCGGCCATAATTTCGGTGACAGAATGGAGGCCATTGCTGAGCTCCATGTGGACTTTGCTGATGGAAGCCATGAAGTAATCGGAACTGACAATACCTGGAAGGTACTGAAAAATGATGTTATCGAATCCGGAATTTATTACGGAGAAGATCTGGATAGAACAGCAGGAACACCTGAAATCGGTAATGCTGTCGAAGTAAAGGCAGAGAGAGCACTTCTTGACAGATACAGTATTCCGGTAATTGTAAAAGAGATACTTCCCGCAAAAGAAATAATCCATACTCCTGCAGGTGAAACTGTAGTTGATTTTGGACAGAATCATGCAGGCGTAATGGAGTTTGATGCTGATTTTCCTGCAGGTACAAAGATAATAATTTCCTGCGGAGAGATACTTCAGAAGGGCAATTTCTTCAACAAGAATTACCGCGAAGCAAGATCTCAGTTCACTTATATATCTGATGGAAGGAAAGAGACAGTACATCCCAGGTTCACTTTTTTCGGATACCGCTATCTGAAAATTGAAGGTTGGCCGGAGGAGACCGTACTTACAACTGACAAGATAAGATCCCGTGTACTGTATTCAGATATGGAACGCACAGGTTATATTGAGACCAGTAACGAAAAAATCAACAGGCTCTATGAGAACTGCATCTGGGGACAAAAATCCAACTTCCTTGACATGCCCACAGACTGTCCACAGAGAAATGAGAGACTTGGCTGGACAGGTGATGCGCAGGTATTTTCTCAGACAGCCAGCTACAACATGGATACCCGTGCCTTCTACAGGAAGTTCCTTCGCGATCTTGCACTTGATGCAAAGCGTCACGAGGGAGGCGTTGCAAGCTTCCTGCCCAATACAGCCAATAACCTTGCGGGAGTTGGAAGCATCTGGGCAGATGTAAGCACAATAGTTCCCAATGTACTTTATAATACCTTCGGTTCTCTGGAGAATACCAAAGAACACTATGAAATGATGAAGGGCTGGGTAGAGTACATGCATCGAAATGATGCAGAGCATGGCGACAAGGGGTTCTTCATTTTGCCTTTCCAATTTGGCGACTGGCTTGGTCTTGATGGAATAACTGAGCAGAGCTTCAAGGGAGGGACCAATGACGACTACCTTGCTGCAATCTATTACTATCGCTCAACAGTCATAACAGCACAGATGGCAGAGAGGCTTGGACTCAAAGAGGATAAGAAAAAATATGATGCCCTTGCAGAAAAGGTAAAGAGCGCAATTCTTGATGAGTACTTCTCAAAGACAGGACGTCTTGCCTGTGATACTCAGGCAGCATATATTGTTGCACTTGCCTTCGATGTATATGTGGACAGGGATAAGCTCATAGAGCAGTTCATTGACAGACTTAATAAGGACTGTTACCAGATAAAATGCGGTTTTGTGGGAGCACCTCTTCTTTGTACCACTCTTGCAAAAATCGGAAGAATGGATCTGGCATATCATTTCCTGTTTAATGAAGGGTTCCCAAGCTGGCTCTACTGCGTAAATCTTGGAGCTACCACAATCTGGGAGAGATGGAATTCGGTTATGCCTGATGGAACAATATGTGATGAGGGAATGAACTCCCTTAACCACTATTCCTACGGAACGGTCGTGCAGTTTATGTATGAGTACATAGGAGGACTTCGTCCCGCCACTGAAGGCTTTAAGAGTGCAATAATTGCACCGCAGCCTTCCATGAAATTCAGACATTTTAATTCATCTATGGTAACTGCAGCAGGAAAATATGTATCCAATTGGAAAATCGGGGAGGACGGAATATTTACATTAAATATTGAAGTGCCGTTTAACGGAAGTGCTAAAGTAACTCTTCCCAGATTTAGTAGAAGAAAGCTTGCAGTTACAGGTTTTGATGCAGAAACTATTGATGAAAGTGGAGCAGTGGTACTTCCAGCAGGAAAGTATGAAATCAGCTACGTGCCTTCAAGAGATTATCGATGCGTGTACGGACCTGAAACCAGGCTCTCCGAGCTTGAGAAGGACGAAGAAGTGATGGCACTTCTTGAGAAGGAGCTTCCCCCTGCCTACGGAATAATCCGTAAGCATGATAAGGAAAACGGCAATCATACCTTGGGCGAGCTGCCATTCCTGTTCTTTATGGGCTTTACACCTGAAAAGGTAGGCCCTGTTAATGAAAAGATATTCAATTTTAAGAGATGGTAAAACTATAGTATAAAGTGCCTCGTCACCCTTAAAAGTATTCTGGTAACGAGGCACTTTTATGTTAAATAGGATATAAATTATACTTTGAATACATTTATAAGGTTTTCTATTTCTTCTGAAGAATCACTTACAGCGGTAGCACTGTGATCAACACCTTTAGAATTCTCTGCAACCATCTCAGCGCTGGATGTGAGGTGTGTTGCGGTAGCACTTACTTCCTGAGTACTTGCTGACTGTTCCTCTGAAATGGCTGCCATAGAGGTTGCAATTTCATCTACACTGCCGACTTTGGATATCATTTCTCCAACAATATCGCTGGTTTCGTCAAGACTCTTGAAGATTTCTTCAAAGGTAGCGCCTGCAGTATCAACAGCATCCATGTTAGAGCGAATCTCATCCATGTTGGATTGAGATTTGCGTGAAAGCTCCTCAATCTGAATAGTGATATCCTTTATGATGGAAGATATCTGTTGGGTTGAATCAGCAGAGTTCTGCGCAAGCTGTCCAATTTCCTGTGCAACAACGGCAAAACCTTTTCCGGCTTCACCTGCTCTTGCAGCTTCAATGGATGCATTAAGTGACAGGAGATTAGTCTGGCTGGAGATGGAATTGATCATATCTACGATTGAGTTAATCTTCTGGGCGGACTCTCCAACTACCGAAACAACCTCGTTCATATCTGACATTGATTGTGATATTCCTGTCATACCATTCTGGACAATTTCCATGTCTCGCTGTCCGTCTTTTGCCTTAGTAACAAGAGAATCCATGACATCTCTTGTCCGCTGGCTCTTGTCTGTGAGGTCTGATACCTCCTGGGCAAGGGTTGTTGCCTGATTGGCAAGTTCTGTCACAGCGTCTGCCATATCATCCATAGCACCCTGTATCTGTTGCATGGCCTTTGACTGTTCATCGGCCTGGTAATTCAGGTCGCTTGATGCACTCTTTGAATTATTTGCTTCTCCTGAGAGTTTTTCAGTTACATCTTTCATCTTTATCAGGGTATCACGCATCTGAGCAACATAATCAGCCATATTGTTGTTCATAAGGCCTATTTCATTTTCGCCTCCGCGTGTGCCTTTAGCTATCTCTACAGTGAAGTCACCCTGGGATATACGTGTGATATTATCTGTAAGTCTGCTGACAGGTTTTGCAATCATTGCGTTAAGTACGAAGAGCATAACAACGCTGCCGGAAAGTATTATTATTACCCCAATTACAGCAATGATGATAATAAATTTGTTTAATTCAGCCAGTACATCGCTCTCTTTTACGAAGGATGCCAGGTACCAGTTTGTACCGCTTACCGCATCAATAGAAACGTAGTAATCAGCACCATCAGTTCCGTGAAGAACGAATACATCACTTCTTCCGCCGGAGGTTGTTATCTTGGAAATCTCCTGAATAAAGTTATCATTAGGATATTCTGAAACATCCTTACCTATCTGATCTGTTGCGGGTGATGCAACTATTATGGTTCCATCAAACATCATTGTTGAACCTGTTCCAAGTGGCTTATAGGCACTGGCAGTTTTGGAAATTCCGGATAATACGATATCTGTGGAGAGGACACCGGATCTTCCGTCAGTCAGTGTCACACCGCGAGACCCACAGACAACCATTTGCCCTGTTGTCAGATCTACCGAAGGATCTCCGAGTACTATGCTGGACTTTCCCTGTCCGTTCTGGTACCAGGCTCTGGTTGTCGGATCATAGCCTTCGTCAGGAACCCAACCGCCGCCATCATAGAAGTAATCTTTACCAAAGGCAAGGTATACATCGCTGACTACTCCGGGATAGGCTTTCATTCCGGGTTCCAAGGATTTTAAGATTGCAGCATCATCTGCGTAGTCTGAAACCTGAAGTGTATCGGCATACGCATTGTAATAGGAAACAATACCCTCCATCATTCCGGAGATGTCGGACGCATTTTTTCTTGCTTCCTGCTGTAGTCCGTTCTTCGCGCTATCAATAATGATATTTCTTGCATTAAAAGCCAGAAAAATAGTAACAAATGCAATTGCAGATATTACCATAGGCAGCAGGATTGCAAGTAGTTGCCCGGTAATATGCTTGCTCATTACTTTAGTGCCGTTTTCGTTATTCGCCATAGTATAATCCTCCATTGCAGATTGTAGTAACATGATTATATTTTAAGCGATATAGCGTAATGGAGGATAAATCGTGTATTAATTATTTATTATTTTTATATTAATAAATGTCGGATTCTCCGCAAATTAAGAAGTGTTCCATCTAAACCTCAAATTATAGAATTGCTTATGAACAGACTAATTTGTGCATAACGCAGTATTTAAGAGGTGGAACATAATGAAAAAAACAAAATGGAACGATAACTGGCTTTTCTGGAACAGCAAGAATGCCTTTGCTCTAGTGTGGAGCATTCCTGAAAATGCGAGAAAAATTACACTTCCCCATGATGCGATGATAGAGACAGAGACCCATGCTGATTCGCTTAATGGTGGCAATACAGGATTCTATGATGGTGGTTCCTATACTTATGTGAAGTTTTTTGAATCAAAAAAGGGTGACAGAAGCAGGAATATAATGCTCTTATTTGAGGGTGCTTACATGAATACCTTTGTCTATGTTAATGGTCAGCTTGCTGCTAACAGACCTTATGGATATTCAGAGTTCACAGTTCCGATTTCTCAGTTTTTAAAGGAAGAGGGCGAGAATGAAATTCGCGTTCAGGTGAGAAACAATGCATGTCAGAACAGCCGCTGGTACACAGGCTCCGGAATCTACAGAGACGTATACCTTCTTGAAGCGGATAATACCTATATAAAGGAAAACAGCTTCCTGATAACTACTGAAGAATGTAATGAAGAAGAGGCAACAGTACATCTTAAGGCATCTGTAAGGAATGCGGATATAGCGCCAAAAGACCTTGTTATCAGCTTTGGAATTTTGGACAGGAATGGAGAGCTTATTGCTTCCGATCAAAAGGTAATCAGCGCTAAGGCTAATTCTGAGATGACTGTTTTTTCAAGATTATATGTAGACAAGCCATCACTTTGGTCTGATGAAAATCCCGCACTTTATAAGGCTGAAGTTACGGTGTTCGAAGCAAAGGAAGAGAATGACGGGCAGACAGGCTGCGGAGAACCTCTGGATGATGAAGCGGAGATCTTCGGTATCAGAAAGCTGAGACTTGATGCAAAGCATGGCCTTAGAGTGAACGGAAAAAGTGTTAAGCTTCGTGGAGCCTGCATTCACCACGACAGTGGAATCTTAGGGGCAAAGACTTTTTATGAAGCTGAATACAGAAGAGTTGCTATATTAAAAAAAGCCGGCTTTAATGCCATAAGAATGTCTCATCACCCTGCGGCACCTGCACTTGTAAAGGCCTGTGATGAACTCGGAATGTATATCATGGATGAAGCCTTTGATATGTGGACCAGGGCAAAATCAGACTATGACTATAATCTGTATTTCATGGACTGGTGGGAGCGTGATGTGGAAGCGATGGTCATGAAGGACTACAACCATCCTTCCGTTATTCTGTATTCAATCGGTAATGAAATTCCTGAGATCGGAACAGATGAAGGCGCAAGGCTTGCTGCAGAAATCAGCGGACTTTGCCACAAGCTGGATCCTAACAGATATACCCTTGCTTCAATAAACGGAGTGTTTGCGGCAGGAGATGCTGTGCCTAAGATTACTGCAGATGTTGCTGCATCTGTAGAAGATGGTGATGATTCCATAAACGTAAATGATTTCATGACTATCATGGATAAGTACATGGATAAAATTGTCGTACATCCTGAGATCACAAAGCGTCTGGACAAGGCCTGTGCAGCAACTGACATAGCAGGTTATAACTACATGACAGCACGTTACAGCCTTGATGCCAAAAAGGCTCCTAACCGTGTTATTGTCGGTAGTGAAACCTATCCTCCTGAGATTGCTGTAAACTGGAGAGAGGTTACAAAATACCCTCAGGTTATCGGAGATTTCACCTGGACAGGTTGGGACTACCTGGGAGAAGCAGGCGTAGGAATTCCTGCATATAAATTCGGTGAGGGCGGCTTTGGCGCACAGTTCCCTGCTAAGCTTGCTTATACAGGAGATATTGATATCACAGGCTTTAGAAGACCTTTATCATATTACAGGGAGATTGTTTTCGGACTAAGAAAAGCTCCTTATATAGCAGTTCAGGATCCCGCACACTATGGCGAGAATCTGATAAAGACACCCTGGGTAATGAGTGATACTGTTTCAGGATGGACCTTTAGCGGATATGAAAATAAGCCGGTTGTGGTTGAGGTTTATTCTTCAGGGGATGAGGTGGAATTATTACTTGATGAAAAATCCATAGGAAAGAAAAAGGTTGTGGAAGAGGATAACTGCAGAACTCTTTTTGAAACAACTTATCAGCCGGGAACCTTAAAAGCTGTGGCATACAAAGATGGCGAGAACATAGGAGAATATGAGCTAACTACTGCAGTGGGAGATATGAAGCTTTTTGCTGAGGTAGATGGAAATATATTGGAAGATAGTGAGATAGTATACGTGAATCTTTCTCTTCAGGACTCTGATGGAGATGTTTTCATAAACTCTGATCAGAGTATTACGCTTGAGCTTGAAGGTGACGCTGAGCTTTTAGGCTTTGGATCAGGTAATCCCAAAGAGCAGGAGCCTTATAGTAGCAATACTTCAAATACCTGGAATGGACGTGCCCTGGCTATTGTCCGTAAGATACCGGGAAAAAAAGTCGTTCTCAAGGCAGCTATAGATTCAGGTATTAAAACTGAAATAATACTGTGATAGAAAATTAAATAATTCGAGATATCATGTAATATAATGTAGTTTCCCCGATAACTGTCCGGAATCTAAAATATTAGGCCGGATTATTATCGGGGATTTTTATTTATATTTATGCATCTTAAAAAATGTCGGATATAGATAAACATATTACATGGAGCAGGAAGTATTACCTTGCTATTATAATCTCACAAAGCAAAAAACATTGTTTACCACATTTAAAAAACATGAAAAGGAGAAGGACAATGGGGAACAATAGTAATTCTACAAATAAAGCAGAAGTCGGTGGTGCCTTTAGATGGTTCCATGCTACTTCCGTAAACGGCGGCGCGATGATGGTAGCTGCAGTACTGGCAAGTTATCTGTCTGTTTATATGACGGATACATTAGGGATTCCGGCAGCTATATGCTCAGTAATAATGTTTATAGCAACTCTCTGGGATGCGATAAACGATCCGATGATGGGTGTGATCGCTGACAGTACACATACAAAGATGGGACGTTACAGGCCTTACTTCCTGTTTGCACCGGTTCTGCTTACATTCTTTGCAACTATGGTCTGGGTAGACTGGGGCTTTACAAATACTACGGCTAAGGCTGCATACATTCTTATTATGTACATCGGTTACGGAATGACAGTTACTATGTACACAATGCCTCAGATGGCAATTCTTCCTGCAGCGGTTAAGAATGACGGTGAGAGAAACAAGATTATAACAATGGGAGCAGGATGCTGTGCAGCAGCATTTACAGTAGGTAACACCTTTACTCCGAACATCACAGGTTTCTTTAACAGCCTTGGATTTACAAATGGATATGTTCCTTACATGATCATTTGCGGTATTCTTTCATTCGTTTCTTTCTGGGGACTTTTTAAGGCTTCAAAGGGACAGGAGAGATATCTTGCTACACCTGAAAAGAATCCTCTTAAGGGAATCGGAATGGTTTTAAAGCACAAGGAAGTATATCCTAACATCATTGCCTGGGTAATGGCTTCAATGGGATATGGACTTATGTTTTCATCATCAGTTTACTACATGATGTATTACTACCAGAGACCTGACCTTATAGGTGCATACATGGGTGTTATTTCAATCGGCGCACTTATTTCAATGGTAGTTGCAATGCCTATCGTTCTTAAGGTATTTAAGACCGGACAGAGAGCACTTTGCTTCTCTCAGGTGACAACAATAGCTTTATATGTAGTTCTTTTCTTCTTTGGAAAGACAAACTTTATCTTCCTCTGCGTGCTCACTTTCATCGCATCTGTAACAGGAGCTATGCAGAACGCACTGGTTAATATTCTTGTAAATGATACTATTGATTTCATCATGTACAAGGAAGGAAAAACCGCAAACGGACTTGTTTCATCAATCAAGGGATTTGCACAGAAGTGCGGTAATACAGCTACAAGCTCAGGCATACTTGCAATCCTTGCAGTATCAGGATATGTGGCAGGTGCCATTGGACAACAGCCCGAATCAGCTATGTTTGCTCTTAACTTCATCAAGTTCGGAGCACCCAGCATTACAGGAATCATTGTTATTCTCTGTGTAGTATTTGGACCCATCAAGCACTACAAGAAAGAGATAGAAGAGATGAAGTCCAAAATGCATGCTGAGGACAGTGAGAATAGTCTGAAGCAGAAGGCTGTTTGATAAGAAAAAAGGGAACTGAGTCCGTATATGGTCTCAGTTCCTTTTTCGGTGTGTGAAGTATGATTTACATTACTCATGCGAGAATGGAATGAAAGGGCTGTCCTTTTTATTGGACTTTCTGAAATCGGCCGGTGAGCAGCCATAGGTTTTTCTGAATACCCTGGAAAAATGATCGGCGCTGTTATATCCTATTTCTTCAGCTATTTCATTTACCTTCTGGTCGGTATTTATAAGCAGATTTACTGCATCTCGCATGCGGAGATTCTTAATAAGATCCGTGAAGTTTTTCCCTGTATTCTGTTTTATGAGTGTGCAAAGATGCGGCTCCGAATAGTGAAAAAACTCGGCAAGCGAAGACAATGACAGTGTCTGATAGTTGTGCTGAATATATTGCAGTACAAGTGAAAAATCAGAATCAATATCATAGTTGTAAAAGGATATTGTCTTGCTGTAGTTTCGGAGAAGATTAGCAAAAAATAAATTGATTATGTTAATACAGCAGTTGTTACTATACCCGTCAGGAGCCTCTGATTCGATCAGAAGCTTTCGAAGGAAAATTCTGCATTCCATATTGTTTTCAGTAAAGAGCATAAGGTAATTGGGCCTATCCTCATTTCTAAGGATGTGCCTGAAAAATCCTGACAAAAGATCCTGATGAAGCATAAGTGAAGTGAAGGTACTTTCGAAGGTACTTTTCCTGATGCAAACGGTATAAACTATGCTGGTTTCATCATCTATGATGTAGTCATGATTGGAACCCGGGGCAACAATACATACTTCACCCTCGTGCATCTTATGGGCAGTTCCCTCAAAATACAGAGTGCCCTCACCCTTTACCACAAAATCCAGCTCAAAATAATTATGCCTGTGAGCATAATTTCTGGTAAATCGCGGATGACGAATAGTGTAGACATCATAAAACTGAGGAATGATTTTTTCCTCACCTACATAGGAATTTATTTCATGCTCTACATCATAATGAAGAGGTATCTTATCCACAAGCTTATCAAATTCATCATCACTTACTGACAGGGCATCTGCAGGAAGCCTGAAAAAAGATGGCGATGTACTAAGAAGCCCCTTTTCATTCATACGCTGCATCATTTCAGTAAACTGAAGCTTCATACCTGTGCGCTTGTAATATGAATTCATTTCATTTTGGAATTTTCCATAAGTCGTATATTTTTTCATGGCTATATCATAACATACTAAAATTCTTTTGAAAAAATAACGTGATATTTTGAAAACAAAGTAATATAATGCTTGATAAGATTTTTTGAAAAAGGAGGAGACAGAAAAAATGTCAGAAACAATTACACTTACCATAAAGAAACAAAAGAACATAGCACTCATAGCTCATGATGGCAAAAAGGCAGAGCTTATCGAGTGGTGCAAAAATAATGCAGATATTCTTTCAAAGCACTTTTTATGCGGAACAGGTACAACTGCCCGTATGATAACTGATGCAACAAATCTTCCTGTACGCGGTTATAATTCAGGCCCCCTTGGCGGTGACCAGCAGATCGGCGCTAAGATAGTAGAGGGGAAAATTGACTTTGTTATTTTCTTTTCAGACCCGCTTACAGCAGCACCGCATGATCCTGATGTAAAGGCACTTATGAGAATTGCGCAGGTGTACGATATTCCTTTTGCCAATAACAAAGCCACAGCTGATTTCCTTATTCATTCATCATACATGGATGAGGAATATGACCACGACATTATCAACTTCAAGCAGAACATTGAGCACAGAGCAGAGACACTTTTGTAAATTGAAAATGCAATATGATATTAGCTACAGGCAGATGCATTTTGGGATATTTAATCACTGTATAAAACTGTGATTAGCCAGTCGGTAGTCTCTGGGACTGCAGCCATATATTCTGCGGAACAGACGATGGAAAAAACTGGTGTTGTCATAGCCTACAGAGATAGCGATATCGGCAATAGGTGCATTTGAACGAACAAGAAGAGAGCAGGCCCTTTCAAGACGCTTCTCCTGAAGGAGATCCTTGAAGGTGTGGCCTGTTTCTTTTTTTATTATGCGACTTATTGTGTATACATCTGCTTTTTCTGCTGCTGCAAAATCCTTGAGCGATGCGGTCTTGTAGGATGTATCAATATAGGATAGGAGCTTAAGCGTTATCTCCTGTTCATAGGAATTGGAGTCAATATGAATAAGCTCAGAATGATTTGTGAGATTAAGGAAAAGAAGTCCCACAGTGGCCTGGTTTATGGTTCTGCTGTTTTTGTCGGAGTTCAGCATATTCCATATCAGGTTTTCCATTAAGTTCTGAATGGGAAGAACATCTGAAACATTAAAATACATGTAGTTGCTGGTCAAATCCTTTCTGGTGAGGCAGCTTATTATGAAGTCTCTAAGGGCGCTTGGCTGAGCTCCCATCATAGGAAGCACCACATCAAAAAATTCCGGAAGTATCATGAAATTAACTGCAATATCATTCTCACCTGCCGGATATATTTCCTGAGTGGCATGCTGATTCAGAAAAAGAAGATCGCCTTCTTCCAGAATAATTTCCTGACCATCCACGATATGTCTTGTAGTACCATTGCACATATAAATGAACTCAACATAGTTGTGAGTATGCTTCGGAAAGTGAATAAAGCGCACATGCGGACGCATATCAATAAGGCGTCCGTTTTTTAGTACCCTCGCAGAATCAATCTCATCTGATTTTTTGGACGCTTGAGGACTATAGTACAAGTCACGGTTTATATATTCTTTTCCATCCAGTATGGACTGTTCCTCATCTGTGATAATGCTGAGCTTTTGCAGTAATTCTCTGTTCATTTAGGACCTCCGTGAAGGATTATGTCTTTAAATTAACATGTGTGTTTATTATTTGCAATAAAGGACCTATTTTTCTTCAGTGTAGGACCTTAAATATTTCGTTTGGGAGTTTTAATATAATTTCAAGATGTTTAAGACGAGAGTTTTTCACGATTGATTTATCTTGGCCAATATTTTCCGGATTATAAACGGATAGCAAAAAAAGAAAGGGAAGGTTACAAAAAATGACAGTTAAGGAAAGATATGAAGCAGCAAAAGAGCGTTATGCAAAGCTTGGAGTTGATACAGATAAGGCTATCAGCGAACTTGAAAAAATCAGTCTCTCTATGCACTGCTGGCAGGGAGATGATGTAGTAGGTTTTGATCAGAAGGGACCTCTTAGCGGAGGAATCCAGACAACAGGAAATTATCCCTACAAGGCTACAACACCTGAGCAGCTCATGCAGGATATAGATGAGGTATTCACACTTGTACCCGGAAAACATAAGCTCAATCTTCATGCCTGCTATGCAGTATTTGAAGGTGATGAATGGGTAGACAGAGATAAATTAGAGCCTAAGCACTTCAAGGCCTGGGTAGATTTTGCAAAGAAACATGGCATCGGTCTTGATTTTAACCCCACAATGTTTTCACATCCCATGGCAGAGAATGCAACACTTTCATCAGAGGATGAGACAGTTAGAAAATTCTGGGTTGATCACTGCATCGCATGCCTTAAGATTTCTGAGTATTTTGCAACAGAGACAGGCGTACCCTGCATGATGAATATCTGGATTCCGGACGGTTTCAAGGATGTGATTCCGGATCGAATCTCTCCCAGAAAGAGACTTAAGGATTCACTTGATCAGATCCTTGCAACTCCTTATGACAAGAGCAAGGTATATGTAGCAGTTGAGTCCAAGGTATTTGGAATCGGCATGGAATCAGTAACAGTAGGTTCACAGGAGTTCTATTTAAGCTATGCAGCTAAGAACGGAATCATGTGCCTCATCGATTCAGGCCATTTCCATCCTACAGAGAATGTTGCAGATAAGCTTTCATCAATGCTTCTTTTCAATGAAAAGATGGCACTTCATGTTACAAGACCTGTACGTTGGGATTCTGACCATGTAGTTATCTACAATGATGATGCAAAAGAAATCGCACAGGAAATCGTAAAGAACGGTCCTGAAAGATTCTTCATCGGAATGGATTATTTCGATGCAAGTATTAACCGTGTTTCCGCATGGACAAACGGAATGAGAAACTTCTTAAAGGCCCTTCTTAACGCAGAGCTTCAGCCCAATGAAAAGCTGTGTGCACTTCAGAACGAGCGCAACTTTACAGAGCTCATGTCTCTCCAGGAGCGCATCAAGATGATGCCTGTCGGAGATGTTTGGGACTACTACTGTGAGAAGATGAACGTTCCCACAGAGGACGAGTGGTTTGACGTTTGCAAGAAATATGAGGATGAGGTTCTCACAAAAAGAGCGTAAAGAAAGGATATATATCATGAAAGTTTTAGATTCAGAATTTGCAAAAGGTTTTTGCCGCATGTGCGTAGACGGCTTCTACCAGGGCTGGCACGAGAGAAACGGCGGTAACTTAAGCTACAGAATAAAAGAGGAAGAAATTGCTTCCGTAAAGGAAGAGCTTACAGAAGATGGCGAGTGGAAGGAAATCGGAACAGCCGTACCTGATCTTGCAGGTGAATACTTCATGGTTACAGGTTCAGGCAAATATTTCAGAAATGTTGAAATCGATCCTGCAGCCAACATCTGCATTATCAAGGTAGATGAAAAGGGCGAAAAGTATCAGATCCAGTGGGGCCTTGTAAATGGAGGAAGACCTACATCAGAGCTTCCTTCACACCTCATGAATCTTGAGGTGTGCAAGAAGAGAAACGCTGATATCAGAGTGGTATACCACTGCCATCCTGCTAACACCATTGCACTTACCTTTGTACTTCCTCTTGACGGTGAAGTTTTCACAAGAGAAATATGGGAGATGGCTACAGAGTGTCCTGTTGTATTCCCTGAGGGAATCGGCGTAGTACCGTGGATGGTTCCCGGCGGACGTGAAATTGCAGTTGCTACTTCCGAAATCATGAAAAAGCAGGATGTTGCTATCTGGGCACATCACGGCATGTTTGCCTGCGGCACGGATTTTGATATCACCTTCGGCCTTATGCACACAGTTGAGAAGGCAGCAGAGGTTCTTGTAAAGGTTATGTCTATGACAGACAGAAAGCGTCAGACCATACAGCCCGACGAATTCAGAGCTCTTAACGAGCCCTTCGGAATCAAGGTAGGAGAAGCTTTCCTCTACGAGAAAAAGAGTGACATAATCGGAGAACGATAAAAGTTCTTGCTATAGAAAAAGATGATACCTCAATAGCTATAGAAAAGATGATACCTCAATAGCTATAGAAAAGATGATACCTCAATAGCTATAGAAAAGATGATATTTTAATAGCCTTCCACCTTTGGGGGGCGCTCAACGTCCGGGGGACGTTGGTTTAGCGCGGACCGAAGCGGAGCGAAGACAGGTGTCAGCGAAGCTGACGGATGAGGGTTATTAGGAGCACATAATGAATTACTACTTAGCAGTTGATATAGGAGCATCTTCCGGCCGACATATCCTTTCATGGCTGGAAGATGACAAAATAAAATACGAAGAAATCCACAGATTCTACAACGGCATGGATGAAGAAAACGGCCACAAGGTCTGGGACACAAAAAGACTATTCGAAGAAATTCTTATCGGTATGAAAAAATGCCATGAAATGGGCAAGGATCCTGTTTCAATGGGCATCGATACCTGGGGCGTTGACTATGTACTTCTTGATAAAAATAATGAGATAGTCGGCAGCACCTATGCCTATAGAGATGACAGAACTGAAGGCATGGACAGCGAAGTCTACAAGATAATTTCTGAAAATGACCTCTATGCACGCACCGGAATTCAGAAAGCAATTTTCAATACGATTTACCAGCTTATGGCATGCAAAGTTCAGGAGCCTGAAAATCTGGAAAAGGCAGAATCACTTTTGATGATACCGGATTATCTGCATTTTCTTTTGACAGGTATAAAGAAGCAGGAATACACCAACGCCACAACAACACAGCTTGTTAATCCGAAGACCAACGAGTGGGACATTGAACTCATAGAAAAGCTGGGACTTCCTGCAAAGCTTTTTGGAGAGCTTTCAATGCCCGGAACAGAAGTGGGTATGCTTTCAAAGGAAGTACAGGACAAGGTTGGTTTTAACTGTAAAGTTATCCTTCCTGCAACTCACGACACAGGCTCTGCGGTAATGAGCGTTCCAAGCACAGCTGAGGATGTGCTTTATATATCCTCAGGAACCTGGTCATTATTTGGATGTGAATTATCAAAAGCTAACACTTCAGAGATAGCACGTAAGGCGAACTTCACCAACGAAGGCGGCTATGATCATAGATACAGATTCCTGAAGAACATCATGGGCTTGTGGATGATACAGTCTGTTAAGAAGGAATTTGAAGCCGGATATGATTATGCCGGAAAGAAGGAAAATGAAGATTATTCCTTTGCAAATCTCTGTGCAAGAGCAGAAAACGAGACAATTGACTCCATAGTGGATGCAAATTCAGCTGTCTTTCTTGCCCCTGCGTCCATGATTGCAGCGATCCAGGACGAGTGTAAAAAGACCGGGCAGCAGATACCTGCAACACCCTGGGAGATCGCCAGGATAATCTACAGATCTCTTGCAGCCTGCTATAAACAGGCAGCAGAAGAACTGGAAGAAATAACAGGCAAACATTTTGAGTCTATTAATATAGTAGGTGGAGGCTCAAACGCTGACTACCTTAACAAGCTTGCTGCCAGGGAAACAGGCAAAACAATTTATGCCGGTCCTTCCGAAGCAACAGCCATTGGCAATATAGGAGCTCAGATGCTTGCAGATGGTATATTTACTGACCTGATGGAATTCAGAAAATGCGTATTTTCTTCTTTTGAAGTAAAGGAATACTAACGAAAAGCATAAAAAAGAATGTATATTACAATATAGAACCGGACACAAATATTGTTACGCCGGTTCTTTTTTTTATAAAGAGTTTATTAGGTACATGACAAAAATTATATTAAAATATAATAGTAGATTTATGTTTTCTTATAAATACGCTGGTGATCATGAAAAAACGTAAACTCTTTTTGGTATTTATATGCTTAATTATGACCGTGTGTTTCATGCGGCCTTTTTTTGCTGTTGCAAAGACCCATAATGCTAAAAAAGTCAGGGTGGGATGGTACGAATCAGCATATTGCTATACCGATAAATTTGGAAGGAAAATGGGTATGGCATACGAGTATCAGAGGAAAATTGCTGTTTATGCAGGCTGGGATTGCGAGTATGTTGAAGGCACCTGGACCGATCTTTTGGACAAACTACAAAGAGGTGAAATAGATATTCTCAGCGACGTTTCCTACACAGATGAGCGAGCAGTAACTATTCTTTATCCGACGCTTCCAATGGGGGAGGAGTCCTACTACATTTATATCAAAGCTGACAATAACGAGATGACGATGGAGGATCTGAATACATTTAACGGGAAAAGGTTTGGAGTTTTCAGGGGAAGTATCCAGGAAGAGCTTGTAAAAAAATGGGCTAAAGATAACAGAATATATCCGGAAATTGTTGAGATTGAAGCTGTATCTCCGGAAGATTTAGTACATCTACTTGATGTAGGCGAGATTGATGCCTTTGTTGCTACGGATACCTATGGAGGATTTGGGAATTGTTCTCCTGTCTGTAAGATAGGCGCTTCAGAGTACTATTTTGCTATTAGTAAAAATAGACCGGACTTGCTGTCAGATATTAATCTTGCTATGAGCAGAATCCAATATGAGGATCCCTATTATAATCAAAAACTATACGAAAAATATATTCTTTCCGTTAATTCCAGTGCATTTCTGACTAGAGAGGAAAGGGCATGGATAAAGGATCACGGACCTATCAGAGTGGGCTACAGGGATAATTATCTTCCTTTCTGTGATACGGATGAGGAGACTGGAGAACTGACAGGAGCACTAAAGGATTATCTTGATAATGCATCAGGCAGTCTTTTAAATGACAATTTAGACTTTGAAACTGTACCTTTTCCTTCCGTGGAAGATGCCATGGTTGCAATGCAAGATGGAGAGGTTGACTGCGTATTTCCTGTAAACTTAAGCTTTGATGAAAGTGAAAAAATAGATGCAATTTTGACAGACTCTCTTGTGGAGTCAGAAGTCTATACAGTTGTAAAGAACAATGCTTCAAATGATGTATATAATAATTCAGATTTAAAGGTTGCACTAGTTAAAGGAAATACAAGCTTTGAAACCTTTATTATGGACTATTATCCCGACTGTCAGGTGATTTTCTTTGATAATATCGAAGCATGCTTTGAAGCGGTTTCAGAAGGGACAGTGGACTGCATGTTTGTCAGCAGCTATCGTATATATCAGACGGATAAGATTCGCAATAGATATAAGCTGGCTTTGATTGCTACGGGAAAATACATCGAATCAGCGTTTGTTGTTCCTGAAAGTGAGATTCAATTATATTCAATTTTGAATAAAACCGTTAGTCTTGTTGGCGATGAGGCTGTACATTCTGCACTTTCAAAATACACGTATACGGAGGATAGAATAACCTTTCGCGAGTATGTGCGGGATAATCTCATTGCTGTTATTGTGGTTGTTTCAGCGACAGTAATTGTCATACTGCTTCTTGTAATCCGTCAGCAAAAGGCAGATAAAAAGGCGGCTGAAAAGCAAAGACTTATTACAGCAACTGAGTTTGATCATATCACAGGGCTGTATAATCGCGGGTTCTTCTACGAGTACGCTGCACAGATGTTTAAAGAACATCCTGAATATAAATATGATGCGGTGGTTTTAAACCTGGATCAGTTTCATACTGTTAATGCCTTATATGGCTGGGAATTCGGAGATATTGTTCTCAATGCGATAGGTGATGAAATCAAGATGTATCTGGATGAAACAGATGGTATCGCATGCAGATCTCAGGCAGACAGATTCAATATATTCTGTAAGAGTACGGAGGATTATCAGCCACTTTTCGACCGCATTCAGAACAGGCTGGACAAGGTCTCGGGTAATGTAAGTGTGAGACTCAGAATGGGTGTAATGCATTATCAGAAGGGAGTATCACCTATCCAGCTTTTTGATCATGCCCGTACAGCCTGCAATATGCTCCGCGGTGGAAACCACCAGCGAATAATGGTATTTAATGACGACCTTAGAGAAAAGGAGCTCCGCGGACAGAGACTTCTGAGCGACTTAAAAAGAGCTATTGAAGAGCATGAGTTTCTTGTTTATTATCAGCCTAAATTCGATATTATCAGCAATCCGCCAAAGCTTTGCTGTGCTGAAGCACTTGTACGCTGGAAGCATTCCGAGCTTGGAATGATATCTCCCGTTGAGTTTATCCCGCTTTTTGAGGAAAATTGCAAAATCGGAGAAGTGGACAGATATGTGTGGAGAGAGGTTGCAAGGCAGATAGCCTATTGGCGCGATAAGTACGGAGTTGTAATACCTGTATCCGTTAACCTGTCAAGACTCGATGTCTTTGACCCGGATCTGGAGCAGGTACTTCATGATCTGATAGAGGAAAACGGGCTAAGACGAAGTGACCTTGACCTTGAGGTTACAGAATCTGCATATACGGACAATTCAGACAAGGTAATTGAAATCGTGAGCCGCCTTAGGGAAAAGGGGCATCATATAGAAATGGATGACTTTGGTACAGGTTATTCATCTCTTAGTATGCTCTCATCCATGCCTGTTGATATATTGAAGCTTGACAAGGCTTTCATCAAGAATATGGAGCATGACAAAAAGGATGTGCGCATGGTTGAGCTTATCCTTGATATAGCAAAGGGACTTATGGTTCCTGTGGTTGCAGAAGGAGTTGAGACAAGAGAACAGCTTGATTTTCTGAGGGCAAGAGGCTGCGAGATGGTGCAGGGATTCTACTTCTCGCCTCCTGTTCCGGCTTCTGAATTTGAGGAAAAATTCGTGACAAAGGAGATGCTTGGTGATACTGATGAGAATAAGCAGCTCGCCAGAATCTGGTATACAAATGAAGAGGGCTATATAGAAGAGGCAGAAACTGACAGACAGCACCAAATGTCCGGAGAGTTTGCAAGACTTCTTGCTGAGAATGCTGAGCTTAGGAAGGAGGCTGACGCCAATCGTAAGATTGCTGAATTACAGCAGTCTGTTTCGGCTCTGCTTAAGCATATGCCTGCAATGACTTTTTCAAAGGATGTGAATACAAGAATCTATCTTGCCTGCAATCAGGCCTTTGCTGATTATGCGCATAAAGAAACACCTGAGGGAGTTGTAGGACTGACAGATTTTGAGATTTTTGATGAAGAGACAGCGCAGCATTTCATAGAGGATGACAAAAAGGCACTCTCTATGGATAAACCGCATATTTTCTTCGAGGATGTACCTGATGCTGTAGGTAATCCGCGAAGATTCCAGACAACGAAGCTTAAATTTGTCGATGCAACAGGAAGAGAGTGTCTTCTTGGTCTTTGTCAGGATGTTACTGATGCAATGCTCATTAAACAGGAATATGATGAGAAACTTGCTCATGTGACTATCCAGGCTCATATTGATGCACTCACAGGTATTAAGAATAAAAATGCCTATCAGGAAGAGGAGAAGAGATTAAACCGCATGATCACGGAACTGCATCACCCTGAGTTTGCTGTGACCATATTGGATATTAATGATTTAAAGAAGGTAAATGATACCAAAGGACATAAGGCCGGAGATGAATATATTTGCAGAGCCAGCAGGATTATTTGCAGTATTTTTAAACACAGTCCTGTTTTTCGAATTGGCGGTGATGAGTTTGTAGTAATCTCACAAGGAGAGGACTATGAGAATATAGATAATCTTATAGGAGAAATTGAGACTCATAATGAAACTGCTGTTAAGGAAAATGTTCTTGTAATTGCCTGTGGCATGGAAAGATACAACAATGAAGATTCAGTGGCTGAAGTATTTGAGGTCGCTGATAAGAAAATGTATAAAAATAAAAAGAGCTTAAAGAAAATGACCGGGTAAAAATAAATTTATTGGTTTTTAATTAAAATTATTCCCGAAATATTGTATGATTAAACAGTAATGGTATGTCAAAATGACAAGATTTGCTTAGTAGGATATTGCTATGCAATTACACATAAATTATGAGGGGAAAAAGAGAATAAAGCTGGCCGCTCTTGTAGTGTCAGCGATCATAATAAATGTACTTTTGTACTTTGTTATGAGTAATCTTGGTGCACCACTTTATCTGGACACCATTGGAACAATATTGGTAACAATAGTAGCAGGTCCCTATTTTGGGATTATGTCTGCCGTTTGCACCAATACTCTTTGCATGCTCTTTAACAGAGATGCCATTTACTTTTCAGCGGTAAATGCGCTTATTGCTGTTCATACGTTCTCCTTTGTGAGAAAACGTCCCATAAATAAAGTAAATGCAATAGTTAAACTGGTTTTGCTTCTGGCAGTTGTAACCGGTTCATTAAGTACGCTCATTCAGTGGCTTCTGGGTGATGTACAGAGTACAGTATCCGGAAAACATGCTATGGGCTTTTCTGAAGCAACGGGATTTCCTTTTCTTCTTGCTGCACTTCTGCTTAACATCACAATTAACATAATCGATAAGGGAATAACAACTGTTGTTGCGATTGTTTTAATTCAGCTTACACCGGAAACGATAGTTCAGAGCTTTAAGACCAGTACGATTAAGCAGACCTGGGAATCACTTCTTAAATATCAGAATAACGGGAAAAATAAAAAAGGCATCAAACGATCTGTAAGAACACGTGAGACCTTCTCACTCCTTGTGACATCATTTGCCATTGTGATTGCAATGTCCTGGATAGGCCTCAGTCTTTATTACAACAGTTCAAAAGAATCAAGTATTGAGCATGGCTATACGGCGGCTAAATTTGCTGCAGAAATAATAGATCCCACTAAGGTGGATGAATATATTGAGAATGGTGAGAACGCACCGGGATATAAAGAAACAGAGGAAATGCTTGCAAGAATACGTGATAATACGCCTGATGTTGACTATTTATACGTAACTAAAGTCCAGGAAGACGGTTACTATATGGTGTTTAATCCTTACAAGGAGGATGAACCTCGTATTGAACCCGGTGTTTTAATGCCATATACAGATTTTTTTATTCCTTATTTGCCTGCACTTTTATCAGGGGAGGGGATAGACACTATAGAATATCCCGAGGATGGCGGTAAAACTCTGAGTGTTGTTTATCCTGTTAAGGACGAAGAGGGAAATACAGTTTGTTATACAAACAGTGACATTTCACTGGATTATATGACTGATTACATGACTGATTTTATTATCAGAGTGCTGCTTATTCTTGCAGGACTTTTCATACTTCTTATTGGGTATGAAATGTGGATGACAAGTATTTATTCTACTTTTCCGATAACAAGCATGACTGAGTGCGTGGACCGGTTTGCTGAAAGTGGTGATGACCAGCAGACTCTGGATGAAAATGTTAAGGAGATTCGCTCTCTTGGTATTAAAACAGGTGACGAAATTGAGAAATTGTACCATACCCTGTGTGATATGACCCTGAATCAGGCAGAGCAGATGAGAAATATCAGGCGGTTGTCCGAATCAACCATGAAGATGCAGGACGGTCTTATTCTGACCATGGCAGATATGGTCGAGAGCCGCGACTCGGATACCGGTGCGCATGTTCAGAAGACAGCGGCTTATGTAAAGATAATAGTGGAAGGGCTTAAGAAAAAGGGATATTACGCTGAAAAGATAACACCTAAATTCATCTCGGATGTTGTGAGATCAGCCCCGCTTCATGATGTGGGAAAAATAAATATATCCGATAAGATACTTAACAAACCCGGAAAGCTTACGGATGAAGAGTTTGAGATTATGAAAACTCATACTACAGCCGGAAAAGAGATAATAGAGAAGGCTATAAGCACCGTAAAAGGAGGAAGCTACCTTAAGGAAGCAAGGAATATGGCCGCTTATCACCACGAAAGGTGGGACGGAAAGGGGTATCCTGACGGACTTCACGGAGAGGTTATTCCTTTATCCGCAAGAATAATGGCAGTTGCGGATGTATTTGATGCACTTACTTCCAAGCGAGTATACAAACCGGCATATCCGCTTGAAAAAGCACTGGATATATTAAGGGATGGTGCCGGTACACAGTTTGATCCCAAATGTGTTGAAGTATTTTTGGAATCCATGCCTGAAATACTGGTTATTCTGAATAAATATAACCAGTGACAACGGAGGCTATTTGTGGCAAATAAGTTTTTTAGGCTGAAAAAACTTAATATGCTAATGGCAGTTATTCCCATGACTCTGCTTTTGCTCTCAGGGCAGAAGGTACTGTCTGCTGAGGATGAGACAACAAAAGTGGGTGGGGGATATGCTATTTCCGGACAGACACCGCAGGTGGGATATACTGCGGAGCTTTATGATGCCTCAAACGGGCTTATAACCTCTGATGCCAATTGCATTTTATGTGCCAGCGATGGCTCAATGTGGATAGGCGGCTACAGCGGAATTCTCCGCTATGATGGCACGACCTTTGAAAAGCTTGATCCGTCCGATGGACTGACCAGCGGAAGAGGTCTGTTTGAAGACAGCAGAGGCAGAATCTTTGTAGCTACCAACGATAATGGTGTTGTTGTGATCGATGGAGAAGAGCGTACACATTACACCTATAAGGAAGGATTGCCGTCATCTTCAATCAGAGTATTTGCCGAGGATGCTGATGGAAATGTTTTCGTGGGTACTACATCGGGTGTGGCATACATAACTCCTGACGGAAAACTTAAAAATATAGATAATGAAAGAATTAATGATGAGCGAATACTAAGACTTGATGCGGATACTTCCGGAAGAATCTATGGACAGACAAAAAACGGAATTATTTTTTCAATAGATAATTGTAAAATTTCTGAAGTTTATGCCTCAGAAGAGCTTGGAATGGAGACTATAACGTCCATTCTTGCGGACCCTGAAGCTGAAGGCAAGGTATACATAATTACTCAGGGTAATGCCGTTTATTACGGGGATTTTGGCTCAAGAGCAATAAATATGATAAGAGCGACAATCTATGCGCTGGACAATCTTCATTGGATAAGCTATGACTGCGGTCGTGTGTGGATATCTTCTAAGGACGGCATTGGATATATGGAAGATAAGAAGCACTTCAAGCTTATCAGTGATCTTCCTGTCAATAATTCAATTGAAATGACAACTTCGGACTATCAGGGGAATTTGTGGGTTGCTTCCTCTTCACAGGGTGTGATGAAGGTTGTGGCAAATAATTTCTTTAATCTGTCTGAAGAAGCCGGGATACGTGAGACAGTCACCAACGCATGCTGCCTTTATAAGGAAAAACTGTATGTTGGAACAGATTATGGGCTTTCTGTAGTTGATGGGAACGACAGGCCTGTTACCAACACTCTGACCCAAATATTAAAGGATATCAAGATAAGATGCATCATGAAGGACAGTAAAGGTAATCTATGGATATCCACTGATACTGAAGGCAGAGGTCTGATGCGGGTTAGTGATGACGGTGAGTTTTCACTTTTTACTATGGTTAACGGAATGCCCAGTAACGAGGTAAGAAGTACTTACGAAACTGCTGATGGAAGAATTATCGTATTAACAAACGGCGGACTTGCCATAATCAAAAATAATGAAGTGGTAAAAACCATAAGCGCAGAGGATGGAATTAAAAACACAGTCTTTTTCTCGGCTGCTGAAGGCTTTGACGGAAAAATATATATCGGAACTGACGGGGATGGAATATACGTGCTGGATGGTGACAATATGTCCAGAATAGGCAGGGACGAAGGCCTTACCAGTGATGTTGTGACCAGAATTAAAAAGGACGAAAAGAATGGCTTATTATGGATTATTACCTCCAATTCCATAGAGTATATGAAGGACGGAGTTATCACGAATGTGTCAACATTTCCGTACAACAATAACTATGAGATGTTCTTTGATAATGATGGGTTCGCCTGGGTTCTTGCAGCCTGCGGTATATATAAAATAAAAGCAGAGGATATCCTTTCTGATAATATAGAGGAATACAGGCTTTATACTGCTTCGAACGGGCTCCCTTTTCCTATAACTGCAAACTCCTTTAGTGCGCAGGACGAGGACGGGAAATTATATATTTCCGGAAGAAATGGTGTTATACGGGCAAACACCGACCATTTCTTTGAGGGGAAAACAGAGATAAGAGTTGCAATTAAGAGTGTGACCTTGGGTGATACAGAGATTTTACCCAATGACAACGGAAAATATATTATTCCTCCATCAAATGAACGTATTATAATTCAGGCATCAGTAATGGACTACACCATGCTTAATCCTACGGTCAAACTTCATCTGGATGGAAGTGAGGATCCGGGGATTACTGTGCCAAGGAGTGAGCTTACTACATTGGAATACACAGCGCTTCCCTATGGTGACTATAAGCTTCACTTACAGGTTATTGGGGATAATGAAGAAGATATAATCACGGAAACATCCTTTGATATTTCAAAAAGGCCACGACTTTCTGAGCTTTTTATCATTAGAATAATATTCTCGTTAATTATTGCTGTCACTGCCGCCTTTATTGTTTATAAAGTAATGAAGGCTACCATTATCAGCAGACAGTATAATGAGATAAGGCTGGCCAAGGAAGAGGCAGACAGGGCGAATACGGCAAAGACAAGGTTCCTTGCAAATATTTCGCACGAGATAAGAACGCCCATAAATACAATCATGGGAATGAATGAGATGGTTATGAGGGAGGATGCTACAGGTGTTCCCAAGAACTATTTCATGTCAATGATGAACTATGCTTTCGATATAAAAAGTGCATCGGAGTCTTTGCTTGGTCTTATCAATGACCTGCTGGATATCTCAAAGATTGAATCCGGCAAGATGCATCTTGTTGAGAAGGATTATGATGTACAGGAGATGCTGCGTTCTGTTGTAAGCATGATCCGTGTCAGAAGTACCCAGAAGGAGCTTACTTTTGATGTTGTAGTTGATGAGATGATACCGAAGCGCCTTTACGGTGACAGCGGCAAGGTAAGACAGATTATAGTAAACCTTCTTACAAATGCGGTTAAATATACGGAGTATGGCGGCTTTATACTTAATGTTTCCATGGTGAAAAGAGAAAATGACATCTGCGATCTATGCTTCCTTGTTAAGGATACCGGAATAGGTATAAAGGAAGAGGATATGGAGAAGCTCTTTACAGCTTATGAGAGACTAGATGAAGAGAAAAACAGCGGAATTCAGGGAACAGGACTTGGCCTTGATATTTCGAGAAGATTTGCGGAACTCATGGGTGGAAGTATTACCTGTAACAGTATTTATGGTGAAGGCTCTGAGTTTATATTAAATATCACGCAGAAAATCGTTGACCCTGAACCTATAGGTGTTTTCATAGAACATGACGACAGTCAGGTGAAGGGGCCTCACATTCCTAAGTTTGTTGCTCCTGATGCGGATGTCCTGGTAGTGGATGATAATCCAATGAACCTTAGTGTAATACAGGGACTTCTTAAGGCGACCAAGGTATTTGTTACAACTGCGGCAAGCGGACCGGAGTGTCTTGAGAAAATTCAGGACAGTAAATACAATGTAATTTTCCTGGATCATATGATGCCTGAAATGGACGGTATAGAGACTCTTCGTGAGCTTCGTAAAATTGATACCGATACACCGGTATATGCCCTTACTGCCAATACCTCGGAGAGTGAAGAGTACTATAAGGAAATGGGATTTAACGGATATCTGGCAAAGCCCATCGACAGCGTGATTCTTGAAGAAACCATCATGAGGCATCTTCCTGAGGAAATGATGGAAAAGCCTAATGCGGAAGACTACATGGATGTTCTGACGGAAATACCCGAGGAGCTTAAGTGGATCTATGATATTACTGAGATCAATGTGGACGAAGGTATAAAGAACTCCGGAGGAATAGGAAGCTTTATCTTCTCGCTTCAGCTTTTCCTTGATACAATTGATGGGAATGCAATAGTAATACAGGACGCTTATAATGAAAAGAATATAAGACTCTATACCATAAAGGTTCATGCCCTGAAGAGCTCAGCGAGAATAATCGGTGCGCTGGAGCTTGGAAAAATGGCAGCGGCGCTTGAAGAAGCCGGTAATAGAGAAGATATAAAATTCATTAGTGAAAATACGGATAAATTCGTAAATGACTACCTTGCCTTTAAGGAGCTTCTCGGAAGAATCAGGATAGAGGAGCAGGGTAGTGATGATAAAGAAGAAATCTCACCTGAGGAGCTTGCAGATGCGTACAATGCGCTTTCTGAAGTTGTTCCTCAGTTTGATTACGATGCAGTTGAGATGATTTTAGGTCAGCTTAAGTCCTTTAAACTGCCCAAAGAGGATGCAGAGAAGGTGGCTGAGCTTGAGAAAATGCTGAGAGTTTTTGATTGGGATGGCATGGAAGCGCTGATTTCAAAGTAAACGCGAAGGGAGTAGTTATGGCGGGAAACAGCATGATTGTTATAGGGGAAAAGGAATCCTTTATTGTGAGGGTTCTTATGCAGAAAGCAGAGGCAGCGGGATGTCCCACTTCATTTGTGCGTTGGAATATCAATGACATAAATAAAGCGATTGAGAATGCCGCCCTTGTTACGCTGTACATTGATAATAAGTTTATACCGGATGAGGAAATTATTCATTTTCTGGTGGATATCATGGAAGAGAAGGACATTCAGATGATACTCATCGGAGAACAGCTGGACATTGATGGAATGAAAAAGGTTGTACCTGCTGAGCTTATATATGAGGCATTTCCAAGGCCGGTTGATAATACAGTCTACGTTACGGCAGTCACGGAGTACCTCATGAAGATGTCCACGGGAGAGCTGAAGAAAAGCATTCTCGTTGTTGATGACGACCCACAATACCTTACACTTGTCCGCGAATGGCTCAAGGAAAAATACAAGGTTTCCATGGCAAATTCAGGACTGCAGGCTATTAAGTGGCTTGGAAAAAACAAGGTGGATCTCATTCTTCTTGACCACGAAATGCCTGTTACAACAGGCCCGCAGGTCCTTGAAATGTTAAGAAGTGATGAGGAGACAAAATCAATTCCCGTCATGTTCCTCACGGGAAAAGGCGACAAGGATAGTGTCATGGAGGTAGTTTCGCTACGACCTGAGGGTTACTTCCTCAAGAACATAGGAAGAGACGAACTGCTTGAGAAACTGCAGGAATTTTTCGTACTGCACAGATGAGGGGAAGATGTACGAATTCATAAAAACCAACCAAATGGATATAATGCTGGCCCTTTGTACAGTTTGCTTTACAATGGCGCTCATGCTCGTTATCACCAGGTTCCTTCCGGCAAGGAGAAAGTGGATCCTTATCGGAATGGAGCTTGTTGCGGCATTTCTTCTTTTCTTTGACAGAATGGCATACATATATGCAGGCGTTCCGGGAACGGTTGCATACGTAATGGTAAGACTGTCCAATTTCATGGTCTTTTTCCTTACTGCAGGAATAGTTTTCAATTTTAATCTATATATTATTGATCTTCTTAATGAAAATAAGAAAATATCATTTATACCTAAAAGACTGATCTTCACAGGGGTGGCATCGGTTATTGAAATGATGCTGGTTGTTATCTCCCAGTTTACAGGGATGTATTACAGCTTTGATGCCAATAATATTTATCACAGAGGTCCGGGATTCCTTATATGCTATCTGATTCCGGTAATCGGTCCGCTTATTCAATTTACCGTATGTATGAAATACAGGAAAAGATTCAGCATATACATAAATATTGCACTTTCCCTTTATATCTTTGTTCCGATAATAATGGGAATAATTCAGATTTTTGCCTATGGAATATCTATTGTGAATATGGCCATGGTTATGGTGTCAGTTTCTCTTTATATTTTTACATACCTTGATATTAATGATGAAGTTGTAAGAACTCATAAAATTGAGATGGAAAACCTTAAGCAGGAGAGGAAGAGTTCCAGAAGATTGTTTGAACAGACTGCAGGTGCATTTATAAAGGCTGTTGAAAAGAAGGATGAGCTTACCCAGGATCATTCCTCAAGAACTGCGGAGCTTGCAAGGAGACTGGCAAAGGCAGCAGGCAAAAGTGAAGAAGAATGCGACGAAATCTACTATGCAGCTCTTCTTCATGATATTGGTCTGATTAGTATGCCGGACAGCCTGCTGACTAAGGAGGATGACCTTACTCCGGAAGAAATGGACATGATAAAGCACAAACCCATTCTCAGTGCGGAAATTCTCTCAAGCATCACGGAGTATCCTTATCTTAGTGTAGCCGCACGTTACTGCTATGAGAGATATGATGGCAGTGGCTATCCTGATGGACTAAAGGGTGAGGCTATACCCGAGGTATCACGAATAATATCGATAGCAGATGCCTATGTTTCCATGAATTCAAAGCGAAGCTACAGGGATGCTCTGCCATTGCCTCTTATCAGAGAGGAGTTTGTGACCTGTGGAGGAACCCAGTTTGATCCTAATTATACAGACATCCTTGTTCAGCTAATTGATAATGATGTTAATGAAAAAGTGCTTACAGAAGAAGTGGAGCTGGAGACGGAGCTTCAATGCGGAAAATACAGAGATGCAGTATCTGCTGGTATTTTGATAGACAATGAAGTTACCAGAATTACCTTCATGTGTGTAAATTCTGCCTCTACAGAAGGTGAATTCAGTCAGCCCTCCATCATTCTTTTTGATTCCTTTGACAGGCATGTGTACAGCAATGCAAAGGCTATAGAAGCTTTTAAATATACAGAATATGGCGAATTGTGGTTTGATGGTCACAGTGTTACTACCAATGCCAGAAATATCAGGGTAAAGACAACAGATTCCGAAGATGTATCTGCAGAGCAAAAAAACGGTGACCTGAGTGATCAGTTTTACAGCATTACTACGCGTCGTTTTGAGGATCATTTAAAGCTGGTGCTGGAGAGTAAGTGGAGAATAGTTGAAGCAATAGTTGCACTTCCTGACAAAACAAAATCAGCTTATGTTGGAATTACAGGAGAAAACTGTTATATAACAGGAATTAATGTAGAACAAACCGGTGAAATGACAGGTGCCGAGGATATTCCCAGAATAGAGGAAGAGCTTGATTACACTGACAGAATTGCCTCTGATGTGCCCAATATTCAGATAGACAGGACAAGATCTGCTGCTACGGAAGGAATTGCTTTGACGGATCATATCAGGATAAACTTCCACTCCATGAGTCTTCCTTCAGCCAATCTTGTATGGCATTGTCCGTACATTGTCCTTTTTTATTCAGATGATAAAAAGGTATATGGAGAGGGCTACCGTGAGTATGCGATGATCAAGCTTAATGGTGAGAGCGATCCTACCAAGGAATTTGCTGAAAACAAGTTTGTAATTAAGAAGACTGAGAAATTCCAGAATTGGGGAGCATGGAAAAAGACCGGACATCGCGGAATGGAGTGCGAGGTCCGGATTAAGAGAAGAGGCAACACTATAACAACACTGACTGAAAATCTTGGTATTTATATTGAAAATATTACAACGTTAAAGGACGGAAACAGTAAGGTATATGTAGCCCTTACCGGTGATCAGGTTGCGCTTACGGATATCAGGATCAGGTGAGTGGTTTAATTGCTCTATCTTATGAAGGGTTATTTCCATTAATCATTTCTTCAGCTTTGTATACCATATTATTATCTTGCTATTTTGCCGGAGAAAAGTTAAATTTATGAAAAAATATATGAGGAGATGCTTTGATGAAAAATAATTCGGATAGTAAAAAGAACAATAAAATATCATTTTCCAGCGATTATACAAAGGGGGCACATCCCAGAATATTAGAGCGTCTTACTGAGACCAATTTCGAGCAGAATGATGGATATGGAACAGATGATTATTGCAGTAGTGCAGCAGAAAAGATAAAGAATGCATGTGGTTGCCCTGATGCGGATGTGTTCTTTCTTGTGGGAGGGACCCAGACAAACCAGGTTGTACTGGATATGCTGCTAAAGCCATATGAGGGTGTTGTAGCAGCACCTACGGGACATGTGGCTGCGCACGAAGCGGGTGCTATTGAGTTTTCGGGACATAAGGTTCTGACTCTTCCTGTAAATAATGATGTATTATCCGCGTATTCTTCAGATAAAGATAATGTTTCATGCAAATATGCTACCTACTCAGATCAGATTGGGAAAATTACCGCTGTAGATCTGCGAGCTTTTATCAAAGGATTCTATGCAGATGATAACCATGAGCATATGGTATTTCCCGGTGCAGTTTATATTTCTCATCCAACCGAGTATGGAACCCTGTATTCAAAGACTGAACTCGCTGAGATTTCGAAGATATGTAAAGATTTTGACATTCCGCTTTTCATTGACGGTGCAAGACTTGGTTATGGACTTATGAGCAGACGCACTGATGTTACGCTTAAGGATATAGCTGAAGTCTCAGATGCTTTTTATATAGGTGGCACCAAGGTTGGAGCTTTATTTGGAGAGGCTGTGGTATTTCCCAAGGGAGTTCCTACAGCGCATCCTGTTCCTGTCATCAAGCAGCACGGAGCACTTCTTGCAAAGGGGTGGCTTCTCGGACTTCAGTTCGACACCCTTTTTACGGATGACCTCTATTTTGAAATAAGCAAAAATGCCATTGATAAGGCTGAGGCCTTACGCAAAGGACTGATAGAAAAAGGCTATAAGCTTTACATCGATTCACCGACGAACCAGCAGTTTATTGTGATGGAGGATGAGAAGCTGAAGGCTTTTGCAGAGAATGTCAGATACGGCTTTTGGGAAAAGTCTGATGAAAATCATACAGTTATAAGACTTGCTACCGACTGGGCTACGACAGATGATGATATCGAAAAGCTTATGAGTCTGTTATAATGGGAAATCGAGGGGACGAAAAAAGTAAAAGGAGTTTTGGGTTTGGAGATGGCCCGGAGGGTGCATATTCAGGTATGTCTAATTATCTCATTGCTGTTACGAAGCCCTATATGAAGCTTGTTCATGGCATTGACTTTGCAGAGGGTGACACAATCGAACTTGTTAAAAACGATAAGCTTCCAACAATGGTAATCGTATCTGATAAGGATGAGGTATGTCTTCCTGAAATGGTTGAGGAAGTTTATGAAAATGTCGGAAGTGATACAAAGACTGAGGTTCATGTTGACAGTGCTCATATAGAAGGAATAATTGATGACAAGGATTATTATATGCAGCAGGTAAGAGCTTTCCTTGAACCCATAGGACTATATTGATATTCGGAGTATAAAATACTCAGATATTTGAGCCTGATATTTATTACGCATAGTGTAGAAATAAAAACGGTAGAAGATTTGTTATAAAGCAAGTCTTCTACCGTTTTTTTGTTTTTGAACAGGTGTGATTTATTGTATATATTTATCAGATATGATTTGCTACCTCAAAAGCATCCCATATAGCATACATGATATTTGAAACCTGTCTGGCGTCACCGAGGAGGTATACTTCATCGATATCATTCTTGTATTGGTCATAGAGAGAGGACTCGCTGGTGTATCCGACACAGAGAGTTACGCTGTCTGCAGGAATCTCCTTAACGGCTCCTTCTACCTCAGCCTTGAGAACACCATCCTTGTATTCAGTAACCTTGGCACCGGTCACAACATCTATGCCATTGAAGGGGATGAGCTGCTCGAGCATTTCCTTATTGGCACTACAAAGCGGACCGTTTACAGCGAGAAGCTTATCAAGTGCTTCGACAATAGTAACCTTTTTGCCCTTCTGCGCAAGATCAAGAGCAAGCTCACAGCCGACAAGTCCGCCGCCTACAACAACAGCCGTAGCGCCGGGATCCTTCTTTCCAAGGAGAACTTCTTCAGCGGTGTAAACCTTTTCATCATCACCAAGAGAGAACTTCTTCGGTCTTGATCCTGTTGCGAATATTACTGCATCAAAAGAGCTGTCGGTAATCTCTTTTTCAGTAGCCTTGGTATTCATGTGAACTTCAACCTTGAGGCGTGTCATTTCGTCCTCGTACCATTTTGCGAGTGCAAGGTCATCCTCTTTAAAGGAGGGAGCACCGCCGGGAATGAGGTTACCTCCAAGTCTGTCTGAAGCTTCGTAGAGAACAGGCTCATGACCTCTCTCTGCAAGAACTCTTGCTGCTTCGCAGCCTGCTACACCGCCGCCCACAACAAGAACCTTTTTCTTTTTGGCAACAGGAGTGTAGACGTTAATGCTTTCTTTTCCTGTCTGAGGATTTACTGCACAGTTGATGAGAGAGTAGGTCTGGATACGACCCATGCAGCCTTCCTGACAGCTGATGCAGGGGCGAATCTGTGATATCTTATCTCTTCGGATCTTGTTTACGATATCCGGATCTGCAAGTGTAGGTCTTCCAAGTGAGACCATGTCGCAAATGCCTGTATTAATGCATTCAAGAGCTGTATCGGGATTATCGACACGTCCGGCCATAATTACAGGAATCTTTACATTCTCTTTTGTAATACGTGCGAATTCTTTATATGGTGCCTTTTCCATGTACATCGGGGGATGATTCCACCACCATGCATCATAGGTTCCGGCATCAACATCAAGGGCATCATAGCCATATTTTTCAAGAAGCTTGGCTGCCTCAATTCCTTCCTCGATATCGCGTCCTTTTTCCTCGAACTCTTCTCCTGGAAGAGCGCCTTCACGGAAGTCCTTCACCATACTCTTAAGTGAAAATCTGAGTGCAACAGGGAAATCCCAACCGCAGGTTTCTGCAATCTTTTCACGAATTTCTTTCGCAAATCTCAGTCTGTTTTCAAGTGAGCCGCCATATTCATCTGTGCGGTGGTTGAAGAATGAGATAGCAAACTGATCAATAAGATAACCTTCATGAACAGCATGAATTTCTACACCGTCAAAGCCTGCTCTTTTTGCGTTGTAAGCGCCTTTTCCAAAGCTATCTACAATACCATGAATCTCTTCGACAGTAAGAGGGCGGCAGGTTTTATCAAGCCATCTGTGCGGTATTGCAGAAGCAGATACCGGTGGAAATTCTCCAAGGTTTGTGGGGATTGTAACGCGTCCGAATCCACCACTCATCTGAAGGAAAATCTTGGAGCCATATGCATGGACTCTCTCAGTCATTTCGCGGCTTGTTCTTACGAACTGTACCGGATTATAGGTTGAATTGGGTGTGTTTGGAAAAGAGGGTTTTTCAACCTCTGTATCTGAGAATGTTACACCTGTGATGATAAGTCCTATTCCGCCCTGTGCTCGTCTGGTGTAATAGTCAATTCCTCTATCGTTCCAGCCGCCTTCGCAGTCTCCAAGTCCCAGCGGCCCCATAGGTGCCATTGCATAGCGGTTTTTGATTTCGAGCTTGCCGATTTTGACAGGCTCAAACAGTTCTTTGTACTTCATGAAATCTCCTCCTTGTACATATGTTTTTTGCTAATTCCCTTTTTACATAATAATCACCATGAACAAAATTATATCAAACTCACAGACAAAGAATAGTCGATTTTTGTGGTGATTATGTAGAATAATTGATGGGAGATTTGGTTAATATTTGTACGAAAAATTTGGAACAATTTACCGTGATATGTTATCAAATCCTGGAATTATGCATTTGCACTTTCAAAGACAGGAATCGTTATTTATTGTTTGTATTGTTTGTCATTGCTGGATCATTGTTGGGCATGATCAGTTTTCATCCGATAATTGTAAAATGGACTATCTGACTGTACATTTTTTGTAAAAATAGACGATATTTCGATTAATGTACACCCGAAATTATTATTTAAGAATAATTGACTGAATAAAATGGTACAAAGCTTCTCGGTTAAACTTTTTACCGTAAAAAGTTTCAGTCAGATTTCAGAATTTCCAGAAAAATGGGTGAAGAGAGTCTCAAAAAGTAATCATCCTTCCGTAAAGTGTTACACCAATTTGACTAGTTTGTAGATTATTGGATGAACATAAACCATAATGCGATAATAAAATCACTATAAAGAGACAATAAACAGACTTACTATATGATATTATCAGGAAACATTTGATGATGTAGGTGTCAAAAGTAAATTTTGACACCATATGATATACGAATTGCTCCGTTTCTTCGAAACTCTTGCAATTCTACAAATATTCGGAAACCGCTAATTTACTGCGTAAATTGCTAATTCCTCATATTTGTTCGGGTCATAAAGTCAAAATGCTTAACATGCAAGCATGTACGCATTTTTGACTTTTGACACCTATATCATTTGATATTATTATGAAATACTATGGGATTTCATCTATGTAACAGCAAAATAATAGGTAAAAGTGAGATATGGATGACCACAGAAAATATCAATATATCATATTTAAATCAATTTCTCTGTATATGATATAATGGATTTCTGGGGGAAATAGTAGTAAGGGGAAAATAGTTTTTCAGGGGAATTATTTTGGGAAAGTCTGCATATCATTGGATATGTCTATTTTCGTTTTGGAATCTTCTATCTATAAAAAATCATCAAATGGAAAATCATAATTATGCTTAAATATATAATTAAAAAATATTATGAAGGTGGAATTGGTGCGTTTTTAGCAGGGATTGCGATATTTTTCATCCTTATGGGCGAAATTGGAATAGGCTTTGTTTCTTCCATATATATTTGTATCGGGTTGGAAAAGGTGTTGGGTAAGGGGCTTATTACAAACATTATTTTCGGAGCTTCTTCTCTTATACTTATGCTTTCGCCTATGCTTAGATTCTCTAAACTTGACGACAAATACGGAAAAAATAAGAGAACCGGTAATTCCGGTAACTCTAATACAGGAACAGCTTACGACAGCACTTCCTATACAAATCAGTTTTCAGGAAATGGCAATATTCATTTGGACTATCTGTCACCCTCAGAACTCAGAATTGTAATGGGGGATGAGGAAATACCATACTTCAGGGATTTATTGGAAGAATCACAGATAGAGTATCTGCTAAAGAAAGAGAAGTTCCATAATTATAAATATAGAACAAATACTATAGCCGGATATGTACAGATAAGTGAAGACGGAAAATGGTTACGTCTGGGAAAAAATATCCTCCCGCTTGACTTTATTTGCGGATACAGTAAACACAACAATGAGCTGTATACCATTGACGGAGCTGTTCTGGTTCTTCCGGAAGAGGTCAGGGATCATGAGAAGAGCAGGGAAATAGGGAATTTCTTCGAGGAGCGGGGGATGTATTTTAAAACGACGCCGCACCCCGGAAGATATGAATTCAGGCGAATTGTGGAGAAATGTCACACAGAGCTTTCCAAGGCTGACTGGAGCAGAATCAGATATAATTGGGAGAAAGCCTATGCTAACAGTAAAGAGGGAAGATCAAGAAAAGGAAATTTGCAATCTGATGTTTTTACACGGGTATTGCCGACGGATGAGATATTAAAGGCTACAAAGAAGATAAAGGATAAGCGCAAGAAGATTTCCGATTATATCGATTTTTCAAAGTTTAGAAATGAGTACAGCGTTTGTAATGGAATAGAAATTCTGACTATGCTGGGATATCCGGTTAATAGTGAGGGCATCGATTTCCTCTTTGAATGTCTGAGAGATGTTGATGAGGCATATTTTTTACTGGCAATAAACGCGCTCAAAACAATACCTTTAGATGCTCTTAAAGAAAAAATTGAAGAGAATGCAAAGCTGGCATACGAGGCAGAAAATGTTGAAAGGCTTGCAGGTGTTATGTATCTTGCAAAGGAAATCGGATACGAGATTGAATTCACGAAAGAACTGAAGGAAAAAGCAGTAGCCAGAGAAAAAGAGGAAAAGAACAAGATTCCTGCATTTACCATTGATGAAAGACTTGCCTACGCAAGTGACAGGATACAGAAATTCAATCCTGATTCTGTGGCTTATGCATATCAGGAAGACTAAACGGGGAGTATAGTTAAAACACTCTTTGGGCGATAAGCTGTCGGTGAAGTTGATGGATAAGGAAAAGATAATATGGATACAAATCAAAATGAAAATTTACCATTCTACAGAAGACATCCGGTGTTTATAGCACTGGTGATATCATCCATTATCGGAATGGGATATAAGCTTGTAACAAGCAGGGATGTGGAGGATTTTCTGCAGTTTCCGATAGCAGGACCACTCTGGGCACTTATTTATGTATTTCCAATCATGCTGATGCTGGGAGAAATGTACTGCCTGATACTTGAAGGGAGAGGAATGAAAGCGATAGGCGCAAGAGTATTTGATGCCACAGCTCTAATACTCGGAATCTTCTATGAATATGCCTATATTGCTTTTTGGAAAAATGCCACCGGTACAGACTGGCAGTATCAGCTTCACAATGCTGAGCGGCATACACCAATCTATAGTCAGACGGCTACGACAGTTGCAGTAATATTTATTCTTGCGATAACAGGATATCTTGTGCTTCAGTATAGTTCTCTGGAAACACTTCCTCCGCTTGTTACTGTGCTTTCCATGTCAGCTATGTATCTTGGAATAATAGAACTTATTATTCTCACGATACAGGTATTTGGAGTTGGAAATGATTACGAAAAGGAAGAGGATTTCTACCTTCTTATTCTTCCTGCCTGCTGCATTCTGATGACACTAAGAACTATATTACAGAAAATCCATGAATGGCAGAAAACAACCATGGAAATGAGTGGGATTAATGAGAATCCTGTCCTTAATGCATCTGCCAATATACTTGAAAATGTTGCAGTATGGCCAATTTTTGCACTTTTCCTGATGATACCGCTACTTGGCATAATTATAATGCTTCTGATGCTGGTTGGGCAGGCACCGGATTCTGTAGTCAAAGCGTGGACTGAGACGAGTGAGTGGAACCTATCAACTAAAGTATCTCCACAGAATATTTATTATGATGAGCACTATCTTTGCACTGTGGCAGCAGGCGGACATCGCAGAATTGTTAAGCCTATCCGCAAGGGCATACGCCACGGACACGAGGTTACTGTGAACAGACAGCTATGTATTGCCAATGCCTTCGAACAGATTTTGGAGGAAAAGACGCCTCATCTTCACAGGGCAGTTCGCTCTTTTTATGATAAGTACGGTTTCCCGGTGGCGAGGATGATAAATAGCAGGTGGACTGCTGATGTGGTTTATATTATTATGAAACCACTTGAATGGTTTTTCCTTGTGGTGATTTACATGGTAGATGTACATCCGGAGAATAGAATTGCTGTTCAATATATGGGACAGGTTCCGGAGTACAGACATTGAAAGCATTTTATCAATGCGTGTGAAACAGTTAAAATATGACAGGACACCAGGCAGCAGGAGGACATAAGCAAAGTGAATAATGACATAATACTTGCTACAGAAAGAGACAGGGAAGAAGTACTGAAATTGTATGAGATGCAAAAAGGCAGAGAGTTCTGTGCATGGGATGAAGACTATCCCTCAAACGAGACCATTGATTTTGATTTGTCCAGAGACTCCCTGTTTATCATGAAAGAGAATGACAGGATAATTGCAGCCATTTCCATTGAAGTGGACGAAGCCGTAGACAATCTTGACTGCTGGGATAAAAAACTTTTTCCCGGAGGAGAACTGGCACGTATAGCTGTAGAGCCTTCCATGCAGGGGCGAGGTATTGCAAGAAAAATGATGAAGCATGGAATGGACGTCCTTAAGGAGCGTGGATATAAGAGCATCCATTTCCTTGTTAATAAATATAATGAAAAAGCTATACGGTCATATTCCTTCTTTAATTTCAATGTTGTTGGGGAGTGTTTTATGTATGACCAGGACTTTTTATGCTATGAGAAGGAGCTTTAATTATGAAAAAATTTGACGCTGTGGTTTTTGATATGGATGGAGTTATCTTTGATTCTGAAAGAGCAACAATGGAGTGCTGGATGGAGCTTGCCAGAAAATATGACCTTGAAAACATTGAAGAGCCATACCTTGCCTGCACCGGGACAACTGATGAAAAAACCAGGGAGATAATGCTTGATGCATATGGCAGGGATTTTCCTTACGACACTTATGCAAAGGAAGCTTCAAAAATGTTTCATGAAAAATATGATGGCGGAAGACTACCAATAAAAAACGGTGTGTTTGATATTCTGGAGTTTTTAAAACAAAATAATAAGAAGATAGCCCTTGCATCATCAACCCGCAGACAGACTGTTGTGAATCAGTTAAGGGATGCCAATCTTCTTGATTATTTTGATGAGATAGTGACGGGAGACATGGTTTCAAAGAGCAAGCCTGAACCCGACATATTTTTACTTGCCTGCGAAAAGATAGGTGTGGATACTGCCAATGCTTACGCTATAGAGGACTCTTATAATGGCATCAGAGCAGCACACAGAGGAAACTTAAGACCGATTATGGTTCCGGACCTCTTACAGGCTGATGATGAGATGAAGGAGCTTTCAGAGACTGTACAGGATAGTCTTAATGATGTGGTCAGCTACCTGGAAGCATAAAAAGACCTGCAATTATGGCATTGCCAACAATTGCAGGTCTTTATTGTTTTTTCTATTTTACTTTGTTACCGGCTGAAAATTTACAATTTCGCCATTCATCATTTCATCTATAAGCTCTTTATAGATCTTTTCTGCTTCGGCTGAATCCATATTGCTGTAGTCACCGCCATCATCGGATTCATAGAAATAGGTTCCGTTTCCGTTTTCATCATAAATGACACCGGCCTTTTCCATGATGGAGAGCTTATCATTTGCGACAGCATATTTGCATATCCAATGATTGGAACCACTGTAGAGATATCCATTATTCATTGTAAATGGATAAGCTGTACCACCGCTGCAGAGGGCTCCGATTTCCACTACGACACCATCCTTATATTCGAAAGCAGTAGCATCGATGGCTGCCATTCTTCCTTCGAGGTCATCATAGGTGGCGCTGCTTACAAGGAGAAGATCAGTACCGGTTACGGTTACGTTTGCATATCCCATGCCGTTTTCGAGCTTCTGGTCAACAATTTGTGTAAAGGTATCACAGTCTGTAATGTCGATTGAAGGAGATACCTCTTTGGCAGCATTTTCAATAAAATCGTTTGATAGTTCATTGGTTTCTGCAGAACTGTCAGGTGCATTTGCACCGATCTGCTTAGCGGGATCGTAAATTCCTGCAGCTGCAGCTTCTTCTTCCGCAGCTTCCGGCATAGCGGACCGCGCTACTTCTGTATCTTCAATAGTCTTTGTGGTAGCAGGCTCAGCATCCGGTATCTGCTGTGAAATAAGGCTCGCATTATTTCCGCAAGCAGATAGCGAGAGTGAAATAGTTCCCATTAAAATAAGTGCCCAAAATTTGTTTTTCATTTCCTTCCTCCTCATTTTTTGACCCATGTGTTGTTTACATTATTTGACGTTATTCATAGTATCCCTAACATTAGTATATATTTTTTTGTCCAACAGATGTCCACATTTCATCCCGGGATTTCCTACATAATTATATTATAAAGAATATCTAAAATAATGGAAATACGAACATTTATTACCATTTAAATGTTATGATTAGATAATGAGTTTATGCGATATGTAGGGGGATTTAAAATGCGTTCGTTAAAGAAGAAAGACAGTGTCAATGACAGGATAGATATAGTGCTTAGAAAATTCAGAGCCAGAATGACTTCATATCCTCCGGGAATGTGTCCTCTGGTACTGTACAGATCTCTTTTGCAGATTTCAATGAATCAGTCCTGTGGCAAATGCGTTCCCTGCAGGGACGGACTTGTGGAAGTTGATCATCTGCTTAAGTCCGTGATTGATGGGGATGCTACGGAAGATGTTCTTAAGACTATAGAAAAAAAGTGCAGAATGATAGCCAGAACTTCAGACTGCGCTGTTGGCACAGTGGGTGCAAATCTGATTCTGGATTCTCTTTCAGAATTTGCCGATGAGTACGAAAGTCACATAAAGAAAAGACGCTGCAGCGAAAACACGGCCCAGACGATTCCCTGTGTAACTTTGTGCCCTGCCCATGTTGATGTGCCGGGATACATTGCGATGATAAAAGAGGAGAATTACTCCGGAGCAATAAAGGTAATACGCGACAAGAATCCGCTACCGACAGCATGTGCCATGGTATGTGAGCATCCATGCGAAAGAAAATGCAGACGTTCTCTGATAGATGCTCCGATAAATATCAGGGGGCTCAAGAAGTATGCAGTCGATAGTGTAAAGGCTGATGAGGTAGATACGCCTCTTCCAAATGTCAGTACCGGAAGAAAAATTGCAATAGTAGGAGGTGGACCGTCAGGACTTACAGCTGCGTACTTTCTGGCGCTTATGGGGCATGAAGTCCATATTTATGAGGAACATGAAAAGCTTGGAGGAATGCTCCGCTACGGAATTCCGGAATACAGACTTCCAAAGGAAAGACTGGATGAGGATATAAGAGCAATTCTAAAGTCAGGGGATATTAAGGTTTTTACCGGAACCAAGATAGGAAAAGATATTACTTTTAACAAAATCAGACAGGAGCATGATGCTGTCTATGTTGGCATAGGTGCACAGCTTGGTAATCGAATGCCGATGGAAGGGGCAGATGCAGAGAATGCAGTCCCTGCTGCGGATTTTCTTCAGGAGGTTGCAAGCGGAGAGCTTAAGGACCTTACCGGCAAAAGAGTGGTTTTGATAGGTGGCGGAAATGTGGCTATGGATGCCGCGAGAACTGCTGCAAGATTAAATGCAGAAACGATACATGTTTTTACAAGAAAAAGAGATGATTACACAGCGCTCGAAAGCGAGATAGAGGCTGCAAAAGAGGAGGGAGTAAGATTCAGAACGCTTCTTAGTTTTTTGAATATTGAGACGGATAAGGAAACCGGGCATGTATGTGCAGTGTGGCTGCAGCCTGAAATCGTTTCTGTAATTGATGAATTTGGTTTTGTTACAACAGAGCATTCAAGTAATTATCCGTACAGATTCAAGTGTGACCTGCTGATCATGGGAGTAGGGCAAAGGAGCGATGTAGAGAGCTTTGATAAGGAAGGCGTGCCTGTTAACAGAGGCAGGATTGTGGCTGATGAGATGTGCATGGTAGAGGGAATGGCTGATGTCTTTTCGGGAGGAGACTGCGTGACCGGCCCCTCAACTGCCATAAATGCCATTGCTGCAGGACAGGTGGCGGCTTTTAACATTGATGAATATTTGGGATACCATCATAAGATAAGGCTGGATGAGCAGATACCGGCAGCACTTCCTAACCCGTGTATCCCGACAGGAAGAGCTGAAATTGAGGAAAAGGATCCATTTGAGAGGAAAACTAATTTTGAACATGTAGAGCTGCCAATGACTTGTGAGGAAGCCATGAGAGAAGCAGGAAGATGCTTAAGATGCGATCATTATGGCTGCGGAGCTATAGAAGGAGGATGGGGAGAATGATTTCTTTTACCATAGACGGGAAAGCCTGTGAGGTTCCGGAAAATACAACAATTCTTGAAGCGGCTAAGGACAACAATATAAAAATACCAACCTTGTGCTATCTTGAGGGAATATCTGATATTGGCTCCTGCAGACTGTGTATGGTTGAGGAAGAGGGCTTTGACTCACTTCTGCCTGCATGCAGAACAAAAGTAAGTGAAGGCATGTCGATAACTACCAGGTCGGAGAGACTTACTGAGTACAGAAGGGATATGCTTAAGCTTATTTTGTCAAACCACAATCAGGACTGTATGAGCTGCCCTGCCAATGGAAAGTGCTCGCTTCAAAGTCTCTGCAATGAATACGAAGTTGAAGGCGCAGACCATGAGGGAAGCAGAGTGGGGATAGAAAAAAAGCTGCCACGCCTTGATGGAAATCCGTATATAAGCTACGACCCCAGTAAATGTATACACTGTCAGAGATGTATAAATGTCTGTCACAGGATAGCATGCAACGGGACTATAAAAAGCGGAAGGCTTGGTAACTTCCACATTGTTGAGGCGCCCTTTGGAGATGATTACAGAGAGAGTGGCTGCGAGAGCTGTGGTAACTGTGCGGCAGTATGCCCTACAGGAGCACTGATTCTGAAGAGGGAAAAGAGCTATCGCGAGTGGGAGGTCAAAAAGGTTCTCACTACATGCCCTCATTGCGCAACAGGCTGTCAGTTTTATCTGGTAGTTAAGGACAACAGGATTGTAAATGTGGAATCTGCTGACGGACCTGCAAACCATTTCAGACTTTGTGTGAAAGGTCGAAATGCCAGCTTTGATTTTGTTCATTCACCTGACCGCCTGAAAAAACCGCTTATTAAGGATAGAAGCACCGGAGAATTCAGAGAGGTATCCTGGGATGAGGCGATAAAATATACCGCTAAGCGATTTATGGAGATTAAGGAGAAATACGGAAGTGAATCTCTTGCCGGATTTGCCTGCTCCAGATCCTCAAATGAAGATGTTTACATGGTTCAGAAAATGGTCAGAACCTGCTTTGGAACAAATACCACAGACAATTGTGCAAGGGTATGTCATTCAGCTTCTGTAGCCGGGCTTGCAAGGACACTTGGCTCCGGTGCTATGACTAATCCGATATATGACATTACTCACGACGTTGATGTGATTCTTCTTATTGGTTCAAACCCTGAGGAAGCGCATCCTGTCGTTGGAATGCAGATCAGAAAGGCTGTAAAAAACGGAGCCAGATTGATTGTCGTGGATCCAAGAGAGATTGGACTGTCCAGGCAAGCAGATATTCATCTTAAGCTTCGTCCGGGGACAAATGTAGCCTTTGCAAATGGCATGATGAATGTCATGATAAATGAGGATCTTATAGATCATAAATACATAGACGAATATGTGGAAGGCTATAATGAACTAAAAGAACTCGTAATGGACTATACTCCTGAGAAGGTGGGAGAAATATGTCATATCGATCCCGATAAGCTTAGAGAAGCGGCAAGGATGTATGCTCAGGCAAAGAAAGCACCGATAATCTATTGCCTTGGTGTGACGGAACACTCTACCGGAACTGAGGGAGTTATGAGTCTCTCCAATATGGCAGCTCTTGTGGGCAAAATAGGTAGGAGCGGCTGCGGAGTCAATCCTCTGAGAGGCCAGAACAATGTTCAGGGAGCCTGTGATATGGGAGCCATGTCAACGGACTACCCGGGATATCAGAAGGTTGATAACGAAACTGCACGGGAGAAATTTGAAAAAGCCTGGGGAGTATCGCTAAATCCTAATCCCGGACTTAGAGCGACGGAAGTTTTTCCTGCTGCAATTGATGGGAAAATTAAGGGACTCTATATCTGCGGTGAAGATCCAATGGTATCAGATCCTGATACACATCACATTATCAAGGCATTGGAAAGTCTTGAATTCTTAGTAGTGCAGGATCTTTTCATGACAAAGACAGCACAGTATGCAGATGTGATTCTTCCTGCAAAAAGCTTTGCTGAGAAGGAGGGAACATTTACCAATACAGAGCGCAGAGTTCAGCGTATAAGGAAGGCAGTGACCATCGATGGTGAAATGAGGTCGGATACGGATATACTGATTGACCTTATGAATGCGATGGGGTATAACCAGCCCTATCTTACACCGAAGGAGATTATGGATGAAATCGCAGCGGTAACTCCGAGCTATCATGGTATAAGCTATGAGCGCCTTGATGCAGGAGAAAGTCTTCAGTGGCCGTGTCCTGAAAAGGATCATCCCGGAACACCGATTATGCATGTGTCAAAGCCTGTACGTGGTAAGGTGCTGCTATACCCTGCCAGGTTTAAGGAAGCACAGGAACTTCCTGATGAGGAATATCCGTTTATCCTTATGACCGGAAGAATTCTGTATCACTATAATGCTTTTTCCATGACTTCGAGATCGCCGGGACTTATGGATATATCCGGTGAGGGCTTCATTGAGATAAACTTTAAGGACGCAGGGGAGCTGGGAATAGAAAACGGAGATATGGTCCGTGTTACCAGTAAAAGAGGCTCCATAACCGCAAAGGCCAGAGTTGGAAGGAAGGTTTCAGCCGGGGAAACCTGGATGCCTTTCCACTTTCCGGACTCACCGGTAAACATGATTACAAATGCTGCCTTGGATGAATTTGCGAAAATTCCCGAGTACAAGGTATGCGCCGTAAAGCTTGAAAAGTATTAATCTTCAAAAACTCAAATGTCGAAAAAGGAACTGAGACCGCATGGTGAATGGGCTCAGTTCCTTTTTTGGTATGCAGTATACCTTTACCGCTTTAAATAACTAATGTATAATCGAAAGTTCAGGGGGATCAATATAATGGAGGAACAGGGGTATGAGAAAGTACGATGAGATTAAGTACGAAAGACCTGATTATGAGAAGCTAAAGGAAAAGATGAATCAGGTTGCGGATGAGATAAAGACGGCATCTGATTTTGATACAGTTCTGTCTCTTCTTCAGGATTTTCAGAAGGAATATGACAGAGTAGAGACGATGATGTCGGTAGCTGTTATCGCAAGCTATCTTGATGGTACAGATGAAGAGGCAGGAGAAGAGGGCGCATTTTGCATGGGGAATAGTCAGGCCTTCGATGTGTCACCTATATATGAAGCTATTGCAAGCAGCCCCTTCAAAGAGGATTTTGATAAAAAATACGGCACCTTTTTACTGGAATCAGTGAGTAAAAAGAAAATGCTTCATGGGGCAGGCGAGGAGTTTTTAGCCAAAGAGCAGGAGATACTGGCTGATATTTCCAAGTTCGTAGCGAATATAACTTTTGATTATAATGGCGAGAAATTATCAGCATCACAGATAGGCATTCTACAAGAATCCGATGATCCGGTGGTGAAGAAAAATGCCCGTTACGCATATAGAAAAGCTTATGCTGATAATGGTGAAAAGATAGGAGAATACCTTGGTCAGCTCATTGAAACCAGAGATAAGCTTGCCAAGGCCAATGGCTATAACAACTATCTTGAATACTGCAATATAGAAAAAGACAGGTATTCCTATGGAGAACCTGAATTTGATGAGTTTGTAAAAAACGTAAAGAAATATATTCTTCCACTCTCGGAAAAATCCAATAAGAAAATCCAGAAGAGGCTTAACCTGGAGACCTATACAAATGATGATACAGGAAAATACTTTGCTGATGGTAATGCAAAACCTGTTGGAGATTTGGAATTTGTAAAAGATAAAATGCAACAGGCCTTTGATGATATGGATCCAATGCTGGGAGATACCTATCGCAAAATGAGGGATAATGGCTACACTGATCTGGAGCGTTCGGATACGAAACTAATAGGTCTTTCTTTTGCACAGCAGATTTTTTCTGAGAGGATTCCCTATGTTTTCAGCAATTATCTTGGAGATGCAGCTGCGGTAAATACGCTGTTTCATGAATTCGGTCATGCGATGCAGATGCAGCTGTCAATGAACAGGTATGATTTACATGAGTTCTATGATCAGGTACAGGATCTGTCTGAGGTACCATCAAAGACTATGGAATTATTTTCCCTCTCATACGCGAAGTCTGTCTTTGGAGATGATGCGGATAAATATGTTGAAGGGCACTTAATTAATGTGCTGGATGAATTTACAGGCTATTGTATGTTCCACGAACTTGAAACATATTTTTACACTAATGTTCAGGCATCACCACAGGATAGAATTGATAAGTACAATGAGCTTACAAAACTGTATAGCCCCGGGGTTACTTACAACAATTTCGATTTGTTTGAAAAAGGCTGTGCCTTGTACAGCTCATATGCAATCTGGAGATTTGCAAGATATGTAATTACCTATCCTTTATGTAGTCTGGCATCAGTTTATCTTGCTATGGAGTTTAAGAAGGATAAGAAGAGAGGCGCTGAGTTATTTAAAAAGCTTGGAGAAATCGGTGGCTCCATGGATTACAATGATGCAATAAAGTATATGGGGTTAAAATCACCTTTCTCAGAGGAAGTAATCAGGGAAGTTGCAGACTATTTGCAGAGAGAGCTGGAACTGTAAGTGATTGATTCAATTTAAGAAGATTGACGGGCATGAGAAGATATATATAATGCCTGTTTTATGAAAAAATTGTAGGAGAAGTAAATGAAAAAAGTTTATCGGACATTTGCTACGGCAGTAGCGGTGGTATTTCCATGCCTTGGAATGCTCTTACCCGAGATGTTTCAATCGGTTATACCATACATTATTTTGGGAGGATTATTTTTACTTATAAATATTGTACCAAGCCTTGATGCCGGATCACTTCGAACAAGGAAGCTCCGGAACTGCCTTAAGGGCGCTGAGCTACTTAGATTTTATATGGCGGCATCTATAATTAACGTCATAATCTGGCTGGGATATCTGATGTTGCATATACCTAAATTCAGGCTAACATTTCTGACACCGTGGCTACTATCCGGACTTGCAATTTTTATCACCATGTCGATTTTGTACTGGAACGGAAGCATACGTTTAATGACAAGTTCCACGCAGGCAGGGATTGTTACAAAAGCGGCATCATATTTCTTTGCATGGTTTTTGCCATTCATTTTCGCGATCGTTCCGGGAATGATTAAGAGAGCAGAGAATGAAGCTTTTTTTGAAAATTACAGAATCGGTCTAAATGAGCAGAGATATGCAAATCAGGTATGCAAAACAAAGTATCCGCTACTTATGGTGCACGGAGTATTTTTCAGAGATTTTAAACCTGCCTTCCTGAATTACTGGGGCAGAATCTCAGGAGAACTGATTCAGAACGGTGCGACTGTTTACTACGGTAATCAGCAGTCTGCAGCATCCGTTGAAAAATGCGGAGAGGAGCTTGCTGAGAGAATAAAGCAGATTGTTGCTGAGACAGGCTGTGAGAAGGTAAATATCATAGCTCATTCCAAGGGAGGCCTCGACTCACGTGCTGCTATTGCCAGATATGGTGTGGAGGATATGGTTGCCAGTCTCACAACAGTAAACACACCTCACAGAGGCTGCGAGTTTGCGGATTATCTTCTGAGTAAGATTGGGCAGGGCATTAAGGATAAGGTAGCTGCTACCTACAATGCAGCCCTTTCTAAGCTTGGTGATCCTAATCCCAACTTTATAGAGGCTGTAACCGACCTTACACATGAAGCATGTACCGCTTTCAATGAGAGAACACCTGACTCCGATAAGGTATATTATCAGAGTATAGGTTCATACATGGGATTTGCTACAGGTGGAAGATTCCCGCTTAACTTTTCCTACCATCTGGTAAGATATTTTGATGGCAGAAATGACGGACTTGTTGGAGAAAAATCCTTCCCATGGGGAGAGAATTATGTTTTCCTGGAACCTAAGGGTGGAAGAGGAATATCCCATGGGGACATGATTGATCTTAACAGGGAAAACTTTGATGGCTTTGATGTCAGAGAGTTCTATATTCAGCTTGTAAATGCTTTGAAGCAGAGAGGCTTTTAATTAAATTTTGGCTTCTTGCGTGCGAAACAAAAAAATGCGCTATAATATGCAAAATTATTTGTAAAGAAAGGTCTTTCAGGAAAGGTAACAGTTAAGTAATATCCACTTTGAAATATGTTAAAATCGCAACATGATAAAAAGTTGCAAAAAGATTAAAATCACTCCTTGACAGATTGTATACAGGAGCGTACAATCACAAAATATAAAAGACAAGGGCGTCTTAGAGGTAACACTCTAAGGCGCCTTTTTCGTTTGTTATTATCTGACAGACGAAGCTTTTTGAATACTACTCCGGAGACGTATACATGAAAGTGTATACAAGTATTCACAAAATAATCACTTAGCTATTTTGCAAACTATAAGAAATCATTTATGCGGTGCAATGGGGCATCAGGGTGTAATACTCTCCCCATCTGCGCCGCTATTTTTATGGTTACCACGTGATATCTACAGAGCATGTTGTGAACCATACCATTGGAGGAGAGATTATGAGTGAAGAGATTATGAGCACAATAGATGCGAGCGTTTTCGGAGTCTGGTTTTTAATCGGTGCAGCTCTTGTTTTCTGGATGCAGGCAGGCTTTGCAATGTGTGAGGCCGGTTTCACAAGAGCAAAGAACACAGGAAACATCATTATGAAAAACCTGATGGATTTCTGTATTGGTACCGTGGTTTTTATCCTTATCGGATTTGGTTTACTCCTTGGAGAGGATCTGATGGGATTCATCGGAAAGCCGGGATTTGACATTTTTACAAATTATGCAAATTTCGACTGGTCCAATTTTGTATTCAACTTAGTGTTTTGTGCAACAACAGCAACAATCGTTTCAGGATCAATGGCTGAGAGAACAAAATTTATTTCATATTGTGTGTACTCGGCAGTTATTTCAGCAATCATTTATCCTATTGAAGCTCACTGGACATGGGGCGGCGGCTTCCTGGCACAGATGGGATTCCACGATTTTGCAGGATCAACATGTATCCACATGGTTGGCGGTATCTCAGCTATGATCGGTGCAGCAATCCTCGGAGCCCGCATTGGTAAGTTTGAGAGAGATGCAAGCGGAAAAGTTATTAAGGTAAACGCTTTCCCCGGACATAATCTTACAGCTGCAGCACTTGGTGTTTTCATTCTCTGGCTTGGCTGGTACGGATTCAACGGAGCAGCCTGCACATCAATCGAACAGCTTGGCAGCGTATTTGTAACAACAACAATCGCACCTGCACTTGCAACAGTTACCTGCATGATTTTCACATGGCTTAAGTATGGCAAGCCCGATGTTTCAATGTGTCTTAACGCATCACTTGCAGGTCTTGTAGCAATCACAGCTCCCTGCGATGTTACAGATGCTTTTGGTGCAATTGTAATTGGTATCGTTGCAGGACTTCTTGTTTGCTTCGGTGTTTGGCTTCTTGATTACAAGCTTCATATCGATGATCCGGTTGGTGCAGTTGCAGTTCACTGCTTAAACGGTATCTGGGGAACACTTGCAGTTGGTCTTTTTGCTACAAATTCAGCACCCGGTTACAGCATCGCCGATGCTTCAGGAAATGAGATGGTTGGTCTTTTCTATGGCGGCGGATTTAAGCTTCTTGGAATCCAGCTTGTAGGCTTTGCAGCAGTAGCTATTTGGACAGCAGCAACAATTACAATCACATTCTTAGTAATCAAAGCAGTACTTGGCCTTCGTGTTTCAGAGGAAGAGGAGATTACAGGTCTTGATGCAACAGAGCATGGTCTTGCTTCTGCATATTCAGGATTTGCACTCATGGATATCTCAAACACACTGAACATGGATGTAAACGAAAACACAGATCTTGGAGCAAGTGATTACGATACAGCTTCAGAGTTCCAGAAGAATGCTTCAGTTCCTGTTGTAACAGCACCTGTTAAGACAGATTCAGCAATTCATAAGGTAGTAATTGTTACAAAGCTTTCAAGATACGATAAGCTTCGTAAGGCAATGAATGATCTTGGTGTAACAGGTATGACAGTAACTCAGGTTATGGGCTGCGGTGTTCAGAAGGGTTCAGGCCAGAAGTATCGCGGAGTTGAGATGGATGTAACACTCCTTCCCAAGATTAAGCTTGAGGTTGTTGTAAGTAAGATTCCTGTAGAGGACGTTATTGAAGCAGCTAAGAGAACACTTTATACAGGTAAGATCGGAGATGGTAAGATCTTCGTTTACAGCATTGATAATGTTGTTAAGATTCGCACCGGCGAAGAAGGCGTGCTCGCCCTCGCTGACGCTGAATAAATAAAGTAGTGAGTATTAAGTCTGAGTGGTGTCAGCTTAATGCTTCATATAAAAATGAAATACCAGGAGGAACAGTAATATGTGCGCAATTCTCACATATACAAGAGAAGAGATCAGTAAGGAGTTTTTTGAAGAAATGCTCCAAAGAACAGCATCCAGAGGTCCTGACAAATCAAGGACCTTAAAGGTGAAGGGAGGATGGCTTGGATTTAACCGTCTTGCAATCATGGGACTTAACTGCAAAGGAATGCAGCCCTTTGAACTGAATGGCAATGCTGTTATCTGCAACGGAGAGCTTTACGGATTTAACTCTTTGAAAAAATATCTGAAGTCTCTTGGTTATCACTTCCAGAGCGACAGTGATTGTGAGATCATACTTCCTTTATATGAGAAGCTTGGAACTAAACTGTTTTCAATTCTCGATGCAGAGTTTGCAATGGTTATCTACGATGATGAAAAAAGGAAGTTCATCGCAGCAAGAGATCCGATAGGAATCAGACCGCTCTACTATGGATATGATGAGGATGGCTACATATTATTTGCCTCTGAACCTAAGAACCTTACGGGCGTGTGCAAAAAGATAATGCCGTTCCCGCCCGGACATTATTATGAGGACGGCAAATTTATAAGCTACAGAGACATGACCTGTGTAAAAGAGGTCAGAACAGATAATCTCGAAACTATAACAAAGAACATTCACGATAAGCTCCTTAATGGAATAAAGAAGAGACTGGATGCAGACGCTCCTGTTGGATTCCTTCTTTCAGGAGGTCTGGATTCCTCTCTGGTTTGCGGAGTTGCAGCAAGTCTCCAGGACAAGCCAATTGAGACCTTTGCAATTGGAATGGACATAGATGCCATTGACCTTAAGTATGCAAGAGAAGTTGCAGATTATATCCACAGTAATCACCATGAAGTGATTATTACAAAACAGGATGTGCTTGATGCTTTGGAACCGGTTATAAAGGCTCTTGGAACATACGATATTACAACAATCAGAGCTTCCATCGGAATGTACCTTTTGTGCAAATGGATTCATGAAAATACAGATATAAAGGTAGTTTTAACCGGTGAGATTTCTGATGAGCTTTTTGGATACAAGTACACGGACTTTGCTCCGAACGCCGAAGCTTTTCAGGAGGAAGCAAAAAAGAGAGTAAGAGAGCTTCACATGTATGATGTACTTCGTGCAGACAGATGCATAAGCGTCAACTCTCTGGAAGCAAGAGTTCCGTTTGGTGATCTTGATTTCGTGGACTACGTTATGAGCATAGATCCCGAGAAGAAGCTTAACACATACGGAATGGGAAAATATCTTCTCCGTAAATCATTTGAAGAAGACAAGTTTATACCTCACTCAATTTTGATGAGAGAGAAGGCTGCATTTTCCGATGCTGTTGGACACTCGCTTAGAGATGACCTTATGGAATATGCAGAGGCTCATTACACAGATGAGGAGTATGCAGAAAAAGTAAAGAAGTATACACATGCGACACCTTTTACAAAGGAATCGCTTTTATATAGAGAGATCTTTGAAAAGTACTATGAGGGTCAGTCAGATATGGTTATAGATTTCTGGATGCCCAATAAGAGCTGGGAGGGCTGCGACGTCAATGACCCGTCAGCAAGAGTACTCAGCAACTACGGAGCAAGTGGTAAATGATAATGAAACCTCATCAAAATATAAAGCCTTCCCCTTGGGGGCGCACGACATCCGGGGGATGTCGGCTTTGCGCAGACCGAAACGGAGTGAAGACAGGTGGCACGGAGTGCCGGATGAGGGGATATAAAAGGAGGAGAATATGATAGAAGCTAGTAAATTAACAGAAGAATTTGGATGTCTTGTATTCAACGATAAGATAATGAGGGAGCGTCTTCCCAAGGATATCTACAAGGCAGTACATAAGACTATAGAAATGGGCTCACACCTGGAGCTTGACGTAGCGAACACAGTAGCTGCAGTCATGAAGGAGTGGGCAATCGAGAATGGTGCAACACATTTCACACACTGGTTCCAGCCCATGACAGGACTTACAGCCGAGAAGCATGACAGCTTCATTTCACCTACTGACAACGGCGGAGTTCTCATGGAGTTCTCAGGAAAAGAACTGGTAAAGGGTGAGCCTGATGCATCAAGTTTTCCTTCAGGTGGTCTTCGTGCGACATTTGAAGCACGTGGCTATACAGCATGGGATCCTTCATCTCCTGCATTCATAAAAGATGGTTCTCTTTACATCCCGACAGCATTTTGTTCATATGGCGGAGAAGCGCTTGATAAGAAGACACCTCTTTTGCGCTCGATGGAAGCTCTGTCCAAGGAATCTGTAAAACTGCTCCACCTCCTGGGGTACGAGGATGTAAAGCGCGTAAACACCACAATCGGCTCTGAGCAGGAGTATTTCCTTATTGATAAGGACTTCTACAAAAAGAGAAAGGACCTTCTTTTCACAGGACGTACCCTTATCGGTGCACCTGCGACAAAGGGTCAGGAGATGGAGGATCACTACTTTGGTGTTATCAAGCCCAAGGTTTCCGCTTACATGCATGATCTTGATGAAGAGCTTTGGAAGCTTGGTATTCCCGCTAAGACAAAACACAACGAGGTAGCACCTTCACAGCATGAGATGGCTCCCGTATTTGAGACAGCTAACATCGCTGTTGATCACAACCAGCTCACAATGGAGGTTATGAAAAAAGTTGCCGATAAGCACAACTACGCATGCCTTTTACATGAAAAGCCGTTTGAGGGAATTAATGGTTCAGGTAAGCACAACAACTGGTCAGTCTGCACAGATACAGGAATGAACCTTCTTGATCCCGGAAAAAATCCTGGCGAAAACATTCCTTTCCTGCTGTTCCTCATGGCTGTTATTTCAGCTGTAGATGAATATGCTCCGATCCTCAGACTCTCTGTTGCATCAGCAGGAAACGATCACAGACTTGGAGGAAACGAGGCACCTCCGGCTATCATCTCAATTTTCGTAGGTGATGAGCTCGCCCAGGTTCTGCAGGCAGTAGAGGAAGGAAAAGCATATGAGAGCCAGGGCAAGGTTCAGATGGCAATGGGGGCAAAGGTACTTCCTCACTTCACAAAGGACAACACAGACAGAAACAGAACTTCACCCTTCGCATTTACAGGAAACAAATTCGAGTTCCGTATGCCCGGTTCATCGGTTTCAGTAGCAAACGCTAACATCGTACTTAACACAGCAGTTGCTGAAGAAGTAGCAAAGCTATATGAGAAGCTCTCAGCATATAGCGGAGATGAGCTCAAGGAAAAGATAATGGAGGTGCTTAAGGAAACACTTGTAGCACATAAGAGAATTCTCTTCAACGGAAACGGATACACAGACGAGTGGGTTGAGGAAGCAGCAAAGAGAGGCCTTCCGAACCTTAAGTCACTTCCTGATGCAATGCCTTACTGGATCAGTGATGAGTCAATTGATCTCTTCACAAAGCACGGCATCTTCACTAAGGAAGAAATCCACTCAAGATATGACATCCTTCTTGAGAACTACTCAAAGTCAGTTCACATCGAGGCACTCACAATGCAGGAGATGGTAAGAAAAGACCTGACAGAAGGCATTGTTTCATACCAGAAGGATCTTGGTAAGGAGATAACCCAGAAGAAGAGCCTTCTCGGAGACGGAAGTGCAGTTCTTGAGACCGGAGTTCTTAAGACAATCGACGAGGCTTCTGCAGGAATGTGCAAAGCGCTTGCAACACTCGAGGCTGACACTAAGAAGGCTGAGGATAAGGAAGATCTCCTTGATCAGGCAAGTTATTACCAGAAGACAATCCTTGCTGACATGGACGAGCTCAGAAAGTACGCTGACGAAGCTGAAGCTCTTATCCCTGACAAGTACCTCAGCTACCCGACTTATGGTCAGATGTTATTCTCGCTTAGGTAATATTTAACTACTTCACTAATGATGAATAGTCAACAGATGCACTACACTCATAGGGGTGTAGTGCACCTTTGAATATTCAGTTTATGTATTTTAGAAAAGACAGCTTCAGTGGAGATTCAAGTAAAGTGCCCGGTCCAACACGAGCAAATATGCGCACTTTGTTTGGAGCTACACTGAAGCGTAATGCTAGGAAAAAGGTAGGTAAAATGGACAATTGGATGAATGAGCGCGATGCCTGCGGTATCGGTGCAGTTATAAATATAGATGGAAAGGCCGACAATAAAGTACTCGATGATGCTTTAAGTATTGTCGAGAAACTTGAGCACAGAGCCGGAAAAGATGCTACAGGTAAAGTGGGTGACGGTGTCGGAATTCTGGTTCAGATATCTCACAAATTCTTTTCAAAGGAAGCTAAGAAGGCAGGCATTAATCTTAAAAATGCCGGTGACTACGGAATAGGTATGTTCTTTTTTCCGCAGGATTCAATGAAAAGAATGTTTGCAAAACGCATGCTTGAAGTGATTGCAGAGAAGGAAGGACTCAAGGTTCTCGGATGGAGAGACGCCACAATTCACCCTGAGATTCTCGGCGAAGTTGCAAGAAACTGCATGCCATATATCAGTCAGTGTTTTATTGAGAGACCTGACGATGCAGAGAGAGGAATTGAATTTGACAGAAGACTCTATCAGCTTAGACGTGAGTATGAGAAATCCTCAGAGGATACCTACATCTGCTCTTTTTCATCAAGGACAATTGTCTACAAGGGAATGTTCCTCGTAGGGCAGCTCAGAAACTTCTATGAGGACTTGTTATCACCTGATTATCATACGGCGGTTGCTCTTGTTCACAGCCGCTTTTCAACTAATACCACACCCTCATGGCAGAGAGCACATCCATACAGGATGATAGCGCACAACGGTGAGATCAACACAATCCGTGGTAACAGTGACAGAATGCTCGCCCGTGAGGAGACCATGTCTTCCGATGTTTTCGGAGATGATCTTGGAAAAGTGTATCCTGTAATCGCATCCTCAGGTTCAGATTCCGCAATGCTTGATAATACTCTTGAATTCCTTTACATGAATGGAATGGACCTTCCGCTTGCGATGATGCTTACAATTCCTGAACCCTGGAAGCACAACGATTTCATGGAGCAGGAAAGAAAAGATTTTTATCATTACTATGCAACTATGATGGAGCCATGGGATGGTCCTGCAGCTGTGCTATTCACAGACGGAGAAGTATTTGGAGCAACCCTGGACAGAAACGGACTTCGTCCTTCAAGATATTATGTCACAAAGGACGGAAGACTTATTCTGGCATCAGAAGTCGGAGTTCTGGATATTCCGGATGACAACATTCTTAAGAAGTCACGTCTTTCACCCGGACATATGCTTCTTGTTGATACTAAAGAGGGACGCATCATTTCAGATGAAGAATGTAAGCAGAGATATGCCAGTGCAAAGCCTTACGGAGAGTGGCTTGACAGATATCTGTTGCACCTTGGCTCTCTTGAAATACCTAATAAAAAGATCCCGAGAAGCACACAGGAAATGCGCGATAAGCTCTATAAAGTTTTCGGGTATTCCTATGAAGATGTAAAAAATCAGATTATGCCGATGGCAATGAACGGAATCGAACCCACTGTTTCAATGGGTACAGATATCCCGCTTGCTATGCTTTCACAGCATCATCAGCCTCTTTTCTGTTACTTTAAACAATTATTTGCTCAGGTAACCAATCCGCCCATTGATTCACTCAGAGAGAAGGTTGTAACCGACACCACGGTTTACATCGGATCTGATGGTAATCTTTTGAAGGAGAAAAGCGATAACTGCCGCGTGCTTGAAGTAAATAACCCTATCCTTACAGGCGTAGACCTGATGAAGATAGAGGCACTTGATCAGCCCGGATTCCATGTAAGCAAGATATCACTTCTATATTATAAAAATACTCCGGTTGAAAGAGCACTTGAGCAGCTTTGCATTTCAGTTGACAGAGCTGTGGCAGATGGCGTTAACATCGTAATTCTTTCTGACAGAGGTGTTGACGAAAACCACATGCCTATACCTTCACTCCTTGCAGTGTCTGCAGTTGAGCAGCATCTGGTCAGAACCAAAAAGCGCACTGCTGTATCACTCATCCTTGAGAGTGGAGAACCCAGAGATGTTCACCAGATCGCAACTCTTTTAGGTTTTGGTGCACGTGCTATCAATCCTTATCTTGCACAAGAGTGCATCGCAGAACTCATAGATATCGGAATTCTGGATAAGGACTATCACACAGCAATTGCCGACTACAATAAGGCACTTCTTGGTGGAGTAGTAAAAATCGCTGCAAAGATGGGTATTTCAACATTACAGTCCTATCAGTCAGCAAGAATTTTTGAAGCAATCGGACTTGCAAGCGATTTTGTAGATAAGTATTTTACCGGAACAATAAGCCGCGTAGGCGGAATAGGCATAAAGGAGATCGGAGAGGATGTGGAGCTTCGTCATAACAAGGCTTTCGATCCCCTTGGACTTTCCACTGATACAACTCTTGATTCCATCGGCTTCCATTCACTCAGAAGCGGTGAAGACAAAGAGGATCACATGTATAGTCCGAAGACTATAGTTACTCTGCAGAGAGCAGTTCGTGAGGATGACTATGAGCGCTTCAAGGAATATACGAAGATGGTTGATGATGAGGACAGACCTCATACACTGCGTGCGCTGTTATCATTTGTGCCAGCAGGAAATCCGGTGCCGCTTGAAGAAGTTGAGAGCGAAACAGAGATTGTCAAGCGTTTTCAGACAGGCGCCATGTCCTATGGTTCTCTTTCAAAGGAAGCGCATGAGACACTTGCCATTGCAATGAATAAGCTTGGCGGAAAATCCAACACCGGTGAAGGCGGTGAGGATGTTGCCCGCTTTGGTACTAATAAGAACAGTGCAGTAAAGCAGGTTGCATCAGGAAGATTTGGTGTAACGAGCAGATATCTGCAGAGTGCTAAGGAAATTCAGATAAAAATGGCACAGGGGGCAAAGCCCGGTGAAGGCGGACATCTTCCCGGTAAAAAGGTGTACCCCTGGGTTGCATCAACCCGTTTCTCAACACCCGGAGTTGCACTGATATCACCTCCGCCTCATCACGATATCTATTCAATTGAGGATCTTGCACAGCTGATCTACGATCTTAAAAATGCAAACGACAAGGCAAGAATCTCAGTAAAGCTTGTTTCAGAGGCAGGAGTAGGAACCATTGCATCAGGTGTTGCAAAGGCCGGTGCACAGGTAATTCTCGTATCAGGATATGACGGAGGAACCGGTGCTGCACCTTCATCCTCAGTTCACCACGCAGGACTTCCCTGGGAGCTTGGAGTAAGTGAAGCACACCAGTCACTTCTTGATAATGGTCTTAGAAGCAGAGTAGTTCTTGAAACTGACGGTAAGCTCATGACAGGCCGCGATGTTGCAATCGCTGCGCTTCTTGGTGCGGAGGAATTCGGTTTTGCCACAGCACCCCTTGTATGTATGGGATGCATGATGATGAGAGTCTGCTCCAAGGATACATGTCCTGTCGGTATTGCAACTCAGAACGAGGAGCTTAGAAAACGCTTTGCAGGAAAGCCTGAACATGTAATGAACTTCATGCTTTTTGTTGCAAGACAGCTTCGTGAAATCATGGCCGAGCTTGGCTTTAGGAAGTTAACCGACATGGTCGGAAGAACAGACTGCCTGAAGATGAGAAGCGTACCCGGTGCAAGATGCAAGGATGCTGCCGATCTTAGAAAGATTTTGGATGGAGCCTATGCAGGCAGGGAGAAGAATCACTTTGATCCTGCGGATGTATATGACTTCGGACTTGATAAAACATTAGATAAAAAGGTACTGATTCCTGAATATGATAAGGCTAAGAAAGCACTTAAGGAGAGCCTTGAATCCGCAATGGTTGATGGTTCTGCAGTTTCTAAAAAGCCTGTCCTTACCATCAAAGCAAATATATCAAGTACGGATAGAAGCTTTGGAACACTTCTTGGAAGCAGAGTAACGGCTGACTTTAAGAATGCACTTCCGGATGATTCTGTATTGGTAGAAGCTCACGGTGGCGGCGGACAGTCCTTTGGTGCATTCCTTCCTAAGGGCGTAACCTTAAAGCTTTATGGTGATGCAAACGATGGCTTCGGAAAAGGACTTTCCGGAGGAAAAGTAATCGTAAGACCTTCCGATAAGGCAACCTACAAGGCACATGAAAATATCATAATTGGTAACGTTGCTCTTTATGGTGCAACAGCAGGAACAGCTTATGTCTGCGGTGTTGCAGGAGAGAGATTCTGTGTAAGAAACTCCGGTGCAATCGCTGTTTCAGAAGGCTGCGGTGATCACGGACTTGAGTATATGACAGGCGGAAGAGCGGTTATTCTTGGAATGACCGGTAAAAACTTCGCAGCCGGAATGAGCGGTGGAATAGCATATGTCCTTGATAAGGAACACACTCTTTATCTCAGAATGAATAAGGATATGGCTTCGCTTTGCGAGCTCACTGAAAAATACGATATAGCAGAGCTTCGTGATATTCTTGAAGATTATGTTGCTGAGACAGGTTCTGAGTACGGTGCTGAGATTCTTGCGAATTTTGAGAGCTACATTCCTGATTTCAAGAAGATTGTTCCGAATGATTATCAGAAGATGCTCACAGCTATCGGTAAATACGAGGAACAGGGAATAGATCACGAACACGCAGTACTTGAGGCATTTAAAGAATTAGCGTAAAGGAGGTCCCCTCATCCGCCCTTCGGGCACCTTCCCCCCAAGGGGAAGGCAATAAAAGAACAAATAATGCCTTCCCCCAAGGGAAAGGCAATAAAAGAACAAATATAATGCTTTCCCCCAAGGGAAAGGAAGCAAAAGAACAAATAATGCCTTCCCCCCAAGGGGAAGGCAATAAAAGAACAAATATAAAGCTTTCCCCCAAGGGAAAGGAAGCAAAAGAACAAATAATGCCTTCCCCTTGGGGGGAAGGTGCCCGAAGGGCGGATGAGGGGAATTACGATAGGAGAACCAATGGGAAAAGATACAGGATTTCTTGAATATCAAAGAAAAAACAACACAGACGTACCACCGGCTGAGAGAATCAAAAACTTTAACGAATTCCACAAGCCACTGGATACAGAAAAGAGACGCGAACAGGCATCACGTTGCATGAATTGCGGCGTACCCTTTTGCCAGTCAGCAATGAATCTCGGGGGCATGTTTACAGGTTGTCCCCTGCACAACCTGATACCTGAGTGGAATGATGAACTTTACAGAGGACATGATGAGCACTCCTTTGCAAGACTTCATAAGACCAGCAATTTTCCTGAGTTTACAGGACGTGTATGTCCGGCACTTTGCGAGAAGGCATGTATGTGCGGACAGTATGGGGATGCTGTAACAGTTCATGACAATGAATTATATCTTGTTGAAACAGCTTATGAAAAAGGCTACATCAAACCCTTCATTCCCCAGATAAGAAGCGGTAAGAAGGTTGCGGTTGTAGGAAGCGGACCTTCCGGACTTGCAGTAGCGGATGAGCTTAATCACAGAGGACACAACGTTGAGGTGTTTGAGAGAGAGGACGAGATTGGTGGTCTTCTCATGTATGGCATACCTAACATGAAGCTTGATAAAAAGGTAATTAAGCGCAGAAGAAAGCTCATGGAGGATGAGGGAGTTGTATTCCACACAAACGTAAATGTAGGTAAAGACAAGAAGGCTATGGAGATGCTTAGCAGTTTTGATGCTGTAGTTCTATGCTGCGGAGCGAAGAAGGAGCGTCCCCTTCCTGTTGCTGATCCTGCCAAGGTAAAGGGTGTTTACAACGCAGTTGATTTCCTTACAAGTACAACCAAAGCCCTCATGGGATCTAAGGATACAAAGGTTACTTCTTTAGCTGAGCATGGCGGATACATTGATGCAGCAGGCAAGAATGTAGTTATTGTCGGCGGTGGTGATACAGGTAATGACTGCATCGGAACTGTAATACGACATGGTGCAAAGTCAGTTACTGCTCTTGAGATGATGCCTAAGCCTCCTGTAGAGAGAGCTGCAAACAACCCATGGCCTGAGTGGCCAAAGACCCTGAAAACAGATTATGGCCATGAAGAAGCTATTCATGTTTTCGGAAGTGATCCCAGAGTATTTGAAACCACAGTTAAGAGTATCGAAACTGACAAGAAGGGTGCTCTTAAGTCAATCGAGACAGTTAAGGTTACTTTCAAGGAGGGAAAACTTGTAGAGGTTCCCGGTACAGAGAAGAAGCTTAAGTGTGAGCTTTTACTTATAGCAGCTGGCTTTATCGGATGCGAAGACTACACCGCTGAGGAATTCTCTCTTAAGAGAACCCAGCGCGGAACAGTTATTACTCCGGAGGGAAGCTACAATGTTGAAGGCACAAAGCTCTTTTCCGCAGGTGATATGAGAAGAGGCCAGTCTCTTGTTGTGTGGGCTATCGCTGAAGGCAGAGCCTGCGCGAAGGAAGTAGACGAGTACCTGATGGGATATACAAACTAAAATGGGAGTCAAGGAGTCAAGGGGATGGTTCTTTGACTCTTTTTCTTTTATACAAGATAAGACCTGATTGATGTGTGAAGTTTAAGTAATGCGATTGTTTAAGACGCTTAGCTTTCAACTGTATGGAAGTTAAGCGTCTTTTTGTATATTTTTCACAAAAAACGTTTTCCAAATACTATACCTTTGAATAATTGACTTAAGACTACCTCCAAACCTATAATCTATATCAATTGAGTTAATCGGTTAACAGTAATGAATATAGTAATAATAGCGGAGGAAGTAATGAGAAAAGGTAAACACATAGTAAAACGGTTAATGTCCGTTTGGCTTGGTGCTTCACTGGCAATGAGTGCACCCGGGGCATCACTTGTTTCCCTTGCAAGTGAAGTGGAAAATGTTGCAGTAGTACAGGAAGAGTCTGTAGCAGAAAATGAAGCAGCAGAAGCGGAGAGTACGACAGACGAAGGCAGGACAGAAAGCGTAAGCACAGATAGTGAAGGCACAGAAGAAGCTACAACTACAGGGGCTACAGAGCAAGTATCAGAAGAACAGACAGAAAGTACAACAGAGCAGGCATCAGAGGAGCAAACAGAAAGTACAACAGAGCAGACTTCAGGAGAACAGGCAGAAGGTACAACAGAGCAGACTTCAGGAGAGCAGGCAGAAGGTACAACTGGACAGGCTTCAGAAGAACAGGCAGAAAGTACAACAGATGATCGATCTGCAGAAGAAACGACAAATGGCGCTACAGATCAGAATACAGACCAGTCTGCGGAGTCAACTCCGGGGGAATCTACAGAATCTCAGAATGAGAATAATACAGACGAAACCGTGAATCAGGAAGAAGAGGATGAAGATCCGGAGCTTATAGATTCCGAGGATGCTTTTGATATAACGACCAAGGCTTCAACACTTTCCTCAGAGGAAGAAACTGCTGATGATATCGAGGCTAAGAAACAGAAAGCTAAGGACTCCCAGAAGCATGAGAAAGAGAATATCTCAAACAGTGCAAATGTAAACCGCGCATCAATTCATGATGGTGCCATACTTCATGCATTCTGCTGGAATTTTAATACCATAAAAGAGAACATGGCTGCAATTGCTGAGGCAGGATTTACAGCAGTTCAGACCTCACCTATAAATGCATGCCTTGATACACATAATGCATTATCACTTAACGGTGAGCTCAACGGAACAGATGGTATGTGGTATTACCACTATCAGCCTACAGACTGGACAATCGGTAACTATCAGCTTGGTAGCAGAGATGAGTTCATTGAGATGTGTAACGAAGCTGATAAGTATGGTATCGGAGTTATCGTAGATATTCTTCCGAACCATACAACTCCCACAGCAGATCAGGTATCACAGAACATGATTGATGCCGTTGGCGGATGGGATAACCTTTTTCATAAGGATTATACAACAGGAATCAGCAACTGGAGCGATCGTGCTAACGTAACCTATTACGCGATGGGTGGTCTGTATGATGTTGATACTGAAAACACAGATTTCCAGGATTATTTCTATGCATATTTGGATGACTGTGTAAACTGCGGTGCAGACGGATTTCGTATAGATACAGCTAAGCATATAGCACTTCCCGATGATCCGGTTCCAGGAAACTATGAAGGGGATGAGGGAAGAAACAGCTTTTATCCCAACATGGCAGCAGCTCTTAACGAATATGCCGCAGAGACAGGGAATGGTAAGTCATACGATAATCTCTTTGTATATGGTGAAGTCCTTCAGGGAGATAATGACAGACTTGCTGCATATGAGCACTATATCGGAGGAACAACAGCAAGTAACTATGGTGGAACAATCAGAAATGCAGTTTCAGGCGACAACGTATCTGCAGATAAGCTCGCTGGCTATGGCATATATGATGACGGAGCTTACACAGCAGACAGCAATAAGCTTGTAACCTGGGTTGAGTCTCACGACAACTACATCAACGACAATTCGTACCTTGCAATAAACGATAATGACACCCTGGAAGCATGGGCAATTATTACTGCAAGAAAAGACGGCACACCGCTCTTTTTCTCAAGACCAAGCGGAAGCTCAAGAGAGAATCCATTCGGTGATAATGTACTTGGCGCGGCAGGAAATGTCTTGTTCAAGTCTCCTGAGGTTACAGCAGTAAATAACTTTAGAAAAGCCATGACAGGAAAAGCTGAGAAGCTTACAAATCCCGGTGGTGATATGCATGTTGTAATGGTTGAAAGAGGCGATGATACAGCAGACGGAGCAGTACTTGTTAACACAGCTTCTTACCCTGTTGCAATCAAGGGTGCGACAACACTTCCTGATGGTAATTATGTAAATAAGGTATCAGGAAAAAATGATCTTTTCATAGTAAAAGACGGAACAATTGATGGTGTAATTCAGAAGGAAGCAGTAGTAGTCCTTACAGAAGCTACAACAGAAAGCTACACAACTGTTCACTTCAATAACTCTTATAACTGGAGTAAAGTACAGGCTATTGTTGATGATGCAGAAGCTCCCGTTGATGCTATAAGTGAGAACGATGGCTGGTACAGAGTTAATGTTGCTTCTGAGAACTTCAAGGTAGTATTTACAAATGGTACAGATCGCACAGAGAGCTACACAATTGAGAATGGAAAAGAGAGCTTTGTAACACCTGAAAAGACAGACATCTATGATTCAAAAGCACTAACGGATGAAGCGCTAGGACTTGTGACAGATTCTGTATATCTCTTCAACACAGATATGTGGCAATACGCCAACATCTATTCCTGGTACGATGGTGGACAGAAGATTGCAGGGGAGTGGCCGGGAAAGAACACCTACGATGAGGGTGGATACTGGATTCGTGCAGACTTAAAGCTTCCTAAGGACAGAGCAGATGAGAAGTATTTTGTAATTTTCAATACCGATGGAACACAGACTGTAGACATAGAAATAAAGGGTGATGACAAGTACATTGCGCTTACCGGAAAAAATGATGCCGGACAGTGGAATGTAAAGCAGTACTCATCCAAAGAAGAAGCTGAAAAGGACCTTGGAATATCAGCAAATGAAACTACAGTATATTTCTATAACAAGGATAACTGGGATACTGTAAATGCATATACCTGGGAAGCCTACAGCTTTGGAGAATGGCCAGGAACACCCTGTGAGGATGAGGGCGATGGCTGGTGGAAGGTAACAGTTCCCGCAGGCGCAGGATCCAACTTTAACATCATCTTCAATAATGGAGGTAATGGAAAACAGACAGGTGATCTTAAGATACTGAATATCAAGAGCAGATTCGTTTATGATGACAGATATTTTGCTTCAAAGGAAGAAGCTCTTGGGGCACCTGAAGAGGAGATAGTACCGGCATATCCTGAAGGTACACCTGTTACAAGAATTTACTATTACGATGATAATGACTGGGGAAAATGCCATGCATATGTATGGTCAAGTATACCTGAGTACAACAACATAATTGGCGGATGGCCGGGAACACGTATGTATAGTGAAGGCGACGGCTGGTATTATACTGATGTTCCTACAGAGGCTATTGAAAAGGGTGATCTCAACCTCATTATTAACAGAGCAGGTTCCTCACAGCTTGCTGATAAGAAAATTGCCGACACAACAAAAGTATACTTCAACACACCTAAGAGCCAGGGCTACACATCAAAAGATATTGCTATCAAGGGAAGGACTGAAGATATAGATGAGTCCGGAACAGAAGAGCCCGGAACAGAACAGCCTGGTACAGAACAGCCCGGCACAGAGGAACCCGGAACAGAAGAGCCCGGAACAGAAGAGCCCGGTACAGAACAGCCCGGTACAGAACAGCCTGGAACAGAGGAACCCGGAACAGAAGAGCCTGGTACAGAAGAGCCGGGTGCACAAGATCCTGCGACACCGGAGAATCCCGGTCAGTCAGAATCTACAAAACCTGCCGATAATACGCCTCAGGAAACAACACCTGCTGTAACCAACCCGGAAGTAACCACTCCTGAAACAACTACCCCCGAGGTAACAGCACCTGAAACAACCACACCGGAGGTGACCACCCCTGAAACAACTACCCCCGAGGTAACAACACCTGATAATACAAAAACTGAGACAGAGTCTCCCAAGACTGAAAATGTAGAAATGGTAATTCCTGTAACAGGAATAAAGCTTAATAAGAAAAAAGTCAGCATCGGAAAGACAGGAACATACCAGCTTGTTGCAGAGATTCAGCCTGAGAATGCTACAAACAGGGAACTCACATGGACTTCAAGTGATGGAACTGTTGCTCAGGTTTCAGCAGAAGGACTTGTAACGGCAAAGAAAAAGGGCAAATGTATCATCACTGTAACCACAAAGGATGGTGAGTTCAAGGCTGAGTGCAAGGTTACTGTTACAAAGAAGGTAGACGTAACGGGAGTTAAGCTTAATAAGTCAAAGAAGACTCTTAAAAAGGGTAAGACCTATACCTTAAAGGCAACCTTGAAGCCTAAGAAAGCCACCAACCAGGATGTTAAGTGGAGTAGCAGCAACAAGAAGGTTGCTACCGTTGATGAAAACGGTGTTGTAACAGCAGTAGGTGCAGGCGAAGCAACAATTACCGTCAAGACTAAGGAAGGCGGCTACAAGGCAACCTGTAATATTACAGTAAAGAAGGATAAGAAGGTAAAAACTAAGAAGACAAAAGCAAAGAAGACTGCGACTAAGAAAAAAACTGTGAATAAGAAATAATCTGTGAATAGGGAATAATCTTCCAAATAACCTTCTATAAAACTCCAATAGACTATGACTTCTTACGCGCTTTGGGCAAGAAGTCATAGTCCTTTTTTTAGAAAAACACTAAGTGAACAAGGAATCCCCTTTATGGAATGTTTATAGTTATTTAACAAGTGTACTAATTGAATTGCATTCAATTATCTACATATAATTAAAGAGTAATTACATGTCCTACAATTAGTACCTTATGAAGGGAGATACAATATGGAAGGAATCAAAAAGAATGCCAATATAGCTGCAAACATCGCGAAGGCGATCAGAAATTTATTTGTTGTTGGTATTGTAGGAAGCATAGTAGGTGCAGTTTTAGCTATACTGATGGCGGGATTTATAAATATGTATTATCAGGATCCTGAAAAGCTTGCAACGGCAGCAGGCTCAATTAATGCTGACATGGGATTTTTCAATGTTATTAAAATGGCTAACCTGACTGAGAGTGGTTTGTATGCTCAGTATTTTGCTGTTCAGCTCATATGCTGTGCTGTACTTTGTGTGATATACTTTTTCCTTTTCAAGGTCCTTCATAAAAATCTGTCCAGTATAAGGGACAATGGCTACGCTTTTGATAAGTACTCAGAGAAAAAGACAAAGAATTCCTATATTGCAATTGTAGTATTACTTGTGCTTTTCCAGGGAATGGGAGAGGGAATTATAGTCGGTCTTATCCTGTGCGGACTATTCCTTGTTACTAAAGCGGGATATATAGAAGATTGAAAGACAAAATTTCGATTTATAAGCCAATGGTTTCAATTGTTGAATACCTGAATGAAAATGACTTCTAATGCGATATAGACAGCGGTTCCGACAGAACAGTTTGCAGAGCTATTATAAAGGATAAGCTCCCGATTTCTGAAAACAGAGTAATTGGAATGAGTTATAGCATGGTAGCAAAAGGCCAGGGAGATACAGATGGACTTGAATATGTATACTCCCAGGACGATGATGTGATTCTAGGTGTAGAGCTCATCATCAAGACCATTAAGATGAACAAGGTTAGTGCAATTTCGCTTGAGATAGGAAAAGTGCCTGTGCTTTCATTCGGAAACAGTTTAGGCGATGTTTCCATGGCTCAGTATGTAATCAACAATGATAAGTACGAATCAAGAGGATTTAAAGGACGCCAGCTGAACGTCAGATTAAGTGTATAAGATAGATTGAAATCGGTGGTCATTGATATGTGTCCGGGATTCTGGGTACATATCATTTGATCACCGTTTTTGGAAATAATTGAGAAAAAACTGAATTTGGTATCCATTTCAGCCTGATTTTAGTAGGATTTTGAGGGTGATTTTCAACAGCAAGCAAGTTTTTTGTAAGCGGTGCAACAAGCGCGTACACGGGCTTTTGAAACCAGAAACGATTATATTGTTTCTGGTTTTTTATAATTTGCTATTATTAAAATGCAGTTATTAGCCGATATCGTAAATGAGATACTATTTGTTATCAAAGTTGTACATGGAGGTCGACTATGATTATAAAAGATCCGGGTTTTTTACGATATGATCCAGGTTTAAAGGATCAAGTTCCTAAGATTGACATTCCTAAAAAGGCTGAACCAGTATTTATAAAAGAAAAATTAGAGCAAATATTAGCTGAAGACCCAGATAATCCGCTTAAAGAAAAGCTGTCAAGTGCTGTTTCTGTTGAGATTTCTGAAGAAGGAAAGAAACTATCAGAATCTGTTTCAAACTCAACCGAGAATTATAAAGAAGCAGGTGTAACCAGTCAACGAGAGCCCTGGGAATCTTGCAGTAAAGAATTTATAGGTTATGACAGGAAAGACTGGTTAGGCAACGACAGTATGCTATATGCATTCAGAGTAGAAGATCCGGATGGCTATGCTGATTATATCAAGCTCCTGGATGAGGCCATAAATAGTCGAATAAAAAAACACGATGGGGTAACTGAAATCTTTGATTGGAATGAAGATAGTTTAAAGCTTTTATATAAAGCATACAGTAGATTTAGTGATTTCCGTGATCTTAAATATCAGAATGATCCACAAATGAATAGAAATTCTGTACGGAGATCAACTATCGATATTCTTGAGAAGACCTATTCTGATTCAAAACATGACTTAAGCATCAATACGCATTTTACAGGTGAGGATCTCAAACCAAAGAATATATTTTCCGGAGCAAGTCTTTGGAGATATAGTACTAAGTTCAATATGCTCATGTCTACGGATTTGCTTGAGAAACTGACATACGGCAGCGATGACGATAAGCGTAATATACTCAAAGTAATTGATAAGTCAGTTAATGAAATGAAAGATATAGAAAAAGCCTATTCCGGTAATAAAGAATTCCTTAGATTTGGTGTTACACTTGACGATAATGGAAAAGTCTCATATCACGCCAACTATAAGGACTGTTCAAATCCTTACGGAATCGAAGCCAACAGTGCAGATGATCTCTTAAAAAAGCTTATGTCCGACAATTGAAAATGTGAAACCATACCAGGCAGTTCTCAACCCGAGAGCTGCCTTTTTTATGAGATCAATCAGCTATCATTCAAAACTTTTGCAATTTTTACAAGTTTTGAAAGACAAGCATACGAACTGCCCTGCAGACCATGTGTCCGCAGGGTTTTTTTTTGTGATTTTTGATCAGGCTGTATCTGCCACAGGATTATCGGAAGCTTCTGCGGTCTTCCGTGGCGGCTTTGGAATTACAGGTGCAGGGAACATGCCTGAATACATCTGATTCCTGTTTTCAGCGCATTCCTCTTCGTAAGTGTGGAATGCATCTGACCACGGGACCATGTCCTTAAGGCATTCACGGTCAGTGATATTTCCGTATTCATCCAGATGTTCCGGCATCTTTTCTATGAGATATTTGATATATGTATAAGGATTGACGTTGTTTGCTTTTGCAGTCTCCACAATGGAATACATGGCAGCATTTACCTCTGCTCCGGTAACGGTATCAGCAAAAAGCCAGTTGGCTCTGCCCACGCTGTAACCACGGATATGGCGTTCGCTGCTTCCATTGTCGCATGGGATGTTTCCATCTTCAAGGAACCTTCGAAGGTATACTTCCTGGTTTATGGCATAGTCAATGGCTTTTGCAAGCTTCTCGGAGAATATCATTTCTGACTCGGCCAGTTCATGGATATATTCAAACAGGGAACCCATCTTCGGGGCAACAAACTCTTTCCTTGCAAGGAGTCTGTCATCAGCTGTCATGTTCTTAAGCCTGTTTTCTTCCTCGTAGACTTCCCTTATCAGCATGAGGGCCTTTACCTCGGGCATCTCAAGTATCTGCTCATCCGTAAGTCCTTTCAGGTCATTGACAAAAAGTGCAATGGCAAAATACCTGCGGCAGTGCATCAGGCATCCTGTAGCCAGGATCCTTCCTTCACTTTCTTCCTCCATAACATGATAGGATATATATGCATCACAGGTGATATAACCATGGAATTCAAGAAGGAGTTTCCTTAAGTGGTCAGTGCCTCGTGTTGCTTCATAAAAGAACAGTATTATAGGATTGCAGGAAGCCAGCTCACTGGTACTGTGAACCCAGAGAAAACCCTTTGTTCCTGCGGCTCTTCCGTCTCTGTTTACGAGAAGATATGTTTCATCACACTGATGATACCTGCACTGCAGCATGAGCTCTGTAAGGTACTCTATGACCGGGCGAGTTATCACAGGAACGAGTTCGTTTACCCACCTTATGATGACCTGTCTTGAAAGGGCAAGCCCCCAGTTGTTGTAGTCATCGGACTGCCTGTAGAAGGGCAGCGCAAGCACAAACTTCCTGTACAGTATGTCTGCAAGGAGTGATGCTGAAAGATATGATCTGTCTTTTATGGGATTTTTATAGGGAACGGTCGACATCCTGTGTTCAAGACCTGACGATATCACAGGAGTAAATATCCTTTTTACATAGATGGGGCACTCTATCTTTTCGATAGTGAAATGTTCGTGCCAACTGGCTATTCGCCAGTTGCCCTCACCGTATTCTTCATTGAGCTTGTCTATATCAAGGTCATAAAGCAGCTGCATAGGAAGGTTCATTATGGATTCATACAGGTTAGCTGTACGTGTACCTTTTTTAGAACCGTTGTCCTTTGTTACATGGCTGCCATTATTGCCGGAATTGTTCTGCCCGTCTTTACCGGGATCTTCAGAACGTGACTTTTTGAGATCCTCAAAACTTATGAGGCTTCCTTTCTTTTTTCCACGTTCATCGGAATCTTCAACCTGGCTTTCATCCTCAAACTCTTCAGGAGGGTTCTGCGCATTCTCAAGGGAATCAATGAATTTCTCTGTATGACGTCCGAATATCATCCTAGTCTTAAGGGAGAGCTGTTCATTAAGCTTAGCAATGACTTTTTTGCAGTCTCCAAGCTCCTTTTTTGTGTCTTCGAGCTCTTTCTGCATGGCACGGAATGCGAGGGCACTTTCCGTGTTTATCCTGTCACTTGCATTTTCCCTGAGCGTTTTTTCCTCGATCATGTCATACATGGACATGCAGAGCTCTCGCAGATAGTACTCCCCCAGACCATTTATGGTTTTTTCAAAGTTTTTCCTATCTGCTTTCATCCCTGCATCCTCCCTCAGTGTTTCATGACCATTTCTTTAACAGTACGTCAAGTGCCTCGATCATTTCCTGCTTTTCCTTTAAAAGGCGTCTGTTCTCTGCCTTTAATGAGCTGATGATCTCATCCTTCTCAGCAAGAAGTCTTACATGGTCAGTGATAGCTTCGGGAGTCTTTGTCTGCTCCGGGGTAACGGCTGCCTCTGATTTCTTTTTCCCACTCTTTCCAGTCGGTATCACCTCACCGGTCTCTTCGTCGATCTTTCCGATGAGGGTACGCTTGGAGCGTGGCTGCTTCTTTTCCTTATCCCAGTAGGACTCGGACTCATATACATAGGTAACTCCGGAACGTTTGTCGGTGTGCTTTACAATAGACATCTTCTTGTCCTCCATAGTGATAATTTACCACATACCTATGCTAGTGTCAATAAGCTAGTGGTAATTATTTCATGAATTATCACTATGTTTTTTAGTGTCTGCGTTCAATCCGTACAGGGTCAGGCACACGTTTTTTACCGACTGAAGGGTCAATGGAGAATCCATCCATCAGACGCATGAATTCTTCTCCGGAGAGATTCCGTGCTTCCTCCTCAGAACGAGGCCACTGGAAGGAACCTTCCACAAGACGTATGTAAAGAAGTATGAACCTGTCTCCGGTCCACAGGATTCCCTTGAGCCGGTCTTTACGTGTGCCACAGAATAAAAACAGCGTGTCCTTTTCTAATGGATCACGGTTATATCTGAGTCTTACAAGCGCGGAGAGTCCATCAATACCCTTGCGAAGATCACAGCGCCCAACCAGAATAACGACCTTTGAAAAAGTAAGCCCGTTAGCATTAAGCATGCTTCACCGCCCTTAGTACAGAAGAGAGTGCGGCTTCATCGACTGATCCATCCAGTTTTATAGAGACTCCGTGAAATGAGAGTGTCATGGAAGATGGTTTCTGCGGGGCAATAACTTCCGGCGAACAACTTGGCTGTTGTACAGACTGAACCATAGGCAGCTCTACAAAGGCACCCTGCCCATTGTCTTCTGAAGTATCGAACAGTGATTGCATGTCAGCACCGTCTTTGAGCATCTTTTTCCTGACATTGCGCTGCCATCTATAAAAAGAGTTCTCGGGAATGCCATGTTTTTCACAGAATTCCCTTTTGTTGAGTCCACTTTCAGCCTGCGCCTTAAGCACAGGTATCCAGCTCTGAAGTCTTACATCCATTACTTCTGAATCCATAAAAAATCCTCCTGTATTGGTAGTATTCTCTAAGAGAATACTACCAATACAGGAGGGTGGTTCCTAGACGCGCTTGTTGCACCGCTTACA
>NZ_AUJI01000012.1 GCF_000424145.1 Butyrivibrio sp. AC2005
GCCTGCGAGGCAGGAAAAACACGGCTCCGTGGTCAAGTGGTTAAGACATCGCCCTTTCACGGCGGTAACACGAGTTCGAGCCTCGTCGGAGTCATTATATGGTGACTTAGCCAAGTGGTAAGGCGTGGGACTGCAACTCCCTGATCGTCGGTTCAAATCCGTCAGTCACCTTTAGATGTAAGTCTTAAATGTTAAGCATTTAAGGCTTTTTTCTTTTGTTCAAATGACATTTTAAGTACAATTCTTTAGTTCAGCGTTGTATAATCAATTTTAGATGAATTTATTAGTATTAAGGAGGGGTATCAAATTATGGAATCAATGGAAGATTTCAAGGACGAGATTGACAGATCCTTTAGACAGATTAAAGAGGGGGATATACTTACCGGAACAGTAATTGGTGTGGAGGACACATATGTACTCCTGGATATCAAATACTATACTCAGGGTGTTATTAAGGCAGAGGATTTAAGTGATGATCCCAAGTTCAATATTAGAACTGATGTTAAAGTTGGAGATGAAATTGAGGCTACAGTAATAGCTACAGATGATGGTAACGGTAATATTCTTTTATCTAAAAAAGAGGCTACTCAGGTTCTTGCCTGGGATAAATTAAAGGCACTTCTTGAGAGCAAAGAAAATGTAACGGTTACAATAAGTGAAGCTGTTAAGAGCGGAGTAGTATGTTTTCTTGAGGGAATCAGAGCATTTATTCCGGCATCAAAGCTTTCTCTCAATTATATTGAAGAGGATGCCCTTAAAGATTTTGTAGGTAAGAAACTTGAAGTTAGAGTTATTACTGCAGATGAAAAGGATAAGAAACTGGTTCTTTCAGCAAGAGAGATTCTCAAGGAAAAGGCTGACGAGGAGAGAGCACAGAAAGTATCTAATGTTCAGGTTGGCCTTGTAACTGAGGGTACAGTAGAGAGTCTCCAGGATTATGGTGCATTTATTAATCTTGGAAATGGTCTTTCAGGACTTGTGCATATATCACAGATTTCAAATCAGAGAATTGCTCACCCGAGCTCAGTTCTTAAGGTTGGAGACAAGGTTAAGGTAAAAGTAACAGCGATTAAGGATGGCAAGCTCAGCCTTAGTATGAAGGCACTTCAGGATGTTGCTGCGACAGAGATTACTGAAGAAAAGATAGAATTTGAGAGTGAGGGAGAAGCTACTACTTCTCTTGCAGATCTTCTTAAGAAGGCCGGTTTCTAAACAGGAAATACTATTAATTATTTTTAATTGAAAATATTATAGACTTGCGCATTTTTTTCACATAAAGTCCTGGATATTTCTTTAGGAACGTGATTTTTATAATTCAGAAAATGAAGCACCTATTATTATAAAAGTGAGGCAATTAGTATGGATGATAAGATCAGAGAGTTAAAGGAATTAATTGATGGCAGTGACAATATAGTTTTCTTTGGCGGAGCAGGAGTATCCACAGAGAGTGGAGTTCCGGATTTTAGAAGTGAAGACGGACTATATCACCAGCATTATAAGTATCCACCGGAGCAGATGCTAAGCCACAGCTTTTATAGGCAGATGCCCGAGGAGTTTTTCAGATTTTATAAGGATAAGCTGCTGGTTAAGGGCATTCAACCGAATAAAGCCCATCTGAAGCTTGCGGAACTGGAGAAACAGGGAAAACTGAAGGCCGTTATAACACAGAATATAGATGGACTTCATCAGGCTGCAGGTAGTAAGGAAGTTCTGGAACTGCACGGAAGTGTTCATAGGAATTACTGTGAAAAATGCGGAAAATTCTATGACTTTGATTTTATGGCTGAATGTGAGGGTGTTCCTTACTGTGATTGTGGCGGAAGAATCAAACCGGATGTTGTTCTATATGAAGAAGGACTTGATATGGACGTCATGAGCAGGGCAGTTGGATATATTTCCAATGCTGATGTGCTTATAATCGGTGGAACATCATTGGTGGTTTACCCTGCGGCAGGACTCATAGATTATTATCGTGGTCATAAGCTTGTTCTTATAAATAAGCAGGCTACAACCCGTGATTCGCAGGCTGATCTTGTAATTCAGGGGCCTATAGGTGAGGTTCTTAGTCAAGTCTAAGTCCAATATTTTCCCTATGTGGATAGTATATAATAAAAGCCTTTCCCTTGGGGGCGCACATCGTCCAGTGGACGATGGCTTTGCACGGACCGAAGCGGAGCGAAGACAGGTGGCCCGAAGGGTCGGATGAGGGGAATAGTCAGTCAACTCGATTAAAATTCTGACTATCATAAAATGGCCGATTTTTGCTTGCAAGATTTCATATTTTGTGATAAATTCTATCTCTGTGATAATTTCCTTGTTACCATAATGAAAATGGTAGCCAGAGACCAAAAGGAGGTAAAGAAAGCATGACAAAATATGAGTTAGCCGTTATCGTTAACGCAAAGATCGAAGACGACGCCAGAACAGCAGCTGTTGACAAGTGCAAAGCTTTGATCGAGAGATTCGGCGGACAGATCACAAATGTTGATGAGTGGGGCAAGAAGAAGCTCGCTTATGAAATTGAGAAGATGAACGAAGGCTTCTACTATTTCATTCAGTTCGACGCTGAGCCTACAGCACCCGCTGATATCGAGAAGCGTGTCCGCATCGTCGATGGCGTCATTCGTTATTTGCTTGTTAAGCAGGACGAGGCCTAAATAGAAAAGGACGAGAAAAAATATGAATAAAGTTATACTTATGGGACGTTTAACAAGAGATCCTGAGGTTAGATACTCTCAGGGAGAAAGTTCTCTTGCAATTGCAAGATATTCACTTGCAGTAGACAGAAGATTTAACAGAAATAACCAGGATGGCCAGACAGCAGATTTTATTAACTGCGTAGCTTTTGGTAAGAGTGGTGAATTTGCTGAAAAATACTTGAAAAAGGGAACTAAGATTGCCGTCACAGGCCGCATCCAGACTGGTAGTTATACCAATAAGGAAGGTCAGAAAGTATATACTACAGAAGTAGTTGTTGAGGATCAGGAATTCGCTGAGAGCAAAAATGCTAACGGCGGAAATGGGGGATTCTCAGGTGGCTCACAGGCACCCGCTTTTGATGCTCCCAGCAGTAATCCGGGTGATGGTTTTATCAATCTTCCCGATGGAATTGATGAAGAGCTTCCGTTTAATTAATTGATTTATTTTCACCGGATATAGGAATGATTCTAGTCAGGTGATGTCAACTGAAATTCGATAAGGAGGTACCACAATGGCTTTCAATAAGTCTGATAGAACCGATTCTCCTGTAAGAAGAAAAGGTGGTATGCACAGAAGAAAGAAAGTTTGTGTTTTCTGTGGAAAAGACAATGTTATTGATTACAAAGATACAGCAAAGCTGAAGAAGTTTGTTTCTGAGAGCGGAAAGATTCTTCCCAGACGTATCACAGGTAACTGCGCTAAGCACCAGAGAGAGCTTACATCTGCTATCAAGCGTGCTAGACATTTGGCTCTTATGCCTTACGAGGCAGAGTAATTAGCAGTTGCTGATTAGTCAAAATATGTAAATCAAGGCACTTTTTAGAAGTAAATTCTAAGAAGTGTCTTTTTATTTACATATATGAATTATTCGTTGTTCATAAGAAGTCTAAATAATCGAGGTTTAAGCTATGTGCTTATACCGGCAATATTTAACCATATATGATTTTGCGTTTATTTATGCTATTATATGATAAATGGGCGTTTTATCGTCTTTTACAGATGGAGAACAGATTATGCCGAAGAATAAGATAAGGCTTAAGGGAAAACTAAAAACATTTCTTCGAATTTTTATTTATCTTGGTATACTTCTTACCTGTGTAATGGTAGCTGTATTTACGGTGGATTTTACTGCAGGTCTTATTGTAGCTGCATTTACCGCGCTGTATCTAATGGCTGTGCTGTATCTTTATTTTTACAATAAGCCGGTAATAATGAATGAGCTTATCAGTTTTGCTACTGAGTATGGTCAGATTCAGAAGCGGCTTTTGAGAGAGTTGGATTTACCTCATGCTCTTCTTGATGATACAGGGAAGATTGTATGGACTAATGTTGCTTTTGAGAAGGCTACTCATCAGGAAAAGGGTTTTCGTAAGCCAATATCAGTACTTTTTTCCAATATCACTCCTGAGAAGTTCCCGGTGGGCGAAGAAGAGGTGCATCAGGATGTTGAATATGAGGGTAATTTTTATACTCTGAAGATGAAAAAGATATCTCTTGAAGAGATGGCAGCTAATAGCGATATTATCGATTCAGATGGCTATGAAGGTTATCTTATAGCTGTATACCTGTTTGATGAGACAGCGTTAAAGCTGGCTATTAATGAGGTTGATTCTCAGAGTCTTGCAGCCGGTCTTATTTATATAGATAACTATGATGAGGCCCTGGAGAGTGTTGAGGAGGTCAGAAGATCTCTTTTGACTGCTCTTATTGATAGAAAAATAAATAAGTATATTGCAACCTGTGATGGTATTGCGAAGAAGATTGAGAAGGATAAATATTTCATAGTAATGCCGAAGAAATCAGCACAGTATCTAAAGGAAGTGCGATTTGATATTCTGGAGGATGTTAAGACTGTCAATATAGGAAATGAGATGGCAGTTACGCTGAGTATTGGTATTGGTCTTGATGGTCTGTCCTATGCACAGAATTATGAATTTGCAAGGAATGCTATAGATGTCGCTTTGGGACGTGGCGGTGATCAGGCTGTAGTGAAGACTCCGGATGAGATTATGTACTTTGGAGGTAAAAGCCAGAAGGTTGAGAAGAGTACCAGAGTTAAGGCTAGAGTTAAGGCGCATGCTCTTAAGGAAATCATTAATGGTAAGGATACTGTTATCGTCATGGGACACAGGCTTGGTGACGTGGACAGTTTTGGTTCATCAGTCGGTATTTATAGAATTGCCAAGACTTTGGATAGAAGATGCCACATCGTGCTAAATGATGTGACGAATTCGATGAAGCCTTTGGTGGATCTTTTCAAGGATAATCCGGAGTATGAGTCGGATATGATTATCAGTAACCAGCAGGCTATTGATATCGCAGGAAGTAATGTTGTACTTGTGGTTGTTGATGTTAATAAACCAAGCATTACCGAGTGCCCGGAGCTACTTAAGTTCTGTAAGACGATAGTAGTACTGGATCACCACAGGCAGGGTGCTGAGGTTATTGAGAATGCTACGCTGTCTTATGTGGAACCGTATGCTTCCAGTGCATGTGAGATGGTTTCAGAGGTTCTTCAGTATATTGATGAGACGGTTAAGATCAGACCTGAAGAGGCTGACAGTATGTATTCCGGAATTGTTGTTGATACCAACAATTTCATGAACAAGGCAGGAGTAAGAACCTTTGAGGCGGCAGCTTTCCTCAGAAGAAATGGCGCTGATGTAACAAGAGTTAGAAAGCTTTTCAGAGAGGATGCGACGGAGTATAAGGCTAAGGCAGATGCTGTCGGTCAGGCAGAGATTTACCGCGGAGCTTATGCGATTTCGGTTTGTGCCACAGAGGATGTTCAGAGTCCTACAATTGTGGCTGCGCAGGCTGCAAATGAGTTGCTTAATATTAAGGGAGTTAAGGCGAGCTTTACTTTAACTCAGTACCAGAATCAGATTTATGTAAGTGCAAGATCAATTGATGAGGTCAATGTACAGATAATTATGGAGAAACTTGGCGGCGGCGGACACATTAATTCAGCCGGATGTCAGTTTGAGGGTATAAGTGCTGAAGAAGCTATTAATATGGTAAAGAGTACGCTGGATGCAATGATTGAGGCTGGGGAGCTGGCGTAAGGCAATATAGAACGGAGGAGTTTAGAATGGAAGTAATTTTGTTAGAGGATGTTAAATCTCTTGGAAAAAAAGGCGACGTCGTTAAGGTAAGCGACGGCTACGCATCAAATTTTATTTTGCCTAAGAAGCTTGGAGTAGAGGCAACAAAGGCAAATCTCACAAATCTGAAAAATCACCAGGCAAAGGATGCGCGTGATGCGCAGGAGCTTCTTGAGAAGATGCAGGAGTATGCTAAAGAAATAGAGCAGGTGACAGTTCGTCTCACAATGAAGGCTGGTGAGGGCGGACGTGTTTTTGGTTCCGTTTCTTCAAAGGAGATTGCGACAGAAGCAAAGAAGCAGTTTGGCTTTGCGTTAGATAAGAAAAAGATTCAGCTTTCCGAGCCTATCCGTAACTTTGGTACAACAGAGGTTCCTGTAAAGCTTCATCCACAGGTTACTGCTACACTTAAGGTTTCTGTTACGGAGGCTTGATATGCCTGAAGAAAATGTATTACAACGCACCATGCCCAACAGTCTCGAGGCAGAGCAGTCTGTTGTCGGTGCCATGATCATAGATAAGGATGCGATTCAGGTGGCATCCGAGATAATTACAGGGGACGATTTTTATAACAGACAACTGGGAATGCTGTTTGAGGCGATGGTGGAACTCCATAAGGAGGGAACTCCAGTAGATGGAATCACCCTGCAGAATCATTTAAAGGAAAAAAATGCACCGCCTCAGGTGTATGACATGAACTATATTCTTGGAATGGCAGAGGCTGTTCCTACTTCTGCAAATGTGAAGTTCTACGCAGAGATTGTTCATGAAAAGAGTAAGCTGCGTGAACTTATTCATTCCTGCGGTGAAATCATAAACAATTGCTACAATGACAATATGGATCTGGCAGATCTCATGACTGATACTGAAAAGGAGATTTTCAGGATTACACAGCTTAGAAACAGCGGCGAGTTTGTGCCAATCAGTGAAGTTGTCATGAATGCCCTCAACAAGATTGAGATGGCAAGTAAGATGCAGGGAACAGTAACCGGTCTTGCGACAGGATTTACGGACCTTGATTACAGAACAGCAGGTTTCCAGCCTTCTGACCTTATTCTTATAGCAGCTCGTCCTTCTATGGGAAAGACTGCGTTTGTTTTGAATATTGCACAGTATATGGCTTTTCATCAGGATAAAACTGTCGCAGTTTTTTCACTGGAAATGTCGAAGGAACAGTTGGTAAACCGTCTGATGTCCATGGAGTCGCACGTTGATTCACAGCACATCAGGACCGGTAACATGACAGATATGGACTGGGAGAATCTGATCGAGAGTGCGGATCTCATAGGAAGATCACATCTTATAATTGATGATACTCCGGGTATTTCTATTCAGGAGCTTCAGTCTAAGTGCAGAAAATATAAGATGGAACATAATCTTCATATTATTATGATTGACTATCTGCAGCTGATGAGTGGCAGTGGTAAACGCTCATCTGAATCAAGACAGCAGGAGGTCTCAGAGATTTCAAGAGCGTTGAAGGCTCTTGCCCGTGAGCTTAATGTTCCTGTTGTTGCACTGTCACAGCTTTCCCGTGCCGTTGAATCAAGACCGGATCACAGGCCGATGATGTCTGATCTGCGTGAGTCCGGAGCTATCGAGCAGGATGCAGATATGGTTATGTTCATTTATCGTGATGATTATTATAATAAGGATACTGATAGGAAAGGTGTTTCAGAGATTATTATAGCTAAGCAGAGAAATGGCCCGATCGGTACTGTAGAGCTGGCTTGGCTTCCTGAGTTTACAAAGTTTGCAAACCTTGAGCCATCCTATAGAAGCAACCAAGAGTAAGTGCTCACTTGCCTACCCCATTCGGGGTAGGCTTTTTTCGTTATATAAATAAAAAATAAACTAAATTAAAATAATCTAAAACGGCCATATTTTATTGAAGTAGGTCCTTTATGTTGATAAATTGAATTATATGGAGGGCTGGTATATGGGAAAGAGAATACTTGGTTATCTTGTTGCTGCAACTTTGATAATGAGTCTTGTGGTGGGATGTGGATCAAAAGCTGTGGAAAATGGAGCAGGTTCTGATAAGCAGGCAGATGACGGAGAGTTTCCTTCCGGGAACGTGACGCTTAGGGTCTGGGGTGCCGAGGAGGATGGTGAGCTGATAAATCAGATTATCAGTGGATTTACTTCGGAGTATGCCGGTCAGGCCACTTTTAATATTACATTTGAGGCACATAGTGAAGCGAACTGTAAGGATGATATTTTGGGAGATGTGCTGAACGCTCCCGATGTTTTCACCTTCGCAGACGATCAGCTTATGGCATTTGTTGCCTCCGGAGTTCTGAAAAAGGTTCAGAATGATTCGGATATATCAGTAAGAAATCTTAAGGCTGCAGTTGATGCAGCTTCAGTTGGAGGGTCGCTCTATGCATATCCGCTCACGGCGGATAATGGTTATTTTCTTTTTTACAATAGCAAAGAATTAAGCGAGGAGGATGTTCAGACGATGGACAGCCTCCTTGATGCTGCCGGAAAAAAGGGTAAAAAGGTATTTATGGATATGAATTCCGGTTGGTATATGTATTCTTTTTTCGGAAATACGGATATGGAGATTGGTCTTAATGACGATGGAATCTCTACCTATTGTAACTGGAATGCGAAGTACACCGATATCACAGGAAAAGATGTGGCTGAGGCAATGCTGAAAATCGCAGCAAATCCGGCATTTACTGCAGTAAGTGATGAGGGATTTGCGGCAGGTGCAGCCAGAGGTGAGTTCGTGGCAGGTGTGAGCGGAATCTGGGATGAAAATGCGATAAAGGAAGCCTGGGGAGATGATTATGAAGCAGTTAAACTGCCCACATATACAGTAGCGGGGCAGCAGCTTCAAATGGCAAGCTATGCAGGTTATAAACTGGTGGGTGTGAATTCATATTCTGAAAATGCGGCATGGGCAGCGAAGTTTGCGGACTGGATGACAAATGAGAAGAACCAGACTTTGAGATTTAATATGCGTGGACAGGGGCCTTCCAATAAAAATGCTTCAGCTTCAGGTGATGTTGCGCAGTCAAAGTCGATAAAGGCGCTTCAGCAACAGGCAGAGTTTTCAAACTTACAGCGTGTTGGCGGAACATACTGGGATGCTGCAGCTGCTTTTGGTAAAGAGGTGAGTGAAGGGAATCCTTCGGGTAAAGATTTACAGGTGCTTTTAAATGAGATGGTCAAAGGAATCACCGGAGAAGAGACTACCGGTGATGCTCCGGGAAATGATCTGGAGGAAGTTGTCGAAGAGTCACTTGTGGAAGAATCTATTACGGAAAAGGAATCTGCGGAAGAAACCGATACGGTCGAGGAAAAAACAGATACGGAAGAGACAGACAAGAAAGAAATAGACGGGGAAGAAACCGATACGGAAGAGACAGATAAGGAAGAATTAGGTACGGATGAGACAGTTGTGGATGAGGTAGTTTCTGAAGAGGGAGCAGGGGATGTTGAGAAAATAGGTGAAGTAGAAAAAACAGAAGAAGAGATCACAACTGAAGGGCACAAGAAGTCCACGGAAGAAGTAGGTAAGGATATAGAGGAATCTACAGATGAGGAAATGAATAAAGAAACTGCAGACGAAGAAATGAATAAAGAAACTGCAGGCGAAGAAATGGACAAATCAGTTGGCAAGGAGAAGGCAGACGAACCTGTAGATAAGAAGACAGAGGAAAAAGCAGCGGACAAAACCGGTAAAGATGATAAAGGCGTAGAAGGTAAAGATTCTGATAAGGATGTCAAAGATACATCAGACAAAGAATCTGCGAAAGAAGCCAAGGAAGATGCTAAGAAGTCCGGAGTAAAAGATGTAAATGGCAAAGCAACTGATGCAGGAAAAGGTAAGGACAAAGCGACTGAGACAAAAGATGCAAATGATAAAGCGTCTGACGCAGGAAAAGAAAAGGATAAAGCAACTGCAACAAAAGATGCAACAGGCAAAACATCTACAGGAGAAAAAATAAATGGAAAAGCTTCCGAAGTAGAAAAAGCAACTAACAAAGAAACCAAGAAGGAAATCAACAAAGAAACCAACAAAGCGACCAACAAAGAAACTCAGGGTGAAAGTTCAAAGAATAAAAACTCTAAGAATGGAAAAGCAAAAATATCCGGCAAGGCAGCGGGAGTATATAAAAAGACAAAGGCTTCGGGAGCATCAACCGGAGTTACCATAGAGTCAGACGGCGAAGGTGGCAAAGAAGATGGAACTGGTGAAGAAAGTTCTGATTTTGATGGATGTTTGGAACTGGGGAAAGCAAATTGGAAATAGGAGGGAGGCACAATGAAGAAAAAAACAAGTATCAGAACGAAGATAATGGTGCCGGTACTTCTGCTTGGAATAGTTTCAATTTTGTCGAATGTAATGGCACTTTCTAACCTTAGAAAGGTTAATAATACGGCCTCAACTATATCTGATGAGTATTTAACTGCTATAACGGAGCTTGATACAATCGGTCAGACATCTAAGGACGTGCATACTCTTGCGTTGTCACATATTGTTGCGACGGATTTTGCAACCATGACTTCGGTGGTAACTGAGATTGAGTCGGAAGAAGCAGTATTGGAGGAAGCAATCGCTGATTATAATAAGTACGTTACCTCTGATACATCAGCGAACTACGATAGCATGGTAAAGGATTATCAGACCTTTAGGGATTCTGTAAGAGTTCTTCTTGCGCAAAGTGCAAACCAGAAGACAAAGGATGCATATGCGACAGCAAATGGAATAGTGGCAGATAATTCAAGAAAGCTTAACGATGATATCAACAGTATTATTGCATCTTTTCAAACAAGCGCTAATACTGAGAAGAACCATCTGGAATCTGCCTTCACCATGTCCATGTTCTCGGGAGTAATTGTAATCATAATAAGTGTAGTAGCAACTTTGGTAGCAATTTTCATGGTTTCAAGACATGTGATAAGGCCTGTCATAAAAGCAGAAAAAGAGCTGCATGAGATTATTGACGGCATCAATAACCGTCAGGGAGATCTTACGCGCAGAATTACTGTTGATTCCGAGGATGAAATCGGAGCATTAAGTCATGGTATCAATGCGTTTATCGAATTGCTACAGAATATTTTTGTAATGATTACAAATAATTCTACAGCAATGGATCAGGTGGTCAGCGATGTTCTCGGAAGCGTGCAGACATCCAACAGCAGTGCAGCAGATTTGTCAGCGCTCACGCAGGAGCTTTCCGCAACTATGCAGGAGGTTGCAAACAGTGCAGGGACAATCAACCGGAATACAGAGTCTGTCAGAATTGAAGTTGACGAGATGGCAAGAAAGAGTCAGGAGATCAATGATTATTCCAAGGCCATGAAGGAACATGCTGATAATATGGAGCAGTCCGCTAAAGCAAATATGGATGAGACCAATGAGAAGGTTGAGCATATTCTTGCGGCGTTGAGCCAGGCAATTTCCGACAGTCAGAGTGTTGACCAGGTTAACTCTCTTACGGATGAGATTATGAGCATCGCCAGTCAGACAAATCTTTTATCACTTAATGCTTCAATTGAGGCTGCGAGAGCAGGTGAAGCAGGTAAAGGCTTTGCGGTTGTTGCAGGTGAAATCGGATCACTTGCTGAAAACAGCAGACAGACAGCAGGGAATATTCAGGAAATCAATTCTGTTGTAGTGAATGCGGTACATAATCTTGCAGACAGTGCAAATGAAATTGTAGATTATATGAAAAATTCCATTCTTCCTGAGTTTGAAAAGTTTGTGGAGGATGGTGAAAAATACAGGGACAATGCAAACTATATTGAGTCTGTAATGGCTGACTTTACGAATAAGACGGAAGGCTTCAAGGAGACCTTCAATGAGATAGCGGAGTCCATAAGCAGCATAACGACAGCTATTGATGAAGGAGTAAGAGGTGTATCTTGTGCAGCCGAAAGTACGCAGACACTTGTTACAGATATGGATAATATTTCCAGGAGAATGGATGAAAATCAGAGGATAGCGGGAGAACTTGATGACGAGACTGCGATATTCGCTAAGATTTAAAAGGAAAATAAAAAAGCAGCGCGTAAGCGCTGCTTTCCTTTTTCATTTGCAATTATGCAATTAGCCCTGAGAAATAGCTGAAACAGGGCACTGAGCTGCGCAAGAACCGCAGTCGATGCATGTATCAGGATCGATGTTGAACTGTGAGTCTCCCTGAGAAATAGCAGATACAGGGCACTGACCTGCACATGATCCGCAGCTGATGCAAGAATCACTAATAACGTATGCCATATTAAAAATCTCCTTCCTGAATTAAAAGTTTGTAATATAAGAAACGATCGGTATTAGCCGTTACCAATCTATATTACCTACTACAAAAGATATGATAATATAATTGTTTGTTTTTCGCAAGCAATTTAACGATAACTTTTATCTGTATAGTAGTAGTTTATAAAAGATTTATTTTTTTTATATTTTCGTTATTTTGTTTATAAAAATTATCAGGGGATAGGCGTGGAAATGCAGTAATTGCGTTGACTTTGAGAAATCACAATGTTAGAATTTAAGTTGCGCGTAGTGCGTACTTTAGCGATTTTACGGCATAGGTGTGTAAAAGCTTAACATGTCTATACGTGATAATCCATAAATCTTATTAAAGGTAGGAGGAATACAAATGGCAAGAAACATGAAAACCATGGACGGCAACGAGGCTGCGGCTTATGCTTCATATGCATTTACCGAAGTTGCAGCCATGTACCCGATCACACCTTCATCAGTTATGCCTGAGCATGTTGATGAGTGGGCTACTGCCGGCAAGAAGAACATCTTCGGTCGTACAGTACAGATCACAGAAATGCAGTCAGAGGCAGGTGCAGCAGGTGCTGTACACGGATCTCTTGTAGCAGGTGCACTTACATCTACTTACACTGCATCACAGGGACTTCTTCTTATGATCCCTGATATCTATAAGGTAGCTGGTGAGCGTCTTCCCGGTGTGTTCAATGTATCAGCTCGTTGCGTAGCTTCACATGCGCTGAACATTTTCGGTGATCATTCTGACGTCTATGCATGTCGCCAGACAGGTGCAGCAATGCTCTGCAGCTCAAGCGTACAGGAGGTTATGGATCTTACACCTGTATCTTACATGGCTGCTATCGAGGGCAAGCTTCCCTTCATTAACTTCTTTGATGGTTTCCGTACATCACATGAAATCCAGAAGATCGAGGTTTGGGATTACAAGGATCTCGATGAGATGGTAAATCACGAGGCTATTGACGAGTTCAAGGCTAACGCTCTTAACCCGAATCATCCTCGTCAGATGGGTTCAGCTCAGAACCCGGATATCTTCTTCCAGGCAAGAGAGGCTTGCAACACAGGTTATGACGAGCTTCCTGCAATTGTTCAGAAGTACATGGACAAGGTTAATGCTAAGCTTGGAACAGATTACAAGCTCTTTAACTACTACGGAGCAGCTGACGCTGAGACAATCATCGTTGCTATGGGTTCCGTAAACGATACAATCGAAGAGACAATCGATTACCTTGCTAAGCAGGGCCAGAAGGTCGGCGTAGTAAAGGTTAGACTTTATCGTCCTTTCGATGCTAAGGCACTTGTTGATGCTATCCCTGCAAGCGTTAAGAGAATTGCAGTTCTTGACAGAACTAAGGAGCCCGGTTCATACCGTGAGCCTCTTGCTCTTGATGTTATCGCAGCTCTTAAGGGCACTAAGTTTGAGTCAGTTCCTGTAATGTGCGGACGTTACGGTCTTGGTTCCAAGGATACAACTCCTGAGCAGATCGTTGCTGTTTACAACAATACAGATAAGGAACAGTTCACAATCGGTATCAATGATGATGTTACACATCTTTCACTTGATGCAGGTGCTCCCCTTGTTACAACTCCTGAGGGAACAACAAACTGTAAGTTCTGGGGTCTTGGTGCTGACGGTACTGTTGGTGCTAACAAGAACTCTATCAAGATCATTGGTGATAACACAGACATGTATGCTCAGGCATACTTCGATTATGACTCTAAGAAGTCAGGCGGTGTTACAATGTCTCACCTTAGATTTGGTAAGACTCCTATCAAGTCAACTTACCTTATCAAGAAGGCTAACTTTGTAGCTTGCCATAATCCTTCATACATCCGCAAGTTCAACATGGTTCAGGAACTTGTTGATGGAGGATCATTCCTTCTTAACTGCCCTTGGACAGTAGATCAGCTTGAGACTGAGATTCCCGGACAGGTTAAGAAGTTCATGTACGACCACAAGATCAACTTCTACATCATGAATGGTTCTAAGATCGGTGTTGAAGTAGGAATGGGTCCTACAAGAATTAACACAATCCTTCAGTCTGCATTCTTCAATATCACAAAGATCATCCCTGAAGATGATGCAATCAAGTTCATGAAGGATGCTGCTCAGAAGACATACGGCCGTAAGGGTGAAGATGTCGTTAAGAAGAACTGGGATGCTATCGATGCCGGTGCTGATCCGAAGAACCTCATCAAGGTTGAGATTCCGGAGAGCTGGAAGGACGCTAAGGACGAAGGCCTTGAGTTCACAGAAGCTAAGGGCGATCGTAAGGACGTTGTAGATTTCGTTAACAATATCCAGTCCAAGGTTAATTCTCAGGAAGGTAACACTCTTAAGGTTTCAGACCTTCTTCCTTATGTTGACGGTTCTACACCTAGTGGATCTGCTGCATTCGAGAAGAGAGGTATTGCAGTTAACGTTCCGAAGTGGGATGCTACAAAGTGCGTAGAGTGTGGATTCTGCTCACTCGTTTGCCCTCACGCTGCAATCAGAACAGTTGCTCTTACAGATGAAGAAGTTGCAGCTGCACCTGAAGGACTTCAGACAAAGGATCTCAATGGAGTTCCCGGATACAAGTTCTCAGTTGTTATCTCTGCACTTGATTGTACAGGATGTGGCTCATGTGCTAATGTCTGCGTTGGTAACAAGGCTGGCGAGACACTTAAGATGGGCGCTATCGCTGATAACAAAGACGAGCAGAAGTACTTCGACTATGCTGTTAAGACTCCTGTTAAGACAGAAGTTGTTGAGAAGCTTAAAGAGACAACAATCAGAGGTTCACAGTTCAAGCAGCCTCTCCTTGAGTTCTCAGGCGCTTGCGCAGGTTGTGGTGAGACACCTTATGTTAAGCTTGTTACTCAGCTCTTTGGTGACAGAATGTATGTTGCTAACGCTACAGGATGTACATCAATCTGGGGTAACTCCTCACCTTCAACACCTTACACAGTAAATGCTAAGGGTCAGGGTCCTGCATGGGATAACTCCCTGTTCGAAGATAATGCTGAGTTTGGTTTCGGTATGGTTCTTGCACAGAACGCACTCCGTGACGCTATTAAGGAAAAGGTTGAAGAGATCGTAGCTGCTGGCGGTTCTGCTAAGGATGCTGCTCAGAAGTATCTCGATACATTTGCAAATGGCGCAACAAACACAGCTGCTACAGAAGAGCTTGTAGCTGCACTTGCAGGCGACAGCTCAGATGCTGCTAAGTATGTTGTTAAGAATAAGGACTTTGCTGCTAAGAAGTCACAGTGGATCTTCGGTGGTGACGGATGGGCATTCGATATCGGATTCGGTGGTCTCGATCACGTACTTGCTTCCGGTAAGGATGTAAACGTTCTCGTTGTTAACACAGAGGTTTACTCAAATACAGGTGGACAGTCTTCAAAGGCTACTCCTACAGGTGCTGTAGCACAGTTCGCTGCAGGCGGTAAGGAGATCAAGCAGAAGGATCTTGCTTCTATCGCAATGAGCTATGGTTATGTATACGTTGCTCAGATCGCTATGGGTGCTGATATGAACCAGACACTTAAGGCAATCGCAGAGGCTGAGGCATATCCGGGACCTTCACTCATCATCGCTTATGCTCCTTGTATCAACCAGGGTCTTAAGGCCGGCATGAACAAGGTTATGGACGAAGAGAAGAAGGCAGTTGCTACAGGATACTGGCATATGTTCAGATTCAATCCTGCTGCAGAGCAGAAGTTCACACTTGACAGCAAGGCTCCTACAGAGGAGTATCAGGACTTCCTTGATGGTGAGGTTAGATACCTTTCACTTAAGCTCAAGAATCCTGAGAGAGCACAGAAGCTCTATGCTAAGTCTAAGGAGAACGCTCAGGAGCGTCTTGACTACCTGAACAAGCTCGTTACTCTTTATTCAAAGTAATTAGTGAATAGTTAGGAATAAAAAACCTTCGACACGAAAGTGCCGAAGGTTTTTTTATATATTAGATAATTTTTGAATGGCTTCATCCCTTATGATCACTGTGAAGTGCTCATCAAGATACTGCTCACTTATAGAATTTGAAGATTCTGATTTACCATATTCTGAAAGAAGTGTGCATAATTTCTGCAGTACTGCTGCTGACTCATCGTCAGGGTGAATCAGAAGATATAACCTGCCGTCTGCTTCGTTCTTGTATAATGTGTTCCTGACTGATACTGAAACATTGTTAAGCGATGCAAACTGCATTACAGAATGCATTGATCCAAATGAGAAAAGGAAAAACGGATCAAGAGCTTTGGCGTTCTTCTTCGTCTCCGGAGCAGGTTCATTTTTGATTTTTTGGAAAAGATCCATAATGTCTTCTTCAGATTCATCCTCGTCTTCAGAACCGTTGATCTCACTCTGAAGTGCAGGAGAGAAGTTTGCAAAACGTGTGTCAAGCTCCTCCGGATCTTCGACTTTAGTTATAATGAGAACGATGCACTCGGAATTGATAGGAACAGCTTCTATCATTAGCGGAATATCCTCCGCATCAAACCCGAACTGGTAATTGGCCTGCTGCATCATATCACGAAACAGGTCCTTTGCCTTATCTGTTCCATATGCAAGCTCGCTGATTTTCAGCTCTCTGCTTGCCAGGTCTTCCTTTGTGAGTGTGCATCGGATCTGACAATCATTTACTCGCTCGATTTTCATGCGATGCCCTCCCTATATAAAAACGTTATTAAAATCCAATAATGGTTTTTATATCTTAAACAAAAAGATGTCCATGTGTCAATAGATGTATCGGCATGTTTTAAAATTTCATATATAGGTTAAAATTATAAAAATGATATAAATTGAAATTTGGTGTTGACATTATGATTGATGTCGTGTATATTACATACTCGTGGTGCCTCTGCAAAGCGTATCAGGGAGGAGGCATGGTACACAACAGTTTAATAAAATGTTTCACACATTCTGTGTGGAATGTCTTACAAGTTCAACCGATAATCTCGGAAGAAATCACAAAAATAAAACTGCAACCTATTATATACAAACAACAACATTTTTAAATCTTGCAGGAATTATTTTTTAGATGATAAAGATTGTGATACAGCAGTGGCACCTGTGCCATTCGCGGCGATCTCTGATCTTGTTTCTTATACCCGGAGAATTAATCTATCAGACTTATAAGCAGTGCTTGGGAAATTATCACTGGGTAAGGTCTGTCTTAGACCGGAATTACTTCTTTTGGTTCTGAAAGTTTAATCCCCCTTTGTGATTCAGTTGACATTATTGAGAAGGGCCCCACCATCGCATGACATGTCGGAATTAAGACAACAGATGACATTTATTAAGATATGTCCAGGTATAAAAAGAAGCTGAATATCAGAGTAATCGCCGAGAAAATGGCAATTAAATGAAATATTATGGTATAATGAGGCGATTGAAAGGAGTCGGTATTTTTAAATGAAGAAAAAAATTAAACCGGTGATTTTTATAATCGCCCTTATTGTTATTTGCGGACTTATTTATGCGGGACAGCTTTTAATTGAGCATTTTTCATATACAAAAGATAAAGTGGATTTAAACGAGTACTACGGACTCACCGATGCTAAGCAGGCCGTTCTTTTTATTGATGATGAGCTCATGGATGAAAAGGCTGCCTATTTAAATGATAAGTTCTATCTGAAATACGATCTGGTTAAAGAACATATTTCAAATAGATTTTATTATGGCGTGGCTGATGGAATTATGGTCTATACCGGGCCAAATGCAATTTATACTGCTTATCTTGGCGAGAGTATGATTACTTCTTCAGAGGGCGAGACCATAAATCTTGATACTCCCGCGGCTATACTTGAGGGTGAGACACTGTATGTTTCTGTGGACTATATAACTATGTTTACAGATAACACATATGATGGATATGTGGATGATGGTCCTTTTAGAATCAGGATTTATTCAGCTGCCGGAAAAGAAGTTCAGGTTGGTAAGCTGAATAAGAATATAGCTATAAGAAAGCTCGGAGGCAGAAAGAGTGAAGTGGTAAGTAATAATACCGCAGGAGCTGTAACTGTTGTGGAGCAGATGGAGGAGTGGTCACGGGTAATCACAAGTGACGGCCACATTGGATATATTGAGAATAAGTACATCAAGGATACCGCTCCAACAGTACTGGTCGGTACCGCAAGTGCTAACAAGGTAAATCTTGGAGAATATAATTCCATTAAAATGGATACCAAGCTGAATATGGGATTCCATGCTATTGGTGGGATTTCAGGAAATGAATCTGTTGCGGGTATCCTGGCTCAGGCGAAGACTTTAAATGTCATTGCACCTACGTGGTTTTCAATATCTGATACCGAGGGCAATATTTCAAGCTATGCAACTCACGACTACATAACTGCTGCGCATGCAAGCGGGGTTCAGGTATGGGCCGTGGTAGATAATTTTAATAATGAAAATAAGCCTGACACAGAGACGGTGCTTTCAAGTGCGTCAGCTCGTGCGAATCTTATTTCGAATCTTATGGCACAGCAGGCTGAATACGGATTTGAGGGAATCAACGTTGACTTCGAGCTTATTAGTGAGAGTTATGCGGATTCTTATCTCGAATTTTTGAGAGAGTTATCTGTGGCATGTCGTAAGAACAATATTGTTATGTCTATCGATGATTATGTTCCCATGGATTTTAATGATCACTATGATCTTCACGAACAGGGAATTATTGCTGATTATGTGGTTATCATGGGCTATGATGAGCATTATGCAGGTTCTGAGGAACCGGGTTCTGTTGCATCTATAGGCTATGTGACTACGGGAATCAACAAGGCGCTTGAAAACGTAGCAGCGGATAAGCTTATCAATGCGGTTCCTTTTTATACAAGACTGTGGACAACAAGCGGCGGAGAGCTATCAAGTAAGGCACTCCATATGGACGGGGCAGCAAGCTTTATAGCTGAAAATGGCATCGAGATGAAGTGGGACGAGGAGACTTGTCAGTATTATGGTGAGAAAACCGCAGATAATGGCGATTTTTATCAGATATGGAACGAGGATGCCAGGTCGATTGAGACTAAGCTTAGTGTGATGCAGAGTGCAGGAATTGCAGGTGTTGCAGAGTGGGCGCTCGGGTTTGAGACCGCGGATGTGTGGGATGTATTTGCGGATTATATGAGTAAGTAAGTAATGCCCCTCATCCGGTCCTTCGGACCACCTTCCCCCCAAGGGGAAGGCAATAAAGGCAGATACTTTCTCATAAAGACTTTCCTTAAAGGGGAAGGCAATAAAGGCAGATATTATCTCATAAAGCCTTCCCCTTGGGGGGAAGGTGGCGCGAAGCGCCGGATGAGGGGATTTTTAGAAGAAATCAGGAAATTATATATAAATTATGAAAACGGAAGTAATTAAAATAGAAGAAAACAACATAGATTCCACTGCTCTTGCAAGCCTGCAACGTGCAGGTGAAATCCTGAAATCCGGCGGTCTTGTAGCTTTTCCTACTGAGACTGTCTACGGACTTGGCGGAGATGCGCTAAATCCGGAATCATCAAAGAAAATCTACGCAGCAAAGGGTAGACCATCAGATAATCCGCTGATTGTTCATGTGGCGGATATGGAGTCAATTGAAAAGATAGTAAAAGAAGTTCCGGAGGCAGCATATAAGCTGGCAGATGCAGTTTGGCCGGGACCGCTGACTATGATAATGAATAAATCGGAAGCTGTACCTTATGAGACAACGGGCGGACTGGATACAGTGGCAATAAGAATGCCCAGCAATAAGATTGCAGCAGAGCTTATAAGACAGGCGGGAGGTTATATAGCAGCTCCCAGTGCTAATCTGTCGGGAAGACCAAGCCCCACAGAAGTAAAGTATTGCATTGAGGATCTCGACGGAAGAGTAGAGATGATAATTGACGGCGGACAGGTGGGAATCGGTCTGGAATCAACGATTGTTGATTTAACTGTTGAGACGCCTATGATACTGCGCCCTGGATATGTTACCAGGGAGATGCTTGATGATATTCTTGGAGGTGTCAGCATCGATAAGACAATCCTAAGCGCTGACAGTGGTGTTAAGCCCAAGGCTCCTGGAATGAAGTACAGACATTACGCACCTAAGGGGGATCTCACGATTGTCGAGGGTGATCCTGCAGCGGTTACGGAGTATATAAATGCGGAGATTGAAAAGCTCCGTGCCGAGGGTATAAAGACAGGGGTTATTGCCACATCTCAGACCAGCGATCTGTATAAGGCAGATGTTGTAAAAAGTGCAGGTAGCAGAGATGATGAGGAGGAGATTGCAAGAAATCTTTTCAGTATACTCAGGCAGTTTGATGATGAGAATGTAGGATGCATGTACTCCGAGGCATTTAATGAAAATGGAATCGGACAGGCCATTATGAACAGACTTCTTAAGGCAGCAGGCCATAAGGTAGTGAAGCTATAAAAATGTAGGAAGTAAACTTCATCTAAAAGCTTCCAATCCTGGAAATGACAGATGAAGAGAAATATATTTTAACTTAACGGAGGAGTATGAAAAATGATAGCACTTGGTAGTGATCACGGCGGATTTGACATCAAGCAGGTGGTAATTGAACACCTGAAAGAGAGAGGAATAGAGTACAAGGATTTTGGTACTTATGATAAGAATTCCTGTGATTATCCGATTTTTGGTAAGGCAGCAGCTGAAGCTGTAGCCAGCGGCGAATGCGAGAAAGGTATTGTAATCTGTACAACAGGTATTGGTATTTCTATTGTTGCCAACAAGGTAAAGGGAATCAGATGTGCACTTTGCAGTGAACCTCATTCTGCAAGGCTTACAAGAGAGCATAATGATGCTAATGTTCTTGCTATGGGTGGCGCACTTATCGGTCCTGATATGGCGATTGATATTGTTGACACATTTTTGGATACGGAATTCTCCGGGCTTGAGAAGCATGAGAGAAGAATATCCGAGATATCTGATATGGAAGTGTGATTTGCAGAACCCCTCATCCGGTCCTTCGGACCACCTGTCTTCGCTCCGCTTCGGTCCGCGCAAAGCCATCGTCCACTGGACGATGTGCGCCCCCAAGGGGAAGGCTTATGATGAATGGGATTGCAGAATATAATAAGTCTTCATATGGGAAGGCTTATGATGTATGGGATTTGCTGATTATATAAATGCCTTCCCCTTGGGGGGAAGGTGGCGCGGAGCGTCGGATGAGGGGAAGGGAGATTAAAGTATGAAAAGAGAAGACTATATTTCCTGGGATGAGTATTTCATGGGAGTTGCAAAGCTTGCAGCCATGCGTTCAAAGGACCCGAACACTCAGGTAGGAACCTGCATTGTCAGCCAGGACAACAAAATTTTATCTATGGGATATAATGGATTCCCTATTGGCTGTGATGATGATAAATTCCCATGGGAGAGGGACGGGGAGGATGAACTTTCTACAAAGTATCCCTTTGTTACGCACAGTGAGCTAAATGCCATTTTGAATTACAGAGGCGGAAGTCTTGATGGCGCAAAGCTTTATGTATCACTTTTTCCCTGTAATGAGTGTGCCAAGGCAATCATTCAGGCGGGGATAAAGGAAGTGGTTTATGACAGCGATAAGTACAGCTCTTCTGCAGCAACAAGAGCATCCAAGAAGATGTTCGATGCGGCGGGAGTAAAGTACTATCCATACAAAAGAACGGGGAAAAATATTCATATAGAAATTTGAAAAAATATTTTGTCAGAGGATTATTGTGAAAAGCTATTGGGGAAAGGCCTTTCGCCTCGCAGCACTTGCTATGATGCCGGTGGTATGTCTTGATTTGGGGAGTCCGGCAGTGAGTGTCCATGCAACAGAGGAGACTAAGAAAGCGCTTGAGGAAGCGAAGGATAAACTTAATAAGACAAAGGATCAGCTGAGTGATACGCAGGAACAGCTTGATGATAAAAAGGAAGATATCAGTAATTTACATCAGGAAAAGACGGTTCTGCAGAACAAGCTTAATGACTTAAATGAGCAGCTTGCGGAGGTGAGTAATAATCTGGAGGATTTAGAGGGCCAGATAGATACAAAGGAAGAAGAGATTACAACCACGCAGGAGGAGCTTGCTGTTGCGATCAATGTCAAGGATGAGCAGTATGCAGCTATGAAAAAGCGAGTGCAGTTCATCTATGAAAAGCAGGAATTTATGCTTTTTGACATGCTGTTGGATGTGGGAGGATTTGCTGATTTTTTGAATCAAAGTGATTATGTTGCAGCATTGTCAGCCTATGACAGAAAAATGCTTGAACAGTATAAGGAAATCTGCATGAATATCGACAACAAGGAGCATATCCTTGAGTCGGAAAAAGCACAGCTTGATGAATATAAGGTTCAGGTTGAGGCTGAGCAGAGCAGAGTCTCCGGGCTTGTGAACCAAACCAGTGGTAGTATCAAAGAATATAAGCAGAGTATTTCCACAGCTGAGGAAGAGGCTAAAAATATTGAGGAACAGGCCAGAGAGTATGAAGCTCAGATAGAAGATCAGAACAAGGATGTTAAGGCTCTTGAGGCTAAACTTGCTGAAGAAATCAGACTGTCTAAGCTGGCAAAAAAATCAAAGTGGAGAAATATTTCAGATGTTTCTTTTGGAGATGGTGACAGATATCTTCTTGCTAATCTGATATACTGCGAGGCCGGTGGCGAGCCATATGAAGGAAAGGTTGCTGTAGGCGCAGTAGTAATTAACAGAGTTTTGAGTTCTGTTTACCCTGATACGGTGACAGGAGTTATATATCAGTCGGGGCAGTTTTCACCCGTTGGAAGTGGAAGGCTTGCCCTTGCTCTGGCAAACGGAAGCGCAACAGATGCCTGCTATAAGGCAGCAGATGCTGCTATGGGCGGAGCAACAAATGTAGGAAACTGTGTATACTTCCGTACTCCGATACCAGGATTGTCCGGAATTAATATCGGTGGGCATGTATTTTATTAAGACCCTCATCCGACCGGATGAGGTGCTCCTAATGCTTTAATTATTGGCGCTTCAAGCGCTGATATGCTGTTTTCATAAATTGCATCCATAAGATCGCTGAGCGAATGAAGCGCAATTTTCATCTGCTTTTCATCGATGAGTTTTTTTTCAAAAGCCTCAGACAGCTCATCGAGGTCGAGGATGCGTATCTTGCCGTCAGGGTAAATGACCACATCGGCGAGGAGATCCAGTGCAATGATGGAATTTTCATCAGGACCTTTTTGATAGTCCACGATATCGCAGTACCAATACATAAGCGTGGAATCAGCGCGGTAGAATTTGCTTATCTTGTATCCGCGTTTTAAATAGTAGCAGGAATATCCGTGAGACAGATCAGAACGAGGATGAATTGCTTTCCATGCAGTGACAATGGTGTTATCATCACATTGCAGGATCTGATCGTCCTTCAATAGAATACATTCATTCGGAATAATACGTTTGCGGTAAAGAACAGGGTAACTCATGAATCCCCCTATCTGCGTCATGCGCTTTGCTATAAACGTTTAGAAGTTAGAAAAATATTACCGCGATGAGTGTAATAAGTCAATGGAATTAAGGTATAGGATTTGTAATGAAAAACGCAATCTTTAAGATTATATATACAATAGTAGTATTTATTCTGTCCGTTATTTTAATCGGACATTTCACCAATGTTGAAACAGTCGATATGACTGCAAAGATGGGTGCTCCTACTTTTCCCACTGTAACTTTTGAGATAAATGGAAAACAGGTAAATATGGTTCATGGATACGCTACTGAAATGGAAGTAGCGCATATGAGAGGTGAGATTTTGCCTGCGACAAGTTCCAGAGGGATTTCTTTCCAGATGAATACATATGGAGAAGAGGTTTCCGATTTAAAATTTGAGGTAAGGCAGGTATCGGGAAACAGCCTTGTGGAGAATTCCGAGATTACAGATCTGTCAAAAGATGGGGATATTATCAGGGGCAGATTTCAGATGAAAGACCTGATTGATGCAGGCCGGGAATATATGCTGGTCATTCTGGCAAATGTTAATGGACAGACAGCACGTTACTATTCAAGGGTTATATGGCCGGAGAGCGAGGATTCTTTTCATGTGGAAGAGGCGATGGCCTTCGCATTGAATTTTCGTGAAATGACTTTTGATAAAAATGGATCCACAGATGAACTGACAAAGTATATGGAGTCTAATTCCGAGGGAGATAATTCATCCTATAGTCACGTTACTATTAATAGTAGTTATGATCAGGTGACCTGGGGGGATCTTAATATCACAAACCGTACTGAACCGAAGGTTTTCCTTCGCGATATTCATTCGCAGACAACTACTGTCGGACTTGAGTATCAGGTGACACAGAGGACGGTGGATGGAAGCGAGAAGCTTTACGATGTTGAAGAAGCCTACAGAATAAGGTATACCTCTGACAGAATCTATCTGCTGAATTTTGATAGAAAAATGAACTATGTTTTCAATGCTGATTCTTCAGATTTTTCGGATAATGTTATCAGTTTGTGGATATCGGATCCTGATGTGGCAATTAAAGAGAGCGACGGTGGAGGTATATTTGCGTTCATCAGTCAAGACAGACTCTACGTTTATAACAACAATGATAACAAGATTGCGCTTGTTTTTGGATTCTATAATGAAGATTATTCAGACGACAGGGCGACCTTTAAGGGGAATACAATTCATATCCTGAATGTTGACGAAGCCGGTAATGTGCGCTTTGCTGTTTCCGGGTATATGAACCGTGGTGATCACGAGGGATACGTTGGAACGGCGGTTTATAAGTATGACTCGCAGCTTAATACAATTGAGGAGCTGGTTTTCATACCATCGACACTGCATCAGGACATAATTCGTGCCTATTCTGAAAATGTGCTCTATGCCAGCACCGGCGGAGAGCTTTGCATAAAGCTTGACGGTGATATTTACATGATAGATCTTGATCAGAGAAATCAGAAGAAACTGATCGATAATATTTCAGAGGACAGATATTGCATTTCAAATTCAGGAAGCATAATTGCCTGGCAGAATGAGGACAAGAAGAGTGCGCAGATTATGAACCTGAGTACACAGGCTCAGTCTGATATTCAGGCAAATGCGGGCGACCTTGTCAGGGTTCTTGGATTTATGGGTGAGGACCTTGTTTATGGAATGGTTCATGAATCGGATGTTCATACAGACCGAATGGGAACAGTGGTTTACGGAATGTATAGCATTCACATCATGGATAGCGAGGGTAATGTTCTCGAGAATTACAGTCCTTCCCAGGGTGTTGTTACGGATATATCGATTGAAGATAATCTGATTCGTTTGTCCAGAGCTTCATGGAATGAGACCAGTGGCCTCTACGATGAGCTTATTGATGACCAGATTATGAGCACTTTAAAAAAAGAGGTCGGAAGTAACTTCGTTACAGTTGCGGCGACTGAGAATTATAAGAATGTTACTCAGATAAACATGAAGAGTAATATCAAGAAAAAGTCTCTTATTGTACAGACTCCGAATATGACTCTGTATGAGGGCAGTCGTGAGGTTGAGATCAAGTCAGACAGGGATGCTGAGACCGAGCCGTATTATTATGTTTATGGTATGTATGGTCTTGAGAAGGTTTATGATAATCCTGCAGATGCGGTCACCAGAGCTTATGCCGCACCCGGAGTTGTCATGAATGACGTGAATCAGTATGTCTGGTTAAGGGGAAATCTTCTGGCGTCAAATCAGATTATGTATATCACAAATCTGGCCGAGAGTATGGAGAACATGTCAGCTGAGAATTCAACAAGTGTCTGCATTGACCTGATTTTGCAGCATAAGGGAATTAATGTAAATGTGAATTCCATGCTCGAACAGGGTGAATCTGTGGTTGATATTTTATCGGGCAGTCTGGTTAATACCAGAGTCCTTGAGCTTGACGGATGTCCCATGGAGGCTATGCTCTACTATGTAAATCAGGACATACCGGTTATGGCTACGCTTAATGATGGTAATAGTTTGCTGATCATTGGATTCAATGATTTGAATACAGTTATTCTTGAACCCTCCACCGGACAGATCTATAAGCTTGGACGAGGCGATACCACATCACTTCTTGAGAATAACGGTAATCACTTCATAACATATCTGCCGGGGTTGGAGAATTAACCAATCCTGCCTTCCCTAAGGGGAAAGATAAAGATCAAATATAAAAGCCTTCCCCTTGGGGGGAAGGTGGCGCGAAGCGCCGGATGAGGGGAACGGCAGTTGAACCCAATAAATAGTTTTTATAATCAGATTATTTCTTTAACTAGTTTATTTCAATATTCAGATTGTTTCTTTAATTATAATAATTAAATCTAAGCTTTCGCTTAACTTTCACAGACTTTTATATAGATTGTTTTTTTTACTAATTAGTTATTTGATTGGTAGTTTATTACAACATATTGTCACCATTACATTTGTTTAGTGTAATATTTTTTATTTCAGAGGAGTGTTTATGCCCAAAACTTATAATAGAATGCTAAAGAATAATTCACAAAAGCTTCGGAAGCAGATGACTAAGGAAGAACGCCACTTGTGGTATGACTTCTTGAAATCTCTTCCTGTCACTATTAACAGACAAAAGGTAATAGGACCTTATATTATTGATTTTTATTGTGCTAAATCAAAAACCGCTATTGAGTTGGATGGATCACAACATTTTGAAAAGGATGGAAAGGCTACCGATATTGAAAGAGATAATTATCTGAAGGAAATAGGGATTAAGGTAATTAGATATGCAAATAATGATGTAAATCGGAATTTTGATGTAGTATGTGAAGATATAGCAAGAAAATTGGAAGTGATAAAGTGAGAATTGGGGGATAACAAAAGACCTCGGAGTAGAATCTTCGAGGCCTCAAAGTATTTGGTTTGAATTCTGGAATTTAATATATGGATTTGATTCTGGAATCTAATAATATATGGATTTGATTCTGGAATCTAATAATATATGGATTTGATTCTGGAATCAATTGATTTATTGATACGATTTTGGAAATCTCAATTCTTGGTTAAGATTTCGGGCCCCCTCATCCGGCGCTTCGCGCCACCTTCCCCCCAAGGGGAAGGCTTTAGATAGGGGGCGTATTTTAGCAATTACTTTTGGGTTTCAAGCTCGCCTTTTTTGTATCTGGCGATAATACTGTTGATACGCTCGACAGGATTAAGCAGATCGCTGATAGAAGCGTCGTGATTAAGTGTGTCGATAAGGTAAGCAATGTACTTACTCATGTCACAGCTTATGTACCATTCTCTGGAGAGAAGCTCGGGAGTCTGGTAGATAAGGTTTGTGGTAAGTACTCTGTCGATGAGACCTTCTTCGTGAGCCTTATCAAATTTCTCAAGGCCATTGGTGAAGAGACCAAAGGTTGAGAATGCAAATATTCTTGCTGCTTTTCTCTGCTTAAGAGCTTTTGCTACGTCGAAGATACTTTCTCCGGAGGAAATCATATCATCTACAATGATAACATCCTTGCCCTCAACAGAGGTTCCGAGGAATTCATGTGATACGATGGGATTTCTACCATCAACAACCTGAGTGTAGTCGCGGCGCTTATAGAACATTCCCACGTCGAGACCCATAACACTTGCAAGGTAGATAGCACGACCCATACCACCTTCATCAGGTGAGATGACCATCATGTGATCTGAATCAATCTGAAGATCATTGATATTTCTAAGGAGTGCCTTTATAAACTGATAAGTTGTACGTACTGTTTCAAATCCATTAAGTGGAATAGCATTCTGAACTCTGGGATCGTGAGCATCAAATGTTATGATGTTGTCTACGCCCATTCCTACAAGCTCCTGAAGAGCAATAGCACAGTCGAGAGATTCTCTGGATGTGCGTTTGTGCTGACGGCTCTCATAGAGGAAAGGCATGATAACTGTGATTCTTCTTGCCTTACCACCTACGGCAGCAATAATTCTTTTAAGATCCTGATAGTGATCATCAGGAGACATGTGATTTTCTTTTCCGAAAAGAGAATATGTAAGAGAGTGGTTACAAACATCAACCATGAGGTAGAGATCATCACCTCTGACAGACTGCTTGATGACACCCTTGGCTTCACCGCTTCCGAATCTCGGAACCTCAGCCTTTAAGAGGTAAGAGGGACGTTCATAGCCTGTAAATGCAAGGCTGCCCTTGTGCTCGTTCTCGCGTTCCTGACGCCACTTAACCAGGTAGTAGTCCACCTTTTCTCCAAGTGACTCGCATCCCTTTAAGGGAATGATACCCAGTGAACCAACGGGGATTGTTTCAAGGTTACGTTTTTCTTCTCTTCTTGGCATTGCCAAAATTCCTCACTTTCTATTCTGGACCTTTTTCATGATGCGTATATCTCTGCCGGTCAGCTTACAAAGATGATAAGAGCTGGCAATTCTGGAGGATACGCGCTCTGAGTACATGGACTTGATATCGTCCAATGAAAAATTGGTTGTGATAATAGTGGATTTATTCCTGTTCAGTCTCTCATTAATGCATGTAAATAGCTGAGGAATAGAAGTGTTTGACACGTGCTCTGTCCCCAGATCATCAATTATGAGAAGTTCTGTATTGTATAGGTTTTCATATAAGGACCTGAGTTCCTCTGATTTTTTGAAATCATAAGTACTGGTCTGAATCATTGAAAAGAGAGAAGCAGCACTGAAATACAGCACGGAATGGCCCTTTTCAAGGATTTCTTTAGCAATACAAATTGATAGGAATGATTTACCAGTACCAACTGTACCATAAAAGAGGAGGTTTGGGTATAAACTTTCAAAATTCTTAATAAAATCTTTCGAAGTTCTAACTGCTCCGCGAAAACGTTCCAAATCCTCGCCTTCATAGTAATCCTCGGAAAGGATACCAAAATTAGCCTCTTCTGCCAGCTTATTAATGTTTGACTGGGCATAGAGGCGTTCTATAATCTTTTGTTTAAAGCATGAGCACTTTTCATTGCCCACGTAACCGGTGTCCTTGCAAAAAGGGCACTCATACTGCATCTCCAGATAATCGTCGGAGAGACCGGCTTCACGAAGAAGGCTGCGTTTTTGAGCTGCAACCTCAGCCAACTGTCTGTGAAGCTCGGATCTGTCCAACTTTTCCCCACTTAGAAGGCGGCGTCCGAAGGCAGCACTTCTCTTTCCGGTCTCCTGTTCAAGAACAAGATATCCCGGAACATGTTGCTCAACATACCTGATTCGCTTGGTTAGCTCACTGCGCTTAAGGGTACGGACTTTTTCATAGTCGTGCATGATTTCGTCGTACTGAGTGTTTGATAATGCCATAGCGATGTTCCCCTCCCTGCGCTTCCCACACGGATTAGTATTATCCCGTTAATATCGCCGTATGGGAAGCACATATCTTAATTGTCCAGTAACTGTTGTTCCAGACTAGAAAGATCGTAGTCATTCTGTCTAAACTGATGGAAGCGATTGTTTGATCTTATATTATCAATTTTCTTAATGCTTTCTTTTTTAGCGGTCTCTTTTCCGAATTCGGAATCCATCTTGTTTATATCTGCAAGAGTTTTAACACCGCCCTTGAACCAGCTTCTGAGAATTCCGTCGCAGTACTGAAGACGCTTAACCTGAGTCTGAAGTACTGTTCTGCGGCAGGCCTCTGTGATGATGACCAGTGAAAAGCCATATTCATTCTGCCAGCGATCAAAGAACTGAAGCTCTGCAGGAGTAGGAGCGTTCTGCATACCAAGCTCCTTCATAATCTGATAAGCAGTTCTGTTTGCTGAGTTCTCAAGGCTTGCCTGCGCGGTTGTGGTTATGCCTTTTTCATGCCATGCCATTGCTACCTTGCGAACATAATCGAAATCCTTCTTGCCTGCGCTTGCACAGTGCTGGAGAAGGTAATCCAGAAGATCCTCTGAGAATTCAAGATCATCCTGAATATAGTAGATAGTCTTAATCTCGTTAGGATTAAGTGTACGTCCGAAATACTGTTCAGCAACGAAAAGCATCTGCGGATTGTCCTTGTGTTCAGCCTTCTTCTTAGGCTTTTTTACTACTGAATACTTAGGCTGTGCTTCATCTTCAGTGATGCGCACTGAATGCAGACTTGTGACCTTAGCTGCGCGCTTAGGAAGAATGTCCTGCATATGGATACCAATAAGCTGACCTGCAGCATCGAGCTCAAGCCCAATAAGTCCAAGCTCCTCCCAGTAGGAGAGGGCACGCTGAACGTCCTTCTCCGTATAATTGAACTTATCTGCAAGGTCAGCAACGCTGGTAGCCGTGCCTGCGCACATCATTCTAAGCAGATAAAGGTAGACCTTTATCTGTGCGTCGTTTGCATCTGCAAGGTATTCGTCTATAAAGATATTGGAAAGTGATGTCGTTGACATCATAGAATTATTGATAGTTACTCGCCCCATCATACTTTTTCTTCACCCACTTTTTTAATATATTTTTCATTTCTTCTCTTTGACACGTTTTGAATTATACACTTAATGTACCCGGATGCAAATGGGAAAAATGACGATAAAAAAGCAGGCGTGTACTGGCTTTAAACGTTTTCGGTCCGTTGTGGACAATGTGGATAAGGTGGATTATTTTTATGAAAAAAATATAAGAAACCGCTGGCTACACAAAGCGTTTCGCGGTGTAGCCAGCGGGAAGTTATCCACATGAAATTTTAATTAAATTGTATAAGGTGTAAGTGGATAGGGTGGAAAATTACATACCCAAAAGGTCATTTGCGATATTTACCACATTACCTGCCCCCATGGTTATCAACATGTCATCCTTAGTGCAATTTTGCAAAAGAAATTTTTCAATTTCTTCAAAGGATGGAAAATAGTAACATTCATGTCCGAGTGACTCGATTTTTTCCTTGAGAGTCCTTGAGCTAATGCCGAGATTGTCGGTCTCTCTGGCAGCATAAATATCAGCAATTATCAGTTTATCTGCACCGAGAAGGGAGTTTGCAAACTCGTCCATGAGTGCCTTGGTCCTTGTAAAGGTATGAGGCTGGAAAACTACCCATAGATTTTTGTGAGGATAATTTTTAGCTGCGCTTAAGGTTGCGGCAATTTCGGTTGGATGATGAGCGTAGTCATCTATAATTGTTACGCCGTCTACAGTTCCCTTGTACTCAAAACGTCTGTCTGTACCTGTAAAGGAACAAAGTCCTGATTTGATCTCTGCTTCGGGGATATCAAAAACATCTGCGGTTGCTGCGGCAGCCATGGCATTTCCTATGTTATGCTTTCCCGGAACCTTGAGAGTTATGTCATATCCGTCTGAGTTTCTTCTATTAATATGGAACGAAGCATTTCCAAATGCATCATAAGTAATATCGGTCGGATAGTAATCGAACACATCTGAAAAACCAAAGGTTTTTACATTACATGAAAGACCGTCTGTTATTTCTGAAAGGTTCGGAATCTCTCCGTTGATAACAAGAGTTCCGTTTTCAGGGATGAGCTCGGCAAATTTCCTAAAGGATCTTCTGATGTCATCAAGGTCCTTGAAGAAATCCAGATGATCGGCGTCCACGTTAAGAATTATGCCGACTCCGGGGAAAAAGCTAAGAAAACTGTTTGTGTACTCGCAGGCCTCTGTCACAAAGTATTTGGAAGTACCGATTCGGATGTTTCCACCTATGTCCTTCAAAAAACCACCAATGGAAACAGTGGGATCAAGATTTCCCTCAAGCATGATCTTTGCAACCATGGCTGTTGTGGTAGTCTTGCCGTGGGTCCCTGCAACATTCACGGGCAGATAGTAGTGCTGCATTATCTGACCAAGGAGTTCTGCTCTGGTCAGCATGGGAATGTCCAGCTTTTTTGCTGCGGCAAATTCCGGATTGTCCGGATGAATGGCAGCGGTGTATACAACAAGATCAGGTTTTATGATACTGTCGATGTTCTCGGCATTTTGTCCTATAATTACCTTTATTCCTGCCTTGGTAAGTTCTGCTGTAGCCTCGGATTCTGAACGATCTGAGCCGCTTACCTTAAATCCTCTGTCAGCAAGTACCAGTGCAAGTCCGCTCATGGAAATTCCGCCGATACCAATAAAATATACACTTATGGGATTATCAAAGCTAATCTGATACATGAAGTCCCTCCTTTGTTAGTCTGAATATATAGAATAAACATACTACTTCCTATTAATCATGTCAAAATTTAAAATATATCCAAAAAGTGAGAAAAATAGCGGATTATTTTTGTAAATGCGTTCACTTTAAAAATCTTATGTGATATACTCTAATTGGTGATTTGTGTGGGGGAATAAAATCTACCATTAATAAAAAGCACCGCGAGCAAAAAAAATTCATTATTAAATGACAACGAGGTCTTAACATGATAAAAAAAGAGATGATTGCCATGTTGCTGGCCGGTGGGCAAGGTAGCAGACTGGGCGTGCTTACGGCAAAAATGGCAAAACCAGCAGTTTCATTTGGCGGTAAATACCGCATCATTGACTTTCCACTCAGTAACTGTATCAATTCAGGAGTAGATACAGTGGGCGTACTTACTCAGTACAGACCGCTGCGTCTTAATTCGCATATCGGAATCGGCATTCCGTGGGATCTTGACCGAAATATCGGTGGGGTTTCCATACTGCCTCCTTATGAAAAGAGCGCAAACAGTGAGTGGTACACAGGTACGGCTAATGCTATTTTCCAGAACCTGGAGTACATGGAAAATTACCATCCTGACTATGTGCTCATCCTTTCGGGTGACCATATTTACAAGATGGATTATGAGACTATGCTTGATTTCCACAAGGCTAACGGAGCAGATGTTACTATCGCTGTTATGCCTGTACCGATTGAGGAAGCAAGCAGATTCGGTATCATGATTACAGATGAGGACAGAAAGATTGTGGACTTCGAGGAGAAGCCTGAGAAGCCGCGTTCAAATCTTGCTTCCATGGGTATCTATATCTTCTCATGGGAGGCACTTAAGGAAGCCCTCATAACTAATCAGGATCAGCCTGGGCTCGATTTTGGTAAGCATATTATTCCTTACTGCAAGGAGAAGGGACAGTCCCTTTATGCTTATGAGTTCGATGGCTACTGGAAGGATGTAGGAACACTGACATCCTATTGGGAAGCTAACATGGAGCTCATCGATATCGTTCCTGAGTTCAATCTCTATGAAGAGTATTGGAAGATATACACAAGGAATGAGGTTCAGCCTCCGCAGTACCTTGGACCTGAGAGTTCTACTTCAAGAAGTATTATCGGTGAGGGTTCTGAGATCTACGGCGAGGTACACAATTCCGTAATCGGATGTGGAGTTAAGATTGGCAAGGGCACAGTAGTAAGCCATTCAATCATTATGAACGGAACCGAGATCGGTGAGAACTGTAATGTTGAGAAGGCAGTCATAGCCGAGCAGGTTAAGATTGGAAATAATGTAAAACTTGGTGAGGGTGATGAAGTTCAGAATGAGACCAAGCCGGGAATTTACAGAGATGGAATCGTAACTATCGGAGAAAAATCAGTTGTACCTGATGGTGTAAGTGTTGGTAAGAACACGATGATCTCCGGTGTAACTACCGAAAAGGACTATCCGGACAGAGTGCTGGCTAGCGGAAGAACATTAGATAAGGCAGGTGATAGGTAGTGAGAGCGATTGGAATTATTCTTGCCGGAGGCGGCAGCAACCGTATGCACGAGCTTTCTAAAAACAGAGCAGTATGTGCTATGCCGATTGCCGGATTTTACAGAAGTATTGATTTTGCATTAAGTAATATGACGAACTCCCATATTCAGACAGTAGCGGTTTTCACGCAGTATAATGCAGGAAGCCTGAACACACATCTGTCTTCATCAAAGTGGTGGGATTTCGGACGTAAGCAGGGCGGACTTTATGTCTTCACTCCTGCTGCCAAGGCTAACGGCAACCTGTGGTACAGGGGAACAGCCGATGCCATTGCACAGAACCTCAGCTTCTTAAAGAGCTGTCATGAGCCTTATGTGGTTATTACATCAGGTGACTGTGTTTATAAGATGGATTATAACAAGCTTCTCGAGTATCACATTGAAAAGCAGGCAGACATTACAGTTGTATGTAAGGATGTTGCGGCAGATATCGATACTGAGAGATTCGGAACACTTCGTATGAACGAGGAGAGCCGTATCGAGGAGTTTGAGGAGAAGCCTGTAGTTGCAAGATCCAACACGGTTTCATGCGGTGTGTATGTTATCAGACGCCGCCAGCTTATAGAGCTTATTGAAAAAGCACAGACAGAAGAGAGATTCGACTTCGTTAGGGATATCCTCGTAAGATACAAGGATATGAAGAGAATCTACGGTTACAAGCTTAAGACCTATTGGAATAACATCGCTTCTGTTGAGGATTATTTCCGTACAAACATGGATTTCCTTAAGCCGGAAGTAAGAAATTATTTCTTCAACGAGTATCCGGGTGTTTATACAAAGGTTATTGATCTTCCGCCTGCTAAGTACAATGTAGGAGTTAAGGTTTCAAACAGCCTTATCTCAAGCGGATGTATCATAAATGGTATGGTTGAGGATTCGGTTATTTTCAAGGGTGCATTCATTGGTAATAACTGCTACATTAAGAACTCAATCATTTTGAATGATGTTTACATCGGAGACAATACTCACATTGAGAACTGCATCGTGGAGAGTCACGGTACAATTCAGGCTAACTCCTATTACAAGGGAGAGAACGATATCAAGATCGTAGTCGAAAATAATGAGAGGTATGTAATCTGAATGATGTTTTCAATTTCAAATCTTTCTATGCTGGCACAAAGAGAGATTTGTTATTGAGAATTAACAAACATGATTATTCATGTATAGTAACAAGCATCAAAAAGGGGGATTAACAGGATGAATATTACAGATGTTCGTGTCAGAAAAGTAGCAAAGCAGGGGAAAATGCGTGCCATCGTTTCAATCACACTTGATAATGAATTTGTAGTTCATGACATCAAGGTAATTGAAGGTGACAAGGGTCTTTTCATAGCAATGCCCAGCAAAAAATCAGTTGATGGAGAGTATCGTGATATTGCACATCCAATCAACTCCGATACCAGAAGGTTACTTCAGGATACCATTCTTAAGGCTTATGACGAGGCTTCAGATGAGGTCATCGATTCAAGACCGGTAGCTGAGGAAGCGGTTCCGAGCGGAGTTGGAAGTTTATATTAAAAAGGTTATTATACTTATAAATTTAATTTTGTGCTAATATATGGGGAGTGACGATTCGGTCGCTTCCCATTTTTATTCACGCGATGGCACGAGCCAGGCGGACATGAATCAAACGAGGATTAATATGTACTTAATAGCAGGACTCGGTAATCCCGAGAAGAAATACAACGCAACCAGGCATAATGTTGGATTTGGCGTTATAGATGTTTTGTCTGAAAAATATGATATAGATCTGACGGAAATGAAGTTCAAGGGAATGTATGGAAAAGGCAGGATTGGAAATGAAAAGGTTATCCTGCTTAAGCCGCTTACCTACATGAATCTCAGTGGCGAATCCATAAGACCTGTGGCGGATTACTTTAAGATTGATACGAAATCAGAGCTGATTGTTATATCTGATGACATAGATTTAGATCCGGGTAGAATCAGGGTTCGCCCCGGTGGAAGTGCTGGTGGACACAACGGGCTTAAGAATATAATCGCCCAGCTAGGACATGACGAGTTCTCCAGAGTAAGAGTTGGGGTCGGCAAAAAGCCCCCGAGGATAGACCTTGCAGACTGGGTACTCGGACATTTTGATAAAGAAGATGCGCAGTATGTCATGGAGGCAATGGATCACGCGGCTGACGCCGTAAGACTCATTATGGAAGAGGATGTAAATGCAGCCATGAACAAGTGGAACGGAGTCAAACATTAATTTCAAGTCTTCCCCCTTTGGGGCGCTCGACGTCCGGGGGACGTCGGTTTAGCGCGGACCGAAGCGGAGCGAAGACAGGTGTCTGCGAAGCAGACGGATGAGGGCAATATGCGAGCCATAGAAGCACCCCTCCAGGAACTGGAGGCATTTACAAAACTGAATAAGTATCTTGAAAAACCTTTCGCCTGTGCAGAGGTTTCAGGCTGCATGGATTCTCAGAAGCTTCACCTAATCGGCGGTCTTGCTCAGGATTTTAAGTATCGGATCATCGTGACCTATAGCGATATCAGGGTTAAGGAAATTGTTGAGGACTATAGGTTCTACGATCGTAACGTGACTGTTTATCCCGCGAAGGATCTGATTTTTTACCAGGCGGATATTCATTCCAACGAGATTGTGCGAGAGCGAATAAGATGTTTGAGACGCCTCATCGAAGGACGCCCAGTCACTGTCGTTACAACTTTTTCCAGTCTTATGACACCGCAGATCCCTGTTGATGTCATTAAACAAAACATATTAAAAATCGACAAGAGAAAGCCGGTTGATGAAAGAAAAATAGCAAAGACTCTCACGCAGATAGGTTATTCAAGAGTATATCAGGTTGGTGCGCCGGGTGAGTTTTCGGTAAGGGGTGACATCATTGATGTATTTGACCTGACTGAGGAGAACCCGTATCGTATAGAGCTTTGGGGTGATGAGGTCGAAAACATCAGAAGCTTCGACATCATGACACAGCGTTCCATCGACAAGCTTGAATCCATTGAGATTTATCCTGCAGCAGAAATTATCCTTACGGATGATGAAAAACAGCAGGGACTAAAGAAAATGGAGAGCGAAGCGAAGATGGTATACCAGAAGCTTCGCGATGAGTTTAAGACAGAGGCAGCTCACAGAATAAAAACTTCCTTTGAAGAATTAAAGGAAGAGCTGACAGAGCTGGAGCTGGAGGTTAACCTCGAGAGCTACATCAGATATTTTTATGAAAAGACGGTGACCTTCTTAGAGCTTTTTCCTGCAGGCAAATCCTGCATTTTCATAGATGAACCTCTGCATGTGTTAGAGCATGCCTCCGCTGTGGAGACAGAGTTCAGGGAGAGCATGATCCACAGATCAGAGAACGGATATGCGCTGCCGTCACAGATGGACCTTCTGTATTCTGCGGAGGAGTGTATTGCAAGAATGCAGAGCACAAGACGCGTTATGGTTTCTGCGCTTCAGGCACCTAAGGGGCTTAATAAGTTTGAGCCTGAGGAGCATTACGAGGTACACGCAAGGAGTATTGCACCTTATAACAACAGCTTCGAATCTCTGGTACATGACCTTAAGGGCTTTGTGAAAAACGGCTATAAGGTCCTCATACTTTCCGGCTCACGAACAAGGGCCAAGAGAATTGTTGAGGATTTGCGCGATCAGAGCGTGACAGCTTTTTACAGTGAGAACCCAATGAGAGAGCTGCAGCCAGGTGAGATAATGACCTACTATGGCAGAATACTTAAGGGCTTTGAGTATACGGATCTTAAGTTTGCGGTAATCTCTGAGAGTGATATTTTCACAGAGCATAAAAAAAAGAAGAGGAAAAGCTCGAAGTCCAAGTACAGCGGAGAGAAGATTTCGGGATTTTCTGATCTGACCGTGGGCGATTATGTGGTTCATGAGGACCACGGCCTTGGTATTTATAAAGGTATTGAGAAGATTGAAACTGACCATGTTGTCAGGGATTATATAAAAATCAGTTATGCAGATGGCGGAAATCTCTATGTTCTTGCGACGGGACTTAATGTCATTCAGAAGTATGCAAGCGGTGATGCCGGTGCTGATGGTAAGGCAAGAAAACCTAAGCTGAACAAGCTTGGAACGGGAGACTGGAAGCGCACTAAGAACAAGGTAAGGACTGCGGTTGAAGAGATTGCAGATGATCTTGTGGAGCTTTATGCAAAGAGACAGAACAGCAATGGATATCAGTTTAGCAGAGACACTGTCTGGCAGCAGGAGTTTGAGGATGCATTTCCGTTTGACGAGACTGATGATCAGCTGGTCGCTATATCGGACACCAAAAGTGACATGGAATCATCCCGGATTATGGACAGACTTATCTGCGGAGATGTTGGTTTTGGAAAAACAGAAATAGCAATTCGCGCAGCCTTCAAAGCGGTTCAGGATGGAAAACAGGTGGCTATTCTGGTGCCTACCACTATCCTTGCGCAGCAGCACTACAACACCTTTACAGAGAGAATGAAGGATTTTCCTGTAAGAGTAGATATGATGTCCAGATTCAGAACAGCTTCTGAACAGAAGAAAACTGTGGAGGATCTAAAAAAAGGTCTCGTGGACGTTGTAATCGGAACTCACAGACTTTTGTCCAAGGATGTTGTTTATAAAGACCTGGGACTCCTTGTAGTTGATGAGGAGCAGAGATTCGGAGTAACTCACAAGGAAAAGATAAAGAAGATGAAGGAAAATGTGGACGTTCTGACTTTGTCCGCTACTCCTATTCCCAGAACACTTCACATGTCACTTGTGGGTATAAGGGACATGAGCGTCCTTGAGGAAGCACCCATGGACAGACAGCCTATCCAGACCTTTGTGTGCGAGTATAATGACGAGATGGTTCGCGAAGCGATTTCACGTGAGGTTGCAAGAGGCGGACAGGTTTACTATGTTTACAACAGGGTAAATGATATTGCCGATGTGGCTGCAAGAATCCAGAAGCTGGTGCCTGAGGTGAACGTATCCTTTGCACACGGTCAGATGAAAGAGTCTGAGCTTGAGCGTATCATGTATGATTTCATAGACGGCGAGATTAACGTGCTGGTGTCAACAACTATCATAGAGACCGGACTTGATATCTCGAATGCAAATACGATGATAATCCATGACTCAGACCAGATGGGACTTTCACAGCTCTATCAGCTAAGAGGACGTGTCGGAAGATCAAACAGAACCGCATATGCGTTTCTTATGTACAAGAGAAACAAGATGCTCAGAGAGGTTGCTGAGAAGAGACTCTCCGCAATACGTGAGTTTACGGACTTGGGATCAGGTTTTAAGATAGCGATGAGAGATCTGGAAATCAGAGGTGCGGGTAATCTTCTTGGAAAAAGCCAGTCCGGACACATGGCATCTGTCGGATATGATCTCTACTGCAAGATGCTCGGAGAGGCAGTGCGAAGGAAAAAGGGCGAGGAGACGGATGCACTTCTGGAAGATTTTTCAACAAGTGTGGATATAGATGTAGACGCATTTATTCCAAACGATTATATTGTTAACGAGGAGCAGAAGCTTGAGATATATAAGCGAATCGCCGGAATTGAGAACGAGGGCGACCGCGATGATATGAGAGATGAGCTCCGTGACCGCTTTGGTGAAATACCTGAGTCGGTTGACAATCTGATAAGAATATCACTTCTCAGAGAAAAGGCACATAAGCTATACATTCTTGAAATTAAGGGTGGCAACGGTGAGGTTGCCATCAAGATGAACAACAATGCAAGACTAAAGGCAGAGAATATCCCTGTTTTCATAGCTGCCTGCGATGAGAAGATTGTTTTCAGACCGGCTTCATATCCTTTGTTCCTATATAAATATACGAAGGACAACAATCCGGCTAAGGCAGAAAAACAGCTCCTTCTGGATGTGGAGGAGATTGTGGAGAAGATGGAAGTTTTGGCGGAGAAACCTTAAGTATTGGCAGAGATTATGCAAATATTGGCGGAGAAGTAAGACTTAATTCTTGCGCCGACCGGAGCGGAGCGAAGACAAGGTGGCAGGAAGCAGACGGATGAGGGGAAGGACAACATGGAAGAAATACAGATAATCAACGAAAAATACATAACCCAGCTTCGCGAGCGTGTGGAGCGAAAGCTCGGAGAGAGCCACGGTGCCTGCGAGCCATTGGACAAGGCCCTTAAAAATGTGCGGGAACCTATTACGAATCCCAAGGTGGTCTATCAGGGAGAACCCGGTGCTTACAGCGAAATGGCGGCTATAGATTTCTTTGGGAAAGGCGTTAATACAGAAGGGCTTTTGCATTTTGAGGACACCTTCGAAGCGATAAAGAGCGGGGCAGCAGACTATGCGGTTCTTCCTATTGAGAATTCTTCGACAGGTGCAATCCGTCAGGTGTACGACCTTCTTGCTCAGTACGAGTGCTATATGGTTGGAGAAACAACCGTCAGAGTAAAGCACAATCTGATGGTTCTTCCGGATGCTGATATGTCTGATATCAAGACCGTTTTTTCACATGAGCAGGGAATTTTCCAGTGCGAGCAGTTTTTAAACGAGCATCGCGAATGGGTGAGAGTACCCCAGGCCGATACTGCAGGTAGTGCGAGAATGGTTGCAGAACTCGGAGACAAGAGCAAGGCTGCAATCTGTTCTTCAAGAGCTGCCGAAATCTATGGTCTTAAGATAATAAAAGAAGGAATCAATACAAACAGAAGTAACACCACGAGATTCGTCGTGGTATCTCCCATGATGGAGCTCAGAGAGGGCAGGGACAAGATCTGCATAAGCTTCAGAACTGAACACAAAGCAGGTGCACTTCACGAAGCGCTCACGGTTTTCAGAATCTATGGACTCAATCTTGTAAGACTGGAATCACGTCCTATTCCTGAGCAGAAGTGGCAGTATATGTTCTTTGCGGAGTTCACCGGAGATTTGACGGTTGAAGGAATGAACAGAGTTATTGAAGCTCTTCAATGCACTGTGAGCGATATCAGAATATTTGGAAACTTTGTAGAAAATCTGGAATGATATTTAGAAAAAGGCAGTGGGTCGGTATAATGATCCACTGCCTAAATTTTTACAAATAAGACTTCCGGAGTACTAAAGCAGAAATGTACATAAGAATCCGGGGCGCAGGTTACAGTCTTTGAACATCAGGCTTTTGGTTTTCACCATGCCTGATCTCGTTTTTCCTGCACCTGAAGACCTTGCAATTGTTTAATTGAATTACGTTTCCGCCATTTGCGGCCAGAGCGAGTAACATCTTTTTATAAAATTCATTGTAATCAGTATCGGACATGGGCATTACAAAGTCATGGTGCTGATGGTCTGTTGAAATGACACAGGATTTATATCTGTTGTCATAATGAATTCCGTAAAATTTACAAATCTCATACTGTAAATCATTGGTAGCATTGATACAGTGCATTGCAATATACATGGCGACCTCCCTCAAAGAAAATAACGAATATATATCATATATAATATTAGACTATTGATTGATAAAAAACCACTATGACATAATATAGTATTCATATGACTGGAATCAGTATATTATGGGGTTCCGTATCTAGTCCCTATATAATCTGGGTTATATAAGATTGGAAATTTGAGAGCATATTTTGTGATTTGGTATCCTTTTATGGTATTATTTTAATCTTTTATATGACTGCTAGGAAATGATAGTGCTTTTTTATCTATTTGGTACCCATGTTTTGGAAAATTATGGATACCAAATTTCAAGAAATCATTATATATTTCCTTTTGGTCTTCAGATATCTGAAAAAAAACCATAAAAGGGTACCAAATTCATAAAAAGATTCATATATTTCCATTTAAATTGTTATGCTCAGATGAAAGTAAGTGACTAAAAATATAGTATAGGGTATGATACAACAAGGGGATGGTGTGAAAGATTTTTGATCTGGGAGTTAGACTTTATATGGATTTACTAAAAAAATTTATACCTTATTACAAACCTTATATTGGGGTGTTTTTGCTGGACCTTTTGGCGGCATCGATTCTGTCGCTCATAGACCTGGTGTTTCCACAGCTGCTTAGAATTTTGAGGCAGACTCTTTTTCTTGAATCTCCCGAAAAGATTGTCGCAGGAGTGATGAAACTGGCGGTAGTACTGCTCATCATGTACATAGTGAGATTTTTGTGTAAGCATTATGTGACTTATCAGGGGCACATGATGGGAGCCCGCATGGAGTCGGGAATGAGAAGCGATCTTTTCGAGCAATTCGAGAGATTTTCTTTTTCATACTATGATAAGAACAACACAGGCGAGATGATGAGTAAGCTTGTGTCAGATCTTTTTGATATATCGGAGCTTGCTCACCATGGTCCTGAAAACATCTTCATATCTACAGTGAAGCTTATAGGTTCGTTTGCCATTCTTATGACTATGAATGTCCCGATGACCCTGATTCTTGTTGTGATTGTGTTATGTATGGCGATTTTTTCATACAGACAAAACGGGATCATGCGCAAGACCTTTTTTGATAACAGGAAAAAGATAGCCGGAATCAATTCTTCTCTTCAGGATACTCTTGGAGGAATCCGTGTGGTTAAATCCTTCACCGGAGAAGATATTGAAAAAGCGAAGTTTGATAAGAGCAATGAAGCCTTTCTGGAATCAAAAGAGGCAAATTATAAGACTATGGCGATGTTCTTTGCAGGAAACAATTTCTTTGAAGGACTTATGTATATCGCAGTAATTGTTTTTGGCGGACTTTTCATTGCAAAGGGAAGTCTTTCGGTGGAGGACCTGGCTGTTTATGCGCTATACATAAATGTGTTCATAGGGCCGGTGATGATACTTATAGAGTTCACAGAGCAGCTTCAAAAGGGCGCTGCGGGATTCCAAAGATTCAGGGATGTTATGGATGTGGTACCTGAGATTGTGGATGCGCCTGATGCTGCAGAGCTGACCTCCTGTAAGGGAGATGTGGATTATGAAAATGTCTCATTTGCTTATGATGACGAGGAGGAGAGGGTTCTCGACAATATTAATCTTCATGTCGATGCAGGAAAAAAAGTTGCGATTGTTGGTCCCTCCGGCGGAGGAAAATCCACGCTTTGCTCGCTTCTTCCAAGATTTTACGATGTATCCAAGGGTGCAGTTAAGATAGATGGAAAAGATGTAAGGACACTGACTCAAAAATCTTTGAGAGGTGTCATTGGTATCGTACAGCAAGAGGTGTATCTTTTTAATGGAACCATCAGGGAAAACATAGCCTATGGCAGACAGGGAGCAACTCTTGAAGAAATCAAGGATGCTGCTAAAAAGGCAGACCTTGACGAATTTATCTCATCTCTTCCAAACGGCTACGATACCCTGGTGGGGGAGCGTGGAGCAAGGCTTTCCGGAGGACAGAAGCAGCGCATTGCGATAGCGAGAGTTTTCCTTAAGAATCCTCCGATACTGATTCTTGATGAGGCCACCAGCGCACTTGATAATGAATCAGAGAGATATATACAGGAGAGTCTGGACAGACTTGCAGTGGGCAGAACAACTATCACTATTGCACACAGACTTTCTACTATCAGAAATGCAGACGAGATTATTGTTCTGGATTCCGATGGAATTCAGGAGACGGGTAATCATAAGCAGCTGCTTGAAAAGGGCGGAATCTATGCGAAGTACTACCGTATGCAGGTAGGTACTATGTAGTCCCCGCGAGCAACGCGATATTGCAGATCATCTGGCAAAGTATTTTGAGTTTGGTGAGAGGTCATACAGAGTAGACCGGAACTTCATTATTAACGAGGTAACACACATGTCATTTGCACATTTACACGTCCATACAGGATATTCCCTGTTGGACGGATCGAATAAAGTAGCAGACTATGTAAAGAGAATTAAGGAACTTGGACAGACGGCCGGAGCCATAACGGATCACGGTGTCATGTACGGAGTTATCGATTTTTACAAGCTTGCCAAGAAGGAAGGAATAAAACCCATCATCGGGTGTGAGGTGTATGTTGCACCGGGCTCCCGCTTTGAGAAGGAAGCAGGTGTTAATGAGAACAGATATTATCACCTTGTTCTTCTTGCGGAAAATAATAAGGGCTACGAGAACCTTTCGCATATTGTCAGCCGCGGTTTCACGGAAGGATATTACTATAAACCCCGTGTTGATCTGGAGCTTCTTCAGGAGTTTCATGAGGGAATAATATGTCTGTCAGCGTGCCTTGCAGGTGAGGTGCCTAAGGCGATAACAAAGGGAGACCTTGAGGAGGCTAAGGCAGCAGCTTTAAGATATGATCAGATTTTCGGACATGGGAACTTTTTCCTTGAGATGCAGGATCATGGAATTCCGGAACAGGCAAGAGTCAACTCCGCACTTTTGACCTTATCAAAGGAACTGGATATACCGCTTGTTGTGACCAATGACTGCCACTATACCTATGCAGAGGACGCTGAGCCCCATGATCTTCTTCTGTGCATTCAGACCGGTAAAAAGGTAACCGACGAAGACAGAATGAGATATGAGGGCGGTCAGTATTACGTTAAGAGTGAGGACGAGATGCGTCTTCTTTTCCCCTATGCCCAGGAGGCGGTGGAGAATACACAGAAGATTGCAGACAGATGTAATGTTGAGATTGAGTTCGGCGTTACAAAGCTCCCTCACTTCGAGGTGCCGCCGGGATATGATTCCTGGACTTATCTTAATAAGCTGTGCGATGACGGATTAAAGGAGAGATACCCTGATGATGACGGTACTATAAAAAAGCAGCTTGATTATGAGCTCTCTGTTATCAGGAAAATGGGATATGTGGATTACTTCCTTATAGTCTGGGATTACATAAATTTCTGCAGGGAAAACGGAATAGCAGTAGGACCCGGGCGTGGATCGGCAGCAGGTTCTGTAGTTTCGTACTGTACACATATAACTAACATCGATCCTGTTAAGTATGATCTTCTTTTTGAACGTTTCCTGAATCCGGAACGTGTGTCCATGCCCGATATCGACGTGGACTTCGAATACGAGAGACGACAGGAAGTCATTGATTATGTTACAAGAAAATATGGTGCGGACAAGGTTGTTCAGATTATAACCTTTGGTACACTTCAGGCAAAGGGCGTTATAAGAGATGTGGCAAGAGTCCTTGATCTTCCTTACAGTTTCGGTGACAACCTTGCAAAGATGATACCTAATGAACTTAATATTACTCTTTCAAAAGCCCTGGATATGAATTCAGAGCTGCGAGGATTGTATGAGTCGGATCCACAGGTTAAGCATCTGATAGACATGTGCAAAAAGCTCGAGGGATTGCCCAGACACACCTCTATTCATGCTGCAGGTGTCGTTATCTGCCAGAAGCCCGCGGAGGACCTGGTTCCTCTTTCCAGATCCGCGGAAGGTAACCTTACTACACAGTTTACAATGACCACAATAGAAGAGCTGGGACTTTTGAAAATGGATTTCCTTGGTCTTCGTACGCTTACGGTAATTAAGGATGCAGCGCGATTTGCAAATGAGTCAATCGGAGCAAAGCCCGGAGATCCCAATTACATAGACATGGATAAAATTGATTATGATGATCCTCAGGTTCTTGCCGCAATCGGAAGCGGACATGCGGAGGGCGTGTTCCAGCTGGAAAGTGCGGGAATGCAGTCCTTTATGAAGGAGCTTAAACCGCAGTCCCTGGAGGATATCATAGCCGGAATTTCTCTGTATCGTCCGGGACCGATGGACTTTATTCCTAAATATATAGCAGGAAAAAAGGACGCTCAGAATATTACCTACGAGGCTCCGCAGCTTGAGTCCATCCTTGCTCCTACCTATGGATGTATAGTCTACCAGGAGCAGGTTATGCAGATAGTTCAGCAGATGGGAGGATATACTCTTGGCCGCGCGGACGAAGTAAGACGTGCCATGAGTAAAAAGAAACAGCATGTTATGGAGGTCGAGAGGGAAAACTTCGTAAACGGAAATGTGGAGGAAGGAGTTCCCGGATGTAAGGCTATCGGAGTTTCTGCAGATGTTGCAAACAGAATCTACGATTCTATGATGGATTTTGCAAAGTACGCTTTTAATAAATCCCACGCTGCCTGCTATGCGGTTGTCTCAATGCAGACTGCATGGCTTAAATATTATTATCCGGTTGAGTTCATGGCGGCACTTATGACCTCTGTTATCGACAATCAGGGAAAGGTTTCTTCCTATATAATGACCTGTCGAAATATGGGAATTGATATTATGCCACCTGACATAAATGAGGGATTTTCCGGATTCTCAGTTGCAAGACTTGATACTGACGCGCAAAAGAGAGAAGAAGATCATGCTAATAAAGCTGTAGTGGATAACAGAACTGCCGGAAAAGCAATCCGTTATGCGCTGACATCCATAAAAGGTGTGGGACGACCTGTCATAGAAGCTATAGTGAAGGAAAGGGAAATCGGTGGTAAGTTCAGGAATATCAATGATTTCCTTACAAGGATGGAGCCCTATGGCGAAATCAATAAGCGCGCAGTAGAGAATTTCATAAAAGCGGGAGCACTTGACTGCCTTGGCGGAACAAGAAAGCAGATGATGTGCGTGTACGGAAGAATGCTGGATCAGCTTCATGACAAGAGCAAGAACAGCTTTGCCGGACAGATGTCTCTGTTTGATTTTGCACCACAGGAAGTGAAGGAACAGTTTGAGATAAAGCTCCCCGATGTAGGAGAGTATCCTAAGGATATGCGCCTGGAGTTTGAGAAGGAGGTTCTGGATGTTTATATTTCAGGGCATCCTCTTGAGGAATACGAGGGACTTTGGAAAAAACACATAACAGCAAAGACAACGGATTTTTATCTTGATGAAGAGACGGATGCTACTGTTGTTCAGGATAATGCAACAGTTACGGTCGGAGGCATCATTACAGATAAGAAGACCAAATATACAAAGACAGACCAGCTTATGGCATTCATTACTCTTGAGGATTTGGTTGGAAGTATAGAAGTTATAGTATTTCCCAAGACCTACGAGTCAAATGTGGGAAGACTTAACGATGACGCCAAGGTGTTTATACAGGGAAGAGTAAGTGCCGAAGAGGACAAGGATGCCAAACTCATTGCTTCGAAGATACAGCTGTTTGATGAGGTTCCGAGAACACTCTGGGTTCAGTTTGATAACAAGGAAGAATATGAGAAAAAGGCAAAGGATCTGGAAGAGACACTTCTTTCCACTGTGACAGGTCCGGGAGCGAAGGATAAGGTTGCGGTTTATCTAAGGGATCAGAAGCTTATAAAAATGCTTCCGTCATCTTTTAAGGTATCGGCAAATGAGGATACTATATCCCTTCTTGCAGGTAAATTCGGAGAAGAGAATATAAGAGTGGTGTGAGTTTTTATCGCAAGATTTTGGAAAGAATAAAAAGATGCTAAATTTCTGAATGATATAATTGCAGATTGTGGAATTTTGCGCTAATATATTAGCGTAAAAAGTGACAAATTATTATCAATAACGAGGTATTACCTGACATGGCAAAAGAAATAAAAACTATCGGAGTACTTACAAGTGGTGGCGATGCACCCGGAATGAATGCTGCTATCCGTGCAGTTGTTCGTAAGGCTCTTGCAAACGGACTTAAGGTTAAGGGTGTTAAGAAGGGCTATATGGGTCTTCTTAATGAAGAGATTGTTGACATGGAGCGCCGAAGCGTTGCTGATATTATTCAGCGAGGTGGTACAGTTCTCGGAACTGCAAGATGTATGGAGTTCACAACTGAGGAAGGCCAGAAGAAGGGTGCTGAGATCTGCAGAAAGCACGGCATTGACGGAATGGTTGTTATTGGTGGTGACGGATCTTACAGAGGTGCTCAGAAGCTTTCAGCACAGGGCATCAACACAATCGGACTTCCCGGAACAATCGACCTTGATATCGCATGTACCGATTACACTATCGGTTTTGATACAGCTATTAACACTGCTATGGAAGCTATCGATAAGATCAGAGATACTTCATCATCACATGAGCGTGTAAGTATCGTTGAGGTTATGGGACGTCATGCAGGATATATCGCACTCTGGTGCGCAATCGCTAACGGTGCTGATGACATTCTTCTTCCTGAGAAGTATGACTACAACGAGCAGAGAATTATTGATAACATCATTGATAACCGTAAAAAGGGTAAAACACACCACATCATCATCAATGCAGAGGGTATCGGACACTCAGCATCAATGGCTCGCCGTATCGAAGCTGCTACAGGTCTTGAGACCAGAGCTTCTATCCTTGGATACATGCAGCGTGGTGGTAGCCCGACTTGTAAAGACCGTGTATATGCATCTCTTATGGGTTGCTATGCAGCAGATATTCTTACAGCAGGTAAGACAAACCGCGTAGTTGCTTTCAGAAACGGACAGTTCGTTGATTATGATATCGATGAGGCTCTTGCAATGAAGAAGTCCATTCCTGAGTATCAGTACGAGATCAGTAAGATACTGTAATAAAAAACAAAAGCCTTAGAGGCTTTAAAAAGATAAAAGCCTTAGAGGCTTTAAAAAGATAAAAGCCTTCCCCATTGTGGGAAGGTTTTTCTATAATATATTATGCCTTCCCCTTGGGGGGAAGGTGGCGCGAAGCGCCGGATGAGGGGATCATGATTTCCAGCACAAATAATTCCAGAGTAAAGAAGATAGCAGAATACGGTAAAAAGGCAAAGGCAAGACGTGAGGACGGAGTCTTTATTATTGAAGGAATCCGCATGCTGCGTGAGGTGCCTTCAGACCTTATCCGGGAAGTTTATGCAACGTCACATTTTCTTAAAAATCTTTCAAACGAAGACAGACGTGTAATAGAAGATATACGTAAAAATGACGGAGCAACCTTTGAGGAGGTGTCAGACGATGTCATGCGGAAGATGGCTGACACTCAGACACCACAGGGAGTAATAGCCGTTGTTAAGCAGAAAAGCTGGACATTGAAGGATATGCTGGGAGAAAGAGATGCTACAGCGGATAAAAAAGCAGCACCACTTCTTCTTATACTTGAGAATATTCAGGATCCCGGAAACCTTGGTAATATGTTCAGAACAGGTGAAGGCGCAGGCGTTACCGGCATCATCATGAGTAGTGACATGGCGGACGTATATAATCCAAAGGTTGTGCGTTCAACCATGGGAGCAATTTTCAGAGTGCCCTTCATATATGTAGAATCAATTCCCGAAACGGTAAGGGAGCTTCATGAAAAGCATGGTGTTATAAGCTATGCTGCTCATCTGAAAGGGAAGAAGAATTACGATGAGATAGATTACCATGGAGGATGCGCTTTTCTCATAGGAAATGAAGGAAACGGTCTGACAAGTGAAGCGGCGGATGCTGCAACGGATTATGTTCTGATTCCGATGCTCGGAAAGGTGGAGTCCATGAATGCTGCAACTTCAGCAGCTATCCTGACCTTTGAAGCAGCAAGACAGAGAAGAAACAGTTAACAGTCAATTTTGATAATAATATACAATAAAACAGTAACTTCAATAAGGTATGAGAGAAACAGGAGGTAAGGTATGACAATAGGATTTATCGGACTTGGTAATATGGCAAAGGCACTTATGGGCGGAATTATCTCCAAGGGAATTTTTGATCCCCAGGATATCATTGGTTCAGATCCGATGGAGGCAGCAAGAGAGAGCGCTGCAAAGAAGTTCGGAATACAGACAAGGGATAATAATTCTGATGTTGCAAAGGAAGCGGATATTATTCTTCTTGCAGTAAAACCTCAGTTTTTGAAGGTTGCAATAGCGGACATAATGGATGATGTTAATGAAAGCAAGCTGGTTATAAGCATTGCTGCGGGCAAGACGCTGGAGTGGATTTCAAAGGAATTCGAAAAACCGGTAAAGATTATCAGAGTTATGCCAAATACTCCTGCGTTGGTTGGAGAGGGATGCTCAGCGGTATGCCCGAATAATCTTTGCAGTGATGATGATCTTAATATGGCGCTTGATATTTTAAGAAGCTGCGGAACTGCAAACGTAGTAACGGAGAACCTTATGGACGTTGTAACCGGTGTAAGCGGCTCATCTCCTGCATATGTGTTCCTGTTTATAGAGGCGATGGCGGATGCAGCTGTACTTGGCGGAATGCCAAGAAAGCAAGCCTATGAATTTGCTGCACAGGCGGTACTTGGAAGTGCGAAGATGGTATTGGAGACTGGCAAACATCCGGGTGAGCTCAAAGATATGGTGTGTTCACCTGCAGGTACGACCATCGAGGCGGTCAAAGTTATGGAAGAAATGGGCTTTAGAGGCATCGTAATGGACGCAGTGCAGGCAGCTATTGAGCGCAGCAAGGAGCTATAAATAATACACATATTTAGTAACGAAATTTAGGTAATAACTAACAAACGAAAAAACGCAACAATTTGTAACGCTAGTATTTATCAAGACTCCCGATTATTTCGGGAGTCTTTTTTACGATAATTTTGGTGATAATTTGACAAAATAACATACATTTGTTACAATAGGCGAGTGTTTTATCTTAACAATTTGTAACAATCTTAAAAAGGAAGCAAAAAAGCATGAAAAAAGCAGGCACGTTAATGCAGGGAGTTCTCGCATTCGCAATGGCGATTATTATACTTGGAACTTCCAATGGCACAACCGTACAGGCAAGAACAACAAATGTTTTGAACAGCAGCGACGTAGGAATCGGTAACATTTTAAATCCTACCGAAGTTGCAGAGATCTCTGATGAAGAGGTTGCCAAGGCTCATGACTTTGCGCAGGATATTAACGATAGTGCAAATGATGATGCCTATGAAGATGGGGAATACGATGAAGAAGAGGATTCCTCCAGACTTGTAATGGCTAATGTATCTCAGGCTATGAATATTCGTATCTCGCCTGATGATGAATCTGAGAAGGTTGGTGTCCTTTATAAAGATTGTGGTGGTAAGATTATAGAACAGCAGGATGGCTGGACCAAGATTCAGTCAGGAGATCTTGTTGGATGGGCTAAGGATGATTATCTCCTTTTTGGAGAAGAGGCTGAAGCACTTGCTCAGGAAGTAGGAGTTCAGCTCGTATCAAGTAAGAGTGATGCACTTCGTATCCGTGCTGAGGCAGATGAGGATGCAGAGGTTTTAGGAGTTATAACTAATAACGGTTTTGTGGACATGGTCGAGGATCTTGGAAACGGATGGATCCAGGTTGATTACAACGATGAGACCGGTTACGTTCAGGCTGATTATGTAGAGACTGATTTCAGGATAGATGAAGGTGAGACATTAGCAGCTATTGAGGCCAGAGAAGCCGAGGAGGCTCAGCGTAAGGCTGAGGAAGAGGCTAAGGCTGCTGAAGCACAGCTTACACAGAATACCGGAGCGGTTGCAGCTTCCACAGATGAGGCGAGACTTCTTGCAGCACTTATTTATTGCGAAGCCGGTAATCAGCCTTATGAAGGCAAGGTGGCAGTTGGTGCCGTAGTTATGAACCGTGTTAAGTCCAATGCTTATGCAGGAACCATCTCCGGTGTAATTTATGCATCAGGTCAGTTCACACCTGCACTTAACGGATCAGTTGACAGAGTCTATGCAGGAAATATTCCGGATAGTTGTCTCCAGGCTGCAAATGCAGCACTTGCAGGAGAGACAACCTGCGGAACAGCACTTCACTTCAGACGTGCAGGCGGACATGATGGACAGGTTATCGGAGCACACGTATTCTGGTAATAGTATTATATAAAGCAGATTTATGGTAAAATAAAGCCTGATTGTGGGAAACCCACGATCAGGCTTTTTGTTAAAAGTTTAGAAAAGCGAAAAATATCAGAAACTACATTTACATATTACAGGAGGAGTGATCATGGCAGTTAATTTACATGGAAGAGATTTTCTTAAGTTACTTGATTTTGAACCCGAAGAGATAGAGTATCTCCTTGACCTCGCAGCAGAGCTTAAAGAGAAGAAGAAAAACGGAACTCTGCATGATGAGTACAGAGGAAAAAACGTAGCTCTAATTTTTGAGAAGACAAGCACACGTACCAGATGTTCTTTTGAAGTTGCTGCACATGATCTTGGAATGGGAACCACTTACCTTGATCCGTCAGGCTCACAGATTGGTAAAAAGGAGAGCATTGCTGATACTGCAAGAGTTCTTGCCAGCATGTATGATGGTATCGAGTACAGAGGCTTTGGACAGGAAATAGTTGAGGCACTTGCAAAGTATGCAAAAGTACCGGTCTGGAATGGCCTTACTAATGAGTTTCATCCCACGCAGATGCTTGCAGACCTTTTGACTATACGTGAGCACTTCGGTAAGCTCAAAGGAATCCACATGGTATACATGGGAGATGCAAGATACAATACAGGTAATTCACTTATGGTCGCCTGCGCAAAGATGGGAATGCATTTTACAACCTGCGCGCCAAAAAAATACTGGCAGAATGAAGAGCTTGTAAAGACATGTAAAGAGATAGCCGAGAAGACCGGCGCTGTAATAGATTTTTATGAGGATCCTATGGAAGCTACCAAGGGTGCAGATGTTATCTCAACAGATGTATGGGTTTCAATGGGTGAGCCTGACGAAGTATGGGAAGAGAGAATTACAGATCTGAAGGCTTATGCTGTTACTAAGGATATTATGAAAAATGCTGGGGATCAGGCTGTATTCATGCATTGTCTTCCTGCTTTTCATGATCTTGGGACAGGTATCGGTCAGAAGATTAAGGAAAAGTTCGGGCTGGATGAGATGGAGGTTACGGACGAGGTATTCGAATCCGAGCAGTCAATAGTCTTCCAGGAAGCAGAAAACCGCATGCACACCATCAAGGCGGTAATGTACGCAACTATTTGATGGGCCGGTCAAAACCCCGGTTATGCAGTGCGCTTTGGCAATATATATAATATTTGCTCGTGTTGCCCCGGGAACTGCGCAAAGTATTATATATATAACCAAAGCTGGCGATTCATCCCCGGGCTTTTGACCTTCGATAAAGGAGTAAGTTCGAGAAGATTGATATGGATTTAGAAGAGATTCAAGGTGGGATTACGACCGAATGGGTGGCGAAGGAAGTAGAGTACTATCCGGTGATCGATTCTACCAATAATGTGGCTAAGGCAGCAGGACTTAATGGCAGAGTGTCAGGTTTCCTGGCGGTGGCTGACAGGCAGGATGCAGGAAGAGGGAGCCGTGGAAGAAGCTGGAGCAGTCCTGCAGGGCACAATATTTTCATGAGTCTGATGGTGAGGCCGCAGATTCCGATGGACAAGGTGTCAGGGCTAACGCTTGTGATGGCGCTGGCGATATCTCAGGCTGTAGATGAAGTTGTCTCAGCTTATGATGATCGAATAAAAGGTACAGGAATCAAGTGGCCCAATGATATAGTTTTGAATAAACGGAAAATCTGTGGTATTCTTACAGAGCTCCATCAGATGCCTGACCAGGACGACTACTTTGTGGTGATCGGAGTAGGCATTAACGTGAATCAGCCATTAGAGCTTTTTCCTGAGGAGATAAGAGAGACTGCAGGATCGATTTTTTCAGAAACAGGCAGAGAGACAGACAGATCAAAACTCATAGCAAATTGTATGAAGCACTTTGAGAGCAACTATGAGAAGTATGCAGAGGTTTGTGATCTTAGACAATTGAGAGAAGATTACGAGAGCAGACTTATTAATATAGGAAAAGAAGTAAGAATCCTTGACCCTAAGGGTGAATACGAAGCCATTGCAGAGGGGATAACGGATGAAGGTGCGCTGATAATAACCTGTAAGGACGGTAGGCGCGAAGAAATAAATGCCGGTGAGGTCAGTGTCAGAGGCCTTTACGGATATGTGTAACCGGAGGTAGCCATGCTTTTAGCAGTTGATGTTGGAAATACAAATATCGCTTTTGGTGTTTTAAAAGGAGAAAAAATAGTGGCATCTTTTCGTATGATGTCACAGACAGCTCACACCTCGGATGAGTACGGAAACAACATAATTGCGATGTTAAGAAATAACGGAATCAATAGGGAAGAGATTGAAGGAATAATCGTCTCAAGTGTTGTGCCCAATATAATGCATGCCCTTGTAAATTCCATGGTTAAGTATCTGGGGAAACAGCCCTATATTGTGGGCCCCGGAATCAAGACCGGCATTAAGATAATGACAAAGAATCCCGGAGAAGTCGGTCCTGACCTTGTAGTTGGTGCGGTAGCAGCCTACGAGATATACGGCGGACCTGCTATCGTAATAGATTTTGGCACAGCTACAACCTATGTTTTCATTAATGAAAACGGCGATTTTAAGGCCGGAGTTGTGAGCCCCGGAATAAGGATTTCAGCTAAGGCTCTTTGGCAGGATACGGCAAAGCTTCCGGAGATTGAAATCAAAAAGCCCGACAGTATTATGGCACAGGAGACTATCAGCTCCATGCAGGCGGGACTTGTTTATGGCCAGATCGGTCAGGCGAAGTATATTATAAATGAGATGAAGCGCGAATCCGGACTTAAGGATATCAAGGTTGTTGCGACCGGAGGACTCGGAATACTTATCTCAGATGAATGCGAGGAAATTGATATCTATGATCCCAACCTTTTAATACAGGGACTTCGCATTATCTATGAAAAGAATAAGAAGACAAAACCCAAGAACGAAGAATTTGAAGGCGGCGAGTAATAATATATAAAGCCTTCCCCCTTTGGGGACGTTGGTTAAGCGCGGACCGAAGAGGAACGTAGACAGGTGGCACGAAGTGCCGGATGAGGGTAATATGAGCGAAAAAGAAACAAGAAAAGTCTATAACGAAGAAGCACGTCCCGGTGATGAGGAAAAACTTCACTCCGACACTTTGAATGCAGACAGATCAAAGGGACGACGCCTTATCATAAATAAAGAAACCGGAAAGATTACCAATGCCGAGACCGGAGAAGACGTGTCCGACATACAGGTTGTCACTGAGGATGGTTCTCTTGGAAGCGTGTCTGCAGGTGGAAGAATTATTCTTTGCGGTGCAAATGCTTATGAGATGAAGTATTATTTTAATCCTCTTTTCAAAAAGATACCTGAAAGTATTCAGAAGGAACTTCATATTATAAGCGTGCTGTTTACACAGGAGGCCGGTGGTATTTTCACAATTGAGTTTGAGGATGACGGCTCCATCACCATGGAGACCACGAGAGATGAAGAAGACATCACCTATGATGAGGTGAGTGCGGGACTCCTTATCGGAGAGGTGAGACGTCAGAGGCAGGATCTTTTCGAGGCGCTTCAGATGTATTACCGTGCGATGATTTTGCATGAGGATGTAAGTGATCTTTTAAGCGAAGAAGATCAGTAATATTAGAAGGGATTTTTAGTAATGCATAGACCTTCAACAGGTTTTAATAACGAAGGAATAAGATATAACGAATATCTGCATCCTCTTACAATTGGGGATGTTGAGCTTAAAAATAACATAATACTCGGACCAATGGCAGGGGTATCTGACCTGCCATTTCGTCTGCTTTGCAGTGAGATGGGAGCGGGGCTCGTATGCATGGAGATGGTGAGTGCCAAGGCAATAACCTATCACAACAGAAACACTGACAACATGATGGAAATTCATCCGTCGGAGAGACCGGTATCGCTGCAGCTTTTCGGAAGTGAGCCTGAGGTTATGGCCGAGGCTACGCGGATGATTGCTGCTAAGCCATACGACATTCTTGATGTAAACATGGGGTGTCCCGTTCCTAAGGTAGTGGGAAACGGAGAGGGATCAGCTCTTATGAAAAATCCCGGGCTCATTGAAAAGATTGTCAGAGCCATGGTATCCGAGACTGACAGACCTGTGACAGTTAAGATAAGAAAAGGTTTTAATGAAAACAGCGTAAATGCTGTTGAGTGTGCTCTTGCTGCAGAAGAAGGCGGAGCTGCCGCGATTGCTGTTCATGGAAGAACAAGGGAACAGTACTACAGCGGAGAGGCAGACTGGTCGATAATAAAAAAAGTGAAGCAGGCTGTAAAGGTTCCGGTAATAGGAAACGGCGATGTGACTGACGGAAAAAGCGCCAAGGCACTTATAGATGAGACTGGCTGTGATGGCGTGATGATAGCCAGGGCAGCAGAAGGGAATCCCTGGATTTTCAGGGAAGTGATAGCTTACCTTGGTGAAGGTGAGGTACCGGAGAGGCCTACGATGGGTGAAATGTACGACATGGTTGTACGTCATGCGGATCTGCAGCTTAAGTATAAGGGTGAGTACATCGGAATCAGGGAGATGAGAAAGCATGTATCCTGGTACACAACCGGACTTCCGGGTTCCGCGAAGTTCAGAGCGCTTATAAATACCATGGAAGATATGGACTCTTTGAAGGCTGCCTGTGCAGAAGTTTTTGGTGTGACCGGCTGATTTTTATACCAATACATATTGGCCGATATTTAGTTATTATATAAATGATTAAAAGTTATTTTGACTTTATATGATTATTCATATATAATGCTATGGATTGTAGATAAGTATTATACGGACAGAGTGTCCGAACTTTTCATAGAAAGGGTATATAAAATGGAAGAAAAAAAGAACATTTTAACCTACGAAGGCCTCAAAGCATACGAGGATGAGCTCCACGACCTCAAGGTTGTTAAGAGAGCAGAGGTTGCTGAGAGAATCAAGGAAGCTCGTGAGCAGGGAGACCTTTCAGAGAACGCAGAGTACGATGCAGCTAAGGATGAGCAGAGAGATATTGAAGCTCGTATCGAGGAGCTTGAGAAGATCCTTAAGAATGCGGAAGTAGTCGTTGACGAGGATGTTGATCTTGATAAGGTTAGCGTAGGTGCTAAGGTTAAGCTTCTTGATGTAGAAGCAGACGAAGAGATTCAGTACAGCATCGTTGGTTCATCTGAGGCTAACAGCCTTAAGGGTAAGATCAGTAACGAGTCACCTGTAGGTAAGGCTCTCATCGGCGCTAAGGTTGGTGAGGAAGTTACCGTTGAAACACAGATGGGTGAGTTCACTTACAAGGTTCTTGAGATCGTTCGTAAATAAGAAATACGGTGAAGGTTTCTATTTTCGTTCGATAATAGTATAGGTAATATGGCCAGGGGGTAATGAAAATTTGCCCCCATTTATTTTTTATACAGTTAATAGGTATTAAGCTGAACTCATAGCCTTCCCCTTGGGGGGAAGGTGGCACGAAGTGCCGGATGAGGGGAGGCTGGAAAGAGGAGAAAAGTGGCAGATAATCAGAATCAACAAAAGACAGAAGACATCAACCAGCTTAAGAAGGTTCGCCGTGAGAAGCTCGCAGACCTTCAGGCAGCAGGCAAGGATCCTTTTCAGATCGTAAAATTCGATCAGACACATCACGCACAGGAGATCAGAGACAACTTCGCTACTCTTGAGGTTGTACCCGAGACAGACGCAGAGGGCAAGCAGATCACACCTGAGTTTTCAGACATCCCTGCAGAGAAGATCGTAATGCTCGCAGGACGTATGATGAGCAAGCGTGTAATGGGTAAGGCATCCTTTGCTAACCTTATGGATAAGTCAGGACGCATGCAGCTTTATGTATCAAGGAATGACCTTGGCGATGAGCCTTACGCGGCATTCAAGAAGATGGATATCGGTGATATCATCGGCGTTAAGGGCTTTGCTTTCAGAACAAAGACTGGTGAGATTTCTGTTCATGTTAAGGAGCTAACACTTTTATCTAAGTCACTTCAGCCTCTTCCGGAGAAGTTCCACGGACTTACAGATACAGAGATCCGTTACAGACAGAGATATGTTGACCTCATCATGAACGAAGAGGTTAAGGATACTTTCATCAAGAGATCTCAGATCATTCAGGAGATCCGTAACTTTCTTTCTGCAAGGGATTTCATGGAGGTCGAGACACCTATGCTTGTTGAGAACGCAGGCGGTGCTGCAGCAAGACCTTTCATCACACATTACAATGCCCTTGATGAGGAGAGAAAGCTTCGTATCTCACTGGAGCTTTACTTAAAGAGACTTATCGTCGGCGGTCTTGAGAGAGTTTACGAGATCGGCCGTGTATTCAGAAACGAGGGAACTGATACAAGACACAACCCTGAGTTTACACTTATGGAGCTGTATCAGGCATATACAGATTATGAAGGAATGATGGAGCTCACAGAGAGCATGTTCCGTTACCTTGCTGAGAAGGTTTGCGGTACAACACAGATTCCTTACGGTGACAACATCATCGACCTTGGCAAGCCCTTCGAGCGCCTTACAATGAACGAGGCAGTTAAGAAGTACGCAGGTGTTGATTTCGATGCTGTTAAGACAGACGAGGAAGCTAAGGCTATCGCTAAGGAGCACCACGTTGAGTTTGAGGATCGTCATACCAAGGGCGACATCATCAACCTCTTCTTCGAGGAGTTCTGCGAGGAGAAGCTGATCCAGCCTACATTCATCATGGATCATCCTCTTGCAATTTCACCTCTTACTAAGAAGAAGCCCACAGATCCTGAGAAGGTTGAGCGTTTCGAGCTCTTCATCAATACTTGGGAGATGTGTAACGCATACTCTGAGCTGAACGATCCTATCGACCAGAGAGAGCGTTTCGCAGCGCAGGATGCCAATGCGGCAGCAGGCGACGAAGAAGCTGAGCACACAGATGAAGACTTCCTGAATGCACTTGAGATCGGTATGCCCCCTACAGGTGGTATTGGGTATGGAATCGATAGATTGTGCATGCTGCTTACTAATAGTCCTAGTATCAGGGATGTATTATTGTGGCCAAGCCTTAAATCGCTCGATAAATAACCCCAGTGTTTAAGCGGCTTTCAAGGGATTAGAAATAATTCTGACAGCAGAATTACAGCAGCAGAAAAGGTTCTAATCGGGGTTAGCAAGGAAAAGGCATAAAATATATATAGTCATATAAGAGACATTCTTAGATTTACAAAACATCTTTTAAGAGTGACTCTTGTATAAAGAGATGAACAGATGAGTCATTCTTGAAAGAAATTTCAAGAGTGGCTCTTTTTGTTTTGCCTCATGACATGTTTGGAATGGTTTGGATTCATCCACTAAAAAGCTTCGAAGGGAGAAAAAAGATGGATATAAACGAAGAATACCAGGACATTGAGAACAGACAGGAAGTCAGGAACAAAGCTAGGATGTTCCGCCGAAGGTTCATTCGATATAAGGAAGCAGAATGGATTTATGGGATTCAGCACAAAAAGCTTTTGGAACTTGCTGATAAAGCCGGTGCACTCTACAGGGTTGATGGATATGTACTTATAAATGTGGAAATATTTGACGCCTATCTTGAAAGATTTCATCAGCCACCGAAGATGACCAAGACTGGAGGCAGGAAAAAATGAGTGGATGCATCTGGAAGTTTTCTCAGTATTTGGACGAAGAGGATCTGATGTTTGCAAGAAGGTACTTCATAACTTACAAGATTGGCTGTGAATATTACGGACTTGGGGAAAAGCCAATGATAAGAATGGCATGGGAATCCGGTGCTGTGTACAAGATTGGAAAAAGAGTACTTATCAGAAGAGATATCTTTGAAGAATATCTGAGGGATCATATGAAGCTGGTAGAAGACCTTATTGAAGGTGACGATGAAAAGCTACTTAAAACCATTGAAGGACATGTAAAGGAGGAAAACGAGTATGAGTAAAGTAATCGCAATCGCAAACCAAAAGGGAGGAGTCGCAAAGACAACATCTACGGTAAATCTGGCTGCCGGTCTTGCCAGGTGTGGGAAGAAGGTTCTTATTATTGATGCGGATCCGCAGGCTAGTTTATCAATCTGCATGGGACAAACAGAACCGGACAAGCTTGAAACAACTGTGGTTGATGTTATTGAGAGACTTGTAAATGAAGAGGATATTCCGGAAAATTTCGCTATTATCCATCACAGTGAAAACATTGACCTACTGCCTTCAAATATCGGACTTTCTGCAGCGGAGGTAACACTTGTAAATGTTATGAGCAGAGAGTTGGTTCTAAGGGATTATGTGGAGCAGGTCAAAGACCAATATGACTATGTTATCGCTGATTGCATGCCATCACTGGGGATTATGACTGTTAATTGCCTTGCTTGTGCAGATTCAGTGATTATTCCGGTCCAGAGTGCTTTCCTTCCTGTTAAAGGCTTACAGGCTCTAATTAAGACCATCTACACAGTAAAACGCAGGCTCAATTCAAAATTGGAGGTTGAAGGTATTCTTCTGACAATGGTTGATAATCGTACCAATTATGCTAAAGAAATTGTTTCTGAAGTTAATGAAGTATATGGAAAGAGTCTCCCGGTATTTCCTGTTGAGATACCTCTTTCTATTAGGGCTTCTGAGAGTACTTCTATGGGAAAGAGCATTTTCGAATATGATCCGAAGGGTAAGGTAGCTAAAGCTTATGCGAATCTGACAGAAATTGTCATGAACAATACAAAGGAGGGAAGATAAATGGCAGTAAAAAGAGAAAAAGTTCGCTTTGAATCTGTAGAGGAATTGCTTGGAGCACCTATTGCTGCAGATGTTACGGAAGAAATCGAAATAAATCATATACATCCATTTAAAAACCACCCTTTCAAGGTTGTTGATGATGAAAAAATGGAAGAACTCGTAAAAAGTATCAGTATCAATGGAATACTTACTCCTGTTCTTCTTAGACCGGATGGAGATGGTCAGTATGAAATGATTTCAGGACACAGAAGAATGCATGCGGCAAAACTTGCTGGTCTCAGGACAGTTCCTGCGGTGATAAAAAACATGAATGATGATGAAGCTGTGATTTACATGGTTGATGCAAATGTCCAGCGTGAGGAGATACTACCGAGTGAAAGAGCCTTCTCACTAAAGATGAAGCTTGCAGCGATAAGCAGGCAGGGTGAACGAACAGACTTAACTTGTGGCAATAATTGCCACAAGTCAGATGGTAGTAACAAGTCCAGAGCCATTGTTGGTAAAGCTGCAGGAATGAGTGAGAGATCAGTTCAGAATTACATAAAGCTAACAGAGCTTGTACCGGACGTGCTGACTCTTGTAGATCAGAAGAAGATAGGAGTAACGATGGCTGTCGATATTGCAGGATTCGATAAAGAACTACAAGGATGGCTCGGCGAATACTACAGAGACAATGGCTTCCTAAAGCCAGTTCAGATAGAAGCTCTTAAAGATACTGAAAATACAAGAAATATTACTCAGTCGGTGATGATTCAGATATTGAATGATGCTCTTCCTGAGAAAAGGAAGGGTTCGGGGAAAGTTAGTTTTTCAGAAAGAAAGCTAGATAAATACTTTCCACCGCACTTTTCTGCTAAGGAAAGGGAAATGGTCATTATCGGACTCTTGGAAAAGTGGCATGAAGGAAACAAGTAGAATTTGTTTTTAAATCTTTGGAAAAACTATGTTGGAGGACAATTTCGTGGGAAAAAAGTTAGATCTCAATTATTTCTATGGTCAGGAATCTGATCAGTTCAATTTTATAAGAATACCAAAAACGCTTCTTTACAATCCTATGTATGAAGACATAAGTCTTGAAGAGGCAGTTGTATATTCCATGTTGCTGGACAGAATGCAGTTATCCATGAAAAATGGCTGGTATGACGAGCTTGGAAGAGCATATGTGTACTGCTCTATTGAAACAATCATGGAGTTTGCAAATTGTGGAAAGAATAAAGCTGGAGACTTTTTGAAGAAACTAGATGCGGTCGGACTGATAGAAAAGGTTCTTATCCCGGGAAGAGGGCTCAAGATCTATGTTAAGAATTTCATATTAAAGGAAGACCCAACGTTTGAAAATCAAATTCTTGGAAAACGAGATGAGCTGTTACAAGGTACTATCGGGAACAGTAAGGTTCTTGTGGATAACTCAGAGAAATCTATACAGAAATCAAACAACGTAGTTTGTTTTTTAAACGACCCTATCCAAAATTCAAATGTCCCTGAGACTGAAAGCAAACCGATACCGGTTTATTTTTCAAACACTAATAATACTAAAACAAATAATAACAATCTTAGTAATAACTTATCTAATCAGCCTATAACAGTAACAGGACCAGATGATGCGATGGGATTTGAAACTGACGAACAGGGTTATGCAGAACTAATACGTGAAAATATTGGGCTGGATTCGCTTATGGCTGAGAATCCGCATGACAGGGAGTTTTTGCAGGGATTATATGATCTGATTCTTGAAACAGTATTATGCCAGAGTGAATCAATTGTTGTTGCGAGTAACAAGTACTCTTCAAATTTCGTCAAGGCAAAGATGCTGAAACTTAACAAATATCACATAGAGTACGTGATGGATTGTTGGAAGAATCTCAAAGATGTACCGAGGAATGTAAGAAAGTATATGTTAGCAGCACTATTTAACGCGCCTAGTACTTGCGATGCATATATACAAGTTGAGGTTAACCGGGATATGGCAGATCCTAACGCTCCCTGGAAGATAGCGAACGTTGATTGACAAGTACGCATTGCGTAGCTTATACTGAAGTTAAATATAGATACGCAATGCGTATAATCGTGCCAACAGATTTGCTTTTACTAAGGAGGCGCTTATGGAGAAGGGTTATACAGTTGAGATTGAAGGGATGAAACTTTCTATTGAGGTAGATAAAGGACAGGCTCCAGATCAGAGAGAAGAAATGATGACCGCTTATGAGATGAAAGCTATAAGGGAAAAGACAGGCATGAACAGAAAGGAATTTGCTGAGTGGCTTGGAATCCCATACAGAACTATTTCTGACTGGGAGCATGGCGAAAGAAAAATGCCTGAATATGTCATGAGATTGATGGCTTATAAAGTCAGAATGGAGTTTGTTGAAAAGAGGGGTGATTGAAATGGCTGTAATGCGTCTGTTATCGAGAATCGTATTATTTCCAGTATGGATTGTATTTAAGTTCCTGCTTATGTGGATCTACATTTTTTCGTTCTTTGGTCTTACGGTAGCTGGATTCAGTATATTTGTAATGGCTATAGGGATTCTGCTTTTTGTATCCCAGCAGGAATGGCTGTTACTTGCAAGTGTACTGACAGGAGGATTTGTGGTATTTCTGGCAGTCATGTGCGGAGGTGCAGTGCTGACGGTAATCGGAAAGGTTGATGATAAACTTTCGGATATTGTATTTGGATAAATATGCCCACGAAATTGGCTGTACAGTAAGTATAAAATACTGTACGGCCTTTTTGTTTTTAATAAGCTTAAATGAAATTGTTCAATAATATAGATATTCCACTGCTTTATCTCTCCCTTTTGCTGCCTTTGTTGAAACGCTAACATTTGTGATATGGTCACGATTAAAATAAATCGGATTTGAATTACTTTGAGTAAGTTTTATAAGTTTCATAATAATACCTCCGTATGAAATTTTATTTACATATATATTGTTCCACACGAAAATATCAAAAATCAAATTTTTGGAACTGATCAGACAACATCTTTAAAATATTGTTTTTCCAGCTCATATATATCTAAAGATTCATCTGGATGATCAGCCATTTGCTTCATAGCCCATAATAAAAAATCTTATTGGATGAGAACGGAAAGTTTAAAGATCCCAAGCTGGAGGCTGACTATCAAAAGTATGTCACGAGAAAAAATAAAGAGGGAAAAACTCCTAAGGATAGGCTGGCATGGACAGAAGCTTGAGGGAAAATATATACTTGAAATACCTGCGAGCAATGAAAATTTAAGTAATATCGATTATTATAAAAAGATTGCAGCAGAATATGGGGTGACCTTAAGGTTTACGGAGGAATAGAATTATGGAACTAAATGAAAAAATAAAGTCTGCTCTGATCAAAATGGATTTTGTACATAAGTATGAAGAACTTTCCAATAAATTTAATTCAGACAGAACACCGGAGGAGGAGCTGTTAGAATATGTTGACCGTGATGAAGTGCTGGAGATTATTGAGAAATTAGGATACAAAGCTTCATTTAATTCAAAGGAGAAATTCTTTGCAATCCGGGAAGAAAAGATAGGCAATTTTTCATTTGGATTTCATATTATTCTTCGATATGGAGCTGTAGATTGGGGATGGGTTGCCAGAGAAGGAAATGAACTGCTTTTGGGTTCACCCTGGAGCATATATTCAAGACTTTTGATTGACCCTGATTATAGAATTAACTACCCTTTGTTTGGAACATATGAGGATCTTGATGAGATTTTTGAAATAGGATTCGCTATGTATGAAGAATTCAAGAAGGCAGTTATTTCTTCATAACTTATTTTGAATAGGTAGAGGAGAAACGGATATTGAGAAAAAAGGAACTGATTGCAATTATAGGATTATTGGCATTTTCAATAGTCGGATGTGCATCCGGTAAAAATACCGGTGAAGATGCACAGACAGAAGCAACTGTGATAGTTGGTGAAGATACAGTTGCTGAAGAAGCTGATAATAACGTGGGAGATGAGTCTAATATAGAGGATTTCGAGACATGTGATAATGGCGATGGAACAATTTCTATTTTGTTTCTTAGAATCCAACATACTATACAGAGTGACCATTAGTTTTTCATTATCTGATAACTGATTGTTTCCTATATTTACTCTTCAGGAACCTCCGATTTATTTATAACAGTAACATTAGCAATAGCTTCAATATCCTGCTTTAATTGCGGCTCATGGTAGTTTAATAATGCTGCGAGAGCATTTATATTACTATCATCAATGTTCTGTTCAATAGCCCTTAAAAGGCGTTCTACACCATGTTTATTTTCCTGCATAATATATGTGCCTCATAATTCATCAAATAAATTTATCAATAACGTGGTTTCCAAGTATTTCCGCAGTTAGCACATCTATTAACTGTCTTACTTGCACCTATATCTAATAGTTGAGAATTATTTATAAGGACAAATAAAAAATATTGGTTTGTAATACGCTGTATTCATAAGAGTGATAGAATTTTCTATATTAACAAAAGAAGGGAGATTTAAAGATGGATATAAATTCTATAAAGGAAGATTTGGAGAATAACCTCATAGAAATATGTCATATTAAGGATGCAATCAGTGTAATAGCTGAGAGTCTGAATCAAGAAGTAGATATCGGAGCTGCTAGTAGAGCTTTACAATTCCTGTCCGGATTACTGGAAGAACGTACAGATTCACTATCAGATATGTTGCTTGAATGATTTATTATGTGAAGTGATATTTTGTTATTTATTGCAGTAATAACGTGATGCAACGTTATAAACTGTGATGCTTTGAATATTTCAATCCGCTTTTAAGTATGATATTGTTATAATGCACCAAGAAATGTGAAACACAAAACACATTGCCTGGTGCATTTCTTTTGCAAAAGATTATATGGAGCGTTGACTCATGAATTAAATGGTGAGTCGGCGCTTTTTTGTTGCGCAGAAATATAAAACATAAAAGAAAAGAGGAAAGAAGATGGATTTTGAGACATTCAAAGAGAATCTGGTAAAGGACGTGAAGTCGCAGCTTGATGAGAGATTTGGATCAGATACTACAGTAGAGATTCATACTGTAGATAAGATGAACGAATCATATGAAGCACTTACTGTAAAGCCTGAGGGAAGCAACATTGGTGTAAATATAAATGCTACCGAGATTTACAAGTCAGTGCAGGATGGTGCTGACTATGGAACTGTGGTCGATAAGGCTGTGGATATGGCTGAAAATGCTCTTGATAATCGTCCTGATTTTGATCTTACTTCAATCATGGATTATGACCAGATGAAGAGCAAACTTACCATGGAAGTGGTGTCAGCAGAGAGAAATGCCGAGCTGCTTGAGACAGTTCCCCATAAGAATATGGAGGATATGGCTGTTGTATATAGGTTTCTTATCAATTCCACAGACGAGGGTAGGAGCTCTATTCTTGTGACAAACAAGATGCTTGATAACTACGGAATAACTCCTGAACAGCTTCATGCGGATGCAGTGAAGAACGCTCCTGAGATCAGACCTATTGTCATTCAGGGTATGGCAGAGGTACTTGCAAAGCAGATGGGTGTTGAGGACCTGGAGATGCTGGGCCTTAATATTCCACCGGAGCAGGAGCAGATTTTTGTGGCTTCTGTTCCTGATAATATTCATGGGGCAGGAGTCCTTGCATATGAGGATTTTATGGATAAGGCTGCAGAAAGGGCTGGTGGTGATTTTTATATTCTACCCAGCAGTATTCATGAACTTCTTATCGTTCCTGACAATGGAATGATGGATCTTAAATCTCTTGAGAACATGGTAAGGGAAGTAAATGCAACAACTGTTGATCCTTCAGATAAGCTTACTGATAATGTTTACCACTACGACTCAAAGGACAAAATCTTTGAGCTTGGTGAAAAACATCTTCTTCGTGAAGCAGTAAAGGAAAGAGAAGCGGAGATGGGGCAGAAGTCTGGAGAAAAGAAATCTCTTCTCGGCGAGCTCAAGGCAGCTAAAGATGAGGCCTCGAAGCAGTCTGTGAAGGATGCAGTAGATAAGGGCGTAAAGTCCAAGGGTGATGTAGCCATCTGATAAACGGATGATACAAAAGAAGTATGTGGCGCTAGTCTGTGGGATACGCGGACTGGCGCTATTTCTTTCCAAAAACGTAGAACACAGGAGGAATCGAATAATGTCAAAAGCATATAACAGAGATAAATACAGTGGTGGTAAGTCTTTTCAGGGTACAAGGGATCCTATTCCGGTCAGCGGGCTAAGACCTCATAACTGTAAAACTCCGTGCCCCTACGGAACCGGAAGGACATTCTGCTTTCCATGCATGGGGAAGATCATGGATGAGCACAGAAATTTGAGAAAGGCGGCATAAAATGGAACAGCTATTTAGTATCGAATTTGAGAAAAAGAGGGATGAGATACCGTCCTTTGAAGCATATAAAGCACTGATTTTTCAGAGAAGAGGTGTGATCATCGGAGCTCGGGGAACAAAGAGGTTCATTGATGTGACGGGTATAAGAAATATTATAGCTGAATTTGGGGACAGCATTATAGGTACTCCCATGGGTGAGGATTACCATATCGTATGTTCAGAAGAGGATCTTGTTGTGACGGATGCAGGAATCTATCTTGATGGAGACGCGCTCGTTGTAAAGACTGATGTTTACGGCGAAATGCAGTACCTGACAAAAACAGATCTTGCTATCATCGAATTTCTTTTTGAAAAAAGGATAGTATTCCTTGATGATGGTAACGGATCTACTTTCCCAGCGATAATGCTTGAAAGAAGAGCTGCGTGAGGTAAGTGCCTATGAATGAAGAAGTATCTCAGAAGACTGTCCGGTTTGCAATAAATACCGGAAAAGTCTCAGGGCATGTCCTTTTGAAGTGTTTAAAGGCATATCTTCGGCACAGGAAAAATAAAAAGTTCACTGCCGGCAAAGGAAAGCAGACTGTAAAACAGCTTATCAAGCAGGGACAGGGTGCTTCCAGCATGGAAGTCAGCGGAGAGAGCATCAGGACATTTAAGCGGATAGCAAATAAATACGGAGTGGATTTTGCCATTGTAAAAGATAAAACGGCAGATCCGCCACGTTTTACATGCTTTTTTAAGGCAAAAGACATGGATGCGATTACCGCAGTGGTAAAGGAATATTCTGCCAAAGTAGTGAAGCTTCAGGGTAAACCCAAGCCCAGTCTCCTTAAGGAACTTAAGAAGCTGAAGGATGAGATAGCAAAGGCACCTCGGAAGATTAAAGAAAAGTTTAAGGAGAATGTCAGATGAATAAGAAGATAAAGAAAAAGATCATCCTATGCATTCCCTATGTTCTGGTTGGACTTTTATGTACAAATCTTGGAGAGGCCTGGAGGATAGCCTGGGGGCATAACTTGTCAGAAAAGCTTCAGGGACTTGTGATATATGGTGGGTTTTCAAAAGCATTTGCAAATATCCTGCCAAGCTTCAATCCCTTTGATCTTACTGTAGGTATTATCTGCGGATTGGCGCTAAGGCTTGCGGTCTACCTTAAAGGGAAAAATGCAAAATCCTTTCGGCATAACAGGGAATATGGTTCAGCGCGATGGGGAAAACAGGAGGATATAGAGCCTTTTGAAGATCCTGCTTTTGAAAACAATGTCATCCTTTCAAAGACGGAAAGGCTGACCATGAACTCAAGACCTAAGAACTGGATATATGCAAGAAATAAAAATGTGCTTATTGTCGGTGGTTCCGGTTCCGGTAAGACCAGGAACTGGATAAAGCCCAATCTGTTACAGCTCCATAGCAGCTATGTCCTTACTGATCCGAAAGGAACTTTAGTAGGCGAGGTTGGCAAAGTGTTTGTAAAGGCGGGCTATAACGTGAAGATATTCAATACAATAAACTTCAAAAAGAGTCAGCATTACAATCCTTTTGCTTATATCCATTCCGAGAAGGATATCTTGAAGCTTGTAACTACGCTCATGGCGAATACCAAGGGTGAGGGTACTCCCGGAGATCCTTTCTGGGAGAAGGCTGAAAAGCTGCTTTATACAGCGCTTATCGGTCTGATATACTATGAGGCTCCTGAAGAAGAAAAGAACTTTAACACACTGGTGGAGTTCATCAATTCAATGGAAATCAGGGAGGATGACGAGTCTTTTAAAAATGCGGTAGATATCCTGTTTGAAAGACTTGAGAAAAAGGATCCTGATCACTTTGCGGTGAGGCAGTATTCCAAGTATAAATTAGCGGCCGGAAAGACTGCCAAGAGTATCCTGGTCAGCTGCGGTGCAAGGCTTGCTCCGTTCGATATTGCAGAGCTTCGTGAGGTCATGAGCTACGATGAACTGGAACTTGATAAGACCGGCGACAGGAAGACAATATTGTTCCTCATAATGTCTGACACAGACAGCACTTTTAATTTCATTATCAGCATGATATACACGCAGCTCTTCAATACGCTGTGTGAAAAAGCAGATGATGTATATAATGGACGGCTTCCCGTACATGTAAGGTGTCTGATCGATGAGTGTGCAAATATCGGACAAATCCCTAACTTGGAAAAACTCATGGCGACCATACGAAGCCGTGAGATTTCTGCAGCTCTTGTACTTCAGGCAAAGTCTCAGCTTAAGGCAATATATAAGGATAATTCTGAAACTATTATAGGCAACTGTGATAGTCAGATTTTCCTTGGTGGTTCTGAGCAGACAACGCTCAAAGACCTCAACACCAGTCTTGGCAAAGAGACCATAGACATGTATAACACCGGTGAGTCCAGGGGAACATCCCAGAGCTATAACATGAACTACCAAAAGCTCGGTCATGATCTTATGAGCATTGATGAGCTAGCAGTAATGGATGGCGGCAAATGCATCGTCCAGGTGCGTGGTGTAAGACCATTCCTGTCAGATAAGTATGATTTGACACAGCATCCAAATTATAAGTACACAGCGGATGCAGACAAAAAGAACTGGTTCGATGTGGAGAAGTTTTTAAATCACGAACTGGAACTAAAAGACAACGATGAATATGAATTCGTCGAAGAGACAGTAGAAGAGTAATGATATGGAGCCCACTGCATTGTCAATAAAAGGCTTTGCATCTGGGCTTTATATATTGCCTGGAGACAGGCAGGCATGGCCATGTGTCCGGTATCAGTCGACGGGTATCGGAAAGCAACTATTAACCGGCACCACAGAGGTACGAGTGGTGTCGCTACCCAACAAAAATTATTGGAAGGAGGATATCGGTAATTTTAATAATATAATAATATTAACGAAATACCGATAATAAGAAAAACTATGGGATTTTTTACATCTGCCGTAGGCGCGTTGCAGACAATCGTGGTGGCATTAGGCTGCGGCCTTGGAGCATGGGGCATCATCAATCTTCTTGAGGGTTATGGTAATGACAACCCCGGCGCGAAGAGCCAGGGAATGAAGCAGCTGATGGCTGGAGGCGGTGTTTGCCTCGTTGGCACAACAGTAGTTCCACTTCTTGCCAACCTTTTCTGATTAGCCCGAGAAGGAATTACAACTGAATATGGAAAAATACAGAGTCAAGCAAAAATAAGATAGGAAACCTGAGCAGAGCTCGCTCATGCGAAGGGTTACTGTCTTATTTTTATTTGGCGGATATCCGCCAGCCAGGAAATGCTTGCATTTCCTGGGCTTGACTCACTATTAAAAACAATCCAGCAACAAGCTGGTAAAAACTTAGGAGGGATATGTTTGATACATTATTTCAAGAGATAGAACAGCATCTCAAAGATATGATAATTCCCTACCTTATGAGTGTACTGCAGACCATGTTTGACTGTGTAAATGATCAGGTCGGAACGATAGCATCGGAGGTTGGAACAACACCATCTGCATTTAATCCGACAGTATTTGGCATGATAAAGAATATTTCTGAAACAGTGATAATGCCAATAGCGGGAATAATCCTGACGTTTGTAGCATGTTATGAGCTGATACAGCTTATCATCAGTTACAACAATCTGGCGAATTTCGAAACATGGTTCATCTTTAAATGGGTGTTCAAGACAGCCATTGCAGTAGAGATAATCTCGCATACTTTTGATTTCACAATGGCGGTATTTGATGTAGCCCAGCATATCATCTTGAATGCGGGCGGAGTCATTGCAGCTTCAACAGCGGTTGACGCATCAGCACTTGCAGCGATGCAGGCAACCATAGAGGCTATGGATATATGGAGCATATTTGCGCTGTTTTTCCAAGTCTCAATAATCATGATAGTAACGCAGATCCTTTCAAAACTCATATTTGTCATAATCTATGTGAGAATGATCGAGATCTATATGTATGTTTCCCTTGCTCCGATACCACTCGCTACTTTTGCTAACAAGGAGCAGAGCTCTGTCTGCATCAATTTTGGAAAGAGCCTGTTTGCATTAGGACTCCAGGGATTCCTTATCATGATATGCGTTGGTATCTATGCTGCACTTATACAGACATTGGCATTTTCAAGCGATATCGTTGGTTCCCTATGGGGAGTTGTAGGATACACGCTGCTCCTGGCATTTTCTTTATTTAAGACAAATACAGTAGCGAAAGCTATCCTGCAGTGCACATAAAATGAGGAAGGAGAAATATGGCAGCTTCATATATATCAGTTCCAAGAGACTTAACAAAGGTCAAAAGTAAGATCTTCTTAAATCTGACAAAAAGACAGATTGTATGCTTTTTCGTGGCGGCACTCATCGGAGTCCCGTCATTTTTTCTTATAAAGAGCATGGCGCCGGTAAATGTGGCTATCATGTGCATGATGGTCATAATGATGCCGATATTCTTTTTTGCACTTTATGAGAAAAATGGAAGGCCACTTGAAGTCTATCTTGGACATTTCATAGAAGCCGTATTTGTACGGCCAAGGAAACGTCCGTATAAAACGGATAATTATTATTCAGCTCTGGAACGGACAGCCAGGGCAGAAAGGGAGGTGGACAGAATTGTTCGTAGTTCCGTGGAAAAAGAATAAGGACATAAGACAGTTTACGATGCCTGAAGGCCTGTCAAAGAGTGAACAGGCGCAGGTAAAAGAGATAATAAAGAATGCACAGAAGGATGACGGGACCCCGAGGACTGCGCAGCAGACGCTTCCTTTTGACCGCGTATTTCCTGATGGAATAATAAGGGTAGGAATGGATTATTACACAAAGACAATCCAGTTCCAGGATATCAACTATCAGCTTGCACAGCAGGATGATAAGACCGAGATATTCGAGGAATGGTGCGGATTCCTTAATTTCTTTGACAGTTCGGTTCATTTTGAACTTTCATTCATGAACTTCGCAACAGAAATAGGAGACTTTGAGAAAAAGATAGCGATCGCTCACCAGGGAGATCCCTTCAATGATGTTAGGGATGAATATTCCGGAATCCTTTTAAGGAACATGCAAGCCGGTAACAACGGACTCACAAAGGTGAAATACATCACCTTCGGTATCCATGCAGATTCAATGAGATCAGCTAAACCAAGGCTCATCCATATCGAAATGGATATACTTAATAATTTCAAAAGACTCGGCGTCATAGCTGAGACATTAAATGGAGAACAGAGACTTGCGCTGATGCACAGGCAACTACATATGGGAGACAACGCCAAGTTCAACTTTGACTGGAAGTATCTTGTAAAATCAGGGCTTTCAGTGAAGGATTTTATAGCTCCAAGCTCATTTGAGTTTCCTAATGGCAGGTATTTCAAGATGGGGGATACATGGTGTTCCATGAGCTTTTTGTCAATCGATGCTTCTGATGTAAGCGACAGGATGCTGGCAGATTTCCTTGGAATGGAATCAAGCCAGATAGTAACGATGCATCTTCATTCCGTTGATCAGAATGAGGCAATCAAGACTGTAAAGCATACAATCACTGAACTGGACAGAAGTAAGATAGAAGAGCAGAAAAAGGCGGTCCGTGCCGGATATGACATGGAAATCATTCCCTCAGACCTTGCTACGTATGGCAAAGACGCTAAGGCATTGCTTAAGGAATTGCAGTCACAGAACGAGAGAATGTTCCTTCTGACATTTCTTATCATGAACACAGGAAAGACCAAGGAAGAACTTGATAACAATATTTTCCAGGCATCTTCGATAGCACAGAAACACAGCTGCAACCTTATCCGCTTGGATTTTCAGCAGGAGCAGGGACTTGTGAGTACCCTCCCCCTTGCCTATAACGAGGTTGACATCCAGCGTGGTATGACAACAAGTAGTACTGCAATCTTCGTGCCTTTTACTACACAGGAACTGTTCCAGGATCACAGGGGAGCGCTTTACTATGGACTTAATGCTCTTTCTAACAACCTTATCATGGTGGACAGAAAGAAGCTTAAGAATCCTAACGGCCTTATCCTTGGTACGCCCGGTGCAGGTAAATCTTTTGCAGCAAAAAGGGAAATAGTAAACGCATTCCTTGTCACGGATGACGATATCATCATATCAGATCCGGAAAGCGAGTACCGAGCTATGGTAGAGTATCTGGGAGGTCAGGTCATCAAGATAAGCCCGACATCAGACCAGTACATCAATCCCATGGATATCAACATGAACTACTCGGAGGATGATAATCCTGTAATGCTGAAGGTGGACTTTATCCTGTCATTATGCGAACTTATCATGGGTGCAAAGGACGGTCTGCAGCCTACGGAAAAGACTGTCATAGACAGATGCGTCCGTCAGGTATACAGGAAATACCTTGAGGATCCAAGTCCTGAGAACATTCCTATACTTGAGGATCTGTACAATTTACTGTTAAAACAGGACGAGCCTGAAGCCAGGTATGTGGCAACTGCGCTTGAAATCTATGTTACCGGTTCCCTTAACGTCTTTAACCACAGGACAAATGTGGAGCTTCATAACAGACTGGTATGTTTCGATATCAAGGATCTTGGTAAGCAGCTTAAAAAGATAGGCATGCTCATAATCGAGGACCAGGTCTGGTGCAGGGTCTCTGAGAACAGGGAGGCAGGAAAGTCCACCCGTTACTATATGGATGAGATGCATCTGCTCCTTCGTGAAGAGCAGACAGCCGCATATACAGTGGAGATCTGGAAGCGCTTCAGAAAATGGGGCGGTATGCCGACAGGCATAACTCAGAACGTAAAAGACCTGCTTGCATCAAGGGAAGTAGAGAATATCTTTGAAAACTCTGACTTCATTTTAATGCTCAATCAGGCCGTAGGGGACAGGGCAATCCTTGCAAAACAGCTTAACATAAGTCCACACCAGCTTTCGTATGTTACACATTCGGGAGAAGGTGAAGGGCTTATTTTTTATGGAAATGTTATCCTGCCATTCATCGACAGGTTCCCTAAAGAGACAAAGCTGTATGAGGTTATCAACACCAAGTTCTCGGAGACATCAGCTCAGAAAGAGCAGAATAAGACCACCGCATAAACGATGGGAGAGTTGTAATGGATGAAGGATTATACACAAGGGAGCCTCGTGATGAGGCTTCCGTAGACGAAAAGAAGGTCAGGACCCATGCCAATAAACTGAAAACCAAGGATTCCGCAAGAAGGTACTACGAGCAGAAGCTTCGAAATGGAAAAGCTGACAACAGGGATACTGCAGAGGAAAAGAAAAGGAAACAAAAAGTCCATAAACAGAGTCAGAAGAAGGCTAATGACATTGAGAAAAAGCGGAAAAATGCTGAGGTAAGTAAGAAAGCAAAGCAGGGTGAAGAACGGAATGTGAGCAGGACTTTGGGCGGTTTTTCCCGAACAACAGCAGATGTCCTGACAGGGATCGGGGTCACATCTGACATGGTGGGATCTACTGATGATGGAAAAGAAGAGTCAGCTGTAGCAGAGGAAGTAGTTGATACCGGAGGATATATTGCCAGTGGTGCCGTGAGCAGTACGACTTCCAGGGCAAAGAACAAAAAATACAGTAACAAAATGCATGGAAGAAAAGAACTCTCTGCAGAAAAGGAAGCAGCAAAGCAGAAAGCCCAGAGGGAAATGCAGAAAAAAGCCGTGGAAAAGCAGAGAAGGGCTGCGGAGAACGGAGGCAAGATAGGACGGAAAATTACCGACAAAGCAGAGGATATGGCGGCTCTTTTATGGGAAACAGTAAAAGAGTTTGTCGAGGATAATCCTGTAACCGCTGCGATAATCGTTCTTGTTTTTATCCTGATCATAGCAGTAATGGGGCTTATGAGTTCATGCTCTGCCATAGGAGGCGGCAGCGGGGATATAGCTTTTGCTTCATCATATACCGCTACTGACGAGGACATACTTGGCGCAGAGGACGACTATAAGGATCTGGAGGCAGGGCTTCAGGATGATATTGATAACATCGAGACGGATTATGCGGACTACGACGAGATCAACTATCATCTCGATGAGATAGGGCATAACCCTTATCAGCTGGCAGCCATCCTTACAGTCATTTATGAGGACTATACAAGAGAACAGGTCCAGGCAAAACTGCAGGAGATATTTGAAATACAGTATGACCTGAGCATTGATGAAGAGGTTGAAACCAGGGAAAGGGAAGTGGAAATTTCCGGAGTCCGTTGGGTAGAGGATGATTCTTTCGAAGATGGAGGCTATTGGGAACCATATACGGAAACTGTAACAGAGGAATATGACTACTACATCCTGAATGTTTATCTTGTAAATCATACCCTTGATATAGTTCCTGATGAGCTGGGATTTACAGATGCCCAGAAACAGCGTGTAAAGCTTCTGATGCTCACCTATGGAAACAGGAAATATCTTTTCGGGGAGGATGATTATTACAACACCGATGATACACACCCCGGAGATGATGATGAACATCATGTTCCCGGTGAGTACCTTTCAGATGAACAGTTTGCAAGGATGCTTGCTGAGGCAGAGCGTTATCTTGGTGTTCCTTATGTCTGGGGAGGTTACAGTCCTTCAGGTTTTGACTGTTCCGGTTTTGTGAGCTGGGTCATAAATCATTGCGGTAATGGCTGGAATTATGGAAGGCTTACAGCGAATGGTCTGCGGGCAAGGACAACACCGGTATCATCTTCAGAAGCAAAACCTGGCGATCTTATCTTTTTCCAGGGCACATATGATACTGCTGGTGCAAGCCATGTCGGCATCTATGTGGGCGGAGGATGGATGATCCATGCAGGAAACCCTGTCCATTATTCAAATATCAATACACCATACTGGCAGTCTCATTTCCTTGGATATGGGCGTATCCAGTAGTTGTTATTTACCCCTGCATTTTTGCAGGGGTGTTTTATTGGAGGAAAAATATGTTTGAGAAATTAACTAGACTTCGTGCGGAGCTAGAAAGGATTACTCCCAGATATGAGGAGATCACCGCAAAGTACGAAGATATTAAGGCAAAGATTCGTGAAGAGGAAGTAACACAGATTATCGGGGTTGTGGACAAGGTGAACATGACCCCTGAGCAGCTTGCAGAATACCTGGGAGTCAGGGAGGAAAAGAAGCCTGCTCCTTCAAAAAACAAGAAGAGTGCCCAGGGTAAGAAAACTGCGGAAACAAAAACTGCTGATGAATATGCAGAATCTTCTGCAGGCAGTGATGATCAGAATACAACAAACGTTGGAATGGAGGATATCTTAAATGAAAGTTATTAAGTTTATAAGAACAAGGGCTAAGGCTTTTGGAATGTCAGTGGCTCTTATGGGGGCACTTTTTTGTATCAGTCCCGTGACTGCATTTGCGGGAGGTCCGGACTGTATCTGTGAGGATAAGTGCACAGAGGATCACATCAATCCTGACTGCCCTATCTGCAGTGAGGACTATCGTAACTGTGAGGGAAAAGAACCGGATAAGGAACCTGAGGTCGAGGAAAAGTGGGGACCTCTTACTCCCGATGGAAACATGGAACTCGTTGATGATTACGGCAGCCTTGAAGCTGGAGGAAAACAGTTCATCACTGTCATGACAAAGAGCGGCAACTATTTTTATATCATTATAGACCGTGATGATGAGGGTGAAGAAAAAGTGCACTTCCTTAATATGGTCGATGAGTCAGACCTTTTATCACTGATGGATGATGACCAGATAAGCGAATATATTTCTGCAACAGGAATAGGCAAGCAGAAAGAGGAAGAACCCAAGGTGGTAGAACCTGTTCCGCAGCCGGAGCCTGAACCGGAACCGGTGGAAGAACCTGAACCTGAGAAAGAGCCCGTGAATGTAAACGGCATCATGGCGATCATTCTTCTCATCGGTCTTGGAGCTGCAGGCGGTTTCATGTATTACACATCCACAAAGAATTCCAAGAAAAAGAATACAGGTGTGGATCCTGATGAGGACTATACAGACCAGGATTATCTGGACAGCTTCAGTAGAGATAATGAGGATGATTTTGAAACTGAAGATGATAAACCGGAAACGGAATCTTCATATGATGATGGGGAGGATAAGTGATGGTAAGTGCGGAGGCTTATACAAGGGACGACCTTAAGTCTGCACTGAAGAAGCTCTTTAGCTGCATGGATTTCGACCAGATCTTATGGGGATTCCCGGATGAAGATGAAATAGATATGGACGCTGAATGTGATGTGATAGTGGATGAGCTTTCAGAGCTTTATACAGAAAAACTGTATCCTGAAATACTTGATGCATTCGATGAGCATATCCCGTATATGAAGGGACATGATGCAAAGGGACACGTATTTTTTGACCATACATTTCTGTATCATCCCGCAGTTCCGATATATTACGAAATCGATGAGTCCGTTATGGATGGAGATACAGATCTTATCTTCTTTACAGAACTATATCTTCAGACTGACGGAGAAGTGGTCAGGGTCGAGACGACTTATATAAAGTCAGGTGACTTTGAGATGGAATACAGAAGACAGGTCGGAGTAGTAAGGGAGTATGGAGACTTCTGCTTTGATGAGGATGTCCTGTATGAAATGCTGGATGATATTGCATCCGGAAAATATAAAGTGAGCACGGAGGAAGAGTGATGGCTAGAAAATCCAGATTCATTGCCTATGTAAAGGCGATCAATGAAGTGAAGAAAAAGGAGCCGAAGGATGGAAAGAGAAGACAGGTTAAAGCAGCTGACAGACCAGCTGACTGATGGCGTGAAGGCAGTCCGTGACAGTGGGGAGTTCAAAAAACTCCTTGCTGTCATGGCAAAGTTTCCACATTATTCAATGAATAATTGCATGCTCATTGCAATGCAGCGTCCTGATGCAACACTGTGCCAGGGATTTGATGGATGGAAGAAGATGGGACGCTATGTGAAAAAGGGTGAGAAGGGAATCAGGATAATTGCACCTGCCCCATATACTGTACAGAAGGAAGTTGATAAGCTTGGCAGCGATGGTAAGCCGGTTCTCGATAAGGACGGCGAACATGTAAAGGAAACAAAAGAGTACCAGGTCATGGCTTTTAAGGCTGAGACAACTTTTGATGTTTCACAGACAGATGGAAAAGAGCTTCCAAGGATCGGAGTGGATGAGCTTAAGGGCGAAGTCGACAGATATGAACTGATGATGGGAGTACTTAAGGATATAAGTCCTGTCCCTATCGGATTTGAAGACATAAAGTCAGGAGCAAAGGGTTACTATCATACCGCGGAAAAGAGGATAGCAATACAGAAGGACATGGGTGAGTTGCAGACGGTAAAGACATGTCTTCATGAGATAACCCATGCACTATTGCATGCGGATAGTACTGATATCAGTAAGAATCGCAAAGAACTGGAAGCGGAAGGAACTGCATGCATTGTCCTGAAGTATATGGGATATGATACGGATGATTACAGTTATCCCTATCTTTCGGGATACACAAGTGATGCTGATATGAAAGAACTCAAGGCTTCCCTAGATACGATAAGGAAAACATCATCCAGGATGATCACCAAGATCGAGGGAAAACTGGACAGCATTTATCAGGAAAGACAAGCTAAGGTAGTCCATGATAATGACACACCACTTGTGGAAGAACCTAAAGAAAAAGTAATAGCAGAGAGACGGATTCTTGGAACTGTGCGCATACTACCCGATGGCGCAGGTGGAAAGAAGCCGTCTCTTTTAGATTCGCTGAGGATGGAAAAAGAAAAGATCAGAAATAAAATGAACGGAGATACCGGGAAGGATGAAAAGGGGGTGGCAATCTGATGGGAACAGTAGATGATGGCTGGATGGATGCAGCCGATTTTGGCGAAGAGCTTCCATTCGGTAATTTTGATGACGGCAGCGGAACGAAGCAGGCTTATAACGGTGATGACATCGTTGGGAGCTGTCCTGTATGTGGGAGCCATGTCGTTGAAAGGGAAAAGGGATTTTTCTGTAACAACATGGATTGCAAATTTGCATTATGGAAAAACAACAGATTTTTCCAGTCGATCGGTAAGGAGATGACAAGGGAAGTTGCAGATGATCTCGTAAACTGCGGAACAGTAAAGCTTCTTGACTGCAAGTCCCAGAGGACAGGAAACACTTTCAGCTGCTATGTTGATCTGACAACTGATGAGGAGGGAAAAGCTCATTTCGAGATCCGATTTCCCGAAAGGAAGCGAAGAGGGGAGTGAAAACTTTATGGAACATAAAACAGGAACTGCCATTGAAAAATGGGATGAGGTAAATGGAATCACTGCACCACCTGTCATAAGGCTTCCCCAGGAACTTGATCCCAACACGATCGGTAATGTCAGAAGAGGCCTTGAAGATCAGGTTGAGCAGAATGATAACAACCTTGATGGCATCATCAATAACGTAGTTAATGTAATTGATGATAACGCGAATGGGATTCCTGATGAAGATGAAAAGATCTATGAAACGCAGGCTGCCTCAGAAAAAGTAAGTATGCCTGAGGGATCGGTTCATGGTAAAGAGGAGAAGTCTTCTCTTTTAAAAATGCTCCATGACTGTAAGCCTGAGGATACTGACAGACCATGCAGGCAACTGCAACAGGAGCTGGTGCTTTGATATGAAACGGACTGATACACAGATCTTTATAAAGATATCACAGGCAGATAAGGATAAGATCCTCTCCAGGATGCATGATGCAGGTGTTACAAATCTTAGTGCATATATGAGAAAGATGGCTATTGACGGGCATATGATCCTTCTTGATCTTTCGGATGTCAATGAAGCAGTCAGACTCATGAAGATAAACAGTAATAACCTGAATCAGTATGCCAAGAAAGCTAACCAGACCGGCAGTATTTATATAGAAGATATCAATCAGCTAAAAGATCAGCAGCAGGAAATATGGGAAGTCCTTAAGGAAATCCTTGTCAGACTTTCCAATATTTATTAGAGGTTATCATGGCAGCAACGAGACTTATTGCAATGCATATCAGTAAAGGCTGGACTTTAAAGGACAGTATAAAAGCAAAGACTGATTATGCAGAAAATCCTGAGAAGACAGAAGGAAAAGAATATGTTTCATCTTATGCATGCTCCGTGGAAGCGGTTGCAGAAGAGTTCCTTCTGTCCTACCGGGAATATGAAAAAAGGGCGAGAAGAAAATATGATCATGAAGTCATTGCCTATCAGATAAGGCAGTCATTTAAACCCGGGGAAGTTACTCCAGAGGAAGCAAACCGGATCGGATATGAAACGGCCATGCGTTTTACAAAAGGCAATCATGCTTTTATCGTTGCGACGCATACTGACAGGGCACATGTTCATAATCATGTTGTGTTCTGCGCATCCAATATAAAACATACTAAAAAGTTCAGGGACTTTCATAAGTCGGGTCTGGTTCTTCAGAAGGTTAGCGATCTTATCTGTCTTGAACATGGATTATCTGTTATTACGCCAAGACCTTATGGTGAAAGAGAAAAGCGGACTTTATTTCCAAAACGGGAAGCATTCCGTGATGTGATCAGGGAATCTGTTGATGCTGCTCTTTCAAAAAGACCCAAGGACTTTGATGATTTTCTCATGGAGCTCCAAAGACAGGGCTATGAAATAAAAAGAGGTAAGCATACTGCCCTGAGGGGAAGGGGACAGAAAAGATATATCCGGTTCCGTTCCCTTGGCGATGGTTATAGTGAAAATGATATCAGGAATAAGATCGGTGATATCGGTAAGGGCAGGAATCCTAAAGAAGCTGTAAAGCGTGATGATAAGTTTGATCTTCTGCTATCACTCCAGGATATCATTGCGAATGGTAAAGGTCCCGGTTATGAACTCTGGGCAAAAAAGTACAATGTGAAAAATGTCATGAAGGCCATTCTCTTTTTCCAGGAACAGGGACTACGGACTTATGAAGAACTTGCCGAGAAGGCAGAAGCTTCAGCAAACAGGTTCAATAAAGTCAGTTCCGAGATAAAACTGATAGAGAAACGTATGGATGAGATCTCAGATCTTCGCGGGTATATCATAAATTATTCCAAAACCAGGGATGTTTATGTGAAGTATCGGGAGAGTGGTTACAGTAAAAAGTTTTTTGCGGAGCATAAGGATGAGATCATGACCCATAAGGCTTCCAAGGATGCGTTTCAAAAGCTTGGAGATAAAAAGATACCCAAGGTCAGCGAACTCAATGCAGAGTTTCAGGATCTTCTGTCAAGGAAGAGAGCTCTTTATGCTGAGTACCGTGATGTGAAGGAAAACATGACAAAGTATCAGATTGCAAAATATGATATAGATAAACTTCTTGAGATAGGCGAAGATAAAACGCCTGACCAGGATAAAAAGAAAGAACGTGAACCGTCACGTTGATCTAAAGGGCACTGCTACAACGGTGGTGCCCATCTTTTTTTATGCCGTTGTCTCGGCGATATTTCATTCAGCTCCGAAAGGAGCGTAGCCAGTTTGAAAAAATGTCAAAGGGGATTGGGGACTTCCCCAACAAGCACAGCCTCGGTATTTACTGAGGCCCTGCTTGCCAACTAGTGACATGACCTGAAGTGCTATGCTATTAAGAATAAGATAAAGCCAAGTTTTACATTTTATAAGTAATGGGGAAGAATAAATAAATCCACCATAAAGCAGCGTTTTGGCAAGTCTGGAAATGAGTATATGGATAAGTTGTATGCAGTGTATTACGCAAAAGAAAAACTGAATAAATCTGATTAAGTAGGGTTTGCTGAATTTGTAGTATACTTATTATAGTTGCTTTACAGATAGTTAATGAAGACTGGAGCAATTATATGGTTAACATTGAAACAACGAAGGAAAATCTTTATGTTATAACAAATCACAGATTTCCAAGCGAAAGCTATGGGAATGATGATTATCTTGGAAACTGGCCGATGCTTTATATCCTGGAAAATGGAAATAAGGTTTATATTGGCGAGTCTACAAATGTTGCTGAGAGAATGAAGCAGCATTATAACAATCACGAGAAAAGGGAATTTAATCAAGTTCACTTTATATACTCTGGTAAATTCAACCAGTCTGTTACTTTTGATTATGAATCTAAGCTTATTCAGTTTGTTTCTGCAGATGGTAAATACATTATTACCAACAAAAATGATGGTATCGCTAATAAGAACTATTTCCGAAAAACAGATTATGATGATACTTTCGAAGAATTATGGAACGAACTGAGGTCATATAATCTCGCCGAGCATACTCTTGAGCAAATCAAGAATAGCGAGTTCTATAAGTATTCACCTTTTAAAGAACTTAATAGGGATCAGAAAAAACTGGCAGATGATATCATTTATGAAATCAGGGCAGGGAAAGAATTACCCATAGTGGTAGAGGGGCGTCCAGGCACAGGAAAAACAATCGTAGCTGTCTATCTGATGAAGTATCTAAGGGATTATGAGGATGAAAAGACTCATGAATATCCATTCCGTGATAAGAAGATGGGATTAATAATTCCCCAGACATCCTTGCGGGCTACGCTAAAGAGTCTGTTCAAAAAGATAGAAGGCCTTGCATCAAAGGATGTTATTGGGGCATCAGAAGCTGTTAAGAGTGGGGAGTGGGACATACTTTTTGTCGATGAAGCGCAAAAGCTTCAGGTAAGGCGAAGTATTGTTGGGTACCAGGCCTATGATAATAACAATAAAAAGCTAGGACTTCCCAGTGATGCAACGGAGCTGGACTGGATTCTTAAGATTTCGAAGACGCCTGTATTCTTTTTTGATCCTGATCAGTTATCCGGACCATCAGGAACGACAATAGAAGTATTCCGGGATAAAGTTAAACTGGAAATGGGGAGAAGGCAGCGCATAGGCGCTTACCTTACGCATTTCTTGAAAATGCAGATGCGTGTTAAAGGTGGAGAAGAGTATATTAATTATGTAAATGATATTCTCCATGACGTTGGCGTTCCGAAAAAGACATTTGCTGATTATGATTTCAAGATTTTTTCAAGCTTTGGAGACTTCAACAAGGAGCTGTATGTAAAGGAAAAAGACATGGAGCTCTGTAGGATGCTTGCCGGATACGCGTGGGAATGGAAAACCAAGAACGATAAAACTGCATATGATATTGAGATAGAGGGAATTAGTAAACGGTGGAATCATTGCCTGAACAACTGGATTAATAGTGATGGTGCTATTGATGAAGTTGGATGTATTCATACCAGTGCTGGGTATGACCTTAATTATGCTTTTGTAATATTGGGCAGAGACATCAGATATGATGAAGTAAACGGAAGGATATATGTAGACAAATCTTGCTATTTTGACAAGCGTGGCAAGCAGTCAGCTACCGAAGAAGAACTCGATCTATATATCAGGAATATTTATTACGTACTTATGACAAGGGGAATCCGCGGAACATATTTATATGTATGCGATGACAAACTCCGCGATTATTTTATGAAATATGTGGAAAGGGCTTGAAGGGAATGGACTTTAAAGAAGTAAAACGAGAGGTTGTACAGTTTACAGAGGATAGAAATTGGGATCAGTTTCATACTCCTGAAAATCTTGCAAAGAGTATTTCTATAGAAGCAGCTGAACTTCTTGAGTGTTTTCAGTGGAATTCTGAGTATGATAAAGAAGCGGTTACAGAAGAACTCGCGGATGTAATGAATTACTGTATTCTTATGGCAGATAAAATCGGTGTAGATATTGAGGATGCAATAATCAGTAAGATAAGGAAGAATGCAGCAAAGTATCCTGTCGAGAAGAGTTACGGGAGCAGCAAGAAGTATACGGAGTTATAAAAATGGGAAATAGTCCTCGATGTTTGTTTGACAGTGATATAAAGACGTTTCTTGAAAAAGATAAAGAGTCTATATTTGGTGTGCTTTGTGACAAATATCATGGTGATGCACTGACTACTACGAGAGAAGCATGGAGCGGTGAAATAGAAATTCTACAGAGAGTTCTTACTTCTTGGAAAGATTCAAGGGGGCGTATCATATTTGAGTATGATATTCCGCGGTTGGGGAAAAGGCTTGATGTAGTATTGCTGCTAAATGGTATAGTCTTTTGCCTTGAGTTCAAGGTTGGAGAATCTAAGATTCAGGAATGCGACGTGGATCAGGTCCTTGATTATGCATTGGATCTAAAGAATTTCCATAAGTATAGTCATGATAAGCTGATAGTTCCGATTCTGGTTGCAACGAAATACAAAAAGAAATCATCGGTGATACAGGCATCTGTCTATAATGACAGAGTTGTTAATCCATTAGTTACTGGAGAAACAGGGCTTGGAGTTTTACTTGAAGAAATATTGCAGCATTTTCCGGATGAATCATCTGTAGATCCTAATTGGATTATTAGTCCGTATGCACCGACTCCAACAATAATTGAGGCTGCTAAAGCATTGTATGAGAGTCATTCGGTTGAAGATATCACTAGACATGAAGCTGACAAAGTGACTACAGATAGAACTATAGCATATATCTTAGACGTAATACATAAGAGTAAAAGGAATGGTGAGAAAAGTATCTGCTTTGTGACCGGAGTTCCTGGAGCGGGTAAAACCCTGGTTGGCTTGGATGTGGCAGTGAAGCAGACTTACCAAGGCTCTGATAAGCCGATAGAGGATGAAGGGGCAGTTTATCTTTCGGGGAATGGCCCACTAGTGGCGGTACTCAATGAAGCTTTGGCAAAAGATAACTTTGCAAAGTGCAAGGAAAGGGGAGAAGCGAAGAAGCTTTCGGATTCCAGGCGTGAAGTGGGTAAGTTTATCCAAATTATCCACAGATATAGGGATAATATGCTCGCCAAGATAAAGAATCCTGTTGAAAATGGTGTACTTGAAATTGATCCGGCAAAAGCAGTGAAAATGCAGGATGCTGGATATGGCGAAGTTGAGCATGTAGCTATTTTTGATGAAGCGCAGCGTTCATGGACTCATAAGAGACTTGCAGATTACCTAAAGAGAGGTGGAACTTACGGTAATAAGCTTAAAGTTCCAAACTTTCCAATGTCGGAGGCTGCTTTTTTGATATGGGCACTTGATCAACGTGAAGACTGGGCTACCATAGTATGTCTTGTTGGTGGAGGACAGGAGATAAATACAGGGGAAGCTGGGATTACAGAATGGATCAGGGCTTTGAATGATAAGTTTACTCACTGGAAGGTACACATTTCCCCGCAGCTTACAGAGTCAGAATATGCTGAAGGCAGAGTTAATGAATTACTAAACGATAACAGAAATGTGACTTATGCGCCTGATCTTCATCTCGGAGTATCTCTTCGCTCCTTCAGAGCAGAGAAACTGTCAGCGATGGTCCATGCTCTTCTTTCCCTGGATTCGAGTGCTGCTTCCATCTATTCTGAAATAAAAGATAAATATCCTATTTTTCTGACAAGGGATATGGAAACAGCAAAGAGATGGTTGCACGAAAAGGTCAGGGGTACAGAGCGGACCGGAGTGTTAATTACAAAGGAATCGGCAAGATATAAACCACTTGGAATACATGTATTGCAATCTGATGTTGATAACGCAGTTCACTGGTTCCTGGAAGACAAAGCTGATACCAGATCTTCAAACTACTTGGAGGATGCTGCTACTGAAATTCAGGTGCAGGGACTGGAATTGGATTATACGTGCCTTTTATGGGATGCGGATATGCGTTATGAGAATGGCGATTGGCATTATTACAGGTTTAATGGCAAAGAAAGATGGAATGAACTTATACCTAATAGCGAGAGTCGTTTAGAGCAGATGAAGTACATGCTGAATGCATATAGAGTATTGCTTACCCGTGCCAGATCAGGAATGATCATATGTGTACCTGAAGGGAATTCGCATAAGACAACAACAGGATTCTGGGAAGATGAGACACGCTTACCGGAATATTATAATGGAACCTATGAGTATCTGAAGAGCATTGGATTTGAGGAAATATAAAAAACAATGGCTGATTTTGATCCTAAGAAAATCGAATATAGCTTACGAATAGAAGGAGACTACTATAACCAGCTGGATATAGAGGGCTTCTCTCTTATGATGAAGAATCCGTCTTATTGCTATAAGTTTTATTGGCTGGAAGCTATTGTGAATTTGATTTCAGAAGACGTAACGGAAACTACTTTTGATGAAATCATAAATGAAATGATTGCCAATGCCTGGTACTCTGTACTGGAGTTTCATATTCATCTTAGCGGGATTGTGGTCGGTGAAGTAAAGGATGGTTTGGAAAGGGCAGTAAAAAAGCTTAGTGATATTAGTGAGCTTCCGGCAAATGCATCGAAGCTTGAGATAAAGAATGCTATTAAGGAGCATGACGCTGAACTTAAAGCGGAAAAAGAACAGCTTACAAACATGGTGCCCTACAGGGCACTTGCTGGTTTTTTCGGCAAAGTAGATGAAACTGCGGATTGGGAAAGCACTCGCAGGATGATTGCCTATATTGAACGTGTAAATAAGGTGAATATACTTCCATATACTTTGGGGAGTAGTAGTAAACTCAAAAAAGAAGTGTATTTTAATCCGTCTTGGATAAAGATGATACAGGATAATACTGTTTCAATTTTGGGGTGGATACAATTTGAAAAGGTAAAGTGGCTTCAGAATAATAATCCCGAGGTGCCAGGGCTTGTTTACAAGCTGGCGCCAATGGATGAGAAAATGCGGAAGCTGAATGCTGTAAGAAAGCTATGGGACGCTGTATTGGAGATAGAATCTGTTTCAGATGTTTTTACTGACAATCCTATTGATTCTAAAAAATATGATGTTGATCATTTTATTCCATGGTCGTTTGTAATGAATGATGAGTTATGGAATCTTATGCCAATGGATTCATCGCTTAATTCGTCTAAGAGTAATAAGCTTCCTGAGTGGGAGCCCTTTTTTATAAAGTTTGCAAATAATCAGTATCTTCTTTATCAGATGATACATGATAAAGAACGACCTATTTTCCATAAGCGCTTTGAGGCGTGCTATAAGGATAATATTCATTCTGTTTGGGCAAACCAGGAATTATATCGGCCAGGTAATACGATAGAAGAATTTGAAAATATACTGGAAAAGAATATGAGACCGGTCTATGACTCTGCAAGACGGCAGGGTTATGAGCTGTGGAAGATTAGCTAAATAAAAGGTAAGAGAGAAAAGACATAAATGAAAACTGTTAACGTAGTCGCAGCAATAATCTGCGATGATTTCAAAAGAAAAACAAAGATATTCGCAACCCAGCGTGGATATGGAGATTATAAAGATGGCTGGGAATTTCCTGGAGGAAAGATTGAGGAAGGTGAAACTCCTGAAGAGGCGTTAGTAAGAGAAATTCGAGAAGAACTTGGTGCAGAGATTGAGGTACATGACCTTATTGATGTAATTGATTATGATTATGAGACTTTTCATCTTCATATGAACTGCTACTGGGCGACAGTTGCAGAAGGAAAACTACTGCTTTTGGAGCATGAAGCTGCGAAGTGGCTTGAGATTAATGAGCTTAGAAGTGTGGACTGGCTCCCTGCGGATCTGGCGTTACTTCCAAAGATTGCTGAGGCTATGGTTGATAATAACGTAGAGTATTATGACATGAATGCTGATTCATTCTTTGCTGGAAGTGTTAATGCAGATATGTCATATGAGAGGGATAGATTCATAGCACTTCTTCCTGAACATGGTCGCGTTTTGGATGCAGGCTGTGGAAGCGGACGGGATAGTAAGGCATTTATGGAGGCAGGCTTTATAGTAACAGCTTTTGATGCATCCAAGGAAATGCGAAAGAGAGCGTCTGAATATCTGGGACAGGAAGTTCTGGATATGAGGTTTGAGGATATCGATTTTCATAATGAGTTCGATGGGGTCTGGGCCTGCGCGTCACTTCTTCATGTGCCGGTGAATCAGCTGCCAGAGACAATGAAGAAGATGAATGCTTCGCTTAAGAGTAGTGGCGTTATATATGCTTCGTTTAAATATGGCGATGGTACGAAGATGCGCGGAAATCGTAGATTTAGCGATTTGAATGAGAATAGTATTGTTACGCTGTTTGAAGATGCGGGATTTGTGATAATTTGCAATGAAGTTGGTACTGATAATAGACCTGGTAGAGAAAATGAAATGTGGGTCAACGCTATAGGGAAAAAGCTTTAATAAGCAGAGGTTTAGTGAACTTTGAGTGAAATGGGCTGTGTTTTTTGTGATACAATTATTTCAATAGAACAAAAATGATAGGAGAAACAATTATATGAAGTGTCCAAATTGTGGGGCAGAATCTAATGGTAGCTTTTGCAGCTTTTGCGGATCAAAAATGCCTGAGCAGCAACCTAATATTAGTATTACGAATAATTATTATGGTTCGAACTCACCGAATGTTAGTAATCCAGGCGTTAATGCAGTGACAATTTTATGTCCAAAATGTGGTAGTGATAAAATCTCTTTTCAACGAGAATCAAGCGGTACGAGAGGATATCACAAAACCGTGGGTATGTGCAAAAATTGTGGCCACACTTGGATAACAGCACAGGATGCTCAACCACTTTATACTGATTATCACGCAGCGTCTCCTAGGAACAAATGGGTCGCATTGGTATTATGCATTTTCTTAGGCTATTTTGGTGTCCATCAGTTTTATGTTGGAAGAAAGGGATTGGGATGGATCTACTTGTTCACTGTTGGCTTATTTGGGTTAGGTTGGATGGTAGACATTGTTCTCATTGCTACTGGGAAATTTAAAGATGCCCAGGGAAGATTGTTGTTATGATTCTTTAAAAGAGAGGTAAGGTGGACATGAATAAATATTTAAAAAAGTCGATTGTATGTACATTGTTGTCATTAGTATTGATGTTAGAACTTCCGATGGCTACAATTCATGCAGATACAACTGTATATACGACTGCAACTGGCACCAAGTATCATTTCTCAAGAAGTTGTAGAGGGCTAAGCAGAGCCAAGAATATCTATGAGACTTCATTATCTGATGCTAAAGCAAGTGGATTGACGGCGTGTAGTATATGCTCTTCAGGTAGTTCTAACAATTCTAATTCTTCGTCATCAGATAAGAAATCATCTGATGATAATACCAATTCAGAAAGCAATTCTGATTCAAAAAAAGAAACCGTATCTTTGACGACTGATAAGAAAAAGGCATCTGTTCATGTTGGGGATACTATCATCCTGAAAATTAAGGGGAATAAGAAAAAGGTCACTTGGACTGCATCAAATAAAAATGTTAAGTTCCAGAAAAAAACAAAAACACAGGCCAAACTAAAAATGCTTAAAGCTGGAAAAACAAAAGTCACGGCCAAGATAAAAGGCAAGACATATAAATGGACATTGACCATTAAAAAATGATTATAAGCTGTGGCGATTTAAATGATTGCCGCAGCTTTTGTAAATGATAGCCTAAATTACATATGTCAGAGGATGATAATATGCGTAAGAAAATTTATGAAATTATCGAAGTTGCTGAAGATGATAATCAACTAAGTAGACTATATGATGTGATAATGCTTTTTTTTATTCTACTAAGCATTATTCCGTTGACTTTCAAAGAAACAAATAGGCTTTTTTATGCAATTGATAAGATTACTGTTTCAGTTTTTATAATGGATTATGCTCTCAGATGGATTACCGCGGATTATAAACTTGAAGGAAAGAAGATGTCTTTTGTAAGATATCCTTTTACCGTTTGGGCTATTGTTGATTTGCTATCGATTTTGCCTTCGTTGACTACGCTGAAGAGTGGGTTTAAGCTCTTGAGATTATTTAGGATGATAAGAACGTTCAGAATCTTTAGAATTTTTAAAGCACTGAGGTATTCAAAAAGCTTGATCATTATAATAAATGTGCTGAAGAAATCACGACAGGCATTATTTGCCGTTTGTTCTTTGGCTATAGGATATGTTTTGGTAGCTGCGCTCGTGATATTTTGCGTTGAACCTGAGAGTTTTTCATCTTTCTTTGATGCAATATACTGGGCTACGGTTTCTTTGACCACAGTTGGATATGGAGATATTTATCCTGTGACTGTAGTTGGCAGAGTTGTGACTATGTTTTCATCATTCTTTGGAATAGCGATTGTTGCACTACCGGCGGGAATAATAACAGCCGGATACATGAAAGAGGTAGATAAAAAAGACATTTCAGAATGATTTTGGATACTTTTTTTAAAATGAGGACAAAAATAAGAAATGTGTAGTCATTATTGTTGTAATTTTTTGAAAAATCAAAGAAACAAGCAAAATTTAGGATGCTTAAGCCGGAAAAATAAGGATAAAAGCCAAAGTAAATGGTAAGACTTATACCTGGGAACTTACAATAAAGAAATAAAATGTAGCTGTGGTAATTTGGGAGGATTACCACAGCTATATTTGAATAATAAATTAGTACTGATTTAAGTAAAATATGATCGAGACATATTTTTTGCCAAAATGGAAAAATAAAGCAACAGATCATATCATTCATAACATTTATATACTTAAGGGTTCGCTCTATAGTTAATATATAAATACTGATGAGCCCTTGTAGCATATCTTAAATGAATATTTAATGGTCTTTTATTTTTTTTATTTTTGTAATATAATGGCTTGGCGTTAATATTCGAAGTAGATATACTTGTTGATATTAAGTAAAACCAGAGCAATCTGGCGACACAAAGCTATAGGGACTCATAGAGTTAGCCAGCTGCATCTTTAGTTATGGATCTTGCAGTGGCAAGATCTTTTTTGGGAGTTAAGAAGGTGAGTGTTATGAAAAGAGAAAATATAAATTATAAAAGAGGGATAGGATTAGCTTTAGGTCTGATTTTATCCTTGTTTGTGTGTACGCCTATTAGCGCAACTGCGAAGCCTGATATTCCTGCATATGATGGTAAAGTATCTATAGCTATAAATGAAAACATCCCGACTTTTTCTTCATCAGAAATAACAACAATATCATATGAAAAATACGGGGAATTAGATAAATTGGGCAGATGCACGGCAGCGGAAGCGTGTGTTGGAAAAGAACTAATGCCTACAGAAAAACGTGGCTCAATAGGGATGATTAAACCTACAGGATGGAATCAAAACAAATATGAAGGATTAGTTAATTCAAATCCTCCGTATTTATACAATAGATGTCACCTTATTGGATATCAATTGACAGGAGAAAATGCAAATGAGAAGAATCTAATAACAGGTACAAGATATTTTAATATTGAAGGAATGCTTCCTTACGAAGATGAAGTTGCAGATTATGTAAAAAATTCTAGCAATCATGTCATGTATCGTGTAACACCTATCTTTGATGGCGATAACTTGCTATGCAAAGGTGTGCAGATGGAAGCCTATTCCGTAGAAGATAAGGGAAAGGCGATAAGCTTCAATGTCTTTTGCTATAATGTACAACCTGGTGTAATACTAAATTATTCAGATGGGACTAACTATAAAGATGAGAATTATGTTTCAAAAACAAGTTCGAAAAATGAAACTCCTCAAAAGTTAGAAACGACATCTAATATTGAGAAAGAAACGACTGCAACAACCACGAATGATAATACAGCATATATAGCAAACAGAAATACAAAAAAATTTCATTATCAGACATGTAGTAGTGTTAGTGAAATGAAAGAAAAAAATAAACTGTATTATAATGGAACGCGAGAAGAACTGATAGAACAAGGATATGCACCGTGTAAAAGATGTAATCCATAAAAATTAAGAAAATTTAGTAAAGAGGAGAAAAAGATGTCTAAGATATGGGCGATTGTGCAATGGGTTTTGGCAGGTTTTAATATTTTTATGGCCATCGGCTGTTTTATGAACGGTGGGCTATATATTATAAGTGGAGTATTATTTCTTGCTCTTGCAGTGGTAATATCTCCACTGAGAAAAAAGATTTTTAGTTTTTTGCCTCCAAAATTTCAGAATGGAATTGTTACTATAGTATCTTGTATAGTACTAATGATTGGTAGTTTTGCAACACTCCCATCATCACAATCAAATGAGAAAGTAGCTGACGATAAAGAGGATCAAACAACAGAACGATTTGTTGAAACTGATAATTCTATAGAGGAAGCATCTGATGAAGAAATGGTAAATGAAGATAGTAATATCGAGAAATTGTCATTTCGTTCTAGTGAAGACATTGAACTTGTTGAGGGTGATGAGAAATCTGGTAGTTACTTAAAAGCAAAAGTTAAAGATCGAGATTCGTTTTCAGAAAGCGATGTGGTTTTTGTTAGTAAAAACCCAGAGATAGCCACTATTGAATTTTCCAAAGCTGCATTGACAGATTATCTATATTACAGTATCAAAGGCATATCTGAAGGTGAGACAGAAGTATATGCGATGTCTAAAGACGGAGCCATTGAGTCTGAACATGTAAAAGTAACCGTTAAGATAGATGAAGAAAAAATAGCTAAGGAGAAAGAAGAAGCAGAAAAAGCTGAAGCGGAGAAAAAGGCTACTGAAGAGGCAGAAAAGAAGGCAGAAGAAGAAAAGTTGGCTAAGGAAAAAGTAGATGCTGAGGCTCAAAATGCTGAGAATAATGAGGATGTGGCTAAAACAACTGATGAACAAACTCCGGATTCAGCTGTTGCTTCTGTAGCTGCGCCAGAGACAGAAGTGCCTCCCACATCTGAAGTAGATAACAGTTCTAGCGGTGACGGTGATGGTAGTAACTTCAACACATACAATAACCCAGAACAGCAGAATACGACAGAAGAATATGTGCTTAATACAAGCACAAAGAAATTCCATCGTCCCAGTTGTTCTTCAGTACCAACAATAAGTCCATCTAATTATGCAACAGCGTCAAATAGAGATGAAATAATTGGTCAAGGTTATCAACCATGCAAAAAATGTAACCCTTAATATGAAAAAACGAGGGATAGCAATTTTATAATTTTTAGAAAAAGCAGTGGAGAACGCTGAAATTGTATGGTGTTCTCCATTTTTTTATCAGAGATTCAGTATTATTTAATCTGTAAGCGCTAAATTGTTCGGTGGGTAGCGCGACCACCACAATTATATTATTAGGTACAAGGACTTTTGCCCGTAAAATATACCCCAACCCATACGGGCTGGGGCACCTTAACAATTCACATATGATTAAGAACACATTACATCGAAAAATTCCTTTTGATGCTGCTGGTAAAGATCTTTTAGAGTTTTTTTACACTCTGGATTCCAAGGACAGAGCTTTTCATGTTCCTCATCACTTGTTCCTACTGAGGGGGGGAGACGCTGATGCGGTATATTGGATATTTACCAGGATGATGACTTATCCGCTTTTCTACTTAAAAAAGTGGTGTGATATAATTAAAAAGTCATATGATTTTGCTCAAAATAACAAGAGTGTGGGGGATGTTATGGGAAGAAAAAAAGTCATTAAATTATTCAGCATGTTACTAATTGTATCATTTCTCTTTGAGAGTCAGCCAAGTGTGGTATGCGCTGCGGATAAAGCACTTCAATTTAATTTTAGTAAAGCTCAGACAAAGAGTGATCAGAATTATTTTGTTCATATTTATAGCAACGAGAGTATACAAGCTGTATTTGCTGATTCTAAGATTTCTTATGATTTATATATACCCAAAAAGATCATGAAAGGATCTGGGGTGAGCATAAGAAGTAATATGGGTTTTGTTGAGCATCAGACAATGCTGCAGATGGCGAGTAAGTATTCATTTTCGGTTGATCCAAGTGGAAATTTATGTGGATTTGAGAATATAAAGGGACGCGATAGTGCGCCTCAAGAACCTATGAATAAAATAAAGAAATATGCTAAGGTTAAGAAATACAAGGATTATTACAAATTGTCAGTAAAAAATCTGCCAGTGGTGGAATATTATAATGACACTCCTGTAGATGGGTATACTTATGATTCATTTGCTTTTTGTTTGATACTTAATGTTAATGGAAAGAAGATGAAATCAAAGATGTATATTGATAATCTGACATTTCAATCTGGTAGAAAAGTCACCTGCAAGTTTAACAAGAAAGAAAATGTGTTTATCACTGCGGATAATAAGACAAAGATAGCAAAAATAAAATAATAAAGATATACAAAACGGACTCTGAGATCAATTAAGTAAATTGATGACGGAGTCCGTTTTGTTTCGTGTAATGAATAAAGGTGCTGTTAATAGGATTCAATACAATAATAAAAAAAGAATAATAATATCATACTTATTTAATAATCATTTAATCTTTATTGGTTGATATGGGATTATGGCAAATGTAAAAATATTAGTATAAATAGGCACCTTTGTAATGTCAAATAGAAGTATGGCTCATGAATACAAAATGCATATATAAAAAATAAGAAAAATGATTTTGCCAAATGATAAGGAGAATATTAATGTTTTGTTCTAAGTGTGGTAAAGAGATTAGTGATAATGTGAGATTTTGTCCTTCTTGTGGGGAAAAGATAGACGAAGTAAAACATGGGATCAGTCTAAAAAAAGAAACTGAAGAAGTAAAACATGGAATCAGTTTAAAAAAAGAAATGGATGAGTCTGCTTTAGATAATAGTAATAATACTTCTAATACACAGGCTATAGACATTACGAACTATTATGGTGAATATCATTTCAAGAGCCAGGCCAAGGGTAAGGGCGTGGATGTTGGGCCTATTACACTGGTTGAAGGATATAGTACCAAGACAGATATTACTGTTGATTCTAAAATTCTCAAATACACACAAAGTAGAAGATTTGGAAAAGATAAGCAGGGTCAAATTAATATAGCAAGTATTCGTTCTATTGAGTCGGGAACATATTTCTCTCTATGGATACTGATATTGTTTGCCCTTATAGCAGGTATATGCGCCTTTACACCAATTGTCGTTGGAACAGACATTGTGCTTAGAGCTGTGATTGCTGCGATTATTTTGTTAGGGTTATTGTTTGAAATTAGAAATATTAGGACTATTATTATTCAATCGGGGGGGAAGTTTTTCTTTGACAGTAGAAATAGGAAAGATGTTAATATTTTTATCGAAGATATGACATCTCATCCTCAATTTAAAGGGAAGATTAAAAAAAGCTTATTTCCTATTCAAAAAATGGCAATCATAGCGCTATTGGTTTGTACGGGAGTAATGGTTTTAAATCCAAATCCATTCGCTAGTTCGCAGCTGTTTGAAGGAACTTATCAAGAATGGGAAGCGGCACATTATCCGGATAATTATAGAACTTACATTATAGCTGATGTTACATTGGGCATGGAAGATACTGAGAATGACAGTATTTTAGTTGCTGCTGGTGATTCGTTTGATAAAGAAATATGGATTACTAACAATAAGGGGCAAAAGATTAAGGATTGGACATGGTTACATGAGGGCACTCCTTTTGAGGGTAACTATGCCATTTTTGAAGTCACATTGACTCCATATAGGAATGACGAAATTTATACTGCTGAAGAATCGTTTGTATACGCAGATCCTATGGCTATCACATATGATCAGTACGTAGCTCGGATGGGAGGTATAAACGATTCTGAAGTAGAAACTATTTCAAGTGAGATTGACAACAATAATAATATAGAAGAAACAACTCCTGTTGCAGATGATATTGTATCTGCAAATGAGATAAGTAATGAGAATGTTAATGATTATCCTGCTGATAATCAAGGCGATTATCTTAATTATTGGGATTGGTGTGGGTCTTATGAAGGCGGTTGGATGGATACATCTTTGTGGTTTGGGTTATACTCTGATGGCACACAGGATCCAGAGTGTGGTTATATAGAATTAAATTTTAGAGGAAATGAATTTCGTGGAGATTTGTTTTATCTAGGTGGGAATAAATTCTATTGTGATATGGTATATGCATCTTCTACAGAAAAATACTATCTTTATGCTGGAATGGCTGGAGGTAAATGTACTCTAGAAATATATAATGCGGATGAGTCATATGAATGTACATATACTATGGATGTGTCATATGAGGAATATGTAGAAAATGAGTATCAGAGTAGTTTGAATGGAGAATACATAGTATATGGATCTGATTCAGGATATTTTGACAGAAGCTATTTTGAGAGTTTTACTAATGATGAATTAAGGCTTGCTAGAAACGAAATTTTTGCTCGTCATGGAAGAACGTTTAAAGATCAGAAATTGCAAGATTACTTTAATTCTAAGTCGTGGTACACTCCAAGGTATTCACCTGAAGAATTTGATTCAAAAATGGATCAGATTCTTAATGTTTGGGAGAAGTCAAATGTAGAAACAATAAAGCAGGTAGAGGCATCTAGAAAGTAATATGATTGTTAATTAACAATAATGGAATTAACTATATTGGGGGTTATAATACGATTAAAACATGCCATTACACTGAATGGCCAGATACAATAGTGAATAAGGAAATCAGTCTGATTCCATGAGGAGTTAGACTGATTTTCCTAAATAATGGACTGTTATCTCTCAATAATTTTTCACGTTTATCTTGTGTCTAAATGGGTATAGGATTTTTATGAATGATGACAAGTAATTAGTCATATCTTTGACAAGTTGCTTGTCACGAGTTATAATCAATACATGCGGTTTAGAAGAAATAACGAATGGTATATTGAAGCTTAGAATGTAGTATTTTGGCGGCTTAAAGAATAATTAAATGATATTTATATGGAATAGGAGGAAATCCTAGTTTGTGTTTGTTATATAGGGCAAAGTGTTCAAGAGATGAAACTTTGCTTTTTTGTTGCTTGTATATGATTTATGAATGAAAAAGCTTTTGTTATTAAGAGGAGATAGAAATGAGAGATCTGACAGTCGTGAGGCAGAATGAGATGATTGAAACTTTGGTAAAACGGCTACCACTCATTAGAAAGGAGATGAATATATCGCAGACCGAACTTGGAGAAAAGGTTGGATTAAGCAGGCAGACAATATCTGCCGTTGAGAGGGGGACAGCAGAATTATCATGGAATAATTATTTGGCGATAATGATGTTTTTGAATGCAAATAAAGATAATTGTAAAACGATTTTCAACGATGATAGCGACAATTTATTGGAACTTTTAGCTGTCACCGGTAGAAAATAAAAAATTTGGTAAGGAGATTGTTATGAAATTTAATGGCTTAACAGATGAAGAAGTCAAAAAATCTAAGGAGAAATATGGTACAAATGTAATTCCAGATTCTGAACCCACCACATTTTGGGATGAGTTCAAAGAAACATTTAATGATCCGATGATTAGGATCCTTCTTGCAATTGTGGCTATTATGCTGATTATGTTCTTCTTGGGACATGCTCAGATTTATGAGCCGATTGGAACAATTGTTGCAGTTCTTATCGTGGCATTTGTTACAGCAAAGACAGGTGTTGCAAGCGATACGAAGTACAGGGAACTGAAGGAAAGTACTAAAAAAGATACTTGTAAGGTATACAGAAATGGATTGATAACTGTTATCGATGTGGATGACGTTGTAGTAGGCGATAAGGTTATTTTGCAGTCTGGCGATAAAATACCTGCAGATGGCTTGTTGGTTGATGGGGATTTGAGAATCGATAACTCAGTTCTTAATGGCGAAGCTGAAGAATGTAAGAAAACAGCAACGTCTATAGATACTATTTTCCCTGAAGAATTAACGGGAGATGTATTCGTTGATAAGTACTCTTTGTTTAGAGGAGCTGTAGTTTTTGATGGTGAGGGGATTTTGGATGTAAGAAAAGTTGGACTTTCAACCATGATGGGTATGATGGCTGAAGATATGCAGGATGATGAGCCAGATTCTCCATTAAAAGTAAAACTCTCTAAATTGGCTAATCAGATTTCTGTATTTGGATATGTTTCTGCAGTGGTTATTGTTATCCTTTATATGGCTTATTTCATAATTAAGGCTGGAGGATTTGGAGCGTACATTGGCACTGGCTGGAGCAATGTATTAATGAATGTTATAGAGGCGGTATCGCTTGCCATTCTGATTGTTGTATGTGCGGTTCCAGAAGGATTGCCCCTTATGATTTCATTAGTACTAATGCAGAACACTAGTAGAATGCTTGATCATAATGTATTGGTCAGAAAAGCTGTGGGAATAGAAACTGCTGGATCTTTAAATATTCTTTTCAGTGATAAAACGGGTACTATTACTAAAGGTAGTTTGGAGGTTGTAGAGTTTTTTACTCCTGACGGAGAAAATATTCCGCTATCTGATATCAAGAGTCATGGAAAGTTAAAGACTTTAATGGATATTGCAATCGGAAAGAACACTGCATCTATGTTTGATAGCCAGCATCGTGTAATTGGTGGTAATGCGACAGATCAAGCATTGATGAGATTTCTTGGTGAGGAATCATACAATTTCCTGGCAAATGGTACTGATAAAGATACAGATTACAGCGTAGGGCTTTCACAAGGCTTTAACTCTGCTAATAAATTCAGTCAAGTTGAGATACGTGAACTAGGACAGGTTTTCTATAAAGGTGCACCAGAAAAATTACTTGCAGTTGCAAAAAAAGGATTAAAGGCAGACGGAACTGTAACAGAGCTGTTCCCAGAGGTGGTAAACGAGAAGATTAATGAATATGCATCAAGAGCAATGCGTGTGTTGGCGTTTGGATATTCAGAAAGTGCATTTACTGAAAATACAATAAATGATGACGTCGTTATCATTGGATTAGTTGCGATTAGGGATGATGTTAGACCTGAGGCTAAAGAAGCAATTAAGGAAGTGCAGACAGCAGGAATACAGGTAGTAATGATTACTGGAGACAGATTGGAGACAGCTGTTTCTATAGCAAAGGATGCTGGACTTATAAAATCCGATACGGATAGAGCATTGACATCCGCACAGCTTAATTCTATGAGCGATGAAGAGGTAAAATCAATCATCAAAGATATTAGAGTTATTGCTAGAGCCCTTCCGACTGACAAATCAAGAATGGTAAGACTTTGTCAAGAGATGAATTTAGTAGTCGGAATGACAGGTGATGGTGTTAATGATTCTCCTGCTTTAAAGAGGGCGGATGTTGGCTTTGCGATGGGTAGTGGAACAGAAGCTGCTAAAGAGGCTGGAGAGATTGTTATTATTGATGACAATTTCAGATCAATCAAGGATGCTATTTTATATGGAAGAACAATTTATAGAAATATTTTGAAATTCTGCAAGTTCCAGCTGGTTATAAATGTTGCTGCTGTAATTGTAAGTGCTATAAGCCCATTCTTTGGTATTGTGGAACCGCTGAAAGTAACACATTTGTTATTTGTTAATTTGGTAATGGATAGTTTAGGTGCAATCATGCTTGGTAATGAACCAGCTTTGGAAAAGTATATGCTTGAAAAACCTAGGCGTAGAGATGAAAGCATTATTAGTAAGGCAATGGCTGCACAGATTCTGATAATGGCATTGTGGATGACTATTATTAGCTTTTGGTTCTTAAAATCACCATTTATATCGAATCTGTTTGGAAGTCAGGAAAAGCATTATACAGCATACTTTGTGCTGTTTGTAGTAGCTGCACTTTTCAATGGATTTAACGTAAGAGATGATGGTTTCGCTATCTTCAAGGGATTAAAGGATAATCCAGGATTTATGAAGGTATGGGTACTTATAGTTGTAGCTCAGGCATTAATTGTAAATGCGGCATTGATACCGCTATTATTCTTTAAATTTCTCAGTTCAATGTTTAGCTGCACCCCTTTTGGTTTGGCAGGATGGGGAATTGTATTCTTAATAGCTTTAACTATGATACCGATTGATTTAATACGTAAACTAATTATGGGCACAGCTAAGGAGGTGTGAGGATGTCAATCAACTTATCTAAAGGACAGAAAATTAATCTGTCAAAAGAACAAGCAGGTTTGTCCCAGGTAATGGTGGGGTTAGGCTGGGATGAAGTTCAGCAAAACACTGGATTTTTGGGGGCTTTATTCGGCGCAAAGCCGCAGGATATTGATTGCGATGCATTCGCAATAATGCTTGGATATGATGGGAAGCTTCTTCACCATCCAAATGATATTAAGGAGTGTACTGTGTTCTTTAATAACCTTTCTGATCCTGCTCATTCTATTGTTCATCAGGGAGATAATCTTACAGGTGCAGGCGAAGGCGATGATGAGCAAATCTTTGTTGATTTGAATCGTGTTCCTTCAGATGTGCATTCGATAGTATTTGCTGTAAATATCTACGAAGCTTTCAAAAGAAATCAGCATTTTGGTATGCTTCAAAATGCTTTTATCAGAGTTGTTGATGCTAAAAGTGGAAGAGAACTTTGCAAGTTTAATTTGAATGAAAATTATAATAATGATACTGCCCTAATTGCAGGAGCTATAAGCAGAACGGATAGTGGATGGGAATTTACTGCAGATGGTTCACATGCGAGAGTTCAGTCGTTAGTTGATGTAGTAGCAGCGTTTTCATAATGGACAAAGGAGGAATTAGATGGGAATTAATCTTCAAAAGGGTCAGAAAATTGACTTAACTAAAGGTGGAAGTGGATTAAGTCGTATAATGGTCGGATTAGGTTGGGATGAGGCACAGCAGCCTCCCCAGCAGAGTGGTGGATTACTAGGATTGTTTAAATCTCAACCTGAAGTAAAACAAGATATAGACTGTGATGCATCGGCTATACTGCTTAATGCTAATGGAAAATTGTATGGAACAGATGCAAATGATTGTGTGGTTTACTTTGGAAACCTTACACATTCTAGTGGAGCTATTGTTCACCAGGGGGACAATCTTACTGGTGAGGGTGAAGGTGATGATGAACAGATTATGGTTAATCTGAGCATGGTGCCATCTGATGTTGATAAAATAGTATTCGTTGTAAATATTTATGATGCAAATGTAAGAAATCAGCATTTTGGTATGATTCAGAACGCATTTATCAGACTAGTGGATTTGAGTAATAATAGTGAGATATGTCGCTTTAATCTATCTGAGAACTATAGTGGTATGACTGGGATGGTTGTTGGAGAAATATATCGTAGAAACGGAGAGTGGAAATTTAATGCGATAGGTCAGCCAGTAAAAGAAGCTAGCCGATTGGAGTCGCTACTTAATCTTTATGTGTAAAGGAGACTAACAAAGATGGGAATCAATCTTCAAAAAGGTCAGAAAATTGACTTGACAAAAGGTGGTGGTGGATTAAGTCGAATAATGGTTGGATTAGGCTGGGATGAAGCTAAACCTGCTGGAAATGGATTTTTGTCGAAGATTATTAAGCCTGTGGCTATAGATTGCGATGCATCAGCGATTCTTTGTGATGGAAATGGTAAATATCTTGACTTGGTCTATTATAGCAACAAGGAACTGTCTGATGGTTCGATCAAACATCATGGAGATAATTTGACTGGTGAGGGTGAAGGCGATGATGAGCAGATAGAAGTTAATCTCACAAAGGTAAACCCTTCGGTAGGAAAAATAGTCTTTACTGTGAATATCTATGAGGCAACAAGTAGAAATCAACACTTTGGAATGATTCAAAATGCTTATATTCATTTGGTAGATATGGATAAAAATGTCGAGATCTGTAATTTTAACTTATCTGAAAACTACAATGGAATGGAAGGTCTGATAGTGGGAGAAATCTATAGAAGAGATGGCGAATGGAAGTTTAATGCTATCGGACAGCCTGTTCAAGATGCCAGCCATGTAACAAAATTGGTTGATATGTACAGATAGGAGGATAGAGATGGCAATTAATTTGCAAAAAGGGCAAAGAGTAAATCTTGATAGTTCTATGCAGTTAGCGCTTGTTGGACTAGGATGGGATGTTAATCCGTATCCGGGATTACCTAAATTTGATTTGGATGCATCTGCTTTTTTGCTTGGAGCCAACGGAAAGTTGATTACAGATAATGATTTTGTTTTCTATAACAATCTAAAAAACCCTAGTGGATCTGTTATACATCATGGCGACAATACAAGTGGAGAAGGTGATGGTGATGATGAGGTAATTACTATTGATTTCACAAAACTTCCTCCAGAGGTGGAAAAGATTGCTATAACAGTATCAATTTACGAGGAAGGAACTCCACAGCAAAACTTTGGACAAGTATCTAATGCGTTTGTAAGAGTGGCGAAGGTATCTAACGAGTTCGATTTACAAGGTGAAGATCAGTTAAGATTTGACTTGACAGAAGAGTTTTCGATTGAGAGGGCTATTTTGGTATGTGAGATTTATAAGTATCAAGGGGCCTGGAAGTTTAATGCAATCGGAGCTGGATATCAGGGCGGTTTGCAGGAGTTAGTAAACATTTATCAATAAACAGGAAGGGGAAAACATGGCTGTTAATCTTTCTAAAGGACAAAGGGTAACTTTGGATAATTCAATGACAATGGCACTTGTTGATTTGGGATGGGATACTAACCAATATGATGGTGCTTTTGACTTTGATTTGGATGCATCAGTTTTTTTGCTGGGAAGCAATGGCAAATGTGCTCGCGATGAGGATTTTATCTTTTATGGAAATCTGTCAAGCAGGAATGGAGCTGTTGTACATCAGGGCGATAATAGAGTTGGTGGAGGAGACGGCGAAAATGTTATTATCGATTTCACAAAAATCCCAGCTGATGTCGAGAAATTGGCCATATGCGTAACGATAGATCAAGCTGTAGAGCGTAGACAGAATTTTGGACAAGTTCAAAATGCATACATTAGAATTGCTAAGATTGCTAATGAATTTGACTTGAATGGGGAAGACCAGTTGAGATTTGATCTTGATGAAGAGTTTTCTATTGAAACTGCAATTGTTGTCTGCGAGATATACAAAAGAGATGGTCTATGGAAATTCAATGCTGTGGGAGCAGGGTATCAAGGAGGGCTTGCGGCATTGGTAACAAATTATGGCCTACAGGTAGAATGATTTTTAAAGTGTTAAGGATTATTTAGCGATTGTCATTTGGTGAAAAAGTGTGAAAAGAATCGAGAATACACAATCTTATTAGATTGATGCAGATGGGAGACTGGTACAGGTTTCTTTTGTTGCAGAACGGATATGTCCAAAGGAGGACATTGTTTTAGATATGTCTGCATTTTTGCTTGATGAAAAGCATATATGCCAGTGTGATAACAACTTCATCTTTTATGGTAATCAATCATCAATAGATGAAGCAGTTTGTCAAATTTGTAATCCGAATGATCAGTTGCTGATTGATTTATCGAAAATTCCTGACCATATTTGTAAAATAGTAATATGTTTGACAATATATGATACAGGTCGCCGTTATACGTTCATACAATTTCGAAACATTATGATATTGCTATCATGGTTAAACAATAAATTCGATGAAAATGGCGAGGCTTTTCTAAAATATTGTATTGATGAGAAATTCTCAGAAGAGACAGTTGTTTTAGCATGTGAGTTTTATAGAAATCATGACAAATGGATGTTTAAATGGATTGGTGAAGGCTATAAAGGATGTTTTGAAAACTTGATTGTTGATTATGGACTAAATCTCAAAGGAGGTAATTAGAAATATGGCTGTAAATTTACAAAAAGGACAAAGAGTATCATTAGATAATTCAATGAAGATGGCACTTGTTGGATTAGGATGGGATACAAATAAGTACGATGGTGGTTTCGATTTTGACCTTGACGCTTCAGCGTTTTTACTTGGAGCGAATGGTAAGTGCTTGAGAGATGATGATTTTGTCTTCTATAACAATCTTAATGGAAGAAATGGTGCTGTTGTACACCAGGGCGATAACCTTACTGGCGAGGGTGATGGAGATGATGAAGTAATTATCATAGATTTCACAAAAGTTCCCGATGAAATCCAGAAGATTGCAGTTTGCGTTACTATTCATGACGCTGTAGCTAGAAGACAGAACTTTGGACAGGTGTCTAATGCATATATCAGAGTAGCTAAAATTGCAAATGAATTCGATATGCAGGGAGAGGATCAGATCAGATTTGATTTGGAAGAAGAATTCTCAATAGAAACTGCGCTAGTAGTTTGCGAAATCTATAGACATAATGGCGAATGGAAGTTTAATGCTGTGGCATCAGGTTACCAAGGTGGACTTGAGGCTTTAGTAAGAAACTATGGCTTAGATGCTTAAATAGGTAAGAATGGGAAAACCTGTTTGGGTTTTCCCATTCATAATATAAAAAGATGAACGAATTACTGATTTCACATTATGTATTGAAAACGAAAGTTTTGGGGCCATATGAAAGAAGCGCAATTTGGGTAAGTGGATGCTGCTTTGATTGTGATGGCTGCATCGCAAAAGAAATGAATAATCAAGAAGCTACGAGAATTGATGTGACTTCTTTAGTAAAAGTGTTTACGGACGCAAATACTGAAGGCATAACGATAAGTGGCGGAGAGCCTTTTCTACAAGCCAGGGCATTGACAGGATTAGTACAGAATATTCGTAAGAATAGAGACTATGGAGTTATTGTTTATACAGGCTTTGATTATAAGGAATTACTACAAACAGATGACAAAGATAGAAAAGATTTTTTGAGAGAAATAGATATTCTGATTGATGGAAAATATATAAAAGATAAAGATGATGGATTGCCATATAGGGGGTCATCAAATCAGAAAATTAGATTACTGACGAAACGTTATAAAGAGGAATACAACTCATATTACATGAGTGGAGATAAAAGGAATATAGAAATTAATGTAGAGCCTAATCATATTTATATGGTTGGGGTTCCATCTGAGTACGGATTAAAAACATGGCGAGAATTGAAAAAGAGGGCTGAGATTAATGGGCAATGAGTTTGAAATCTATAAGAAAGACTATATCAAGCTTAATCTGTATAAGGAAACAATAGAACAGAAGAAAGTTGAATTCAAATTGTTTCTTGAAATTGATAATGTTGAGAAAGATTTGTTTGATATACGAAATGGATCCAAGTACAGATTCAATAATTTTAATGTAACAGAAGATGAAAATGATAATTACATTACATTTAGGCCTATCACAATAGGATGTTATTTGTATTTTAGGTTGATTTGTAAAGTACCGGTAAAGATTGACATTGTAAAAAATGGATCCTCAACAGTAGCTCAATCATATGAGATTCCTGTTGGTGAAACCAAAATTGAGTTTGAACCAAAGGGCTTGGACATGTGCTTAATGAAGTTGGATATAAGCGCAGATAGTTCTCTTCAGGGGACGACTATTTCAAACACTCAGCAAGTAAATCAGAACACTGGAAGTTTTGGCGGAGGATTTGATATGCCAACGCCATTTGAAGGGACAACTCCGCTGGGGAGTGGTACTGGGGCTGTTTCAGCACCTGTGAAAGATGAACCGACTGTATCAACCACTGCATTGCCAGGTTTTGATTTGGACTTTGCAGGCTCAGGCTTCCAGGCACCTCAAATTGAGCAACCGGAACCATCTCCGATTCATCCAACGTCAGTACCAGTACAAGCATCGAATGATATTGCTTCAAATGAAGTTTTTAGGACATCAAACATTGAGGAAACGAGAGAAAAAGAACAGAGAATCGACCAACTAAATAGAAGCAATGATTCACTGCAGCAGAATATTGATGCTCTAAATGAATCAATTAGGCAACTTGAAGCAAAAAATCAACAGTTGGTAGATGGAAAAAAAGGCCTTGAGCAGCGATTAGCAAAATTACAAGCCGAGTATGATAAAGACTATAGTAAGTATGAAGATGATCTAAAAGAAATAAGTGAAAAATATAATATTGATGCTGAAATTCTAAAGCTTTATGGAGGACAAGAGATTACTCCCATTGAAGAATTATTTGCGCGTACAGAGATGGATATTACAGCAATTGAAGAGCAGATAAAAATTTTTGTTGAAGCACAACAGAGAAAGACAACAGAGATTGAAGAAGAACTAAAGATTGGAAAGAAATGAGGCGGCTGGAACAGGCTAAAGGTAGATTGGTATAAATGGATGAGATAAGACGTCTTGAAAGACAGTTAAGGGAATTACAAAACGAACTGCGAAGGCAGAACAATGAAGCAGCTCAAATGCGGCAGAGATTGGCCCGAGAAAATCAAGAAAAGTTACGTGCATATGAGCGCGAAATGCGTACCAATCTTGATCAGCATGATAGGGATGTTCAAAGAGAATACGAAAGACTTCTGCGTGAATATCAAGAAAGTATACGTGCTGAGGTTCAAGAACAGCAGCTTTTAATGGATGTTGAATATCAGAGACTGCTTGCAGACACGAAGGCAAAAGAGCAGGAACTACTTGAAAAGTCACGCCAGATGGAGGCTTTGGTAGCTGATTTAAAGCAGAATACTATAGAGAAGGATAATGCTAGTGCTCAAGAAGCAGAGAAATACATGACAGAGGCTGCTTTATCATATAAATCTGTAGAAAAAAAACCTCATGAAAAGTTTTTTCCAAAAAGAATTAAAACTTTTCATACTGCAATCTGTGAAGCTCGCACACTATATAAAACAGGCTTAAATGAAGCCGCAATTGCTATTTCTATTTCTGCTAGATCAGGACTCAATAGGTTGGGATTTGAAATCGATGAGCAATACGAAGAGTGGGTTAGGTTTTATGAGGTCTTTAAAAGTAAAGTGGGGATTGTTCACTTACGTATAGTTGATGAGTTGGGAATATGGCAGTCATTTGCTTTAGCTACTGATAAAAAGAGTAATCAATTAAATGATGCTGAAAAAGACAAAGCGAGGAAGGAAATAAATTATTGGACAAGGGGTGTCTATGGAGAGCTTGTCGAAAAAGTGAATCAGTACGGCAGAGAAATAGCTAAAGCCGAAAAAGAAGGAATAGATAAGTATCTGTGCATGGATGAAAGTATTTCTTTGGAAGAAATGCAGAACAATATTGATGAATTAGACAAAATGGCTGAGCAGTTGGATCATCTATTTGCTGTATATAAAGAGCGTTATAGCATGTCATGTGAACGTGCTGATTGGGGTGAGGAAATCATTGATTTTATGGTCGATGAGATAAATCTTGGATGGATTGAAGATGAAACTCACTTTAAAAATGTTGATTCAGAAACAAAGGAGAAATTGGATTATAGAGAGTACATGACCCTTCGGTATGGAGAAGCTTTTGACGCGGTTGACTCTAGGGAATGGCTGGAATTGGCATTTTATAATTCGATTGAGACTAAAATTTTAATTTATCTTATCCCATATGAAAAGGGAGATCACGTAGAAAACAGGATTGTTGTATATGTTGATTACATTGGGGCAGAAAATGAGGATTATTCGAGACAGATATATGCTCATATATGCGAGGCGATAAAGCTTGAAGAAGATGATGGAATCATCAATTTTGCAACAGATGTAGAGCAGCTTACGAGTAATATGAACGCTACCCTGAGGGAAGCAGGAAAGTCAATAAAAAAGAAAATACAGCGTATTTGATAATGGAGGTATTCTGATGAGTGGTGAGGCTGGTGGATTAATACTTATTCCGTTGGTAGCGGCTGCAGCAGTTCCGATTTTGGGAATGGCTTTGGTTGGCGGAGCGGTTTATGCAGGTGCAAGAGCGGCTTCAAATGCTGCGAATCGTTATGAAGAAGAGCAGAGACGAAAACGTGAGGCTATAAGGCAAAGTGGCATAGGGGAGTCTATAGGCTCATTTAGGTCTTCAATTGCTAATAATATGAATGAGCAGCTTAGATTAAATACGGAAACATCTAGCCGGATGATGCAAGAAATAGAAAAGAATAGAAGGGCTATGATTGAACTGGCTCAAGCTAATGATCCAGAAAAATTTCAGCAATATGTTGGACAGATACGTACATCTAGGCAGCAGCTTTCAAATGAATTATTCAACATACAGGATAATTATGTCAAAAATTATCAGTTAAAAATTGTTGAGAGCATGGACAATGTAACTAGGACTATTGATAATCAATATGCTCAATTTCTGGGAGAGTTACAGCAATTCCAAAACGATCTTGTGGCAAAGAAAAATCGAGCTAGACAATTGGCTGACCAGTATATTGAAGAATCTAAGATTCTTATTGCTTCATTGGAAGATGACTATGAGGGACAGAAGTTTTCCGGAAGTCAGTTGCTTGAACTTCAAAGGCAGATAAATGATGCCATCGGGCAATATAATATCGAGAATTACGAGGGTGCTCTTGCTACTGCTAAAGATGCATCTATAGGGATATTGGAAGAAATCTATAAAGCTGACTGCAAAAAGCAGGAATGGGACAATTATTATAAACTGGCTTTAACTCTGTCAGCAGAATTATCAGCATATCTTGATGCTCAGGCAGTTGTGACAGAAGAAGCCAAAAAGCAGGCAGAGGCGCAGACAGGAAAGCCTTTGGAAGATGAAATTGTTGGAATAAAGATTTGTGATTACACAGACAAAATGAAAGATGGTCAGAATCAATATGATTACCTGGTAAAAAAGACAGAGGAAATAAAAACTTTCTTGGAAAGTGATGACGCCAAAAATCTGACAACACAACAACTTAAGGAATATGTTGAGCTCCTTAATGGCAAGCTTTATCCTTCGGCTGTTCTGGCAATTTATAAAGCTGTTCTGAATATGAGTAATGCCTTCTCAAGGCAGAATATTAGTGAAGAGATTATAGATTTCTTTGAGGATCATAATTTTACTTTCAAGGGCTATTCCTATGATGAAGATCAACATGACGGAGCGCTTCACATTGGTCTGGAGAATGAAGGAACCGGTGAGGAGATAATAGTTACTCTGGCGCCTGAATTGATGGAAAACGGAGAAGTTCAGACAAGAGTGCAGATTGATCAGCTCTGTGGTGAAGAGGCTAATGAGGAAAGGAAGGCCTTTTACAGGACAAGTGTAGAAAACGTAGTTGTAAATAACACTCCTGGGGCTCAGATTAAGCTTGAGTGCAGGAAAGAAACCAGAAATAAGCTATCACAGAATACGGCTTTAAGAGATAAACTTAAGATTTGATTGGAGAAAGTTAGATGAGTTCGGTTTTGGAAAGACCTAAGCTGAATAAGATATTCCTGATTTATGGTCATTTGGATGATATGTTCATATCAAGGAATCTTCAGAAGAACAATTTCAGACCATTTTTAAATGGCTATTTGAAGAACCTGGGATATGAACAGGTTGTCTTTTATTCAGGCGCAAAAAATGTTGGTAAGTTTGTTTTGGATGATGAAAGTGCCATTCTGGCAATTAATAAGAATAAGGGGCTTAGGAATACTTCGTCTACGACAGGAACGGAGCAGAAACCTGCGGAAAAAAAGAGAAGACGCATTTTGAATCCCCGTGCTAGTGCAGTTGCCAAAGAACAGACAACTGTTACTGAACCAGAATATCCTCAGGAAACAGCAGCTCAGACAGAAACTAACGCTAATCAGGAAAATGCCAAGCTTACCTATAAGCAGCCAAAAATTACACCGGTTGAATTTCTTGATGATGCTAAAAAGATGATGGCAGATACTTCCCATAAGTCAGCCATAGTATTTACATTCTTCCAGGACTTTTTTACTGACCGATCTGCTCCATTACAGCCGTATCTAGAATTGGTTTCTCATCTTTGGGATGAGTACAGCCATGAGACCAATGAGAATATTTGTATCTTTCTGGCGCCCCAGATGTCAAACTCAGACCTGAGTAAAATGTTTGACAATATGGAAAATGGTTTTGTTCTGAAGAACAGATTCTTTAATGAGAATGGTACCATTAACAGAAAATCCACTATTGAAGTAGGTCTTCCTAATCTTGATGAATTGGGGTATATGCTGGAGTATCTGAGAATTATTGGCGATGGCGGGAAAAAGCTGTCCTTTAAACAGGAAGATAAGAAAGAAATAACATCTTCTCTGATGTACCTGAGCAGAGAAGCGGACAAAGATGAAAATCGTTCAGGATACCTTCATGCAATTTATAACAACATTGTTGATTACATGAAGAATTCTGAAGGACTGACAGTACCTTTTTCTGAAGATGATGTTAAGAAAATATACAGTCAGTACAAGAAAATAGACGAATCCGATCCTCTTGAAAAATTAAAAAATACAAAGGGGTGGGAAAGTGTTGCAACCAGAATAGAAGAGATATTAAAAGACTATCGTATGAAGAAAGCTGCTGCTGAAGAAAAGAGCGGCAAAGTTAATAAGAATAAAGTTGATAAACCAGCCTGTGCCAATGAGAGAATAGATTCCGAGACGGAAAACACTGGGTACAGATATCCTGTTCCACATTTTATTCTCAGAGGAAATCCAGGTGTGGGTAAAACTACAGTTGCAAGACTTATAGGCCAGATTTTCTATGACGAAGGTATCTTGATGAAAGGAAATACCATAGAAGCTAAGAGAGATGATCTGGTTGATCAGTATGTTGGCGGCACAGCGATTAAGACCACTGAATGTGTAGAGCGTGCTCAGGAGGGGGTTTTGTTTATAGATGATGCTTACTCTCTTTTAGAAAAAGGGGACGAGCACAATTATCCTAAAGAGGCGATAGATACACTTGTTCCAATAATGACAAATCCTGATAAATACAGATTCTGTATGATTATGGCAGGTTATCCGGAGCCTATGGATGAACTACTGGAGATGAATTCGGGACTTCGAAGCAGATTCAGCGCAGCTAATATACTGACTATAGAAGATTATAAGCCAGATCTGTTACAGGAAATATTTGTAAATAATTGCAGAAAGGACGGATATAGGTTCATAGGCGATGAAGAAGGTGAAACACCGTTGGATTTGGATCTGTTCTTTACAAATCTTTATAATCAGCGAAACAGAGCGGATTTTGGTAATGCCCGAGATATTGTAGCATTAGCAAAAGAGGTTAAGATGCAATGCTCATTAAGAGATGACATTTTAAAATGCATCATAGCTGAAGATTTTGGTGATTCACAGAAATATTTTGTTAAACGAGGCGTATCATCAATTGATGAGATTTATGAGCAGATTGATAATTACGTTGGAATGGGCTTCGTCAAGGATTTGTTTAAAAATATCAGATTTGAAGTCCTTGATACTATCGATAGTAAGAAACGTGGTATTAAGCCTGAAGAATATCCGGACCATTACATCTTTGCCGGAAATCCCGGAACAGGAAAGACTACTGTCGGCAAAATGATTGGTGAGTTCTACCATATGATGGAAGTGTTAGGAGGTGCAGAGACTTTATTTGTGGATGCTTCTGACATAATTGGAAATCATGTTGGTGATTCTAAGAACAAGATTGTTGAGGTGATGCAAAAGGCCATTGATCATAATCAGGTTCTCTATATTGATGAAGCTTATCAGATTTCAGAATCTGCTTATGGCAATGAAATTATAGGTGCAATGATGACCAAAATGACTGAGAATGCCAATGACTTCAAGGTTATTTTTGGTATGTATTCAAATAAAGTCGAAGAATTTCTCAAGATGAATGCAGGTCTTTCAAGAAGACTTAGAGTAGTGAACTTCCCGGATTATACGCCAGATCAACTCCTTGAGATTTTTGACAGGACCATAAGGGCACAGGGATGTACAATCACTGATGAAGCCCACGACAGAGTACGTTTAATTCTGACGCACAAATATAACGTTCGAGGTGAAGATTTTGGCAACGCCGGAGAAGTTAAGAAGATGGTCATTGACATGAAGCGCCTGCGTCTTGAAAGAACATATTCTAGTAACAATCCGGAGATAAACAAATATGAATATACACTGGAAGATATTCCGGAAGATTTATTGGCAATGGTAGAAGATCAGGTTAATCCTAAGTCGTTGGAAGATATCATGGAAGAATTGAACCAGCAGATTGGAATGTCTGATTTGAAGGATATTATCATCCAAAAGCAGGAAGAGATAGTTTTTGCTCAAAAAAGTGGCGAAGGAACAGCCAATATCCGTCCGGGATATTATTTCTTTGTTGGAAATCCTGGAACGGGTAAATCAACTAGTGCAAAACTTTTTGCAGAATGCTTGCATCAGCTTGGAGTTGTAAAAACTAACAATTTCCATTCATGTACAGCAAAGGACCTTATAGGCCAATATGTGGGAGAGACAGACAAGAAAACATATGCGCTTCTGCAAAAATCTATAAATAGTGTGCTGTTCATAGATGAAGCATACAGTCTTTCATATGCTGATAGTCATTCAGATACGAATTATAAAAAAGAGGCATTAGAGCAGATAATTGCATTTATGGATGAACCGGATCATAGGAATAGATGTTGCATCATTTTGGCTGGATATGAAAAAGATATGCAGGGGCTGTATAAGTCAAATAGCGGAATGAGATCACGTATAGAAGAGGTACATTTCCGCGATTATACAGCAAAAGAAACGTTTGATATCTTTGCTCTTTTCTGTAGAAAGAATGGCTATACGATAACTGATGGGGTTGAGGATTATTATGTTCCAATATTTGAAGAGCTAAAGAAGCTTGAGTATTTTTCTAATGGTCGTACTGCGCGAACCATATATGAGAAGACTACAGCAAAGCTCAAGAGACGTGTTGTTCATTCAGAAAACATTAGTCCGGAAGAAACAAAGAAGATAATAACTGATGACCTATTAACACTTGATGAAGCCATTGCGGTTATTGGAGTAGATGGAAAGTAGGTTGAAAATCTAATATGAATACGGCTACCTTATACAATATTATTTATGGTATGGAACTTTTTAAACCCCGATTTCATACAACTGAGGCATACAAGAAAGCGTCTTTGGCTGTTATAGAAAAATATGAAGAGGCTCATTCAAAGGAAGCAATCATTGGCCTAGTGGATTTTAACAAAATTACTACTGATTTGGATTCAGGTGATGTTGTTTTTTTTCCGGATGAGATTATAGAGATAGCTAGTTGCAATTATGATCAATGGAAGTTTTTACCGCCTGAATTATGCGATGGCTCAGAATGGACAGTAAAACAAGATTTGTACTGTTTGGCAATGGTATTGTATGCTTTCAGATACTCATCGCTACCATATGATGGACAGCAGGAATTAAAGGCATTTTCACAAGATACCAATCAAAGAAAAGAACTTTACAGAAAACTGCACTTTGTCTTTTCGAATAATGATAAAGATAATATGTTGGACAATTTGATTGGGGCATCTATAGTATCGGCATGGGATAATGATGGATTTCAGGTCATAAAAGAGCTTTTCTCTCTTGTTTTTGAAAAGAAAGAAGAAAGAGATGTTCGTCCTGATATACAAAGTTGGAAAAAGATGTTTTGTGACGGTGTCCATTCAGATGATACAACACTTAAACTTGCTAAGGATGGGGTGGAGATACACCTTATAGATGGGCTTGAGATAAATAAAAAAGATCTTTTGCCAGGTGAAGATGAAACGAAAATTGGAAAAGTAGTAAGTAGTAATAAAGATAAAAATGTGCTTGCTTTGGGAAATACATCAGGTGAAAACTGGAGAGTTGATCTCCCAGATGGACAAAAGCTATCAGTAGCTCATCAGAGTGCAGCGCCTATTGTTAAAGGCGCTGTCATAGACTTTGGATTTGGTAGATGGGAAATAATATAGGAGAGGTGAAAAAATGCCATCATTAACTAAAGGCGAACTGATTCCAGCAGTAGATGGGAGTCAGAGTATACAGATTATTGAATATTTAGCAGAAGGTGGTCAGGGAGAGGTCTATAAGGTAAATTATCAAGGAAAAACTTGTGCTCTTAAATGGTATAAAAGACCAATCCCGCCAGATGCCTTTTATGAAAACTTGAAGAATAATGTGAAAAAAGGTGCACCTAATGAGCACTATCTATGGCCTTTAATGCTTACTGCGAAATATAAAGGAAGCTATGGTTATATCATGGAACTTCGCCCTTCTAAATATCATGAGTTTGGCGAGTTTCTGTTGAATATTGTGCGATTCAAGGATTATGAGACACTTTTCACTGCCGCGTTGAATATAGTGGAGAGTTTCAGAGTATTGCATAGTATGGGATATAGCTATCAGGATGTAAATGAAGGAGGCTTTTTCATTAATCCTGTGGATGGAGATGTTTTGATTTGTGATAATGATAATGTTGCTCCATATGGTGTAAACCTTGGCGTTAAGGGAATGCCAAGATATATGGCACCAGAAGTTGTTATCGATCAGACTCGTCCAAATACGCATTCAGATAGGTTTTCTCTTGCGGTGTTATTGTTTAGGTTGTTCTATATTGATCATCCGCTGGAAGGAGAATATACAATACAGTTTCCGCTAACAGATGCAATTGGAGCTCAATTATATGGCGTTAATCCGATATTTGTTTACGATCCAGAGAATGATAAGAATAGGCCTAACCCAGAAGCACAGCCTAATGTTATTAGTAGATGGAACATGTATCCACCAGATATTCAGTATACATTTACTAAAGCATTTACAAAGGGAATGAAAGATATCAACAATCGAATTACTGAAGTAGAGTGGGAAGAGGCGCTTATAAAAGCGCGAGGAATGCTGGTGAAAATTGATGGGCGTGAGCAGTTTATTAATGCGTATGCAAGACAGCCCATTCCTCAAGGCTGTAGATTTTTAAAATTGCCAGAATATGTAGTTGTTTTGGGGAATGATTCCAAAATATATAATTGTCATATTGATCAATATAGCGCAGATTATACTACAATAGCAGGTATAGTAAAAATGAGTCTTTCAGATAAAAGTGTATTGGGGCTAGGGAATATGACTGATCGTACATGGAATGTAATGAAGAGCACAGGTGAATCGATGAGTGTACCACCTCAGGGATATGCTAAACTTGACCCTGGTACCAAGATAGATTTTGGTGGAACCATTGGAGAAATCTATTAAAGGAGAATGAAAAAATGGGAGATTTTTGGGATGGATTTGATTTTCCAACATTAGATCCACAAACGCCGGCTCCAACAAATGTTTCGATGCCGATAGAAACAACACCTACAATAGATACTATAACTACAAATCTTGTTAAGAGAGCTATGGTTGTATTTCTTATTGTGGATATATCAGGAAGTATGAAAGGAGCCAGAATTGGCGCTGTAAATGATGCTATTCGTAACTTACTTCCCGAATTGAAAAAGAGAGAAGCAAGTAATACCAATGCGGAGATAAAAATAGCAATAATGGAGTTTTCGAGCTCAGCGAGTTGGAAAACGCTTTCACCACAGCCTGTATCAACGTTTGTATATGATGACATTACTTATGTTAGCGGAGGAACTAATTTTGGCGCGGCATTTAATGCGCTGAATGAAAAGCTTTCCAGAAAAGCATTTTTAAATGCTGCTGCAGGTTCGTATACACCATTGATTATTTTATTAACTGATGGAAAACCTTCAGATATTGCTCTCTATCCAGAGGCATTAAATAATTTAAGACATAATTCGTGGTTTCAATATGCAACCAAAGCAGGCATTGCTATAGAGGAAGGAGCGTTGAGCCCAGAGTGTAAGAAGGTTTTGTTAGAGTTTACGGGAAATGAAAAAATGGTTTTGGAAGCTCGAAATACAAATATTTTAACTAAGCAGATTGAGCTTGTCACTCTTACCGGTGTTGATTTTGTTACACAGCAGGGATCGCTCCAAAACTCGAACAATAATGCAAGGCCATCCAATGCTACATCCTTTGGGTCAACGATGTCTAGCGCACCACAAATTCAGACTCCGCAGCAGAGCGTGCCGCCTGCAGCTTCACAGGCACCTGTTTCTACTCCGGCACCTGCTCCGGCACCAGTACCAGTACAACAATCATCTGTTGATGTACATGCAGGAGCAGATCCAGTTATTCCAGGATTAGATACGATAGATTGGGAAAATGATTTTCCTACATTTGGATAATGGGAGCATTTGATGAATAACGGCAAATATGCAGTTTTGAATAGTCATATGATAGGCGCTTCGCATGTAGCCAAGGGGTTAGCATGTGAAGATTATTCACAATCTTATCTTGATGATAGGATAGCTATTGCTGTAATCAGTGATGGGCATGGTGATAAGAATTGTTTTAGAAGTGCAGCAGGAGCCAAGATTGCTTGTCAGGCAGCAATCTCAACGATTTTGCAAATCAAAGATTACAGTGAATTAAAAATATCACCGGATAGAGTGATAACGGAAATTGAAAAGAATATCATAAAGAAATGGAATGATTTGGTTCTTGAAGATGTTCAGACCAATCCAATACAGGATGCAGATTTAGTAGGCCTCAGTGATGATGTGGTTGGCATGCTCAAAGAAGGCAGAAGACTGCAGAAAATATATGGATGTACCTTAATAGTGACGTGTATTCTTGATGATTTTTGGTTTGGAATACAGGTTGGGGATGGTAAATGCGTTTGTATCTCTGAAAACGGTCTTTATAGTCAGCCGGTACCTTGGGATAATGTTGGATGCCTAGGCAATAGATCTACATCTATATGCGACTCAAGGGCTTTTGATAGTTTTAGGTATGCTTATGGGAATGACATACCAGTAGCATCTTTTGTGGCTTCAGACGGAGTAGATGAAAGCTTTGATGAGAATGGCTTAAATAAGTGTTACTATTCCTTATCTGCTTGGGCAAAAACACTTTCAGAAGAAGAACTAAGTACAAATTTTTCTCAGTTACTAGAAAGAATTAGTAATGGCGGAAGTGGAGATGATGTTTCTATCTCTGGAATAGTTTCTTTGCAAAAGGAAGTCAAAAAGCCGGTTGCTACATCAGAACAGGTTGCTGCAAAGATGGAAGAGATTCTTGATGCAGTTAAAGAAATAGAAGGTAGATATGTTGAATTAAGAGACAAAGATACTGAGATAAATAATGATATTTCTGTAATTGAGCAAGAGATAAAAAATCTTGAGAAAGAGATTGCAGATAAAAAGAACATGATTTCAGAAAAGAGTATTGAAAGAGAAAATATTAGAAAAAACTATATTAGTATTTCAGAGCAATACAAAGAAATGATAGATCAACTTGAGGTTGCTAAAAATAGAAAAAAGCAGGTTGATGATTATTGGCGTGAGTTAGGAGTAGAAGTAACAGATACATCTGCGATTGAAGGGTATAGGCCGATTGAAATTGATACTCGTGAGCCTTTTGAAACTAAGACAGAGGAACTTCCCGACATCAGTAAAGAGTTAGATGAACTTGAGCAGGAAAAGAAAACTAATGATGTGCGAATGGATTCTCAAGAGGTTAGGCAAGAGGGGGATATTATACCGGAGAAAATACCAGAGAATATGTCAGATAGTCAGGATGAAAGAAAGATATTTTTGGCTGATAAACAACCTATTGAATCAAAAAAAACTGAGGAGTACAAAAAAACAGGGTTGTTTGGAAATCTTTTTAGGAAAGGGTAGCCGGTATGGCAGATATTCAGGGTGTAGTTTCTCAAGTGGAAGGTGCTTGTGGAAATTATAAAACAACTCAAAGTGAAATGCAGCAATTGGAAACAAATATACAAATGTTGTCTGATGAGTCTGAGCATATTGCACGTGAATTATCATCTATTGAAGATCAGGTGATTGCTCTTCAGGCTCAGGCAAATGCAGTAATGTCTAATATAGATAGCAATTCTGGAAATGAAGATTATGATAGTGGTTCTGATCTAGCCACTTTAAACAGGATTCGAGCTCAGTTACAAGGTCTTCAATCAGAGAGTGCATTGTTGGAGCAGCAGAGGATGCAGACAATTCAGCAATTAAATGCGGCACGGAGCATTTATATACAGAAAAAGGAATATCTAGACACTTTGAGGAATTATCTTGAAGCAGTAAGAACGCAAATGACTAATGCAGCAGATACACTTCAAAATAAGATATTGCAATTAGAAAATGCTATATCAGTTTTTAATGGTGCTTCCGGAAATATGTTTGGAGGCAGTGCATTACAACAGGCGGGTAATCTTAGTGGAAGTAAGAATGAATATCAAGCGAATCTTACAATTGCTCAAAATGTGTTGGAAATGATCAGAACTACTCTTGATAATCAAGGAAGTTCAAATGTGAAAGTACTTAGGAGGTAGAGGATGTCTTTTTTGTATGGATCATCTTATATTTTTGTTTTAGTAGGCTTATTAGTAAGCCTTTGGGCTTCTTGGAATGTCAAGAGAACATTTAAAAAGTATTCTCAATATGGTAATTCAAAACATGTGAGAGCTGAGCAGGCAGCGCAAATGATTCTTCGGCAAGCTGGAATTACTGATGTTAGGATTGAAAGAGTTAGAGGTGATTTGACGGATCACTATTCACCAAAGGAGAAAGTTTTAAGATTGTCGGATTCTGTATATGGATCCGAGTCTGCTGCAGCTATAGGTGTTGCAGCACATGAGTGTGGGCATGCTATTCAGCATAATAAGGGATATATGCCTTTAGCTATTAGATCAGCAGTAATCCCAGCTGCCAACATCGGATCAAAATTGTCATACCCAGTAATATTGCTAGGACTGATTTTCGGAGCAACAGGGCTACTTAATATTGGTACGTTGCTTTTTTCTTTGGTTGTTTTGCTACAGCTAGTGACTCTTCCGGTGGAGTTTGATGCCTCGAATAGAGCAATGAAAATATTGGACGATAGTAGCATTTTATATAGTCAGGAATTGAATGCTGCACGAAAGGTGCTTTTTGCAGCTGCATTAACGTATGTAGCAGCATTACTGACATCTGTTTTGCAGTTGATAAGGCTTATTCTTTTAAGAAGACGTAGATAATAGTTGTGATGGGGATAGCATGCTATGAAAAAAGTAATTTGGCTTAATCATTGGTTCAGTACTGCATATAACATAGTCTCTATGCTAAAGGAGTCAGGTGAATTTTGGGTAATAGGTTCAAATGAACAAGAGTTTTCTGTATTAAAAGAAATATGTGATGAATGGTATTCTGAACCAGACAAATGTAGTGATGAAGAATATATAGATTTTTGCTTGAAATTTTGTGATGAACATAATGTGAATGTTTTTATGCCTCATCGTCATCTGACGCTTATCAGTAGGTTTAAGGATAAGTTTGAAGAAATAAATGTAAAGGTGATGGTAGATGATTATACTATTATTTCTATTCTGAACGATAAGAAAGCATCATATGATTATTTCAAGAATGTAGAAGGAATTCATGTTCCGGATTACTACGTAGTTGATAAGCTGGAAGATTTTTTAGAGGCATATAAAAACCTATCGGACAAATATAGAAATGTATGTTTCAAATTTGTTAAAGATGAAGGAGGCAAGAGTTATCGTCTGATTGATAATCATAGAAAGGGCTACGCCGCGCTATTTAAAAAACAAAATACTCGAATGACCCTAGATTCAGTAATAGAAGCTTTGTCTGAGAAAGAAGTCTTTTCTCCAATAATGGTAATGCCTTTTTTGGAAGGTGATGAAATTAGTATAGACTGTCTTAAAACGGATAGTGGCAATATTATGGTACCGAGGGTTAAGAGTACGGCTCGTTTTGAACGAATAAGCTATGATAAAGATATCTTAAGGCTATGTACACTTGTGCTAGATAATGTCAATTTGGAATGCCCTTGTAATGTACAGTTCAAGTACATGGGAGATGTTCCGTATTTTTTAGAGATTAATACGAGGATGTCTGGTGGTGTGCACATGACGTGTAAAGCGGCTGATGTTAATATTCCTTATGTGGCTGTAAAAAAACTCATGGGACAGCCAGTTAATTGGCTGATCAACGAGAGGGAAGTCGTCATCTCACAAGTAGAGGTGCCGCTGTTTTTTGAATAATGAGAAGCTATTTTGTTGATTTAGATGGGACGCTTATTTTTTCATACCGACATTATCATGATGGTTATAAGCCCATAGAAATATACAATAATAAAGAGATATCGTTCATAGAGCACAATACATATAGCAAATTGATTCTTAAAATAACTGATGGAAGTTTTGTCCCTGTTACAAGTAGAACTAAGGCCCAGTATGAGAGGATTGATGTTTTTAAACAATATCATCCGAGTTATGCGCTACTGGATAATGGAGGCATTTTGCTTGTTAATGGTGAAGAGGACTTTTTGTGGAAAGAAGAAACACTTGAGATAATAAAAGCGTCTGCAAAAGGCTTAAAGGAAATAGAACAGTGGGCAGGCAAAATTGCGCCTACGAAAGTTCAGGATGGGCTAGTGTTATTTATTAAGCCTGAAGATGAAACTATCAGAGAAAAAATAATAAAAAAGATGGAAAGTTATCCAGAGGTTTATTGGTTTGATCATGGTAAAAAATTATATATATGTCCTAGAAATTTGACTAAAGGCAATTCGATCAGGAGACTAAAAGAAAAGTTAGGGGTAGATTGGTGTGTTGGTGCTGGTGATAGTGAAGTGGATTTTTCTATGATCGATCAAGTAGACATGTTTGTTACTGATAAGAACAATAGAGAAAAAATACAAGATGCCAATGTGGTTTTTGTTGAAGCTAAAGATATAGCATTAACTGTTCTCAATCTGAAGTGAGGGGGGCTGATAAATGGCCAAAAGTATCTATGAGATCAAAAGAATTCCAGATCTTACTCTAAGCAAATATAGTGCATTAGATGAAGATGGCGTCGATGGAGTGTTAAAGAAGCATTTGTCATTTTTGCGTCAAATTCATAGGCAGGCTTTATTGACGGGTGAGATAGTACATTGGATATATGAGTATAATCCTGCCGAAGATAAGGGTAAAAGACTGAAAATCTATTTAGAATTTGATAGTGATAAATCAAGTGCGTATGTTGATAACATGGTGCAAAACTCTGTGTTGGCTCCATATTTTGATATCGTAAGAGTTGTTCCGGAGGAGCAGTTGGAAGGCTATAAGGGATGGCTTTCTAGGTTAGATGAAAAAGAGTTAAAAAAAGTTGTTCCAGTAAGTATGCTAGACAAGTATACAAGTTGGATGAACCGTTTTAGGAATGGCGATGGTCAAGGAGAAAAAAAGCGTGACAAAATGGATGATTTTGTTACGCTTCATATGAGCCGAATTAATAGCTATTCCCATATGTCAACACTTATTAAGCGTGAAAAGTTTTCGCAGGCTGATAAGAAGGAAAATGGATTCTTTTATTCTGTAAACAAATGGGAAATAAATGAGGACGCAAGGCTTTATAACATGTTTAGCATGATGCAAAACATGAATATGCCATGTGTTTATTGTGTTGACGTAATGCCTGTAGACTACACAAATAAGATTGAAGCTCCGGAGATGCTTGGAAATGTTATGTTTGCATTACGTACAATGCTGACATTGCGTGTTGAGAAAAGCAACAACGGAACAACTTCATTTCAAAAGGATGAAAATGCAGATTACACTTTGAACAGGTACAAAGACCTAATTAAAGAAATTTCAGAGAATCCTCATTTTCAAGCTAATATTCGTGTTTATGCCGATAGCGAAGAATATGCAAATATGTTGCTGGATGCTGCTGCTTCTGAAGCGTTAGAAAAAGGATCGCATGATATACAGACTTTGCAAGGAACTTTTTCTATTCAAGATATTTTGAACAGTAAGGTATTGCCGGTATGCCATAAGAACGCTCCTATGGAATTAAAGTTTTGGCCGACTTTATTTACTATTGAGGAATTAAAGCCGTTTATTGTTTTTCCTGCATTATATCCGGGAGAGAGCATTGAAATTCCGAAGGAGACAGCTCCTGGACATGACTCCTCAGGGCTGTATTTGGGAATGGATTCAGATGGATATGAAGTTTTTATTCCGCTAAAAAATTTGCCTAAGCATGCATTTCTTGCTGGAGTACCTGGATCTGGAAAGACAAACAGTATGTTACACTTGGCTACATCTTTATATCAAAAACAGATACCTTTCTTGATTCTTGAACCTGCAAAGCAAGAATATAGGGCGTTGGTCAACAGAGAAGAGATGAAAGGGATAACGGTGTTCTCGCCATCATCAGGAACGAACTTTCTTTTGCATATCAATCCGTTTGAATTTCCGACAAAGATGTCTTTAGCTGAGCATATACAGAATTTGATAAATGTATTTGATGGTTCTTTTTCGATGGATCCTCCAATGCCTTTCCTTTTAGATCGTGCAATAGAGCGAGTATATCGCGATAAGGGATGGCTGCCATATATGATTAACAATGGTACACTTCCTTACCCAACAATGGGAGAGCTGTATAAAACATTAGAGAAGATACTTGATGAAACTGATTATGAGGGAGAGATAAAGGGAAATCTCAAATCTGTATTACAGGTCAGAATCGGAAGTTTATTATCAAGAGAAATGGGGGATGTGTTTAATGTTCCATTTTCGACTATAGCCCCCGAAGGGTGGCTTAAGAGATCTGTTGTCATCGAGTTGGAGTCAATGGGTAGTGGACCTGCAAACTTCCTTACTTTGATGCTTTCTACTCTAATTAGAGAATCATTGAAAGCAAATCCTATGACTAGAAAAGAAAAGGAAAAAACTCCTGTAAGACATGTGATTTTCTTTGAAGAGGCGCATAATCTTATTGGCCCTAAAGCAGAGAAGGATGCCGGTGAGGGTGCTAATCCGAAGATAGCTGCAACGGCATTTATCGTAAAGATGCTTGCGGAAGTTCGTGCATTGAACGAAGCGATTATCATTGCGGATCAGCTTCCTACGGCGATGGCACCGGAAGTTATAAAGAATACATCGTTGAAACTTGGTCATAGAATGACATCTGCAGATGATAGAGGGTTACTTGGAAGCACTATGTCGGCAGATGAAGTGCAACTTGAGAGAATGTCGACGTTTACTCAAGGTAAGACGTTAGCTATTTATGAGGGTTTGCTAAAGCCGTTTGAGCTTCAGATGCATCAGTGGTCGAAGGTAAACGGTGTCATTAATGATGACTTATACACTTCACCAAGCAATGAAGATTTATATAATCGGCTATGTTACGAGAACTCTCCTTTTATCGCTGATATGAAGAACAGTTTAAATATCACGCGTGATAAGATTGGAGCAATGTGGGATAGCATAATTGACGATGTTGCAGAGTTCGAAAATGACTTGAATGATCGCATCAGTTTTTCAGAGGATTTGGGAAGGCGAATTAGATCTTGCGAAGAAAAAATTGCAATATTGGAACCTGCTGGATGGCCTAAGGTGTCTGAAGAAGGAAAAGCTAAACTACTGCAGTCGCGCTTGGATTACTATGAAAGTCTTGATGATAACGAAGCGGGAATAGAAATGCTTAAGGACAAATTTAATGAAATATGCGATCAAATGGAGGAGATTATTTTTTCTTTAAGCTCTTATAAGAAGCAGAATAGGCTGTTTGAAGAAGAAATAAAGTCATTTGTTACAGAAAAACTCCTAGTATATAGGCAGTTTGCTTTGCGAACCAAGGATATATGCGGGTTTGAACGATCACAGGAACAGAAGGACAGAAGGACAAGCTTATTAAAACAATGGGAATAGTATGAGGAGTTTTCATGGGAAATAGGTTTGAAAAAAAAAGAAGTGAAGTAAAAGATGTAAAAGAAGTTGGAGAGAGGATAAAAATTGATCGAACAACACTTCGAGATGAGTATGCAGTTATGGCATCGATTGATTCAGTTATGAGCGAAATAGACGATGAAATAGCAAACGCAATAAATGAAGTGAAGGCCGTTGGAGAACGAGAAGATGACCGTTTAGAAACGGAACATCAAGAGAATGTTAAGGAAAAAGGAAGAGTGGCGAATGAGATTTCTGATGAGCTAGGAAAGCTTGAGAAAGGAACTGCTTCGCTGGAGGCTGCGCATGAACTTCCTTTTGGAAAGAAGAGTGTAGAACAAGCGAGGCGTGACTATAAAGAACAAAGTGATAAATACGAACAGCTATTAGATGAACTTGGAGAAGGTGAAGACGAAAAAGTCGATTTAGGAAGCCGAACAAGTCGGGGCATAGGTTCTTCACTTGAAGGTGCTCGAGATAATAAAGAAAATGATAGCGAATTATCAGAATCACAATCTGAAGTGGGAGGCACTATAAGTGATTGGATATCAGATACATTTTCAAATTCAAGTAATTATGATTATATTGTAGGGCATCTTTCTAAAGCGAATGTAGAATATAGACCACTCCAGATTGCGCATGGAAACAGGACTAATGAAGATATAATAAATAGATTGAGTGGAGGAGACTTAACACAAGGTTCTTGCTCATCTTTAGCATTAGCATATGCGGGGAATATTGCAGGATTCGATGTGTTAGATTTCAGAGATGGAGCAAGTAGAGATTTCTTTTCATCAAGAGACTCTATAAAGAAAATTGCATCTTTACCAATGGTTCGTTCAGTTACACTTAGTGGTACAGATGATATTGCGTCAGCTAATCAATTGATGAGAGATATGGCTCCGGGCAAAGAGTATTATCTGGCAACAGGACAGCATGCAGCAATTATAAGAAATACAGGGAATGGGTATGAGTATCTTGAATTACAACATCCATCTAATGGAAATGGATGGCATGAACTGAATGACTATATTTTAACAGCAAGATTTGGTGCTTCAAGGAATCATTCAGTTAGTTATTCAAATTTCATGATAGAAGTGGAGTCGTTAACTAATAGTCAGGAATTTTTGAATATTCTTGGTTATATAAATACCGCTGAATCAGCACAAGCGAAAGGGGTGGCTGGAAATGTCAGATAGGGATGAAAAACGAAATGAGTTTAGATGGATTGAGAATCCGGATAGAATAGGCGAAATGTTATTTACTTTTGATGGGGAAAAGATTTTTAATTTATTTAGAGATTATCCTCATGGATTAACCGATGAGCAAAAGGCGTTATTTGATAAAGAAAATCCCTATTGGGTAGAGTTTTTTAAGGATAGGAAATAACTATAATTATCTTAGAGAGGAGATTATAATTCATGGGAAAAAAACTTGACGCTATCAGACAAAAATCAACCGAAGGTAAAGAGACTTTTCGTGCTGGCCAGGAATTGGGGAAAAAAGCAGTTTCTGATACTAAGCAGATGAAGAGTATTATTGATTCTCTTCCTGCAGATGTTGACGATGAAATTGCAGCAGCTGCTAAAGCAGTTTCAGAAGGAACAAAGGCAGATGCAGAAAACTATATGCAGTCGGAGGTCAGTAATAAAGTTGAAGCTGGCAAGAAGAGCATGGAAGCATCAAGCAAAGATGCATCTGATCAGATTAAGAATAATGAAAGAGTAAAAGCCGCATTTGAAAGAATGGATGGTGTAGGAAACTTTGGACGAGGAGCTAGAGAAACTGGAAGAGGCCAAATTGACCAGTCTACGTCAGAGTTTAATGCTGCAATTTCTGAGAATGATCGTGCAGCAAATGAGGCTCAGCGCGAATTTGAAAAAGAGTTGAGCGATATTAGCAGTACTTTCTGAAAGAAGATTAGGGGAGCGAAAAAAGTATGTTGAAGACACCACTCACAGAGCAGGACATTATAAATGTAAAGGACGAGAACGCCCTTGTTATGGATATTTGGCATGAGCTTGAACGTCTTGCAAATTCATATATGCAGGAATGTACAAATATCCAAAATGGCTATAAAACAAAAGTTGAGAACATGAAAAGTGATCATGCGGCACAGATTAACCGGATGAATACAAATCATGCTCAGCAAATATCACAACTTGAGTATGAGGAAAGTTCTGCTCTAGAACAGTGGGAAAATCAATATAAAACTAATCAACGTACAACTAATCAGAAGAAGGATAATGCCCGTAAGGCACAGGAAGATGTAAAAAATAATTCTGATAAGTATAAAAGGGATATGGATGCCCAGATTGCAAATCAGAAGAAAAAACTTCAAGGCTATCTTGATGAAATTAGTAATGCTGAAAAGACTATAAAAGCAAAAAGGTATAAGAAGGTTGCAAAGAATTCTACTGAATTAGCACAGATAGATGCTACTTCTATGGAACAGCTCATGTGTCGTAATCCTAAGTTTATGGCTAAGGAGATAAATGAGCTTGATGAAAAACTTCTTAAGAAGCTTATTCATCCATCTCTGTTAAAGACTAAATGCATTGAGTTTTTCTCGCTAAAATGCAAAGCACAAGAATTGTTTGACAAAGAAATACGCGAACAAGATTCGATTATGCCTGAGACAGATAAAAAAGTTGCAGCCATGGTTGCTGAAGCTGCTAGAAGAATGCAGAATGAACTTCAGCAATTGAACAGTAATGCTGAGCAAGAAAGACAGGCATATGTAAAATATCGAGTTGAGTTAGAACAAAAGTATGCTGATAAGCGAAAGAGCTTATTTCAGCAGCAGGCTTCTACAAAACAAAATTTATTACATCAACATGAATCAGAGGATGCTCTCGCTAAAAAGAATAGAGAGGATGCTTTGATTAATGCTACAAAAAAATATCAGTCAGAGCACATCTTTAATCTTCCGCCTGCAGTATTGAAAAAATTTGTTGATTCAATGATGGTTAGAAAAGTATATGGTGCACAGGGATATCAAACAGCCAAAATTGAGCCATTAAATGTTACAGTTGGATACGTTTATTTCAAGTTTGATCAGTTTCTGACAAATAAGATAGTAAGCCAGTTTATGACGCAGAATTATGGGTTTATTTTAAAAAATGGCGCATTTGTATTTCCATATACTGTAGCAATCAATGAGAGCCTAGCTTTGTGTTACAAATATAGCAATAAGAATGCTGATATGGCAAAGGCTAATATGCAGACTATCTGCATGAATACCTTTCTTGCCACACCTCCAAATAAGATGCGATTTCATTTCTTTGATCCTCTAAAGTCAGGCCAGAGCTTTGCGGTTTTCAAGCACTTCGAAGAGGATAATTCAACGGGAACAAGCATTATTCTTGGAGGTATTCAGACAGAGGCCAATTCAGTAGAACAACAGCTCCAGATTGTTGTTGATCACATAAAAAATATGCAGGTCAACACATTTAAAGGACAATACAAGAATATACGAGAGTATAATGCTGCCAATACACTTAATCCACAACCATATAATATAGTTGGTATTATGGATTTTCCGGCTGGTTTTACAGCTAAGTCTATAGAATTATTAAGCCAGGTAGTTGCGACAGGAAAAGAATGTGGTGTTTATGTTGTTATTATGGCCAATGATGAGCAGCTATCTAATATGGATCCAAAGATTAAAGGGCAGATAACAAATATTGAGCAGATGTGTACCTGCTTTAGCATGGTAGAGCCAGGCTACATTTGTGATGAGCTTAATAATGATAATATTAGATTTTTAATAGATAAACCTTTAGATATAAAAGAAATAGTTAGTATTGCTCCGGTTATGAAAAAAGGAATCAAAGATGCTGGGCGTATTATTATTAACTATGAGCATATTGCGCCTTCACCAGCGCAATACTTAAAGTTTTCTACAGATGATGGAATATCTATTCCTATAGGTTTGAGTGGAGCAAGCGATATCCAAAGCTTAAAGCTTGGAATGCAAGGCAGTCAGTCTATCCATGCACTTATCTGTGGACAGATTGGAAGTGGTAAAAGCAGATTGCTTCATGCAATTATCACAGGTGCGCTTTTACAGTACCCTGCTGAGGAACTGCAGATTTATCTTATTGATTTCAAGAGTGGTACTGAATTTAAGATATACGCTGATTACAATCTGCCAAACTTTAAGGTAATTGCGATTGAAAGTGAACAGGAGTTTGGGCTTAGTGTATTAAGAGATATTAAACGTGAAGGTGAGCGAAGAGCTCAGATTTTTAATACTTGCACAAAAAGTGATATTACATCATATAACAACAGTCCGGATGTTCAGAGATATGGAAGAATGCCACGAGTTCTCATCGTAATTGATGAGTTCCATGTACTGTTTAGCGATAGAAATCAGGAGGTAGCAACAGAAGCATCTCAGATAATGGATGGAATTTTAAGATTGGATAGAAGTTATGGATTCCATATAGTTTTGTGTTCACAGAGTATTAGAGGTATGAACGCCATAAGTGAAGCTGCTTTGGCTCAGATTGCGGTTCGTATTGCACTTAAATGTCCTAAAGAAGATGCGGACATTGTTTTAGGAAAAGGATCTGATGCCATAGCTCAGATAGAAGAAAACGATGCTGGTTCAGCCATTTATGTTCCAGCCATTAGTAGTCCTAAAACAAATATAAAGTTCAGGGTTGGCTATTTGGATCCTCAGGTACATGTAAATCTTTTAGAGCAGCTTGATAAGCATTATACATCTAAGGGAATTAGATCAACTGCAAGAGTATTGGCATCCGATGTCTCCGATAGTCGTAGCAGTGTTTATCAGACGTACTTTGCAGGAAATGATCTTGTTGTCAAAGACAGAGTACTTCACCTCGGAGAGCCATTGAGGGTTGATGCTAATCTCGAAGTAAGATTTGATCAAACAAACGGGAACAATATGCTGCTTCTTGGAAAAAATGGACAGAAAGCTCAGAATCTGCTCTTCTTTACAACTTTGGATCTTATTCTTCAGCGTGTCGCACGCAAGAGAAGTGGAATGTCACTGCCTAACATTACTGTAATCAACTATTGTGACGGCTCTAATACTGTTCTTGATGATAAACTTCAGGATATGGGACTTAGACTTCCTGGATTTTGTGATTATCATGATGGAAGTGAAGCGGTTGAAGCTTTTGAAGATGTATATGAGAGATTTGCTAGAAAAACAACATCAGATCCTGATGAATGGTTGATTATTTCGCAGCTTGCATTAGCAAGTGATTTTCAGGGCGGAAGTATTTATGGTAGTAATAGGGAATATGCGAATAAGTTTGAAGAGTTATTAAGAGATGGCCCTTCAAAGGGCGTATTTGTAATAGCTTGGTGTGATGATCCAGCGCTATTCCGTGCGAAATTTGATAATACGTTTAGCTTCTTTGGAAAAAGAGTTGTGTTTGATGTATCTAAAGAAGACGCATTGGCGCTTGCAGACATCGTGAATGATGATAGCATCAATAAAAATAATGCATATATTTGGCAAGCAGGAAAAGGAAAAGAAAAATTCCGTCCATATTCTACGCCGATGACAAAGTGGGTAGAATCCATATGCGATGAGAAGATTAATAAAGAGTAATTATATGGCAGGTGTAGATTATTTTTATATTGTTATTGATGTTTCAGAAAGCATGCAGGGCAATAGAATTGGTGCAGTGAATGATGCGGTGAATAATATCGTTTTTAGATTAAAAAGGATTAAAGCTGCGAAAGGTATAATACCTCAGATTATCTCACTGACATATTCTGTAGATGTTCAATGGTCAACACCGTTTCCTGTTGATGTTGTTTCTTTTGTGTATTGTGATCCGTTAGTGGTAGGGAAAGCTTCTAATATGGCAAAGGCATTATTGGAGCTAGAAACAAAGTTAGATAGGCAATCACAGGCTGTATCAGCACAGGAATCTAACACCACAATCATTTATTTTACTGATGGGTTAGTTACTGACAATTTAGCTGAAGCAAGAGATAAACTTTTTAATAATCGAGTTTACAAGGAAGCTAAGAAGATAGCTGTAACTTTTGGTGACGAATTGACCCTCGATATAGCCAAAGAAAATTTATTAACCATATTAGATAGCGAAAAGGATATTGTTGTTGATGATTTTGTTGAACTGAACAGGATTATTTTTGAACAATATAAATGATGTTATGGATAAGTATGAAAAACTATCAGATACGTTAAAAACCATATATGGTACGAATCCGGAGTGTTTTGAAAACGCTAATAGGTTGTATGCTATAATTTTTGACTATCTTGCATATGACAGGGACTTGATGGCGGAAATAAAGACTGTCTTGTTAGATATTTGCAGAGAATTTCAAGCATGTAAGGAAAGTGTAACCATCGATTTTGAAAAACTGGTAATTAACGTCTTTGAAACACAAAAAAGCAAGGTTGATCAGGAGGTATGTGAATCTCCCGAAGATTACTATAAACTGGCATGTGCATGTAAAACCGTAAAAGGCATTGTAGACGAAGAAACTTATAAGAATAACTTAAAAAAAGCTTCGGATTTGGGCCATTGTATAGCGATGCATACGGTGGCTCGTTTGCTCTTGAAGGGTAAGTACTTTAGAAAAGATATTCAAGCTTCTCTGGAACTATTTCAGAAATGTGCTGAAAATGGGGATGCATACTGTTTTTATGAAATGGCAGAAGTATATTTGAGAGAGCTTAACGATAAATTCAATCATTTTACTTATTTAAAAAAAGCTGTAAATGCAGGGGTTCAAGAGGCTATTTATGATCTTGCTATGGTTTATTATTCTAATGGATCCCCTCAGGACTACTCTTCTGCAGCAGAATTGCTAAAGAAAGCAGTTACTAATGGTGATATCAATTCAATGTATCAATTAGCGTTATGTTACAGATATGGGCATGGAGTTGAAAAAAATATGACAGAAGCTATGGGATTACTAAAGAAGGCTGCAGAATTGGGACATTCAAAAGCAAAAGAAATAATTGGGGGATGAGTTATATTATGGAACAGCGTAATAGAGATGGAATAATCATAGGAATGTTGGTTATACTTACATACTTTTTGATTTATGCGTTTTTAGGTAATTCTAGCATTGTGACGTCATTAGGTGGACTGCCTTTAATTGACTGCACAACTGATATTATAAGGAATGGTTTTTCTTCCGGGGCGGTAGCACAACTAACACAGGACTTCGCGCAGACAATTATTGTTATTTACATAGTGGTATTTGTTGAGAATCTAATTCCTGGTAATGGAAATAGAGGATTGAGAGGATTTGCTCTAATGTTACTAGGATATATTTTTCTATATCTTTTCGCTATGTGGGTAGTTAGACATATTATTTTTACATCGCTTATGAATGACATTATCAGAATGTTTGTTTCTATATTTTTTGTTGTTACTGGAGGCTTAGGGGCCCTAGTAGCTTCGCCCCTTAGACGTATATTTACTGAGAGAATGGCAAGAAGTTATCTAAATGATTATCTTATGAATAGTAGAATAGTCAGATGGCTTGCGGATGCTTTTTTTATTGCTACATTCATACTTTTTTTAGCTGCTGCTATTGAAATGGCAGTAGGATTGCCTTATTTCTTTACTGCGGTAGTAGCAGGTTTTCCGGCCATAATTACCATAATAATTATGCTGGCATTATTATATTATATGATTAGGATGTGAAAGAATGATAGATGAGATTTGTTACGAGGTTGGAGCACTTTTATATTCTCCAGCATTGAATAAAACGGTTGCCGATTCTATAGTCGAAGAGAAATTTGGGAAACAGTTTTCTTTGGCACTATGCTTAGAAGATACAGTTGCAGATGGGTTTGTGGAGCAGGCTGAGTTACAGCTATTGAATACAATTTATAGGATAAGAAATGCAAGGGAGAATAAGAGGTTTTATTTACCTAAAATCTTTATTAGAGTAAGAAATCCAGAGCAACTGCTTCGAATTCATGCAGCATTAGTTGAATGTTGTGATGTGATCACAGGATATATTTTTCCTAAATATTCAGTTGATAATATGGAAAGATATAATGAGTATATCTGCAAAATCAATGATGAATCAAATAAAAAAATATATATGATGCCTACACTAGAAAGTAGAGATATTGTAGATTATACGACCAGATTCGAGTCATTGGTGGCGGTAAAGAAAGCAATAGATAGTGTTAAGGAATATGTTTTGAATGTACGTGTCGGAGGTAATGATTTCAGCAATGAGTTTTCCGTGAGGCGACATTATGATGAAACAATATATGATATTTTGCCAATAGGTAACCTTTTGGCAGAGATACTTACGCTTTTCTCTAGAGAATATATTGTTTCTGGACCAGTATGGGAATTTTTTGCTAGCGATAACAATGAATGGAAAGAAGGTTTAAAAAGAGAAGTAGCTAAGGATCGCCTTAATGGTTTTGTTGGTAAAACAGTAATTCATCCAAAACAGATTGAAGTAGTAAATGAGGCATTCAAAGTGTCCAGAAAGGACTACGAGGATGCCAAGATAATACTTGGCTGGGATGAAACAAAAGCATTACAAGTAGGGAAAAGTGCTGGCGGAGACCGAATGAATGAGGTAAAGACCCATGGGAATTGGGCTTTAAAAACTATTATGTTGGCAAGGATATATGGGATAAGTTAATTATGTACAAGGTGGAAGATTTAGTAAGAATTGCAAAACGAGAAAAAAATAAAAAAAGATCATATCTGTTTGTGAATCCTCTGCAGGGTAAACACATCCCAGCAAATCCAATTGAAGTAGATCAGCTATGCGCTACATTGGCTGAGAAAATAGATGTAGATTATGGCTCCAGGAGAAAATTTGTTATTGGTTTTGCCGAAACTGCAACAGGAATAGCAGCAGCTACATGTAGTCATATGGAAAATGTGATAGCCTATGAGCATACAACCAGAGAATATAATGAAAAACATGAATACATATATTTTACAGAATCACACAGCCATGCAAAGGAGCAGCTTCTTGATAGACGCGGATTAGGACAGGCATTACAGAAAGCAGAAATAATTATCTTGATAGATGATGAGATTACAACTGGTAATACTGTATGCAAATTGATTTATCAGATAAATAAGGAATTTGGCTTTTCTGGTTCATTCGTTATTGCTTCATTTGTTAACAGTATGACAAATGATCGTATCAAAGAGTTGGAAGCACAAGGGATAGAGTGCAGATATGTAATAAGAATTCCGCATGAATATAAGTCAGAACTAGCAGAATCGGTAGGTGAAGAAGAAAATACAGATGTTTGCTTTGACCGTGAGGATTATGTTGAATCTGTTAGTTTAACAAAGATAAAGTTTAATCCAAGAGAAGCAGTTAGTTGGGATGAATACTTTAAGAATTTGAACTCTGTAGCAGAGCAGATTGCTTATAGTATAAACATAAAATCGTTGAGCACTGTTGGAGTTATAGGTACAGAAGAGTTTATGTATCTAACTATTCTTCTAGGAGAGAAGCTAAAGAATCGTGGTGTTTTAGACGTTAGAGTTCATTCCACTACAAGGAGTCCCATAGTTCCGTCATGTCAGGATGGATATCCTCTAAACGCTAGATATAAATTACACAGTCTTTATGATTCGAAAAGAGTGACATATATATATAATCTAATTCATTATGACAAGGTTCTGATTGTTACAGATGGAAATGATAATAATGATGGATTGCTTGATCTTTTTTCTGCAGTAAAAAGCGTTGGTAATAAATCCATCACTATTTATAGGTGTGAATATGAAGAGTAGTTTTAGAGATGAAGATGTGACTCTTTTGTTAAAAGACATAACAGGTATTGTGGAACCCCTTCCTACTAAAGAGCGTGAACAAAGAATACAGAAGGGGACTCATTATTCCGAGATGCTTCCGTTGGAATATAAACCAACGGAAAAATATATACAAATATATGAGGAAACACTGGAGGTGTTTGGGCAAACAATTGCAGATGCTATAGCAATTGTTTCAGATAAGATTGTACAGAAAAGAGGAGAATCTGTAGTTATAGTTTCTTTGGCACGTGCAGGCACTCCAATCGGGGTGCTAATAAGTAGATATATTCGGGCGAAGTATGGCTATATATGTCCTCATTACTCTATTTCCATTATCAGAGATAGGGGGATGGACAGAAATGCAGTGAACTATATATTAGAAAGACATAATGCGGCGTCAATACAGTTTGTGGATGGATGGACTGGTAAGGGAGTGATCTATAAAGAATTAAAGAAAGAAATACAGCATTACGATGGAGTATCAGATTCTTTAGCAGTAGTTGCTGATCCTGCATATATTACTGATTTATGTGGTACACATGATGACATTCTTATTCCTAGCTCGTGTCTTAACAGCACTGTTTGTGGGCTGATTAGTAGAACTTTTTTGAGAAATGATGTGATTGGTGAAAATGATTTTCATGGAGCAGCATACTATGGTGAATTAATGGCTGAAGATCGTACTTATGAGTTTATTGATCATATAGAAAGTCGTTTTTCATATGAACCAATTATTGAAAAAGAAGAAACCATCACAACTGAAGGTGTTACTGACGTTGACACATTATCTATGCGATATGGCATCGATAATATAAATTATATTAAACCTGGGATAGGTGAAACTACACGAGTGCTTCTAAGACGTGTTCCATGGAAGGTCATAATTAGTGAACAATACCGCAATACTAAGGAACTAGAACATATCAAACAACTGGCATTGGAAAAAGATGTCCCTATAGAATATACTAGTCTTAAGAATTATAAGTGCTGTGGACTTATAAAAAAATTGTCAGATATTTAACGAAGTAAGACAGGTTAATCAATGAGAACTATTATGAAGTTTGACAAATAAGAGGTAGTAAGTTTATTCTTGTCTATACTTATTCCATGTATTGTTTGCAGACTTGCAAATAATGATACAAGAAAAAAGAGGTGTATTTATGAGTGCGGATAAAAATATATCAGGTATAGTTTTAGTTCAATTTGGCTGGAATGCTTATTCTAAACAACGTTCGGGTGGGCTTATTAGTGGAATTTTAAGTGGTGATTCTTCAATTGATTGTGATTCCAGGGCCATATTTTGTAAAAAAAATGGTAAGCCGGTTTCCATGAATGTTGGAGAAGCATGTCTATATTATGGAAATGCTGACATGTTTGCTTCATCAGCTATACATTTTGGTGATAATAAGACTGGTGGAGCTGGTGTAGATGAACAGATGCAAATAGATTTAGATAAGATTCCAGAATCTGTGGATGAGATAGTATTTACACTGGACTTATTTAAGGAAAAAAAGAAAATAGGTGCAGGGAAAATACAAGAGTCATATATTAAGATTATTGATAAGAGTTCTGGTGAAGAGAAGACTCGTGGTGAAATAAAAAATTTGAGTAGCAATGCCAAAATAGTCACTGTTGGTAGGCTTCAGAGAAATGGGGGCAAATGGAACTTTGTTTCTGATGGTACTATGCAAAGTGTAAACAATATTGAGGATTATTTGTGTCAGATGTGAGTTCACCCTGATACAATTGAGTGGTTTCGGATTTTTAAGATTGAGTTTATTTCTATTTTGTTGATTTTTTGGTGGGTAGATATATAATTAAGCAAATCATATTATAGTAAAACCGGGGTGATCCGGCGACACAAAGCTATAGGGGCTTAATGAGCCAGCCAGTTGCAACAACCTTAGTAATTAGAACAGAGCCTCTTGAAGAGACTCTGTTTTTTATGGAGACTTTATATGCATAACAAAAAGAAACATAAAAAGTTTACAAAAAGTTATTTGCCTTTTGCTATTATCTGTTTTGGCATTGGTATGGTTTTATAAAACAAATGTTTTTAATGCATATGCATCTATTGAAGATGATGTGGTAGGCGCTTATTCTGGAAGTGCTTCGGTGGAAATAAACAATAACAAACCTATGTTCAATAATGAAGATATTACAACTGTTTCATATGAAAAGTATGGTGACCTTGATAATCTTGGTAGATGTACAATAGCGATGGCTTGTATCGGAATGGATTTGATGCCAACTGAGGAAAGAGGCTCAATAGGAATGATTAAGCCTATAGGGTGGAATCAGAACAAGTATCCGGATATTGTGGATTCAGATCCACCTTATTTGTACAATAGATGCCATATGATAGGCTTTCAGTTAACTGGCGAAAATGCCAACGAAAAAAAATCTTATTACGGGCACGAGATACATGAATGTAGAGGGTATGCTACCATATGAAAATCAGGTTAAATCATATATTGAGAAAACAAACTATCACGTCATGTATAGGGTGACTCCGATCTTTTTCGGAGATAATCTATTGTGCGATGGGGTACAGATAGAAGCATATTCTGTTGAAGATAAGGGAAAAGGGGTACTCTCCATGTAAAAGGTGTAATCCATGAGAGCTACTATTCTTTATTTTGTATTAGAACAACGTACTAAATAATAGCAAGAGAGGTTGTATGTATGAATTGCAAGCCGCTAATTAGTACGTTGGTCTTTTTATGAGAAAGTAGCTTTGGGTTGTTACAATAATGTATAGGGGATGATGATATTCTGAGAATCATCGCTCACAGAAACCTTAATGCGCATATCAATGTCTATATCTACTGTGACCCAAATTTGGTGACCTTCAAAATTTTCAGGAATACTAAATTCACCAATAATCGTGTCGTATTTACGGTTTATATAATTGCCTTCATAGATAAATAGTTCTGGTTCTGTAGATACTAATAAGCAATCAGCACGTTTGGTTGGAAGATGGGTATAATAATCTACTAATTTTTTGTGCTCACCATTTTCACCTAAACAAGCAGATATGGCCTTGTTTTGAGTCGACATTATTAATGTTGCAGCAATAATACCTTCAACATGATTTGCTCTAATAATCGCACCTTTAGAAGCTGAAGAAGAAATATTTAATCGTTTAATACAAAATATAGTTTGAAAAGCTGCTGTAAATAATTTTGATATTGCATCATTGCCCCCCGAATTATTCAAAAATAGAAATGATCTACTGTCGATCATTTTATGAATATTAAGATCATTGTCAAATTGGTGAAGCTCGGAGCCTATTCTATCCTTTAGCTTTATCTCATCTTTTTCTGAAATTATTGAATTTATAAGTATAGTAGTTGTTCCAAGCATTTCAAGAACGTTATCGATGTATATAAAAGCAGATAATTCCGCATAATTAGAATAAATACTACACACTAAATTAATGAAACAATCGTTATTATATGTTAAGGGATCAAAGCAAATTTCTTCGCAGATTGATAAAGCAATGCTTGAATTACTATTCATAATTCTTAATGGGGCAATTCCTGTTAATATAGATACATCTCGCAATAAACCATACTGAAAATTTGTACAATATTCAGGAACAGAATAAACAGCTTTATCAACAGTTGAATTAAGCATTTTTTCTGCAGTATTTTTGATCCCTTTAATTAAAGGAAGCAGGGTTGATTTATTGTTGAAGACATTATTTGTTCTGAATCCGATACTTTCCTTTATATAATATGTCTTGATTGCATTATTTTGAAAAAATGAATATGAAATAATATCTGAAGAGAGGTCTATTCCTAGGGTCATTAGATGATAATCCTTCCATTTTTTGCTGAATAATAGTATCTATGCTGCGGTTGTGTGACAACTTATCAAAGGCGATATATATATTATATTACTAAAGCATGGCAGTTGTAATATAATAATAAACGAGAAAGCATATTTTTACATTCATTTTTGTGTTTTGAGTTCGTACTGATTACAGCATAGGGAAGGGGTTAGTGTGGGATTATTCGATTTTTTAAAACGGAGGAATAAAGGACAGACATTCCAGAAGTCTGATTTAAATATTAAACATCCGCCTTATTATGTTTCAGAATGGGGAGAGGCTCGCTACTTCTTTGAACATCAATATTTGAGAGATCAATTTTTTTCAAACACTAAGCTGTTTACTGATGTAATAAAGCGCAGAAATGCTCTTTATGATATGTCATGTTTGGTAGCAAGAAATGAGAATCGTCCCAATCCGTATCGTGAATCTGATTTTGAAGTGGATTTTTTGAGGTGGAATTCGGACATAAATCTTATTAGTGTAGGTTTGCCTACGCCTAAGTACGAACCTTTGTGCTATCGCATTCATATGTTCTATTCCGATAATTATACTAATTTGGGTTTTTATACAATTGAGAGTGGCAAATATGATAATGGTTTTTTTATGCGGGTGGAACAATGAGGGTAAGCATTTAAATTATAATGAGATAGAATGTCCCATATGGGATAGTCAAAAAAAGGCGATGCAAAAAGTAATTGAAGCCAATGTTTTGATTATGCTTCATTCAGATATTTATAAACTCAATTCTGAACGAGAGTGAGTAAATAAAAGATGTACCTTCTGCTTAAAACATAATAGTAATTGGGGCATCTTTCTTTTGTGATAAACAAAACTTTATTGTTATTTTAGATATGGATAACAAGTTTTGATGTACCATATATTTGTAACTTGATTTTTAACTAAGGAGGTAAACTACCATGAGAAAATCGTATAGTTCTAAATATTGTGGTACCTGCAAAAATTGGTGTGGTAAACAAAAATCAGATACTATAAACAGAATGGTAGATTTTGATGATAACGAAAAAGCAAAATGTTCAGCTGTTAATGATGGAGCACTTAAAAGAGGCGGAACTCAGACCTCTTGCTCTAAATGGGCGCAACGTTTCTGAAATGTATTTTGCAGCAAAAACTTTACTTATTATATGATAATTTATATTTATGAAGGATGTAGTCAGATGGATTGCATCCTTTTTGACTATATATTTTTATAAGACTATAACATTATTTGCCTAAAGTAAGATGATTTTATACTATATAAATAGTACTTAGTATTGATATAAAATGTTCTGGATATTTGGAGAATTGCTATGAAATATGGACTGAAAAAGATAATAATAAGTTTTGTTATATGTGTTGTACTTGTGCTGGGGATCATATTGGGAATAGATATTTATAAAAAAAATATTTATATGAAGCCAATGAGTCCTACTGAAGAAGGAGAAAATTCAACAGAGCATAAAGAAAATATAGAAGAATCAACTAAGGAAGCTACTTTAGGCAAAGAGATGTATGAAAATGAGTCAGATCTTGAAGAAAAGATTCCTGCAGCTATAGGTTCATATAAACCTACCGAAGTTTACAATTTCTGCAAAGATCAGAGTATTTCAGATGCATTATTTAATTGTACTGTAAATCAAAACGCAGACTATTCTAAAGAGGGTGCCATAGATCTTGGTGAAGTTTTTCCTGATAATTATAAAGATATCGACCTTGACGGAGATGGGACGACTGACTCTATCTCTAGAGTCATAGGTCACACTGGAGATGGTTGCATATATAGCTTTGAATTTGGTAACGGTATTAGTTTTGTTTCTGCACCTTATACCATAGTACCTAACGAGGGAGAACTTATTTCATTCCACGATTTTGATAATGATAATGTTGATGAGATTCTTATTACTCATATCACAGAATCGACAGCTGGACCAGTTGCATGGAATTGCGAATTATATACCTGGACTGGTAGTGGATGGGAGTCACAATGGGCAGTCGATGAAAATGGTGCTGTTAGTTTAGCAGGAGTAGACGATGTACTATCTGGAGAAGGCAATTCTTATTATGTGAGAGATGTTGAGTTTACTGATGATGGCATCATGTATTTAATTGATTATGGTTATAAAAATGGAGCTGAGGTGATACTTGATCTTGAAACCATACAAATTAAGTTTTTGGGTAAAGAGATATATATGGAAGAGCGCTCCGATACTGATAAACGAGATGAATTGACAAATAAAATCTGGCCATTGGGAATATGAAAATAAGAAAGGTACTCATTTATGACAACATTTCGAAGTTTAGAATGTAAGTGTGCTGTTTGTGGTAAAACAAGTGAATTCGATGTGCTTACAAGTACAAATAGTGATGGAGGACCAGATTTAGATACAAGACCTGCCGAAATGTATAGGAGTACTATGGATTTATGGATACAGGAATGTCCAAGGTGTAAATATGTTTCTAGCGATATCTCAAAAAAACACGATATTTCAAGAGAGTTACTTAAGTCCATGAGTTATCGGTGGTGTGATGGCCACTTTTTCAGATCCTTTTTAGCCAAAAGGTTTTATAGATATTACCTTATAGCTATGGAAGAGGGGAATAAACAGGAAGCTTTTTATGCAATTCTTCATTGTGCCTGGGTTTGTGATGATAAAAAAGATAAGCGAAATGCTATAAGCTGTAGAAATCTAGCACTTCCTTTAATAAATTGTATGATAGATAACAGCTCTGATGACTACTATTCGGATGATATCAGCTTTAGGCGCTCTGGTAACGAAAGCTTAAAACTATTAAAAGCTGATATAATGAGACGTTCCAAGCATTTTAATGAGATGATTGAAGAATTTTCATCATTGAAATTTAGCGATGAGCGCATGAATGATTATCTCAAATTTGAGTTGGAAAAAGCGAAGATAAAGGATGATAAATGTTATTGCACAGATGATGTGCCTTCAAATGGAAGCGGCCAAAAAGAAAGTTTAAAACGGGTACGTATTATGCCAACAGGTTCAGATGTATAGAAAAAAGTATAACATTTACTGAGATTTTCATAATAAGAGCTCTGATACATACAAGAAATGAATAAATATAAAGCGAACTGTGATATCACATTATGCTAATTTGTGATAGAGTCCGTTTCTTGTAATGAAGGTGTGGGAGTAATGTGGGAGTAATATTGTAGTGTGAATTTTATCGGACAGCATGGGTAGTGTACATTTATTATGGGAAAGTGTATACTCTATGCAAAAAACTTGCAATAACAACAAACATTCATAAATCCAAAATGAGTTAACACAAACACTTGGTTCTATGGAGCCGGGTATTTTTTACACACTAAGGAGGTGTGAGATATGGCTTCAGGTATGTGATGTTTGCAATAGGCATTATTACTGCGAATGGCGATAAGAACAAATCCGAAGCAAAGATGAATGAGATTCGAGAATTTGCTAAATCAATATAACCTATGAAAAACAGTGGCGGTGGGCTTACTGCTCACCGCTGTTGCTTTTTTCGAGGTAATCCTTAAGGAATGGGGTGATGACAGACAGCTCTTCTGAACACAAGGATAAAAAATCTATGAGTATCTGTTTGGGAGAGAGTTTGAAAAAATCTCTCCCGCAGAACTGTTATTACTCAGGCAGTTTCCTCTTCTTTTTCAGTAGCTTTCTTTTTCTTAGCATAGAGTTTTTCCATTTTGATAACACCATTGGATTTTCTATTGTTATAGGCAAGTACAAGTGCTTCAGCATAGCCAAGAGACCCTGCACGCCTGTCCTTTGCAGTGCGGGTGAGTTCTTTTATAGATATCTGGCTAAGTTTTTCTTTAAAGGCTTCATCACGGACTTCATCCCCGTAGGCAGCAAGAAACCTTGATACGCCCTTTAAGATATTGGAACTTAAGGACATAGGAGCACCTTCCCAGGTGGCAATGATGAGGCCAAGGATCCTACTCAGCATTTCATAGCCCTGCTTTTCAAATATCTCTTCAAGTGTAGAGATGGCGCAGATTGTACCGGGAGCTCCTGAAGATGAGAGTTCAAGGTCAAAGGATTCCACAAGATCTTTTATGAGGATCTGTTCATCGCTGCCGGCTTCAATATTTGCCATAAAAATCTCATAGGGCAGCAAAGGTTTGTTATACTTCATCTGGTTCGCAAAAATCTCGGCTTCTTCAGCATATTCGAGATCTTCATAGACCATGCACCATACAGGTGTTTCACGGGAACCAGATACCAGTGCAACGATCTCTATAGTGTGCTGTCCGTTGAAAACATAGTTTATCCCGTCACGTCTTGAGACTTTTACAGGATTTATCTGGTACAGATTAAAGTTTGCAGCGGCTTTCTGCACATGTTTAAGAGAAAGGTTGCGCTGGTAGTCCTGGTTTGAAACAAGGTTTTTTATAGGTATCTGCTCAAAATGCACATTCGGTACAAAGGCAGTTAAATCAGTTTGCATCTTCTGTTATTCCCTCCAACTCTGTTCGTATTATCTGGATATTCCGTTCTAAAATCCCCAATTGAAATATCAGTTTTTTAGCCGCGCCGGGAGAAACATCTGACATGTTGCTTCTGTCCCTGACGCGTCTTATGGTATCAGACCATGATGGAATGGTAAGACTAAGGCTCGATACATATCCATCAGGATCAAATTTTGGCATCTGTTTTATTTCAGGTATTATTCTGTTGTCAAGGTGCTGTGGTTCATCTATTTTAACAGGAGTATATCCTGGAAGCATCGTGGCATGTATCTTGTTTGCTTTTTCTCTTTCGATTATCTTGAGACTTTTCGTGAAATCATCATCGACCAGCTTACATAAATGAGATACTGCTTTTTTAGATATAGTGACAAGGCCTGATAAGATTTCTGTTACAAGCTCAGGTGAGCGTTCTCTTAACCTATCAATAGAAGATGCATATCTGGCGTATTCATGTATTGTGGCTGAAGATATGCCATAGAGATCCACCATATCGACAGTTAAAGGGTGGATGTCCTTGCTGTATTTTTTTTTGAGTTCAGATAGGCTTATATGCTCACATGAGGTCTCAATCTCTCCTTTATCATAAGCCGCCTTATGGTACTGATATTGTTTTCCAATCAGATAGGACTTGTACTGTGTCATTTCCGCAATATCAGTTGCAAGGAGCTGGCATATGCTGGCAAGCATCGCATTCTTTGATCTGAAAGAGAAGGTTTGTGTTTTTATATTGAAACCAGCATCGGCATATTCTTTATATTCATGGATCCTGTCCATAAGGATATTATTCCATACCGGGAATGGGGCAGGAGATATGCCTAGTCTGATATTTTCCCTTATTAAGTTGATGCCTGAGCTGTCAGGAGGCAGAAATAATACGGAGACATCCGGATCGATTCTGAGTTTATTGTGCTGCTGCATATTCGTCACTGTGGATCAATTCTGAGTCCGAGCCGTCAAACATGACTATATCCTCAGAATCGATAAGCACTCCTTCCATTCTGTATATCTGTTCATCTTCCCAGTTGGGATTTATCGCCAGCAGTTCCCTGACAAGATCAGTGCTGTATAACTGAATGCTCCTCTGGAGGAGCAGGGATTCAAGGTTTACTTTCTGTGATGTTATCGTCTGTTTTTCCTGCGCACGTATGGCTATCTTTGCCTGGCGTGGTGAAACAAGGATCTCTATATATCTGGGATTGCCGAGTGCGTCAAGTGTAGATCTGTGTATCCGTATAATGTTGTATTTGAAATCAACTACTAACATTGGAGAATGCCATCTGCTCATATTGTGGCTCCTTATCATCGTTGGTGGATTCATCATCTAGTGTCATGTTGTCTTCTGTATCCTGGATATCTTCCATGGTTGGAGGCGAAGCATTGTTGCCAAGTGCATCAAGAACTACAGTAGTTGGTGGTGTGGTGGATTCTGGTTCTTTTACTGGAGATTCTTTTTGCGTAGCATTTTCCTTAGAAGGATGTGCCTGCCTTTTTGGTTTCTTCTTAGTATCATCAGCGATGGTTATTACGGTATAACCGTCAAAGACATTGAGTTTTGTCTGAATAGCATGCTGACTTACCGGGATTCCGAACTGGTTCTTCCACTGTTCAGGGTAAGAGGGCTTACGGCTGTTCTTGACCTTCCCTTCATTGGTGATTTCCCTTAAGTAGATCTCAGGAGAAGAAAGATCAAAAAGGAAAATGGATTCTCCCTTGGATTTGATCATTTTGCCAAGGAATTTATATCTGTAATTTGGATCCCAACCCATCTCGTCGCAGAGCATTGCAAAGAAAGGACGGCATGTAACCTGCTTTGGGGATCTTTTTGCAGTTGCAGAACACCATCTGAATGAATCGCGTTCATCCTCATTGCAGGGCCTGACTACAAGCTTTTTCTTTTCCTTGTTGATAAGTATCTGGATATAATCAGTTTCAGGAAGCTTCTTGACGCAGGCTGTGTTCACATATACTTTTGAATCTGAAAATGTGATCGAGGGCTCAAAAACATGCGCGAAGAATTCCCCTCTTACAACCTGGAAGTCTTCATAACTGAAACTGTCATCTTCGATGATATCTATCTGTCCCCTAACTTTTTCACTGATCTGTGAGTTTTCACTCATCGCTTACCTCCTCCGGTATGTTTATGACTTCTTTTAACGCCTCCTTTATCGAATCCCTGCTGGTAACGTTCAGCGGTGCGAGATTACTGTAAAGATATCCTGCATTGTCAGGTTCAAGCTCTGACATGTCTGAGAATAAAAGAGTACTTGTCTTAATGCGGTAAAAACTGCTTCCAAAGCTTGTGATCCAGGCTTCAGGATATGCAATTATGCTGTCGTGGTCCGGAACATCCTGTTCATCCGTGTTGCCTTTTTTCTCTTCATTTACCTGGATGGGCACACCTTTTGGAATGATCATTTCCGTTTCTGTCATATCAAATATGAGAACTGCACCATCATCCTTCTGGACAAGTGTTCCTGTGCCTCTGTATTTGCAGTCCGTGTTCCAACCGAATATTTCAAAGAGTGTCGGGATGAATGCCTTTCCAAATATATTCTTTTTGGCTTTCCCTTTATGCTCATCCTTTGACCATTTCAGCGCATGCTTTTCATCCTTTTTTACTGCATGTACCACTAGCAGCTTTTCAATGGGATTAACAAGCAGTTCTATGTAGTCGGTATCCAGCTTTTTTATTGCTTCAAGCGAAAAGAACAGGTATTTTTCTGAAAAGGTTACATTTATGCGGCGGGCGGTATTAAAGAACTGGCTCCGGGCCACTTCATAGCCTCTAAGATCAAATTCTCCACTGGAAGCTTTATGGGATTTTGCTGATGTCTGCAGATCATTTTCATCAAAAACGCTAAGGGCTGCGTCCATGTAATCGTTTGCCTTAAAGCCTGCCCATATGGGATTTACATGAACAAAACCTTTTAGAGTCCCACTGTCTATAACACGTAGTTCCGGGAGAAAACCTTTGCCGCCGTACCTGGCATTTCGTATCATTTCCTGAACGGCAAGGAAATCATCCCGGGAGATTATAGGCTCATGGTGATCTTCACGGACATACTGGTTGCGGTTGAAGACATTCTTTTTTGACTTATGATCCAGGTAGTTTGGCGTATATGTTTTCCTTGCTATCAGGTCTCCGCAGTGCCTTTCATTTTGCAGTATTTCAAGTATGGAGCTGGGGGACCATTGGGTATTGCCGAGTTTTGTTTCATATCCGAGTTCTGTCAGTGTCTTCGCTATCTTGGTGGAAGAAAATCCTGATAGATACATGAAGAATATTATCTTAACGATCTTTGCCTCTTCTTCGTTTATTACAAGATTGCCGTCCTCATCGTGGTCGTATCCAAGAAGCTTCGGTGTAAGGAAAATCCCGTATTTGAAGCGCATCTCAATTGAAGTGTTCATGGCAGTGCTCTTGCTGTGGCTTTCTTCCTGTGCCATTGTTGCTACGAAGGACAGAGCCAATTCAGAGTCATCTTTCCTTGTATAGATGTTCTCTGTTTCAAAATAGACACCTACGGGAGGATTAAGCGCTAGCAGTTCACGGACCTGACCTATGCAGTCCACAATGTTCCTGGCAAATCGTGAAACGCTTTTTACAACGATCAGGTCTATGAGTCCTTTCTTACAGTCCTCAATCATCAGCTTGAACTGTTCCCGGTGCTTTAGTGATGTGCCGCTGATCCCTTCGTCGGCGTATATGTTCACGAGAGTCCAGTTATGGTGGTGCATTACAAAGTCTTCATAATAGTTTTTTTGAAGCTCATATGATGATGTCTGTCTGGGGTCCCCGGTACTGACCCTGGCATATACTGCTACGCGAAGCTGTGCGCTGTCATCAAAGATGCTGGATTCTTCGTTCGCAGGGATGACCTTTATAAGATCTGGGTCGATACCTTTATATCTGTCCCTTATTTTGGACTTCTGTTGTTCGATTGTTTTTGCTCTTTCTTCAGAGAGATTCATTTCCTGCCTCTTCTACTGTGTCTGGAGTGTATGCGAGATTTCTTTTTTGTACCGCTGGAATCATATTTTCCAGATGCATATCGTGTTTTTATTGGCTCTTTGGCATTTCCACTGCTTTTTTCTGATTCATTTATCAGTGAGTACATGTTTATAAATAAAGCGAGATTATCAGGTTTTCTTGTATCGATGTTCTCGTTGATGAAATAAATATCAACAGGAGGATTCAGGGAGTGAAAAACAGATACTTTTTTTATGCAGTCATCAATACTTCTTGAGAACTTGCAGATGCTTTTTGTGACCACCAGGTCGATCATCCCCTTTATGCAGTCATTGACAAGACGGTCATATTCCATGTGATTACCAGGCATCTTGCCTAATTCATCGATATCTCTGTAAATCCCGACATTTTTCCATTCAGGGTGTGCTTGTAGTAAATGACGGAAGACCGCATTCTGAAGTTCTATGACAGAAATGGGAGTATCATGAGTGACGCGGTTCCTGTCATAGAAAGCAACACGGATTATTTTGTTGTCAGACTCTTTATGTATTGCTTTTTGGGAAGTTGTCATGGAAGTCCTTTCTATAATTATTTCTTATAGAAATAATTATAGACGGCAAATCGTTCAAAAAAATAAGCCGTAGGTTAAGTAGTTAACCCTCAGTTAAAGATAATTAGCTGCAAGTAGAATTATTATTGTCTAAAAAAGCGGTTCTCTTTTAGTAACCGCTTTGTCTCAGAAGCCAATCCGTATATGATCTTTTTCTCATATAAGTTGCAGTCACTGAGCAGGTTGTAAAGATCGCTCTGATATTCTGTGTTGAGTTCCTTCTGGTTTCCGACAAGAAGGGTATCAGCTGTAACATCCAGTGCATCTGCTATCTGTATAAATGATTCGAGGCTCAGCTGCTTTTTGCCACTTTCAACCTGACTCATGAAAGGACCTGAGACACCAACTGACTCGGCAAGACCATACTGCTTGATATGCCTGGTCTTCCTGACCTCCTGAATACGTTCTCCCAATAATTTGTAATCGATTTCCATACATGTCCTCCTGAAAAAATATTTTTGCGATTCATCGTCAAGAGAGCAATACTTGCCCTACGGCTTATTCCTAGTATCTGCTATAGGCGATAGAATTTTAATAAAGTTAACTGATAAACAATGGAGAAAAGATGAAAGCAAAGAGTAGCGGTATTGGTGACCGCATAAGGGCAAAGAGAAAAGAACATAAGCTTAGTCAGCGTGAACTTGCAGAAATGGTGCATGTTTCTCCATCACATCTGAGTGATATTGAAAATGGGAAAAAGACAATCGGTGTTGATATCCTAATGCGTATTACGGAAGCATTGCAGGTATCTTCAGATTGGCTGCTCAGAACCAATATCCCAAGCGTGGGAGCGATAGAGGAAAAAGAACTCTCGGATATACTTGGGGATTGTGATCCGGCAGAGAGGAAGGCTATAACCAAGATTGCCCGAGCTGCTAAGACGGCCATGAGAGAAAAGGACGCAGAAAACAAGCAGTGATTTATAGTTGCTATGAGGAGGATTTGAAATATATTCTTTTTTGCAGCTGATCATGTGACAGTATTTATAGATATGATTTCCAGGAGTCTGGTGCCAATATGGCCTGGGCTTCTTTTTTATGCGCTAAATATTCATCCATTCATCTGATATCAAATATTTTTTACGAAATTTAAAGAGCAGTTTAAGAGGTTTAAAGTACGGCTTATTCCTACTGAATGCCGATAACGATAAACTTTGATTTAAGAGATTTAATGTTTAGGTGATGGAGCATTTATGAGCGCAGAAGGAGTAAAAATTGGCAAACGCATACGGGAGTTGCGGGAGAGGGCCGGGATGACACAACAGCAGCTTGCTGAGGCTGTTGCAGTTACTTCAGTTCATCTGAGCAATGTAGAAACAGGAAACGCTCTGCCTGGGGTGGAAGTTGTGATCAGACTGGCAGATTATTTCGGAGTTACTACAGACTGGATACTAAGAGGAAATGTCCCGGGGCTTACAGATAAGCTTGGAGAAGGCATGGCAAACCTGCTTTCGGACTGCTCCCCTGCTGAGAGAGATTTTTTAGAGGGCGTTGTTGAATCCACAAAGAAGGGCTACAGGAAATGCATAAAAGCAGGTGGATAATACTGCTGAAAAGGAGTGATTTCATTAAGCCAATCAGTATTGGTTTTCTGTATAAACTGCATAGAGATCGTATTAAGGAGTCTGGTGCCGAAATGGCCTGGGCTTCTTTTTTATAATCACTATTGCGCAAAATGGTTTGAAAGGGGAAGGTCTCCACCGTAAAAAGTACGGATGCAGAAAACTTTGCACCGCTTACAAAAGTCGCTGTTTGTAATAGATTTATGGTAGGGAGATTAAATATGGGCAGAGTATTTAACGGACTAACTGAAGAAGAACGGAACGACCTGCGGGCTGTTGCTAAGAACATTCTTTTTCTCCAGAAGTATCGGGGATATGATGACTTTAAGATGGCAGAGCTATGGGGAGATATTTCCCTGGATACATATGAAGGTTATAAGACTTATGGACCGGGAAAGGCAGCACTGAAATTTATAAATATAGCCAGAGAAGAAAATCTGGATCTAAATAGGTTCTTGCTGAATGATCCGGAGGCACCATTTTTCAGGAAAGAGCCATCAATAATAAAGCCATATGAGTATGCAATAAAGCTGATGGGAACCGCTATTTCATTGGAACCACATATGTCAGCTGAGGAAAAGAACAGCATTGCAGTTGAGTATATGAGGAGATTGGCACCATGGCTTTGGGATGGCGCAGATGGTAATGGCAAGATCCTTTAAATCGTCATGGATCCTGTAAAGCACGCAAGGGGAGTCATCCCCTTGTATGTTTTTTGGGTTCATGAAGTTTTTGTTTAAGTACTGTGAGGAGGGGGCATAGTCATGGCTGACAATCAGGAAGAGAAACATAGTAAAAGTATAGCTAATGGATTAGTGCGCTATCGTAGAGCTATGGAGAGAAAAATCAAGTAATATGTAGAACCGGACATATCAGCAGAAAACTGGTATGCCCGGTTTTGTTTGCTATTTTCTTATGAGGAGGTTTCAACATAATGAGGTGGATTAATTCAGAAGATTTTCGTGCAGTAGTACGGATGTGTAGAGAGTCAGGCTTTTCAGAGAACCGGGTATATGCTCTATGTGAATTGTTACTACCTACTTACAGAGAGAAATATTTATCAGCTAAGGCGGAAGGGGAAATAAAGCCAATGACTCCTGAAGAGATGGCAGCAAGTAAGAGAAAATGCCGGGATCTTTTTTTATATATCTTTTCAAAGCCTGTTGAGGAATCCTTGGAGGAACAGGAATCATTAATTGATGAACTTATAAAATTGATTTGGTTCAGGGAAAAGATAGATATGATTCTTGATCAAATGCTGGATTTCAGGGGTGTTGGGAATGGTTACGTTTATAAGATGATAATCAAGCAATGCTACTTCGATGATGAGATTCGTCCCAACAAAGAAATATACGATGGTTTAGGAGAAGGTGTAAAGAAAAGTAATTTTTATGATAAGCGCATAACTGGGATTCTTCTATTTGGAATAAAGATGTGGAAATATGCCTTGCGTCGTCAGAAAGAGGAGATGGAAGAGGGAATTATCCCATGGAAAGAATTGCCACAAAATCAGGAAGATCTAAGCAAATTACGACCAATAGATTAACTGTGTATGTGCTTGTCAGCAACTATTGTAATTGTCGGAATTGTCACAATTCTTTCGGACATTCTTCGGACGGCTTTCGGACACTCTTCGGACTACGTGAAATAACAAACGTAATGTATTGTGATACAATGCCATTGTTTTCGGAAACAGGTATGAAAAATTTTTATGAAGGAGGAAGAATTACAATTGAATAAGGGAACACCACAGGTTTGTCAGGTAGCGTTTTGTCCGGAGGATGGTATTCCTCTGCACGAGGCAGCTATAGCAGATGGTTTTGCATGGTGCGCAGAGTGTGAGAAGCTTTACCGTGTCGTTATTAAAAATGGTAGAGTGTCCGTCAGGGAGGATGATGAGCATGATGAGAATACAAGCTTCATCCGAAGATGGGTCAGAAGAATGCGGTATTCGCCAAGACGCAGGTGACAGATTCGTGGAGTAGATGTTTCTACTATATTAAGTGACATCTGCTTTTGGGTTTTCTCTTATGATGGGGAGTAAATTAAATATTATGAGGGTCATGTGCTCCGTGAACTGTACCGCATCGCCAGACGTATAAGACGGAAGGGTTCCGCTCATGATCCAAGAGTTTGCCTAGTGCTTAGAAGCTGAAATTATGCAAGGGAAGTCTGCAAAACGGAAAATGAAGGGGCTGTCGCACTAAGAATTAGTGCGAGGCCCCTTTTTAGTGCTAAAAGTCTTGATTAACACAAAGACCAGGCTTCGAAAAGCCTGGTCTTTGCTGTAAAATATATTTATGCTACTAAATAAAATCTTACAAGGAAATTATAGCCTTTCTTCCTTAAATCATCAAATAAAACTTCCGCTCGACATAGACCTATCAGTAGCAGATGACGATCCGGTACGCCTGGTAAGCGCATTCGTGGAGGAGATGGACCTTTCTGATCTTTATGCAACATATGAAAGAATCAGAAAAGGCCAGGCAACGCCCCGTCATATGATGAAG
>NZ_AUJI01000013.1 GCF_000424145.1 Butyrivibrio sp. AC2005
GCCAGGAGAAGTTTGATTTTCATTTTCCGATAAATTTGAATCACTAGAAGGGGTATTCTCAAGTAAATAATTACTAGAGGCATCATTGCTTTCTTCTAAAGATTCACCATTATAAAGTTTATTTAGTAGAGATGTATTGCAGTTTATATACTCTGAGTTGGGCACAGTCTGTCCCCATACGGTTTTAGGCTTTTGAGATGAAGCTAAACCTCTGGAAGTATATAACTGAGATATAGTATTAATTCCGGTAGAGTCTTTTGTGTCAATTCCACCTACAGCGGTCAGGTTATCAACAGCTTCTTGATCAACCCAGAACGTATATGCACTTGCATAGTATATATAATCATCCTTCTCTAAAGGTACTGATCTTCCCCAGAAATGCAAAGCGCTACTATTCATTTCTTCAGCTGTTAATTCGATTTTTGCATAATTTGCTGTATAGGATATATTACATTTTTTTGGAGTAGAGTCTGACCATGGAAGAGAATACAGGTATATTCCGCGAGGATAAGGATTATCGTCTATTATAATCCATGAATTTTGAGATTTAGAGAATGCAAATAATTTAATGTTGCTTAGGTAGACTGTAAACTTCGCAGGAAGAGGCCTATCACTGGTCGGGTATATTGAACCTATAGATAAAAGCTTTTCAGAAAGAGGGGATAATGTATTCCCGATAATATGAGCATTATCAATACCACCGTTTTTCATTAACTGACTCTGTGATTCTGAAGGCAAATTCATTGAACAATAAACAGGGTCATTTAATAATGAAACAGGAATATAACCATCTTGAACATCACTTGTTAATTTCTTATATGAATTCCAATGGATTATGTCATCGTTAGAATACATATCAGCTGTTGATTGCAAAATAGAAGAGCGATCAAGATCTATAGTTATATCTTTAACATAATAGGAATGAACACTTAAGATGTTTAAAGATAAAAAAGCAACGGTGAAAAAAGGAACAAATAAGAATCTAGTAAAAAAATTATGAAACATATTATTATATCCCCCCTTAGAATGAGTAATTAATAATAAACAATAATAAAAACATCACCTATTTTCAATAATACTTTGAAAAGATATTTCATTCAAAGGTAATCATATAAAATAATTCGAAAATAATTCTTAACAACAAAATTCACAAAAAATGATAGATAAAATAAATATTCTCTATAAAAATATCAATATACATTTTGGAAGATTGAATGCTATAATCGTATATATTTTGCGAAAATATGAGAATGGTATTCGACTGAATACATATTTAGAAAGGGTTCAAAATGTATAAGAACGAATTTGAGATTGATGTTTTTAGATGCTTAAAAGCACTTTTGAAAAATGCAAAGTTTATAGCTCTAATTACAATGCTGTTTTTTATTATCGGGGTTGGATTGACTTTAAATAAAGGTAGCGATAAGTATGGCGCGAAAGCAACTGTATATGCATCAGCAGGGACTTCTTATTCTGATGCTACTAATGCTGTTACTGCCATGAATGCATATATGGATGTAGCAAAGTCATATAAAGTATGTCAAAGAGCAGCCCTCATCCTAGGAAGAAGCGATGTTGAAGCTTCTGATATTCAGAATAATATTTATGTATCGTCATCTGTGGGGTCAGGTGTAACAGCAACTGCGTTGGCAAAGGCTAATTCTGCAACAATAATATCGTTTAATGCAACAGCTTCAGATTCTGATCTTGCAATGGCTATGGCAGATGCTATGGCTCAGGCATATACAATAGAGATGGCAAATATACTTCATACAGATTCAGTTAAAGTATTGGATAATGCATACACGTCTTATAAAGCATATAGTGCTATAAAATCTGCTTGGAAAGATAGAATAAAAATAATGCTTATTGGCTTCGGATTAGCGTGCATTGTTGTTCTGGTTTTAGAAATACTTAATAATAAAGTTAGAACTGTTAGAGAGGCAACTATCAGAAATGAGCTTCCTGTTATAGGGTTAATTCCTGATTATAAGGATTAAGAGGTGTAAATTGAGAAAATTAGAGATTTATAAAAATGATGATTTTGTTTTAAATGATGCATTTGACCAGGTTGTAATGAATCTTCATATTCTTAAGAAACAAAATGAATATAAAAGCTTTGTTATATGTGGATGTGAATCAGGCGATGGGGCTACAACTGTGTCTATAAATCTGGCTGCAGCACTTGCTAGTTCCGGATGGAAAACAGTACTAATAGATGGAGATATGAGAAAAAAGAATCGTTATAAAAGGCTAAATGAAAATGCCACTGTAGGTCTTTCTGATTATCTCATGGATAGAGCACCTATCGGTAGAATTAAATATGATACGACTACTGAGAATCTTACATATATTCCTTGTGGTGAACTAATTGATAATCCCGTACGTCTTTTATGCTCAGGAAAGATGGATGAAGTAAGGGAGGAACTTGCAGGTAGTTTTGATTTCATTATTTATGATATGCCGGCAGTTAATGCAGCTATGGATGCAGAAGTTATTGCTGTTAGTGCAGATGCGACTATATTAGTATCTGCTATTGGCGAGACCAGTAAAAACGGAGTAGTTAAAGCGGCAAATGCATTAACTGATGCTAAGGCTAATCTTATTGGGACAATAATAAATAAGATAGATATGAAACAATATTCTACATATCATGAAAATTATGATTATTTTCAAAAAGAGAAATATACTAAACGTTCGAAAGAGAATAAGGGAATAAAATCATGAAAAAATATTTTTTAGGGATGACAAAAGTTGCAATAAGTATTTGCTTGATGATGCTATTATTTATCTGTGATAATATTCCGGTATTTGCGACTGGTGCAGGAATTCAGTTGGGGACAGACATAGAAGAGGAAGTGATTCCTCAGGGAGAAGGTCAAACCACATATGGAACTGAAAGTGAGCAAGTTCAGGGACCGAATACTGTGGATGAAGCTGCCGGAGAACAAGTACAGGAAACGGTTACTGCGGATGGAACAGAGAGTGGGCAATCACAGGAGATAGCTAATACTGATAATTCTGTTGAAGCTGCATCTGAGACATCGTTAGCTGTTGAGTCAAAGGTTGCATTTATAGAAGTCCAAAACTATTCCGTAGAAGGCGGACTCTTGGAAGCTGGAAGCGATCTTACGGTAAATATCATTCTTCATAATATTAGCTCTACTGTAAAGGCAGAGAGTCTTGTGATTACTATGTCAAGCTCTTCTGGAATGATATATCCCAGATATGGTAGTGATAATCAGATTTTTGCAGGGACGATTCTTCCGGATGAAAGTAAAGTGATTTCTATTCCAATTACCGTAAGCTCAGAGTTTAAAGGCGATGCTGCAGACTTCATTTGCCAGTTTGATTACTTGAGCGAAAATAGCACAATGAGCAATTCTTCTACAATGATCATTACTACTTCTACAGGCAGAAGTCTGATAGTTAAAGGGATTGATGTAGGCGGTAATGCAATATTAAATGGTAAATCCTTGCTTAGTGTGAATTATGTTAATACAAGTAATTTGAACATAACAGATGCCAAGCTGATTATTGAAGGCAATGTTTCGGATGATAGTAAGATTATAGATCTTGATACTGTTTATGCCGGAAAGAGTTATTCTAAAGACTGTAAAGTGACATTTGTTTCAGGTGGTAATCAGGAAATAAATGTTAAGTTATCATATACAGACATAAGTGGAGAAAAGGTAGAAACAGATTTAGGTACTTATAGCGTTATAGTTAGCGAGGAAGAAATAACATCTGATAAATCAAATGCTTCAAATAAGGTGCTCTTCTGGGGGGGAAGAATGCTAGCAGCTATCGCATTTGTTGCAGCTATAGCTTTGGGATTTAATTATTTTAAGAAAAATAATATATAACATTATTATGGCTGCTTTTTATTTTTACTATAAAGATTTAAAGCAGCTTTTTTGGGGAGTATTATGAAAAGAGTTGCTATAATAACACCTTTTGTTTTGCCGGTTCCGGCAACAAAAGGTGGTGCAGTTGAGGGATTAATTACCAAGCTTATAGAGGATAATGAGAAATTCCAAAAAATACATATAGATTTATTTACACTTTATGATAAAAGACTAAATGAACATCAATATTTAAATACAAGTTTGTTGACTTTAACAGGTAATTCTACACTTAAGAAAATTGACAGATCTTTAGATGCTTTTTATAGAAGAGCAAAAAAATATAGTGCTAAAAGGCTATTGGATTATCAGATAGTAAGTGAGTTTTCAGAAATGGAACGAGTTTTAAGCGCGCCTTATGATGCTATTGTAGTTGAAAACCATATGTCGACAGCATTACGAATAGTTAAAACTATTCATGACAAATGTGATACACCCGTATATTTTCATATGCATAATGATGTTGATGTTTATAGAAGCCCTGAATATATCAGAGAATTGGTGAAATATGGGGTTCAGTTTATTGCTGTAAGTAATTATATTAAATCAAGAATCCTGTCATTTGATAAAAATGCTTTAGTCCATGTTTTATATAATGGTGTAAGTCTGGCTGATTGCCCTCAAAAAGATATAACTAGGGAGATTCCCCAAAGTTTTCTTTATTCCGGACGAATAATACCGGAAAAGGGGGTAAAAGAATTAGTTCTGGCTTTTGAGAAGCTGGTTGATGCCATTGATCTAAAAGACAGGGATGGATTAAAACTTGATATTATAGGTTTTTCTGACTATAAGACAAAATATGAAAAGCATATTTTAGAGCTGGTTAAACCTTATAAACAATATATATCCTGTAAAAAAAGAATTTCAGCCAGTAAAATTTTGAAGAGGTACTATGATTATGATGTTGTAGTTATGCCAACAAAAAATGAGGAACCATTTGGACTGGTTGCATTGGAAACATTAGCCCGAGGAATTCCATTAGTAACTACAAAATCAGGAGCTTTACCTGAAGTAGTGGATGATTGTGCAATTATTGTAAATAAAAACGATAATCTTGTTGATGAATTGACTAATTCAATGCATGATTTGATTTCATCAACGTATCAGTGTAAAGAATTATCAGATAAAGGGTATGCGCGAGCAAGAGGGGTATCGGAGTTCAATATAGACAATTACTATAGTCGTTTCATAGATATTATAGTTCCAACTGGAATGAATGAAACTATTTCAGTAATCGTTCCGGTATATAACATTGAAAATTATATTGAAATATCTTTAAAATCCTTAATAACGCAGACATATAAGAACCTTGAGATAATACTAGTGGATGATGGTTCTACAGATTCTTCAGGGAGCATATGCGAAAAAGTTGCAAAAGAGGATGACCGTATACGGGTTGTGCATCAGGCTAATCAGGGATTATCAGCTGCTAGAAATACTGGACTGGATATTGCCAAAGGAGAGTATATATTCTTTTGTGATAGTGATGATTATTTACAAAAAGATGCATTGGAAAAGATGCTTAATATTATGAATCGTGACCATGCAGATATAGTGGCATGCGGAATAATGCATGTTGGTGACAACGAAGGAATGTTTACAAGTCCCCAATATGGTATTTGGAGTGGGCATGAAGCAGTAATACAGATGATGAGATCAAATAATATATGCACGGTTGCTTGGAACAAGTTATATAAGCGGGAGTTGTTTAGAAAATTGAGATTTCCAATAGGCGCTCTTCATGAGGATGAAGCAACAATTTATAAGGCTTTATATCATGCAAAATTGGTGTCATTTACTCCTGAGCCATATTACAATTATGTCCAAAGAAATACAGGAATAATGGGCGAATCTGTAAGTAAGCGTATTGTATTTTTTCTTGATGCTATTCAAAAGAGAATACAATACTTCACGGCAAAAGGTGAAGAAGAGCTTGCAGAACATAGTCTTATAACTATGTGCGACGGCATTAAATATGGTTATAGAAACGAAAAGGATTCTGATGCTAGGAAGAAATTGGCAAAAGAATATAGTAATCGAGTGAATATAAAAAATGTTCCAAAAGTAATGGGAGTAAAGAAGTCGATTGCTTTAATATTATGGAAGTATATAAAGTATTAAAAAAATGAATGAGAGCAATTTAATTTCGATAGTGATGCCTACCTATAATGGTTCGCGCTATATTAGAGAATGTATTGAGGCTATTATAAATCAAACATATAAGAATATTGAATTTATTATAGTTGATGATGGTTCAAATGATAAAACAAATGATATATGTAAACAATATGCTGCTAATGATCATAGAATAAAAGTAGTTAAAACTATAAATAGAGGTGTTTCTGCAGCTAGAAACAAGGGAATTAGTGAAGCAAGTGGTGAGTATATAGTTTTTGTTGATGATGATGATTATCCGGAACTGACACTTATAGAGAAATATGTGGAAGCTTATGATTGTTGGAAGAACAAAGATGTATCTTTTGTCCTATGTGGGATGAACTTCAAAAATGCATATAATAAACGTGTTCCGGATAAAGTAATGGTCCTTGAAACCGGAAGAGGATATATATTAGGGGAAAGCTACTTGCTATCAAGGAATTCAGCATCAACTCTCTCCTGGCTTAAGATATTTAATTTTGTGACAAATAAATGCTATAAGCTTAGAGTTATAAAAGATAACAAAATAGAATTTGATGAGAATGTTAGTGTTGGAGAGGATTTAAAGTTTAATATAGACTATTTGGAGCAATGCGAAGGCAACATAGGGATGTTAAATCTCCCACTATATAATTATATAAAAAGAAAAAATGATGGATTGTCAGTTAAATACCATTCTGATGATTTAGAAAATACTAAGGAAATATATAGACGTTTTATTAGATGGGAAGAAAAGCAACAGGGAGTAACGGAAGACAATATTAACGTATTAAAATCCCTTTTTATATATGACTGGACTAATCGATTGACTGCTATTCATGAGATACATAAAGGAGGAACAACATTTTCGTGTGCGAAAAAATATATAAACAGTGAACTCAGAAGCAGAGAGTTCAGAAACATGCTCCATGATGTTAGAAAAGCTGGAAAAATACGCTTAGTTAGATATCTATGTCTTCGAACCAGAAATTATAATATTTATTATTTCTGCAGATGCTTTTATCAGTTTATGAAGGGATGATGATATTTTGTGTTTTGTGTGCAGTTATTTTAAAAAATGGCTGAAAAGCAGAGGGGCATATATATATATGATTCTTCTTTTTGAAACTGATGAAGGCTTAACAGCTTTTATATCTTTTTGAAGCATTTTTATTTGAGGTAAGACAGTTTTGTTGCCTGTTTTATAGGCTTTTAAAAGGCAATACATACTATAACATAATATGGAGTCATAGCAGTCTATAACATATTGTTTGTTTACTAATTTCTGCAATAAAACAAATGAAGGTTCATATTTAAAAACTAAACCTTCGTATAGGTTTAAGCTATTTGTGGCATTGGAATCGCTTTGAACATAGTGATATAGCGGTTTATTGATACATGCGAATTTTAGATTATTGTTGTTTGTATATAACTCAGCTTGGAAAAGAAGATCCTCACAGATGTCAATATTTTTATTGAATTCATAATTCTTTATAATATCTGCTCTGAATAATCTGTTAAACAGAAAACCTCTGATATTTTCATCAGTAAACATGGCTTCTAATAAAACTGAAGATGAATACAAAGAAATTGAAGAACTGAAAAATGATGTAGTAACCCTGTCCTTTTCAGTAAAATAGCCACAGATACAACCATCGATACTTTCGTCAGTTATAGCAGCTAAAAGCTCGCTATACATATCTGGCTCGATGAAGTCATCGGCATCAAGGAAACTTATAAATTCGCTGGAGGCTATCTTGAGACCGCGGTTTCTTGCAGCAGAGACTCCGGAGTGTGGCTGATTTACAAGCTTAATGATTGAATGCATGTCGGCATATTGTGCGGCAATGTGCGAAGAATCGTCGGTTGAACCGTCATTTATTAGAATTATTTCTGAAGGCAAAACAGTCCCGCTCAGAATACTGTCGAGCATACGCGGTAATGTCAGAGCACTATTATAGAATGGAATAATGGTTGATATTGTTTTATTCATATCTTTGATTATAAATATGTAATCTTACTAAAGCAAGGAAGGAGTACACCAATTTGGATGATAATATTTGTAATAGACTAATTTCAGTAATAGTTCCTGTTTACAATGTGGAAAAATATCTGAATGAGTGTATATCCTCAATTGTGAATCAGACATATAAAAGTTTCGAGCTTATTTTAATTGACGATGGATCAACTGACTCAAGCGGTAAAAAATGTGATATGTGGGCCACTAAGGATCCGAGAATAACAGTAATTCATCAGGAAAATGGTGGCCTTTCTGCGGCAAGAAATGCTGGATTAGATGCTATGTCAGGAGAATACGTATGCTTTGTGGATTCTGATGATTCTATTTCATCTGTTTTTCTGGAAAGGCTTGCAAGTGAAATTGAACGATCTGGAGCGGATTTCGTTTTTTGTGATATAGATTCAGACAAACTATGTAACGCAGATATTAAAACAGATGATGTTATAGAAATGAATGCCAGACAATGCAGAAAGTGGCTTACAAATCCTATTTCAAGAGAGTATGTTTTGATGGTAGTTGCATGGGCAAAACTATATAATAAGAGGCTGTTTGATGGTGTCAGGTTTAAACAGGGATGTTATCACGAAGATGAATTTATGATTAATAATTTTATTTACTCTGTGAATAAGGCAGTTTATGTCCCTGAAAGGTACTATTATTATCGGAATAATGAGGGCGGCATTACAGGTAATAATAATGCAGTAAGCACATATCATCTTCATGTAATTGATGCTTATGAAGATAGAATAATAAAAGCGTTAGATAACGATGACGTTACTTTTGCTAATATTACTTTAAAATGGGGACTACTTAAAACGGCACGGCTTTATCATGAAGGGGACAGAACAATGAAGAATGAAGCGATAAAAAAATATAAATATATATTTAATAAATACTATAGACTGTTGACAAAAAAGCAGAGTCATAAATATCATGTTTTCGAAATGTTTCCAGAAATGTTCTGTCGTTTTTTTATATAAAAGATTTATGCCATTAAATAGAATATGTTAAGTGGAGGTTTTGAATAATGGGCAAATCAGTAGGTTTACATCAGACATATTTTTTTCCGTATCTTGGATACTTTACAATTATGAATAATGTTGACATTTTTGTATATGCAGATTCCTTGCAGTATATCAAGCAGGGGTGGGTCAATAGAAACAGGATTATTTCTGAATCAGGTCAGGTACAGTATATAAATGTACCAATAAAGCATGCAAGCCAAAAAACACCTGCAAATGAAGTTGAAATAGACTATGACAAACCATGGGAAGAGGCTATAATAAACAAACTCTGGTACTATAAGAAAAAGGCACCTTACTATAATGAAGTAGTGGGGATTTTGGAACAGTTATTTTCAAAAAAATACGACAGCATAGCAGCGCTGACAATGGAATCTACTAACCTTGTTCAAAAGTGGCTTGGGAGAGAAGCGCCAAAGTATAAACTTTCGGATATTAACCTTGAAGAGCACGATAAAATAATGCGTGATGAATGGGGAATTATAGTGACAAATCACTTTCCGGATGCTGATACCTATAGAAATGCGCCTGGGGGAATTAAGTTCTATGACAGATTAAAATATGGCTTTGCCGGGATGAACATTGAATTTCTTCAGAACAGGCTTAGACCCTACGATCAGAAAAATGATGAATTTATACCAGGCCTTTCTATTATTGATGTAATGATGTTTAACACACCTGAAGAAGTAAACGAGATGATATCAGATTATTATGTGCTGTAAAAGTGAAGAAGGTATGGTTTCTGTTATCATACCTGTTTATAACTGTGAGAATTACATAATTAATTGTCTTGAATCTGTTTGCAGTCAAACCTATAAAGCTCTCCAGATTATTGTTGTTGATGATGGTTCTTCTGATAATTCATACAAACTGATTAAAGATTTTTCAGACGGAAGGCCGGAATTTTTAATACTTCGTAAAGAAAATGGAGGGGTATCATCAGCTAGAAATCTTGCACTAAAACATGTGCGTGGTGAATATGTCTATTTTCTTGATGCTGATGACTATATTGAAAAGGACTCCATTGGTGTTCTTGTAAGTAGCATGAGAGAAACTGGTTCTGATTGGGTATCATGTCAGTATTCAAGATGGGATACTTCAGGGAAAGAGCTTGATAATTATAACTTTTTGATTGGAGAAAGATGCTTTTCATCTAATGATGAGAGATTTTCTTTTGCTATAAATGATTTACTAAATTATTATGTTGGTTTTGAGGTATGGGATAAGCTATATAAAGCTGAGGTAATATCGAATAATAATATTGCTTTTTCAGAAAAATGTAGTATAGGTGAGGATCTTGCATTTAATCTGAAATACCTTATGAATTCAAAAAAATTAGTATGTATAGCTGATAGATGTGTCAGATACACTGTAAGGGATGATTCTGCTATGGGGCAGCACGATAATATTAGCAGTAAGCTTTCAGAGACAATTGTATTGCTGCAAGATGTGTGGGAATATGCATATAAGTCAGAAAATCAGCTGTTTATAGATAAATTTGCGCTTATTTGTATAAGGCTTTTGGATAATTCTTATAGAGGCTATTCTCCCAAAGAGGTATGTGTGGGATATAAGGACATAAATAACACTTCTTTCATTTTGGATAGATATAAAGGAATTGAGAAAAATAAGAAAGCTGTAATAGGGCTTTATCAACCAGATATTGCGAAGATTAAGTTCAGATATCATATGTTGGTTTACCATTATATGATAGGCCTTAAAGGAATGGATCGGATAAAGCTGAAATTATATGATGTTTATAGGAAACTGAGGCATAGAGAGCCATTGCTTGAGTGGAAGATGCCATATTAAAGAAAATGATTTATTTGTTTGGTTGTTGTTAATGAAGAAGCACGCGTATTTGATAATTGCACATAATGAATTTCATATGCTAAAAAAACTCCTTGCGGAATTGGATGATGAAAGCTTCCTGTATGATTTAAACAGGGATTGACCTAAAAAGAATACCTCAAGTAAAGTTGGATTGTTACTGACCTGGCAGTTGGTAATAATCCAAGAATACAAGAGGTATCTAACATGAATGCTAAGACAACAAGAAACAAAAATCAAGTCACCAATAGTTTTTCGGTAATAAACACTCTATCAGCCGAAGAAAGACAGTCAAGAATCGATGAACTTCTTAAGACAATGCAGGCTAAGACCTGGCATGATCTTGAAACAACGGGGAAGTTTGATAAGAATGCCAAGCTTTCTTTTATATCGGAGGACATGCTTATAGTAGGATGCGATATAGGCAGTGAAACTCATTATCTGAGAGCTATAGATATACGAGGCAGAGAACTCAGCAAAAAACCATTTTCATTCACGAATAATGAAGAAGGATTTGAAGCTGCAAAGGCATGGATGGTTGAGCTTGCTGCAGTAAATGGCAAAAAGCAGATAGTATTAGGACTTGAGCCTACAGGTCATTACTGGTTCTGTATAGCGACATGGCTTATAAGCAATGGTATCAGTGTTGTACAGGTAAATCCATATGCAGTCAAGCAGACAAAGGAGGTTGAAGACAACAGCCAGTTAAAGGATGACAGAAAAGATCCCAAAGTAATAGCAAATCTGGTAATGAACGGAAACTATGGTATGCCATATCTTCCAGAGGGCATATACGCAGATCTGCGTAGTCTCTCGCTTCTAAGGAGTCAGCTTACCGAGAACAGGATCCGTTGTGCAAACAGGATGCACAGGCTAATGAAAATACACTTTCCTGAATATAAGGACGCATTTGGAAGAGTGGATGGAAGTTTTGCTTTAGAAGTATTAAAGATTGCACCATTTCCAAAGGACATAGTTGCATTGGGTGAAGATGGCATAAGAGAGATTTGGCACAATGCTAAGCTAAGAGGACGCGGCTATAGCAGGGCAGCTGAACTATTCAGATATGCCAGTACAAGCGTGGGAAGAAATGAAGGCGCAGAATACGACAGAGAAGCTGTCAGATGGTTTGTGGAAGAAATGATCTCTCTAGATGAAAAACTGACCACAATAGAGGCAGCTATAAATGCGAAGTGTATGGAAATACCACACGCTGAAAACATTCTTGAAATATCTGGTCTGGGTCAGAACATAGTTGCAGGGATCATATCTTCAATGGGGGATATTGATAGATTTGACGATGTTAAGGAAATACAGAAACTAAGTGGATTAAACCTTGTTGCATGCAGTTCGGGCAAGCATAATGGCGAAACAAAGATAAGCCACAGAGGACGCAAAGAACTGCGAACCTGGCTGTTCCAAGGAGCTAAATCAGTTGTGGCTCATGCTGAAGAATTCCAGTTGATACATGAGTACTACACTACACGGCCCAAGAATCCGCTAAAGAAGATGCAGTCGCTGATAGTCATAGCGTGTAAGCTTCTGAGGATTATATATGCAATCCTCAAGAAAGGCGTTACTTATGACCCTCAAAAGATGCTTGATGATATCAAGAGATTTGAGAATGCTGAGATAGTAGCTGCATAAGTAAGAATCACATTTCCGGAATCCTGCCGAGCTGTTGAATACAGTTCGATAGCTGAGCAGGGTTCCGGATGGTAACCCATTAACAGTAGGGGGAATCTCCTACAAAAACTACCAACATATGTCTTTGATGGATTGCGTCCACCGTTTGCCGGTACCATTCAAGACATAATAGGTCAGTTAGTAAGTACCAAAGACAAACAAGAGCTGTAGCTGGCGGGAGTTCTCTCCATAGGGCATAGACCCTGTTTGAAAGCTTTGCTGGCACTTGGTGTATGAATAGGTGGGACGAAGGAAGTTGGGACACGATCCCTTTAGACACGGAAGGTTCACCATCATAGTTGATCAAAGGGAAAATAGCCTTTATAGAGCAAACAAAGGGATGCTTTATTAGTGCTACCTTCAATCAGCTATTCAGTATATGATATATGACTATTCATCACCTCTGGCTCCTGTTAAAGAGGTATATCAACAAACAAAAAGCTCATAAATACTGAAATTTGAGCTTGAAATTATAGGAAGGAATGATATTTATTTACATATAGATAAAAAGGCTAAATATGTAGATGAGGATGAAATATCATCATGGGTCAATAAATCAGATATTCGGTTTATTAAAAGGACAAATATTAACTGGGGCACTATTAGTATTGTTGAATGTGAGATAGCCCTTTTAAAAGAAGCGACTAAAAATAATTATTCCTATTTTCATTTAATATCCGGAGTGGATTTTCCAATAAAAAGTCAGGATAAGATACATCAATTCTTTGATGATGAAGACCGTGAATACATCTCATGGCATGTTAATGGTGAGCATAATGATTATTTTATGGATAAAATTCATTTTTATTATCCATTACTTAAGTTTGTTGGTAAGGGTGAATTTGATGGGCCTGGCAGAAAAAAGGCTTTTATGCGAAGTCTTGTAAGGCTGCAGTGGAGGCTTTTGGAATTACAAAAAAAGCTAAATATATACAGAACAAAAAAGTATAAGAATATAGAGTTCTATAAGGGTGATCAATGGTTTAGCATAACCCATGATTTTGCAGAATATATTATTAAAAATGAACGAAATATATTAAGAATGTATAATTTGTCCAACACCCCTGATGAAATGGTAATACCTACATTGGCGATGAATTCTATATTTCGAGAAAGAGCTGAAAACAATAGTTTAAGGCAGATAGACTGGCACCGAGGGACCCCCTATGAGTATACAGTAGATGATTATGAGGAACTTATAAATAATAATAATTTTTTTGCAAGAAAAATATCCTATGATAAAGAACCATTATTAGTGAATAACCTGATTAGGAATATTCATGGCTTAAATGATCAGAGAAATGAGCCGTTAGTAAGCATTATCGTCCCCTGTTACAATGTTGAAAAGTATATGGATGAATGTGTTGGTTCTCTATTAGCTCAAACATATAAAAATATTGAAATACTTCTTATTGATGATGGCTCTACTGATTCTACAGGAGAAATTGCCAGAGATTTTGCTAAAAGAAACAATAATGTGATTTATATTCATAGAGTGAACGGAGGACTTTCTGCGGCAAGAAATACTGGTCTTGACTTCGCTAAAGGAGAGTATGTCTCTTTTGTTGACTCTGATGATTGGGTGGAACCTGACTATACTAGAAAACTATTAGATGCAATAGAAAATGATTATTCAGACATGGCTGTCTGCGGATATATAAAAGAACAGACTGATACAGCGAGGGTTTCATTTGATGGTTGTAAAGTGATTTCTCCACATGAAGCCATGAAGGCGCTGGGAGATATTTATCCTAAGGAAAATGTTCTTTTGGTGATAGCCTGGAATAAGCTGTATAGAAAAGAGTTGTTTGAGGATTTGCGATTCAAAGAAGGTGTAATTCATGAGGATGAATTCATGAGCCACAGGGTAATTAGTAGAGCTGATTCTATATCAGTACTATCCGATTGTTTATACCATTATAGAATACGCGAAAATAGTATAACCGGTGGGAGCAGGATGCAGGACATTAAACATCTTGATATTATGGATGCTTTTGAGGATAGGCTTGAAACCGTGAGTAATATGATGTATGGTGACATCCGAATCCTTATGTTATATACCTTTTTTGAAGGTATTAAGCAGCTAATGGTAACTTTTACTGATGAAACTATCATTAAAAACGGACTTATGAATAAATTCAGAAAAAGAGTCCTTAGAATGTATTTTAAAAATTTTAAAGATCTTGATAATTATCAAAGGAAAGATTATTTAAAGCTTATTATTTTTCCAAATAAGTATAGAAATAGAGTGTTAGATTTAGTTAAAAATGAAGGAAACAGGTAAAAGATTGGTAAAGGCAAGTGTTGTTGTTGCGACATATAATCACGAAAAATATATTGCCAAAACGCTTGAAAGTATTGTGATGCAAGAGTGCACTTTTGATTATGAAGTGCTGGTCGGTGATGATGCTTCAAAGGATAAAACAGGTGCTATAGTTAATGAATATGCTCAGAAGTATCCTGATAAAATCAGAGCATTTCTCAGAAAGAAAAATCTAGGAGCTTTTCGGAATATCCATAATCTTGTAAAATCCGCAAAAGGTGAATATATTGCATTTGTTGAAGGTGATGACTATTGGCTTGATGATAGAAAGCTACAGAAGCAGATAGATTTTTTGGAGAATAACCCGGATTTTGCTGCGTGCTTTGGCAGATGTATAGTTGTTGATGAAAATGATGAAAGGCAAAAAGACTTTGAAAAATATATGCCTTTCTTTTCAAAAGAAGAATATACTTCGCAGGATTTAGAAGATTATTATTTGCCTGGGCAAACAGCCACGGCTGTGTATAGAACAGAGTCACTTCATAATTTAGAAAAGCTGGCAAAAAAAGATAAAAGAGTTATTCCAAGATGTCCGATGGTTGACATTTTTCTAGTGTTGGCAATTCTTTCCCAGGGAAGAATTAAAACCATGGATGAGGTACTTTCTGCATATAGGTATGTACTTAGAAAAGGGAGTGGCTCATGGTCTTCCAAACATGATGGTTTTAGTCTTATAAACGTGATTTTTTTCTTATATGGAATGAAAGAGCTGGAAAGAGTAGGAAAACTGCTGGGAATAAATATTTGCTACGATGAAAGAAGAAAATCAGAATTTGCTAAGGTTGCTATGTATAAAGGTCAGATGCCAATTATTGCAATTCAAATAATAAGATTTTTTATTTGGCTTTGGTATCAAAACAAAAAAGATTTTTATAGGTTTATTAGAGATAGACATAGGTGATTATATAGCTGAAAGTGAACTGCATTTGTCAGGAGGCTGTTTTTGTGGGAAGAGAAATTGATGTCATTGAAGTGAAAGAGGTAACTGAATTTATTGAGATTTTGAATGAGTTCAGGGACTATAAAACATTGACTTTTATGATTGATGAAGATACTAAAAAGAAATTTGCTAAAAAGCAGATTGATAATGGCCATGTGATTGTTGAAAGACATGATGGACTTCCGGTTGGCTTTATATGTATTTACTGTAATGATACTGAGAATAAAGTGGCATTTGTTACAGCGTTTGCTTTAAGTGATAAGCTAGGATTTGCTAAGGGACTGACTATGGCAAGAATCCTTAACAAAGCTTTTGAATTGGGAATTCAGGCTGGTATGGAGAAAGTAAAGCTGGAAGTGGATGATGAAAACCATAGAGCAAGGAAATTGTATGAGGCAATAGGTTTTAAGTATCTGCCTGAAAAGGGAGAGCACTCCTCCTTTATGATAATGGAGAAGGGGCCGTTTACTGAGTTTATGGCCAGCAAAATGAGGAATAGATAATGTATTTTGAGAAGTTTTCAGATGATAGAAAAGGGATATTTGTTACAAAGCCTACCCTACCGCCTCTTAAAGAGTATATTTCATATCTGGAGAGAATATGGGATAAGGATATTCTCACCAATATGGGACCATTACATGAGGAGTTTCGAGAGAAACTTTCAGATTTTTTTGGAGTCGATATTTGTCTTCCAAGTAGCAATGGGCATATGGCATTGGAATTGACAATTCAGGCTATGGAATTGAAGGGTGAGATAATAACTACGCCGTATACGTTCGCATCAACCACACATGCAATTGTAAGAAATGGCTGTACACCTGTTTTTTGTGATGTTAAAGAGTCTGATTGTACGATTGATTCGAATAAAATTGAGGAATTAATCACAGACCAAACTGTAGCGATTCTACCTGTTCATGTTTATGGTATGCCATGTAATGTTGACGAAATAGACAGAATTGCAAATAAATATGGATTGAAAGTTATATATGATGCCGCTCATGCATTTGGAGTGAAGATTGGAGGTAAGAGCATTGCATCTTTTGGAGATGCTTCAATGTTTTCTTTTCATGCAACCAAAGTGTTTAACACTATAGAAGGTGGTTGTGTAACAGTTAAGGATCCTCAAAATGCTGTAAGACTTTATCAGTTATGTAATTTTGGCATAATGGGTGAAGATGTTGTTTCAGCTGTAGGCGCGAATGCTAAGATGAATGAGTTTCAGGCAGCTATGGGGCTTTGCAATCTGGAACATTTTGAAGAAAATAGGCGAAAAAGAAAAAGTATATATGAGTTGTACAAGAAGGAACTTAATGAATTTGATGGTATAAGGATGCTTGATGCTTACCGGGATGATATAGAGAGGAACTATTCATATTGTGCGGTATTTTTTGATAGTGAAGTTCTTGGAGTTACACGAAATGAAATCTATGATTATTTAGTAAGTAACAATATTTATGTAAGAAAGTATTTTTATCCTATAACAAGTGATTTTGATTGCTACAAAAATGCAGGTTATAGAGGGGAAACTCCTATTTCAAGAAAACTCTCTAACCAGGTCCTGACACTTCCGATTTATCCGGAACTGGAAGAAGAAAAGATTTTTGATATTTGTGAATATTTAAAAGCGTTTATTAGAAGGTAGGAGAGATTTTTATTATGAGTTTTCCGTTAAAAAAGGAAAAACTGCATATTTTTGTTGATATATTTAGAACTCTTAGGTGGGCTCTTAGAGAACTTAAAAGCTTTAGAGTGAGACTTTACTTATATGTTATTATACTGGTTTTACAAGCTCTTTACGAGATATTTATTGCAAGCAGAGTGGGGAATATTATAGATTTAGCCCTTCTTGATAATATGAAAGAGCTCATTAAAACAGCAAGTATATTTATAAGTATGTATGCTTTTAATATTGTTATTTGTATCATAAGTAATAGGTTTGCTGCTCATAATTATAATGGTATGTATAACACCCTTGAATTAAAGGTATATAGGAAAATTATGGATTCTTCTTGGGAAGAATTGACTGAATATCATTCTGGGGATTTAATAACGAGATTGGCATCAGATATAAAAACTGTTGCTGGTAATACCAGTGGCCTTGTCCCTACGATGATAGCCAAGCTGACTATGATCATCTGTGCGGGGATTTATATTATAGCCCTTGATTATTCCATGATTTTGGTTGCAATTATTGTGGCTCCTATAGTGCTTATAGCTTCAAGATTATTAATGGGTAAAATATATAAGTCCCAGATAGAAATAAAAGAAATAGAGTCAAGAATTAATTCATATAATAAGGAGACTTTCAATAATATTCAAGCTGTTAAAGCCTTTAACCTAGGGAATTCATTTTATGATAAAATGGTCGCGTTTGAAGATTACAGGAGAAGTGTGGACTTAAGGTCAAATAAATACTCGATTATTTCATGGGGGATTTCCTTCTTTGCCGGACTTCTTGGTGCTGCAATTTGTATAGGCTGGATGTTCTACCGTGTACATCTTGGTGCGATATCTTTTGGAGCTCTTACAATATTGATTTTTTTGGCTTTTCAGGTAGGAGATGCAATGAAGGTTTTGCTAAATCTCATACCAACCATAATGGAATATATGGCTTCTGCTGATAGGGTGAAGAAAATTTTAAATCTAAATGATGAGGATGTTATCTCATCTGGTGAAAATATTCAGTCTTTTGCAGATGATGCTGAAAAGAATGGCGCATCAATAAAAATTGAAGATATGTTTTTTAAATACAGAAATGGATACGAAGTCTTTAAAGGTGCTTCTTTAGAAGCTAATCCAGGTGAGATAGTTGCACTGGTCGGGCCTTCCGGAGAAGGTAAGACTACCATGCTAAGAATTATTCTTGGAATCGTAAAGGCACAGAAGGGAATGGTCTTAGCATCTAATGGAATATCTTCACTCCCCTTGGGGAAGGAAACGAGACAGCTGATTTCATATGTTCCGCAAGGGAACACTATGATGGCTGGTAGTATCCTGGAGAATATGAAGTTGGTGAATCCTGATGCATTGGATGAAGATATTATAGATGCGCTCAAAACAGCATGCATTTATGAGTTTATAGAACAGCTTCCTGATAAGCTGCATCATATGCTGGGAGAGAATGGCTTAGGATTTTCTGAGGGACAAAATCAAAGGTTATCAATAGCAAGAGCACTTTTGAAAAAAGCACCGGTGATACTCTTGGATGAAGCAACTTCTGCACTGGATGTAGCTACTGAAAGACAGGTTCTTAACAATATTATGAAAAAGGATCCTAAGAAAACTGTAATACTTACAACTCATAGACCCACGGTCTTGTCGATGTGCGATAGAGTTTATAGAATAGCAGATAAGCGCGTTAACGTAATAGGTGATACTGATATTAAAAAACTTATGGATGAGTTTTAAATATATATAGAAAGAATATAAGGGAATGAAAACAAAGAAATTTGAAATTAAAAACACTTTAGGTATGTTTGATCTTCTTAAGGGTATCATTATGATTGCGGTGATGCTTTATCATACCTATGGATTATTTGACTTTATGGCTGTTTACAATTCTGTATATGATCTGGTAAGAGACAGAGGGGTGCTATTCCTTATAATATTTTTACTGTTAAAAGTATTTATGCAGGCAATAATGCCAGTATTGTTTATAATAAGCGGATATGGCTTTAGGAAAACAAGCTTAAAAAAGTGTTTGAACAAACAATTTAAAATATTATTGGTTCCATACCTGACGATTTGTGTTATGGCTTTTGTTGTAAATTTGATTGGGTTTTATGTTTTGTATGGAGGAATAAGGGCATCTATAAAAAGCTCTATACAAGTATTAATTATTTTTCTTTTGGGATTTCCAAAGGAAAGTGCTCTATTTGGAATTACTATTGATAGTAATGGAGTTGGCTGGTTTTTGCTTGCTTTGATGTTTGGAAATATTATTTTTAATCAATTGCTTAATCATTTTGAAGGAAAAAAACTACTGTATTCATCAGTAATATCTGCTTGCATTGGTTGGCTTTTGGGATTGGGAAATGCATTGCCATGGAGTATTTCACAAGGGTTTGTCGCAGCCTTTTTTCTCTATATAGGTTATACTGCAAAGAAAAAGAAACTGCTTACATCACCTGAAAGCATAAAGAATAGAAATAAGGTTGTGGGGCTAATTATTTTTGCAACCACTATTGTAGGTGCGATTGAGAATTTTAATATAGCTGACAGTAGCTATATATTTGGCCCTCTTTCTATATTTTTGTATGGTTTATATAGTCTTTTGGTTATATATTTCTTCTTGTGCTTTAACTGTTTAAAAGGTACAATTTCTATGTTTGTCAGAAAGGTAGGAAGATTATCCTTATATGTTTATTGTGCCCATACTATTGAGTTTAAGACTATAGGAAGCTATCTGCAGTACGGTTTTGCCAATAGTTGGAGGGGGAATCAATTTGTAAGAAGCATGATTATTTTTGGAGTAAGAGCAGTGGTTGTTCTTTCTACTGCATTTTTATATGCTCACATAAAAACGCTTATAGTAAGGAGGGAAAAATGAGTTCAGTGTTTTCAAAACTAGCCAATATTATAAGTGATATTGCAGATATTGATTTGAATGACATCAATGAGGACAGTTCATTCATGGATGATCTGGATTTATCATCATTAGAGATAATGTCAATAATTGCTAGAATTGAGAAAGAATTCTCAATCAAAGTCGAGGAAAAAGAGTTACTTTCAGTTGCTATTGTTGATGATGCAGTAAAAATAATTGCAGCCAAGCAAAAAGAGCTTTAAATGAGAGAGGAGAAAATTATGTTTAAATATTTGGAGTCATTGGAAAAGTATAGCAATGAGTGTGCATTTAGATTTTTGGATGGTGAGAATTCATACAATATCAGTTTTGAGAAATATCTTAGTGATATAAAGAAATGTGCATATCAGTTAGAGAGTATTATGGGAAATGTGGAAGGAAGACACATTGCTCTTATTGGTGGTAACAGCTATGAGTACGTTGTAATTATGGCTGCTCTTATGTTTAGCAGAGCTGTATTCGTTCCTCTTAATTTCCGTGAAACAGAAGAAAACCTTACATTTGCTGTAAAAAATGCAGAGGTTGAATACTTGATTGCAGATTCTTCAAAGTCATATGATTTTGGAACAGAAATAAAATATCTTGGTTTTGATGACGTTCTTTGTGGTACAGAAGAAAAAGAGCTGAATGATTTTACAGAGGATGAGGCAGATAAGCTCTTTATGATTGTTTACACTTCCGGAACAACGAGCCTTTCTAAAGGCGTAGCGCTTTCTGTTGGCAATATTTTCAAGGAAGAAAAAATAGCTCTGCCGGAAGGGTATTCCCATGGATATAAGGCTGTACCTGGATTTAAAATATATACTAATTTTCCTTTTTATCATATAGGTGGAATATTAGCGTGGATTACTTGGTCTGAACATGGATGTACTATGATGCAGAGTGTTAATCCGCAGAATATTCTGTCAGATCTTGAGAATGAGTCTATCGATTATACCTGTGTGCTTCCGGCTACAATAAAGTTATGGCTTAAGGCCATAAGAAGAGGTCATCTTGAAAAACTTGGAGGCGCCAAAATTGTCTCTACTGCAGGAGCACCTGTCAGCGTAGAAGATGTAAAAGAAATTCAGTCACATGGAATGCTGTTTGGACAGTATTATGGTATGACAGAGACCGGTGGAAATGCAACATTTAACTTTGATATGGAAAAACATATTGCTTCCGCAGGGCGTCCTTATGATGATGCAGAGATAAAAATCATTGATGGTGAGATCTGCATCAAGTATTGGGGCAACATGATGGGCTATTACAAAAATGAGGAAGATACAAAGGAAACTCTAAAGGACGGTCTTATTTATACAGGTGATTTAGGATATCTTGATGATGAGGGATATTTGTATATAACTGGTAGAAAGAAAAATCTTATTATTCTTTCAGGCGGAGAGAATATAAGTCCGGAAGAACTTGAAAACCTTTTATATAAGAATATAAATGTTAAGGAATGCAAGGTTTTTGAAAATAATGACAGAATCAATGCTGCTATATATGCGGAAGAATCTGCAAGGGACGAGATTAAGGAGTATGTTTCAGAACTTAATAAGACATTGCCTATTTATAAAAGAATATATGGAATTGAATTCCAAGACGAAGCCTTTGAGAAAACTGCAAGTGGCAAGATGAAGAGATAAATTGTGTAGTAAGCAAATGATTCCTCATATAATTCATTATTTCTGGTTTGGGAATGCTCCCAAACCAGATTCAGTAAAAAAGTGCATAGCAAGTTGGAGAAAATTTTGCCCTGATTTCGAAATAAAAGAGTGGAATGAATCTAATTATGATATTCATAAGCATCCATATATGGCAAAGGCCTACGAAGAAAAAAAGTGGGCCTTTGTTTCTGATTATGCAAGATTAGATATTCTATATAATCTAGGAGGAATCTACCTGGATACAGATGTCGAGCTTGTAAAGGATTATTCTTCTTTATGTAAATTTAAAGCCTTTTTTGGGTTTGAAAGAATTGACTTGGTTAATGATGGACAGGGATTTGGGTGTTCTCCAGGATTGCCCATATTTAAGGAAATGCTGGATGCCTATGATAGCGATGAAGCATATGAATTTTGGGGGGGAGAAATGCATAATACAGAGAGCCCAAAGCTCCGTACACTTGTATTGAAAAGACATGGTCTTATATGTGATGGATCAAGACAAAGCGTTGATTGCGTTGAAATTTTCCCAATAGATTATTTTTGTCCTTTGAATTATGCTACAGGAAGGTTGAATATTACTGAAAATACATACAGTATTCACCATTTTGATGGGAGCTGGCATGGTGGGAATAATAGCATTTATATAAACATAATGCATCTTTTCTGCCGGTTATTGGGAGAAAAGCGTGGGATGGTTGTATATCAAAATCTCATGATGAAAAAAGATGTAATTAAAGCTTATTTTTCTTAATGCTAAAAGATATGGTCATGCTGTTTATGAATTTAAATACATTAAAGAGTAGATTTTTAGATATTAAAATAGAAAAAATTATAAAAATTATTTTTGTAAATTGGCTTATTGCAGTTTTGTGTTACTTGCCTATAATCTCAAACAGTTATACCAATTCATTGGATGGTTTGTGGCAATCCTCAGATTTTTCCCCGGGCAATTGGGAACTCTCATTAGGTAGGTGGGGATGGTATTTGCTGGATAAAGCTAGAGGCAGGTATGCTGCTGAGCCTTTTAATTCATTTCTTTCATTGATGTTTTTAGCAATGGGAGCATGCTTTTTGATTCTTGTTTTTGGCAGGATAACCATAAAGCATTTTTTATATACTGTTTTTTGCAAGAGCTTTTTGGAAAAAGTTGCAAAGTATTAATGGACAAACTTGCATGTCCATTTTGGACAAAGTTGCAAGGGGTTCCCGGCACCATTTAGGTACCAGGAAATCCATTGCAGGCTTGTTGCTTTTATCAGAGGTAAGTAATGGAGGTCTTATCTGTTCCCTTGCTTAACCTGCTCATTAAACTGGCGCGTTTCTTGTTGTCAAATGGATCCTTTCCATTACAACAGCGCTTTACATAATAGTTGTATGCATCAAAGTCTTCATAGACATTCAGGTAGATGTTATCAAAGATGTCCTGCTGAAGGCCATCCGCCCATCTTTCAGGCAGATGCTTTATCAGAGCCTGCCGCCATCTGACTACCTCTGCACGAAGCTCATTTATCTCATCAACCATTGCGTCTGTGAGCTTCAGAAAATCGTTTATATCAGAGCATACAGAACAGTAATCGGGGTAATCTCCGGGCACATGTTCTTCGCTCTCTGGTATTGCAGCATTGCTGCTCATATAGCTTACGTCATCAAACGGAAGCTCCGGTACATTGAAAACTGCATCATTGTTATCCATTTGCAACCTCCTGATCGTTACTGGCTGACATGCCTACGTTAATGCTTGATTCCCTCAGACGGTTATTGCCGCCAGGAAAGAGTATGAGCTCAACATGATGTGTGAGCCTGCCTATAAGGGCTGTAGTCATGCGTTTGTCGTAGAGTACGTTTACCCACTGGGAGAACTCAAGGTTAGTATTAAGAATGACTTCCTTCTGCTCATGTATTTCTGAGAGATAATCGAAAAGAAGCTGGGATCCGGTCCTGTCGTAAGGGACATATCCAAACTCGTCTTATGGGAAGTAAACTGTTATGGGAAGTAAGCGAAAGATTAATGCCATTATCAATAATCGAGCGGATAACTACTTCCCATAACAACGAGAGGTCAAATGTTATCTTTAAGCCAGTTGAGCAGATCATTCATCTGCTTTTGATCGTAATCCGGATGATCAATAATTCCAATTGATGCCGCTTGAATGTATTTTCGCTTGAGTTCGGGATTTGCCTTTGCATAGATTTCTGTAGTAGTAACTGATGAATGACCAAGCAGATCCCGTATATATACAAGGTTAACACCATTTTCAAGTAAATGCATGGCCCGACTGTGTCGAATGCAATGAGGTGAAATCTTTGTCGGAAAGAGAGTTGGATCTTCAGATTTGGCTTTTTCAAAATGTTTCTGAAGCATATAGTCCACACCTTTTCGTGTCAATGGCTTTGACTGAGAGTTTGTAAACAAATAGTCATCAGATTTTTTCTTGTAGGCAATTATGTATCTGCTCATCTGTTTGGCAACAGTTGCATCTATTGGAACGATTCGGGTCTTTCCCCCTTTTCCGTGCAATACTACTGTAGCCGGCTGGTCAAGCCTGACCTCGAACACTTTTATGGCGATAAGTTCCGAAACACGAGCTCCGCTTTCATACAGCATAGCAATTACACAGTAATCACGCAGATCATGAATATTTTCCAGATTGAAGCAGGAAAACAATAGCTCTATTGCTGCAATGGTCAAATAGTTCATCGGAGCAGAGGCTGTCTTCTTAGCCTTTATTTCCAGAATAGAATTGCAGCGATTCAGATACTGAGGAGCCCTATAGCTAACATACTTGAAATAGGATTTCAGACCGGCAAGTCTGTTGTTACGAGTAGAAACTGAAAGTCCCTTTGTGTTCTCAAGCCAGTCAAGGAATCCATTGACCATATTAAAGTCAAATGTCTCCATTTGAACATGGTTTGAAGGGATATTGTGGGTTTCATTCAGATACTCAAGGATTTCAGCAAATGTATCGCGGTAATTTTTCCTGGTATTGATGCTGCAGCCCCTCTCAACTGAGAGATACTTTAAAAAGAAGTCTTCGAGAAGAATCGAGAAGTCATTCATTGTGATCACCCTTTCCTTTCTCGTAAATATGATGGCAGGCACTGGATATTTCCAAGAAGTGGTCTGCTGTTAATCGAAGATATTTTTCAGTGCTTTCAATGCCTTTGTGACCCATGTAAGTGGACAAATACGGTAGGGCACAGAACGGGTCTGCACCACTACGTACCATTTTGTCCAGGCAATGGCAGGCATATGTGTGACGAATATCATGCAGTCTTGGTCCAGTATTATCCGGTTTCCGCTGGATTTTAGCTAATGGCAAAAGCACATTCTGAAAAGTATGACCGACTGCAACCCGATTGCGCGCGCCGCCCTGTGGAGACTCAAAGAAATATGAATCATTAGGTGCAAGAGCCGCGTCCTGGTATTTTATCAGCCAACCGCGTATGTATTCATTAAACGGTACAAGACGGGAAACATTTCCTTTGCTGTTTTGAACAATCAGGATGTTGTTGGCAAAGTCCACATCTTCAAGCTTAAGATGAAGAGCTTCGCTGATACGTATTCCAGTACAATACAGCAACCTGATCAATGTCTGGAAGAATATTTTGTAGTGTGGGTTATTCGGTGTGCTGACGATCTGATCTGTAGCAGTAAAGATCCTGAGGATTTCACCGGATGAAAAAATATATGGAACGAAATCGGTGGCAACCTTAGTATGCTTCTCTGGGTATATATATATGGATTCGTATCCCACATTTCTAAGATAAAGAGCGAATTGACGGATACGACATTCATATGCATGTACTGTAGCAGGTGCTAGAACTGGATTTTGATGCACATACTCATATGCCATTTGTTCAGTGAGTATTACTTCATTTGGTTCATATTTGTTAAGGAATCCATTCAGTGTGTGCAGCGCCAGCGTCTCTCTGTATTCAATGTTGCATCCGAGAGCGGTCTTGTATGTAATGTAGCCTTCAAAGGCTTCTTTGTAGACACCGCTGAATGACAGATTTTTCTTAGTTCTCATGCGGCACCTCCAGACAGCAATCGCGAAGGGATTCAACGTCAATGGACAGATACTTTGAGGTTGTGTTGAGGTCCTTATGCCCAAGAATACCCGTGATTACAGGCATCGGTGCATTTTCTCTCAACAGATTTGATGCTAGGGAATGACGCATCGCATGTGGCCCATGCTTCCTGTTTCCGATGGATATATTAGCTTTTCTGAAGTAGTGATTGATCACCACGTACAGAAATGATGCACTGTACGCAGTGCCGCTCTCTTCGCGGATGAATACATATTTTTCGTCTGAAGTTGGACGGTAGTTTCGTATATAATCAATGAGAAGTATCTTGAGATTTTTAGGTAACGGCACAGAAACAGGAAGCTTCGTTTTCTGCTGAATCTTGCAGATGAGATCTTTGTCCCAGAATATCTCTTCAAATCGAAGATGAAGAATATCGCTAGCCCTAAGACCGGTTTGGGCGGCAAGTAAAACCATACATTTGTCACGCACGCCGTTCTTCGCTGAAATGTCGATGCAGTTAATAAGGCTGCGCACTTCATTAGTCTCATAATAGGACAGAATTCTGTCTCTCTTGTTAGTAAAAATAACAGGGAAGACTGTTCTTCCGGAAAGAGATGTGACGTTGTTGTCATGCATTACATCGAAGAACTCGCGTATGTTGAACTGGAAACCGCTGATTGTCTGCGATGAATATTCCAGCGAAGCAATGAACTCATATACGACATTGACATCAAACTCAGCAAGAGTATGGATATTTCGTGAATCGAGATATCTCAAGAATAAAAGTGCTTGATGTTCCTTGTTGTATAGGGTTCTGACAGATAGATTCGGATCTTGTGCAGCAATAAAAAGATTGAGATAAGATTGTAATTGTGAATTCATAAGCAAACCTCCTTTGAAAAAATATAATCATAAGGAGATTGTTATGAGAAGTAAAAATAAAAAAGACCTTGGAAATCCAAGGACAACGCAGTCAACTTCCTATAACATTTTACTTCCCATAAGACGAGTTATGAGAAGCTTCTCATAACTCATCCAGAATGATTATCTGGGCCGTATTGAGTTTCCTTTTAAGGGCTGTAAGCGTGCCATTCTGATGACTTTCCGTGAAAAGATTTATCAGTCCGGCAGTACGGTAGAATCTTACAGGGATCCCCTCTTTACAGGCCTGTATCCCGACCAGTATGGAGAGCATTGTCTTACCTGTTCCGGTTCCGCCATACATGATGATGTTCTTGCCCTGTCTGTGGAAATCAAGTCCCATCAGACTTTCAAAGGAAACACCATCCGGGAAGTCGACTTCATCTGTCCGGAACTGCTCCGGTGCATATCTCTTTGGAAAGCCGGCACTGTTCTGGAGCTTGATGATCCTTGTTTTTCTCCGGTACTCTATTTCGTTTTCAAGAAGTTTGCAAAGGTATTCCTGGTTCGTTTTTCCTTTCTGGGACATTGCCCTGTCAGCAAGGTTTGAAGATAACCTCAGCTGTTTGCAGCATGCGGCAATCCTTTCGGTATAGTCAGCCATTCATGGTACCTCCCTTCTTTAGCGCAGCATCCATCTTTTTGAGATCGATGGTATTGAAGGGAATGATCTTGCCATCCGGGATTGTCTGTATATCATCCAGCGGTGGGAGCACAGGCACATCGGAATACAGACGGTTATAAAGGCTCTTAAGGCTGTCCGGGTCAGTGCTGTTCATGGCAATGGCTTCATTAACTGTCCTGAGTGCACTGTCGAAACCGGTGCGGTCAGTGAGTTCTGAAAGCACCTTCAGGATTCTGCCACGTTCACTGTTTTCACAGCTGTCCATGAACAGCTGCATGCTCTGCGGCATCATATCGTAAATACCGCTGTTCCTTAAGGAACGTGGTTTACGGGCTATATATTTCAGGTATGGCAGCCAATCCATACTTGTCTGTTTATAGTCACCATACAGGCGCTTATGGGTCACGATCTCTTTCATGTGACTGTCCATGATGGTAACTGTCATGGAAGTGAGCTTTACATTGACTTCACATTCGCTATAGGTGGGGGACACGGAATAGGTGTGCCTGCCATCTGCCAGCTTTATCTGGCCGTATTTATTTGTTCTTGCCGTAATGTATGCCGCTGTATCAAAAGCGGCTTCAGGAAGAGGCAGAAACGCAGCTTTGTCATCCCTGAAGAGATCACTTATGAACAGATCATCATGTTCATAATGCTCACGCTCCATATCCCGGTCACAGGCAAAGAGCAGTTCCTTGTTGAATTCAGTGAGTGATTTGAATTCAGGCACAGGCACGAGTTCGTTGCGACGGAGGTACCCGACTTTATTCTCAACGTTCCCTTTTTCCCAGCCTGATTCCGGATTCATGAAGACCGGTCTGAAGCGATAATGGGATGCAAACCGCTGGAAGCGTTCAGTGACTTTACGGCCACCGCCTTTAATGATATCGGTCACGATGGTTCTGGTATTGTCGAACCATATCTCTGTCGGAACGCCGCCCACATGCTCAAAGATGGCGACCAGTCCTTCGAGAAGGCATTCCATGTTTTCTCCATAATTGAGCTGAAGGTAGCCACCATTGCTATGGGGATAACTGACAACAAGATACTTGCCTTCGTGGTAGAAGCCATTCTCCTTGAAGTCTGCCTTGCCAAAATCAGCCTGGCCTTCCCCGGGGTGGTGCTCTAAAGGAATGTAGCCATCATCCTTTTTCTGCCGGATGAGTTCTTTCTTTTTGAGAGACACATAGCTTGCAACAAGACGGTAACTACAGTCAAAACCTTCGACCTCGTTTTTCAGCCGACGGTATACTCTTTTGGCTGTATGACGCTGCTTACGAGGCGCCTTCTTATCAGCAATCAGCCAGCTGTCGATGATTGGTTTATAGGGATTCAGCTTTGACTCCCTTTCCTGATCAGATGCAGGCTCAGGTGGCGGGCTGCTGAAGTCCTCCATGTCAATGTACTTGGTAACCGTTTTCCGGTTAAGGTTGGTGATTTCCGCTATCTGGGATATGTTTGTTATTCCCTGCTCATAATAGAGCTCGCGGATGTGGCGTATCTGATCCATGTTCAGCATACTCCTTTCCTCCTTGTCTTTGATTTTCATGACAAGGATAAAATACAGGGGTTATGCCTGCAATGAATCCACCATGATGATCTATGTGGTATTCAGGATGCAATGATGCAACTTTGTCCAAAATGGACATGCAACATTGTCCGTTTTTGTTTTGCAACTTTGTATATTTTAATTATGCAATAAACATTTATATACTTTACTCATTATGCTAAGCACTACTGCGTGTTGTTTTTTGTCTTATAGATTTAATGCTCCAGCATTTGGCTTTTCAATATTATTACCTATTTCTGCTGCATGGTTATTAACTAAAGATTTTGAGAAAAGAAATGAAAGAATAATCAGCAATGTTATTTCTATAATATTTTTGGCAATTGGTCTTGGAGCATATCAACCGAGTTTTGGCTGCTTCTTTGTAATAGTTATTTTTATGTTCATGCAATTTCTCGTAAATGGAGATGAGAAAAAAGGATACTCCCTCTTTTGTAGATGTTTTTTATCAGCTTGTTCAGCTTGTATAATCTATAAAATTATTTGGGATATTGTCCTTAAATTTAGAGGAATAAGTGCGGCAGATTATAACGGCGCAAATTCAATTTCTGTCATAAAAATATTGATGAATATACCTGTAGGTATTATTAGAGCATATTATGCATGGTTTGAATATTTCTTATTGTACAATGGCAATTATGTTTTTAAAATCGCTAGAATTACATTGTATTTTTTTCTAATAGCTATAGTAATTATAGTTGGAGTAAGGAAATTAGTAAAAAAACCCAAAATTTTATTTCTATATTTGCTTGCTTATGCATGTGTTCCTGTAGGAGCGAATATTGCATTTATTTTGGCACCAGGCAATTATGGATTAATGTGGCAGATGACAGGCGCTCTATCTATAATAACTACAGTGAAGCTGTGTTTTCTTGATAATCATGTTAGCTATTCTAAAGTGATAACAGTTATTTCAGCCATTTTTCTTTACGGAAATATTTTGGCAGTCGGTACGGATATAGATGCGATGGTACAAGGTAATAATTCTATGAGAACTGTTATGAGTAATGTAGTTACATCTATGATAAAAGAAGATGTGTTTAATACAGAGTTTCAGTATGCATTTATTGGGGATATTTCTGGCAATGAATTATTTTCCAAAAATAGTTTATGGGATTCTGCGAGCGATTATGCAAAGGCAGGAAAATTATGGGTTAAACCGGATTGTATGATAAATAGCTATATTGGATTGTTGGATGATATGGGACTTAACCTAAATATTGTAGATATAGCTACATATGAGGAAATATTGAGGGATGATCATTTTGCTAATATGCCTGTTTATCCTCAGAATGGTTCCATAATAGAGAGAAATGGTGTCGTGGTAGTTAAAGTGTCAAATAATTATTAAAAAAATGACATGATAGATCATCAAGATAATTATTTATTTTGATGATGGTCGGAATTGAATGTTTTTGTAGTCTATTTATTAGAAATATTTAGATTTTACTAGACTGAAAATAAGTGTCATAGTATAATTTTACAATGTATGACAAAATACCTATGTGGGGGTAATAATAGACGAAATAGAATTGGAATTTGGGGTTTTATATGAATCGTTCTAATGTTTCAGCATCTTTTGATGTAGTACATCTTATAATGGATATATTGTTCCAACTTATTGCTTTAGGTCTTACTGCACTTGTATGGGGGAGATTTGTGGCAAATGATGAGTGGGATAGTCTTTTATCCATGTTCGTTATTTTTTTAATAATCTTTCTTGTTTCAAACAGAGCATCTAATATTTACAATAATACATTGTTTTTTTATCTGGACAGGGTAATAAAGAGAGAATCTATGGCTTTTTTTACTGGGGCTTCAAGTGGTGTTTTGATATATTTCTTTTGCCTGGGATCATCAATTGAACCAAGCGTTTTACTTGGGTTTCTTACTGTATCATATTGTGTACTATTGCTGAAGATATTGCTATTCCGTAATATTATTGACAGAATTATAAATAGAAAGCATGTCCCGAGAGTTATTTATGTAGGTAGTAAAGATTCTTATAACAAATTTAGGTATTTTCTAAACAAGACCCCTTTGATGGTTAATGAAATCGGTTATGTCAGCTTTGATGATAATGATGAATCCATTGAGTACATAGGGTGTCTTTCAAATCTCGAACAGATTATTCGTAAATACAATATTGATCAAGTATTTATTTTACAGAAACGAGAGATGGATATTCCATATATTCAGAAGTATATTGATCTTTGTATTGAAATGGGTATTACATGCAGAGTAATTGTTGATATATACAGAAGGAGAAAAGCTTTTTCATATAACAGTAGTATTGGAACATATCCGATTATGACATATCATACGGTTTGCATGAATACCTGGGAGTCAGCATGCAAGCGTATTTTTGATATTTTATTTTCTATCGTAGGAATTATTTTGACTTCACCAATAATGCTTATTACCGCTATTGCCATTAAGCTTGATTCTCCGGGACCTGTTATTTTTAAACAGGTGCGTGTTGGCAAAAATGGCAGACATTTCAAGATATGGAAGTTCAGGAGTATGAACACTGATGCTGATGAACAGAAGGCTGAGCTCATGAAATATAATGAGGTTGAAGATGGCAGAATGTTCAAGATAAAGGATGATCCCCGTGTTACCAAAGTAGGCAGATTTATTCGCAAAACCAGCATTGATGAGCTTCCACAGTTTTTTAATGTGCTTTTTGGTTCTATGAGTTTTGTTGGAACAAGACCACCGACGCTTGATGAGGTTGAGAAATATACCACTGACCAGTGGAGAAGAATTAGCATAAAGCCAGGAATTACCGGAATGTGGCAGGCTAATGGTAGAAGTAATATTACTGATTTCGATGAGGTAGTAGGACTGGATGTCGATTATATTGATAATTGGAGCCTGTGGATGGATATTAAGATCTTATTCAAGACTGTTTCAGGGCTTGTAAAGCATGAAGGATCTTACTGATTTTTAGAGGATATTATGAAAATTGCGATGATTGGGCATAAGAGAATACCGTCCAGGGAGGGTGGAATAGAGATTGTTGTAGAAGAGCTCTCTACAAGACTTGTTCAAATGGGGCATTCTGTAACGGTATATAACCGAAAAGGTAAAAATGTAGCTGATAAAAATGCAGATAAGGAAGCTCATAAATTAAAGTCATATAAAGGAATAAGAATTGTTCATATTCCAACTCCGGATAAAAAGGCGTTGAATGCTGTAGTTTATTCTTTTCTTGCAACTATTGCTGCTTTATTAGGTAACTATGATGTAATTCATTATCATGCGGAAGGCCCTTGTTCGATGTTGGTAATACCTCATTTTTTTGGAATAAGGACAGTCGCAACTATTCATGGTCTTGATTGGCAGAGAGCTAAGTGGGGCGGATTTGCAACAAAATTTCTTAAGTTTGGTGAAAAGATTGCTGCGCGTTATGCGGATGAAGTAATTGTTCTTTCCAGAAACGTACAGCAGTATTTTTTGGACACATATAACAGGCAGACAATATATATTCCTAATGGAGTAAATAGAACAGAGTTTATCGAGCCTGACAGGATTGTTAAGAAGTTTGGTTTGGAAAAAGAGAAATATATCCTGTATCTTGGAAGGATTGTACCTGAAAAGGGCATAACATATCTGCTTGAAGCATATTCGATGATTGACACTGATATAAAGCTTGTAATAGCAGGAGGTGGAAGTCACTCAGGAGATTTTATGAAACAGGTTGAGAAGATGGCCGAAAAGGATGATCGTGTCATAATGACAGGTTTTGTCCAGGGAAATACTTTGGCTGAGCTCTTTAGTAATTGCTATATGTATGTTCTACCAAGCGATATAGAAGGTATGCCAATAAGTTTGCTTGAGGCTATGAGTTTTGGCAGAAGATGTCTTGCCAGTGATATTCCGGAGAATAAGGAAGCATGTCGTGAGTATGCCAAGTATTTTAAGAAATCTAATATTGAAGACCTCAGGGATAAATTGAGAGAATGTATAAATAACCCTGAAGGATTTTATTCATTCGATGAGATCATGGAATATTGTTACAAGAGATTTGACTGGAACAAGGTTACAGGAGCCAGTGTAAGACTTTATATTGATACAATTCTTAATGTTGAAAGGATCAATAACATATAAAGATTTGTTATTTGTGTTTTAGGAGTTTTTATGAATCAGAAACAGAAGGGAATACAGACATATGGCTTGTGGCTTTTGGATATAGCATGTATTTGCCTTACTTATCAGATTGCGACATGGGTGCGATTTTCTAACCGAAACGATTGGGGTAGTAAGTATCTTCATTATGCGACCCTGGTAATTTTTATATTGATAAGCACACTATATAGCTTTTTTAGGGACTGGAATGAAAATTATACACAGAGAGGATATCGCAAGGAATTCCTTGCTGTAGCCAAGTACATTGTGATCATGTTTGTGACTTCTCTGACAATAGCTTTCTTTTTGCAGTGGTCATACATCCTTTCAAGACGCGTGATTATTGATTTTGCCTGGATGAGTGTTCTATTGACATATATTGTCCATGTTTTATATAAGAAGTTCCTTTTAAGGCTTTATAATAATGGAACATATGCTTCTCAGGTGGTTATAATTGCTGAGAAGAATCAGATGAGAGATATTATTCAAAAGCTTCAGAATCAGATGTGGAGCATGGATTATAATATTGTAGGTGCTGCATATGCTGATGTAAAGGCTATAGATTCAAATGCTGAGCCCGAGATGATATGTGGGGTACCTGTTTTTGCAGGCTATAAGAATCTTACTGAGAAGATGGTAACTCTTTCCTTTGATGAGGTGTTTATATGTGCTCCAGACCTTCCAAGAGATTACATTAAGCCTATGGTTGAGGGCTTTAAGGAGATGGGAGTCAGCACCCATTACAGTCTGGACATCCCTGAGTTTGGTGGATCCGGAAATACAGGAAAATTCTGTAATTACAATGTCATAACTTATAGTGGTCCTGACTATAGTTATAAGAAGATGTTCGTAAAACGTGCAATAGATATTCTGGGAGCTTTAGTTGGTCTTATTCTTACTGTTATAATTACAGTGTTTGTGGCTCCTGCAATATGGCTGGAGGATCATGGTCCAGTATTCTTTTCTCAGGTAAGAATAGGAAAAAACGGCAGAAGATTTAAGATTTATAAATTCCGTTCTATGTATATGGATGCTGAGGAGCGTCTAAAGGATCTTCAGGTGAACAACGAGATGAAGGGACTTATGTTTAAAATGGAGAATGATCCCAGAGTCACAAAGGTTGGTAAATTCATCAGGAAGACCAGCCTTGATGAGTTTCCTCAGTTTTGGAATATCCTTAAGGGCGATATGAGCCTTGTTGGAACAAGACCACCCACGGAAAAAGAGTTTGAGCAGTACAATGAGTATTATCGCCGCCGTATCAGTATGACTCCGGGGCTTACAGGAATGTGGCAGGTTAGTGGTCGAAGTGATATTGATGATTTTGATGAAGTTGTAAAGCTTGATCTGGAGGCTATTGATAACTGGAGTCTTGCACTTGATTTTAAGATTCTGCTTATGACAGTGGTAGCTGTATTTGCTTCTAAAGGAGCAAAGTAATATATATTATTAGAGAGGATTCTTATTTAAGTAAAAATATATAGAAATAAAGGAATAATTTAGAAGTAATATGAATTATCTTATATCAGTAATTCTCACTGTTTATAACAGAGAACACTATATACATAGATGCATAGACAGTATATTGTCTCAGAAAAATGTCAATATTGAATTGATAATTGTTGATGATGGTAGTAAAGATTCTTCACCAGAAATTTGTGATGAATATGCTGCTAAAAATGTAAATGTTAAGGTTATTCATCAAAAAAATGCCGGCATTAGCGTAGCGAGAAATGTGGGCTTAGATAATGTAACAGGAGATTTCATTTTTTTTATGGATGATGATGATTTTCTTCCTGAAAATGCATTGCAATCTCTTTTGAATTTGTCAATTGAACATGAGGCAGATCTTGTTATTGGAAATTATGCATGGTATAAAGACGATGGTAGCTATTACAAGATGTCTAAAATCCCGGAAAAGTATTGCAATAAACTTATTAGTAATCGTGAAGTTTGTGAGTTGCTGTTATATACATATCAAACATGGGTAATAATTGTAAACTGGGGAAAACTATATAGAAAACAAGTTTGGGATAATATTAGATTTCCGGCTGAAATAAATAAAAGTGAAGATCAGTTTGTTTTTGTAGATTTAATGGAATCATGTAAAAAGATATATCTAACTGATCAGGTGGTATATAATCAGGTTCTTTCTAAACGAAGTATTTCACGGAGTAAATATGCAAGGTGGCATTTATTTCATGCTGCAGGGGTTTCAGAAATTATCAAATACCTCATTTCAAAGGGGTATTTTGATATTGCCATGTACAAATTTGGAATGGGGACCAGAGACATTATATTTTTTCGCAAAGTTTTGAAGGATGAAATAAGTAAGAAGGAAATAAAGAGACTATATGGAGTCTATTGTAATCTTGCAAAAGAATTAGCACCCCATGTCAATTTTAAAACAAAAATGAGATTATTATTTTTCAGGTGCTCTTTAAAAGGTTATGCTTATTTTCAGGTAAAACATGGAAAAAAGTTTGCAAGGCAAGCATGAGTTAGGCTAGTTGATAGTGATAAAGTTTGAGAAGAAACAATAAAAAGTATAAATGATAAGAAATAATAGTCGATGTGAAAAGAAATTCTATATCAGTATTACAGAATACTATTATATAAAACAGTTGGTACAGACTTTGATGGAGCCTGATCCACACATGAGAGATAAAGACCGGTATTATGTAAGAAGCTTGTACTTTGATTCTGTTGATAACATAGATTATTATTCAAAGCTTTCAGGTATTGAAGAAAGAAAAAAGATAAGACTTCGCATTTATGATATTGCTGATACTGCTGTAAAGCTTGAAATAAAGAATCGTCATAGTGATTATATTGAAAAGGAATCTTCAGCAATTACTAAAAAGGATGCGATTTCAGTTATAAATGGAGATTATTCCTGTCTTGAAACATATACTGATAGCATTGTTATAAAAGCACATAATATCATGACTGGACAGGTTTATAAGCCTAAAGTAATTGTTGATTATGATAGGGAGGCCTATGTTTATCCTGAGCATAATGTAAGAGTTACCTTTGATAAGTATATTCGAGGTGCTTTTTCTGATCGGTTGTTTGATGGGAATATTGGAATGGTTCCTATTATCAGAGAACCCATATTGGTAATGGAAGTAAAATATGATAGGATATTACCTGAATTTATTAAGCAAGCCATTAGCTCAGCTATTTCTCATCATTCTGCTATAAGTAAGTATTGTATGGTAAGAGAAGTATTAGCTTAAGTAATGATTTTATAGTCTAAAAGGAATTTTGATTTAAGAATGAGTAAACGAGAGTTACTATATTATTTGCTAGAAAATAATACAAATATCTCAATTGAAGAGATTGCGATTGGGTTAATAATGTCAGTACTTCTGGCATTTTTTATTTGCTTTGTTTATAAGAAAACTTATACCGGAGTAATGTATTCTAAAAACTTCAATGTTACATTATTGCTGGTAACTATCATTACAACGATGGTAATGATGATAATAGGCAGTAACCTGGCGCTTTCTCTTGGTATGGTAGGTGCACTTTCTATCATCAGATTCAGAACTGCTGTTAAGGATACGAAGGATAGTGCCTTTATTTTTTGGACGATAGCAGTCGGGATAGCTTGCGGATCAGGTATTTACATGATTGCGATTCTTGGAAGTATTATTATTGCAGTCATCCTTTTCTTCATAAGTAAGGGCGTTTTTGATGATACAACATATCTGGTCATAGTACATACAGATGAGAATGTTGATGTAGATAAAGTAACTGACATTATTGAAAAGCATTGCAAAAGAACTAATCTAAAAATGAAAAATGTTAATTCGCAAGGGACGGATATAACTTATGAGGTGTCCTTTAGCAAAGGGGAGGATTCCGAAATAACTAAAGAAATCAAGGAAATTGATGGGATTAAAGCAATTAACATAGTTACTTATAACGGAGAAATTGCGGGGTAATATTTTGAAGAACCGTTATTTTTACAGATTAACCGGTAGCATACTATTGATGCTTCTGGTTTTTCTTTTAATAATCTGTATTAAATCTGAATATAGAGATATTAATGCCTATGCTGAAAATGCAACAGGAATTACTCTTTGCATAAATGAAATTATGTATGAAAATCTGGGTCAGCAGTTAGATGCAGACGGAGATAACAGCGATTGGATTGAAATATATAATTATGGATCAGAATCTGTCAATCTTTATGGTATTTCAATTTCGGATCATGTTGGGGATAAAGTGAGATGGCATTTTCCAGATTATGAACTTGGGGCAGGAGATTATCTTATAGTATGGGCTTCAGGAAAAAATAAGGTTACAGATGATGGGGAGATGCATACTAATTTTTTGATTAATTCTTCTGACAGAATAACCTTATATGATGAGAAAAACAATTCTATTGATGAAATGGAGATTAATTCTGATGTTCAACCCGGGATATCAGCCGGAAGACCGGTAAAAGAACCACAGGTACTTGCCATTCTTTCAAATAATTCACCGGGACTTCCTAATAATGCTAAGCTGATTTCTTATGTATCAAGAGTAGATGCCAAGTTGGAAGCACCTTCTTTTTCAGTACAGTCGGGGATATACAACGAAGAATTTGAATTGGAACTATCTGCAAATGATAAAGAAAGTGTGATTGTTTATACGTTGGATGGTTCAGAGCCTGATGAAAATTCGCATATTTATAAAGAACCTTTGATAATAAGAGATAGAAGTAACGAGAAAAATTTAATCGGAGATACAAAGACCACCCATGATTATCTGTTTAGTAAGAAGTGGGAAAACTCATATAATTACAAAGGTACAGTGGTAAGAGCCAGAACTTTAAAGGACGGAGTAATATCTAAAGAAATATCTACTGAATCCTTTTTTATAGATCCCAAAACAACCATGAATATAGTTTCATTGACAGTAAATCCGGATGATATGTTTGATGAATGGGATGGTCTGTATGTTCCCGGCGAAACTTATTATTTATGGAAAAAATATAATAAAAGCATTCAGAATTCATTCTCTACACCTTCAAATTATTATTCGGATAAAAAGGTAAATGCGCATGTTCAGATTTTTAGTAAAGAAGGAGCGCTTAAAGCTGATAATGATGTAAAGCTGAAGTTAGCTGGTTCGGCATCAAAATCCAGTGCTGCAAAGGGATTAAGACTCATAGTTAATGATGAAGATTCCGGTTTTGATACCGGTATATTTGAACTACTTCCGATAGCTGCAACTGAAAAAGAACATAGTCTTTATGATGAAGATAAAGCAAATAATTCTGATATTGAATCATATGATGCTAATGCAATTACATTAAGACCAAGTGGATCGGATTTTAACAGTACCATGTTTTGCGACGTGTTATCGCAATCTCTTATAGCCGGAAATCTGGATGTTCCGTATCTTGCTGCAGAGCCTGCGGTGCTTTTTATCAATGGAGAATACTGGGGAATACATAATATCAGGGAAGTATGCAATGAGGATTATTTTTACAGGCACTATGGAATCGATAGTGAAAATCTGAATTTGATCAATCTTAATATTGGTACAGTTCCGCATGTGACAGAGATAGTTGCCGGTACGGATGAAGACCTTCAGGATTATTATGATTTGGTTGAATATGTTAAAACGCATGATATGAATGCACAGGCTAATTACGCATATTTTTGTGACAGGATGGATGTTGATAATCTTATTGATTACTTAGTGGTAGAAATTTATTTTGCAAATTTTGACTGGCCTGGGAATAATTATCGTATCTGGAGAGCTGATCAGTCTGATTCTGATTATGGAGATAATAAATGGAGATTCTTTCTGTTTGACCTGGATAAAGCATTTAGATATGCTGATTTTAATTCATTGGAATATCTTTTTGAAGAAAATTATGATGAATCAATTCTGGAAGGAATGAGTCATTATCATGATGAGAACAGGGAGCTTTTTTATAGTCTTATAAAAAATAAAAACTTTTCAGATAAGTTTAATAATAGGCTGAATGAATGTTTGGATACTTGCTTTTCAGAAGGAAAGGTAATTAGTCAGATTGATAAATTGTCTGCTATGTATGCACCGGAGATGGAATCGCATTTTTTACGATGGCACACTACTGATGGATGGCTGAAAAAGCTTAAAAACATGATAAAACCTGGTTGGTCAGAAGATGACATTTATACAGTAAAGAATTGGGAAAATAATGTAGAATCCATAAAGGATTTTGCAAAGAAAAGAAACCTGGTATTGCGAAATTATATAATTCAATATCAAGAAGGTAACTGAAGATTTTGTGGTAATATATTTTTATGGGAAGAAAAAAGAAACCAACAATTGAATTTAGATTTTACGAGATTCCGCAGGGTAAAAGCTGCCTTGCTCTTCTTGGTGAGAAGTGGATAAGGGTTTATGGAGAAGGCGAAAATATGCTTCATTTCCATAATCTTTATGAAGTTGGATATTGTAGATATGGCGACGGTGTAATGACACTTGATGAAAAGGCTTGTGATTATGAGTCGGACATGTTTTCTCTTATTCCACCAAATTATCCGCATACTACAACCAGTGAGAAAGAGAACTTTTGGGAGTATTTCTTTTTTGATGCTGAAGCAATTATAAAGCTGATCTATCCGGATAATATTTCAAAACAAAGGGAAGCGACAGCTATTATCAATAAACGGGCTGATTTGATTCATTCTGAAGAGCATCCTGAGATGGCAGAAATAATTAAACTTATAATGGAGGAAATGAGAGATGAGCGTCCCTATTACAAGGAGACGACGCAAAATCTGATAAAAGTACTTATAAGTTATATTATGCGAATTCATAAGTCCATGAATGCCGAAAATTCCACCATTACAGAGCTGGATACCGGTGGAGATATGATGAGCATAAAGCCTGCTATTGAGTATATTGAGGAAAAATATGCAGAGGAGATTAGGGCTTTAGATCTTGCTAATGTGTGTAATATGAGTGAAACGCACTTTAGGCGAACCTTTGCTGAAATAATCAATATGGCTCCGATGGACTATCTTAACCTTGTCAGGGTTCAGAAGGCCTGTGACACAATGAAGAAAACTGAGCATTCCATGGAGATTGTTGCTGTTGAATGCGGTTTCGGCAATGTGTCAACTTTTAACAGGAATTTTAAAAAGTACTTAGGCACTTCGCCATATCAATGGAAGAAAAACAAGGATAATTATGTCGGAAAGCTCCTGGATTACAATATTCATGCCCTAAAAGGCTGGTAAGGCTTAAAATGGGCAACTTAATGGTTTAAGTTTATTAATATTCTGTTCAAATTTTATTCATAATTGGTCGAAAATGCACATTTTAGTAATTAAAATGTGCATTATTTTTTTGACTCGTTGGTATAATATACATATATTTGATTCGGAAAGAGATTATTTCAGTCAAAATGCCTAAAACTCATCTGACATAATCTTAAGAAATGAATCAGGTACTAATAATAATTTATTTTCATTAGGGAGGACAGAATAATGAAAAGAAAAGCATTATCTATGGTACTTGCATCTGCTATGACACTTTCCATGATCGCTGGTTGCGGCGGAAACGGTGGAGCAGATACAGCAACTGACACAACAGAGAAGACAGAGACAACAGAGACAACAGAGAGCACAGATTCTGCAGAGACTACAGAAGAGACAGCAACTGAAGAAGCAGCTACAGAAGAGGCTGCTCCTACAGCAGATGTTTCATCTGAGGGCGAGCATGAGCTTTCAGTATATGCTTGGGATGAGAACTTCAATATCCCTGCATTGAAGGCAGCAGAGAAGGCTTATCAGACAGTAGATCCTGAGTTCACTCTGAACATCATCACACAGTCAGGTTCACAGGACGTTGAGCAGGCAGTTACACTTGCTGCAGCTGCTGGCGATTTCAGCACACTTCCTGATATTGTTCTTTTCCAGGATCACTACATTCAGAAGTTCGTAGCTGATTATCCGGATGCATGGCAGGATATCGATGATGCCGGTATCGATTGGTCAAACTTAGGTGCTGAGAAGATTTCTTACAGCACAATCGGTGGTAAGCACTATGGTGCACCTGTTGATAACGGAACAGCAATCTTTGCATATCGTACAGATATCCTTGAGCAGTGCGGTTACACACTTGATGATGTAACAGGTATCTCATGGGATAGATGGCTTGAGATTGCTAAGGATGTACATGATCAGACTGGCATGGCTATGCTTTCCATGGACCACTCAGGTGATGATCTTCCTTACATGATGCTTCAGGCTGAAGGCGAGTCACAGTGGACAGATAATACAACTCCTAACCTTGTAGGCAACGATAAGTTCAAGAAGATTATCGAAGTTATCGTACAGGGTGCTAATGATGGTTCTATCATCCTTGCAAACAGCTGGAGTGAGTACACAGATCAGACTATCCAGGGCGACCAGGTTGCAGGTGTTATGAATGGTAACTGGATTATTCCTACAATTGAGCAGGTTGCTGACAACAGTGGTAAGTGGGCAATCACAACACTTCCTACAATCGATGGTGGAAAAGAAGGTTATGCTGCAAACGGTGGTTCATCTCTTTATGTAACTGCTAACTGCACAAAGCCTGAGCTTGCAAAGGCATTCCTTGCTTACACATTTGGCGGTGGAGACGGAGCTATAGAGACATATGACGCAGCACTTACAGATGGTGGTGTTATCACAACATGCATCTCAGCTGGTAAGTCTGATGTATATGCTAAGGGCGTTGACTTCTTCAATGGTCAGGCTATCTACGCTGACATCGTTGAGATGGGTTCACACGTTCCGGTAATTCAGCAGAGTGATTTCCATTACAACCTTCGTACTCTTGTAAATACTCTTATTACAAACGTACAGAATGGTAACGACATTGATTCTGAGATTCAGGCTGCACAGGAGCAGATTGAGTTTGAGATCGCTGGTTCACAGAACTAATTTATAGATATTGTAAGTTGTATTTAAACCGGGGAATCGGGATTTTCCGATCCCCGGTTTTGTAAAATAAAGAAAAGGAGCGGTTAGGATGAAAACAGGTAAGTCCGTTACTGCAAAACAGAAAACAGCCGGTTGGATGTTTCTTGCGATTGCATCCATAATGATTTTTATATTCAGCTTTTATCCGATGGTTTCAGCCCTCATCATGTCATTTAAGACAGGTTCAGCGGCTTCAATGAAATGGGCAAATCCCATTACTTTTAACTACACTCGTATGTTCCAGGACAAGACTTTTATGAAGTCTGTCGGAAACACTTTTTTGTATCTGATAATTCAAGTACCGATAATGCTGGTGCTGGCAATACTTCTTGCGCAGCTCCTTAATAATAAAGACCTTAAGTTCAGGGGACTTTTCCGTACAATGGTATTCTTACCGTGCGCAATTTCTCTTGTATCATATGCCCTTATATTCAGAACACTTTTTGCTACACAGGGTCTTGTAAATATGACTCTGATGAATATGGGACTTATAAGTGAAAATATTAACTGGCTTGGTCAGACCGATACAGCAAGATTTGTAATTATATTTGCTCTTATCTGGAGATGGACAGGTTATAACATGGTATTCTTCCTGGCAGGACTTCAGAATATTGAATATTCTGTATACGAAGCAGCGAAGATAGATGGAGCAACAGGCTGGAAGACCTTCTGGCATATTACAGTGCCGCTTCTTCGCCCGGTAATCATTATGACCTTCATTATGTCAATCAATGGTACATTGCAGTTGTTCGATGAGTCTGTAAACCTGACAAACGGTGGACCTGCAAATACCACAATCACTATGTCACATTATGTATATAACAATGCCTTCGGAACCGGTGTTGCTAACTTTGGATATGCATCCGCAATGTCATTCTTTATCTTTATCCTGGTTGCTATCCTTGCCTTTATCAACTTGAAAGTAGGTGATACACGTGACTAATAAGAAGAATAGATCAAATATACAAAGAAGACTGATACCCAGTTATATATTTCTTACTCTTTTTTCACTGTTTTCTGTATTCCCGCTGTTCTGGATGGTTACAGCAGCTACAAATGCTACAGTAGATGTTGCAAGAGGTAAGATCTGGTTTGGAACACATGCAGCTGAAAACTTTAAAAATCTGCTTAGTACAGCAGCAGCACAGGGGGCAGGCGCTTCACTTTGGAAGTTCATGGGCAACTCCTTTACATATGCAACAGTACAGACTTTGTTATGTATTCTTATCTGCTCACTGGCCGGCTATGGCTTTGAGCTCTATCATGACAAGGGTAAGGATTTCCTGTTTGCAATACTGCTTATGGCTATGATGATTCCCGGTGTTGCAACTATGATTCCTATGTTCAGAATGATGAGTAAACTTCATTTCTTGAACCAGGTATGGGGATTTGTACTACCTGCTATATCTACACCGTTTATGATTATGATGTTCAGACAGAACAGCCGTAATTTCCCTGTTGATATTATGGAAGCAGCCAGAATTGACGGCCTTTCTGAATTCGCAATCTTTTTCCGTATGTATATGCCGGTTATGAAATCTACATATGCTGCAGCTGCGGTTATTACATTCATGAATGCATGGAACGCATATCTGTGGCCCAGAGTTGTACTTACAGAGAACAAAGCACAGACTATGCCGATTCTGATTGCCAATATGTCTAACGGTTATACTGTCGATTATGGAATGCTTATGATGGGCGTATTATTCTGCTCATTACCGACCATGATTATATTCTTCGTATTGCAGAAGCAGTTCGCAGAAGGTATTACAGGTGCTGTTAAGTAATCATTTTGCGTAGAATAAAACTTTTGTTATGACGAGGATGTTATTTATGAAAGAGTTTAATTACGATATAGTTAAAAATCCCGAGGTTTTCCAGCAAAATAGACTTCCTGCACATTCAGATTATGTGGCGTTTAAGTCTATGGCAGAGCTTATGACGGGGGAGACAAGCTATAGATTATCTTTGGATGGCGTATGGCATTTTCATTATTCTAAAAATGTTAATGACGCTCCAAAGAATTTCTGGGAAAAAGATTATGATACCACCACCTGGGACAGGATAAATGTTCCTGCGCATATCCAGATGGAAGGGTATGATAAGCCTCAATATGTAAATATTCAGTATCCCTGGGATGGATCTGAGGATTTAAGACCCGGTGATATTCCGGAGAGATTTAATCCGGTGGCTGACTATGTAAAGCTTTTCACACTTCCTAAGGATTTCAAGGGAGAGAAAATCTGCATATCCTTCCAGGGAGTGGAGAGTGGATTTGCTCTTTGGTTAAATGGAAAATACATTGGATATAGTGAAGACAGCTTTGATCCTTCAGAGTTTGATCTTACGGAAGCTCTTGTTAAGGGAGAAAATAAGCTTGCTGTGAGAGTTTTTAAGTGGACTTCAAGCAGCTGGTGCGAGGATCAGGATTTCTTCAGATTTTCAGGTATTTTCAGAAGCGTATATCTGTTTGCAGTACCTAAGGTTCATGTTTCAGATCTTACAATTGAAACCGGATTATCTGATGATTTTAAAACTGCTCATCTTGAAATCAGTGCAGAAACATCAGGAAGCGGAATGATGGAATTAAGACTCTTATACAAGGGCGAAAAAGTTCTTGAGGGAAAAATACCGCTTTCCGAAACCGGAAAAACGACCGGAAGCTGTGATTTTGAGAAGATTTATTTGTGGAGCGCCGAGGAACCGAATCTTTATGAGCTCTATTTAACCATCACTGATGTCAGGGGTGTAGCTTACGAAGTTATCCGTCAGTATGTTGGACTTAGAAAGTTCGAGATGAAAAACGGGCTCATGCATCTTAATGGAAAGCGCATAGTATTCAAGGGCGTAAACCGTCATGAATTCAGTCATGTTAATGGACGTGTTCCCAACAGGGATGAGCTTATACAGGATATTGTTACAATGAAAAGAAACAATATCAATGCAATAAGAACAAGTCATTATCCTGATGATAGTGCGCTTTATGAGCTGTGTGATATCTATGGTCTTTACATGATTGCCGAAAGTAATCTTGAGACTCACGGTACCTGGGAGCCTTTTGAGAGAGGTATTGAGACGGAAGACTTTATAGTTCCGCGAGATAGAGAAGAGTGGAAGGAGATGCTCCTTGACAGAATAGATTCATGCTATCACAGAAACAAGAACCATCCGTCGATTCTCATATGGTCAATAGGTAATGAAGCTTTTGGAGGAACTGTTCCATATGCTATGAGCCAGCGTTTTAAAGAGCATGATAGCACAAGGCTTGTTCATTATGAAGGACTTTTCCATGACAGAAGATTTAATGATACTTCGGATATGGAGAGCCAGATGTATCCTTCAGTGGAGATGATAAAGGAACACCTTAAGAAGGATAAAAAGAAGCCGTTTATATGCTGTGAGTACACTCATGCAATGGGTAACTCCTGCGGCGGAATGCATCTTTATACAGACCTTACGGATACCGAGCCCAGATATCAGGGCGGATTTATATGGGATTATATAGATCAGAGTATCCTTAAGAAAGACAGATACGGCAAGTATTTTGAAGCCTACGGCGGAGATTTTGGTGACAGACCTACAGATTATAATTTCAGCGGCAACGGTATTGCGTATGGTGACAGGACACCTTCTCCTAAGATGCAGGAGGTAAAATTCAATTACCAGAATATCTCTGTTGTATTTGAAAAGAACAAGTTCAAGGTAATAAATAAAAATCTGTTTGTTAATACGGATTCTTTTGATGCCAAGCTTACTCTTTTGGCAAATGGTAAGAAAATATGTGAAGCTGGCATGGATATAGAGGTTAAGCCTTTATCTACCAAATCCTTTAATATTCCGGCTGTTATAACAGAAGCTATGATGGAATATGAGAACGGATATCAGCTTACATCAGGAAACCTTGAGTTTGTGCTCATAGTTTCGTTTAGCTTAAAAGAGAATACTCTTTGGGCAAAGGCCGGATATGAGGTTGCCTTTGGACAGACCGTTCTTAAAAAGGTATCCAAGCCTGTTAAATGCAACAGTAAGCTTAGAGTTGTGCATGGCAAAAATAACATAGGAATTCATGGGGATGAATTTTCAGCACTGTTTTCTGTTATGGGGGCAGGACTTTGCTCATATGTTTATGCCGGCAGAGAGATGATCGAGAAGGCACCTGCTCCGAATTTCTGGAGAGCACCTAACGATAATGATAATGGAAGTAAGATGCAACAGCGTTACGCTCAGTGGAAAATTGCCAGCATGTATCCTTCAATCTCCGGAAAGCCGGATTGTGCTCCCTTTGTTCCTGAGATGACTGAGGAAAAGAATAGTGTAAAGATTTCTTACAGATACTATCTTCCCACATCTCCTGAGTCAGAAGTGTCAGTTACCTACGAGGTATACGGAGATGGCACTATCAGAATTGATATGAATTACGAAGCTGTTGAGGGACTTCCCGACATGCCTGAGTTTGGAATGCTCTTTAAACTAAGTGCAGATTATGACAACCTGACCTGGTATGGTCTTGGGGCTGAAGAAACTTACCAGGACAGAAAGCGTGGCGGTAAGATCGGTATTTATAGCAACAAGGTCGCTGATAATATGGCTAAGTATCTTGTTCCGCAGGAATGTGGTAATAAGTGCGATGTTCGCTGGGCTAAGGTGACTGATATGAAGGGCAGAGGAATGGAGTTCTTCGGGGATAACATTTCCTTTAGTGCACTTCCTTACACACCTCATGAGCTTGAGAATGCAATGCATGATTATGAGCTTCCGCAGGTTCATTACACTGTAGTCAGAGCAGCCATGCAGCAGATGGGTATTGCCGGCGATGACAGCTGGGGAGCAAGACCTCATCCGGAGGACAGACTTCCGGAAGGAAAAGATCTTAAGTTTACATTCTGGTTCAAAGGTATTTGAGTAGGTATTTTTGAAGGTATTTTTGAAGGTATTTTTTAGGGTATAGTTTTATATTATTTTAATTAGGGTATATTTTTACACCCCTCATCCGGCACTTCGTGCCACCTTCTTCGCTCCGCTTCGGTCGGCGCAAAGCTATCGTCCCCCGGACGATGTGCGCCCCCAGAGGGGGAAGGCAATTCTTAGGCGGTTGTATTTAGCTGACTTAAGACATGCCTTCCCCTTGGGGGGAGGCTATTCTTAGGCGGTTGTATTTAGCTGACTTAAGACATGCCTTCCCCTTGGGGGGAGGCTATTCTTAGGCGGTTGTATTTAGCTGACTTAAGATACGCCTTCCCCTTGGGGGGAAGGTGGCGCGGTAGCGCCGGATGAGGGGATTTACGTAGAGCACTTAGCGAGGTGTTTTGCGAGCTTAGTGCGAACCATGCAAGTTCACTTGGCGAGGTTTTGTCGAGCCTAGTGAAGCTTGTTTTAAGGAGTTTGGAATAATTTATGGGAAGAAGTATGAAAGAGTGGAAAATCGGCGATCCGATGATCAATGAAAATGATTATTGGCAGGATCCGAATTATGTAGCAGAGGATCCTGAAAAAGAAAAGCTGGTTTTAAAGCTTGCAACAATGGTAACAGACCGTTATGTAAAAAAGCTGACGGGAAAAATAAATAACAGGGATCCTGAGTATTGGATGCTCGATATGATCCTTAATAAGGAACAGGTTGAATTTCTGATAAATTTCAAGAAGACCAGAGTTCCCTACAGCATAGAAGAACTTGCTAAGATGAACAACATGACTGTGGAAGAAACTCAGAAGATGGTTGACCGACTTGTCTGGATCGGAATCATTGAGATGAACAGAGCAAAGACTGCGGATAAGCATAAGCAATATGAGCTTCCGATTTTTGTTCCCGGATCTGCCGAGTTTATGATGATGCAGGATAAGCTTACGGATGAATTCCCACAGCTTGCAACCTTCTTTAACCTGATGACACAGCTTCCCCTTGGCGGAATAACACAGATGGTACCGCCCGGAGGAGCCGGCGTGGGAATGCATGTTATTCCGGTTGAAAAGGCTATAAGCATAGAAAACAAGTCCGTTCCGGTTGAACATCTGTCACGTTGGATTGATATGTATGATAAATACGGAATATCTGAGTGCTCATGCAGAAAACAGCAGACAATGAGAGGCGAAGGAAGTGGTGAAATTCGCGGAGATTACTGCATCGGTATGGGTGATATGGCTGAGTATATGGACAGCCGCGGAATTGGTCACTATGTTACCAAGGAAGAAGTATATGAGATTCTTGAAAGAGCAGAGCGTCACGGATATGTTCATCAGATAACCAATATTGATGGGGAAGGCAAGATTGTTGCGATATGTAACTGCGCACCCGGTGTATGTAATGCACTAAGAACATCTCAGCTTTATAACACGCCTAACTTATCAGCTTCAGCTTATCGTGCACATGTTGATAAGGAGAAGTGTGTAGCTTGCGGAAAATGCGTGGAAGTATGTCCTGCCGGAGCAGCCAAGCTTGGACAGAAGCTTTGTAAAAAGAACGGCTCAGAGGTTAAGTATCCCAAGGTTGAACTTCCGGATGCAAAGAAGTGGGGACCTGAAAAGTGGAACTATAATTTCCGCGATGATAATAAGATTAACTGCTATGAGACAGGTACAGCACCATGTAAAACCGCATGTCCCGTGCATCTTTCCGTACAGGGATACATTAAAATGGCTGCTGAGGGCAGATACGAAGATGCTCTTAAGCTTATAAAGCAGGATAATCCGCTTCCCATGATCTGCGGTGCTGTCTGCAACAGAAGATGTGAAGATGCCTGCACCAGAGGCACTATCGACCAGCCGCTTGCAATCGATGAGATCAAGAAGTTTATTGCTTCACTTGATCTTAAGAAGGAGGACAGATATGTTCCTCTTTGTGAAAAGCATGACGGCGGACTGTGGGGAGATGAATTCAAACTTGCTGTTATTGGCGCAGGTCCTGCAGGACTTTCTGCTGCATATTTTGCAAGAAGAGATGGATATCCCGTAACAGTATTTGAGAAAGAAAAGAGAGCCGGTGGAATGTTAATGAATGGCATTCCGAGCTACAGACTTGAAAAAGATATTATCGAAGCCGAGATAGATGTAATCAGCCAGATGGGAGTAGAGTTTAAGTACGGCGTTGAGGTCGGAAAAGACGTAACAATCGATGAGCTGAGAAAACAGGGCTACAAAGCTTTCTTTATCGCTATTGGTTGTCAGGGAGGAAGATTTGTAGGAGTGCCCGGGGAGGATGCAGATGGTGTCCAGACCGGTGTAGACTTCCTTCGAAAAGTTAATCTTGACCACAGTGTGAGATTAACAGGAGAGACTGTTGTTGTCGGTGGTGGAAATGTAGCCATTGATGTAGTAAGAACTGCTGTAAGAGCAGGTGCCTCAAAAGTCACAATGCTGTGCCTTGAAAGTGAGGCAGAAATGCCTGCTGCAAAAGATGAAGTACACGAAGCGAAGGAAGAAGGCATTGATATTAAGAATGGATGGGGACCAAAGGAAATCCTTACCGAGAATGGAAAAGTTACAGGAATCGTATTTAAACGTTGTACTTCTGTAAAGGATGCCGACGGAAGATTTAACCCTAAGTATGATGAAAATGATACAATCACGCTCAACTGCGAAAATGTTCTTCTTTCAGTTGGCCAGTCCATCGTCTGGGGCAATCTTCTTAAGGGAACAAAGGTTGAACTTAGACCAAATGGTGGAGCTATTGCAGATCCGCTTACATTACAGACTGCAGAGCCTGATATTTTCGTTGGTGGTGATGTGTTTACAGGCCCGAGATTTGCTATTGATGCTATAGCAGGTGGACGTGAAGCAGCTGTTTCAATGAACAGATTTGTTCATCCCGGAAACAGGCTGGATCTTGCCAGAGACAGAAGAGAGTTTATTGAGCTGGATAAGGAAGATATCAGGGTTGAAAGCTTTGATAATGCTCCTCGTCAGATTCCGGGAACCAAGGCAGGCGTAGCAAAAGATACCTTTGATGATCTGAGACTTACTCTTACGGAAGCACAGGTTAAAACTGAGGCAAACAGATGTCTTGGCTGCGGCGCTACAACAGTTGATGAGCATAAATGTATTGGTTGTGGTCTTTGCACAACAAAATGTGAATTTGATGCTATTCATCTTAGTCGTGATATACCTGAAGCAAGTACCATGATTCGTGCTGAGGACAAAATGAAGAAGGTAGGACCTTATGCTGCTAAGAGAGCAGGGAAGATACTGATTAATCGAGTAACAGGTAAGAAATAAATTAGTGTAATGGGCGTTTTGGCATTATTGTCAAAACGCCTATTTTATGGTATATTTTTATATTGGCAAAGGTTCTTTTTGTACGATATTATGAAGAACTTTATGCCAAATAATATTCATTGATCGGAGGCATCTTTGCTTAAGACTTTTTCCATAACTGACGTAGGTCAGAAACGAAAACTGAATCAGGACTATGTATTTTCCTCCGAGCGACGAATCGGTAATTTGTCTAATGTATTCATTGTGGCTGACGGAATGGGTGGACACAATGCGGGTGATTATGCGTCGAAATTCACTGTTAATACCATGGTGGAAGAGATTGAGAGATCTTTCGAGCAGAACCCTGTGAGAATATTGGAAAATGCAATAAAGATTGCAAATCAAAAATTACGTGCCAAGGCTGCAGAGGATGAACACCTCTACGGCATGGGGACGACTGTTGTCGCTGCAACGGTTATGGGGCGCTACCTTCAGGTTGCGAACGTTGGAGACAGCAGACTTTATGTTATCGGAGATGACATAAGACAGATTACTCGTGATCATTCACTGGTACAGGAGATGGTGCGCGCAGGCGGACTTGATCCTGAGGAAGCGCGTACGCATAAAGAGAAAAATATAATTACTCGTGCGATTGGCGCAGATGACACTGTCGACGTCGATTTCTTTAATGTTGAGCTCGAAAAGGGGGACATCGTGCTCATGTGTTCCGACGGCCTTACAAACATGCTGGAGGATCAGGAGATTCGAATGATTGTCAGTGGACAACGGGATATTATAGAGAAGGCGCAGAAGTTAGTGGATATGGCAAACCAGCATGGCGGTAAGGACAATATCGCTGTTATCCTGATTGAGCCTTTTGCTGACGGAGGAGCTGAATGATTAAGATAGGAATGATGATCGGCGACCGTTACGAGATCCTTGAAAAAATAGGAACAGGCGGTATGTCGGATGTTTACAGGGCAAAAGACCATAAGCTGAACAGACCTGTCGCTGTTAAAGTCCTTAAACAGGAGTTTTCTGAGAATGATAACTTTGTCTCAAAATTCCGTGTTGAGGCCCAGGCAGCTGCCGGACTTATGCATCCTAATATTGTAAATGTCTATGATGTAGGAGATGAGAATGGCATCCATTACATAGTAATGGAGCTTGTTGACGGTATTACCCTGAAAAGATATATAGAAAAGAAATCAAGGCTTTCGGTGAAGGAAGCAGTAAGTATTGCAATTCAGGTTGCTATGGGATTAGAAGCTGCTCATAACAATCACATTATTCATCGTGACATTAAACCTCAGAATATAATTATATCCAAGGAAGGAAAGGTTAAGGTAACAGACTTCGGTATTGCAAAGGCTGCCACCAGTAACACCATAACTTCCAACGTAATGGGCTCGGTTCATTACACATCGCCGGAACAGGCAAGGGGCGGCTATTCTGATGCGAAAAGTGATGTCTATTCACTTGGTATTACACTTTTTGAAATGCTTACAGGACGCCTGCCTTTTAACGGAGATACAACTGTAGCAATTGCAATTAAGCATATCCAGGAGGATTTACCTTCACCTGCCGAGTTTAGCGATGAGATACCTATAAGCGTTGAGAAGATAGTAATGAAATGCTGTCAAAAGAGTCCGGACAGAAGATATCAGAGTGCGGCAGAGCTTATTACTGATCTTAAGAGATCGCTTATTACTCCTGACGAGGATTTTGTTAATCTTGTTGATCCTGATGAGGAGAGTGCTACCAGAATTGCCTCAGATGAGGAAGCAAAGAGCATAGGCGGCATAAGTGATACAGAGCGGATGAGACTTAATGAAGAGAGCATCCGCGAATATGAAACACAGAAGAGACGTGAGAAGGAATATATCAGAAGGCGTTCTGACAGCTATGACGATGACGAAGATGATTATGATGGAAGAGATTATGGTGATGGTAATCGTATAGAGAAACTCACTATAGCTCTTGCTATGATAGGTGCTGTACTTGTCGGAATTATTGTTATTATCCTGGTTGGAAGATCACTTGGAATTCTCGGAGGAACTACTGAAGAGGAAGTTTTAACACAGTCCAGTCAGACTGTCGCAACTGCTGAAAGTGGAATAGAAGTTCCGAATGTGACCGGGCTGTCTTATGTTGAAGCTGTAACAGCTCTTAAGGATAAGAATTTTAAGTTTGAAAAGATAGATGATGACGAGAGTACACTTGCCAAAAATACGGTAGTGTCTCAGGAGCCTGCAGCAAATACCCGTGCAGAGAGTGGCTCAACAGTTAAGATTACTGTAAGTACAGGAAAAGCTGCTGCTGCTGAGGCAGTGGCTAATGCTTCTATAGAGGCAAGTACTGAGGATACAAGTGCTAATGCATCCACAGCTGAAAGTGACTCAAAGGTTTCCGTACCTAATCTTGTAGGGCTTTCTATTGACGAGGCAGTTGCAACTCTTTCGGAAGTCGGACTTGTTCAGGGGCGTGTCGTTGATGTTAACAGCGATACATACGGTGTGGATGTCGTAACTGCGCAGAGTCAGCCTGTTGGTACAAAGGTTGAGCCTGGAACGGCTATAGATGTGGAAAAGTCCATTGGACCTATTACTAACAGCATATCCTACAGCTTTTCCGGAGATATAGCTGCTCCTACTGAAGGGCAGAATTATACAGACGGAGTATCCGTACATGTTTCGTTTGTAACTGCAGACGGAACATCACTTCTTGATACTACTACAGCATCTTTCCCGATTACCGGGGTAGTTCGTACAGGACTTACTTCTGCTACAGGAGTAATAACGTTTACTTACACAGCAACAAGCCCTGCTACTACTGATGAATACGGTAACATCGTGGGCGGTACTTCAGAGGAATACACCGTTACAAGAGCTGTTACATTTAATCAGGAGAATTAATTGCAGGAGTGTCTATGAAGGGAAGGATTGTTAAAGGAATTGCGGGATTTTACTATGTTAATACCGGTAGTGAACGCGTATACGAATGCAAAGCAAAAGGCATTTTCCGAAAAGACAATATAAAGCCGCTTGTCGGTGATGACGTAGATATTGAAATAATTGATGAAGAAGCCGGGACAGGTAATATCACTAAGATATTGCCCCGGCGTAATGAACTTATAAGACCGCCGGTCGCTAATGTCGACCAGGCGGTTGTTCTGTTTGCAATAGTAAAGCCGGATCCTAACTATAATGTCCTTGATAAATTCCTTATCCAGATGAGGAGGAACGGACTTCCGGTCATTATATGTTTCAACAAGCAGGATATTGCATCGGAAGAAGAGCAGAAGGAACTTATGGATGCCTATGAAAAGTGCGGATATGAGGTTATTTTCATAAGCGTTCATGAAGGCGCCGGAATTGATAAACTTTGTGAAAAGCTTAAGGGTAAAACCTCTGTTGTAGCAGGTCCAAGCGGAGTAGGTAAATCCTCGCTGTTAAATAAGCTTCATCCGGAAGCGGCAATGGAGACCGGAGAGCTTAGCCGTAAGATTTCAAGAGGACGAAATACTACGAGACATTCGGAGATGTTTTATATTTCCGCATTATCGGATGAGAATCAGGTAACATATGTATTTGATACTCCCGGATTTACTTCACTTGCATTAAAAGATATTACCGCAGAGGAATTACCACTGTATTATCCTGAATTTGAGCCCTATGAACCCTCCTGCAGATTTGGAGGATGTAGTCATATTGCTGAGCCTGATTGTGGAGTCAAGGCAGCTCTTGAGGCAGGAGAGATTTCTAAGGTTCGATATGATAACTATAAAATCATCTATGAAGAGTTGAAGAATATGAAACCCGTATACAGATGACAATAAATTTTACTATTTTTGTAAAAATATTTGAAAACATGTTGACAAATATTACATAAATGTTACAATTGTTTATGTTGTATATGAATTAAAAACTTATACAACAATATCATTATTCCAAACTTTTTTATTATATTTTTCAAAAACCGGTGTCACAGCCCCCAAGTCTGTGACACCGGTTTTTGATTTAGGCTATAGTCTGATAAAAGTAAAAAAATACTGCGTGGAGCCATTAAGCTCTGCGCAGTATTTTTTTAGTTCAATTCCGGAACAAATTTTTCAAGTTTATCAACAAACATCTGACCCATCTCACTTAATTGGGCATTCTTTCTTGTAATGTATCCGAATGTGAGAGTTTCTTCTTCCTTAAGCTTGATGTGAGTTAAGTCTGAGCCATTTAGACTGTCCCCCAGCATTGCGGCACCTACGGCATAACCGTTTAGTCCGAGCATAAGCTCAATGGAAGTAGCTCTTTCGTTAGTGCTGATTATTTTTTTATAATCGTAGGTGGCCAGGGCTTCTTCTCTGTAATAAAAAGAGGTATTGTCTCCCTGATCAAAGACCATGCATGGATAGTCCTGAAGCTCTTCAAGAGACAGCTCATCCTTGCCTGCGAGAGGGTGGTCCTTTCGCAGATATACATAGGTATTTCTTGTGAAAAGCTCATGGAATTCCAGTGATGCATCAGCGAAAATCTTTTTGAAGGTATTCTTGTTAAAATCGCTAAGCGCTATCACACCTATTTCACTTTTCAGAGTTTTTACATCTTCAATAACCTCACTTGTCTGAGTTTCTTTTATTGAAAACTGGTACTCATCATAATCATATTCCTTTACTGTTTCTATGAAAGCATTAACTGCGATGGTATAGTGCTGCATGGATACAGAAAAAGTAGGTTTATCATTCTTTTTGTTCAGGTATTTTTCCTCAACCTTTGAAAACTGTTCGACAGCATTTCTGGCATATGCAATAAAGGAAGCGCCAGCAGCAGTAGTAACCACGCCATTATGAACTCTTTCAAAAATCTGGATTCCGAGCTCTTTTTCCAAATCCCTTACAGCACTGGAAAGGCCGGGCTGAGATACGTAGAGCTTGTCGGCAGCCTTTCTTATGGAGCATTCTTCGTCAATTGCAATAACATATTTTAACTGTAGTATTGTCATATCCAGACACCTCGCTAATTTATTTACCTACTAATATACCATATAAATAGTATAAATGTTGCTTAAAATTTTTATTAGCACTCACTTGACAAGAGTGCTAATAAATGTTATAACAGTTATAGAACAAGGGAACAGAAATGTTTCTAAAAAAACATTTTTTACATAAGGAGGTAACTATTATGTTGATGCCTAGTATTTTTGATGAGAAGTTATTTGATAACTGGTTTGATTTCCCGATGTTTAACGATTTTGATAACACCGAGAGGAAGCTCTATGGCAGACATCCTGAGAGACTTATGAAGACTGATGTTCATGAGGCTGAGGATCATTACGAGGTTGATATAGATCTTCCCGGATTTAAGAAGGAAGAGATTACACTTGAACTGGATAACGGATACCTTACAGTAAGCGCTGCCAAGGGACTTGATAAGGATGAGAAGGACAATAAGGGTAAGCTCATCAGACAGGAGCGTTATGCAGGATCAATGCAGAGAAGCTTCTATGTAGGTGATAACCTTACAGAAGAGGATATTAAGGCCAGCTTCAAGCATGGTGTACTGAGCCTGAATGTTCCTAAGAAAGAACAGGCTAAGGTTCCTGAGAAGAAGACTATAATGATTGAAGGCTAATACTTTTACAACAGATAACTCCAAAATAACTTTATACCTAATCCAATGACAAGGAGCCGGGTGCATAACAGATGCGCCCGGCTCCTTTAAAAATATTAGTAGAATTTTATAATCCTTTAATATGATTATAAGGCTTAATTTATAAAGCACCCATATGTATAGTGGTAGAATTTAAATATACTACTATAATTATGGACGGTTTCTTATGACAAAACAGTCAGCACTTCAAAAAATACGCATAGTATTTATATTGCTCAGCGTCTTGTGTCTACTGATTGCCGTTGTATTTCTCAGGCAGTTTGTTACCACAGATGATGGTTCCTCGATGAATGGATCTGTTTACAAGGGAGAGGTTCAGCATCGGGTTCTGTTTCTTGCGTCTTATAATTCCCAGTATTATACATTTGAGCCTCAGATAGAGGGGCTAAAAGAAAGCTTTGAACCCAACGGCATTGAATTTGACGTTATGTTTATGGATGCAAAAAAGCATGGATCGACAAAGGATACAGAGACCTTCCATGATTATTTTATACAGCGTGTAAATTTGAAGAATGATTATGATGGCATTTTGCTTGCGGATGATGAGGCAGTAAAATTCGCAATGAAATATAAAAAGGAATTGTTCTCGGATTTACCGATAGTATTTTTCGGTGTAAATAATATGACGCTTGCACAAATGGCTGTTGAGCGCTATGGAATGTATGGATATTACGAAAATGACTATCTTGTTGATACCATAGAGCTTGCAATGAAGCTTATGCCGGAAAGGAAAAAGTATTATGGCATTCATGATAGCTCGCCTGCAGGCTTGGCTGATATGGTTCTTTACAATCGGGTAAAGAACGCATCTACGGGCTATGAGTTTAATGAAATCAATGTGGCTACAATACCTTTTGAAAGCCTTGAAGATGAACTTAAGGCAATCCCTAAGGATGCTGTCCTCATTTATATGACCTGCTTTAAGGACTCGGATAAAATCGTTCATTCTACGAACGAAATGACCAATATTATTGTAAATAATACGAGTGTGCCGGTTTTGAGAAATTATGCAAGTGGAACCATAGACGGTGTTCTTGGAAGCATAGCTATGGATTTTTCTTATCAGTGTAAATCAGCCGGACATGATATGGTGAATCTTCTTAATGGCAAATCCATTGGCCACGAAAAGCTTATTGTTGATTCACCCTATAATACTGAGTTTGACTATGCGCTTTTAAAAAAATTTGGAATAGATGAATCAAAATTGCCTGATGATGCTGTGATATTTAACAAACCACTAACTTTCTTTGACATGTATGGCAATATTTTCCCGACAATGGGAATGATCTTTTTATCAATGGTATTCCTCATTTTGGCTATATATGTGACGGTTCTTTTAGGTAAGGCAGCCAATCAGGAACTCATGAATTCCAAAAATGAGCTGGAAAAATCTCAGGAAAAATTGAAATATCAGGCAGAGCATGATGACTTCCTTGATATCCTTAACAGGCGTAGTGCCGTAAATTATCTGCGCGAAAATCTGACAATAAAGCATGTTTATTCAATGCTTATGATTGATATAGATAACTTTAAGGATGTAAATGAAACCTATGGGCATCAGCTTGCTGATGAAATATTAAAGTATCTGTCTCTTACTCTTGAACAGATATCTTCCCAAAGAGACTGGATGATTTCAAGATATGGCGGAGATGAATTCCTTATAATGGTTCCAAAGGAGCAGCTGGATGAGGACTCAGAAACCATAAATGAGATACTTGAACTTTTCAGAACGCCGATACCGGTTGGGGATGAGACAATTATTTTATCCTGCAGTATAGGTATATCCGTATCTGATGGAGCGACCCTTCCGGATCAGCACATTATCAATGCTGAAATAGCGATGTACGAAGCTAAGCAGCGAGGACGCAATAAGGCCTTTAAGTATTCTGATGAGATTAAAAAGAAGGTACGAGAGGAAAACAAGATCAAGGCAAAGATACTTGAGGCTTTTGACAACGATGGATTTTTCATGCTTTATCAGCCACAGGTGGATGTACAGACGAAGGCAGTTACCGGATTTGAGGCTTTGGTAAGAATGAAGGCAGAGGGGCTTTACCCCAACATGTTCATTCCGATTATAGAATCCAGTGGATGGATTGGAAGGCTCGGAAGAGTTACGACGGAGCTTGTTATCAAGCAGCTTGCAGAGTGGCGTGATCAGGGGTATGAGCTTAAGCCGGTTTCCATAAACTATTCCAGTAATCAGCTTGGAGATACGGGATATGTAGACTTTATAAAAGAGCTGCTTTCGCGTTATAATATTTCAGGAGAGTATGTTGAGATTGAGATTACCGAAGGTCTGTTTCTTGAGAGGACAGAGCAGGCGGAAAGGTTGTTTGCTCAGTTTAAGGAACTTGGTATAAAGCTTCTTATGGATGATTTCGGAACAGGCTATTCATCTCTGGGCTATCTTACATATATACCTGTTGATTTTGTAAAGGTCGATAAATCCTTTGTTGATTCCTATCTTGTTGATGGCAAGGAAGCTTTCATGCAGGATGTTATCCGGCTTGTACATGATATAGATAAGCAGGTTATAATTGAAGGTGTTGAGGAAAAATGGCAATTTGAAAAGCTTAAGACTTACGGAGCTGATAAGATTCAGGGGTATTATTTCAGCAAGCCCGTTAAGCCTGAAGAAGCAATTGTATTTGATACAGGTGATAAATAAGTTTAGGGGAAAAGGTTGTGGAAAAAAGTAATAACTTTGAAGAGTTCAGGAAGAAACTTTTCAGAATAATATCTGTAGGATATTTGGGGGATATTCCAAGCATAGCTTATGATGTAATAGGAACGGTGGCACTGGTGCTTAATCTGGTGGCAGCGTTCCTTTCTACGTTTTCGGACTTAAACGCCTCCTACGGTTTCATTTTTAGCGAGATTGAAAAATGGACTGTACTGTTTTTTGCTATTGATTATATTTTGAGAGCCTTTTGTGCTAAAAATCTGTTTCCGTATAAAAGTGAAGCAGGAGCGCTTGTGGCATTTGTTTTTTCATTTGCCGGAATTATAGATCTTTTGAGCTTTCTGCCATATTATCTGCCGGTATTTTTCCCTGCTGGTGCAGCTGCATTTCGAATGTTCAGAGTGGCAAGAATATTCAGACTTTTCAGAATCAATGCCTATTATGACTCACTCAATGTTATAACCGAGGTTATAAAAAGTAAGGCACAGCAGCTTCTTTCATCGATGTTTATCATTTCTGTAATGATGCTTGCTTCAAGCCTTTGTATGTATTCGCTTGAACATGATGCGCAGCCTGAGGTATTTGCAAATGCTTTTTCGGGAATATGGTGGGCAGCATCCACACTTCTGACTGTGGGCTACGGAGATATTTATCCTGTAACTTTTTTGGGAAAAGTGTTCGGAATACTGCTTGCATTTCTTGGAGTCGGTATGGTTGCCATCCCTACCGGTATTATTTCCGCAGGTTTCGTGGAACAATATACGAAATTAAAGCATATGGGAGATTACGCGAAGTCTATAGATATGCACTTTATAAAGGTGCAACTTGGTGCTAAGGATAAATGGGTGGATAAAAAGCTAAGAGATATCGACCTGCCTCATGACGCTCTTATAGCAATGATTCAGAGACGTGGCAATGCCATTATTCCCAATGGGAATTTGACTCTTGAAACAGGAGATAAGGTAATAATTGGAGCTCAGGCTATTAAAAACGATACGCCCATGAATTTGAAAGAAGTCACTTTAGGGAACACTCATCCGTGGGTAGATAAATTCATAAAGGATCTTGATTTTCCGAGACAGACACAGCTCTTATCAATTAAGAGAGGAGCAAAAACAATTATTCCCAAGGGTGGGGTGAAGCTTAAGGAAGGCGATACCATAATAGTTATTTCAAAGGTGCACCTGCCTGAGGAGGATGAAGTTACAGTATAAGACATGTGTTTTTTTACAAAAAAGCCTTCCCCCTAAGGGGCGCACGACGTCCAGGGGACGTCGGCTTTGCGCGGACCGAAGCGGAGCGAAGACAGGTGTCAGCGAAGCTGACGGATGAGGGGAATTTCTACAAGCCCCTTATTTCAGCTTTAGGAACATATTTCTGAACCGTTTTCAGGTACAGCATCATATCACTTTCCGTAGGAGCTGTAAGCCTCTTATCAGGCACAGTATCTCTTACAGTAAACTGCTGTAAATAATATGCAGCAGCACCCTCAATCCATTTGCCAATTTCTTCAAAATCCGAAGCTTCATGATATTCATGTACAACCGTAGTCCGGAATTCATAGGGAACACCTGAATTCATAATGAGACTAATACTTTTTGAAATATTATCTAAATTTATATTATTCAGCCCTATTGTCATAGAATACTTTGCCGGAGAATTCTTGATATCCATCGCGATATAATCTATAGCCTTGTCAGCTAATAGAGTTTCTACAACCTCCGGGTGATTTCCGTTTGTATCAAGCTTTACAAGGAACCCCATGTCCCTGATTTTTGATATGAGAGTTGGAAGATCAGAATATATACAGGGCTCTCCGCCTGTTATTACGACTCCGTCAAGGAGTCCTTTTCTTTTTTGGAGAAATGAAAAAAGCTCCGTATCATCCATGATGGGAGCCATGCTTCCGTCTACAATTTCAAAATTATGACAAAACGGACATTTAAAATCGCAACCGCCTAAAAAGACGGTTGCTGCTATTTTTGACGGATAGTCCAATAATGTCATTTTCTGTAATCCATGAATTTTCATGATGCCTGCTTAATTTCGTTCTTTGTTATGCTCGGAAAAAGATTTGCTTTAAATAATGCCGGGCGAAGTGCATTGTACATTACTACTGCAAGAAGTGAATTGATCACTGCATTTATTATTGTAGCATAGGTGGTAACAGCTACAAGAGCACCAATGGCTGCTTCAGCCTTTTCAGCATTTGGTGTGAGAATAGTGTACCAGACATACTTAAGAGCAGGCTCGAATATGCAGTTAAAACCAAGTCCCACAATGGCAGCTATTATAGACCATTTAAGTATGTAGGTCTTTTTATGATCCTCAGAAATTCTGGCTAGCTTGTGAGCTACAAGTCCGACAATAAGTCCGATAACAAGTTTGCAGATAAAGGTTCTGGGAGCGGAGGCAGCATAACCGGAGATGATATCCGCAAGAGATAATCCAATTGCTCCGGCAAGTCCGCCGTACAATCCGCCTAATAATAAAGCACCGAGTACCACAAAGGCATTGCCAAGATGAACTTTGGTTCCAGAAGCGTTTATTGCAGGAAATACAGCATAGCCAACATAGCAAAGAGCTGCCATGAGACCTGCGTATGAAATTTTAGTAATCTGATTGTTTTTCATTATGTCCTCCATCGTTCGTTAACTTTTTTATTATTTTTCGTTTGACGAAATCATTTAACATAATATATCATCAAACTGGTAGTATTAAAAATATCAGATTTGGATTTTTTTATATAATCAGAATAGGATTGAAGACTATGGAAAAGACCAAAAGGTATCTGAAAGTATACGAACAGGTAAGGGAAGATATTATTAAAGGAAGATATTCCGTGGGCACGAAGCTTCCGTCAAAGCGCGTAATGGCCGAAGCTATGGGAGTCAGTGTGATAACAATAGAGCATGCTTATGAGCTTTTAACTGAAGAGGGATATATCAGTCCAAAGGAAAAAAGCGGTTATTTTGTAAGCTTTGATGATAAGGAAATATATACCGGAGCAGGTAGTAAGAATAAGACTACTGTAGCTGAGGATAACAGCAATTTAATTAAAGAAAAGGCTGCTTCTTCAGATCAGTTTTCCATGAGCACACTCCGTGTACCGAAGTTTTCATATTCTATATATGCAAAAACAGTGAGAAGAGTACTTAGTGAATACGGCTCCTTTGTTATGAATAAGTCTCCAAAGAATGGCACAGAAGAACTTAGAAGAGCCATAGCTGCATACCTTAGCAGGTCCAGGCGGCTACTGGTTTCACCGGATCAGATCATAGTGGGGGCGGGAGCAGAATACCTATACCTACTGATAGTGCAGACCTTTGGCAGAGATATAGTTTACGGAGTTGAGAGCCCGTCCTATCAGAAGATTGCGAAGGTCTATACAGCCGGCGGAGCAGACATACATATGCTTAAGCTTGGAAACGATGGCATTGAAAGTGAAGAGCTTTGGAATGCTGATGTTAAGGTTTTGCATATAACACCCTATAGGAGTTTTCCCAGTGGTGTAACTGCTTCTGCTGCAAAAAAGAGAGAATACCTTAAGTGGAGCAGGAATAAAGATGGTTTTATTGTTGAGGATGATTTTGAATCTGAGTTTACACCCAGCAGAAAGCCTGAGGAAACCATATTTTCACTGGATGAAGAGGGGAGAGTTATATATGTAAATACCTTTACAAGGACTATTGGCAGTTATGTAAGAGCTGCATACATGGTTCTTCCGAAGAGTTTGCTTCCTCTTTTTGCCGAAAAAACAGGGTTTTATGAATGTCCGGTGCCGACTCTTGATCAGCTTGTTATCGCTGCCTTACTTAATAGTGGAGATTTTGAGCGGCATATAAACAAAGTCAGGAGACAAAATAGGAAAAAGGATATTGAAAACAACCCGCAAGATGATATTATATAGAAGAAAATAATGAGAATATTTCTCAATAAATAATGAGGCTAATAATGAATTTAAAAGAATTGTCGCTCGGACATTCCGCAGTAATAACCAAGGTAGGAGGAGAAGGGGCTTTAAGGCAGCACTTCCTTGATATGGGTGTTATTCCCGGTGCAGAGATAACGGTTGTAAAATATGCACCCCTTGGTGATCCTATTGAGCTCCAGATACATGGTTATGAACTCACACTTAGATTATCTGAGGCTGAAAAAATCGAAGTAACTGAGATAAACGAAAGAAAAAATAAGCACGAAAGAATTACTCAGATAGATAGCTCCGAACATCCGGGACTGGGTGAGGATGGAAGATATCATAATGACTTTGAGGGAGAAAAGCTTCCTGCCGGAACACTTCTTACCTTTGCGCTTGTCGGTAATCAGAACTGTGGAAAAACAACACTTTTCAATAAGCTTACCGGTGCAAATCAGCATGTCGGTAACTTCCCCGGTGTTACTGTAGACAGGAAGGACGGTCCGATAATAGGCTATCCCGATACTCTTGTAACAGATCTTCCCGGAATTTATTCCATGTCTCCTTACAGTAGTGAGGAGATTGTTTCAAGAAACTTTGTACTGGAAGAAAAACCTAAGGCAATTATCAATATTGTTGATGCTATGAATATAGAGAGAAATCTCTATCTCACCATGCAGCTTCTGGAAATGGATATTCCCATGGTAGTGGCACTGAACATGATGGATGAAGTGCGCGGCAATAATGGTTCGATAGATATTAATAAAATGGAAGCGTTGTTAGGAGTTCCCGTAGTTCCTATTTCCGCTGCAAAGAATGAAGGTGTTGCAGAGCTTATTCGACATGCGGTTCATATTGCGACCTATCAGGAAAAGCCGGTAAAACAGGACTTTTGTCAAAAGACAGATCATGGCGGAGCAATTCACAGAGCAATTCATGCTGTAGAATCCATAATAGAAGATCATGCTGAAAAAGCTGACATACCTATTCGATTTTCAACCACCAAGCTTATAGAGGGTGACATCCTGATATTAAAAAAGATGATTCTCGATAAGAACGAAAAGGAAATGATAGAGCATACCATTGTTCAGATGGAGAATGAAAGCGGAATGGACAGAAGCTCTGCAATTGCTGATATGCGCTATGACTTTATAGAGAGAGTCTGCGAGCAGACAGTTGTTAAGCCTTCTGAGAGTAAGGAACGTATAAGATCCGAGAAAATCGATGAGGTTCTTACCGGAAAATGGACAGCTATTCCATTCTTTATAATAATTATGGGAATAACCTTCTTATTAACCTTTAACGTAATAGGACCATTTTTCCAGGATATACTGGCGGCGGGAATTGATTTACTTAAAGAGGCTACAGATGCCTGGATGCAAAAGGCAGAGGTTAATATAGCCATAAGAGAGCTTGTTATAAAAGGAATATTTGAAGGTGTTGGCAGTGTTGTAAGTTTCCTGCCGATAGTAGTCACGCTGTTTTTCTTTTTATCAATTATGGAAGATAGCGGATATATTGCAAGAGTTGCGTTTTTTATGGATAAGCTCCTTAGAAAAATCGGACTTTCCGGAAGAAGTATTGTGCCGCTCCTTATAGGCTTTGGATGTACAGTACCTGCCGTTATGTCAACAAGGACGCTGCCTTCAAGACGTGACAGACGAATGACTATTGTGCTTACTCCGTTTATGAGCTGTACGGCAAAGGTTCCGATTTACGCTTTTTTTGTAGATGCATTTTTCCCCAGACGCGGTGGACTAATCATGATTGGTCTCTATGTGCTTGGCATAATTATGGGAATTCTTGTTTCGCTGATTTATAAGAATACCTTCTTTAAGGGTGAAGCAGTTCCCTTTGTAATGGAACTTCCTAATTACAGAATGCCCGGATTTAAGAATGTTACTCAGCTTCTTTGGGAAAAGGCAAAGGACTTTCTGACCAAGGCGTTTAGTATCATTTTCCTTGCTTCAATTGTTGTCTGGTTTTTGCAGAGCTTTGATATGCACCTGAATTTTACGACAGATTCTGCAGTCAGTATAATGGCAACAATATCAGGACTTTTGGTGCCGATATTTAAACCTTTAGGTCTTGGCGATTGGAAGGTAGTCACTTCTCTTATAAGTGGTTTTATAGCAAAAGAAAGCGTCGTTTCAACCATGGAGATTCTGTTTACGGAAGGCATAGAAAACGCGCTCACAACAGTTACAGCTGCAACACTTTTAGTGTTCTCACTTTTATATACCCCCTGTGTTGCTGCTATAGCATCCATAAAACGTGAGTTGGGAGCAAAATATGCAATCTGCGTTGTCCTCTGGCAATGTGCGATAGCATGGGTGGTTGCACTTGTTGTAAGATTGATAATGCTGGCTATAGGATGAAAAGATTGACTTTTTCCAATATTACCAGCAAGAAGTCATAAGTATTTTTGAAAAAATGCGCCTGGGTATAGAGTTCTATACCTAAGCGCTTTTTTATATATTAGGAAATTCCTCCGGATTTCCAAATATATAAAAAACGCTCCGCTATGGATGCGCACTCGCGCGTATGGTATTTGTTGCATAAATGCAACCGCGCTCGGCGCGAGCATGTTGCAAGCAACATGCTTTTTCATTTTTTCGGATGTTATTCTGCATACATTGCAAAACTTGTTGTGCTTGTTGAAATAGTTGGTTAGATACCCGGTAATTATATAAAAAAGCACTCGAAAGAATTAAAATAGGCAGGGTAACAATGAAGAAATAAAGGAGCTTAAGGATGAAGAGTTTTTTGGACAACGATTTTCTTTTGCAGACAGATACGGCAAAGCATCTTTTTCATGATTATTCAGAGGAACTTCCGATTATAGATTATCATTGTCATATTTCTCCCAGGGAAATATATGAGGATAAGCGTTTTGACAGTCTCGGAGATGTATGGTTTGGCGGAAAACAGGCAGACGGATCATACTTCGGAGATCATTATAAGTGGAGACTTATGCGTTCAAATGGTATCCCGGAGGAACTGGTTACAGGCAGAGATGATGAGCTTGAAAGGTTTAAGAGATTTGCGGATGCACTTTCTCTTTCAATCGGCAATCCAATGTATCACTGGTGCCATCTTGAATTAAAAAAGTATTTTGGAATTGATGAGCCCTTAACACCGGTAAATGCTGAGAAAATATGGAACAAATGCAATGATATGCTGGGGAATGATGACAGCTTTACAGTAAGAGGTCTGATCAAAAAGAGTAATGTTGCATATGTGGGAACAACGGATGATCCTGTAGATTCACTCGAGTGGCATGAGAAAATTGCTGCGGATGAAAGCATAGATTTCCTTGTTAGACCTTCCTTCAGGCCAGACAAGGCTGTAAATATACATAAGGAAGGCTTTAAGGAATATATTCAGGAGCTGGCAGGGGTAGTAGGAAAAGAAACCCTTGATTCCACACAGGATGTAATTGATGCTCTTATAGAAAGAGTGGAGTATTTTGCTGGGCGCGGATGTGTTGCATCAGATCATGGTCTTGACTATGTGCCCTTCAGAATTGTTTCTATGGAGGAATGTGATAAAGCCTTCAGAAAAGCGATGAGCGGAGAAGCGGTTTCTACTGAAGAGGCAGAAGGCTATCAGACAGCACTTCTTATAGCTCTTGGAAAAGCATATCATAAGCATGGAATAGCTATGGAAATTCATTATTCCTGCATGAGGAATAAGAATGAGAGAATGTTCAGACTTATCGGGCCTGACACAGGTTATGACATGATAGCAAATAATACCTGTGGTGAGAATATTGCAAATCTTCTCTCAGAACTGGATAAGACAGAAGAACTTCCAAAGACAATTATCTTTTCGCTTAATCCTGCAGATAACCAGCAGATCGGAACTATTATCGGAGGCTTCCAGTCCTCTGAGGTTCCTGGGAAGATACAGCACGGCCCCGCATGGTGGTTTAACGATACAAAGATTGGTATGGAAGAACAGATGAAGTCTCTTGCAAGTCTTGGAATACTTGGTAACTTCATCGGTATGCTGACTGATTCAAGATCCTTCCTGTCATATACAAGACATGATTATTTCAGAAGAATAATGTGTAATCTTATTGGCGGCTGGGTTGAGAATGGTGAATATCCTAATGATGAAGAAGCTCTTAAGAGAATTGTCAGTGGCATCTCATACTACAATGCTAAACGATATTTCAATCTTTAAGAGATTCTAAAAAATATTACATCGATATATTAGGAATATATTTAAGGAGAAAAAGACATGGAATTAAATTTAAGACAAGACTGCGCATACGATGCAGTATCACTTGGTGAAGTAATGCTGAGACTTGATCCCGGCGAAGGAAGAATTAGAACTGCAAGACATTTTACTGCCTGGGAAGGTGGCGGAGAGTACAATGTAATCCGCGGACTTAGAAGATGCTTCGGCATGAAAACAGCGGTCCTTACAGCCTTTGCTGATAATGAAGTAGGTAAGCTTATGGAGGATTTTATTCTTCAGGGCGGTGTTGATACATCCTTTATTAAATGGATGAAGACTGACGGAATTGGCAGAGAATGCAGAAATGGTCTGAATTTTACTGAGAGAGGCTTCGGTATAAGAGGAGCAAAGGGATGTTCAGACAGAGCTAACACAGCAATTTCCAAGGCTAAGCCAGAAGACTTCGACCTGGATAGATTATTTGGCGAGCTTGGCGTTAAGTGGCTTCATACAGGTGGAATTTATGCAGCACTTTCAGAGCAGTCAAGTGAGACAGTAATTGAGGTTATTAAGACTGCAAGAAAATACGGAACAGTTATTTCCTATGACTTAAACTACAGACCTTCCATGTGGAGTGCTATTGGCGGTAAGGTAAAAGCACAGGAGGTCAATAAGGAAATTGCAAAGTACGTTGACGTAATGATAGGAAACGAGGAGGATTTCACTGCTTGCCTCGGTTTTGAAATAGAGGGTAACGATGAAAATCTTGCAAAGCTTGATATTGAAGGCTACAAGAAAATGATCAGAGAGGTTGTAAAGACCTATCCTAATTTCAAGGCAGTTGCCACAACCTTAAGAGAGGTTAAAACAGCAACAGTTAATGACTGGAGTGCACTTTGCTTTGCAGATGGTGAAATTTACAAGGCTAAGGATTACAAGGGACTCGAGATAATGGATCGTGTCGGAGGTGGTGATTCTTTCGCATCAGGACTTATCTATGGACTGATGACAACAGGTGATGCAGAGCTTGCCGTAAATTATGGTGCAGCTCACGGAGCACTTGCCATGACAACACCCGGCGATACAACCATGGCTGACAAGAGTGAAGTTGAAGCTATTATGGGCGGCGCCGGTGCCAGAGTACAGAGATAAAAAAGAAAAGAGGTTAAAGCAGATGACTAACATAATAGAAGAACTCTCCGCATACGGAGTTGTTCCTGTAGTAGTAATAGACAGAGTAGAGGATGCAAAGCCACTTGCTGAGGCGCTTGTAAAGGGCGGTCTTAAGTGTGCGGAGGTTACCTTCCGTACAGCAGCCGCTGCAGATGCCATTAAAATCATGACAGAGAATTTCCCTGAAATGCTAGTTGGAGCAGGAACAGTGCTCTCAACAAAGCAGGTAGATGACGCAATTGCGGCAGGTGCAAAATTCATAGTAAGCCCCGGCTTTGATCCGGAGGTTGTGGATTACTGTATTGAGAAAGGGTACCCTGTTCTTCCAGGAGTTGCCACACCTTCAGAGGCTGCATGGGGAATAAAGAGAGGCCTGAAGGTTCTTAAATTCTTCCCTGCAGAACAGGCAGGCGGACTTGCCATGATCAAGGCTATGGCTGCACCCTATACGGAAGTTAAGTTTATGCCTACAGGTGGAATTAATACAAATAATATGTCAGATTATCTTTCCTATGACAGAATTGCCTGCTGCGGTGGCAGCTGGATGGTAAAGGGTGATCTCATCAAGGCCGGAGATTTTGATAAAATTGAGGAAATGACCAGAGAGGCTGTAAAGAAAGTAAAAGAAATCAGAGGATAAAACTCTAATGTGAATACAGAGTCTGATATTCCTTTGGAGATATTCCGTATTCTTTTTTGAAAGCCTTAAAGAAGCTGGAATAATCCCTAAAACCAAAACGTTCATACGTCTTGCTGATGCTTTCGCCATTTGTTATGGCGCTCTGGCATTCGGCAAGGCGTTTTTTTATTATGTACTGATGCAGAGAGATACCAAGAGTATCCTTGAAAAGGTGTGAAACATAATATTTACTTACAAAAAACTGACCTGCAATTTCGTCAAGGGAAAGTGAGCTATCAAGATTACTTTCGACGTAAGAGAGGATGTTTTGAAATAGTGACACTTCATCGGATTTTGCATCTATATGCTCATTGTCATAGATCACGCGGTTAATGGTGAGTATCAGATCACAGAGACACAGATGCCTTGCTGTGCTGCTGCCATATCTGTCTGAAGATATTTCCTCCAAAAGACGCAGAAATCTATATTCCACCTGATGATATTCTGCAGGTGAAAGAGAATAGATATATTTGTGAAATGCCTCTGCCTTTTGTATGAGATACATGTAGTCGACTGATTCCTGCATCAGACTTTTACAGCATTCTTTACTTATCCAGAATACAAAACGTCTGTAGTTTTGCGTCGGGTCGTTCATTATGGCATGGTGACTGGTTCCGGGTGGAACAATCATAAGGTCTCCTGAAGACATTTTGTGGAGCTGCGATTCACCATTTGATCTGAAAATCTCCATGGTGATATCGCCCTCGATAAACAAATAGAATTCATAGTAATCGTGGGAATGGGGATTCAGAGTCTTAAAATTTCTGTCCGAATAATAGAACACCTCAAAGTCTGAGGATAGCATATATTGTCTTGTATTAAATGATGATCTGAGTTTGTTTTTCATGAAAAATATTATAGGACAATTTTTGCAAACATGGCAACAAGTAATTCTATTCTAAACAAATAGGCAAAAAAGTAAGCTATATACATAAGAACAAGACATTTATTTGGAGGTAAGAATTTTTATGGAAATGACATTACGCTGGTATGGCACAAATTACGATACGGTCAAGCTCTGGCAGATCAGACAGATTCCGGGAGTACATGGGGTAATTACTACTCTTTATAATAAACAGGCAGGTGAACTTTGGGAGCAGAGCGAGATACAGGCTCTTAAGAAAGAGGTTGAAGATGCAGGACTGGAGATATCCGGTATCGAATCAGTAAACGTTTCAGATGCAATCAAGGCAGCAACCGCTGACAGAGATAAGCATATAGATAACTATATCAAAACACTTGAAAATTTGGGTAAGGAAGATATTCACATGGTATGTTACAACTTCATGCCTGTGTTTGACTGGACCAGAACAGAACTTGCAAGAAAGAGAGAAGACGGTTCAACAGTTCTTGCATATACTCAGGAAGCAGTTGATGCCATTAATCCTGAAAAAATGTTTGAATCCATTTCCGGCGAAACAAACGGTGCAGTAATGCCCGGATGGGAACCTGAGAGAATGGCTCATGTAAAAGAGCTTTTTGAATTATATAAGGGCATTGACGAGGATAAGCTCTTTGAAAATATTGTTTATTTCCTAAAGGCAATCATGCCTGTATGTAACAAATATGATATTAAGATGGCTATTCATCCTGATGATCCTGCATGGAGTGTATTCGGACTTCCCAGAATCATAAACAATGAAAAGAACATCCTAAAGCTTATGAAGGCTGTAGACGATGTGCATAACGGAGTTACCTTCTGTTCTGGCTCATACGGTACAAGCCTTGAGAATGACCTTCCACACATGATAAGAGCACTTGAGGGCAGAATACATTTTGCACATGTTCGTAACCTTAAGTTTATCTCACCAACAAACTTTGAAGAGGCTGCACATCTTTCATCAGATGGTACCTTCGATATGTATGAAATTGTCAAGGCACTTTATGAGACCGGCTTTGACGGCCCTATCCGCCCTGACCACGGAAGAATGATCTGGGGAGAAGTAGCAATGCCAGGGTATGGCCTCTATGACAGAGCCCTCGGCGCTACATATATAAACGGACTTTGGGAAGCAATTGAAAAATCTCATCAGCGCGGACTGTGATTATATAACTAATAAATCTTCTTTTGGAGATGTAGAGAAAGGCGAAAACAAAAAAAGCCTTCCCCCACCGGGGGCGCAAATCGTCCGGGGGACGATTGCTCTGCGCAGACCGAAGCGGAGCGTAGACAGGTGGCGCGAAGCGCCGGATGAGGGGATAAACAAATCAGGAGAAAAAAAAATGAAACTAAATTCATCAAGCATAAAAACAGATACTGCCTGGAAGGACAAAGGTTACATCCTTCCTTCCTTCGACAGAGCAAAAATGATAGAAGAAACCATTGCCGCACCCGAGTGGGTTCATTTTGGAGCCGGCAATATTTTCAGAGCCTTTCAGGCAAATCTGGCTCAAAGAATGCTGGAGCAGGGCTATAACACCAAGGGTATTACAGTAGTAGAAGGCTTTGATTACGAGATAATTGAGAAAATGTACAGACCTCACGACAATCTGTCAATTCTTGTAACACTTAAGGCTGATGGCTCTGTAGATAAAACGGTCATCGAGAGCATAGCTGAGTCCTGCATACTCGATTCCGAAAACGAAAAAGAATTCGGAAGATTAAAAGAGATTTTTAGAGCAGAGTCTCTTAAGCTTGCAACCTTTACAATTACTGAGAAAGGATATTGCCTTACAAATGCTGCAGGTGAAACACTTCCTGCCGTGGCGGCAGATTTTGAAGAAGGTCCTGCGAAACCTCAGAGCTATATAGGTAAAGTAGCAGCACTTCTGTATGAGAGATATGCTTCAGGCAAAAAGCCCATAGCTATGGTAAGTACAGATAACTGTTCACACAATGGAGATAAGCTTTATGAAGCTATCCATGCTTTTGCTGAGAATTGGGTGAAGAACGGAAAGGCTGATAAGGATTTCCTTGGCTATGTTGAGGATGAAAGTAAGGTATCCTTCCCCTGGTCTATGATTGATAAGATTACACCCAGACCGGATGATTCTGTTAACGACATTCTGAAGGGTGATGGCGTTGAGGAACTTGAAGCTGTTGTAACAAGCAAGAATACCTGGGTTGCGCCTTTTGTAAACGCCGAGGAAAGTGAATATCTCGTAATTGAAGATAAATTCCCTAACGGACGTCCTGCTTTGGAAAAGGTCGGAGTTATCTTTACAACAAAGGAAACTGTAGATAAGGTTGAGAGAATGAAGGTCTGCACATGCCTTAATCCTCTTCATACATCCCTTGCGGTATACGGATGCATTCTTGGCTTTGACAAAATTTCCGAAGAAATGAAGGATGAGGATCTGATAAAGCTTGTTAAGCAGGTTGGCTATGTTGAAGGACTTCCTGTAGTTACAGATCCCGGTGTTATCAAGCCACAGGCCTTTATTGATACAGTTGTAAATGTAAGAATACCAAATAAATTTATGCCGGATACACCTCAGAGAATTGCCTGCGATACTTCACAAAAGCTACCGATAAGATTTGGTGAGACAATTAAGGCATATATGAAATCCGATAGCCTTGATGTAAAGGATTTAAAGTGTATTCCGCTTGTATTTGCGGGATGGCTAAGATATCTGATGGGAGTAGATGACAATGGACAGACTTTCGAGCTAAGTCCCGATCCGCTTCTTGCAAAATGTCAGGAATATGTAAAGGACATAAAGCTTGGCGATAATAAAGATAAGGAATCTCTGAAAGCTAAGGTTCTTCCGCTTCTTAAGGATGAGACAATTTTTGGAGTTGATCTTGAAAAGGCAGGTTTGCTTGATAAAGTAGTCGACTATTTTGCAGCTCTAGTGGAAGGTACGGGCTCTGTCAGAAAAACTCTTCATGCAACAGTTGCTTAATTATATTTTTATATTGTTTTAATGGTACTTGAATAAATCCCAATATAGAATAAGGATGTAGAGGTATGTAAAAAAAACACTTGAATGAGTTTTTAATGTAGGCTAATAATATAGAGGTGATGCCATGCTGGACAAACTTATTCTGATTGGGGCAACAACCCTGACATTAAGTGGCATTATAGGTGCCATACTTATAATTTCATGGCCGGATAAACCGGTTGAAGGCAGCTTTAAGGAAGTTCTAAAGGGACTTCATCTTAAATGGAAGATTCCGCTTCTGATAGAAGCATTGCTTATTGTGGCATCTATAGTTTTGTGTATCTTATCACTGATATTCTGGATCAGAGGAGGTAAGACACTTTAACCATTAAAATAATATCTACACGAGAGGAGAGTTGTATGAAAAATTATAAGATCAACACTAAATGTGTTCAGGGTGGCTATACGCCTGGTAACGGTGAACCCAGACAGATTCCCATAGTTCAGTCTACTACTTTTAAATATGATACAAGCAGTGATATGGGAAAGCTTTTTGATCTTGAAGCATCAGGTTATTTCTATACCAGACTTCAGAATCCCACTAATGATTATGTGGCTGCAAAAATAGCAGAGCTTGAGGGAGGCACAGCAGCAATGCTTACATCCTCCGGACAGGCAGCCAATTTTTTTGCACTTTTCAATATCTGCGAAGCAGGTGATCATATTGTTTCTTCCGCATCAATCTATGGTGGAACCTTTAATCTTATGGCAGTAACCATGGCTAAGATGGGTATTACCACAACCTTCGTGGCTCCTGATTGTTCAGAGGAAGAACTTAATGCAGCATTTCAGGATAATACCAAGGCAGTATTCGGTGAGACAATAGCTAATCCAGCACTTACAGTTCTTGATATTGAAAAATTTGCCAAGGCAGCTCATGCACATGGCGTTCCGCTTATTGTAGACAATACCTTCCCTACACCTGTAAACTGCAGGCCTATTGAATGGGGGGCAGATATAGTTACCCATTCCACAACAAAATACATGGATGGACATGGTGCAGCTGTAGGCGGAGCAATTGTTGATTCCGGTAAGTTTGACTGGATGGCACATGCTGATAAATTCCCCGGACTTACACAGCCCGATGATTCCTACCACGGAATAGTTTATGCTGAAAAATTCGGAAAAGAGGGTGCATTCATAACAAAAGCAACTTCACAGCTTATGAGAGATCTTGGAAGCATACAGTCTCCTCAGAATGCATTTTATCTTAACCTTGGACTTGAATCTCTTCACGTACGTATGCCACGTCATGTTGAGAATGGAACAGCAGTAGCTGAGTTCCTTGAAAAGCATCCGAAGGTTGTAAAGGTAAATTATCCCGGACTTAAGAGTGATGCTTTTTATGACACAGCAATGAAGTATATGGGAAATGGCGGATGTGGTGTTGTATCCTTTGAAATAGAAGGTGGCAGAAAAGCAGCCGAAGAATTTATGGGCAAACTGAAGCTTTGTGCAATTGAAACCCATGTTGCAGATGCGAGAACCTGCTGTCTTAATCCGGCAACCTCAACTCATCGTCAGATGACAGATGAGCAGCTTGAAGCAGCCGGAATACCTGCAGGCCTTATCAGAATCTCCTGTGGCCTTGAGGATAAGGAAGACCTTATAGCTGACATTCAGCAAGCTCTAGCGTAAGGAATAAAAAGCTAAGCCCTCTCAATAATATGCGCCAGCACATGAACAGCATATAGACTCATAGCAGCTCTGCTTTGCTTTAACTTATCGGTTAATTCAAAGTAGAGCTTTTTATCACCGTATTCCTTTTTGAAAACAGGTGTAAAAACTGAATCCCATTGCATTAAATACTGCCCGGGTTTTCTTGTGTAACAGTTAGCAGCGGTAGCCTGTACTCTGTGAGTTTTATCCACAAACTGAGCAACTGACTTATGCAGAGCCTGATCCTCAGCCGGTAGATAATAGTAGTCCTTATAATTGCTGTAGAAATATTTGAGTTCAGTCTCAATAAGCGGAATGCGCAGGGTTGCAGTATCACCCTCGGCTTTAAAATAACATTCGTCAGCGGTTCCTCCAATTGAAGAGGGAAGTATATCGGGAAGAGATACTTTCATAAGAATCTCTTGCTTTTGCCTGCCATCAATATCGTTATAATAGTTTGCCTGTACCTTCATCGCACGAATAGGAAGATCAATTACAGCATCCGGATTTTCATTATCCGAAACTTCATCCACTAAAAATCCTGTACGAACCTGAGGGTATACAGGAGCATCCGTCTTGAAAATAATTACCTTCTGACCTGTGATCATACTGAAAAAGTCATGATAATAAAGAGCAGGAAGTAGCGCAAACATACCGCGAACATCATCAGCGTTATGCAGTAATAGAATTTTATAGTTGTCTTCGTCAGGCTCTATAAGATAATCCTTGTAAACACGTATCAGTTCTCCACCGGAGTAAATGTCCTGTCTGTCAATGCCAAGAAAAAGCTCTATTGTTTTTTGTTTGCAGTCAGGCACTCCAAGTATATTTTTATAAGGCGCTATAAGTTTGTATATGTCTATGGAGTTCATCTTTTCCAAAGAGTTCTCTATATGAAATCTGTCACACTTAAACTGAATAAAGGGAAGATCGAAACGATTTCCGTTAAAGTGAATCAGAACCTTATACTCTTTTGAGAATGTGATAAATGCTCGGACAAGTTCTTCTTCATCACCACGTCTGTCTGCAAAGAACTGCTTGAGATTCCAGGTACCATTTTTATAAAAAGCGCATCCTATCAGATAAATAGTACTGTTTTTGGGAGAAAGACCGGTAGTTTCTATGTCAAGAAATAAAATATCTTCAGGCTTATCGCAGATTCGGCTGATAGGATAGCTATCAGCTGTAGCATTTATTACTTCATCCATAATTTTCATATCAGAAAACCCCACGAAATTTAAATAATTCTATATAATCTACAAACATTTTTATTGTATCACAGATATATTGAAAATAAATGAGGATAATTCTTATTAAAATCTGACTATTAAAGAATTTATGTAGTATAATAGAATAAATTTATTATTCGTTTAGAATAATTATTCTTATGGGGAAAATCTTTTTTACAATTCCATTTTAATAATTTTATTCTGAACATAATTCTGCCTTCGAGGCAAAAAAAAGAAAGGGTAGGAAATGGCTAAATTAACTTTTGTGGGGGGAGTTCATCCTTATGAAGGTAAAGAGCTTTCTAAGGATAAACCCATCAAAGAAGTCCTGCCGAAGGGTGATCTTGTCTATCCGGTATCTCAACATATCGGAGCACCTGCAAAGCCTATTGTTCAAAAAGGCGATCATGTGCTTGTGGGACAGAAGATTGCTGAAGCGGGGGGATTTGTCTCAGCACCAATCTATGCAACAGTATCCGGAACCGTTAAGGGGATTGAAAAGAGAAGACTCGCAAATGGCGGTATGTGCGACAGTATAATTGTCGAGAATGACGGCCTTTACGAGGAGGGCGAAATGCTTCCGACTAAGCCTCTTGATGAACTTACAACTCAGGAAAAAATTGACCTTATCAGAGAAGCCGGAGTAGTCGGAATGGGAGGAGCAGGATTCCCTACCGCTGTCAAATTATCTCCAAAGGAACCTGAGAAAATTGAATATGTAATCGCGAACTGCTCAGAATGTGAGCCTTACCTTACCAGTGACTATCGTCGTATGGTTGAGGAACCGGAGCTCCTTCTTAGTGGTCTTAGAATTGCGGTTTCATTATTCCCCAACGCAAGAGGAATTTTGGCGATTGAGGATAACAAACCTGATTGTATAGCAAAGTTCCGCGAGCTCACAAAAGATGATGATAAGATCATGGTCAAGGCACTTCAGACAAAGTATCCTGAAGGTGCTGAGCGTATGCTTATATATGCCTGCACAAAAAGAGAAATCAATTCTTCCATGCTTCCTGCTGATGCAGGCTGCATAGTTGACAACGTAGATACTCTTTGCGCCGTAAGCAGAGCCGTAACAGAGGGACGTCCTCTCATGGAGAGAATCGTTACCATTACAGGTGATGCAGTTGCTGATCCCAGAAACTACAAAGTAAGAATCGGAACCAACTACAGAGAGCTTCTGGATGATGCAGGCGGATTTGTTAAGGCACCTGCCAAGATCATATCAGGCGGACCAATGATGGGCTTTGCGCTATTTGATCTTGATGTTCCGACAACCAAGACAGCATCAGCGTTAACTTGTCTTACAGAAGATGCGGTTTCAGCAATTGAGCCCAGCGCTTGCATTAACTGTGCTAAATGCGTAGAGGTTTGCCCCGAGAGACTCATTCCCAAGAACCTTGCGGATGATGTTGAAAATGGACAGGAAGAAAAATTCCTTGCAGAGTATGGAATGGAATGCTGCGAATGCGGATGCTGCAGCTATATCTGTCCTGCCAGAAGACAGCTTACACAGCTCATAAAAGGTATGCGTAAGATTCAACTCGGAAAGAGGAAGAAGTAAAGGACTATATCAGAAAGGAAAAGACAATGAGCGATATGATGAAAGTTTCGTCAAATCCGCATGTTCGGTCCGGTGTGACAACCTCTAACATTATGATGTGGGTAGTCATTGCACTTCTTCCGGCTGCAGGATTTGGAATTTATAACTTCGGAATAGATGCGCTGATAATACTTTTATTATCTGTATTTTCAACAGTAGCTACCGAGTTTTGTTATGAAAAGATATTAAATAAAAAGATAACCATAGGTGATTTTTCAGCGGTTGTTACAGGACTGTTGCTCGGAATGAACCTTCCCTGCACAGTACCGTGGTGGCTTCCAATTATCGGTGGAATATTTGCAATTCTTGTCGTTAAGATGCTTTTCGGAGGTCTCGGTCAGAACTTCATGAACCCGGCTCTTGGTGCAAGATGCTTCCTGCTTATATCATTCCCGGCACTTATGACTAACTTTGTTACCGATACATATACGTCAGCAACACCTCTTGCTGCACTTAAGGCAGGAGAGGAGGTTACCGTGATTGATATGATCATCGGTAAGATTCCCGGAACAATCGGTGAGACTTCAATGATTGCCATAGTTATTGGTGCATGCATTCTTATCATGCTGGGAATCATTGATCTGAAAATACCTGGAACTTATATTGTTTCCTTCGTTATTTTCATAATCCTCTTTGGAGGACACGGACTTAACGGTGCATATATTTCTGCACAGCTTGCAGGTGGCGGACTTATGCTTGGTGCATTCTTTATGGCAACCGATTACGTAACAAGTCCAATTACAACAAAGGGTAAGTACATTTATGGTGTTTTCCTTGGCGTCCTCACCGGAATTTTCCGCGTGTTCGGCGTATCTGCAGAGGGTGTATCCTATGCGATCATAATCGGCAATCTTATCGTTCCGCTTATTGAGAAGTACACAATTCCGAGAGCGTTCGGTATCAGACCCGTAGAAAAGAAGGAGGAGAAAAAAGCATGACAGATGTAAAAACTATGCTGAAAAATGCACTCATCCTTTTCATAATTACTCTTGTGGCAGGTGTTTCCCTTGGCTTTGTTTATCAGGTTACAAAGGAACCCATTGCCTACCAGGAGGAGCTTGCTCAGATAAAGGCTAATCAGGCAGTTTTCCCTGATGCAGCTGATTTTGAAGATGTTGATATTGATGAATCTGTAAAAGCTTCTGTTCTTAGCGGAGCTGATTACAGCAAAATCGATATTCTCAGTGCTAAGAAAGCTGTTGATGGCTCCGGGAACGGACTTGGATATGTTATTCAGGTATCAAGCGGCGGATATGGAGACAAGATAGTATTTACAGTTGGTATATCCAATGAATCCAAGGTTAATGGTATATCACTTATTTCCATAAACGAGACACCCGGTCTTGGTATGAATGCCGAGAAGGTTCTTGTTCCTCAGTTTGCAGGAAAGCCTGCGGGTCAGTTTTCTGTAACTAAAAATGCTGCTTCTTCAGACAGTGAGATAGAGGCTATTTCAGGTGCTACTATCACTTCAAAGGCAGTTACATATGGCGTTAATGCAGCAGTTGCTTATTTCCAGGCTGCTTTTGCAGGTTAAGGAGGTGTTCATATGAGTGAAGAGAATAAAGGAGCTTTAGGCTTCAAACAGGACACCCCCATGGAGCGTTTCCTGAACGGACTTATAGTTGAGAATCCGACACTGGTTCTTATGATCGGTATGTGTCCTACACTGGCTGTTACAACCTCAGCAATCAACGGTGTTACAATGGGACTTGCAACAACCTTTGTTTTGGCACTTAGTAATGCGGTTATATCACTTCTTAGAAAAGTGATTCCGGATACTGTACGTATTCCTGCATTTATTGTTGTAATCGCATCCTTCGTTACACTGGTTCAACTTGTTATGCAGGCTTATGTTCCGGTAATGTATCAGGCTCTTGGTGTTTATATTCCGCTGATAGTAGTTAACTGTATTATCTTCGGAAGAGCCGAGGCTTATGCATCAAAGCATGACCTTATTCCTTCCTTCTTTGATGGAATAGGAATGGGACTTGGCTTTACCTGTGCAATCACTATTATCGGACTTTTCCGTGAGCTCATCGGCGGCGGCACAATGTTCGACGTTCAGATATTCGGAGAGGGTTCCGTAGTTCCCGGACCTGTGGGTTATTTCTTTAGCCAGTATCAGCCGATTCGTATTTTCATTCAGCAGGCCGGTGCATTTATCGTACTTGCAGTACTGATTGCAATCATGAATCAGGTTAAGTTTAATATGGAAAAGAAGGGCAAGGATACTTCCAAGTTTGGCGTAGGCGGATGCTGCAGTGATGTTGAGATCAAGGATCCGCATAAGGTTAAGGACGAGCTTCTTGCAAAGGAAAAGGCAGCTCTTGAAACAAAGACTGAAACTATTAAACCTTCGGATATAAAGGTTCCTGAAAAAGAACCTGTTCCTGTGGAAAAAAATACAGAAGAAATAAAGGAAGTTATTACACCCGGAGAGGAGGATAAGAAATGACAAATACAATAATAGGACTTTTGTCCATCATGATTACAGCCTCTCTTGTTAATAACGTAGTACTTAGCCAGTTCCTTGGACTTTGTCCTTTTCTTGGTGTTTCAAGAAAAACAGAGACGGCTTTTGGGATGGGTATGGCGTGTGTATTCGTAATATCACTCGCATCCCTTGTTACAAATGTGATTTACAAATTCATTCTTTCACCACTTGACCTGTCATTCTTGCAGACAATCGTGTTCATCATGGTTATTGCAATGTTGGTTCAGTTCGTTGAGATGTTCCTTAAAAAGTTTGTTGTATCACTTTATCAGTCACTTGGTGTTTACCTTCCGCTTATTACAACAAATTGTGCAGTTCTTGGTGTTGCTCTCAACAACGTAACAAACGGCTATAGTATTTTAGAGAGTACAATATGCGGTTTTGCAACAGCAGTCGGCTTTACAATTGCCATCGTAATTCTTGCCGGTATTCGTGAGAAGATTCAGTTTAATGATATTCCCAAGCCTTTCAGAGGAATGCCTACTGTACTTCTTGCTTCAGCACTTATGGCAATTGCGTTTACAGGATTTTCAGCACTTAGATAGTAGTTGTTATAAAGATTTTAAAAGATATATTTCCTGCCTTCTCCTTGGGGGCGCACGACGTCCGGGGGACGTCGGCTTTGCGCGGACCGAAGCGGAGCGTAGACAGGTGCCCGAAGGGCGGATGAGGGGAAATAAAAAGGAGACAATTATGATTAGTGGTGTACTCATTGCTACGGCAGTGGTAGCCGGCGTCGGAATTCTTATTGGAATAATCCTAGGCGTAGCCGACATGAAGCTGCATGTAGATGTTGATGAGAAAGAACAAGCTATATTGGAAGCACTTCCGGGAAATAACTGCGGTGGATGCGGATTTCCGGGATGCTCAGGATGTGCTGCCGCAATTGCTAAAGGGGAGGCTCCGGTAAGTCAGTGTCCTGTCGGAGGACCTCCGGTAGCAGCAGTAATATCAGGAATTATGGGAGTAGATGCAGGAGATGCTAAACGTATGGTGGCCTATGTTCACTGTGGAGGTGATTGTGAAAAGGCTACGCAGAGATATGAATACGTAGGTGCAGATGACTGCCGCGTGATCAACCAGGTTCCGGGTTCCGGACCAAAGACCTGCACATTCGGATGCCTCGGTGGAGGAAGTTGTGTAGGCGTTTGTCAGTTTGATGCTATACATATCGTAAATGGAATAGCAGTTGTTGATAAGGAAGCATGTAAGGCCTGTGGCCAGTGTATTAACATCTGTCCCAGACATCTTATTGATCTTATTCCTTATGATGCGACAGAGTCAGTTCGCTGCAAGTCTCAGGATATGGGTCAGGCAGTAAACAAGTATTGTAAGGTTGGATGTATTGCCTGCCACATCTGTGAAAAGAATTGTCCTTCAGGTGCTATCACCGTAGAGAACAATGTTGCCACAATTGACCAGGATAAATGTACACACTGCGGCTTGTGCGCAGAGAAATGTCCTAAAAAAGCAATACAGGCTATGTAATTGAAAAAAAGGATGCCCCGAGGTATATATATTCATCCCCAACCTCGTTACGCTTCGCGTAGAATCGGTTGGAGCTGAATATATATGCCCCGGGGCTGTTTTTGGATTAATTTATCATAAGAATGGATGAGATATGGTAAACTAGTCTTTGTGAGATAAGTATGAAGAAAGTGGGGATTAATGGAGGATTACTGTTTATATGAAAAAAGCACGACTTGAGACAATAGATGTAATCAGGGGAATTACCATAATAAGTATGGTTTTATACCATTTTTGCTGGGATTTAAAGTATTTAAAGGGCTTCGAAATGTCCTGGTATGGAACCTTTGGATCATACCTGTGGCAACAGAGCATATGCTGGTCTTTTATACTTATTGCAGGATTCTGTATGCATTTTGCAAGAAGCCCCATTAGAAACGGAGCTATTGTTTTTCTGTGTGGCATAATAATTACTCTTATAACGGAAATGTTTGTTCCTGAGGCACCTGTATATTTTGGGGTTTTGACATTTCTTGGTTCAGCGTTGATTATTTTGGGATTGATAAGACTTATTATTAATAAGCTTTTCAATAAAAAAGCAGAAGATAATCCTGATGATAGAACCTTTATTGTAGATCCGTTTTGGGGATGTATAGTAAGTATCCTGTTGTTTGGTATAACAAAATCAATAAACTTTGGAATGCTTAATCTGTTGATTACAAAAGTGACGCTTCCTGTTTCTCTGTATGGTATAGGTGCAGAGGGTATGAACAATTCATTTCTTACCTATCTTGGATTTATGCAGGATGGCTTTTATTCCTCAGATTATTTTTCATTGATGCCATGGATATTCCTGTTCATAGCAGGCTATTTTGCATATGGAGTATTGGAAAAGCATTTTGAAAAAGGTGTATTTCATATAAATATTAAGCCGCTGTCATGGATTGGCAGGCATTCACTTTTAATATATATGCTACATCAGCCTGTATTATATGGAATATCAATGCTTATTAAATAATCATATAGTTAAAACGTTTCCATATGTTACTATATTTGTGTTACAATCATTTCTTGTGTGCTTACAAATTGCACATAAATAGCTGGAATAATATTTACCGGAGGGAACAAGTATGAAAAAAAGAATGAATTTTGGGGTTGTATTTGCAGTTGTATTTGGGGTGGCATGTGCTATTCTTGTGGCTTTTTTGATCTTCATATTAAGCACATCGAACACTCTTAGAGAATTTAAGGTTGATATGTTTGTTCTTTGCAATGAGGCAGATATATGTGTAAGAGAAAGTGATGAGGGGAATCTCAGGATAGATTCAGATAATCTTGGGGCCCTGTATGCAATCATTTATTCTACAAAGGGGTACTTTACAGTAGGGACTCCTGAAGTTACAGAAGAAATCAATTTGAATTTTGATCACAATGATGATAAATGGAATCTTACAATAGGAAGGGCCGGAGAAAACAGGCTTTTAGTCGAACTCGACGGGCCAAGAAATTACAAGGTGTATGTAAAGGACAATAAGAAATTCGAAGAAATCCAGAGATGTGTTTCTAAAAGCGGTTATCATACTGCCAACAAACTAATAGGCGGTAAGTAATATAAAAAGGCATTATTGCGGACTGGGAAGTTTGCAAAAGTAAAAAATCAAAGAGGAGATTTTTAATGAGAAAAACTAAGATCGTTTGTACAATTGGACCCGCAAGTGAATCAGAGGAGATGATTGCAGCACTTTGCAAAGCAGGTATGAATGTTGCAAGACTTAACTTTTCACACGGAGATCATGAGGAGCAGCTTGCCAGAATTAAAAGGATAAAGAAGATAAGAAAAGAACTCGGACTTCCTATAGCTATACTTCTTGATACCAAAGGCCCTGAGTATCGCATAGGCACCTTTAAAAATGGCAAGGTTACTCTTGAGGCAGGAAAAAAGTTTACCTTTACTACTGAAGATATCAAGGGAGATGACACTATTGTTTCAGTAAGCTACAAGAATCTTGCCAAGGAGCTTTATAAGGGCGACAGAATTCTTCTGAACAATGCTCTTTTAGAGTTCAGAGTACTCAGCACAGATGGTACAAGGATCGAAACAGAGATAGTTACCGGTGGTGAGCTTTCCGATAAAAAGAGCATGAGCTTCCCCGGAAAGCATATTAAGCAGGTTTACCTGTAAGAGCAGGACAAGTCTGATATTCTTTTCGGTGTTGAAAATGATGTGGATTTCATCGCATGTTCCTTTGTTTCAGTCAAGCAGGATCTGGTTGACGTTCATGAGTTCCTTAAGGCTCATAACGGAAATGATAAGGTTCAGCTTATTGCAAAAATTGAGAACCAGTCAGGTTATGACAATATTGAAGACATCTGTACAGAGTGCGATGGTATTATGGTTGCCCGTGGAGATATGGGTGTAGAGGTTCCTTTTGAGCAGCTTCCTGCAATCCAGAAGGATCTTATCACAAAGTGCCGTATGCTTGGAAAGCGTGTTATTACAGCAACAGAGATGCTCGAGTCAATGATCCATAATCCCAGACCAACAAGAGCAGAGACCTCTGACGTAGCTAATGCTGTTTATGACGGAACAAGCGCTATCATGCTTTCAGGAGAGACAGCTGCAGGACAGTATCCTGTACAGGCTGTTGAAACAATGGCAAAGATTGCAGAGACAACAGAGCAGAACATTCACTACAACAAGCGCTTCTACAACTATGATTTCATTATAAAAAATGATGTGGATGCAATTTCTCATGCAACCTGCGGAATGGCTATTGACCTTGATGCCAAGGCTATTGTTGCCTGCACTTTATCCGGACGTACAGCGAGAATGGTTTCAAGATTCCGTTCACCTGTAGATATCATCGGTCTTACAACTAATGAGAAGACCTGGAGATGGCTCTCACTTTCCTGGGCTGTTACACCCAAGATGTGTGATGTATTTCCATCAACAGATGTACTTTTCTACAGCGCCAAGAAAGTGGCTATCGAGACCTTCGATCTCAAGGAAGGTGACAAGATTGTTATCACAGGCGGCGTAACCAACGGAGAGTCAGGTAATACGAATCTTATTAAGATAGAGGATGTCTGAGTAATTAAAATTACTTAGCATAGATTATTTAAATTTATTGGTGAATTTATTTAAAGCCTTCCCCCCTATGGGGCGCACGACGTCCAGGGGACGTCGGCTTTGCGCGGACCGAAGCGGAGCGAAGACAGGTGTCAGCGAAGCTGACGGATGAGGATGAGGGTGAGAGAGGAGTGCGAAATATGAAAAAGAAAAGCATAGCTAGTATGATGCTTGCTCTTGCACTTACCTTAAGTGCATGTGGTAGTAATGTTGCAGGTAAAACAACAGAAAGTTCTGTGACAGAAGAATCCATATCTACAGAAGAAAGAACTGAAAACTCTACAGAAGAAGCTGCAGAAACTTCTGAAACAACAGAAGCTTCGTCTGAAGAAACCGAGGATGCTACAACTGTAGAAAGCCAGGATGCAGAATCTGCGGAAGACGATAATAGTATTGAAGAAAGTGCAGAAGATACCACAGATGATACTGCAGATACTGATGAAGAATCAGATGCAGAACCAAATACCGAGGAAACTACGAGTGATGAAAATATAGAAACCTCGCCATTTGTTTTGTGGTCATACAATGGATATGTTGATGAATGCAAGGAATATACATGGTGTGATGATTTCACTGATAAGGATTTTGACAAAGATGGTACCACAGACAGGCTTTATCGTACTCATCACGAGGAACCTCAGACGGCAGATTATGTTATCGAATTTGGAAATGGCAACAAACTGGAAATTGACGGAGTCTGGGAGACCGGCTTTCCGCACATTCAGATGGATGACCTGAATGGCGATGGCGAAAAGGATGTACTATTTACACTTTCCTATGACACCAGCACCGATCCATGGGCTTTTGGGAATATGCTCGTCTATGAGTATGACAGCGCAGGCAAGAGTTACAAAGAAGCTGAACTTCCCTTTGAAAAGACTGACGAAGTAGGAAGCACAGCGCTTATGGTTGACTATGGCGTACCTTCAGAGGATGGCCATATTAGCTTCGATGTAAAGAAGGCAGGATATTCAGCTACTCTTTTGACAGATAATGATTTTATCAGTAACTATTGGACAAAAGAAGCAACATCCGAGGAACGAAATGTCTATGAGGCTTCTATAGAAGATTATCAGGGCAGTAAAGCAATACATTGCAATATGGAAATGATAACAAAATCAGGAATAACAATATCCTTTTATATAGTTAATGAAAATGGGCAATACGTAATAAAGGATATGGGAAGTACTGATGACTTAATCCAGGTAAAAGTCAATGAGATTAAGGAAATGTCTGCTTCTGAGAATACGGAACAGACTGAGGTGCAGGCTACCGCAGCAACTCCTCAGACAGGCGGACATCTGGTTGTAATAGATCCGGGACACCAGTCAAAGGGAATGTCTGAAAAAGAGCCTAACGGCCCGGGGTCTTCTAATATGAAGGCTAAGGTTACCGGAGGAACATCAGGCAAGACTTCAGGACTTACGGAGTATCAGCTGAATCTTACAATTGGACTGCTACTGCGTGATGAGCTTGTTAATCGCGGATATACTGTAATTATGACAAGAGAATCAAATGATGTAAGCCTGAGTAATGTTGACCGTGCCCAGATTGCAAACAACGCAGGGGCAGAAGTTTTTATCAGAATTCATGCAAACGGATCAGACGACACTTCAGTTAATGGAGCTATGACAATCTGCCAGACCTCATCAAATCCCTATAACGCAGCGTATTACTCCCAGTCAAGAAAGCTTTCAGACTGCGTTCTTAGCGCTTATTGCTCAGCTACAGGCTTCAAAAAGCAAAGCGTTTGGGAGACGGATACCATGACGGGTATTAACTGGGCTAATGTTCCATCAACTATTATTGAGATGGGATATATGTCCAATCCTACAGATGATGCCAATATGGCAAATCCTGAGATACAGAAGAAAATGGCTGTAGGTATTGCAAATGGAATAGATAACTATTTTGCCCAGTAATCTTTTTAAATAAAAAACGGTAGGAAACACAATGACCGAGATATATCGAACACTTTTAAAAAATCTGTTTGATATGTTTCGGTCATTTTTTATGTATGTGTTCATTAAGTCTTACAGCCTATGGAACAGTGGAAACAATTATGATAACTTCGTTGTTGTTAACAGGAACCAACAATATTATATGGAAACTGAAATGATTCCTGAAGGGAGAACTAAGATGAAAAAAACTTATCCGCTTACAGCAGCACAGAATATGCATTATAGATGGATAAAAGAGTATGGCACTCAGCAGGTATCCGGACTAAGCATTGTCGCAGCATTAAAAGCTGAACTTGATTTCGGACTTCTGAAAAAGTGCATCGAGCTTGAAATGGAAAGATATGGCTGTATGAGAGTTCGCTTTACAAAGGCTGACAAGGATGGAAATGTACAGCAGTATCTGATTAAGAAGGATCACAGAGACATTCCGATTAAAGATCTTACCGGAATGAGCATGAAGGAAGCAGATGACCTTATGCAGAGCTGGGCTTATCAGACCTTTGATGGTGATGACATTCCCATGTGTGAAGTCTATATGATGAAGCTTCCGGAAGGATATCGTGGATTTTTCATACATATGGATCACAGACTGATTGATTCCTGCGGAGTTGTGGTAATGACAAACGACATAATGTCACTTTACACACACTACCGATTTGGCGCTGAATATCCGGCAGATCTTGCTGACTTTGAGACAGTTCTTGAATCTGATCTGAAAAAGGCAAGTAATGAGAAGAGATTTCAAAAGGATAAGAAGTTCTGGGATGATCAGCTGGACGCCTATGGCGAACCTTTATATTCGGATATACAGGGACCATCAGTTTTGGATGAGGCAAGAAAAAAGCATAAGAATAAGAAGCTCAGAAGTGCTGATATTGAACGAAAGGAATTATTTGTAGCAGTAAAGGATTACAAGCTGGAACCTGAACCGGCAAAAAGACTTATGGATTTTTGCATGAACCATAGCATTTCAATGACAAACCTTTTGCTTCTTGGTATTAGAACATATCTTTCAAAACAGAATGACGGACAGGAAGATATATCAATACAGAACTTTATATCAAGACGATCCACAAAGGATGAATGGACTTCAGGTGGAAGCAGAACAATCATGTTCCCTTGCAGAACTGTTATTAGTTCAGATACGGATTTCATTTCTGCAGCATATGAAATACAGGATGTACAGAACAGAATTTATATGCATAGCAATTATGATCCGGCACTAATTTATGATGAGATAAAAAAGCGCTATAACACACCGGATGATACAACCTATGAGAGCTGTTATCTGACCTATCAGCCCATGCCTGTTAAGATGGATAATCCTTTTCTTAAAAATATACCGATGCATGCCAAATGGTTTGCCAATGGTGCTGCAACAAAGAAAATGTATCTTACTGTTTCTCATACTGAGGACGGTGGCATGAATTTTTCATATCATTATCAAACAGTGCAGCTTAACGAAAAGGATGTAGAGTTGATGAATTACTACCTGATGAGGATCCTTTTCAGAGGCATTGAACAGCCTGATATGACAGTTGGCGAGATTATGGAAGCAGTTTAAGGAAGTAACAAATTATTTTTCATATAACAGATTATAAATTGAGGAGGAAAAAATTATGAGCAGAGAGATGAAATTTAAGGAACTGATAGCACAGTACTGTGAGGTTGCACCTAAGGATATGAAGGATGCACTTAGATTTAGGGAGGACCTGGGCTTTTCATCACTGGACTTTATGTCATTTCTTGGAGAGCTTGAAGATGAATTTGATGTCGAGCTTGAGCAGGAAAAAGCAGTTTCAATTCACACAATCGGTGAGGCTATGAACCTTCTTAACGAGCTTGCAGTTGCATGACCACAATGTGAATGTTTTCAATATATGAAAAAGGATGTAGCTCCTACATTATAGCCTTCTCCCTTGGGGAGAAGGTGTCAGCGAAGCTGACGGATGAGGGGAAATACGGAGGAAAATATGAATAATATAAGATATATCTGGGACGAGTCAGTTGCAAAATATAAAGATATACCGGCAGTAAGATGGCTGGTAAAAAAAGACATACGTGAAAAAAATTATGGGGAACTTGATAGCTCAGTGAAAAAAGTGAGAGCTTTTCTTGAAAAAGAGGGGTACAGAGGATCACATATAGCCATAATAGGAAGCAGTTCTCCAGAGTGGATTGAGGCATATCTTGGAATAGTGACAGGCGTTAACATTGCAGTTCCGCTTGATGCAGGACTTCCCGATGATGAACTGATCGAGCTTATCCAGAGATCCGATTCCGAGGCACTGTTCCTTGGAACCAATAAAGTGACCTTAATGGATAAGGTATTAAAAGAGTGTCCAAAAATCAGAAAAGTATGGGTGCTCACAGAGGATGAATTTTCAAAATTCCCTGAAGCGGAAGTAAATGTTCCCGGTGCTGCAGGTTATGAGATTGCAACTATTATCTATACCTCAGGAACAACAGGTAAAAGTAAGGGCGTAATGCTTACACAGCAGAACCTTTCCGATAATGTAAAGTATGTGGAATATGATGGCGAGCCCGGTGGCGTGACAATGAGCGTCCTTCCTATCCATCACGCATATTGTCTTGTAATGGACTGGTTAAAGACACTTTCACTTGGAACAACTATTTGCATAAACGATTCACTTATTCATATGGTGAGAAATATGTCAATTTTCAAGCCTGAGGTTATGCTGATGGTACCTCTTATGATTGAAACAATATATAAGAGGGTAGCAGCGCTTGATAAAAATGATGTTAAAGCTGTTTTTGGTGGGAAACTCAGAACTATCTTTACCGGTGGAGCTCATCTTGATCCGTATTATATTGAAAAGTTTGCAGACTACGGAGTGGAGATTCTTGAAGGCTATGGCATGAGTGAATGTTCTCCTGTTATCACTACAAACACTGTAAAGGATCATAAGCCCGGTTCAATAGGAAGGCCCCTGGATAATGTGGAAATTACATTTGAAAACGGTGAAATCCTTGTTAAAGGTACTTCGGTAATGAAGGGATATTACAAGATGCCCAAGGAGACAGAGGAGACCTTAAAGGATGGATGGCTTCACACAGGAGACAAAGGATATCTTGATGAGGACGGATATCTTTTCATAAATGGTAGAGTTAAGAATCTTATCATTATGTCCAATGGTGAAAACGTATCTCCTGAGGAGATTGAGAACAAGCTGGGACTAAGTCCTCTTATAGCTGAGGTAATAGTAACCGGTGAAAACAACGGACTTACTGCAAGAATTTATCCTGAGGCTGAATATGTTGAAAGACAGGGCCTTGATGTTAACAGCCTTTACACAGAGCTTCAGAAGTTTATAGACGAGTATAACAGCGGACAGCCCACATACAGACATGTCACATCTATAGTTGTTCGCAGTACTCCGTTTATCAGAAATTCTACAGGAAAAATAAAGAGGCAGGACGCTCTGAAAGAGAATCCTGCAGCGTAAATAATTACTGCATAAAAGGCAGTATTCCGTTAAGGAAAATTGTAGTAAGAATATCAGCAATATTTTCAGCCGGGGATTCAAAATCCTCGGCTGTCCATTTATGTAAGACACCGAGTGTACTTCCGATGATACCGGCTATAAGATAAGAATATTTTTCCCTTGAGACGTTGCCACTTCGTTTTACATCAGAAACCTTTGTTACATACTGGTGAAACATTGTCATGGCTTTCTCAAAAAAACTATCTCCTCTTGCGCTTTCAAGAAGGCTTGCCAGGAATGGATTTTTTTTAGTGTAATTACATATGACAAGGAAGTAGGATTTGCAAAGTTCCCTGTTGTTTTCCGGATGGAAGCTTTCCATCATATGAAATATGTCATTGATGGTTTTGTCTTCGGCAGCGCTTACCAACGCGGGTATATTCTCATAATGATTATAAAAGGTGCTTCGTACAATCCCGGCCTTTTTTATCACATCAGCGACAGTAATTTTTTCAAAATCTTTTTCCTTTATCAAAATAAAAAAAGCATCAATTATTGCTTCATCAGCAGTACTATATCTTTCATCAAGCTCGTTCATTGCATGTCCTCATATTATTACTAGTCAGCCCTCCGTATTTATGTCACAAAATCTGTGTTTACGTCTGCGTCGTGATTTTCTAAAATTTTATTAAAATGGATGTCTCATCTCATTTTATTCGGGACAATCGATATCCATTTTAATAGAATTTTGAAAATCATCTCCTCGTCCGAGAACTACAGATTTTTGACATATATAAGGAGGTCTGATATCTAAATTATTGCTTACAATTTACTAGCAGATTGTATCATAAATAGGTTTAGTGTTACAATTTTTCAAGGCAATTATAAAAAGATATAATTACTAATTCGGTGATACTAGAGAAAAATAGTATGGAAATGATAAATAGAAGAGAAGATACACAGGAAGTGATTAAAGATAATAATGGAGAAAATTTTAATAAAGATATAGCTGATTCAAAATATAAAAGAATCCGTTCAGTTATATCTGAATTGGCATTTATAGTAGGAATTCTTGTGTTGAACTCTATCGTATATGTGCTTACAGGCTATGGAATTCCGTGTGTATTCAGGCTGGTAACTGGCTTTAAATGTCCGGGATGTGGGCTTACACATGCTTACCTTGAGTTGTTTAAGGGCAATATTCATGGAGCGATGGAATATAATATTATGTCTGTAACTATGATGCCGGTACTGGGACTGTTTTTGTTTTATAAAGGGATAATCCTACTTAAAACGGGTGAGGTAAAAATCAAGAAGTGGGAGAATGTATTTCTGATAATATGCGCAATAATAATAGTGGTGTTTTTTGTCTACAGAAATATACCGGAGTTACTTAATCATCCGATTTTTAAAATGATTATAAGTAAAAAATAGATTCCAGCTTTTCTTGATTTGAAGAAAAGCTGGAATCCATTTTTTAATGGATATTTTCGTCATCATGCTTGAATGCGATCTGTGCAAAATTATAAAAGCCCTGATACCAGATATGGAAATCGTGACCACCGTTCATTTCCTGCCACATAAAATTCTCACCATCAGTGAATTTGTCACTTAATGCAGGAAGACTTTTTGCTGCGGCAGAAGAACTCTGATAAGCTATTCTGTCCTGAAGTCCGCATATGTTGTAGAAATAATATATGGGATATTCGCAGCTCTCAAGAAGGCTAGCGGTCTTAGTTGCAGGGTTACTGGTAGGAGCAGCGGAAAAGGCACCAAAGTAGCCGAAAATATCATTACATTCACCAAGGCCTATATTTATGGTCTGCATGCCGCCCATAGACAATCCTGCAATAGCTCTGTGGGCTCGTGCAGCACTCAGGTCATAGCCATCCTCGCTGTATTCGCCATAGGTGCTATAGTGTGAATCCATGTATGGAATAAGATCATTTCGAAGTTCCTCTCCAAATTTATAGAAGGAATCGATCTGACTTGTATCTTTTTTATTATCGGCACCGGCCCTTCCGTTTGGTGTAACTACGATAAAGGGTTCTATGTCTCCATAATAGGTAAGGTTATCCATTATAGCCTTTACCCTTGAAGTATTCTTTGTAAGTCCCCATTCATCTTCATCTCCGCCAATGCCATGAAGAAGAATCATGAGATTATATTTCTTTTCAGGATCATAATTGGGTGGAAGATATACGTTAGCTTCTTTTGTTATTTCACTTCCGTCTCCGGCATAATCATGTCCCGTATATGAAATATGTTCGATTGTCCCTGCTTCATCTGTCCTAAGATTCGTATATTTTGGAAGTACATGCTCACCAATTTCTGCTGTAGGAGTGCGTTCTTCTGATGAATCGACGTCCGTATTTTCGGTAGCTTCCTCTGATACAGAAGTCTCTTCAGCTATGGCTTCTGCATAGGCATTATCTGTGGAACTTTGTTGATTTTGCTGTTGTTCGTGGTCTTCTTGATTTTCTGAGGTTACTGTTGACACAGCTTCATCTGAGATATCCTCTGTTTGAGTCTTGACAACTGTGTTCTCTGTTTCTGACGTTTCTATTTCTTCACTTCCTGATTCATTATTAGCTGTACTTTCTATCATACTTTCTTCTACGACAGAATTTGTATCTGAATTTGTATCTGGTTTAGTGCAGGCGCTCAATAATCCCATTGTCATAATTAGTTCCCATATTACTTTTTTCTTCATTTTGTGACTCCTCCTAAATAATGATTATGATAGCGATATGCTTCAATCTCTACCTGATTATTGCGCAAAAATGCTCAGATATAAACTTATGCCTTTTTACGCCTGCATGCAAGTAATCCTACTTTTTTGAAAATGCTCTTACATTAGAAGATCGTTTTTCGAGAGAATTGGTTTATGGTTCATATTATATAGCTGTATGCATATGCTCAGTGTTCAACAAAGAAAAAAGAGAAATTATTTCAGAAATTTGAATTTAATATCCTTTTTTTGTTTATCTCATTGAAATAAAAGTCCAAAAACAAGAAATAAATCCATTAATATGATTGCGATTTAATAAATGACATGGTACCATTTTGTCCGTTGCGTTTTGAAATTATTAAGGAGAGGTTAATGAGAAAAATGTCACAAAAGAGAATAGCGATAATAATTCTTACTGCTATACTAATGTTCACACAGAATAGTACAGTAATACTCGCTGAAGAACTTAATAATGATTCCACAGTCATATTGAACCAAGAGAATGATGAAAACTCTCAAAATGGCGATTCATCACAGGAATCATCTTCAGAAGAGGATAATACATCCACTACAGAATCCGTAAATGGATCAACCGATGCAGTAACTAATGAAAATAACTCTGAAGAAAATAGCTCAGCTAGTAATGAAACAATAACTGATGAAAATAACTCTGAAGAAAATAGCTCAGCTAGTAATGAAACAATAACTAATGATAGTAACTCTGGAGAAAACAGCTCACTCAGTAATGACTCAGTAACGGATGAAAGTAACTCTGAAGAAAATAACTCAGTTGGTAATGAATCATATACTGAGCCTGCAGAACAGACAGAAAAACCTGAGAAACCTGAAGATAGTTCTAATGTTTCTTATGATAGTTCAAGGGAATCTGCTGACGCTGAAACTCCTGCTCAGTCGAATGAAGGGGATACCGGTGCACCAGATGATGCAGACTTATTTGATTTCAATTTTGATGAGTCCGAGAATAATAATAGCAGCAATGATTCTCGAGAAAACTTAATACTCGACTCAAAAGTACGTACAACCAACCAAAATAATTCAGATTGGTATGAATATTACGATTATGAGTTAGATGATTCAAAAATGACAATCACCTTAAATGTATTTAATGGACGCGGTGACGCATATGTCTATAACCATGCATATATCAATGGAAAGGAGTACCAAACATATGTATCAGGAACAACTTTCTCTTATCATGGCAATATTAACGCCACTTCCGTCAGATTTGAAGAAGGATGTAAAACTGTTGGTTCTCACTTGAAGTTTACATCTAGTTGCTTAACATCTGTTGATCTAACTGGATTAGATACAAGCTCTATAACTGATATGAGCACCATGTTCTCATCTTGCACATCTTTGGAAACAGTTGAGTTTGGAGGTATCAATACTTCAAATGTTACAAATATGAGAGATGCATTTCATTATTGCGGAAAACTAAAAAACATAAGTTTTTCAGGAATTGATACTTCAAATGTCACTGACATGTCAGGTATGTTCATGCTATGCTATCAACTTGAGCAAGTAGATTTAAGTGAGTTTGATACCTCAAAAGTAGAAAACATGCATCAAATGTTCAACGAGTGTAAACGACTTGTAAACCTTGACTTAAGCAATTTTAATACTGCTACCGTAAAAAATATGTCTGGTATGTTTTATGATTGCTCAGCTTTAGAAATGCTTAATATATCAAGTTTTGACACTTCTAATGTGACTGAAATGAACAATCTGTTTTGTGGGTGCTCAAAATTGGAAGAGCTTAATCTTGGCAATTTTGACACATCAAATGTAAAAAACATGTCAAGTATGTTTAGCGGTTGTAAAATATTGACATCTTTGGATCTTAGTAGTTTTAATACGTCAAATGTCACTAATATGTATTCAATGTTCGGAGCATGCTATAACCTAGAAAATATTAACATACGTAGTTTTGACACTAGTAATGTTACTAACATGGAATGGATGTTTAATGATTGTAAATCCTTAAAAAATATTGATGTTAGCAATTTCAATATCACAAATGTAAATAAAATAACTGGCATGTTTTGTGATTGTGAAAATCTTAAAACTTTAGACATGAGCTCTTTTAATATGCCAAACGTAAAAAGCTTTTCTTTAGTTTTGTCCAAATGCAAAAAATTAGATGTTATTGTTACTCCAGCGGATAACCATAGTTTGGGGTTACCTGGAAATTTCATTATTGATAACGATAACGATGGAAAATCTGATGACGGAAAAACTTATACAAATATGCCCTCTACACTAGGTGTTGTTCGCCTCATTAGGAAAGGGGCAATAATCGAAAATGAAGTAAATAATACTTCCAATACCACTACTGGTTTTGATCTTACAAAGCATGGACATTGCGTAATAAACTCAAGTAATTCCTTCAAATACTATACACATTATCGTATCCCTTTAGAACGATATCAGGAAGTATTTGGAGAAGAATACACACAGAATATTTATGATCAAAACATAGATGATTGGGGCGGTAATTGCTTTGGAATGTCATCAACAGCTATCCTGTTCCAAGAAAATAAACTGACCCTTGATAAATTCGTGAAACATAATAATGGTTCATTAAACTCTTCAGGATATGATGACTTTGACAATACAGAAGATGGCAGTTTCCTCTATTCAAATATAGATTCTGAATTGACTAAACTGATAGAACGATATCAGATTTGGCAGGAATCAACGCAATTGATTAATATCAAAACACAAGATAGAGCAAAATTTAAAACTGAATCCCAACGAGCTAAGAATTTTAAGACTGTTGTCCAGAATATTGAAAATAACAAGAAAACATATTATCTGTCCGTGAGATGGAACACTTCATATGGAAATAACGTCGGACATGCTATGGTTGTTGATTCATCAAGAGCTCCAGAAAAACAGTCAAATGGTTGGATTAGAATATATTTATACGATCCAAATTATCCTTATTTCGAAAGCTTTGGTGATAAAACTCCCTGCTATAATTACAATCAGGCAACAAACAGATACGTAGATATAAATACTAATAATGGACATTGGAAAATGGATGCAACTTTGGACGGATCTGGTAACAGTAACTATCAGATTGGTTATACTGACAATAATAGCTTGCTCCCCGGAAGCAGTATAGCTTTTATTGATACCAGTAACTTTCCTTCAGATTTCAGTAAAAAAGCAACTTTCAAGGAGCCTGAGAACTCAACATGTATAGCATATTCCAGCAAAAACTTTAAAGTATACAATTCTTCGGACAAGCTATTGTATCAAGTTGCTGATGGTTCTGTTTCATTCATCGATGAAAGTGCTGTTGAAGATGTTGGAATTGAAGGATACATATCAGATTCAGATCAAGCGAGTAATGTCGGAAGATTAATCCTGTCAAAAGGGAAATACAAAGTAACTGCTGATGATGGCTCAATAGCATTTATAGAAAACGGGGATTATGCAGGTATACTGACATCAAACAGCACTATTACACTTGAAAATACCAACACCAATGCCCTGGCTATTTCATCTGATAATAGTGGAAATACAATGATTGTTATCCAAGACCATGTTTCAGATAACGAATTCTACTCAGTAAAAACCAACCTGAGCACTGATAATGGTGAACTTGGTATTTCACTTAATAAAGACAAACTTACAATAGATACTGCAGAAAATCAAAAAATAGATCTAAATGTTATTACTAAGTCAGGTCAGAAAAAGATGACAAATATCGCTACTGATGATATTAAAAACCTTGATGTTGATGATTCAAATAATACTAAGAAACCTGATAAAAAGAGGAATGACAACATTACCACACCATCAAACAGTGACACAGCTTCAAATAGTCAGGCTACTTCTAACAATCGAATAAACAATGTCTCTACTGATGATACTAAAGACCTCGATGTTGATGATTCAAATAATACTAAGAAGCCTAATGAAAATAGGAATAACAACATTATCACACCATCAAACAGTAGCACATCTTCAAACAATCAAGCTACTTCTGATAATCAAACATCAAGGACTGCTCCCAGCAGTAATAATACTGATACCAACGTAAATTCAAATACAATCGGTTCAGAATCAAATGAGGTGACGATAAGTCAGAACAAGAAAAAAATTAGCTATTCAAAGCTGAAGAAAAAGTCTCAAAAAGTAAAAATTACTGTAGATAATACCACAGGAACTATAACGACTAAAAATACTTCTTCAAAGAAGATAAAGAAGTATATGTCAGTATCAGTGAGCGGCCAGACCGTTACCTGTAAACTTAAAAAAGGTGCTACCAAAGGAACATACAAAATAAAAGTATCTATCTCAGGTGATAGCAATACTAATAATAACATTAGTAAAACAATAAAGATTAAAGTTAAATAATTCTTAACCATATATCTACATTACGAACCACAAAAGGGGCTGTCGCATTAGTGCGACAGCCCCAATGATTTTACCTCGCTGTTACGTCAGAAAAAGGTTTTGGGAGGAAATTGGTATAACCCCAAAATGGTGGGTATTCCTAATGGCTGATTTGTTCGCGAATAGACGTAACTCATTGAGAAGGTGTGCTCCCGCAAGCTGTAGTAATTCAGTCAATGGAGGCAGAAAAACTGATAATGGTCTACTGCAAAATATGAGCAATGCACCAATGAGACAATATCTCTAGGAATAGACGTAAAGTAGATAGAATATGAAAATTTCCATTTCTGAATATTTACGTCAATAGTTAGAAGAATTAAAGTGCTGGTTTACCGCCCAAATTTTGCATGCGTCTATATACATAATTGTTCTCGAGTTGACTTAACTCATACAGGAAGCATAACATCCGCAAGTTGACATGTATCAGTCTAAAATTGCAATAATTGATTTATTGGATTACCGCCTTAATATCGATTACGTCAATGCAAATGAAAAAGAGATAATTGATTGATCTGCGCGGAGATGATTATACGGAGTATGAAAGCATGCTCGCGAACAAGCTTGATGAAACAAGAATATTCATGGAAACTTTATAGATATTTAATCAGAGATATAAAAAAACGTATATATAAACATGATAAAATACATATATTAGGCGAAAGAGGTGGAAAAGCATGATCTTTTGAGGGGGCTAAGAGGTGAATGATAATACTGGCCGTAATCTCAAATCACATAATGTTGTAATTGTTATCATTACCATTGCGTGCATCGGTGCCATAATAGAGAGCGTGAATCTGAGGTGGGAATTCTGGGTTTCGCCCTTGATTTTGTGCGGTATCATCGCAGTTTGGGCTATGCATATAAGTCAACATCGTGACTCAAGGTTCAGAGAAAATTTCTATATGATTTTTTCAATGATAGTTGCTTTCTTTCACGGTGTACATTTTACAAGCTATTTTGATATTTTTGTTATTTCATCGCTTCTTTTGGTTACAGCTACGCTTCTTAAACGTAAAATATATCTGCACCTGAATATCGCAGAGTTCTATCTGATAATGATCATGCAGACAATAACAGCTGCATTGAATCATTCTATGAATTTCGATTCCCTTACAATTTCGAGAATAGTTTTGCATTGTATTGCTGAACTGGGCCTCTATAAAGCTCTTTTGATCCTTCTTGAGGACAATCAGAAGATGCTGGCAGAGGTCGAGTCCAAGGAAAAAGATGAGGAAATGAGTAGTGCAACAATGGAGGATTTCCTTGTAAACATTTCTCATGAACTCAGAACCCCTGTAAATGTAATAACAGGAATGTCGGAGCTTATATTAAAAAAGGAATACAGAAATGATGTTGTTTCCATCAGAAATGCAGGTATACGCTTGTCACATCAGATTGAGGACATACAGGATTATTCTGAAATTCAAAGAGGCGACGCGCTCATCGTTGAAGAGAAATACAGCATAATCTCAATAGTAAACAATATTGTTTCAGGCCTTAATATAATGGGCTTAAAAAAAGGCCTTGACCTGATAATAGACATTGATCCGAATCTGCCTGCTCTTTTAAAAGGAGACGGAAGCAGGCTAAACAAAATTATTACCCAGCTTCTTGATAATGCCATCAAATATACAAAGACCGGTGGGATTTGCCTTAAAATTACAGGCATCAGAAAAGACTATGGGGTAAATCTGATTATAGAAGTTACTGATACCGGAGTTGGTATGAGAAACAGAGATATTGAAAAGCTTTCTAAAGGCGGATATCAGGCAAATAGAAAAAGAAACAGGAGCACAGGCGGTATTGGTCTTGGGCTCTCAATAGTGTATGGATTTGTCAGACTGATGAACGGCTTTGTGACTATAGAAAGTGAAAAAAACAAGGGAACTACAGTAAGGATCAGCGTAGTGCAGGCAGTTCTTGATGGATCACCATGCCTTCGTGTAAAATCCAAGGATTTCATTAATATCATTTATCATGTCAATCCGGAGAATTTTAATAATAACAAGGTTCGTGCTTTTTATAATGAGATGGCTACAAATATGGCGGCGGGACTTAGAGTTAATCTTTATCCTGCTCCGAGTATCAGTGAACTAAAAAAATTACTGGACAGAGGAGATATTACTCATATTCTGATGGGATATGAGGAGTATAAGAGTGCACCGGTATTTTTTGATGAACTTGCTGATAAGAATATTAAGGTTGCGGTTTTTTCTGATAAAGGAACGGTTTTACCTAAAGGAACCGCGGTAATCAATATGCCAAAGCCTATGTATGCATACCCTGTTGTGAGAATACTTAACGGTGACGAATCAGGATACCTTCCGGGAGAAGAAGGGGTAAAACCGGTTCTTGATGGAGTAAAGGCTCTTATTGTTGATGATGAGCCAATGAACCTTATAGTGGCATCGGGATTATTTAAAAATTACAACATGATAACCGATACTGCCGAGAGTGGTAAAGAAGCACTGGAAAAGTATGAAAAAAATGATTATGACATAATTTTCCTTGACCATATGATGCCGGAGATGGATGGCGTAGAGGCTATGAAAAAGCTGAAGCTACTGGCTGAAAGAAAAGGGAGAAATTTGTATACCATAGCACTAACGGCAAATGCCATAAGCGGTGCTAAGGAGATGTTTATCAGAGAAGGATTCGACGGCTTTATAAGTAAACCAATAAAGATAACGGATTTTGAAAGAGCTATGCATCGTGCTTTGGAGGGCGGTAAAATCGCCCGTGGCGGAGGTATAGGGTGATACGCAAAGCATTTAGAAAAATAATTGCGATGATAAAGGATCCCTCCAGAAGCTTCAGAGAGCGCGTATTTATACTGTTAACGTTGGTTTCCTACTTTGTACTTATACTTGCGCTTATAGGAGATATTACTTTTGGAGAAAACATTGTTGAGGTAGTGGCACTTACTATTTCGATGGTTTTGATTCCTCTCATTACATTTGTTTCCGTAAAACTGAATAAGGTCAATCTTGCATCAAGAGTAGTGGTTCTTAGTCTTGTTTTTGTGCTGCTTCCGATTCTGTTCTATTTTGGTGGTGGAATTGAGGGTGGAGGTATACTCTGGATTATTTTTGCTTATCTATATACCGGCCTGGTACTGAGTGGAAAATGGAAGCCTGCAATACTTGCTGTTCTGACTATTGAAACCATAGCATTTTATGCTGTGGAGTATTTTTATCCGGAATTGGTGCAGCATCATACCCAGAAACTGTTCTATGTCGATTCATTATTATCGATGATAATGGTTGGCGTAGTGTGCTGTATGATGGTGTGGTTTGAAGAGTGGCTTTATAAGGAGGAAAACAGAAGAGCGAGAGAAGAAACAAAAAAGATTGAGGAACTTATCAGCAACCAGAACAGGTTCTTCTCTAGCATGAGCCATGAAATAAGAACTCCCATAAACTCTATCCTTGGCCTTAATGAGATTGTTTTGAGACAGGAGGATGCATCCGACGAGATAATAAAGGACTCTCAGAACATACAGGGAGCCGGGAGAATGCTGCTTTCACTTGTAAATGATATTCTTGATATATCAAAGATGGAAGCAGGTGAGATGGATATTGTCCCTGTAAATTACAATCTGGAGACATTGGTATCGGACATTTTTAATATCATGTGCCATAGAGTAGAGGACAAAGGACTTGAATTTTATGTAGAGATTGACCCGACACTTCCTGCCGAGCTTTTCGGAGATGAAGTAAGAATTAAGCAAATTCTCATTAATCTTCTGAATAATGCGGTCAAATATACAGATGAAGGCTCTGTAACACTGCATATTGAAAAGGGAGATATTACCGGTGATGATGTTTTACTTTTAGTTTCGATAATTGATACAGGAATTGGAATTAAGCAGGATGCAATTCCATATTTGTTTGATGCATTCAGAAGAGTTGATGAGGAGCGTAACGCGGGAATAGAAGGAACAGGTCTTGGTCTTGCTATTGTTAAAAGACTTGTTGATCTGATGAATGGCAAAATAACTGTAAGCAGTGTCTATACAGAAGGTTCAACGTTTATCGTTTCGCTTAGGCAGAAGGTTGCCAGACATGAGAGCGTTGGAGAAATCGATATAAAGAAGCTTGGCTTCAATAAAAAGGACGGAAAATATATTCCGGCATTTACGGCTCCTGATGCAAGAGTGCTGATTGTTGATGATAATGAGATGAATCTTGAGGTTGAAAGGAAGCTCATAGCAGATACTCTTATCACTATAGATACGGCACAAAGCGGTGAAGAAGCCCTGTCCATGACATTAAGTGAGAAATATGATGTTATTTTTATGGATCACGAGATGCCCAAAATGGATGGTATTGAATGCCTGCAATATATAAGAAAACAGTCAGGAGGATTAAATAATCATGTTCCTGTTATTGCGTTTACGGCTAATGCAGGTAGTGATAACAGGGAGTTATATAATAAGAGTGGATTTGACGGATATCTGGTAAAACCTGTTACAGGTAAACAGCTTGAAGAAATGCTTCTGGAACATTTGCCTGAGTTCAAGGTGAAGAGAACAATGGCAGATAATGCTTCAAGTGTCCATTCAAATGCTAAAGGAACTTACAGTAAGAAAATTTCCGTAATAGTGGCTACAAGCAGTATGTGTGATCTTCCTCAAAATATATTAAGGGAATGCCAGATTGATATTATCCCCTTTAGTATTACTGCGGATAAGAAAACTTATTATGACCGCTTGGAAGCCAGCACGGATGAAGTAATTAACTATATGCGTCAGGGTGTTACATTTGAATCTGAACCACCGTCAGTAGAAGACTTTGAGAAATTTTTTGGTAAAGAAATTAAAAAGGCTCATGAGGTTATATACGTATCGCTTCCTCCGGCAATAAGCAAAGAATACTATAATGCACTTGAAGCAGCCAAAGAGTATGGCAATGTGCGAATAGTAGACTCCGGATTTAATTCAGGAGCAATGGGCATGCTGGCTCTTATTGCATATAAGATGTCAATGCAGGGAATAAGCTCTGACAAAATAATAGATGAACTTGAAAAAGTAAAGAGGAGAATTAAGTGCAGCTTTGTAACCGATGATGCTGAACTGATGATGAAACGTGGATCAATAGGTAAATGGATTTATGGTTTCATTTCTACATTCGGATTCAGACCGGGGATTGTTGTAAAAAACGGAACTTTATACATTAACAGAATGTATCTGGGTGACCTCCTGACATGCTATGAGGAATATATTGAACACATGCTTTCAAAGAGGATAAAACCGGATACGGATGTGATTATTGTTGAGTATGCATCATTGACAGAAGCTCAACAAGTAAAGATTAAAGAAGTAATAGAAAGCAGATTTCCTTTTGAGCATATTATTTTCCAAAAGGCATCGGCTGTTGTGTCACTTAACTGTGGTATGGGAGCTCTCGGATTATCATTTATGACAAAAGGAGAGACTTCTTATGAGCTAAGCAGACTGCTTGTTCCTGAAGAGCCTGAGAATGAGTCAAAGGATGAATATTTTGGGGAAGATGAGAATGATGACTTATATTCAGATAACCTGGAAGGTGAACTGTCATCTACAGATTATGAATATGAAGATCAAAATGTTTCCAGTACAAAGTGGTATGAGAACCTTGAGGGGATAGACAGCAGAATGGCTCTCGATTACTCAGGCTCAGAAGAATCACTTATGTCAGTTATGAAGATTTATTACGAGGCAATCGACAAGAAGGCGGATGAAATAGAAGAATACTTCACACATGAGGATTATAAGAACTATACAATTAAAGTTCATGCGCTTAAGAGCTCTTCAAGGCTTATTGGTGCTGCTGCTCTGGGAGATCATGCGGAAAAGCTTGAGCTTGCAGGAAAAAGCAGCGATATAGGGTATATAAAAGAACATACAAGGGAATTGCTGAATGAATATCGTGCTTACAAATCCATATTGGCTCCTGTTTTTTCTGATATGAATGAGGAAGAAGCCGGTAATAATGAAAAAGCATACGATTTAAATGAAAAGTTTGACAGGAATCTGCTTGAAAGCATATATGAAGGTATCGCTCAGGGAGTGGAGAACAAGGATGATTCTATGATTGCTGATATTCTTGATGAGATTTCAGAATATGATTTACCTGAAGAAGACAGTGAAAGATTCAAAAAGATAGAAGGTTATTTAAATGAAAAAAACTATAGTGCAATTTCAAACCTGATACAGGGATGATACAGGGGGTAAGCTATGGCAAACAGGGTGGCACTTATTTCGAATCATTTCAGCGTGGTTGTGAGATCTATTGAAAAGAATCTTACTGAACAGCATTTTACTGTTAACCTACTGGATATTAATATGGAACAGATCATGGCTTTTATAGAGAAGGCCGATGTTTTTCTGATTTATCTTCAGAATACTATTGTCGATGATGAGAAAAAAGTAAAAGATCTGTTCAAGCTTTGTGATGCAGTAAGGGATCACAACAGAAGACTTATTTGTATCGGAGCAGACAGAGACAGGGATATGTTTATTCAAACCGTACCTGCTTTACATGATTGTACATGGATGGACAGGCCGGTTGATATGGAACTTCTTACTGATGAAATTAAGGGTGAGATTGAGAGACTGGCAGATGAGAATTCTCACTATAGCATACTTATAATAGACGATGACCCTGTGTATGCGAGAATGGTAAGAGAATGGCTAAGATTTAATTACACTGTCAGTACAGTTGAGGATGGAACACAGGGAATAACTTATATATCGAGAAGAAGGGTCGATCTGATTCTCCTTGATTATGATATGCCTGTTGTTGATGGCCCAACTATTTTGGAAATGCTTAAATCATTTCCTGCAACCGCTCATATTCCTGTTATTTTCCTTACCGGAAAGGGGGACAGGGAGAGCATAAAGAGAGTAGTTGGATTAAAACCCGAAGGGTATATCCTCAAAACAGTGAAAAAGGATGAACTTCTAAAAACTCTTAATGATTTCTTTGAGAAAATAGGAACGGAATCAATTGAGGTGGAAGGTAAGAAATGAGTACCAGAAAGGCGACTATTAAAAAAATATACATAAGCCTCTTTGTCTACTTTATAGTTGTCTCTATACTATATGCGCTAATCATAAACGGAAGACTGGATATAGTGAGTTTTTTACTGATTAGATCCGTCCTTATGGTTATTTTTGTGGCATGTTTTCTGAGGTGGTGGAAAAAGGATTATGCGGCTAAGGAAAGGGACCGTTTCATTAACCGTGCCATTCAGTATGCGGTATCTTCAAATTCTCCTGAGGAAAATATCAGAATGATGATCAGATTCCTTGGAAAAGAACTTGGTGCAATGCGCATTTTTATTTTTGAGGATCAGAAAAACGGAAAGTATCACGGGACTTATGAATGGTTTGATGATGAGCTTGAGTCGGCGTCGCTGGAGCTGATGTATCTTCCTTACAATGGATTGGTAGATGTGATTCTTGATGAGTGTGAGAAAAATAATTATCTTATTATATCCAGCCCCGAGGCTTGTAAACATACCATACCTTCGCTATATGACCTTATTAAAACAAGTGACATTGACAATATGGTTCTTGGGCCTCTTGAAGTAAGCGGTAATATATTCGGACTGTGCGGAGTAATAGATGTTCCAAAGGATAGATTGGAAGAAGTTGCAGAAATCATAACACTTATTTCATATTTCATTTCGCAGCTGATTATGCAACGCGAAGAACAGCGACGAAGCCTATTCTACAATTATAATGACACTTTGACCGGAGCTTATAACAATATTGCATACAAGAGATTTGTAGAAACAGATTTGGACATAAGCTCACCCTTTGGATATATTCGCTGTGACCTTATTGGGCTTACGGAAATAAATATCTCTCAGGGATATGAGGTTGGAGACATGATAGTTATTATTCTTGCCAAGTCACTTATGGAGGTATTTGGTGAGACTAATGTCTATCGCATGAATGGTACTGAATTTGTTGCCTTTGGGTTTGAGACAGATGAGGTTTATTTTAATAATGATGTTGAAAAAGTAAAAAAGATAATAAAGGAAAAAGGAATCAATGTAGCGATTGCACCGGTTTACTGCATGTATGGTGTTACAGATATCAGTCTTGTGGTGAAAAGAGCAGATAATCTGATGCATGAAAATTTTGAAAAAATGAAAATAAGATGATATTATAATGCAGACAATTGCATAAAGCGTAAGGTGTCTGCAGGCATTACTGTTTTTATAAACAGGTGCTGTGCAGGTGAAAAGGGAAGCAGGTGTGAATCCTGCACGATCTCGTCACCGTGATTCGAGAGTTTGTTTCTGTTACCACTGGATATTTATTCCGGGAAGGGGAAACATACGATGCGTAAGCTGAATCGATCAGCCGGGAGACCTGCCTTTCGCTGTACATGGATTTATCCGGGCTACGAGGAATTAGCTGTACGAATAATTTTGAAGCAAAATAGTATTTTGCTTTCTTTGACTACGTACATTTTTAACCTCTGTCTTCCGGGCAGAGGTTTTTATTATCTTATAGATAATTAATAAATGTAAAATCTAAAGAAAAGAGGATTGTTATGAAAAGAAAAACTATTGCGGTAATCATGGCTATGACACTTACACTTTCTCTTATGAGTGGATGTGCCGGCAAAACAGAATCAAACGAATCGGTGGAAACAACTACAGAGGCAAGCACAGAACAGGCTGCAGAAGAAATTCAGGAAGAAAGTACAGAAGAAACATCTTCAGAAGCGCCAGAAGAAACATCAGAGGAATCAGAAGCTGAAGCTACAACAGAAGAAAAATCTGAAGAAGCTTCAAGCGATGCTGCTTTACAGGATGGTGAGTATAGCGCAAAGTTCACAACTGATGGCAGCATGTTCCATATCAATGAAGCTTATGGAGACAGAGGCACACTTACAGTAAAAGATGGTGAGATGACACTTCATATCACACTCCCTTCAAAGAACGTTGTCAATCTGTTTCCCGGAACAGCAGAGGATGCACAGAAGGATGGTGCAGTACTTCTTGAGCCCACAACAGATAAGGTTAAGTACGAGGATGGAACAGAGGAAGAGGTATACGGCTTTGATGTTCCCGTTCCTGCAATTGACGAGCCTTTCCAGCTTGCGCTTATCGGAACAAAAGGCAAGTGGTATGACCATGAAGTGACTGTATCTGATGTTCAGAGTGCTGAAGCAGAGGAAGGTGATGATGATATGGCTGCAGCAAAAAAAGTAGCAGAACTCATTGATGCAATCTATGTTCAGAACTGGACAGAGGAGACTGATGCTCAGTGCGAAGCAGCAAAGAAAGCATGGGATGAACTTACAGATGAGCAGAAAGCGCTTGTTGAAGGTGAAGTAGCAGATCCCGATTATTTCGGAAATGATACAGGTGATGCCTCCAAGGATGATCCGCTTAATGGAGATGAAATCGGAGAAAATGAACTTTTGGTTGTAAGCTTTGGTACTTCCTTTAATGACAGCAGAGCAGAGGATATCGGCGGAATTGAGAAGGCCCTTGCTGCAGCATATCCTGAATGGTCTGTCAGAAGAGCGTTCACAGCACAGATCATTATCAATCATGTAAATGCAAGAGATGGAGAGAAAATCGATAACGTAGATCAGGCACTTCAGAGAGCTGTTGACAATGGTGTTAAGAATCTGGTTATACAGCCAACACACCTTATGCATGGCGCTGAGTATGATGAGCTTGTAGATACACTTGGTAAGTACAGTGATAAATTTGAAAGCGTTAAAATAGCGGAACCCCTTCTTGGAGAAGTAGGAAAAGATCCCTCTATTGTTAATGAAGATAAGGAAAAGGTTGCAAAGGCAATCACAGAAGCAGCTGTTAAGGATGCGGGCTATGACACCATTGATGCTGCCGATGAAGATGGAACAGCCTTTGTATTCATGGGACATGGTACATCACACACAGCGAATGTAACCTACTCTCAGATGCAGACACAGATGCAAGAACTTGGATATAAGAATGTATTTATTGGCACTGTTGAGGGACTGCCTGAAGAAACAGAACTTAATGCTGTAATTGAAGCAGTAAAGACAGCAGGATATAAAAAGGTAATTCTTCGACCTCTTATGGTAGTTGCCGGTGACCATGCTAACAATGATATGGCCGGTGATGAAGAGGATAGCTGGAAGAGCGGATTTGAAAAGGATGGTTCCTTCGACAGTATAGAGTGCCAGATTTCCGGACTTGGCGGAATACCTGCAGTTCAGGAAGTCTATGTTTCACACACAGGTGATGTTCTTAATTGATTTTATGAAAAACAGAAAAAGAAGATTTGAATTAAAAGTTGTAGCTTTTTTCTTACTTCTTTTCACTGTAGGTTTGACAGGATGCGGTGGTATTTCCGATGGGGAGTATACCGCATCTGTGTCACTTACGGGAGGGAGTGGAAAAGCTTATATTGAGAGCCCCTGCAAGGTTACTGTAAGTAATAAAAAAGCAGAGGCAGACATAATTTGGAGCAGTTCTAATTATGACTACATGATAGTTGACGGAAATACTTATTACCCTGTTAATACAGAGGGAAATTCGGAATTCATTATTCCGATTGAAATAGATAAGGATATGGAAATTCAGGCTGATACCACTGCTATGAGTCAGCCTCATTTAATAGATTATAAGCTTAGATTTGAGCTTATAGATACTAAAAATCAAACTGATTCTGATACAGAAAACGTTGACGAAGGCGGTGAGAGTGCAGAAAAAACAGATGCAGATTATTCTGAAAATCTAAAAAATCCGCCTGTGGCAGGAAATCTTCAATATCTAAGTACCGATGAGAATAAGTATGCAGAATGCTTTGTTATTCACCGATACGAAGATGGTTATGCAATAATATCGGTTGATGATGGAAATAACTATCTTGTAGTACCGGAAGGTATGACTGTTCCGTCAGGACTGGGTGAAGACATCATTGTACTGAGTAAGCCCCTTGACAGAATTTATCTTGCGGCCTCCGGTGTAATGTGCCAGTTTGATACCCTTGGAGAAACAGTGAAAATAATTCTATCAGGCATAGAAAAGGATAAGTGGTATGTGGACTCGGCAAGAGAAGCCATGGAGTCCGGAAGTATGGAATATGGCGGAAAATACAGTGCTCCGGATTATGAAAAGATGGTAATGGAGGACATAAACCTTGCTGTTGAAAATACCATGATTCTTCACACGCCCAAGGTTTTGGATAAGCTAAAAGAGCTTGGAATTCCGGTTTTTATTGACAGATGCAGTTATGAAAAGGAGCCCCTGGGGCGCCTTGAATGGCTTAAGATATATGGTCTTCTTACAGATAAGGAATCTGAAGCGGAAGAAGCCTTTAAGGTGCAGACAGACCTTGTGAATAATTCTGATAATTCTGATGCAGGAGACAAGACTGTCGTAGTGTTTTCAATTAATTCAAATCATATGGTATCGACAAAAAAGAGAAGTGACTATTTTTCTAAAATGATAGAAATGGCAGGTGCAAGGTATCTGGGCCCCGATATGGAGGATGATGAGAAAGCTACATCGCAGGTAACTGTAAGCGTAGAGAGCTTTTATCAATATGCATCGGATGCAGATATAATTATTTATAATTCTACTATTGAAGAAACTCCGGAATCGCTGGAATCCCTAATGAGTACGGATATAACCTTTAAGGATTTTAAAGCATTTAAGACCGGTTCGGTTTACTATACCGATAAATCACTTTATCAGTTTGCAAATAAGACAGGAACGATAATAGATAATCTTGGAGATATTATTTCCGGCGAAAAAGACGATACTGAGTTTTTTCACAAGCTAAGATAAAAAGGAGAAAAAGTGGCTAAAAATCTCATGATTCAAGGCACAATGTCAGGTGCCGGAAAGAGCATATTAACTGCCGGAATATTGAGAGTGCTACGCCAGGATGGCTACAGAGTGGCACCCTTCAAATCACAGAATATGGCGCTAAATTCCTTTGTTACCAGGGATGGCAGGGAGATGGGGAGAGCTCAGGTAGTACAGGCACAGGCTGCAGGACTATCCCCTTCGGCAGATATGAATCCTATTTTACTAAAGCCTATGGGAGATACGACCTCACAGGTAATAGTGAACGGACTTCCAATAGGAAATATGAAAGCTGCAGAATATTTTAAAATGAAAAAGCAGCTGATACCTGACATTAAGGCTGCATATGAGAGATTAGCCGCAGAATCGGATATTATAGTAATTGAAGGTGCAGGTAGTCCTGTTGAAATAAACCTGCGGGAGAATGATATTGTGAACATGGGACTTGCACAGATTCTGGACGCGCCTGTTCTTCTTGCCGGGAATATTGATCCCGGTGGAGTTTTTGCTCAGCTCTTGGGAACAGTTAATCTTATGTCTGAGGATGAAAGAAACAGGGTTAAAGGACTGATAATTAACAAGTTTCGCGGAGATGTCTCACTTCTTGAGCCGGGACTTCAAATGTTTTCAGAGTATTGCAGCATCCCGTTTGCGGGTATTGTTCCTTATGTTTCTCTTGATATAGATGAGGAGGACAGTGTTTCAGAGAGACTTGAAAACAGGGGCGATAAGAAGGAAAAGGATGCTCTTATAAAAATAGCAGTTTTGCGGCTACCCTTTATAAGTAACTATTCGGATTTTTCTGTGCTTTCAAGGATAGAGGGTGTAAGCCTGTCGTATGTTAAGGCTGCGAAAGAACTGCAAGAGGCAGATATGGTAATTCTACCGGGGACAAAGAATACCATTAAGGATATGGAATGGCTTAGAAAGAATGGTTTGGATGAGGCAGTAATGAATGCTGCCAAGGATGATAAGCTGATCGTAGGAATATGCGGCGGCTTCCAGATGCTTGGGGAGAGTATCGACGACAGGGATAATCTTGAAGGTGGCGGAAGCATTAAAGGATTAGGACTTCTTTCTGTTTCTACGATTTTTAATCATGAAAAGATGCAGAGGCAGACTACAATAGAATTAGCCTCCGTTACAGGATACTTTTCCGACCTTAACGGTGCCAGGGTAAGCGGATATGAGATTCATATGGGAAGGACAGACAAAGTAAAAAATGAGCTTCCGATTTTGACAAATGAAAACGTGTTGGGAACATATATACATGGAATATTTGATTCGGCAGATGTCTGCAGACGAATTCTTGGTATCATTTGTGATAAAAAGGGGATTGGACATAACCGGTTTGTCATAGAAGATGCGTTGGTTCATCAGGAGAAGGAATTGGACAGGCTTGCAGATGTATTAAGAAAGAGTCTTGATTTTGACCTTATTTATAAGGCAATAGGTATATAGAAAATATGGAGATAAAACATATACTGCCTTCTGATATAGAGAAGGAAAGCTTTAGGATTATTAAAGAAGAGCTTGGTGAGATGGGAAAAGTTTTTCCTGAAAATCTGGAACCCACAATAATGAGAGCTATACATACAACAGCGGATTTTGAATACGCAGATACCATGACTTTTTCAGAAGGTGCTATAGAAAAAGCAAAGGACGCTATAAGACGAGGCGCACATATTGTGACTGACACCAATATGGCTTTGCAGGGTATTAGCAAGAAGACTCTTATGAAGTATGGTGGAGATGTTCACTGCTTTATGGCGGATAAAGATGTTGCGGAAGAAGCTGCAAGGAGGCAGGTAACAAGAGCATACATTAGTATGGAAAAGGCAGGTAAGCTTAAATTTCCAATAATCTATGCAATCGGGAATGCACCAACTGCTCTGATAAGGCTTCGTGAGATGATAGACGAAGGATACAGACCCGAGCTCATAATCGGAGTTCCGGTAGGTTTTGTTAATGTTGTAGAAGCAAAAGAACTGATTCTGGAAACAGATATACCGTACATAATAAACAGAGGAAGAAAAGGCGGAAGCGGAGTTACAGCAGCAATATGCAATTCCATTCTTTATAACATGGATATGTAAATGCTGCGAATGAGGGAAAATGCCGGATAGTATTTTTATAGACAAAAACGGAAATAAGCTAAGGTGCGGATATACAACAGGGAGCTGTGCTGCAGTAACAGCAAAAGCAGCCCTTATGATGCTCCTTTCAGGTGAAGATATATATAATGCAAGCATTATAACGCCGAAAGGACCTGTGTATAATGCTGAAATTATCGACATTGAAAGATGCGATAGCTCCGTAAGCTGTGCAGTTGTTAAGGACGGAGGAGACGACCCGGATATAACAAGTGGAAGCAAGGTATACGCAAGTGTGGCGCTTGCTGAAGAATCAGAAATTGTTATCAGGGGTGGAAAGGGTGTAGGTGTTGTTACTAAACCGGGGCTTGATCAGCCTATAGGTGAGGCAGCGATTAACTCTGTACCTAGGAAAATGATAAGGGAGAATCTGGAAGAGGTTCTTGGGCAATATGGCAGACACAACCAGGGACTTGAGGTTACCATTAGTGTTCCTGATGGGGAAAAGCTGGCAGAAAAAACTTTTAATCCAAAACTTGGAATTGTCGGAGGTATATCAATTCTTGGTACCACAGGAATTGTTGAACCCATGAGTGATCAGGCAATCCTTGATACTGTTCGCACGGAAATCAGGGTTAAGAAAGCAGAAGGAAAAGAGATATTGCTTGTTGCTCCGGGGAATTACGGATTGACGTTTTTAAAACAGGAATATGGTATAGATGAAAATGATGCGGTGCTATGTTCTAACTTTGTAAATGATACGGTAAAAATAGCCTGTGAAGAAGGTTTTTCCAGGATATTATTTGTGGGCCATATAGGAAAACTTGTAAAGGTTGCGGGAGGTATCGGAAATACGCATTCCATGTACGGGGATCACAGAATGGAGATACTTTCCGGGATTGTAGATGAGTTTACGCAGGACTTAAATAGCAATAATCTAAGAAGTAAACTTATGGAATGTGTCATGACTGATGAGGCAGTAAGAATTATAAATGAGGCTGACCTTGGAGAAAAGGTTTTTCCAAGAATGGCAACGAAAATAAAAGAAGTAATGGAAACTTTCTCAGAGGGGAAAATAATTACTGAAATCATTGTTTTTTCAAATGAATATACAGAGCTTGTAAGTACTCCTGATGCATATGCTTTTTTGGATTACTTTAGACATGAATAAAAGGTTACATGATTTGGGAGCTGTTGAAAGAGGAAACTGATTATATGGTTCATTTTGTTGGTGCAGGTCCGGGAGCTGCCGATCTGATCACTGTCAGAGGAAAAAAGTTAATAGAGGAAGCAGACGTTATCATTTATGCCGGTTCACTGGTAAATCCTGAACTTTTGAAGTATGCAGGATCGGATGCGGAGATTCATGACAGTTCAAGACTGACACTGGATGAAGTAATAGCCTTAATGAAAAAGGCAGATAGCGAAGGAAAGACCGTTGTCAGATTACATACAGGGGACCCTTCCATATATGGCGCAGTAAGAGAGCAGATGGATATTCTGGATTCTGAAAAAATATCCTATGATTCAACTCCGGGGGTGAGTTCATTTTGCGGTGCAGCGGCAGCACTCAATATGGAATATACACTTCCCGGAATAAGCCAGAGCGTCATCATTACAAGGATGGAAGGAAGGACTCCCGTTCCTGAAGGAGAATCTGTTGAAGCTCTTTCTTCCCACGGAGCCACAATGGTGTTCTTCTTATCGGCAGGAGATATAGACAGACTTGTTAATAAATTGGAAGCTGCCGGAATGTCTTTGGACACACCTTGTGCCATCGTATATAAAGCAACCTGGGATGATGAGAAAAAATTCATCTGCACACTTGATACACTCGCCCAAACTGCAGCTGATAATGATATTCATAAAACAGCTCTTATCATAGTTGGAAAAACAGTAGCACAAACCGGATATGAGAAATCCAAGCTCTACGCACCGGATTTTTCAACCGAGTACCGACCAATAAAGCCTTCCCCTGATGGGGGCGCACATCGTCCGGGGGACGATGGCTTTGCGCGGACCGAAGCGGAGCGAAGACGGTGGCCCGAAGGGCCGGATGAGGGGACATGCAACAAAAACATAAAAAGCGAACCTACATAGTATATATAACACTAATTATTCTAATAATTATCGGCTTTTTTGCTAACGTTTGCATAGGAAGCACAAGTATAAGCATAAACGATGTACTAAATACTTTTACTATGCCATATGCCAACTCAAAAACAGCCAGCATCATAATGAACATCCGCCTCCCACGAACAATAATGACCTTGTTTCTCGGTGGGGCCCTTGCTGTGTCCGGATTCCTTCTTCAGACCTACTTCGCCAATCCAATTGCAGGGCCATACATACTTGGAATATCTTCGGGAGCAAAAATGGCAGTTGCAATAACTCTTATTTTTATAGTAGGAAGCACAGGAAATTCATCAGGACTGATGCTTATTTTTTCTGCCTTTGCAGGAGCTATACTATCGACCGGTTTTATTATTCTTATATCATCGAAAATAAAAAACATGGCAGCGCTTCTTGCAGCAGGTATTATGGTCGGATATATATGCAGCGCTGTAACGGATTTTCTTATAGCCTTCGCAGACGATTCGGACATAGTGAATCTTCATGGATGGTCACAGGGGAGTTTTTCCGGTGCGAATATGGCAGGGGTAAGATATTCAGTAGTTGTTGTTTTAGTCGCATTTATTCTGACTATGACACTTAGTAAAAGCCTTGATGCATTAAGACTTGGAGAGACATATGCAAAAAGTGTGGGCGTTAATGTTAAGGCATGCAGGATATTTATCATAATATTATCCAGTCTTTTGGCTGCATGTGTTACAGCTTTTGCAGGACCCGTTTCCTTTATTGGAATAGCAGTTCCGTTTTTGATGAGACAGTCACTTAAATCCTCCAAACCAATAATCCTTATCCCGGCTGCATTCCTTGCAGGGGCAATATTTTGTATGTTCAGTGACCTTTTGGCGAGGGTGATGTTTGCACCAATGGAACTTAATATATCAGCAGTTACATCATTGTTTGGAGCACCTATTGTAATTTTTATGATAATCAGGAGAAATAGAAACCATGAAGCTTGAGAAGGTTATTGCAGGCTATGGGAAGAACATAATAATAAACGAAGTGGATGCCAAATTCGAAAAAGGAGAGATTGTATCTCTTATAGGCCCAAACGGAGGAGGAAAATCCACCCTTCTTAAGACTATTTCAGGTCAGCTGAAGCTCCTTGGAGGTACGGTTTATCTTGGAAAAGAAGATATAAAGAACATATCTTTAAAGGATCTGTCCGGGATACTCTCTATTGTTACAACGGAGCGTGTGAAGCCAGAGCTTATGAGCTGCTTTGATGTAGTCATGTCCGGACGTCTTCCGTATACAGGGAGCTTTGGCTCGTTTTCAGATGAAGATTATCAGGCGGCAAACAAAGCAGCGGGCCTGATGAGAATAGACAAGCTGAAAGGTAAAGCTTTTGAAGCATTAAGTGATGGACAAAAACAGAGGACACTCATAGCCAGGGCAATATGTCAGGAGCCTGAGTATCTGATAATGGACGAGCCCACATCCTACCTTGATATCAGATACAGGATGGAGCTTATGGATGTTCTTAAAAAGCTGGCTGGTGAAGGCATAACAATAATAATGTCCTTGCACGAGATCGAACTTGCCTTGGAAATATCATCAAAAGTTCTTCTTATACGAAGTGATGGAAATGTAGTAGCGGAAAGGCCACAGGCTGTTATTGAAAACGGAGTAATAAAGGAACTATACAGACTGACGGATGACATGTATGAGAAGATCGAAATACAACTTAAAAATAGTCTGTATTACGATGATAAGGGAAATGATAAGCCGGATGAGAATATAAGGCATTCCTCATTTTTTCTAAACAAAAAGTGCGAGTATTATCCGTGCCATGATCTGCCGGAGGAAAAATTCAGCTGTATGTTCTGTTATTGCCCCTTATATGATATGGAAAACTGCGGTGGCGATTACAGCTATACCGAAAAAGGAGCAAAGAACTGCAAAAATTGTACATTTCCACATGATAGAAACAATTACGGCAAAGTGATAAAAAAGTTAAAGGAAAAGATGTATGGAGAGCGTCGAGATTCATAATTACAAATTCATATGTTTTACCGATGCAGGCTGTAACCTTATGTTAAAGGTAGTCAAATCTCTAGTTGTAAATATTGAAAAGCCGGGGAAAGAAAACTCAGAGATTGAAGATGCAATTATTCCGAATAAACTGCATGACTTGAAAAGCTTTATTGAGAAGAGCTTTAAAACAGGAAACATACTGGTATTCATTGGTGCTATGGGAATAGCGGTCAGGTCAATTGCTCCATTTATAAAGGATAAAACAACAGATCCGGCCGTAATAGTCATTGATGAAAAGGGAGAGTTTGTCATACCTGTTTTATCAGGACACATAGGTGGTGCAGTTGATGCAGCCAGGACTATTGCAACACAAATAGGTGCTACACCTGTTGTAACAACCGCCACAGATGTCGAAGGACTTTTCGCAGTCGATGTATTTGCCTGTAAAAACGGCATGTTTATGTCTGACATGAAAAAAGCTAAAGAGTTTTCTGCAAAACTTATAAATAATAAAACAGCTTCTTATTATGTTGACGAACAATATTTACATATAGATAATTTTCCACCTGAACTTAAGCGGGATACAGGAGTTTTTGATGCACCGGATATGATTATTACCCCTGAAAAAACCAATGGGGATATCCTGCAGCTTATTCCAAAATGTATAGTTGTGGGAATGGGCTGCAAAAGGGAAACTGCTGGTGACAAGCTTTATGCATTTTGCGCAGAATGCCTGGATAAAGCAGGACTCGATATCCATTCTGTAAAAGCAATTGTTTCTGCCGACATAAAGTCGGAAGAACCTGGGCTACAGGACCTTTCCAAGTGGCTGGATGCAGATTTTATTACCTTTTCATCAGCTACACTTATGGAACAGGAAGGTGAGTTTTCTTCATCTGATTTCGTGAAATCAGTTACAGGAGCGGATAATATATGTGAACGCGCGGTAATAGCGTACGGTTGCCACAAACTACTTGTAAAGAAAACAGCCCGCGATGGTATGACCTTCGCATGCGGAACAAGGCCTTGATCATTGGAATAAAAAAATATTTACCACTATGTGGGACATAAACAATAAAGCCTTCCCCTTGGGGGACGTCGGTTTTGCGCGGACCGAAGCAGAGCGTAGACAGGTGCCCTGAAGGGGCGGATGAGGGGAAAATGAATAACGGAAAAATATACATCATCGGCATAGGTCCCGGCAATCCGGAGAGTATGACCGGATCAGCCCACAAGGCCCTCGAAGAAAGTAAATATATTGCTGGCTACACGGTATACTGCGACCTCATACGTGACCACTTTGAAAACAAGGAGTACATCATAACCCCCATGACAGGCGAGGAAAAACGTGTAGCCCTTGCTTTTGAGAAAGCTGCTGAGGGTAATGTGGTCTCAATTATCTGTAGTGGAGATGCAGGTGTCTATGGAATGGCAGGTCTTGCATGCGCAAAGGCAGCTGAGTATAAGAATGTATCAGTCAAAGTCATCCCGGGTGTTACAGCAGCCTTGAGCGGAGCAGCACTTCTCGGGGCACCGCTTATACATGATTTTTGTGTGATAAGTTTAAGCGACCGCCTGACACCTATGGAAATTATTGAAAAGAGGTTAAGACTTGCAGCAGAGGCAGATATGCCAATTGTTTTATACAACCCTGAGAGTAAATCAAGAAGCGGATATCTGTCCCATGCATGCGAAATTCTCCTGGAGACGGCAGAGCCGGAGCGGGTTTGCGGTATCGCAAGAAACATAGGTCGTGAAGGCGAGGAATGTGAGATTACTACTTTGGAAAAATTAAGGAATATAAAAGCAGATATGTTTTCAACTGTTTTCATTGGTAATTCTTCGACAAGAGATATAGGCGGATTCATGGTAACAGCCAGAGGTTATAAGAGTGAACAATAAGGTTTTGATTTTTGGAGGCACAACTGAAGGACGAAGACTTGCCAAGGCTCTCGCCGGAGCAGGGATACCTCATGCTGTCAGCGTTGCTACTGAATATGGCGGCGAGATAGAGGAAAAGGATGGTGAGGAAAATCTGTACATAGGAAGGAAAAATGCTTCCGAAATGGCAAAGATAATTACTGATGGTAATTTTGATATGGTCGTAGATGCGACACATCCCTTTGCAACAGATGCATCGTCCGAGATTAGAGAAGCCTGTAGTATTGCTAATGCAGAGTATTTAAGGCTGTCCAGAGAAACTGAAAACAGTTCTGATTCTGAAGAGGATATTTCATTTGTATCAGATATTCATGAGGCAGCAAGCAAAATATCAGACCTCGGAGGAATAGTCCTTGCTCTGACAGGAAGTAAAGAATTAAAGGAATTAACTAACGGACTTCATAAAACTGAAAATATCTTTGTCAGAGTTTTGCCAAATGAAGAAAGCCTTCAAAAGTGCAGGGAAGCCGGACTTTCCGGGAAACAGATTATTGCTATGCAGGGACCTTTCTCAAAACAGATGAATAAAGCCCTTATCAGCGAGCTTCATGCAGATGTAATTCTTACCAAGGAGAGCGGAAGGGCAGGTGGATTTATAGAAAAAATCGAAGCAGCAAAAGAATGCGGTATTAAAACAGTAGTAATCAGAAATCCGGAAAAAGCTTCAGGCAAAAATGATGGTAAAACCATGGCTGAGATTATAAAGGAAATTGAGAGATTTTCCGGTATTTCAATAGATATCCATGGCATATATGAAAAAACTGAAGATAAGATTGAGAAAAGAGAAATTACATTAGCCGGAATGGGACCGGGAGACAAGTCGCTGTTTACCTGTGAATTTGAAAAGGCTTATAATAGCGCGGATATAATATTTGGGGCAGCATCGATTAATGATGCTTTTAAAGAGCTTACCGGTATAAAAACTCCTATCATAAATATGTATAAGGGAGAGGAAATACTTGACTATTTAAAAGAGCACTCTGGATACAAAAGACCCCTTGTAATATATTCCGGGGATATAAGCCTTTGCAGTGGTGCTCAAAAAGCTTCAAGGATATTTAAAGAAGATGGATTTATAGTCAACAAAATTCCCGGTATATCATCGGTGACACTTTTTGCAGAGAGACTTCATATCAATCTGGAGAATTGCGAAGTAATAAGTGCACATGGAAAAGAGGTAAACGTCATTGGACATGCACTTTGTAGTGAGAAACTGATGGTGCTTACTTCAGGCTATGAACATGCAATAGGAGTCGCGTCCCGAGTTCCCGGGTACATGAAAGTAGTGCTTGGCTATGAACTTGGAAGTGGGAAAGAAAAGATAATTGATATCAGTAAAAATAATATAGATAAGGATATAAATGGTAATGGATATGCAACTTTAGAATCAGGCAGTGAATTAAAGGGCAGGTGCATTTTATATATAGAGAATCCATTATTATCCGGAAGAACAGTTTATCCCTGCCTGCATGATGATGTTTTTATCAGGGGGAATGTCCCCATGACAAAAGAAGAAATACGTTCCTTTTCCATCAGAAAACTGGGGCTGACATGTTCTTCTGTTTTGTACGACATAGGTGCCGGAACCGGCTCTGTTTCTATCGAAGCTGCGCTTATTCATCCGGACATTAGGGTATATTCAATTGAAAAAAAGAAGGAAGCGATTGAACTTCTATATAAAAACCGTGAGAAATTTTGTGTTGAAAATATGGAGGTTATTGAGGGTACGGCACCTGAAGCACTGGACGGACTTAAGGTTCCTACACATGTTTTCATTGGTGGAAGCAGCGGCAATATGAGAGAGATAATCGAGAAGGTAAGGGAGCTTAATGATAAAGCCCGAATAGTTATTAATTGCCTTACACCTCAGACCTTATCTGAAGTTATGAATATAGTGGCAGGTCTTCATTATCGTGAACCTGAGATAACGCAGATAAGCGCCACAAGATTTAAAAAAGTCGGAAGCTATGATCTGCCGGATGCGCAGAATCCGGTATATATTGTTTCATTTTAGAGAAATACTTTTATTTGGAAAAGACCACTTATTCAAGGAGAACTTGTTTTGGACGATGATAAAAAAGTACCGGGAATTCTTATAGCTGCACCGGGAAGTGGGAGTGGTAAAACGCTTATTACCTGCGCACTGTTGCAAATACTGAAAAGACATGGGTATAAGCCTGCATCATTTAAATGTGGTCCCGACTATATAGACCCAATGTTTCATAAGCGTGTACTGGGGGTTCCTTCCAGAAACCTGGATGTATTTCTTTCAGGTGAAGAAGGAGTCAGGAAGTGCCTTGTGAATGGAACAGCCAGGGCAGACATCGCTGTTATCGAAGGCGTAATGGGACTTTTTGATGGAATAAGTGCTACGTCCTCTGCCGGATCTTCCTATGATATTTCCAATATAGCTGATATCCCGATAATACTTGTAGTCAATGCAAAGGGCATGAGTAAGTCAGTTATTCCGCTAATAATGGGCTTCGTGGATTATGCCAAGGGAAAAATCAAGGGCGTAATTCTCAACAACATATCACCTATGCTGGCTGAAAAACTAAAGGAAGATATTTATGAAGAAACGGGGCTCACAGTAATAGGACACCTTGCTTCAATTAAGGATGTTAACTTTGAAAGCCGTCACCTTGGACTTGTGATGCCGGGAGAGATGCCTGATGTTCTTGAAAAAATAGATAGAACAGCGGATGAGCTTGAAAAAAGCTTGGATCTTGAGAAATTACTGGAGATTGCAGGTAAAGCTCAGATAAGAAAACAAAAAGAAAATAATCCTGAAACCCGTATTGATAGCAAGGTCTCAGATGCAGTTCGTATAGGAATCGCCATGGACGAAGCCTTTTGTTTTTACTATGAAGATAATCTCGATTTTTTACGAAAACTTGGGGCAGAGCTGGTTCCCTTTTCGCCTATTAAAGGTGAGAGGATACCAAAGGTATCGGGGCTGATATTGGGTGGTGGTTACCCTGAGCTTCATATTAGTGAACTGTCTGAAAACAAATCCATGTTGGAAAGCATAAAAACTGCTGCAGAAGGGGAAATGCCGATTCTTGCGGAGTGTGGAGGCTTTCTTTACCTGCAGGATACAGTAAGTGATATGGATGGTAATAAGTATGGCATGGCCCACGTTTTTGACGGACACGCCTTCATGACAATAAAATTGCAGCATTTTGGATATGTAAATGTAACTGCAAAAAGCAGTAATCCCTACCTGAAAATAGGTGAAAATGTAAAAGGACATGAGTTCCATTATTATGACACAACAGATAACGGCGATGTGTGCGATATAAAAAAGCCTGTGGGCGACAGATGTTGGACAGGCTACAAGATAAAGGACAATGTATTTGGCGGCTTTGCCCATTTGTACTATCCGTCATGTCCTGAATTTATAAAGCGGTTTTTGGATTTAGCACAAAAAAAGTAAAATTTATAGATTTCCATTTTATGATGGAAAATATAAATTTGCAGAAGTGGATGGATACTATAAAAAAATGGACTTATCTACAAAAAGAGACATATATAAAATAGAAATACATAAGCCTGACGAGGCAGCATTTAACAGAGCAAAAAACAGATTTAATTCTATAGCAAAGCCATTGGACGGACTTGGCGATTTTGAGGAAATGATTTGCAAAATAGCCGGGATTCAGGGTGATGAAGATATTCAGATAAAAAAACGTGCTGCACTTATAATGTGTGCGGACAATGGAATTGTTGAAGAGGGGATATCTCAAAGCGGTAAGGAAATTACTTTAAATGTTGCCAGGGCTCTTGGATCCGGAATCAGCAGTGCATGTACACTTGGAAAAGCAGCAGGAGTAGATGTCATTCCAATAGACATTGGAATAGATTCCGATGAAGGAATCGAGGGAGTAAGAAATTTTAAAATAGCACAGGGTACAAGGAATTTTCTAAAAGAGCCTGCAATGTCTGAAACACAAGTCTGCAAGGCGATTGAAACATCGATAGAACTTGTAAAAGAGCTCTCAGAGCAGGGATATTCTGTTCTTGTTACAGGAGAGATGGGAATAGGAAATACAACTACCTCAACTGCGGTTCTTGCAGCAGCTCTAAATATAGACAGCGATGAGATAACTGGAAGGGGAGCAGGCATAGACGATAAAGGGCTGTCCAGAAAAAAGGAAGTAATCAGAAAAGCTTTAGGGCTATATATATTTAATGATATTGAAGATGAAAGGGAAAGAGCTTTTCATATATTACAATGTGTCGGAGGTCTTGATATTGCAGGGCTTGTTGGCGTTGTAATAGGCGGAGCATTATATAATATGCCTGTTGTTCTGGACGGCCTTATAAGCGTTGCCGCGGCGGTGATTGCTCAAATGCTTACTCCCGGAGTAAGAGACTACATGATAGCTTCGCATGCCGGAAGAGAAAAAGGAATTTTTCAGGCACTTAAGTTTCTTGATCTTAAACCATTCATAAACGGTAATATGGCTCTAGGTGAGGGTACCGGAGGAATAATGCTCTTTCCATTAATAGATGCGGTTTACAATTTTTATAAAAATGCCGCAAGATTTAATGATTACAATATGGATGAATATAAGAGGTATTCCTGATGATCATATTGATAATTGGAACTCCTGACAGTGGCAAGTCAAAAAAAGCTGAGGACCTGATAACAGAGCTATCAGAAGGCGATGACAAAGTCTATGTAGCTACGATGATTCCTTTCGGGAAAGAAGGCGAGGAACGAATAGCCCGCCACAGAAGAATGAGGGAAGGAAAAAACTTTACAACCATCGAATGTCCTGTGGCAGTGGACAAGCTTACTGATAGTATTGATGAAATTGAGAAAAAGAGCATCCTTCTTGAGTGCATGTCGAATCTTGTAGGAAACGAAATGCATGCAGATGGAGCCGAAGATAATACACTGGAGCAGCTAACCGAAAAAATCGTAACTGAGGTCATGCATCTTGGAGAAAAGTGCAGGAATCTTGTAGTTGTATCAAACAGCTTTCCGGAAGATGAACCTGAATATGATGACGATACAAGACGTTATGTAAAGCTGTTAAATGAAGTAAATATTTTATTAAAAGAAAAATCTGATCAGGTATATGAGCTGATCAAAGGAGAGTGGATAGTTAGTGAGAATTATTAAAAGCATAATCGTTGCTTTTTCATTATATTCCAGAATTCCCATGCCTGTTTTTACCTGGCAGGAGAAGGATATGAAGCATGCCATAAGCGCACTGCCACTGATAGGAGCAGTGATTGGAGGTTTATCTTATGCTGTATTTTTATTTGGGATTTCATTTGAGCTTCCGATATTTAGCCTTTCACTTATTCTTTCGGCATTACCGCTTATTGTGACCGGAGGATTCCATGTGGACGGCTTTATGGATGTTCAGGATGCGAAGAATTCCTATCAGGACAAAAATAAAAAGCTTGAGATAATGAAGGATCCTCATATTGGGGCATTTGCTGTGATAAGTGTAGTTGTGCTTGGAATGATATGGCTGGCTTTTATATACTCGTTATTATCTAATGCTATTGAAAAAGGAAACAATAATTACCTCTTTATTTATATGACATCCTTTTTCCTGGTGAGAGCTATGTGCGGACTTACAAGTGTGTATTTTGATAAGGCAAAAAAAGATGGAATGTTAAATGCGGAAACCGGCAGCACAGGTAGTATTGACAAAGCTGTTCTTACGATAGAGTTGATAGCCGGAATTGCGCTAAGCATATATTTTAATCTTATAGGCGGAGCTGTATGCACATTAGGATTATTGCTTTTTACCATATATTATAAATACATGTGTGACAGCGCATTCGGAGGAGTTACAGGTGACACGGCCGGTTACTATGTGTGCGCCGGTGAAACACTTATAGTTGTATGCCTGGCTATTCTTAATTTACTGATCTGAGGTTTTATGAAATATCATCTTATTGCTTTTGTCTTAGGCTTTCTAATGGACCAAATAATTGGTGACCCCATGAATTTTCCACATCCCATAAGACTTATCGGAAATATGATTCACCTGCTTGATAAAAAACTATTGGGAAAAACTGAGGGCAAAAAGCGGAATGAAAAAAATGAATTTATAAAGGGAATTATCCTATGTATAGCAGTGCTTTTGGTAACGGTGTCAGTTATCGGCTGTGTAATGTTTGCGGCATATAAGCTGCACCTTTATGCAGGCATAGCTGTAGAAGCAATTCTTACCTGCTACATACTGGCGGCTAAGAGTCTTCGTGATGAGAGTATGAAGGTCTACGATGCGCTTCAGAATAAGACTCTGGAGGATGCCAGGTACGCAGTGTCTATGATAGTTGGGCGTGACACGGCTGTTCTTGATGAGACAGGTGTTACCAAAGCAGCTGTGGAGACTGTTGCTGAAAATACTTCAGACGGAGTGATTGCACCTTTAATTTATACATTTATTGGCGGTCCTGTTCTTGGATTTGCTTACAAGGCAGTAAATACCATGGATTCTATGGTGGGGTATCATAATGAAAGATATGAGCACTTTGGAACCGCAGCTGCAAAGCTTGATGATGTTGTGAACTTTCTGCCTGCAAGAATAAGCGCTATACTGATGATTCTTGCTGCGTTTATCTGCGGCTCTGACTATAGCGGGACAGGTGCCTATAAGATTTTTATAAGAGACAGATTCAATCACAAGAGTCCTAATTCCGCTCAGACTGAGGCTGCCTGCGCCGGAGCGCTTTCTATCAGACTTGCGGGAGATGCCAGCTATTTTGGCAAAATTGTAAAAAAGCCCTTTATAGGGGATGACATCAGACCGGTTGAAAAGAAGGACATCAAACGCTCCTGCAGACTTATGTTTATGACTGAGTATCTGTGCATGATTCTTCTTTTGGTGTTGGGGATATTCATGATTTTATATTTGTGACAAATGAGAGAGTCTTTATCGGTTAATATTACTGATGCATTGGACAAGTGGATATCTATAAATAAAAAAATATGAATTATAGATAAATGGTTGAGGATTACATATGCTACATGGTGGAGAAATATACGGACAAAAAATAGAATATGACTTTTCGGTTAACCTCAATCCCGTCCCATGTCCCGAGCAGGTGTTAAGGAGTATTAGTGATGCTACAAAGAAGATATCCTTATATCCTGATATCGAACAGACTAAGTTTAGAGAAGCAGTAGCTCTATCAGAATGTGATGGCAATAAAATAAATAACATTAAAGGCTTCAATAAAAAAGGTGACAACATAAAAGCTTCCAACATCATTGGTGGGAACGGGGCTTCGGAGCTTCTGGTAGCGGTGCTGCGTTATTTGAATCCCAAAACAGTGCTTATGCCGGTTCCTTCATTTTATGGCTACAGACATTCACTAAACATGATTTCCGATTGCAGAATAATAGAATTTTGTCTTGAGGAAAGAAATCAATTTGTTTTGAATGAGAAATTTATAGAGGCAATCACCGATAATTTAGATGCCGTAATTCTTGCTAATCCCAACAATCCAACAGGCAGATGTATTGATGAAAAACTGCTCCATGCAATTATAAAAAGGTGCGTAACAACCGGTACTTCTTTGATAATTGATGAGTGCTTTCTTAAATTGTCTACAGGAGTAAGCGCAAAAAAATACATAGGTGTAATGCCGGGGCTTTTTATAATTAGTGCTTATACCAAGCTGTTTTCTATTCCCGGAGTACGTGTGGGTTATGCTATGGCAGATGCTGAAGACATTGAAGGGATTAAGCATTATTTGCCTGAATGGAATCTTTCAGTCTTTGCTGAACAGGCAGGAATAGCCTGCGCCAATGCTTTGATGGACGGATCATATGTCTCTGATTCTTTGGTGTTAATCCAAAAGGGCAGAGAGCAGCTTAGCGAAGGATTGATATCCCATGGGATAAAGGCATTTCCGTCTGACACTAATTTTGTGCTGATTCATACAGAGCGTAACCTCTTTGAACAATTGTTAAAGCAAAAAATATTAATTCGTGATTGCAGCAACTTTATAGGTCTGGCGGAAGGATATTATCGTATTGCTGTAAAGGATACTTTAAGTAACGAGGTGCTTTTAAAGAGCTTAGATTCATATATATTATAAGTAGCTTGTTCGCGTCTATAGTTTTTGCCTCCATATAATTATCCCCGCGCTTCAACCAAATTTTTTATTTTCGTTTGTCTTGACGTAACCGACATTTAAAGGTTAAACCAACTAATCCATTATTGTGCTTTTAGACTGACACATTTTTGCTTGCGGAAATTATGCTTCCTGTATGAGTTAAGTCTGCTCTCGAATAATTTTGAATATAGACGTAAGCCCAAATATGTCCTTATTCCAGTATTTGAATTTTGCTGAATATTGACGTAAATGTATAGTAGGGGGAAATTCTAAAAATCTATGCATTTACGTCAAATTTCCCAAATATTATCTCATTGGTATACCGCCCTTATTTTATGGTAGACCATTATTTATTTTTTTGTCTTCATTGACTGAATTCCCTCAGCTAGAAGGAATATACATCTACGATGAGTTACGTCTATTAGCGAGTAAATCAGCAAATGGGAATAACCGCTGTTTTATGGTTAAACCAATTCACTGGGAGAGGTGTTTCTGACGTAACTGCTTCTTAAAAGGATAGGAAAACTTATTCTTGAGAAAATCCAGTATCCTATATAGTTCTGTTTTTAGATAAAAACCATAACTGGGCTGTATTTAATTGACGATACCCTTCTGTTTATGGCAAGATATTGTTTGCTGTAAAAAGTAAGAATTAGTTGCAATATTTTTGCGCTTATGGATGTATATATAGTATATTTGGGCGATATTATCGTTTTTTTAATGAATAAAAAGTTTTGAGGAATCAGGGAATATTTCAAACATGGAACAAAAAAGAATAGAAGGCCTCTGGGATTGTGTGTTTTGTGAAACAAAAATGATCAGAGCAAGATACGAAGCGTGTCCCAATTGTGGGAAACCCCGTGGAATAGATACGCTTTTTTATCTTCCTGATGATATTATGGCAGCTACACTGACCGGGGAAGAGACAAAGAAGACAACAAACGAACCGGACTGGCTCTGCGAATATTGTGACCACTACAACAGGTCTGATGAACCTGTATGCATAAAATGCGGAGCACCAAGAGACAGAGGTGGAGAGACCTACGGTACTATACATCACCTCACAGGAAAGGAGTTTTAACAAATGGCTAAGCAGCTCGTGGCAGATCTTTATGGCTGCGGTGCGATCATTGATGATCCAGGGAAAATACAGGAGGCAGCGCATACGGCAATTAATTATGTGGGCGCTGAGATAGTGGAGGAATGTATCCATGAATTTGAGCCTATAGGTGTCACATATTTTGCTGTAATAACTACTTCACATTTCTCAGTTCATACATGGCCTGAATTTGGCTATGCAGCCATAGATATCTTTTCATGTTCAGATACTGTGGTTGATGGAATAGCTGAGAAATTAAAGGAGCTTTTTGGAGCAGAACAGATAAAAACTAAAGTAATTGAAAGGGATATTAGCGCAGGAGATAAGTCTGCGTCTTAAGATGAGATGAACATTCAGGTTGGATCGATACTTATGATAAGTAATCTCGAAGCCCGTGTCATAGGATGGATAGAGTACAAGAATATAAATGACGGTGGCAAGAGATGGAGAGAATACAGATTAAAAACAAAATTCGGAGAACGATGGCTTTCGATAGATGATGTCTATAAGGAATATTCACTTTCATGGCCGGATAATAGCGTTCGAGGTCGTATAGGACCTGAATGGCATCAGGTTGATAAAGGACGTCAGGTTGTAACGGCCTGTGGCGGAGACGTCGATGTAGAGGGTGGTGATGCAGCTGATTTTGTAGAGTTTGAGGATGCATCGGAGGATAATATACTTTCAGTTGAGACCTGGGATGATGGAACAGAGTTTTCCAAGGGCGTATATCTGGATTTGGAGGATATACGGGTTGTCGGATATGAGAAGCCAAAAGCAACTGTTCCTTCAGGTCTAAAAGGTTCGTTATTATCAATCGGTTTTACAATACTGATAATAGTGCTTGGGCTACTTTCAGAATTACCGGCTCCTGCTAAAAAAATCAGTAAGTATTTACAGTCCGGTAATTATTATGAATACGTAACCTCGATAACCGGTAACGAAAAGCAAAAGGCAAATGTTTACAGATATAAGCTAAGGGATGCAACCACAGATGTTGTGGCAAAGGATATTATTAACGGAATAGAAGGTAATACGGAATCTGTCACACAGGAAAATGATGAGAGTGATGGTACAGTTGCTATTGTAACCAAAAGGGAATATTGTCTCATTTACCATCCTGAAAATGAACATGATACGGTATACGTTCAGATTTCTAAACGTTTATACAACTATACTTCAGACAATGCACCCTACAGAAGCTCCAGCGCAACGACAAACTGGTATAGAAGACATTATTATAGTTCAAGCTTCACTAAGGATAGTTCATCCTATAAGAGGACAGCTTCACCGTATTCCATGTATAAAGGGGATACAATTCATAATATAGGAAACGGATACTTTGACAGTTATTCGAATTCTATAAGGCAGAGCAGTATCAGGGCCAGAAAATCATCGGAAGGCGGCCTTGGCGGCGGAAAGTAAATAGAAAATATTTATTGGAGGATTTAGAAATATGGTAGCACTTGAGACTTTGGTTTATCTTGCGGTAGGACTTACGGTTATGATGATAGGATACTTCATCATAGATCTTTTGATTCCTGTCGATTTTCCTAAAGAAATTCAGGAGGGTAATAAAGCTGTAGGCTGGGTATCAGCCGGTATATATGCAGGACTTGGATTTATCATTCGTTCAGCAATTATTTCAATTACTGTTTCAGAAGCTCAGGAACTTCTTGAGGGTGTCATCAGCACGGCTATGTTTGCGGGAATTGGTGTTGTGGCGTTTTTGATCGGATATTTTGTAGTAGATATCATAAACAGAAAATTCAATTTTGGCGTTGAGCTTGGTAAGAAAAATGAAGCAGCCGGTATAATGATATTTGGTATTTTCTTAGGTGTTGCTTTTATTGTCAGCGGTGTAATCCAGTAAATTGGGAAGGCGTTTTTAATGAGCAGTAAGTATAGACTTCTTATGCTGACCACCCTGATAATATCCGGATGTTCAATGTGCTATGAGCTTATTATCAGTGCAGTTAGTTCATATCTGTTGGGGAACAGTACGCTTCAGTACTCGGTGACAATTGGTCTTTACATGGCTTCACTTGGTCTGGGATCGTATATTTCCAAATATTTTTCAAAAAATCTTTTTAATATCTTTGTGACAATAGAACTAGGTATAGGTGTTATAGGCGGGATAAGCTCGCTGGGACTATTCCTTGCCAATATATATATTTCAAATTATGCACTTGTTATGTATCTGGAGATTATAATTATTGGTGCTTTTGCGGGTGCTGAGATACCAATTATGACCAGAATTATTGAGCAGGATGAAAATAACCTGAAGGTTACACTTTCTTCAATTTTCAGTTTTGACTATATTGGCGGTCTTATAGGATCGATAGCGTTTCCTTTGATACTTCTGCCAAAGCTTGGATACTTTGCCACATCCTTTCTCTGCGGATTTTTGAATATTCTGGCAGCCATTCTAATAATGTGGAAATTCGGAGAGAGAGTAGATAAGATAAATGTCTTTCGCTCGGCGGCAATTGTTCTTGCAGCTTTCATGCTTATAGGTATGGTGATGGCTGACAATATATCTGAATCAATAGAGGGCGGTCTTTACAGAGATCATGTTGTTCTTATAGAGCAGACACAGTATCAGAAGATTGTAATGACTAAGCACAGGGATGATGTAAGATTATACATTGACGGTAACTGTCAGTTTTCCACAGCTGATGAATACCGCTATCATGAAGGGCTTGTGCATATTCCCATGAATGAAACCAGGGTAAGGGAAAATATACTGATTCTTGGTGGCGGTGACGGTCTTGCTGTGAGGGAAGTTTTGAAGTATCCGGAGGTTAAGCGAATAGATTTAGTTGATCTGGATTCTGAGATGACACGTATTTGCAGCACTAATAAAGAGATTACAGCTATAAATGAGAACAGTCTTTCGTCAGACAAGCTGAATATCTATAATATGGATGCTTATGAGTATCTTGAGACCTGTAAGGATAAGTATGATGTTATAATTGTCGATCTTCCTGATCCAAATACAGAGGTTCTGAATAAGCTGTATTCAAACATCTTTTACAGGATGTGCAAGGGATGCCTTACAGATACCGGGATAATGGTGGTACAGTCTACCAGCCCTTATTATGCAACCAAGGCGTTCTGGTGCATCAACAAGACAATAGAGAGTGAAGGGCTTAATGTGAAGGCCTATCATATACAGGTTCCTGCTTTTGGAGACTGGGGATTTAACATGGCAAGTAAAAATGAATTGTCGGAGAACATATCATTTGATGTTGATACCAGATTCCTCACAACAGATAACGTTATGGCCTTTTTCAAATTTGGTAAAGACGAAGTTGATAAAAACGTAGATATAAATCATCTTACAAAACCGGTTTTGATGGAATATTATAATAAAGCTGAGGAGATGTGGAACTAAATGGTTTCGCATCTCTTTTTATATTTTGATTGAATTTGTTTATAAAACTCTTAGAATTAGTAGTTCCTTTTTTAATAGTTATTTGAAGAATATGGATTTATAATATAAAAAGAGTATTTATGTGATAGCTTTTTTCTGAAGGTGATAACTTATGGTACTATACCTGACCGGCAGTTTCATACCTTATCAGGAGCTGGGCTCTTATGAAAAAATGGAGCCTTTAAATACTTATGGCTTTTTGGACGATCTTAAGAAGGAATGGCCGGAGGCTGCAAAAATTCTTTATGTTCCCGCAAGTCCTGATTACAAGAAGGAAAATGAGCATCAGCTAAAGAGAATTCTTGATGCATTCGAATTTAAAAATCTTCCTGTTAAAGAAACAAAAATACTTAATGAAAAAATGTCTGTCACCAGAATGGTGAAGTGGTCGAATGTCATTTATCTTGCAGGTGGGCATGCACCTACGCAGCTTGCTTTTATGAAGCGAATAGGGCTAAAAAAAGCTCTTGAAGGCTATAATGGAGTTGTAATAGGCTTAAGCTCGGGTTCTATAAATGCTGCTTATTATGTATACCATATGCCTGAACGCGAGGGAGAGGCTGTGGATCCAAATTTTGTTAGGTTTTCCGATGGTCTTGATCTTACAAATATTCAGATAATTCCCCATAGGGATTATGTAAAGGATCTGACTATAGAGGGCTTGGAATTTATTGACGACATCGTGGTTCCGGATAGCTTTGGATGCAGGTTTTATCTTATCTCGGATGAGAGCTATTTCAAGGTAAAAAATAATAAGACGATTTTTAAAGGAAAGGGTGAAGTAATAGAAGACGGTGTTATCACCCCTATTAAACCGGGGCCGATAGTGCCTTACATGAGTTATGTGGAACAGCCTGTCATAAAATCCTTGATTTCAGATGGTTATGATATGGTTTTTGCCGTAGAAAAGCATGATGAGCGGTGTGAAATATACTTTTTACATGACAGGCTAAAGGACATATTTGCTCAAAGCCGGCTGGATTATAAAGATATTTGTTTAAGAATTTCTAACAGGGTTGTACCTGAAGAAAGGGAATCCTTTTTCGAGAATGTCAATATCGCAAATATTAGTAAAGAAATGGCAGAAAGAGGCGACTACGTAAGAACAATCCATGTGGAGACGGAAGATGGTCGCCGTGCAAAGAATCTAAGAGTTAAGGATGTTCCCGGATATCCCGACTGGTTTATGATCACTTATCTGGATATTACTTCAATTCTTGATCATGACTGGATGACTGATGAATATGCAAGAACAGGTTTCCTTGACAGGGCTAAGCTCTTTTTATCTGAGCTTACAGAGGATGATCATTATTCGCTTGTTTATGCAAATGTAAAAGGTTTTAAGGCTGTTAATGAGTTGTTTGGTAATAATAAAGGCGATATGGTTATTCATCAGACGAGAGATGTGCTGAGAAAACACCTCCAGCCCATGATTATGGGGCGCCTTGAGAGTGATCATTTTGCACTTATTACAGCTGATGAAAATCTGATAGACAGGAATCTCAAGGCTATGTGCCGTCAGGTATTCAGAACAGAGTCCATGGAATATAGTTATGAAATACATTGCGGTATTTTCCAGATTACCAATCCGAAGGTTGGGATATCTCAGATAGTTGCAGGTGCCAAGCTGGCTGAAAAAAGTATCAGAACAAGTAAAAGAAATCTGCTTTATGCTTATTATGATTACTCCCTAAAGGAGAATTATGTTAAGCAAAGGTTCCTTTTATCTGATTTTATAAGAGCCTTGTCCGATAATGAATTTGAACCATATTATCAGCCTATTGTTGATGCTAAGACCGGAGAGATTGTAAGTGCTGAAATGCTTATCAGATGGCGCCATCGAGATTTGGGAATGGTGTCACCGGCTGATTTCATTCCGGTAATAGAAGAGGAAGGCAAAACATCAATTCTTGATAAATTCATGATGGAGCGTGGTGTAGAGTTTATAACAAAATGCATTGCTGAAAGGAAGAAAGCTGTACCATGCGCAATTAATCTATCCAGAGTTGATTTTTACGATTTTGCATTTATAGAGAGCATTTTTGATACCATTAAGGCTAAGAAGATAGATCCTTCATTGATAAGATTTGAGGTAACTGAGTCTGCATATGCTGATCTTGAAACAAAGGCTCTAGATTATCTTAGTAAGATGAAGGCGCAGGGCATTCAGATTCTTCTCGATGATTATGGAAGCGGTATGAGTTCATTATCTATGCTTGAAACCTTTGATTTTGATATTATCAAGCTGGATATTGGATTTATAAGAAAAATTGGAATTAATAAGAAATCAGAATCAATTATAGTATCAACTATCAAGCTTGCGCATGCTATTGGTGCCAAGGTAACTGCTGAAGGTGTCGAAACATTAAAGCAGCTTAAATTCCTTCAGGCAGCGGATTGTGACTATATTCAGGGATATTTCTTCTTTAAGCCTTTACCGGAGGTTTCGTTCCTGAATCTGCTTGATTCTCTGTAAAACAGTTTTATCATACGATTTTTCAAATTTATGAATATAAAAAAGCAAGGGATGATCTAGTAATCATCCCTTGTTATATTTCGTAACCATTTTCTGCTCTTGTAATGACTGATAACCCAGGGCCATTTTACAAACTCGTCTGTGCAAAGCAGGAAATATACCCACATGGGCGGAAGCTTTAGGAGAGCTGCTGCAATAAAGCCAAGAGGTACAGCGTAGCACCACATATCGATGGTGTCACAAATAGCGCCCCATCGGCTGTCACCTCCGGCCCGGAATACACCTGCAATAAGTGTAGTGTTAACCGCAGCGCCCATTACATAATAGGTATTTATAAAAAGCATAATTTTCAGATAGTGCTTTCCCATGGCTGACAGATTAGCAAAACTAAGGAACACAGGCATGAGACAGAAGATTATAAGTCCGCCTATGGCTCCGAATAATACAGTCATCTTCATAAGTACCTTTGAGGCCTCATCCGCATCATCAAGTCTGTTCTCACCAATTATCTGCCCAAGAAGGATTCCGCCCGCACTGGCAACACCAAAGCACAGGATTGTTCCGAAATTCCTTGCAAGAGATGTAAAGGAATATGCGGCAACTACATCAGTTCCCAGGAACTGTCCGATTATAACTGAATACATTGAAAAAGCAAGTCCCCATGAGACGTCATTTAGCATAGCCGGTAGAGCCATCTTCAGGAAGTCCTTAAGGAGCAGGTCATTACGGATGAACATATAGGAGAGCTTAAGCTTTGCATTATTACTTTTTACAGAAACAATGATGCATAGAATAAGCTCAACTACTCTGGAAATGGAGGTTGCAAGAGCAACACCCGCTGCACCGAGCTTTGGAGCGCCAAACAGACCAAAAATAAATACAGCATTAAGCAGTATGTTCAGTGAAAATGCAATAGTATTTAATACTGTTGAAATGGTTACACGGCCGATACTTCTCAAGGTTGCCAGATATATCTCAATTATTCCCCAACAAATATATGCTACGCTGATATTTCTGAGATAGGATGCACCGATTGTAATAAGCTCAGGATCGGGAGTAAATACACGCATCATCTGTCTTGGGAAAATAAAAGCGGCTCCTGCGAAAATAATTGCGGCTAAAAGTGAAAACCTAAGTGCAATGCCTTCGACAACATCGATGGCGCGCATGTCCCCCTTGCCGTAATATTGTGAACATAGCATGGTTACACCGGTACCAAGACCGTAGAAGACCATAAAAAGCACACTTGCATATTGAGCAGCAAGTGAAACCGCTGAGATGTGACTTTGCCCGACATAGTTGAGCATTACCACATCAGCGGAGTTAACTGCTACGCTTAGAAGATTCTGAAGAACAATCGGAATAGTTAATGTAAGTATCTGTGAATGATAGCTTTTTTTACGATTCATTTGCTTCACCTGAATGTTATTTTGAAATAGACTTAGTTTTCCATTTTCCGACTTTATACATTAAAAAGGTTATAAATGCTCCGATGGTCCAGGTTACAAGCATGGAGAGCTGCATCATGTAACAGTTCCCCTGTGGTAATTCCGGACTTTTTGTAAGATATACAAATATGTAAGCCATAGGAACTCGCATAAGTATTGATGAAAACATGGAAATCCACATGGGAGTCATCGTATCGCCGGCACCTCGCATAATTCCTGATAAACACTGTGTAACTTCCATGGCGATATATCCAATTATCAATATACACATCATATTATAGCTCATGTCAATGAGGGCCTCAGTACTTGTGAAAATACCCATTATAAATTTTCCAAAGATGAGTATCATTACGGAAAGAACAGCGGAAATACCCATTGCTGCCAGGGTTCCGTTTTTGGCACCTTTGCTTACTCTGTCAAGCTTTCCGGCACCGATGTTCTGACCGGCAAAGGTTGTCATCGCTGAACCAAAGGAAAATGCCGGAAGCATTACGAAACCGTCTACGCGCATTACAATTACGTTTGCTGCTATATAGAGCTCGCCAAAAGTATTTGTCAGATTCTGAACAACAATCATTGACATTGAAAAGATAGCCTGCGTTACACCTGAAGGGAGTCCCAGCTTTATAAGAGTGTTGACATAGTACTTTTCAGGTAACAGGTATTCCTTCTTGAAATCAAATACGGAATTCATCTTAGTGAGTTTCCATAATGACAGGAAAGCAGATATAAACTGAGCAATAACGGTCGCAAGAGCAACACCTACTACACCCATTCTGAAGTAAGCTACAAATGCCAGATCCAGAACAATATTAATAACTGTCGCAACCAGCAGATATATAAGTGCAGAAACAGAATCACCAAGACCTCTGAGGATACCACTCATAATATTGTAGTATCCGCCTCCTGCTATACCTATGAAAATAATCCAAAGATAGCTGGTAGCCCAGTCGATGATACTTTCGGGTGTTCCAAGCAATTCAAGAATAGGTCTGGTAATGAGTGGCCCGACTACCATAATAAATAATGAAGCTATACCTGTGAGAGTGATACTGGTTCCTATTGATTTGGAAAGTTCTTCTCTTTTCCTGGCTCCGAAATATTGTGAAATCATGATGGAAGCACCAACTGCCACACCCATAAAAAGAACCAGCATAAGGTTGATCAGAGGAGCAGCGCTTCCTACAGCTGCCAGAGCGTTATCACCTACAAAACGGCCGACAATGATACTGTCGACAGTACTATAAAGCTGCTGTGCAATATTACCGAGAAGCATAGGGATAGTAAATTTTATTATCTGCTTAACAGGAGTACCCTCGGTCATATCCACAGGAGCAAACAGACTTTTAATATTCATATTCCCTCCGGATATTTTTAATTATCGTTGTATCTGATATGGATACATTTTGAATAAAATAAAGAAGCTATCTCAGAAAAATGATTAACAGAGATTAAGCATAAAAATGTTGTGTACAATTAATAATATTACCATAAATTAATTTATATATGAACAATATTATTAAAATATTTTTTCAGGCAATAAAATAGTGGTGATTACCTTGACTTTTTATTTGCCCGTAGGTAAACTAATTTGCAGAGCGTTGAAGATGTGGGGCATGCCCCGGGATGTTCTGTTTTCCAACACAGAGAAACTGGTCAGCGGCTGAGAGCCAGTTTGGTAAAGGCAGTTCGGAAATTTCGCATTGGAGCTAAAACTAAAGATAATGAGTGTCTGCTATATTTTATATGGCAGGAATCAGGGTGGTACCGCGGATTATATTCGTCCCTTACATCTGGCAACAGGTGTAAGGGACTTATCATTTTAGGAGCTTCCTGTATGATATAAACAGGGGTTGACCTAAAAAGAATACCTCAAGTAAAGTTGGATTGTTACTGACCTGGCAGTTGGTAATAATCCAAGAATACGAGAGGTATCTAACATGAATGCTAAGGCAAAGAACAACAAAAATCAAGTAAGCAACAACTTTTCGGTGATAAATACTTTATCTGCCGAAGAAAGACAAACCAGAGTGGATGATCTCTTAAATACATTGCAGGCTAAGACCTGGCATGATCTGGAGACATCAGGAAAGTTTGATAAGAATGCCAAGCTATCATTTATATCAGATGACATGCTTATAGTTGGATGCGATATAGGCAGTGAAA
>NZ_AUJI01000014.1 GCF_000424145.1 Butyrivibrio sp. AC2005
CCTTCCTATAATTTCAAGCTCAAATTTCAGTATTTATGAGCTTTTTGTTTGTTGATATACCTCTTTAACAGGAGCCAGAGGTGATGAATAGTCATATATCATATACTGAATAGCTGATTGAAGGTAGCACTAATAAAGCATCCCTTTGTTTGCTCTATAAAGGCTATTTTCCCTTTGATCAACTATGATGGTGAACCTTCCGTGTCTAAAGGGATCGTGTCCCAACTTCCTTCGTCCCACCTATTCATACACCAAGTGCCAGCAAAGCTTTCAAACAGGGTCTATGCCCTATGGAGAGAACTCCCGCCAGCTACAGCTCTTGTTTGTCTTTGGTACTTACTAACTGACCTATTATGTCTTGAATGGTACCGGCAAACGGTGGACGCAATCCATCAAAGACATATGTTGGTAGTTTTTGTAGGAGATTCCCCCTACTGTTAATGGGTTACCATCCGGAACCCTGCTCAGCTATCGAACTGTATTCAACAGCTCGGCAGGATTCCGGAAATGTGATTCTTACTTATGCAGCTACTATCTCAGCATTCTCAAATCTCTTGATATCATCAAGCATCTTTTGAGGGTCATAAGTAACGCCTTTCTTGAGGATTGCATATATAATCCTCAGAAGCTTACACGCTATGACTATCAGCGACTGCATCTTCTTTAGCGGATTCTTGGGCCGTGTAGTGTAGTACTCATGTATCAACTGGAATTCTTCAGCATGAGCCACAACTGATTTAGCTCCTTGGAACAGCCAGGTTCGCAGTTCTTTGCGTCCTCTGTGGCTTATCTTTGTTTCGCCATTATGCTTGCCCGAACTGCATGCAACAAGGTTTAATCCACTTAGTTTCTGTATTTCCTTAACATCGTCAAATCTATCAATATCCCCCATTGAAGATATGATCCCTGCAACTATGTTCTGACCCAGACCAGATATTTCAAGAATGTTTTCAGCGTGTGGTATTTCCATACACTTCGCATTTATAGCTGCCTCTATTGTGGTCAGTTTTTCATCTAGAGAGATCATTTCTTCCACAAACCATCTGACAGCTTCTCTGTCGTATTCTGCGCCTTCATTTCTTCCCACGCTTGTACTGGCATATCTGAATAGTTCAGCTGCCCTGCTATAGCCGCGTCCTCTTAGCTTAGCATTGTGCCAAATCTCTCTTATGCCATCTTCACCCAATGCAACTATGTCCTTTGGAAATGGTGCAATCTTTAATACTTCTAAAGCAAAACTTCCATCCACTCTTCCAAATGCGTCCTTATATTCAGGAAAGTGTATTTTCATTAGCCTGTGCATCCTGTTTGCACAACGGATCCTGTTCTCGGTAAGCTGACTCCTTAGAAGCGAGAGACTACGCAGATCTGCGTATATGCCCTCTGGAAGATATGGCATACCATAGTTTCCGTTCATTACCAGATTTGCTATTACTTTGGGATCTTTTCTGTCATCCTTTAACTGGCTGTTGTCTTCAACCTCCTTTGTCTGCTTGACTGCATATGGATTTACCTGTACAACACTGATACCATTGCTTATAAGCCATGTCGCTATACAGAACCAGTAATGACCTGTAGGCTCAAGTCCTAATACTATCTGCTTTTTGCCATTTACTGCAGCAAGCTCAACCATCCATGCCTTTGCAGCTTCAAATCCTTCTTCATTATTCGTGAATGAAAATGGTTTTTTGCTGAGTTCTCTGCCTCGTATATCTATAGCTCTCAGATAATGAGTTTCACTGCCTATATCGCATCCTACTATAAGCATGTCCTCCGATATAAAAGAAAGCTTGGCATTCTTATCAAACTTCCCCGTTGTTTCAAGATCATGCCAGGTCTTAGCCTGCATTGTCTTAAGAAGTTCATCGATTCTTGACTGTCTTTCTTCGGCTGATAGAGTGTTTATTACCGAAAAACTATTGGTGACTTGATTTTTGTTTCTTGTTGTCTTAGCATTCATGTTAGATACCTCTTGTATTCTTGGATTATTACCAACTGCCAGGTCAGTAACAATCCAACTTTACTTGAGGTATTCTTTTTAGGTCAATCCCTGTTTAAATCATACAGGAAGCTTTCTTAAAATAAAAATATGGTTGATAGTTTCGTTATGCCCTTTTCCATGTGCACCTGATTTTGGACAAAAAAATAGACCAGTAAGTATCGGACGTCTCCGACCTTTGCTGGTCTATGTAATGATATTTTTCAGTTTTCTATAATGTAATTATTCTATTCTTTACCATTCAAGTGTGATTTTCATAATATTTTCCTCCTTATGCTTCCTTAGTCAAAAGACCAATTATCATTGCAACAATAAGTATCGGGAATGCTATGTAAAGTAGTCCACCTACTACCATTGCTATTAAAATAAACGGCAGGAACACAAGGTAAAATGCTACCTTGATAATGCCCCAGGAGAACTTAAAAGCAAATCCTATGAGCTTTCCAACAAAACCTAACAAACAAACTATAAAAAGCATTGTCAGTAACATGATCATCACCATCCTTCTATATGTACCAACAACTACTGTTTCATCTTTATGGTCATATTGTAAGAAAAAAGGTGATTATGTTACATATCGAGTATAGTAAATAATATATCCATATTTTCCATTTTTTGTGGATTAAAGGAAAAGCAGACCACCTACGCTGATGGTCTGCCAAACTATAAACGTCATAGAGAGCTTTTGTTGGAAAACACAGGGATTTGCTGGAATATTAAAGTAATTCCATGTTAATCGATTTCTTTGTAAAACACATTTCTTATTACTGCAAAAGCATATTTGTGAATTCTTCTATATAGGGAACTGTGTCCTGATAAATGCTCATTGTAGTAACTCTTTCTGTTCACGCAGATATTGTTCATATACTTCTTTAATGCTTTTATTCATATTATTGGGCATCATCAATTGTATATAGCAGTTTCTGAACAATCTTTCAGGTATATCTGCAACAGATTTGTACTTCCCAGTTTCATGATTGCTGTTATAGCATCCATATACAAGTGCATTAAATGCATTACTTATTTGCTTATCACTATACAGATTTATGATTCCCCAAATGGCTGTGTTGCTTTTTACATATCCAACCAATTTTTCATCTTCCAAAATGGCATCATAATTATCCAATGCCTTTTTTTTGTCATTTTTGTAAAAATAGCAGCAGCCATACTTATTCCAGGTCTCTATGGTTTTAGTTGTATACTTATCGCTTTCATCAAATCCAAATGAAGATTTCCAATATGGATAATCATCAAAAAGGAAGCTGACTAAAAGAAACAGAAATATTGCTATTATTAAAATAATAAGGTGTCTCTTATTTACTTCTATAACTATTTTTTTACCGTTTTCCATATCAGCTTTCTATTACTCCATTACAGATGATAATCACTCGATCCTTCTCATATTATTTACATTTCCATAGTGCCATCGGATGGTTCTGTATGCGCTCTACAATCTCTGCATCTTCAAAAAGCAGCTCCGGCTTATATTCCTTTGCTATAAATCTTTCCATATATTCCATTTCCTGAGCTGTCGGCTTCATAAGCGAAGCTATATACTCCTTTGCCTGTTGCTTCTTTCCTTCCAGGTCAAATTTATCCTTCACAGCCAGAACCGGGAACAAATCTGATTTTATTTTTGAAAAGACAAGACTGTCTATAGCAGATGTATCAAAGGTTTTGTTCACTTCTTTTGCCGAAATTGTTGCATAGAAAATAATGCATTTTCTAAACAAGTCTTCCTCTCCTGCAAACATCTTAATATCAGCCATATTACAGAAGTCATACAGATCTCTTGCAGCCGCTCTACTTATAAGAGCATTGGTTTTTGCCGCAAAGATTTCCATTGCAGCAACCGTCCTGACTTTTATCGGTTCTCCAAAAGCATCCGTAACTAATGCCCTGTCCTCTGGTAATAACATGTGAGTTCTCAGTGAATAGTTGATCTCTATCTTGATCATATCTCTATTGCCAGCTGCATTCACATAATTATAATGAAATGCGTCCAGGCTGTGACTGAATCTCGATGCCTCAGAGAGAGAATATCCTTGCTCCGACATAAATCCCTTCAGGATCTCCGTAAGTCGTTCTCTTTCATTCACCGTTTCTTCTCTTGTCAGATTTGGAACAAAATCCAAATCTATATCAACCGACAATCTTGGAAGGTTAAAAACAGTCAGATTTATTGCCGTTCCGCCCTTAAGCAACAAATGTTCACGCATATATTCATGCGTATTTAGAAAATCAAGAATTGTCCTCAATCGAAGAACCTTCTCAAAGGTATCGCGATTAAAGCCATATTCCCGAGCTCTTACATCAAGCTCTCTTCTATTAAATTGCGGCATCTTCTAGCCCTCCGTTTTTCATTCTCTTAATATTCTTTGGATAGACCAACTTCCATTCACCGGAATAAGCAGGCTCATTTATACCGGTTGTCAGATATCGTTTTGAATCTCCGCTCCTATCCTTACATATCTTTATAAAATCATCGCTTATACCAAGTTCCCTCTGATATTCACTATAGATAAAACCTGTCTTCTGATATAAAAAGGCATTGTCATATAAGGCCAGATACTTTAACATTTTTGTTTCATCAATACTGTTCACGGACACGACACATGAAAGCACCTCTTCCAGCCCGGCAATGAGATTCATATCCTTTATGGAGTCTGTTATCGTCCGCTCCTTATCCGTAATCCTCACGCAGCCGCCAAATTCCGGAAAAACTATACCTTCCTTCAGCTGTTCTTTTACATAATGATAAGTGTACCCATCAAATTCAAAGTCGTGAAAACGTGTCTCTGAACCAACATAAACCTCATAGAAAACCTGATCGGCAGTTCCATAATATTCAAATGCTGTATGATGTGATACATATGAAGATGGAGTGATAGCACTGGCAATTTGAAATCTGTTAGCCACTGGTCCACCATTTTCACCGCTAAGACACGTATATAACCCATTTCGAATTTTCAGCACCATATTTTCCTTCAGAAGCTTTCCTAATGCCATCCTTGCTGTCCGTTCACTTGAATACAGACCATTAACCTCTTTCATGGAAAAAATGGGGTATTGTAACAGTTCATAATATAAGTTCATATACTCGCTCCGTAATGTTAATTATTTGTCTGATTTTACTCTATTATATGTCATTTCTATACATATTTTTAACTTATCATCATAGAGTTGCCTTGTCAAGTTAAGTTTATGTATTTTTTTACCATATTTGTTGTAACTATCATACAATATTTAAACCAAGCAACATAGATTATTCAATATTTCCGGTCAGATAGAAATACCATTTTTTCAAAATTGATTTGTTAAATGCTAATTTGGGACTTTTAAACTAGAAAGTTACCAAAAATGGCATGAAGTATTCCCTCATAGGACTACCCAAAAACGAGTGCCATCGAGTGCCATATCGAGTGCCACCAAGTGCCACACGAGTGCCATTTTTTTATAAAATATATGAATCTTTATCAAGTTATATCAGAGTTGGGATTTCCGCAAATGAAGTATTTATGCGGTTTTGAATAAATTTAATGTTTTATATGGAGATATATGAAAAAGGCCTTCAAATAACGATCCAGGGTTTTCTTCTGCCTGTAATACGCATTTCTAATTTCGGAAAGTTCCTTTTCCAATTCCTTGATTCTCTTATTCTCTCTTGCATTTCTGGATAGTAACACATCCATATTGTCATAGAATTCATCTACAGCCTCAGCATCAAGTTCAAAAGAATCATCTTCCTTATCTATAAGTTCTTTTCTGTTGTTTCTATACTCAAGAAGCTTTGATGCAAACTCCTCGTAATAATCTACCCATTTGAATTGTTCTGTCATAATAGCACTCCTTTTTCCACTTTCCTTACCATTTAATATTTTTTAATTTCTAATCTGGTTTAATCACTCAATAACCTCCCAATATCCACCTTTAGTTTTACCAACCCTCTCAATAAAACCATTATTTCTCAAATAAGCAATATTATTATCAATGGCTGTAGTACTTATACCTATTATTTCTGAAAGCTCGTGTTTTGTTACATATGGATTCTGCTTGATTTCCAACAGGATTGTCTGCCTTCTGGGATTTAAAATGGGTCTATCCACATCGGAATTACCAACTTTTTTACCAACCTTTTTACCAACTTCATTAAGCCTGTTAAACGGAATCGTAACCACAATTGAATTTTCTCTAAAGGTAATGGCATCCTTGCCATATGTGTCAATAATGGTAGGAACTCCTCTTCCAGACTTTTCACTAATATGCAGTTGCAAGAATATCTCCGATGGTCTGCCAAAATATAAACGTCATAGAGAGCTTTTGTTGGAAAAACACGGGGATTTGCTGGAATATTAAAGTAATTCCATGTTAATCGATTTCTCTTGTAAAAACACATTTCTTATTACTGTAAAAGCATATTTGTAAATTCTTCAATATAGGGAACTGTGTCCTGATAAACGCTCATTGTAGTAACTCTTTCTGTTCACGCAGATATTGTTCATATACTTCTTTAATGCTTTTATTCATATTATTGGGCATCATCAATTGTATATAGCAGTTTCTGAACAATCTTTCAGGTATATCTGCAACAGATTTGTACTTCCCAGTTTCATGATTGCTGTTATAGCATCCATATACGAGTGCATTAAATGCATTACTTATTTGCTTATCACTATACAGATTTATGATTCCCCAAATGGCTGTGTTGCTTTTTACATATCCAACCAATTTTTCATCTTCCAAAATGGCCTCATAATTATCCAATGCCTTTTTTTTGTCATTTTTGTAAAAATAGCAGCAGCCATACTTATTCCAGGTTTCTATGGTTTTAGTTGTATACTTATCGCTTTCATCAAATCCAAATGAAGATTTCCAATATGGATAATCATCAAAAAGGAAGCTGACTAAAAGAAGCAGAAATATTGCTATTATTAAAATAATAAGGTGTCTCTTATTTACTTCTATAACTATTTTTTTACCGTTTTCCATATCAGCTTTCTATTACTCCATAAGTAAAGAATTCTCTGAGGGCACCAACCTATATCAAAATTGCTGCCTTCATGTAGATGCATTTATTATAAATAGTGATTTTTCGGATGTTTCTTGTTAGAAACTATATCTGATGATATCACAGATGAGTTGTGATTGGGGATTAATGAGGGATGCCGGACTCATAAGAATCCGGCGGGTTAAATGAAGAAAAGTGTTTCTGTGAGTACAAGAGGTTTGGGGCTCCTCTTGCTGTGTTTAATATAAAATATGAACTTAAAATAAAACTAAAGCTGTTTTGAAAGTCACACTGAAATGTAAAAGTTGTTAGCTTTGGGGAACTTCGCTGTTTTATGCAAAAAGACCTCGCCACATCACTGCAGCATGTTCAAAAATAATGAAAAATGACTTCGTGCCAAGCGGTCTCTATACGCCATATGCCGATATCGGCATAATCTGCCTGCTTTTATGAAAAAACATCCCACACTCTTATATACTTTTAAGGGTATGGGATGTTTAAATTTTAATGGTATTTAGAAGATCTTTACGGACTTCTTCAAAAACTCATTTACATAAGTCAGCTTATTGTGAATCTTTCAAGGTTATTATTGATGGTATCAACCGCGTCAGAAACAGAGGTTGCAGCGGAGGATACATTTTCAGATGATGAAGCAACGCCCTGAGCTGCAGCTGTTACTCTTTCAACGTTGTCTGCAATTTCCTGTGTGGATGCGGACTGCTCTTCAGATACTGAAGCCATGTTGGTAGCAACGTCATTGACCTTGTTCATCTGCTCGGCCATTTCTACAAGGATATCATTGGCATCGGACAATTCCTGAGTGATCTCTTTAAAGGTTGTAGCTGCAACATTTACGGTCTCAGCACTGTTATTGATAAGAGTAGTATTGGTCTCGGATTTTTCAGAAAGCATCTGCACCTTCTGGGACATATCCTTTATAATTTCACCGATCTGGTTAGTAGCATCTGCTGAATTCTGAGCAAGTGTTCCAATCTCGGAAGCAACAACCGCAAATCCTTTTCCTGCTTCACCTGCTCTTGCTGCCTCGATGGAAGCGTTGAGTGAAAGGAGATTGGTCTGGGAGGAAATAGAGTTGATAAGGTCAATGATCTGATTGATCTTATCGGCAGCTTCGTCAACGTTTTTAACGGCATCTGCCATATCCTTCATGGAGTCAACGATGTCGGACATTCCGTTTGCTACGTTAGACATATCATGCTGACCGCTTTCAGCCTTTTTAACAAGTTCATTCATAGAAGCTTCAATCTGGGCTTCCTGATCTGTAACATTGGATACGGTCTGAGCCAGAACGGTTGCATTTTCAGCAACTTCATTTACGGCGCTGGCCATATTTTCAATGTTTTCTTTGATCTGAGTCATGCTTGCGGACTGATTGTTAGCGGCCTCTTCCAGATTCTCTGCTGTATCCTTGGAATTCTGTGCATCACCCATAAGCTTTCCGGATACATCTTTTATCTCTGTAAGCGATGAGCGCATACCTGTTATGAACTCTCCCATAGCTCTGTTCATGTAAGCAATTTCGTCATCACCCTTAGTGGTGATATCAACTGTAAAGTCACCGCTCGAAATCTTTTCAATGTTTTCGGTAAGGGCTGTGACAGGTTTCTTGATCATCCTCTGAAGTACCTGAGAGATTATGATAATAACCACAACAATCGATACTAAGGATACAATGACAAGAGCCAGAATGAGTTGATTTAATACTGCCAGAACTTCGTTCTGTTTTGCATATATAACAACTCTCCAGTCAGTACCGCTAACCTTGGATGTTACTGAATAGAAGGTCTGTCCATCTGCCTTAAATGAGTGAACAGGACCTGTGTCACTTTCACTATTTGCGGCATCATCACTAACAATTGCACCTATATTGGAAATAAATGCATTGTTTGAAAGTTCGGAAACATTTTTTCCGTTTAATGAAGGATCATCTCTGTATGAAAGAATGAGTCCCTGAGGTGTAAGCAACATCGCACCACCGGTTTCATAGAGTTTAATCTGGTTAAGACTTTCCTGAGAGCCTGACAGGAAAAGATCCGCTGCAAAGCATCCCTCACGCCCGTCCTTTAAATGAATGTGTCTGATAACTGTCGCACACAGATCACCTGTTACTGTGTCAAAATATGGGACGTCATAAAAGTAGAACCAACTGTTGTCATAGCCTAAAGACTGTGTATACCAGGGCTTTTCAGTGATGCCTTCCATCTGAAAATCAGGCTGGCTTGGATAGATGAAGGTTTCATCGTTTAGCGCAATATAAGCTCCTGTGGGAAGCATTTTATATCTGCCTACAGTTCCTATCATATATTGCATAAGCTCATCGTTGCTGTTATATTGATTCTGCTCAACAGCATCGGCAACACCATTTAGGTAATAGAATGTTGCATTAAGCTCTTTGTTTATCTCACCGGCATCACTTGAAACCTTATTAGTCAAAGTGGAGTCGATAAGATTCTTGACAAGCCCGTAGCCCATGGTAATCACGATGGTTTCGCTTACCAGAATGCTCAGCACAAGAAGCCCCACAAACAGAATGGACAACCTGACGCTTATGGCCTTTACTTTTTCTTTTTTCCCGGTTTTATCGGTGCTACTCATGATCAAATAACCTCCTATCAGTCAATATGTGCAACGCTACTATTTAGTATAAAATACAATAGTTTACAACATATAAATAATGTCTGTAGGAATTATTAAATATAAGTGATAATTCTATATTTTTTATCACTCAGCTTGCGATTTTAGGATATTTGCCCCTGGCTATGCACAGAAAGCGCCCACAAAGCGTGCTGAATCTCCTTTACACTTATCTATGATAATATTCATAAGGCAATAATCCTCCAAGTTATTCGTATCATAAATACATAAGAAAAACTATGATCTCATCACGAAACGACCTTTTTCATACCTGAAATGATCCCAAAACTCTATTGACGCAAAAAGAGCCAGACAGGAATACCATCCCATCCGACTCAATGTATTACAATTTTTCTTTATCTTTTATTACTTATCTTCTTCACGGATATGCTGCGTAAGCTGGATTGAGAATCCTGAAGGTGAAATCAAAAGGCATGACCGTGCAGACTTGGAATCTACTAAATGGTCATCCCCTCTTGCATTCTTAAAACCATGAGCCTTAAAAAATTCATAAGCTTCATCAAAGTCACGTACATTCATACGCATGGTTGTCATATCCTTTTCCATGGACTCAACATGTGCTACGTCCAAATGAAATCCATTTGCATCTTTCATGCGAACACTGGAAATATCCTTATTATCAATGTTGTCGACCTGATGTCTCTTCTCAAATCCCATCTCTTCAAAAAGCTTAATGATATTGTCAGCGTCTTTTGAAAGAATCATTGGGTTAAAAGTAGTAATTTCCATGCTTAGTTCCTCCTTAAAGTAAAATGCTCATAGTGAATAAATAATAAATCTTTAAAAATTTAATTCTATAATTACCACATATACGATTTTACAATGAGGACTGACAAAAACACTATTAACTGAGTATAAAATATCTATGTATTAGTATTTTAGAATTTATGCTCTCTTAGCTGCCATCATCACGCTTCTGTAACCAAGGCGGGACAATTCCTTTTTATATAGAAGATTAGCCAGCACAACGGACATAATGCATCCCAGGATAATGAGCACGTAACCGATTACTACCGATCTTGTAAGGCTCTGTGCAGCGAAATTATATATAGGATCATTTTTTGAAAACTGAGATAAAAATACCAAAGGAATCACTATCACAAATAATCCTATCATTCCACCGACAAAATATTTATAGCAGATGCCTATGTATGTATACATGCAAAATGCCATGATTCCTGTGATAAGTATGTATCTGCTCTGCATCGCAGTGTACTCTTCCATGGTATAGCCCGCTGCTCCGTGCTTTGCAGCAACAACATGTATTACAACCATAAGTGTAAACAGTATCAGTGCAAGAGGAATCATCACCAGATACGGAAGGTAAGTCTGCGTCTTCTTTTTAAGCGGAGAGGACTGATACAGACTTGAATAACATAATGGATAAATCATCTGCACCACATAGGAGCATGGAAGCAGAAGATAAAGCCCCCATACCACTGACTCCGCTTCTGCAGTTAAATTCATAACGATTCCAAATACAGTAAATACCCCCATGAACAAAAACTGTTTTTTACCGTTGGGACCATATTTTAATAGTTTAAAAATGAGCTTTAAATCTTTTTTCATCCTGCAATCTCCTCATGAAATGATCTGTCGTAATTTTTCAAAACTGTTCTTATCATAGTAAATGTTGAAAGGACTGTAGCAAATGCAAAAACAAAAAGCCATACCATCAGGTGCATATTACCATCCTGATATCCCAGGTACATAAAGACGTTGCCCAGGATTCCAAAAAGTAGCACCACCCCCATCAGCAGTCCGTAATACATCCACGTAGTAATATTTCTCATCAGGATCAGCGCAAATGTAACATACGAATAGGAAAAAAGAGCATGCAACGCTGCGACAAGAAGATAGTCACCTTTAATTTCATTTGGCATCAGGATAATTGCTATATATGCGCATATTTCCATAATAGCCAGATTACAGAAAAGTCGTCTCAGCTGATCTGCAATAATACCGTTTTTCACAAGTTCTCTTCCACGTTTGGAACACTGTAAAAGCCCAAAGGAATATCCCCTTGAAGTCACTCCGTTAAAGGAAAAATAATCAGCCATTCCATCAATATACATATAGTAAATACTTATGAGAGTTAAACTCAAAGTTCCTGCCCCTCTAACCATCAGAGCCTGTAATGCAATAAATAATAATGGAATAATAAGCAGCACAACCAGACTGTATATACATCCTGTAAAACAGCGGTATCCAATCATCAATCTTTTCATAATGTCAGACCTCCGCATTAAAAGCCTGAGAGCTTAGTATTGGCTCTCATAACTCCGATTGTGATCTGCATAAGTGTCGGTGATTCAAATACAAGATCAAGTCCCGAAAGCTTATCAGCATTTTCCGAAAGGCAGAGGCCCTCAAATCCATAGCTACCGGAGGTCATGTCAAACATGTATTTTCCAGCCTTTTCTTCATCAGCCTTATTTCCCTTTACGTATACATATTTTTCCTTAAGATCCTCTACAAAGCCCTTCTCTACTACTCTTCCATTCTCAACAATAGCCACATAATCAGTAACATTCTCCATATCAGCCACATTATGTGTTGAGAAAATCACAGACTTTTCACCCTCATTCTCAGCAAGATAATCTCTGATAATGGAACAGAGCTTATCTCTCATCAACGGATCAAGCGGGGATGCAGGCTCATCCATAAGTAACAGCTTTGTATCTCTGGCAAGTACGCCTGCAAGCATGACCTTTGTTCTTGTTCCATCTGAAAGATTATTAACCTTCTTGTTCTTTTCAAAAGCAGATCCGTTAACAACTGCAAGGTCCTTCAATATCTTTTCATATTTTTCACCATCAAAGCTATCAAAAAGAATCTCCTGAACCTCCTTCGCCTGCTTCATATCCCAGTTGGGAAGGAAGTAAGTACCGGTTCCTGTATATCCGATGCTGTTCTTTACTTCCGGATTATTCTCTCTGTCCTTCTCTGAAAACTTATCAAAATAGGTTACCTCCCCCTTATGATCAAGCCTTATGCCTGCCATAATCTCGAGAAGTGTGGTCTTACCTGCACCGTTTTCCCCGATAAGCGCTGTCGCAAAGCCCTTGGGAAAATCCAGTTCATCAACCTTAAGCTCAAAATTCTTGTATTTCTTTTCGATGTTTCTACATGAAATTACTGCACTTGTTTCCATATCATTCCTCCGCGAATTTAAGTAATGTGTTTAATGTGTCTGTCAGTTCGCTGTCACTCATCCCGGCTATCTTTGCATATTTGATAGCCTCGAGGAGCGCTCCCTCAACCTTTCTCTGATGTTGTTCCCTCAGCATCTCTCCATCCTGCGCATTCACATAGTAGCCCTTACCCTGCACTGCAGTTACAAGGCCTTCGCTCTCAAGCTGTTCATACGCTTTGATGGTTGTTATAACACTGATCTTCAGCTCCTTTGCGAGTCCTCTTATCGAGGGAAGATATGCACCTTCTTCATATTTACCCTCCAGAATATCATTTCTGAAACTGTCTGATATCTGCTGATAAATCGGTACTCCTGAACTCTGCGATATTATCATGGCAACCTCACAAAAATACAGTTTGTTTTTCAGCATTATGTAACAGGTGTGCTGTACTGTATATGTGTTATATATACACCTGTATCAGTTGCATGTCAACCTAAATAAAACGAAAATAAAAAAATCTCCGCAGGTTGCATTTTTCAGCGTCCTGCGGAGTTCTTATTATCTATGAGTTTTAACTCTCCTGATTTTGTATTTCACATATAATCTAAGTGCCATGAAAGCGTATGGCATACACAAAACCATAGCCGCTATTGTATCACTGCTTGAAAGTCCATCCTCGAATAAGTATAAAACGCCGCCAATTGCCAGCGCTATAGCACTTATAACGTTTATTGTAAAGTAGAACTTCTTCTCTTCATATGACATTTGTTGCATTGTTTTTATACCTCCCTCACAAACTAAATAAAAAGTATATTTAATATCTATACTCAACATGATAATCCGGTGTGTCCAACAAATGTCCATCAAAAAGTTTTTATACTTTTTTCCGTTATAGTTAACTATTTACAACTTAGCGGAATGATATAATTTATGAGAGGTTTTTGCCATGGGTATTGATACCGTCGAAAATGTATGCATGCTGCTATCGGTGACCATCGGATCACTATATGCACTTTTCAAGTATATAAAAACTCCAAAACGCGGATGGATATTCCTTTCCGTCTTTTTTCTGATGCATCTCCTCAGTGATTACTATTGGACTATATATACACTGGTCATGGGTGAGGATCCCGATGTATCTGCATTTATGGCATACTTTGGGTGGAACATCGGCTATTTGTTCATGCTTTTTCTCACATTAAACATGCGTCCTCCTGAAGCAAAAAGATTTTTTCATCCTCTCATACTTATCCCTATTCCGCTAAACATATGGCAGTTTTTCATCTATATTCAGTATGGCGGAATCTTCAACAACATATGGGAAGGCGTTCTCGCAACAAGCGTAGCTTGCTTCAGCCTGCAGGTTATATTGTATTATTTAAAAAACAGAGCTACATGCAAGTCATTCCCTTTTCTTCATACAGTAATTTTCTTTTTCATAGTCTTTGAATATGGCATGTGGACCTCCTCCTGCTACGATTGGAGCTGGGCACCTGTAAATCCATACTATATTTCTGCTTTTCTTGAGTGTGTTACACTGCTGCTTCTTGGTTATGTCACAAACAAAGAATATGAGCAGATGAATGTATCAAAACAGGAAAAAAGCAATCAGGAGACCCGTTTTGCTATTCTTCTCCAGATAACAGTAGCTGTTATTATCTTTTTCGGAGGAGTCGGAGGTTATTATGTCGGTTTTCTGATGAAGAGTTCTATCCCGCTTAATTCAAATAATCCCGGCACTTATAAGAATATAGCCATAACGCTTTTTGTGATATCTATCATTTTAGTTGTATTCATTATTATGATCATTCTGATGACAGCCCTGCGGTATAAATCCACAGAGCATGATCTTCCGGAAGAGGCTGCAATTAAGCGCGGACGTTACAATTTCATCCTAACCCTCATCATCACATTCAGTTTGATGATAGCCTCAGTTATCTATACATCCAGATTGTTCTATCAGGTATCTGTGGAAGGAGCCCTGGAAGACGGAAAATCAAAAGTTTATTCAACCACTGAAGAACTGGAGAACTACCTGGCTGTAGCAAGATCCATACTTTTGGTAACCGCAGATACGGTTGATATCATGCTTCACAATGGTGAATCGCAGGATAGCATAATAAGGTATATCTATGCCCAGACCTCCAATCAGGCTGTGCAGTTTGATGAAAACTTTACAGGAATATATGCCTATATTAATGGCGAATACATGGACGGCTCAGGATGGGAACCGCCCGCAGATTACAGAGTTGAGAACCGTGACTGGTATAAGGAAGCTGTCGATGCAAAAGGTAAAACAATAATTGTCTCACCCTACATCGATGCACAGACAGGATCTGCAGTTATCACTATATGTAAGCTCCTTAATGATGGAGGTATTGAAGGAGATTACAAAGAACGTGAAGTTGTAGCTCTCGATCTCGTTGCCAATCACGTAACCGATATTACAGATGAAATTTCAATTGCCGGAAAAGGCTATGGATTCATCGTAAGTCAGGATGGGATGATCATTACCCATCATGATCATGCTCTAAATGGAAAAAATGTTAATAAGGTTTATGGCGAAAATTTCATGGATCTTATCACTACCGGGAACAGCTCTGCAATAGATGCCACTCTTGATGGTGAAAACTACACCCTGTTTGTAGACAATGTCATTGATCAGTGGTATGTGGTTATCGCCATAAGTGACAAGGAGCTTTTTTCAGAAACATATAGTCAGCTTGCAGTGAACATCATTGTCTCACTGGTTATTTTCCTGCTTATCTCCTTATTCTATTACATGGGTTATAAGAACGAACAGCTGAATGCAAAAAAGATGGAAGAAATGCGCTCTACCGATATGCGTCGCGTTTACGAAGCCAGGATATTAAAACAAAAAGAGGCATCAGCTACTGAAGCAAATAAGGCAAAAAGCCAGTTTCTTGCACAGATGTCACATGAAATCCGTACGCCCATAAACGCAGTCCTTGGTATGAATGAAATGATTCTGCGTACTACAAAGGACGAACAAACACTGGAATATTCAAGGAATATTGATTCTGCAGGTAATACTCTACTCGCACTGATAAATACAATTCTTGACTTCTCGAAGATAGAGGACGGCAAAATGGATATTATCCCTGCCAACTATGATACAGCATCCTTCATCAATGATCTGGTAAATTCCATAGTTCAAAGAGCAGAAGCCAAAGGTCTGGAATTCATTCCCGATATAGATGAAACCCTTCCACGCACGCTCTATGGTGATGATGTACGTCTGAAACAGATTATTATGAATCTGCTTACAAACGCAGTTAAGTACACAGAGAGCGGTTCTGTCAGATTTACTGTAAAAAGTGCCGGAAAAATAGGCGATAAGCTTCAGCTCTATGTATCAGTAAAGGATACCGGTATCGGCATTCACCCTGAGGATGTTGACAAGCTTACCCTCTCCTTCCAGAGACTTGATGAAAAGAAGAATCGTAACATTGAGGGAACAGGTCTTGGCATGTCAATCGTCTCTAATCTGTTATCTCTTATGGGAAGTAAAATCTGCGTAGATAGCACCTACGGTGAGGGTTCCAACTTCTATTTCACTATAGAGCAAGGAATTGTTGATGAAACTCCTATTGGCGATTTTGCAGATAATACTGAGAACAGGCGCACTGATCGCTCCAACACTGATCTTATCAATGCGCCCGGTGCACGTATACTTGTTGTTGACGATAACGAGCTTAACCTTATGGTTGCAACAAGTCTTCTTAAGCTGTGCAACATCGCTCCGGATGAAGTATCCTCAGGAGCAGAAACCATACAAAAAATGTCTGAGAACACCTATGACATAGTATTTTTGGATCACATGATGCCCAAAATGGATGGTATCGAAACCTTGCATGAGTTGAAAAAACAGAATCTGATTCCTCCTGGGACAAAGATGGTAGCCCTTACCGCAAATGCAATTATGGGTGCCAAGGAGAACTATTTAAATGAAGGCTTCGACAATTATTTGTCCAAACCAATGGAAATAAAAGAGATGGTAAGTCTCCTGAAAGAGTACCTTCCTGACAGCGCTTATACTGAGGATAGGCCTGCTAATCCTTCGTATTTTGATCCTGAGGACGATACTATCGATACTACAGATGACGCAAATGCCTCTAATGAAAACACCACAGAAGAAGATCCTGTTATAAAGAAATTGCAGGAAGCCGGTATCGATACAGACAATGGCATTGACTATTGTAAGGATCATGATACTTACCTGGAAGTGCTGTCCTTCTTCACTGAGGAATATGCTACAAAAAGCGCAAACATCAACTCCTGCTTCGAGAATGAAGACTGGGAGGATTACTCTGTTCGCATACATGCATTAAAATCCAACCTAAAGACCATGGGCATGCCTGAGCTTGCTGAAAAAGCTCTTGGTCTTGAGAAGGCCTCAAAAGAGGATGATCTTGATTATGTCATGACTAATCATGCTTCATTCATGGAGGATTATCGGATGATAGTAGAAAAAATTGCGGGTATTTTAACATAAGACGTTTTTTTTAGAAATACTCCGCTTTTCGTGGCTCGGTCTTGTCCGGGCCTTTTTTAATTTCCTCTGTTTGGAAATATAGTGCATATTTTCTTAATTTGGTATCCCATATTTTGAAAAACATGGGTACCAAATTGAAAAAACTGTAAGCGGTGCAACAAGCGCGTCTAGGAACCACCCTCCTGTATTGGTAGTATTCTCTTAGAGAATACTACCAATACAGGAGGATTTTTTATGGATTCAGAAGTAATGGATGTAAGACTTCAGAGCTGGATACCTGTGCTTAAGGCGCAGGCTGAAAGTGGACTCAACAAAAGGGAATTCTGTGAAAAACATGGCATTCCCGAGAACTCTTTTTATAGATGGCAGCGCAATGTCAGGAAAAAGATGCTCAAAGACGGTGCTGACATGCAATCACTGTTCGATACTTCAGAAGACAATGGGCAGGGTGCCTTTGTAGAGCTGCCTATGGTTCAGTCTGTACAACAGCCAAGTTGTTCGCCGGAAGTTATTGCCCCGCAGAAACCATCTTCCATGACACTCTCATTTCACGGAGTCTCTATAAAACTGGATGGATCAGTCGATGAAGCCGCACTCTCTTCTGTACTAAGGGCGGTGAAGCATGCTTAATGCTAACGGGCTTACTTTTTCAAAGGTCGTTATTCTGGTTGGGCGCTGTGATCTTCGCAAGGGTATTGATGGACTCTCCGCGCTTGTAAGACTCAGATATAACCGTGATCCATTAGAAAAGGACACGCTGTTTTTATTCTGTGGCACACGTAAAGACCGGCTCAAGGGAATCCTGTGGACCGGAGACAGGTTCATACTTCTTTACATACGTCTTGTGGAAGGTTCCTTCCAGTGGCCTCGTTCTGAGGAGGAAGCACGGAATCTCTCCGGAGAAGAATTCATGCGTCTGATGGATGGATTCTCCATTGACCCTTCAGTCGGTAAAAAACGTGTGCCTGACCCTGTACGGATTGAACGCAGACACTAAAAAACATAGTGATAATTCATGAAATAATTACCACTAGCTTATTGACACTAGCATAGGTATGTGGTAAATTATCACTATGGAGGACAAGAAGATGTCTATTGTAAAGCACACCGACAAACGTTCCGGAGTTACCTATGTATATGAGTCCGAGTCCTACTGGGATAAGGAAAAGAAGCAGCCACGCTCCAAGCGTACCCTCATCGGAAAGATCGACGAAGAGACCGGTGAGGTGATACCGACTGGAAAGAGTGGGAAAAAGAAATCAGAGGCAGCCGTTACCCCGGAGCAGACAAAGACTCCCGAAGCTATCACTGACCATGTAAGACTTCTTGCTGAGAAGGATGAGATCATCAGCTCATTAAAGGCAGAGAACAGACGCCTTTTAAAGGAAAAGCAGGAAATGATCGAGGCACTTGACGTACTGTTAAAGAAATGGTCATGAAACACTGAGGGAGGATGCAGGGATGAAAGCAGATAGGAAAAACTTTGAAAAAACCATAAATGGTCTGGGGGAGTACTATCTGCGAGAGCTCTGCATGTCCATGTATGACATGATCGAGGAAAAAACGCTCAGGGAAAATGCAAGTGACAGGATAAACACGGAAAGTGCCCTCGCATTCCGTGCCATGCAGAAAGAGCTCGAAGACACAAAAAAGGAGCTTGGAGACTGCAAAAAAGTCATTGCTAAGCTTAATGAACAGCTCTCCCTTAAGACTAGGATGATATTCGGACGTCATACAGAGAAATTCATTGATTCCCTTGAGAATGCGCAGAACCCTCCTGAAGAGTTTGAGGATGAAAGCCAGGTTGAAGATTCCGATGAACGTGGAAAAAAGAAAGGAAGCCTCATAAGTTTTGAGGATCTCAAAAAGTCACGTTCTGAAGATCCCGGTAAAGACGGGCAGAACAATTCCGGCAATAATGGCAGCCATGTAACAAAGGACAACGGTTCTAAAAAAGGTACACGTACAGCTAACCTGTATGAATCCATAATGAACCTTCCTATGCAGCTGCTTTATGACCTTGATATAGACAAGCTCAATGAAGAATACGGTGAGGGCAACTGGCGAATAGCCAGTTGGCACGAACATTTCACTATCGAAAAGATAGAGTGCCCCATCTATGTAAAAAGGATATTTACTCCTGTGATATCGTCAGGTCTTGAACACAGGATGTCGACCGTTCCCTATAAAAATCCCATAAAAGACAGATCATATCTTTCAGCATCACTCCTTGCAGACATACTGTACAGGAAGTTTGTGCTTGCGCTGCCCTTCTACAGGCAGTCCGATGACTACAACAACTGGGGGCTTGCCCTTTCAAGACAGGTCATCATAAGGTGGGTAAACGAACTCGTTCCTGTGATAACTCGCCCGGTCATAGAGTACCTTACAGAGCTCATGCTGCAGTGCAGGTATCATCAGTGTGATGAAACATATCTTCTCGTAAACAGAGACGGAAGAGCCGCAGGAACAAAGGGTTTTCTCTGGGTTCACAGTACCAGTGAGCTGGCTTCCTGCAATCCTATAATACTGTTCTTTTATGAAGCAACACGAGGCACTGACCACTTAAGGAAACTCCTTCTTGAATTCCATGGTTATATCACCTGTGATGCATATATATCCTATCATGTTATGGAGGAAGAAAGTGAAGGAAGGATCCTGGCTACAGGATGCCTGATGCACTGCCGCAGGTATTTTGCCATTGCACTTTTTGTCAATGACCTGAAAGGACTTACGGATGAGCAGATACTTGAGATGCCCGAGGTAAAGGCCCTCATGCTGATAAGGGAAGTCTACGAGGAAGAAAACAGGCTTAAGAACATGACAGCTGATGACAGACTCCTTGCAAGGAAAGAGTTTGTTGCCCCGAAGATGGGTTCCCTGTTTGAATATATCCATGAACTGGCCGAGTCAGAAATGATATTCTCCGAGAAGCTTGCAAAAGCCATTGACTATGCCATAAACCAGGAAGTATACCTTCGAAGGTTCCTTGAAGATGGAAACATCCCATGCGACAATGGAAGCAGCGAACGCCATATCCGTGGTTACAGCGTGGGCAGAGCCAACTGGCTTTTTGCTGATACCGTTACCGGAGCAGAGGTAAATGCTGCCATGTATTCCATTGTGGAGACTGCAAAAGCAAACAACGTCAATCCTTATACATATATCAAATATCTCATAGAAAAGATGCCGGAACATCTGGATGAATACGGAAATATCACTGACCGTGAATGCCTTAAGGACATGGTCCCGTGGTCAGATGCATTCCACACTTACGAAGAGGAATGCGCTGAAAACAGGAATCAGATGTATTCAGGCATGTTCCCTGCACCTGTAATTCCAAAGCCGCCACGGAAGACCGCAGAAGCTTCCGATAATCCTGTGGCAGATACAGCCTGATCAAAAATCACAAAAAAAAACCCTGCGGACACATGGTCTGCAGGGCAGTTCGTATGCTTGTCTTTCAAAACTTGTAAAAATTGCAAAAGTTTTGAATGATAGCTGATTGATCTCATAAAAAAGGCAGCTCTCGGGTTGAGAACTGCCTGGTATGGTTTCACATTTTCAATTGTCGGACATAAGCTTTTTTAAGAGATCATCTGCACTGTTGGCTTCGATTCCGTAAGGATTTGAACAGTCCTTATAGTTGGCGTGATATGAGACTTTTCCATTATCGTCAAGTGTAACACCAAATCTAAGGAATTCTTTATTACCGGAATAGGCTTTTTCTATATCTTTCATTTCATTAACTGACTTATCAATTACTTTGAGTATATTACGCTTATCGTCATCGCTGCCGTATGTCAGTTTCTCAAGCAAATCCGTAGACATGAGCATATTGAACTTAGTACTATATCTCCAAAGACTTGCTCCGGAAAATATATTCTTTGGTTTGAGATCCTCACCTGTAAAATGCGTATTGATGCTTAAGTCATGTTTTGAATCAGAATAGGTCTTCTCAAGAATATCGATAGTTGATCTCCGTACAGAATTTCTATTCATTTGTGGATCATTCTGATATTTAAGATCACGGAAATCACTAAATCTACTGTATGCTTTATATAAAAGCTTTAAACTATCTTCATTCCAATCAAAGATTTCAGTTACCCCATCGTGTTTTTTTATTCGACTATTTATGGCCTCATCCAGGAGCTTGATATAATCAGCATAGCCATCCGGATCTTCTACTCTGAATGCATATAGCATACTGTCGTTGCCTAACCAGTCTTTCCTGTCATAACCTATAAATTCTTTACTGCAAGATTCCCAGGGCTCTCGTTGACTGGTTACACCTGCTTCTTTATAATTCTCGGTTGAGTTTGAAACAGATTCTGATAGTTTCTTTCCTTCTTCAGAAATCTCAACAGAAACAGCACTTGACAGCTTTTCTTTAAGCGGATTATCTGGGTCTTCAGCTAATATTTGCTCTAATTTTTCTTTTATAAATACTGGTTCAGCCTTTTTAGGAATGTCAATCTTAGGAACTTGATCCTTTAAACCTGGATCATATCGTAAAAAACCCGGATCTTTTATAATCATAGTCGACCTCCATGTACAACTTTGATAACAAATAGTATCTCATTTACGATATCGGCTAATAACTGCATTTTAATAATAGCAAATTATAAAAAACCAGAAACAATATAATCGTTTCTGGTTTCAAAAGCCCGTGTACGCGCTTGTTGCACCGCTTACCTTTATTTTATATATTTTCTACCCTAAAACGGGTACCAATTCAGGAAAATACCTCTCCTGTTAACCTAATATGTGTTTATAAATATCTCACTTACAAAATCAGGAATTAAGGTCTGTTTTTTTAAGAAGACCTGTATTTTTAACTTTCCAACCGGAAATAAAAAAGCGCCCTTCGAAAAAACAATTCTCGAAAGGCGCTCTTATTCTTATTTCTATAACCTAGCTATTGTATAAAACAATTATCACTAATTATGCGAAAGGATTCTCTGTAGGATAAGGAAGTGATGCAGGCTGGTTGTAGCCGATTGTCTCAGCACCTACATACTTGAATACCTCGTAAAGAGCCTTTCCGAAGTGACCAAATGCAACTGCACCGTGATGAGGGAAGTTGCCCTGGATGAGAACATGTCTGTAGAATCTTCCCATCTCCGGGATAGCGAATACACCGATACCGCCGAAGGACTGAGTAGCAACAGGAAGAACCTCACCCTGTGCAACATATGCGCGAAGGTGGTTATCAGATGTGCTCTGCAGTCTGTAGAATGTGATATCACCAGGCACGATGTCACCTTCAAGTGTTCCCTGTGTAACTTCCTCAGGAAGGTTTCTGGCCATAATTCTCTGGAACTTCATCTCGCAGCTTGAAAGCTTGCTTGTGCATGTATTTCCGCAGTGGAAGCCCATGAATGTATCTGTGTGCTTGTAATCGAACTTGCCCTTGATGGACTGCTCGTACATATCAGCAGGTACAGAGTTGTTGATATCAAGAAGTGTAACAGCGTCATTAGAGATGCATGTTCCGATGAACTCACTGATTGCACCGTAGATATCTACTTCGCAGGATACCGGAATTCCGCGGCCTGTAAGACGGCTGTTTACATAGCAGGGAACAAAACCAAACTGTGTCTGGAATGCAGGCCAGCACTTACCAGCGATACATACAAACTTCTTACCGCCTCTGTGCTCCTCGATCCAGTCAAGAAGTGTAAGCTCATACTGAGCAAGCTTTGCAAGGATTTCAGGCTTCTTGTTACCAGCGCCAAGATCCTTCTCCATATCTGCAACGACATCAGCGATTCTTGCATCACCGGCATGCTTGTTGAAGCTCTCGAAAAGATCAAGCTCTGAGTTCTCTTCAATCTCAGCACCAAGGTTGTAAATCTGCTGAATAGGTGCGTTACAAGCAAGGAAGTTCATCGGACGAGGGCCAAAGCTGATAACCTTGAGCTCTGACAGTCCGTAAAGTGCTCTTGCGATCGGAACGAACTCGTTGATCATCTTAGCGCACTCATCTGCTGTTCCAACAGGATACTCAGGAATATATGCCTTTACATTGCGAAGGTGAAGGTTGTAGCTTGCGTTAAGCATACCGCAGTATGCATCTCCTCTGCCATCGATAAGGTCACCCTGTGACTCCTCTGCTGCTGCGCAGAACATTACAGGACCACCAAACTTCTCTGCAAGAAGTGTCTCTGAAATCTCAGGACCGAAGTTACCAAGATATACACAAAGTGCATTACATCCTGCCTTCTTAACATCCTCAAGAGCCTCAAGTGTCTGAGTCTCGCTCTCGATGATACAAACAGGGCACTCATAAACGTCTACGTCGTTGTAAAGCTTCTTGTAGCTCTCTACTAAAGCCTTTCTACGATTGATTGCAAGTGATGCCGGGAAACAGTCACGGCTGACTGCTACCAGACCGATTTTAACCTGGGGAATGTTATTCATTCTTTTTTCCTCCTACCCTTATAAATAATTTTCTTTTTTAAAATGCGATTTTCTTTCCAAAACCGCGAAAAGCCACTTGATTTTCATGCATTTACAGGTATCTGTAATGCATCCCATCATTTTGTGTGTACGTTAACACATCTACTAAATCATAAGTTTTATGGTGCCTGTTGTCAATTTGACATATTTCACAGAAATAATGGGAAAATTTTGTGTAAATGCCCTCTATAAATTCTGCTCAATATGAATACTAAGCTCGGTATAATTCACCTTCTTGGGCACTGTCCCATAAGCCAGATAATTAAATAGTATCTCCAATGAAAGTTTTCCCTGTTTTTCAGGCTCCTGACATATGGTCGCAGTAATCATTCCCTTATGGAACATCTCATACTGCACTGCAACAAGGTCATTCGTTATGATACGTATCTTGTGCTGCGTATCCTCCATCGCTATCAGTCTGCATATGTCATAATCTCTGGGATTTATCACATACACCACATTAGTCTCGGGATACTTAATAAACATTTCTCTTACAGAACGCCTATTTTCTTCACGGTCCAGCGCAATACTCCATTTTCCCAGAAGCTCCATATCCGGATAGCGGGAATTCATCTCGTTTGAAAAGCCCCTAATACGCTCTGTTGCACTTTCCTTGATACTGTCATATTCCGTGAAAAAACAAATCTTAGCGTCTTCTCCGCCAGCCATTGCAGTAAGTCCTGCTGCCAGCCTTCCTGATGCAATATAGTCACATCCCACATACGCAAGATGCTCTACTCCATCCAGCCTGCTGTTGTAGAAAACAAGCGGAAGATCACGCTTTTTCTGCTCTTCGATTATCAAATCATTAATAGGTGAAACAGTGCCTGTTATACACACACCGTCATATTCACCTATAGTTTTATGTAGCGATTTTAATAGTGCCTTCTCGTCAGCTTCATTATCGGGATATTCTATAATATCTGTAGTCGCCGCATATGCTTCAAGAGATTTTGCCTTCTTTTCCGCACTCTCCCTCACCGGAATAAAAAACGGACTGTACTGAGTCTTGGGAATCAGGAAAAGGAATTTCAATTTCTTTTTCCTGACAGCAAGTCCCTGTGCCACACGATTTGGTTCATAATGAAGCTCTTCACAGGCTTTTTCCACCCGTTCCCTTGTCTCAGCCTTCACATAGCCTCTGTTATGCAAGACACGGTCAACAGTGCCTATTGAAACTCCGGCCACCTTCGCTATTTCTGTTATTGTTGCCATGATCCCCTCATCCGTCAGCTTCGCTGACACCTCCCCCCAAGGGGAAGGCAATAGTATTATGCTTCACCATCTTGTAATAGCAATATTTTTCTATTAGATGAGATTTGCTATATCAATATTCTCGCCTGTAATACCTTCGTATGCACCATCAGCGATCTCAGATGCATCCTTGTGTGCAAGAAGCCACTTGTTAGTCGCAAAAAGTGTTCTGTCATCAAGGTTCTTGCCTGCTGTCTCTGTTGTTCCTACGTTTGTTCCCTTGGGAAGTGCGATGAGGACCTTAAAGCCCTTTGATGCATCTGCATGGCAGGGAGCATAGTGAAGTGTTGATGCATAAACCTCAACAAGTACGCCCTTAGGGCACTTGAATGCTACTACCTTTGAAGAATCAAGCTTACCGTCTTCAATGTCGCTGAGCTTTGCAAGAAGAAGAATGAAGTCCTCTGTGCCAAGGTTAAATTCGCTGTCTCTGTGATACTCCATGCAGTTCATCTTTGTGTTATGTCCGTTGCAGTAACCGAACTGGAAAGGCATTCCGCCGAAAAGGCTTGTTCCAAGATCCTTAGTATCTGCAGTAGCCATGAGCTTTGGCTCCTCAGCTACATAAACAACACCCTCCGGACAAGGTGTGTCATTCTCAAGAGTCTTAAGAATTTCTGCAACACTGTATCCCTCAACAACTCTGCCATACTCTTTAAATTCTTTGTCTGTTACACTTTTGATTGTCATTTTTCCTACCCCACTTTTTCTGAATTTCTCGTCTTTACGCAAAATCCGTTAACGTACACACATTATAGATTATATGACTTTCTTCTTCAATTATCAGATTTAAACAAATTTCCCGCCTTTATTTCTTACACAATTACACATACCTAATCTGATTAGGTTGCTTTAGGATAAGACTATGGATAAAAAATTTTTAAATGAACATTATGAAAAAATACTAAGAAACAATAGAGATTGTTTTCTGAATGGTGGTAACGGGGATATTTTGTTAAAAAATGCAGAAAACGATAATAGAATGGCGCTGGTCGTCCTGATACGAATTGCCCCAGATATTTCAGCAAAAATAAGTGAATGTATACAAAGTTTGAGGGAAATAGAGCCCGGTCTGTACTTTTACCCCGAAAAAGATTTTCATATAACAGTTATGGATATTCTAAGGGGAGAAGAGGGTAGACGAATCCCGGATAATCTTGATGATTACATTAGATGTATAAAAAAATGCAGCATGGAAATATCGCCCTTCAATATTATGTTTGACGGACTTACTGCAAGTGATAATGCAATCATGGTAAAGGGTTATTACGATGAACAGCTTCAGCAATTCAGAGAAGCTCTAAGGGCTTCACTTGCATCAAATGGTCTGTTACTTGAAGAACGGTATAAGACAGTTTCATCTCATATTACTATTTCAAGACTCCATGAAAAATACAAAAATGCTGATAAGCTTATGCATTACATAGAAGAACCTCATATTTTGGGAACTATGACTGTAAATTCTTTTGAGATCTCTTTTCACAATTGGTACGACACACGTAAACAGGTATTGGAAATCGTGAAGCCAGGATCTTGAATAACTCTTATGCAGTGCTTCTTACATCGTATTTTCGACGTTTGCAATCGCAGATGTTTCTGCATGTAGAGCATTCCTACGTTCACGATCCCACCACAGTTCCTGCATTTAGAGTATTACTACGTTCACGATCCCACCACAGTTCCTGAATTTAGAGTATTACTACGTTCACAATTCCACTACAGTTCCTGCATTTAGAGTATTACTACATTTACTATCCCACCACCGATTTCATCAGATACTCTTTTTCTTATGTCTTCCGATACCTTGCTGACTTCACGAAAAGGCATGTCCTGCTTAAAGCAAAGTTCAATATCAACATATTGATCATTTCCGCTTATACGGCTTTTAATCTCTCCAAGTTCATCATAGTATTCATAAAACTCATTTAAAGCCTTGAGAATTTTCAGTTGTGATTCCTCATCTAATGTCAGATCACTAAGTTCTCGAATAGCATCCGTTAGATGGTGAACCACAATATATGCTAATGGCAACGACACAACTACACATACTATCGGTGAAAAATATCTTATCCAACTCTTTTTTTCAAATATAATTCCAATTATCAGAGTTACAATAGAAATTGCATCAAACACGAATTCGTTTCTGGCTGCAACAAATGCAGAGTGAATCATCCTGCTGTGTTCCTTTTCGACAAAGCTCTTTTCCTTATAATAAATAAATATATCAATTAATAATCCAATAATACTTACAACCAGTGCAAACGCAAGGAAATCTTCCTCTATGTCCGGCATTATTATCTTCCTTATTGCAAAGAAAACAACGCAAAAAATTCCCGCAAGATCAAACATCTCACAGCTTAGCGCTGATATTGCTTCAACTTTTCCAGTTCCATAGTTAAAAGTAAACTTCAGGTTCTGACTAAGCTTGCCCGAGAGAATAACAATAATAATTCCCGGTATCAGAATACTCGCATTCTCGATAAACTCCAGCCACACCACCATAGAACCACTTGCAGCCGCAGCTATAAGCGATGTAACAAACTCAGGAATTCTATATATGATTAACAGGATTGCCACTTTTTTCTGTTCAGCCAGGACATTTTTCTGCATATTGTTTCTCCCTATTATCTCTTTCATTACTTTCACAATAACATTTTTATACTATATTTACATTATAATTCAAACATGTTATCATCTAATTCGTTTAAAGGATATTCATCCGCATTTTCCTATTTTAGTTTTTGAAGCATTTTCCTATTTTGATTTTTGAAGCATTTTTCTTTTGAGGAGTAGTAATTTGTAAGGAGTATTATTTATATTGCCTCAACGATGGCAATATATAAAAAAGTATGTCTAATTATTTTTCAACCAGAAAACAGCAGCTAACACAGCTGCTTCACAAATATAAATCTGAAGTAAACACTTTACCTGAAGGAACTCTTGTAATATATCAAAATGGAGCAAAGTGGTATCTTCAGGAAAAAGATAAATCCGGCAAATTCAAAAGGACTTATATATCCAAGAGTAAAACTGAATATGCATCACAGCTTGCTAAAAAGGCTCTGTTAAACAACTTTATTCGCGATATTGAAAATGAGATCAGTGCAATCAATGCTTATTTACGAGTCAGAAAGCAATGCAAGCTCGATAAAATATTAAATGCAGATTCTCCTTATCTATCCCTTCTGTCAGATCAATATCAATGGCTAAGTGATCAGGATTACGAATCCAACCCCAATCACCCCGAAGCCTTGATAATAAAAGCACCTAAGGGACAATTTGTCAGATCAAAGTCAGAAGCTATTATCGCCTACGCTTTGTTTGATCATCAGCTTACTTATACATATGAGCGTGCACTTTTGCTGGGCGATTACACCATTTATCCTGATTTCACAATTCAACATCCTGTTACCAACAAATTATATATTTGGGAGCACTTTGGTCTTGCTGATCAAGCCAAGTATCAAAATACTATGTGTAACAAGATTAGAAGCTATATAAATGCCGGATATGTTCCGGGAGACAATCTAATTCTCACCTACGAAACCGCTGACTATCCTCTTGATATCAGCTACGTTCAAGGGTTAATTGATTTGCATTTTGGAAGAGACATAATATAGTCCAAATCCTGATATACCCATGCGCAACTTTTATGCTATCAGCAGCTTTATTTGACCTATAGTTTTTTCTTTGAAAAAAACACATAAAAATCTTGTTTTGGTATCCCTTTTCAACTATAACCAGGCTTGTTTTAAGTGCTATTTTCGCTGTGAGTCGATTTTTCTTAATTTGGTACCCCTATTTCAAAGTATTATGGGTACCAAATTGATATTTTTATCGAGATATTTCCTTTATTTGAAATATCACCCTCTAAAACTCACCAAAAAGGATACCAAACAGCAAAAAGTTCCCCAATATTTCCTTTCACACAGAAAAGCACTCAAAAGCGTCCTCTTTCTCAAGACTGAAACAAAAGCACAAAAGTCTCTGCTTAAGACCTCGTGTAAAAAGACGCCACAGCCTCAAATTTACAAAAGCGCCGCAGCAAGCCATATCGGCAAGCCACAGCGCCTTATAATCTTATTGTAGGCTTATAAAAACAAAACTGCAATACTTATAAATACACAGCATGTCTGTACACTGTCTAATATTTTGGCAAACTCTCTATCAGTCTGCCTAAAATACCCATCAGTCTACTCAAAGCCCATCAATTAGCCTGCTTAAAGATCATCAATCAGTCTGATTACAAGACATCAATCAGTCTGCAGAACCAATTCTTACAAGTGCACGATAAAGCTTGGCTTCGGCGCGGATTCTTGCCTCTTTGGTGAGCTTAGCATCTTTAAGCGCTTCCTCTGCCCTGGCCTTTGCTGAACGCGCACGTTCCACATCTATTTCGTCGCTCCAAAGCCAGTTTGTAGGAAGAATTCGGACTTCGCCTTCCATAACAGAGAGCATGCCTCCTATGCAGGCTGCCTTTCTCTCCTTGCCATCTGCGAAGGTTACATGAGCAGTTCCCATGCCGATGCCTGTACAGTAGTTGGTGTGTCGGGCAAGAATCTCAACATCACCGTCTATAGTACGAAGCAGCACCTTCTCAACTTCGCCCTCATATTCCAATCCATCAATGGACACGACCTGTAAATGATAAGTAGCCATATATCAACCTCATCAATTTTTCTTAGCTTTTTCGAACACTTCATCAATTGTTCCGACAAGCAGGAATGCAGACTCCGGAAGGTCATCACACTCGCCGTTAAGGATCATCTTAAATCCGCGGATGGTTTCCTTCAGAGGAACATATTTGCCCGGAAGTCCTGTGAACTGCTCAGCTACCGAGAAGCTCTGTGACAGGAAGTTCTGAACCTTACGTGCTCTGAATACGGTCTGCTTATCTTCATCGGAAAGCTCATCCATACCCATGATAGCGATGATATCCTGGAGTTCACGATATCTCTGAAGAACCTGCTGAACACCCTTCGCTACTTCGTAGTGTTCCTTACCAACTACGTCAGGTGAAAGGATACGGCTGGTGGAATCCAGAGGATCAACTGCCGGATAAATACCCTTTGATGCAATGTCACGGGAAAGAACGGTGGTTGCATCCAGGTGTGTGAATGTCGTTGCGGGTGCAGGGTCAGTCAAGTCATCGGCAGGCACGTATACGGCCTGAACAGAAGTGATTGATCCCTTCTTGGTTGATGTGATACGCTCCTGAAGCGCACCCATCTCTGTAGCCAGTGTAGGCTGATAACCAACGGCTGAAGGCATACGGCCAAGCAGCGCTGAAACCTCAGAACCAGCCTGTGTGAAACGGAAGATATTATCAATGAAAAGAAGCACGTCCTGATTCTTTACATCACGATAATACTCAGCCATTGTAAGACCTGAAAGAGCAACTCTCATACGTGCTCCCGGAGGCTCGTTCATCTGCCCATAAACGAGTGCGGTCTTGTTAATAACTCCGCTTTCTTTCATTTCTCCATAAAGGTCATTACCTTCACGGGTACGTTCTCCAACACCGGTGAATACTGAGATACCACCATGTGCCTTTGCAACGTTATTGATAAGTTCCATGATAAGGACAGTTTTACCAACTCCCGCACCACCGAACAAACCAATCTTACCGCCCTTAGCATAAGGACAGATAAGGTCAACTACCTTAATACCTGTTTCAAAAATCTCAGTTGCAGGAACCTGATCTTCGAACGAAGGAGCCGGTCTGTGAATAGGCCATCTCTCCTGTGTTGTCGGCGCAGGCTGATTATCAACGGGCTCACCCAGAAGATTGAAAATTCTTCCGAGGCACTCGTCACCAACCGGAACTGAAATGGGAGCCGCTGTATCAACTGCCTCGATTCCACGAACAAGTCCGTCCGTGGAGCTCATTGCAATACAACGAACTACATCATCACCAATCTGCTGCGCAACCTCTGCTACAAGAGTGGTATCACCATTCTTGATTTCGATAGCGCTATGCAGATCCGGCAGCTCACCCTCGCCAAAACGAATGTCAAGGACAGGTCCTGTTACCTGTATTACCTTTCCAACATGTTTTTCACTCATTGTGAGTACTCCTTTTTCTCTTTGTCTTCCCCTCATCCGGCACTTCGTGCCACCTTCCCCCCAAAGGGAAGGCAAGAGTTACTTTTATCTATAATGAAGACAACTTTTTTATGGTTCTTCAGCACCCGCGACGATCTCGGTGATCTCCTGCGTGATGCTTGCCTGTCTGGCTCTGTTATAGTACAGACTTAATGTTTCAATCATTTCTTCTGCGTTGTCGGTAGCTGCTTCCATTGCAGTTCTTCTAGCTGCAAGTTCACTCGCAACTGAAATACTTATACTTGTAAAAAGCACTCCCGCCAAATACTCCGGTACAATTGCATTAAATACAGTCTCACTATCCGGCTCATACAGAATAAGCGATTTAGCTTTTTTATGAGCCCCGCCTTCTGCTGCCAGATCTGACAGCGGTAAGATGGGACTGGCCTTCGGAACCTGTGACATCATTGATATGAAATCTGTATAACACAGGAAAATATGCCCGAATTTTCCTTCTTTATATGCTTCACAAATAATCTTTGCTACAGAGAAACACTCTGATACAGTTACCTTTGCAACCTCTGCAAATTCCTCTGTGAAAATCGGAACATTTCTGTGCTTGAAATATTCAACAGATTTTTTTCCTATCGGAAATACCTCAATATCACGGCCCTTTGTTTCGCTTTCCATGAACTTAAACAGGTTGGAGTTATATCCTCCCGCAAGTCCTCTGTCACCGGCAATTACAACATATAACCACTTATCACTCTTGGTTGCCTTGGTGTAAGGCGACTGGAAATCATGGTTTTCATTGGCAATGTCCTGCAAAGTTGTAAGCAAAGTATTAAGATAGGGCTTGGAGTTATCTGCTTTCTCCTTAGCCTTTCTCAGCTTACTTGCTGCAACCAGCTGCATCGCCTTTGTAATCTGCATAGTACTCTGTACGCTTTTTATCCGGAGCTTCACAGCTTTCATATTAGCAGCCATGTATTATCCTCCAAATTCAACCTGTACTGAAAATGTATTTCTGTACATTTTTCTTAAGCTTTCTTGCTTAGGAACTGATCAGTATAAGCCTTGAGTACAGACTTCATCTTCTCTTCTGTCTCTGCCTCGAGTTTTCCTGTCTCGCGAATAGTCTTCATAACATCGCTTCCGTCAGGATTGGTATCAAGGTATTCGAAAAGTCCAGCCTCATACTCTGCAATATCTGTAACAGCAACCTCTGTCAGTACATTGTTGATAACTGCGTACAAGATAGCAACCTGTTTTTCAACAGCAACCGGTGAACTCTTATCCTGCTTAAGAACTTCCACGATTCTTTCACCCTGTGCAAGACGACTCTTGGTGTCTTCATCAAGGTCTGAACCGAACTGAGCAAAACTCTGCAGCTCACGATACTGTGAATAGATCAGCTTCAGGGTACCTGCAACCTTTTTCATAGCCTTGATCTGAGCATTACCACCTACTCGGGATACTGAGATACCGGGGTTAACCGCAGGCATGATACCTGAGTGGAAAAGCTCGGTCTCCAGGAATATCTGTCCATCAGTGATGGAGATAACGTTTGTAGGAATGTATGCAGATACGTCACCGGCCTGAGTCTCGATGATAGGAAGAGCGGTAAGTGAACCGCCGCCATTTTCATCAGAAAGCTTTGCAGCTCTCTCAAGGAGTCTTGAATGCAGGTAGAATACGTCGCCGGGATATGCCTCACGTCCCGGAGGTCTGCGAATAAGAAGGGAAAGTGCACGATACGCAACAGCGTGCTTTGAAAGGTCATCATAGATAACCAGTACATGCTTACCCTTATTCATGAAGTACTCACCCATGGTGCAGCCTGTGTAAGGTGCGATGTACTGCAGCGGGCTGGGTTCTGAAGCCGTAGCTGCAACGACAATGGAATACTCCATTGCACCTGCGTTCTGCAGTTCTGCCACAAGTGATGTAACTGTAGATCTCTTCTGACCAATTGCAACATAGATACAGATAACATCCTTGCCCTTCTGGTTGATGATTGTATCGATGGCAATTGTGGTCTTACCTGTCTGACGGTCACCGATGATAAGCTCACGCTGTCCGCGTCCGATCGGGATCATGGAGTCGATAGCCTTGATACCGGTCTGCAAAGGCTCTTTAACGGGCTGTCTCTCGATGATACCCGGTGCCTTAATCTCAACAGGTCTGTAATCATTTGATTCGATAGGGCCTGCGCCGTCGATCGGCTGACCGATAGCATTTACAACACGTCCTATCATTGCATCGCCTACCGGAACGGAAACAACGCGTCCGGTACGCTTAACGGTCTGTCCTTCGCTGATACCAACATCTTCTCCGAACAGAACCGCGGATACTACTGTCTCTTCGAGGTTCTGAGCCATTCCGAATGTACCGTTCTCGAACTCAAGAAGCTCTCCTGACATACAGTTCAAAAGTCCGCTAACTCTGGAAATACCGTCACCAACGGTGAGAACTGTACCGGTCTCATTCTGAATGATCGCATTTTGATAGTTTTTGATCTGGCTTCGAATCACCTCGGATATTTTTTCTGGTTTTAATTCCATTCTAAAAGCCTCCGTGGGTTTTATTCTTTCTTATAGGACTGTCTCGTCAACCTTCTTGCGGAGTTCATCAAGGCGCCCCTGAACCGTTCCGTCATAGAGCTTTCCTTCGATCTCCACACGGATACCTCCGAGTACAGATCCATCGGTTTTCTGAGTTAGAAGAATCTTCTTACCGCTGATGGATTCAAGCTTTGTCTTAAGAGCGCTGACCTGCGACTCATTAAGGGCTATAGCACTTGTCACTGTTGCTTCCGCAATGCCGTGATCCTTGTTATAGCAGCTTCTGAACCTCTTTTCACATGCTGAAAACTGTCTCAAAATTCCTCTCTCAATGAGAATTTTTATAAAGTTCAGCAGGTACGGCTGGAGCTGTCCGTCAAAAGCTTCATCAACAAGCTTTAATCTCTCTTTCCTAGGAACCGAGGGCTCCGATAAAAGCGTTACATAATCAGGATTCTCCTTGAATATCTCCTTGACCGATTCCATCTGACTTAAGATATCATCCGTAAGGTTTTCCGAAAGCGCCAGATCATACAGACTCTGTCCGTATAAATCTCCAGCCTTGGTCATGACGCCTCCCCTACATTGTTAATGAATTCATCAATAAGTTTCTTATGATCGTTCTCGTTGATTTCCTTCTCCACAACTTTTCCTGCAATATCCATTGCAAGTCCGCCAATGGTGTCCTTAGCCTCGTTAATGGCTTTCTTCTTCTCCTGTTCAATGTCAGCTTCAGCTCTTTCAATGAGACCCTTAGCTTGCTGCTCAGCTTCCTTGACGATAGTGTCAGCCTTGCCCTGTGCTTCCTTGGTTGCAGATGCAACAATATCTGCTGCCTGTGCCTGTGCGGAAGAAAGGCTTGTCTCATATTCCTTCTTCATCTCTTCAGCCTTCTGCTTTGCTTCGCGAGCTCCCTTGATCTCATTCTCAGTGAGCTGTCTTCTCTTTTCAATAACCTCATTTATAGGCTTGAAAAGGAACTTCTTAATAAGCCAGAGCTGAATGAAGAGGTTGCATATCTGTGCTATGAACGTCCACGGAACGATTGTAACTAGATCCTGTGTGCCCATTCGTGTACCTCCATTATTTCTACTTTGGGGCTTAAGCTACTGAATAATTATTTAGTTCAGATAGCCCATGAATGTGCCGGGTGCAACGAAAATAAGAAGAAGTCCGGTAACGAAACCATAGATACCGGTTGTCTCTGCGATCGCACAACCAAGAAGCATGGTACTTGTTACATCACCCTTACACTCGGGCTGACGTCCGATTGCCTCGAGCGCCTTAGAAACGGCATTTCCTTCACCAATACCAGGTCCGATACCGGCGATCAGTGCACATCCTGCACCGATACCGCATCCTGCAAGTGCAATACCTTTTGCTAAAATCTGAAAATCACTCATGTTGAAATCCTCCTAGATTTTTTATATGATTTTTCTTTATTAAGTTTTCCCCTCATCCGGCACTTCGTGCCACCTTCCCCCCAAGGGGAAGGCTGTGAGTTATTTTTTCTTAACCCTCAGCCGCATTAGCAATATACATAATTGTCAGCATTGAGAAAATAAACGCCTGCATACATCCTGTAAACCAGTCGAAATATACGCCAAGAATAGCAGGGAGTCCGACATCCAGGATCGGAATATTAGATAGCACATCACCTACAGCGCCCGGAATAAGTCCGAATATTGCGGAAGAAGCAATCGCAAGTGCTGTATAAATGAGTCCGTCAATAACAATACCCGAAAGAATATTACCAAAGTGACGGCAAGCCATACTTACAGGCGTTGCCAGCTCAGATAGGATATTGAACGGTGTCATTACAGCAATCGGCGTTGTGAAGCTCTTGAGATAACCCAGGAACCCTCCCGCTTTAATCTTACATGCAGTGATGATTATGAAGACCACAATTGCCCACGCTGCTTCCGTAGAAAGATCAGCTGTCGGACTTCTGAGACCAACAAGGCATATCAGGTTAGACACAATACTTGTGGCGAAAATCGCCGAAACAAGCGGAATCAGCCAGTCGAATTTCGTTCCACCGGTATTGCTGCGAACCAGATTGTGTGCCGCCTCTACGATCATCTCTGCAACCGCCTGGCGCTTTGAAATATTCTCTACCCGAAGGTTTCTCGTCAGGAAGATACACAGCAGCGTTATGATTGCCATTACAATCCAGCTGACTACCAGCGTCTCTGTGATATTGAAATCACCAAGTACAGGTATGCCGGTGTGGATTGTGTAATAGATCTTACTGCCGGTTACTTCAAAGTTCATACTCTAGTATCACCTTCCTTTCCTCGCAGTTAGAATCCCGCGAATTTTTATTAAAATACTCGGAATAAAAAGAGGAATTACACCGGTTACAAGATTTATAGCCGGTATGAAGATAGATAGAATAACCCACAGAAGCTGCATCATCGTACGATAGCGCAGACTTACTGCCATGGTACTTCTTGCTCTGTCCATCTCCTCTTCATTCATCCCTGTGATCTTCTGTACCGTAAGTCCCATCCAAAAGAAGTTACCTACAGCGACGACAGTTCCACCTATCGCACCCAGAAAGACCGTATAATCAAAAGGTACCTTATAGCCAAATGGCGCATCTTTCGGTACCACTTGATGCAAAACAAAAAACAGTACTATAACGATAAGGCTCGCCACCGCTGTCCCCACAGCTATAAATGTGGTTTCCTTTTTCACTGCATCCTGAACTACCATATCTTTTTTCTCCGCTCCCCTCATCCGGCACTTCGTGCCACCTTCCCCCCAAGGGGAAGGCATTTTTATCCAGTTCCTCCCCCTAAAGGGAAGGCATTTTTATCCAGTTCCTCCCCCTAAAGGGAAGACATTTTTATCCAGTTCCTCCCACTAAAGGGAAGACATTTTTATCCAGTTCCTCCCGCAAAAGGGCAGACAATTAAAATCAAATGTGTTTATTGAAATTTACTTCTTTATCAGGGCGTTTCTTTGTCTGATTCTTCTTTTCCACTTCCAGATACACCTTATAAGCCGTCATGGCAGATCCGCCAAGTCCAAAGAAGAATCCTAAAATATACACCCATCCGCCGACTCCAAGCCTGGTTGTCAGCATATAACACGCAAAAATACAGATGAGTAGCGGGGTTACCAACGACAACCCAAGCTGTCCCACCATAGCAAACTGCGTCATAAGTTTTGAAAAATCTGTTGTTTTTTTGATCATCTATGCCTTTTCCGAGAAATAGTCTGTATTATACAGGCTAAGCATTGAATTTTTATTGATCATATGGCGGTTTCAAGGATGTATTTCTGATATTTTTTAAAAATGTCCAAAATACCGCAACATATATTTCAATAATACAAGTATTTTTCAGAAAAAACAATTGAAAAAGGACGATTTTACAAACATTTCACTTTTAAAAAAAGCTCCCCGAGAGAGAAATAATCATTTCCGGTCTCGTTGCGCAAGCGCATAATCGACCGGGAACTGATTACCCCTCTCTCAGGGAGCATAAAAACTTACGTTTCCTAATTGTTCAAGGAATGATTAACTGTTTTCCTCAGCTACCGTCTTAATATGTAATTCTTCAAGCTGCTTCTCTGTTACTTCTCCGGGAGCACCCATCATGATATCCTGAGCATTCTTGTTCATAGGGAACGGAATAATCTCTCTGATAGAATTCTCACCTGCAAGAAGCATTATCATACGGTCAACGCCGGGTGCAATACCTGCATGCGGCGGTGCACCATAGCAGAATGCATTGTACATAGCAGGGAACTTAGCCTTAACATCCTCTTCACCAAGGCGAACCATCTCAAATGCCTTGATCATGATCTCGGGATCATGGTTTCGAACAGCACCTGATGAAAGCTCAACACCGTTACATACAAGGTCATACTGATCAGCCATGATATCAAGAGGATCAATCTCACCTCTCTCAGCCTTAAGAAGTGTTTCCATTCCGCCTGAAGGCATTGAGAAAGGATTATGACAGAACTCAAGCTCACCTGACTCCTCACCGATCTCATACATCGGGAAATCTACAATCCAGCAGAAAGCATACTGCTCTTTATCCATATGTCCTGGAACAGCAGCACCGAAGGTCTTAACAACAACACCTGCAGTCTTCTGTGCCTGTCCAAGCTTACCTGCACTTATTACAACAAGATCACCGCTCTTAAGTCCGAGAGCTGCAATAACCTCATCCTTCTTATCCTGAACAAACTTAGCGATACCGCCGACAATCTCGCCATTCTCATCAAGTCTGAACCAGTAAGGCTTGTTACCGGCCTGAACTTCAACATCAGCGATAGTCTTATCAATAAACTTGCGGCTCTCCTTAAAGTCTGAAACAACAACAGCCTTGATTCTTACATCTGTATCGCTTCCATCTTCAGCCTTTGTTGCGAACGGACCAAAGCCGCAATCCTTAAGAACCTCTGTAGCATCCTGAACTGTCAGGTCGATTCTGAGATCAGGCTTATCGGAACCGTACTTCTCCATCGCCTCACGATAAGGAATACGGGCAAACGGAGCACCGGAAGCTCTGTCATATAAACCATACTTGGCAAAAATCGGAGGAAGAACATCCTCACAAATCTCAAATACATCTTCCTGAGAAGCAAAAGCCATCTCCATATCCAGCTGATAGAACTCACCCGGGCTTCTGTCTCCTCTTGCATCCTCATCTCTAAAGCAGGGTGCAATCTGGAAATAACGGTCAATTCCGGAGGTCATAAGCAGCTGCTTGAACTGCTGAGGTGCCTGAGGAAGTGCATAAAACTTTCCGGGATGCTTTCTCGCAGGAACAAGGTAATCTCTTGCACCTTCAGGAGATGACACTGTAAGAATAGGTGTGGTAATCTCCATGAAATCATGCTCGATCATAGATGCTCTCAGCGCTGCAATAACATTGCTTCTAAGAATTATGTTCTTCTTAACTTCAGGATTTCTAAGATCAAGATAACGATACTTAAGACGTGCTGTCTCATCGGCCTCACGGCTTCTGTTTATCTCAAAAGGAAGCTCGTTGTATCTGCAACGGCCAAGAATCTCTATCTTCTCCGGGACTACTTCGATATCACCTGTAACCTGCTTAGGATTCTTAGAGCTTCTCTCTCTGACAGTACCCTCAACAGAAATTGTTGATTCCTTATTAATCCCCTTAACAACCTTCATCATGTCTTCTGTTTCAATGACAATCTGAGTTGTTCCGTAAAAATCTCTCAAAACCACAAATCCAAGCTCAGCACCAACTTCACGAAGGTTCTCAAGCCAGCCGACAAGCTTAACCTTATCACCCACGTTTGCAACTCTGAGCTCACCACATGTATGTGTACGTGACTGCATTTTTAATATCTCCTTAAAACAAAAAATAAAGCAACATATTTATATTGCTCTTATGAGCATGTAAAATACCGAAAACCATTTTAGCACAATTACTGCGACTTTGTTATAAAATCTTGAGACATTGTTATTCCATCCCCTCTGTCTCATAGGTAAGCAAGTATCCTTCATGGCCTTCCATATTGTTCCACTGCTCCAGAATTCTATTGATAGGAGTACTTCCATCATCTGCCTGAATAGCAGTGAGTATCAGTATCACCTGGTTCTTTCCGTTTTGAGCCATAACATCATTACTCCTTAAATTAACACTCAAAACCTCAAGGAAGTTATCCATTACTTCCTTTTCAACTTCACCACCATCCTCGCGGCTCAGGATGAACTGTACAATCCAGATATTGACTATTGTTCTTTTAGCTATTCTCACAAACAGCCTGTATACCATTTGGAGCTTTTCAAAATCCACAAGGTAGGCTCCTTTATGGACGCCTCCTCTCTCCTCCAGAATCATCTTTATTCCAGCAACACCGGAAACATTGACTTCATCACCCACCCCAACGCCTGATGTTCTGAACATGAAATAACCATGCTTTCCATTCTGTTTTACATTGTACAGAGCTTTATCAGCCTTTCTGAAAAGATCAGCATAATCTCCACCTTCATCCACAGTAGCAACCGCTCCTATAGATACGCCGGTAGGTATGTTCATATCCTTCCCCATCAGCTCCTCGCAGACGGTGATAATCCTTTCATTTAAGAGCCTCTCTTTTTCAGCAACAGCACTTTCTTCAGACGTCTCCATTATGAAGGCGATAAACTCATCACCTCCGATTCTACCGATAAAGTCATCATCTCTAAGGCATGAACGTATTAGCTCCGCAAATTTTATAAGGACCTTATCCCCCATCTCATGCCCGTATATATCATTAACCAGCTTGAAATTATCAAGGTCAATGATCATCAGAATACCTTCATGGTTTTTGCATAATTCCGGAAGGAACTGCTCAGTAAATCCCTTGTTCCAGAACTTTGTCATGGGATCAATCTTGGCTTCCTTCTGCCATCTTTCCATGCTGGTAATACCTGCTCTTATATTTCCAACGAGCCACCCTATGAACAGTACAAAGAGAACGCAAACCACGAAAAGATATATCTTGAAGTAAAGCCTCTCAAATATCTGCGACTCCTTCATTACACGGAATTTTTCTTCCCTTATTACGTTCCTGCCGGCAGAATCATAGACCTGAACCCGAAGCGTATAATTACCATAAGGAAGATTGATATAGCTAAGTGCCTGCATCTCCTTTTGCGTGCAGATTATACCGTCATCCCCGGAGCCCTCAAGAAAAATGTGCATCATAGGATTTGAAAGCGTGTAGTTCAAAACCGCAATATTGAAGGTTATTCTTCCGGAAGTAGCAGGAATTATATAGTCACCCTTTTCATTAGGTTCAATCACTTCATTATTTGCAACAAGCTTACTTATCTTGATTGAATAATCCCTGTCAAGAAAATTGTCATCTCCTACAGAAATTCTTCTAACGCCATCTGTACAGCATAAATATAAGTATTTTCCATCGAAGGTATTCCGTGCATTGGCAGTAAGGGATGTATCAAGTCCTCTGGCCTTATTCAACAGCGAATAACTGTAATCCCCGTTTTTTATCATATCTGCCTTATTTACGATATATATTCCGGCACCGGAAGTCACCCAGGCATTCCCATCATCTGTATAGAACACATCATAGTTATCGTTATAAGGGAAGTTTGTAAGCTTTGTTACCTTTTCATCCTTAAAATAGTAAAGTGCATTACTAGTGACATAAATACACGAGCCATCGTCATCATAGGGAATAACCTTGAGAACAACGAGAGACTCCATGCCCTGCTCTTTCCCATATATGCCCGCTATCTTACCATCCGAAACAACAGCAATTCCCTGACCGTCAGTACCTACGGTAATAACGCCGGGTTTGTACTCAACCATATCAAGCACCTGTGTTGTCAGGCCATCCTTTTCCCCTATTGTATTTACTACAACACCGTCCTTTATAAAGCTAAGTCCGGTATTACTGCCCGCAACTATGGTTCCGTCAGACTGTTCCATCACAGTCCTGAATCTACCACCTTCAGTGTGCTTATTAACCTCATTAAAAGTGTCAACACTACCATCTGTCTTTAATTCAATCAGACCGTTCTTTCCATAGGTACATACCCAGACATTCCCTTTTGAATCCTCCATCAGATCTTTTATTTTGACATTTTTTAAAATATCCGGATGATCTATTGGAACGGAATAATAGGTTTTCAGATCAATAGTAAAAAGTCCGTTGTTTGTTCCTACATACAACATCCCATCTTTTATCATCGTTGCATTTACTACTTCGGAATCAATCTTCGCTCTCGCAAACACATCCATAAACGGATTCCAGGAATATTTGATAATTCCCTGTTTATTGGAGGCAAACCATATATTTCCCTGATAGTCTACAATTACATCCCATGCAGAACTGCGAAAATCCTGGGTGGACATATCTGTATACTTACCTTCTCTTGTGAGAAATCCGTTACCGACCTCCAATGCACAAAAGAAGCCATTATTCTGCTCAGAATAAATTATTCTGTTAAAATACTCCGCCTGCTGGACTACATACTTTTTTCCTAAAACTATTTCCCCGTCTTCAAGAGTCGCATAAACAGCGTAATTTGAGCTTGAACCCACAAGAAATTCTTCATGCTCTCCGGCTGCAACTGCGGTAAATACCACATGTTCGTCATCAAGTACAGTCTTACCCAGAAACTCATGATATCTGACAAAGAAAAGCTCCCCTGAATTTGTCACTCCCGCAACGACATCCCTCTCATTACTGGTAAGGGTTCTGACTCCATATATATCCCCATCAGTGATGGTTTTTATTGTTCCGTCCTTTGTAATAACGCATAGCTGCGTAGCTGTTCCAATATATACATTCCCTAATTTATCATCACATATCGCTCTGATAGAATCCGATGGTAACCCATCTTTTACAGTATAAAACGTGATTGAATTATTCTTAGGGTTATAGCATGCCAGACCGCTGTCATTTGTGCCTATCCACAAATTACCCCTGCGATCAACATGCATATCCATTACATTGCTGATTCTCTCATCCAGCTCAGCAGCTACAAAACTGTGACCGTCGCTCCTATAAAGTCCTGCGTAAGTTCCCACCCAAAGGTAGCCATCTTTCGTCTGGGCAATGGCGTTAATCTCCATAGTAGCAAGACCGTCATCCGTATCATAATGAATGACAGCATATTCAGAAGCCATATCCACAGCTTTTGAGTTTATGGAAAAAGCGCATAAAGCAGCAGGCAAAAGGAACCATAATAAAGCACTTTTTCTTATGGCTCTCTTTCTTCTGTTTGCCACATAATAATAAATCTGTATAAGCTTTGTTGCGACAATAACGCTTAGGGCTTTATCAGGAATATCAACAAAAGCTTCTCCTAAAAAAGAGCAGACCACAGGTACGTTAATGTCCCTTGAAAGCATGTCAATAAGACCGTCTCCCCATATATTCCCTGTTCTTCCATCATAGAAATATATGTTTAGCGGCGTAGATAAGACAACAGCAACAAAGCCTGCAAACACTGCCGTTGAGATCACTCTGAATAAACTATGGGAACCTGTTTTTGGAAAGAAAAATCCTACAGAAACACCTATGCCTACAGATACTATTATATATGTCAGATTAGCTATTCTATTCTGGCTCCATATTCCCAATAAAGTATTGAGAGCAGCACCAGAAATAGCTCCGCCTAAAGGGCCAAGCTGAATAGCCGCAATAAGTGTACCTATCGCGTCCAACCAGAAAGGAAGTTCAAAAACAGCTGCTATCCTTCTGCCTATGAGATTAATGAGTATGCATACAGCCAGTAACACCCAGCTCTGCCAGCTCTTAAGCTTTTTCATTGAATCCCCTCACAAGCCTTATGGCATTGCCATAAACCACCGTGATGCCACAGTTTTACTCATTAATTCTATCACCGCACCTTAGGGCACTCAATGAAGCAGATGTCAAGAAAACATAAAGAAATTATAAAATTACCGCTTATTATTTAAGGCATATTGCCCCCACAAGCGGTATCGTAATTACAGAAAGAAGGGTGGTAAGTGCAACTCCCCTTGAGGCAGTCTCCTCATCCCCTCCGTAAACCTGCGCAAGCATGGCAGTCATACTTCCTACGGGAGTCGCAATCATTACAAAGCACACTCCGAGAAGAATCGTATCCCTGATAAACATCTTCATCAGAAACACACTGATTACAGGTATAACAATCAGTTTCAGCGCAGAGAATATCATAAGCTTGTAATCTGAAAACAGTTCCTTAAGCTTCATTCCACCCATCGAATATCCTATAACCATCATACTCATCGGCACTGTCAGCCCGCTCAGACTTGTCACCACGTCCTCAACAGGCTCCGGAACATGTACATGTGTAAGATAAAGAGCAAGGGAAACAAAAACTGATATTACTCCGACATTTATTATATTTTTCCATGAAAAGGTCTTGTCAAAATCTATATCCTTCCCACTCCTCATGGCGCGTATACCATAAGTATAAATGAGCAGATTAAAAGGAAACTGAAAAAATGCCGCATACAACAGCCCCGTACTTCCGTAGGTAGCTGACACAATAGGAAATCCCATAAATCCGATATTGGAAAAAATCGTCATTACTCTATAGGTTCCGAAATAATGCTTGTCGAGTTTAAGAATGTTAGGCATAAAAAGTGATATCAGTATCAGTCCAAGGTACATAATAATGGAAGCAAAGACACAGGCCAGGAGCTGTTTGTTTGAAACAACCTCTTCCTTGTTTATCCCTGCGGAAATAATAAAGGCCGGACTTGCAATATTAACAACAATACCCGACATACCTTTACTGATTCTGTCATTCATCAGCTTTGTTTTCCTGCAGATAATTCCCACAGTCATAAGCACAAACAACACAAACATCTGCTGTAATAAGATCATTTTGACTACCTCATACCTAATATTTCATATAGCTTTAACCATTATAAAAGCACTTCTCAAAACTGAAAAGTGCTTTTATATCGTCATTATTCAGTTAGTGCAGTAAAAGGATCTTTATCCGGAGCTTTAGGTTCCGTTGCTCTTACAATTCCATCAGAGTCTTCTTTTACCTCGAATTCAAACTTTGTATTTTCTCCTGCTCCACCGGATGCCGATTCAACAAGGTAATACTTGCCCACACCGAGCTTTCCGATAAAGAACGCGCCTGCATCTCCTGAAATCCAGCTTCCGTCGATGTTCTTGGCAATACTCATAAGATCCGCTCTCAGGATGTCAAATTTTGGTCCTCTATACGGCAAGTCTCCACTACCGGTCTTCTTGAGAACAACCTTGCATTTTGCTTTTGACAGATTGATAATTCCAAGCTTTTCTATAACTGACTTACCTTTTTTTATGCATTCCTTATCAATCTTCTCATTGTCCTTGTCCATGCGTACAAGAACAAATTTTGTAGCTTCATCCTTGTGGTCTTCGTCAAGATCAGACTCTAATTTAACATCTATAGTGAGTCCGGTATCATTCGATACATCCTCCTTAGCCTGCTTTACATTATCCTCTCCGACATAAAGCTTATAAACATACTGCTTACGATTTTCCTCCACATCAGGATCATCTCCGGCTTTTACAAAATAGTCATACTCATATTTTGCATCATCAGGAAGCTTCGTCTCTTTCATGAAATAGATACCTGCAGGAATCTTAAATACGACATTATTTCCCTTTTCATCCTGCGGCGCGGTTGATACTACCTTTTCTGTAGTGACCTCATTTTCACCTTCCTTTATGATCACTCCACTAAACGGCGTTCCATTATTCTCAAGAACTCCGGCAAAAGTATTCGCATCTCCGGTCTCCGACGTATCATAGAAAGTGAACTCTGCTCCTGCAAGAGGTTCTCCGTATCCATCAATCTTTTTAAATGAAATATCCACACCATTACTGTTAGTAACAAGGAAATACTCACTTTTGGCAACTCCCTGCTCATCATATTCCTTCGGAACAAATTGATCATCATTGCAAGGCTTTATACTGCCATAGGCTGTCTTCATCTTCACGTCCTGCTTTTGTACTCTGATATCGCCCTGGTCATCGATGGTAATCTTGAACTGCGGAATATTTTCTGTATCATTATGTCCCTGATACTCTTCCGGAATTGTCTCCTTGATTATATAGGTATCTGTTTTTTCTGCTTCTGCCTGTGGAATACTGATCTTAAGTAGTCCCTCGGCATTTGTCTTAGCCACATTAACATATTCCTTATTCTCGTATAAAAGGGAATATTCACCATCCTCATCATCATGAAGGTTATAGAGTCTTAATGCATCGTCATTCGAATCCGCCTTGTCCGCTTTAAATATTCTGAATTCTACGTTCTTTATAGGTTCCTTCGTGTCAGTAACCTTTTTAATATTCAGAACAGTCGTCTTCTTCATGGTATTGATGAAATTCGTAGACTCATTGTCATCCATGTCTACCGCATCCAAAGGCTCTGCATTTGTCTTTACTCTCTTTTCCGGATTCCATGGTTTATACTCTTCATCATCCGGATCTCCTGTATTTGTCTGGTTAAATGTCACTTCTGCTCCGTATACAATCTCCTTCTCGCTCTCACTATCTTGCAGATGTATTGTGTAATTATTTTCTTTGACTATGTAATTTTGATTTCCTTCAATGGGAACAACCCATGTATATGTTATATTTCCATCCTTCTCAGTCTTTTTAATAAAACCATATATATTGGTATCAACTTTACCCCTGGTTGTCACCGCATAGAAGGATCCTGCCGAAACCCTGTCAAGCATCGTCAGCATTATCGTATCATCCGTGATACTGGTAGTATCATTCGCGTTGCTATCCCCATTGCCGGTAGCAGCATTTTTTAGTGTGATATTGAATCTGTTTTTGGCTTTTGCTATCTTTGCCTGTACATCAGCTTCCGAATCTGTATCTGAAATTGTATCAATATCTGCCGTAGCAGCCTCAACAGCAACCGGATCACCCTTGAATGTCTTTGTGATTGTTACACTACTTACCTTTTTCGTGATCTTACCGTTTACGTGAAAACCTGCTTTTACATCCGATGACTGATATTTAACAACAAACCATCTGATCAGATAATTTTCAGGCGTAAGCTCCTCTTTAGGAATTTCCACCTTGGTTCCGGTTCTCTCATCATAATACTTTATCTTCAGGTTAGATTCCTGTAACTTTTTGAAGACAAATTCATCACTTGGCAAGTATGAAATATGCCATGTTCTATTCTTCTCATTTTCTTCATAGGGATCAACATCGTGCGCCCCATGGAACTTATCATGCACATTCTTGTCAATAACTCCGTCATCAAAATATCCGGATTCCCCTGCAAGCTCCTCTCTTATCTTTTTGTCAACCTTAGCAGCTTCCTGGGCTCTCTGAGTATAATTTTCCATATCCTGAATAAAGGTAACAAAATATTTATATTTTCCTTTAGAAGGTGAATTTATCTCATTAGAAAATAATATTTTGTTTGTATCATTATCAGTACTATAGAATGCCGCAGGTCCCAGATGTACATATTTACTTGAGGTTTCTATAATATAATCTTCGGCACTGATAGGGTTATCTATCTGGTCAGCGTCTGACAATATAGAGAGATTTGTTGAAGATTTCGCTGCTGATGTCGTATTTTTCCAATCACATGCCCAACTTGAGACAAGAGTGATTTTTTCATCATGATCATTGTCAAGATCAGTCAGATCATATATTCCATTTTCCAAATCATATGGCCTTATTATTGAGCCATCCTCAAGTCTCCATCCCCTAAACAGATATGTGCGTCCATATTCGCCCGGAGTCTTTTGATAAGTACGAATATATTTATTCCCGAAATATCCATCCGGATCAACTGTTTCCATATAGGAAACATATCTGCCATTATACTCATATCCCACATTAGGGAATTTATATGATGTTACAGCTTCACCCTCACGTATCTCTTCATATTTATCCTGACCAATCTTTGTATAGGTTCCGCCAAATTCAGTATCTATTACAGGTAAGCTTCCACCATCTATTTGACTGCTATACCCCGGATCGCTATCAATAATGTTATATTCTATTGTGAATTTTAGCGCTTCCTCCTTAACTAATTTCCATACTGCCTTTATGGTTATTGTTGTTCCCATCTGTTCAGCTGCGAAATCAACAATATCTCCCGGAATATAGGAGCCATCTGTCAAAGTTCCTGCATATCCTTTTATTTTCCAGCCAACAAATTCATAAGTATACTTTTTACCTGAATCCATGGAAACATATTTGTCAGCTACCGGATCTTTTAAAGTATATTCATATGCACTTTCATTTTGTTTAATCGAGACTTCTTCCGTTGTTGCAAGAGGCAGATTATTCTTAAGCCCCTTATCTCCCGTAGCCTTTCCATAAACATAATTTATCGTCAATACTTTTTGGCTGGAACTGTCTGCAGCCAGATTAAACCAGTCATCATCATAATTTTTAACGACATCAGTATGTGCCTGGAAACTTTTAGCCTTATAATTCAAAGAATACTGATACTGACTGTCTTTTGTAGTAATTCTTATTCTTCCGTTCAGTTTGGTTGATATATAGAACATCTGCGGATTATCTGTATAACTTACATTTCCTCTCTTTGCATGTCCATAAGTTATATTCAGATACTTTCCTGCATACTCTCCGTTTTTGATTACTATATAATATCCAAACTTCTCATCCTGCTTTATAAATTCAAAAATACCAAGATCATTACCCGAAGTAATTTCACCGTTAGCAACAGTAATTACTTCTCCCTTTATGCATTGTTGAATTCCACCATCTCTGTTTACCGGAATAATATCATTTCTCATTCCATATTTATTATCTGCAGAATAGATAACGTATTCACCGCTGATATTTACATCCTGAATCAGTAACATCCTGGAATTTTCTGAAACATTAAGCATATCCGGTTCTTCAACAATCCTGAACTTATCTGCAGTATCTGACTCCTTAAATACAATACATTCAAGGCAATACCCCGGCTTATCAAGACTCTCTATTACATGATAGTCTCCCATATCCATTATTCTGAATCTGGCAGCTCTATCCAGTGTACAGTTTGTCTTGACAGACATGGTTGCTGTATCAGCATCAAATCCTATATAATTCGATCCATTGTGAATCCTATATCCGTTATTGCTAGCTGTGAATGTCCATGCAGTTGCTTCAAACGGCACAGTTGTGCCATTTCTGGCACCGGTACTGTCATATTTTAAGAACTGACCACCTGCTGTAATATATAAATCCTGACCGTTAAGTGATCTGTCTCCGATATCCGTAGAATCTACTGCCTCCGAAAGAACAAGCTTTGTTCCTTCCGCAGACACATTAAGACTACTTACATAATCTGTTGTAGCACCATATCCCAGGTATTTATTTATTTCATTTGATTTAGCAAGGCATATTCTATGATAGCTGTCCCAATCAGTTACAGTAAACCGGCTTGAATTTTCTTCTGTATCAGGATGCCATCCGGTTATTGTTATCGGATCTGTTTCCGACAGAGTCACCGTTAAGTAATCTGTCCCGTTAAATATCTGATATCCGTCGCCTTCGGTTTTAAATGACCATGCGGTTGCCTTTGTACTATCATCCGTTGAGGAAAGTGTTTTTACTCCTTCTTCCTCCTTTATGCTCAAATATCTGATAACAGAAGGCTCTTCGCTATCGTCAACATACGATATGTAATATGCGCTACCGTCAAGAGCGGTATCAAAGACATCAAAATTAGGAAGTGAAACTATTGTATAATTCGAAAAGCTATTTGCAGCAAACTCTATTATTCCATCATTGACAGCAGATTCTACAGCTTCGACCGAATCTCCAAAATGAACAACCTTGATCTCTTCGTCTTCTTTGCCAATCTCATCTTGGATGAGCTGAACTGATACCTTTACATCCTTAGTCGGTTGATAGATATCTCCCGTTTCCTTGTCAACAAAGGATATATCAAAAATTCTGGCCATTCTCACATATTCGCTATAAGTTCCAAGCTCCTTGGCACTTTCCTCAATATATCCTGCATATTCTTCATTTTCCACCGTCACTTCAGATACAGTAAGTTCTGCATTCGCAGGTATGCCGGATGCATTATCATAATCAACGGTTATACTATAAACACTTTCATCTGACGCAATTACTGTCTTCTGTTGTACAGGCTGTACAAGAACAAATACCGAAAAGCCATCTGTTTCAAAACTTACCTTATCGGCAGGTGTTCTGGCAGCGGGATTGTCATCTGTTTCTCCGTTTTCTTCATCTTCATTGGTAACATCTGCTTCAATTATCTGTGGTTCCTCATTTTTCATATGAACTGCAGCCAGTTCATCATCTGCAAACAGTTCATTATTCGTATATAAACCATCAGCTTGAATTTCAACATATACAGGTGCTTCCGGCTGGATTTCCTCACCATCCTTTTGAATAGAAAGATCAAAAAGCCTATAGCTTGCAACATCCTCAGCTTCTATTTCCATTGCCTCTGTAGCATCACTAACAAGCTGTCCATAGTCATAGTCCTCACTATCCTCAGCTATATCTGTAACACAAAGTTCAGCTCCTTCAGGAATATTTGCGTCCGTTCCAAAGTATACGGCTATTCCCCTATCCTTATCCTCCAGAACGCCTTCATATAATTTTTCTTCCGCATACTCTTTCTCATCTATATTACCTTTTTCTGTTGTTTCAACAGAATTCTTAGAACTTCCGGATAATATATCTTTTAGTGTATCCTCCCCATTTTCACCTGTAGATTGATTTGTTGTTCCCTCTGCAGTTTCTTCCTTTTTATTCTCGTTCTCTTCTTTTACTTCTTCAGAATTGGTGGCAGTATTCTCCTGCTGCGCCTCACTTCCGTTTGCATCATTTGCACTCTCCCCTGAATTGTTCGCTGTCTCTTCGGATGAAGCTGCTTCATTCGATGCATTATCCGCATTCTGAGGCTGGCTTTCTCCTGAAGCTTCTTCCTGAGATTGGTTTTCTCCTGAAGCTTCATTCTGAGACTGACCTTCTCCTGAAGCTTCTTCCTGAGACTGACCTTCTCCCGTAGCTTCTTCCTGAGGCTGATTTTCTCCTGAAGCTTCCTCCTGAGATTGATTTTCTCCTGAAGCTTCATTTTGGGATTGATCTTCCCCGGAGCCTTCGTTCTGGCTATTTTCCTGTTGTTCTTCCTGCTCAGTTGTATTCTCTTCAGGCGCAGCAGACTCTCCATTCGAGGAGTCCTGATTCTCTGTAGTCACATCCTGATCATTCAAATCCTCTTCCGGTATAGGCTCAGTAATAACTGCCTCAGCAAGAGCTCTTACAACATCTGAATTCCTAATGTCGGAAGCTACCGCCTTAATAACCGCAAACGGGTCAATTTCATGTCTGGTATCTCTTACTATTCCATCAGGATTCTTAACAAATGTTTCTACTATCGGCCAATCACCATAATGTGCATCTACAAAGAATAATTCTGAAAATGATCCTCCTCTTAATTTTGAAACAAAGGGGAATCCATAAATTGCAGGTTGAAGATTTGAATCGTATCTGTGAGTTTTTTCACCTCGCAAAATAGTAAGCTCCGAAGCAGGAAGCATAAACTTGTTATACTCGTACCCCTCATCATTACTTATTTCTGAATCATCAATTGCTTTTATTCCATTTTCATCTTTGACAGTTCCGCCTATGCCCTTTAAATAATTGCCATTATCAATCTGATTGATTAATTCAAAATATCTGTCTGCTGCAAGTGATGCTCCACCACTTCCAATAAATCCACCCTTACCTGATACACTTATCGGTGTATTCGATGTAGATGCAGCCGTTTCAAATAATACCTGTCCAACAGCATAGCAGTTGGTAATATTTCCACCAGAGGCTGTTCCTGCAAAACCTCCTACAGTTGAAGCAGATGCAGAGCATGTAGAATAACTATTTTGAATTGTTGCTCCTGCTGATGTCCCGACAAAACCACCTGCGGATGAGCTTCCTATAACATTAATTCTTCCTTTTGTACCTTCTGAAGTCTCTTTTCCGTATTTTCCGGGTTTATCATTTTCTGTTATGGTATGTCCACCTGAAAAGCTCTCATCAATTGATGTATTTGACGCCATACCAACCAGACCACCGGCCATTCCTCCCGTTGATCTGACATATAATGCTGCTGCGCATCCTGTAACTCTTCCACCGTCTATTTCACCAATAAGTCCCCCGGTTCCTGCTGATCCGGTGATTTCCAACCCTTCATCAGGATAATCTACGGTAGTTGCTACTGCTTCGCCGGAAGTAGCAAGTGTTCCATTATAGGCAAGCACATTCTTTATTTCGTTGCTTCCTGTGCCCTTACCAATCAGTGCTCCTGCAGCCCCACCTGATGATTTGACACAAAGGTTCTTTATTACAACTCCGTCTATATTACAGCTGTCTGCTTCTCCGATAATTCCGGCTGTATTTCCACTTCCGTTAATTGTTTCTTCCGGAATATTCTCATTGCTGTTATATGCAAAAACATTCTTAACGGTTGAACCTGTCAGTCTTCCCGCAAGCATTCCTGCACTATTATTTGCAACCGTATTATTTATCTTAAACTCAGTAATAACAAGATTAGCAATTATTATGTTATTCTGATCACCAAATAAACCGATTTTTCTATTGGTTCCTAATATGGCATAACTGTCAGAAGTATCTACTTTCAGACGTCTTATTACATGATAATCATTCTGAGTGTAATCTGAATTTGAATTTTTCTCTTCAGGATTAACTGTTTCAACATCTGCCACTGAAGTTATTGCATTAACAGTGTTGTTCTCTGTCCTGTCGCCATTGAAGGATCTGAGTTCGGAATTAGTTATGGGAGTAAAGTTTCTAACCTGACCATTACCTTTGGGATATTTATTCTCATCTTCAGCCCAATCGATATCATCCAGTAACACTGCCGCCATCGAAGAAGCCTCTCCGCCTGCTGCCATTCTGCTCTCAACCTTGGAAAAATCTTTTGCAAGATTCTGTAAGTGACGGGGATAAATGATTTGTGCAACACCAATGCCATTATCCACATCAAAGTCTGCATACAGGCTGTTTTCAACATTTGATACCGCCGTGGCTCCACGTGTAAGCTTTGAAACCTCCGAGCTGCTATTGTCCGTATCCCATACCTTAAAGGAAATGCTTATATCATCACCCGGTGTAATCTGACTTCCCAAATTACCACCGCTCTTTGTTTTTAACAGATTAAACTGCATATCCTTATCAAGTGAGTCAAGCTTAATATAACCTATAAGTCCATACTTTTCAGATGAATCCCTTTGTGTTCCAAACGCTGATACCGGAATAGTTGTCTGTCCTGAACCGGTGGTATAAACAATTCCTGTCGTTCCATCTGTTTCAAGATAATTACTATCAGTATCCCCGCTATAGTTCTGCCATCTTATTTCATTAGCTGAAATATCTATTCCCTCGGAGCTGTTTCCACCCGAAGACTTTTCTCCCTTTACTGTCAGTTTGAATGCAATATTTGTTTTGCCTTCAATCTGTTTTCTTGTATTCTCATCTATTGTTATCTTTACAACACCTAATAAATCACGACTGTTAATTATCCAGGCTCCTGCTGAGAGACCTCCTTTCACATTAGCCCCAAGGAGTCCGGTTGCTCCTTCAGAATAATATCCGACATATGCATTATAAGCCGCAATTCTGTCCGCAGCTGTTCCCCTGAGAGGAGAGCCCAGGTCTGTTCCTGCAAGAGCTGCTATACTGGTTCCTGCCTTTTCCGGCTCATCGCAAACCACAGCAGCATATACATCAAGACTTACAGGATCATATTCAATAACGATGGATGTTCCTCCACGCTCGGCGCTGAAAAATTTATCGTTAAATGCCTTATCTTTAAAAAACAGACTTGCTGCTTCAGAACCATCATCCGATGTAAGGTAAGCCAGCTGCGTATTTCCCCCAATGGAGAATTTGTTAGCATTGTATAATTCCTTAACTACACTTATTGTCTGTCCTTCGGCATTTACCTCATCACTCTTTTCCTGTGCAACAAACAGTTCCATCATCCTGCTTTGAGCAGCATAATAAACAGCCTCAGCTCTTTTATCAAGGTGAGACTGTCGCGTATTCTTTATTAGTTTATCGCCCACAATAAAGCCTATTGCAGACAAAACAAGCAGTATTGCTACTACCACAAGCAGTTCTACAATACTAAATCCCCGTGCAGCTCTCTTTCTGCTGCCCATTACGTTTTTCACACTATTTACTTTTTTCATACCCCTGTTCTCCCAAACATAATAAATTTCTATAGCGAATCTATAAGATTAATTGTCTTCTTTTTGTTCTCTGGGCACATCGATGACATATTCCCCTTTTGTCAACTCCCTGCCCTTTTTATCAGACACCGTAATAGCTACTTTAAACTTCCAATATGGATTATCACCTTCCTTTGTCTTCTCCGGTGAATTAATAACTGCATTTACCCTTAATTCTTCAGCATATTTTTCTGATCCATCCCCCAAAATCGGATAATATTGTTTATTCCCATCTATGCTTTCAAGATAAATAGTATTATCTCCCGTTACAAGCTTACATCTGCCTCCAATAAGGCCACTTCCATCTACAAATGTGCTTCCATCCTCATCAAATCCACTTGCCGTAGTGAGTTCGGCTCTGACAAAGTCCATCAATGTAGACATTATCATCTGTGACTTTGACCGGTTTGTACTCTCTCTATACTGGTCAGCTGCCAGTCTCATTGATTGTGATACAAGAAAAGTTGCAAGCAACAAAATCAGGACAGCAAGAAGCATTTCAATAATGGAAAAGCCTTTACTGCCTGAATTCCTTATTTTTTTTTGTAATTGTTTACCTGATTTCTTTATAATTCTCATTCCCCAAATCTTTATTCGATGGTAAAACCGGTCACCTCAACATGATTGTCAAAGCCACCACTCCCATTTTCCGCACTGTAATATACAGATTTCTCCTTTGACTGCTTATTTGCTTTTGTTGCGGCAACAATTGCTCCCGGTAGCATTACCAGCGCAACAGCCGCTATCAATAGAGCAAAAAGCGTTTCAATAAGCGTTTCCCCAACACTATTTCTAATCTTTTCCCTGATATTGCTCCTCATTATTACTCATTCCTCTGATTTTAATTACCGTTTTTATCTTTTACTCTTGAGGTAACATACATACCATCCTTTGACCAGGATATGTAGGTTACTTCTTTTTTCTGGAACTTTCCGTTTGAATCCTTGGGTTTTAAATAGTCATCCTCCTTAACAGTCACCGCTGTTCCCGGTATAGTCAGTGTAAGGGGATAATCGGTTACTGCATTCTCCATCCAGACATCTACTGTTATGGTATAGTCCTTGCTCATGGTTATTCTTCCCTTGAGCTCAGCATTTTTTAGCAATTCTGTTCCGGAATAACTAAAGGTTATGTTCTTTGTCCCCCCGCCGGCTTTTGCCATTTCCTTAACACTTATTCCAAGTTCATCCTTCATGCCTTCTACCGCAGTAGTTCCGGCGCTGTTACTTTCCTGTCCCTCATATTCTTTATCATAGACAAAAGAAGCATTATCTTCCATGCAGTTCTGAATAAGTCTTATTGCTTCCGTAGTTGCAGAATATGCAATTTCGACCTTTCTTTCCTCTGCAGTCCTCTCTGCGTTAAGTATTGCTGCATTAACTATAGCAATAGCCACAAATGCCACGATCAAAAATACGACAAGTGCCAGTATTACAGACGCTCCCTTATTATTAAATTTCTCCCGAAAACACTTTTTTCTTCTCATGTCCCATCTCGTAGTTAAAACCCAAATATCGCACTATCACTTGAGCTGTTATTTTTCTCCGACTCATCCTCCGGCAGTTCCTTATCAGGAGTTCCGCCCTGCATTGTCTCATAAAAATCTCCGGTAAGACTAACTGTTACTTCATCATCATTTATATTTGTGCCGAACAAAACCGGTGAAGCCACAACATTATTAACAAGGCAGCGTATCTCACTTGATTCCAGCTTCTCAATTATTTCCTCTGCCTCTGTAAAATTTTTTACAGTAAATCCCATCTCAAATTCTCTTCTTATGAGATCACCATTTCTTGTCAGTTTTGTAAACTTCACAGAATAATTAATTGTATCGCTTAAAAGAGCATGAAGGAAATCCAGTTCATCTTTTCCGGCATTGTAGCTTGGAAGATAACTAAGTGACTTAACTTCATCTCCATTTAAAGCCTCTGACATATCATTGATTCTTTTAAGCTTGTTCTGAACAACCTCCAGCTCCGTTGTGAGAGCATTCTGTTCCTGTATCGCAGACTGTATTCCCTGCTCTATCGGAGTTGATACCAAAAGATAGTATAATGCCCCAAGAATTATGATAAACAGTATTACCAACAGTATTTTTTCACTTTTCGTAAAAGCCTTATTTAGTATATTCACTTTATTTCTCCTTATCAGAAGACTTCGTTATAAGATACACTTTAATCTCAGCATTTACACCTGATTCAATGGCTTCTGTCGTTATATCATCTATAATTGTTTTTGCGGACACAACTGAACAGCTCTCAATAATGTCCTGCTCCCTCAAGAAATTAGTAAGTTTGCTTACCTCCTCCAAAGTGCGCGCCGTCAGGTCTATTGTCATTGTCCCCTTTACCGTATCCATGTAGGTAACCTTCATTCCCTGACTGCCTATCAGATCGACAATACTTGCGGCTTCAAGTCTGCTTACCCTTGTGCGTTCTTCTTCATTCATTGTATCCCACGTATAATGACTATATTCTACCGTAAGAGTCTCTGCACTGTTGATTTGCTCATACTGTGCATCAATCTGTTCCTGTAAAAGTGCAGCCTTATGTCTCTCATTTTCAAGGACTCGCATTCTGTCTACAAATGTAAATTTGCCTACTATGAGAAAAGCGACAACTAAAGCAGCCACAATTCCCAATATCACCCAAATATTCTTTTTGTCCTTTTCTCCGGCAGAAGCCAGATTACTATTGGTTTCAACCCCAACTGCATCGCTCAATATGATTCCGACTGAACCATACGTAACATTTATTTCCTTCTGCTTGCTATACTTGGGGAATAATTCATCCATTGTCTGGACATTTTTATCAATTCGAGTCTTTAGCATTTCTACCAATGGCTCTGTCATCGCACCCGTACCGCAAAGGACCACATCATTCAGCCTTGCTGTCATATCTGATGTCTCATAGAAATTCAGCCCTTTCAGAATTTCTATTGATATATCTTTGTATGCATTTACTGCAGCAGGAAGCTTGTCACAATCGTTATATCTGTTTCTGAGATATGTTACAGCCAGATGCGAATCAACATTCAGCTCATCCGCTATGGCATTTATCACGTTGTCCTCTCCTATATCCAGCATCTGTGACAACTTGAATTCGCCATTTTTAAAAACCATCATTCGGATATTACGGCGACCAATATCCATAAAGCAGCGCTCTTTTTTAACTTCCTCCTCTACTCCAAGAGCATTTAGAAGCGCCTCATACACGGAAGTTTCCGGCAATGCTTTAACAAGCTTCAAACCGGCAAGCTTCAAGGTCTCACGTAATCCCGTAATAAGATCCAGCGGAACTGCATATGCAAGAAGGCTTATACTGTTTGATTCCTCACCGCCTTTTTCATCAATTCTCTTTACATAGTCATAAACATACTGATTCAATTCCCCCTGAATGAAGTCCTTAAACTCAAAGGGGATGTTATATCTGATCTGTTCATCAGAAAGCCTGGGGGTTGTAATCTTACGTACAAATATTTCGCTGTCTGCTATTACATAAGCTGCATTTTTGCACTTAATTTCCTTATCTTTTATCTGCTCTTTTAAAAACTCAGCAAAAAGATGATGAGAAATAATTTTATTACCCTCAACTATATTATCCGGCAATTCTTCCCAATATGATTTGCGGACTACCCCGCCTCTCATCAAGGTCATTGCCAGTCTTCCATGTGTGACGCTTATTCCTAAAACAGCCTGCTTATTTGCCATTAGTTCTCCCCTCTCATAGCATTCGTAAATACCAGTCTGTTATATCGTTGCCAATTATAAGTAATATGTATGATGCTGTTGCTATAGCAGGTCCAAAAGGAAACTCTTTTGTCGCCTTTGGATCTATAATTTTTCTCGCCATTGCAAACATTAGTCCTAATACACAGGACAAAATAACAAGTTCATAAGCTCCTGCAAATCCAAGATACAATCCCAGTATTGCAAATAGTTTTATATCCCCGCCTCCAAGACTATCCCTTTTGAGGATTCTGTCCATTATAAGGCTGAGTGTAAGCATTACTGCCCCTGCAATAACTCCTGCCAATAACCCGAAACCCAAATCCTTTATGCTCCAGTCTCCTGTTACAACCTCGAGCAGAGAAAAAAATACCCAGTTAAAAAAAGCTGTTATAAGAAGACCATTCGGTATTTCAAGTATCTCAAGATCAACCAATGCCATAGCAAAAAGGCAACCGGTCAAAACCCAGTTTTTACAGAACAGAAGCATATCGGGCTTTGTAAAAGCATAGAGGAAAACCGATAAAAACATAAATATAAGCTCTGTAACCGGATATCTTACAGATATTTTTTTGCCACAATATCTGCACTTCCCTCTGCTTAGCACATAACTCAAAACAGGAATCAGATCAATCGCCCCAAGCTTATGTCCGCAATCCCTGCAGCGGCTTCTGTCTTTGACAAAATCTTCATTTCTTACAATCCGCATAGCCATACAATTCAGAAATGACCCAAATATAAGTCCAAATACTGCTATACAGGCTATGTTGTATACCCCTTCTGTCAAATCACAACCCCTGATACATGCTGAACATAGACATGTATATTGCTATTACAATAAATCCTGCAACAACAGCTATAAATATCAAAAGCGCAGGCTCAAGCATCGCAATAGCCTTTGTAACCGCCTGCTCCAGTTCGTTATCGTAGTAAGCAGCGATTACATCAAGGGTGTGTTTCATTTCACCTGTCTCTTCTCCAACACCAACCATATCCGTAAGTATGTCAGGCATAACCTCTGTATCACGCATGGAATCAACTACGGTACGTCCTTCTTCAATTTTGGAAACCATACCCTCTATTTTTTTCCTGTAAACTTCATTGGTCATTACCTTTGAAGTTATGCTGACAGCCTTGGTCATTGGAATTCCTGCGCCTATCATGGTTGCCATTGTATTTGCAAACAGGCTTGCAGCATTAAGTTCTGCAATATTTCCAAGCACAGGAAGCTTTAGCTGAATTTGCGAAAGCTTGTAGGCGCCTCCCGGCGTCCTTTTGTATAAGTAGTAAGAAACAATAATGATTGCAATTACCAACAGAATAATAATTATATTGTCTTTGAAAAAATTGGAGATAGCAATCAGCATCCTTGTCGGAAGAGGCAATTGTCCGCCAATTTCGTCAAATATTGCGGTAAAAGTCGGAACAACTTTAGCCATCATCACTATTACAACCAAAACAGCCACAGCCAGAACAAACAAAGGATAGCTCATTGCATTTCTTACTTTTGCACCCATTTTAGTCTGCTTGTCAAAATGTCTGAACATGGAATCAAAAGCGCCTGCAAGATCTCCTGCTTCTTCTCCGGCTCTTAATGTTTCACTGAATGTCGGTGGTAAAAAGTCGCCTCCGTGGTCCTGGAAAGAGGTTGAAATTGATCTTCCTGCTTCTACATCCTCGAACACTTTCGCAAGAAGTTTTTTTAGCACTTTATTAGCAGTCTTATCACCAATAAGCTTAACCGCTCTTGATATGGGTATTCCTGCAGACAAAATTGTCGCGAATTGGCTGCACATAAGAGTAAAAGCTTTGGAATCCAGCCTTTTACCTCCAATATCCGCCACTAAAAACTCAGGAAGTACCATACCCTTTCCATGCAATTCTTTTATAGAAAGCACTGCATCATACTGTTGTTTTATTTTAGCAGTAGCTTCAAGCTGATCGATTGCTTCCAGCATTCCGTTGACTTTTTCCCCCGAAGCCGTTAGTGCTGTATACTTGTAGCTATTCATATTTCCCCCATAGAATATGTCTTAAGTGGTTAGTTCATGTTTCTGGAAACGAAGTCCTTATTTACTGCATAATATAGTGCGCTGTCTCTTGATATCAGTCCTTTTCTTACCAGCATCACTATTGACTGATCCATTGTCTGTCCGCCTATTTCGGCACTTGTAGCAACTGCATTTGCAATCTGCGGAGTATTCCCTGTTCTGATAAGGTTTCTGATTGCATCAGTAACAATCATGTACTCTGCTGCAAGCGCTCTTCCACCGTCTTTTTTCTTGATAAGCTGTTGTGTAAGTACCGCCTGCAGTACCATTGAGAGCTGAAGCCTTATCTGCTGCTGAGCCCCCTCAGGAAATACCTGAACCATACGATCTATGGAATCCGAAGCACTTCCTGTATGAAGCGTTCCAAAGACAAGATGTCCTGTTTCTGCAGCTGTTATAGCCGTTTCTATCGTATCTCTGTCTCGCATTTCTCCGATAAGAATAACATCAGGATCTTCTCTTAATGAAGCTCTAAGCCCCATCGAAAAACTCTCTGTATCTTTTCCTATTTCTCTTTGATTTATTGCGCAAAGATCCGGCGTATACACATACTCAATCGGGTCTTCCAGAGTGACTATATGTTTCTTATAATGATGATTTATATCATCAAGTATTGCTGCCAGTGTAGTGGATTTACCGGATCCTGTTTCACCTGTTACAAGCACAATTCCCTTATGAAGCTTCGGAAGATCAAGCACTCCCAAAGGAAGTCCTAACGTTCCCAACTCCGGTATATACTCTGACAATATTCTAAGCGCAAGTGAAGGTACTTCACGCTGCTTAAAAAGATGTATACGACATCTGCTTCCTGCAAAGGTATCTGCAGCATCGAATTCGCCAACTTTTAGAAATTCATTAAAAGCCTCTTCTGTTTTGGTTAGGCTTTTCGCTATACTAATGCACTCTTCTCTGGTAACCGGGGTATCTACAATATTCTCCAGCTCACCATTTTTCCTAACCTTTGGCGGAATCCCACATATAATATGTATGTCTGATGCACCTTCAGCCTTTGCTCCGGCAACCATTTCATCTAATGTCATCATGGCATGTACCTCTTAACTACGATTCCCATGCTACATATTTTCATTTGTTACTCTTAATACTTCATAAACCGTAGTCACACCTTCTTCAATAAGCTTTACACCCGACTCTTTAAGTGATACGAAATCCGAGTCTTCCTTTTTCAGCTCTTTTTCTATCTCGCCTCTTCCGGCTTTATGATATATAAGTTCTGCAATCTGAGGTGTCACCATCATTATCTCAAATATGGCAATTCTTCCGGAATATCCTGTATTGAAGCAGTGTTGACATCCTTTACCGAACTTAAACTTTGTTCCGGGTTTTATTTTTACTCCAAGTCTTTCAACTTCATCTCTTTGAGGCTCATATTCCTCTGCACAATACGGACAAACCCGTCTGACAAGTCTCTGAGAAATAACTCCTCTAAGAGTGGCGGAAATCAGATATGGCTCAACACCCAAATCCTCAAGTCTGTCAATTGCACCCACTGCGTCGTTAGTATGAATTGTACTCATAACAAAACGTCCTGTAAGGGCCGCTCTCAGACATATCTCTGCTGTTTCTCCGTCACGTATCTCACCTACAGATACTATATCGGGATCCTGACGAAGAATCGCTCTTAGTCCATTTGCAAAGGTCATATTGGTCTTGGTATTTACCTGAACCTGATTAAGACCATCAAGGTTATATTCTATAGGATCCTCCAGTGTAACCAGATTAACATCCCTTGTATTAAGCTCATTAAGCATCGCATACATGGTAGTGGTTTTACCGGATCCTGTAGGACCTACAAGAAGCATTACACCATTTTTATAGTGTATCAGTTTCTCATACTTCTCCATATCATCTGAGCGAAGTCCCAGCATTTCTTTATCAATTTCTGTATTGGATTTATCCAGAAGACGACATACTATTTTCTCTCCCCACGCTATCGGTAGAGTAGATACACGCATGTCTATACTTTTATTAAGAACACTGACAGCGAATCTGCCATCCTGGGGAATTCTTTTTTCTGCCACATCCATTCCGGACATAGTCTTTATTCTCGCCAATACAGCTGCAGTAACTTCATTTGGCACTTTCAGAATATCCCTTAGGACACCATCAATACGCATCCTGACATCCATATCTGTTTCTCTTGGCTCAAAGTGAATATCAGATGCACGTTCTGCAACCGCTCTCTCAATAATGGAATTTACAAGACGAATAGTGGGAGCACTTTCACTGTCCCTACTTAATGAATTTGAGGTTATGACATAGTCAAAACCTGATAATGGTGACTCTGTCCCACCATCATGTCCGATTTCTTTCTTATAGTCAGCTATTGCCTGCTTTGCATTCTCATTGCCATACAATGTATTTATGGCTCTCTCCACGGCAACATGCGTCGAAATTAGCGGTACAATTTTTAAATTTGTCGCCTTACGCACTTCATCAAGCGCATAATAATTAAGGGGATCATCCATAGCCACATAAAGCGTATCCCCTTCCTTTTGTACCGGAACAAGGTGATTCTGCTTAGCAGTATTACGCTGGACAAGTTTTGCCATCTCCTGCTTAATACTTACCTTCGCAAGATCTATATAGTCGACCTCCAACTGAATTGCCAGAGTCTGTGCAATATCATCCGGAGTAACTATTTTATTATTTATAAGAACTTCACCAAGTTTTTCATGCGTTTGTTTCTGCATTTCAAGTGCATACTGCAACTCATTCTCATTGATCAGACCTCTCTCTATGAGCAGGTCACCGATTCTCTTCTTTGGCATATTTCCCCCTGCATTACCAACTAAGAAATGTTATGGTTTAACCCATTCGGTTATTACACTCTGATCTTCTGCAATTGTAATTAACAGGTACTTTCCCTGATGCTCCTTTGAGGATCCATATGGCACGACAGTTGTCTTCGCTTTCAGTGGATCAACAAACTTCTTGTTTTCAGCATCATAAACAGCCTCTGTGAACAGATCATTCTGCACAAGCTCAAGCGATGCCTTACGTTCTGCAGCAATAACTATCTCATTATCCATGTCTTCCAACGAATTATTAATATTATTACGCGCAATTCTTACAACAATAATTGCAACAAGTGCAAGTGCAATAAGCGCTATAAGAACCACTACTCTGGATAATCCTTTACTGCCTTTTAATTTCATCATTATTTCCCTGTAAGATAGTCAGAAAACATCAGTTTACGCTAAGCTCGCCATCATCATTGCAAGATACAGACCAACTTCCTGAAGTCTTTGCTGCCGGTGGGTTAATTCCACTTGGCCATGCAATCTCAGACTGCCAACCTTCTTTCTTCTGCTGAACAGGTGCAGTCTTAGCTCCAACTGCCTTTCCTGTTTCAAGGTATTCTGCCATTACCTCAGCATAAAGCGCTCTGATATTCGCAGCATCAGTAGCTTCCCTCGCCTTTTCCAACTGATTTGTAAAGGTGGGGATTGCAATTGCAACAAGAACTGCTATGATCGCAACTACAATTAAAAGCTCCGCCAACGTAAAACCTTTTTTCAATCTCTCCCTCATTGTTTTGATCATTTCATCTCTCCTTTATATCACTCAAAATATAATTAGCTATGAAATAGATTATAGTATTAATATTTTACCGCTTTAGCATTCCTTTCACAATAATACAGTATTGAGTTTTTCTAAAATTCCTATTAATTTATTATATTTTTACACAATTTAAAAAAGCATCCCAATAGTCACTTCTGACTATCAGGATGCTTCCATTACTTGTTATTATTCCATTACTGAGCTGCTTTTCTGGCATCAAGCATAGGCTGATACTTCTCTGTATCGAATGCTACAAGATCATCAAATCCAAGACCCTGAAGCTGACTTACCATATCATCCCACTGAGCATCGAAATCTGCATCATCCTTTGCAAATACCATTCTCCATGAGGAATCCTTGATAACATCGCCGCACTGCTTACGGATAAGGCTGACATCTGTTGTATCGATTGCAAGAGCAATGTTGATTGAAGGAACAACTGTCATCATGTTGTTGTTCTTTAAGTACTCAACGTCATCTGCTGCACCGAACTTCTCAGACCACTCATTAGTTGTCTTTGTCTTGTTCATCTCGATTGTTGTTGACCACATATCTGAAGCATAAGGCTCGCCTGTCTCAGGGTTAACATCACAGGAAGCTACGATCCACTGGTTGATCTGGTTGTTACCATCGTTCCAGTTGCCGCCGCCGAGTTCTTCAGGAACAAGAACTTCTGCTGAGAATCTGTTAAGGCCGTCCTCTGTAAGTGTGTACTTGCCATCTTCGATTGTGTATGTAAGACCTTCTGTACCTGCATGCTGGATCTGAACACCCTCGGGTGAAGCGTACCAGTCAAGGAACTCCATAAGTCTTGCGAAGTTAGCATCGTCAACCTGTGAACCAACACAGAGAACACGTCCATCACCGTAATAGGTGTCTGATGGCTGATAAAGGTTTGTATCTGCTACAGGGATTTCAACGTAGTTGGTTCCCTCGTTACCTCTTGCAGGGCTGTTCCAGAAACCATACTGCCAGCTATACCAGTAGAGGTATACTCTCTTATCCTGCATCTTGGAAACAATTGCGTTCCAGTCCTGAGTTGCAGAATCGGGATCAACAAGTCCCATCTGGTTTGCCTGATAGAAGAACTTAAGCATCTTATAGTACGCACCATCCTTGTCTGTGATAGGCGCGATGCTGTTGTCTGTACCGATAAGCACGGAGCCGTTAACTTCCTGTCCATACCACTTTGTAAGCTGAGCTACGTTCTCCATGTACTGTGAATCCCAATCCTTCCACATGCTGATTGCATATGCGGGATCGCCGTTCTCGTTTGTCGGATGAGCATCCTGGATTGACTTAAGGCAAGCAAGAAGATCGTCAAGGTTCTTAAGCTCAGGAGCACCAACCTCGTTGTACATATCCCATCCCATACGAGGATAAGAATATACGTGAAGCTGCTTGTAATCTGTAGGTCCGTTGTTGTTCATTTCAAGCGGAATACAATAAATCTTGGAGCCATCGCCGATCTGAGAGTTGAACTCTTTGATCTGCTTCTCATACTTCATAAGGTTAGGATACTGTGAAAGTACATCTGTAAGATCATGGATAAGTCCTGAATCTACGCACTCTGCAGCATCTGCATTATCAAGGATGATAAGATCACCAAGAGCACCTGCTGCGCATCTTGTCTGATAAAGTGCTGCACCATCACCTGATACCTGAGGTGCAATGATGTTAAGATCCATATTGAACTTGTCCTTAACAATCTTGCCATACCATCCGGGCTGCACACCCTGGAAGTTAGCTGCTACATCGTAGAAATCTACTGTGTAGGTCTCATCATGATTAGCTGCAGGAGCAGCCTCAGCTGTTTCCCCACCTTCTGTAGCCTCTGTGCTGTCAGCGCTCTCGGAGCCTGCTGACTCTGTGCTTGTCTCTGTGCTTGTGTCCCCACCGCCTGTAGTAGTGTCAGCGCCTGTGCTTCCACCACATCCGGCCAGCATACTTACAGTAACGATTGCTGTAAGTGCCAGAGATGAAAGTTTTTTCAATTTCATTTTTCATTCCTCCTTTTTCTAGAAAACCTTCTATCTACACCCACTTAGGAGTTAGATTCATAAGGAAGTTCTGCTCTCGGGCTAAAGCCCTCGCCAGAACGACTTTCACACTAGCCTCGAAAAAACCTCGGCAAGTGTTCAATGTCAACCTTTTACCGCGCCAATCATGATTCCCTTTACGAAATACTTCTGGAAGATCGGGTAAACCAGCATGATAGGAAGTACTACGATAACCGTAATAGTCATACGTACACTTGTTGTGGTCTGAGCTGTAGCAGCAGCTGCTGCAAGTGATGCTGTACTTGATGTACTCTGTGCCAGTGATGCAAGTGAGCTTGCCTGGTTCAGGTACTGGTAAAGCACGAACTGTAAGGGATACAGCTTAGTATCTGTCATAAGAAGCAGTGTATCCTGGAAAGCATTCCACTGGCTGACAGCTGAGAAAATAGCAACTGTTGCCATGATAGGCTTGATAACCGGAATGATAACCCTAAAGAATACTGTAAGCACTCCTGCTCCATCCATCTCCGCAGCTTCCTGAAGCTCCTTCGGCACCGACTCTACGAAGGTCTTTGTAAGAATCAGGTTGAAGGGTGATACGATTGCAGGAAGTATATATCCCCAGAAATTGTTGGTCAGGTGCATCTGCTTCATAACCAAATACCACGGAATAATTCCGGCATTGAAGTACATGGTAGCAACAACGACTCTGTACCAGAACTTTCTCTTCCACATCTTATCCTGTGTGAACATGAATCCAAGAAAAGCTGATGCAAAAACTGTGGCTCCTGTTCCAAGAACTGTTCTCAGAAGAGAAATCTTGAATGCCTGAGGAAGCCCCTCAATTCTGAATGCTGATATGTAGTTGTGTAAATGTATCTGCTGTGGGAGGAAAAGAATATCTCCTCTCGCACTTATATCGTTTGCACTGATTGTATTTATAACTATGTAATAGAAGGGATACAGGCACAGGAAAGCAGCTATTGTGAAGATGATATAGCAGACTATCTCAACTGCACGGTCCCCCGCACTTACATGCATCTTACTTTTTTTGTTTGTCTGAGAGTTATTTGTATCTTTCATAGTTTTTACCGAACCTGTCATTGTATGTGTAATAGCCATTTTTCTTACCTCCGTTTAGAGAATGCTCTCGCCGCGAATCGACTTGGAGGCTCTGTTAACTATGAAAAGTAACACAAGGCTGACAAGACTCTTCAACATACTAATTGCAACTGATACTGAATAACCGCCACTACCCATGGCCATGTTGTAAACGTACAGGTCAAGAACCTGAATGTAATCTTTGTTGAACGCATTCTGGAATACGTAGTACTGCTCCATTCCGTTGTTAAGGAAGTTGGCAACATTTAATACCAAAAGAACAAAGTATGTAGGAAGCAGGCTAGGAATAGTGATATGCCAGATAACCTGCATTCTTGTTGCTCCATCAACCTTAGCTGCCTGGATAAGCTCATCATCGATACTTGATATTGCAGCTATGTACATGATTGCTGCCCATCCGAGATTTTTCCATGTAAGCCATAACCACTGTGTGAACCATACATGCTCTGATGATTGAAGGAAAAGTATCGGTGTGCTGATAACTCCCATTTTCATAAGAAGAGAGTTCATCATACCTGTACTGTTAAACAGTGAGAACGCTATGGAGTAAACCATTACCCAGCTGACGAAGTTAGGAAGTGTTGTTACTGTCTGTACAAACTTTCTGAACTTTACGCCTCTGATCTCATTGAGAAATACTGCGAACAGCATAGGAAGCCAGCTTGTTCCGAGTGTAAGTCCGCTCATCGCAAATGTATTTTTTAATACCTGGATAAGCTGTTTTACCTTAACATCTGTGCTAACCAGTGATGCAAACCACTTGAATCCGACAAATGCACTGTTTGCCAATGTCTTCGGTGGTTTGTAATCATAGAATGCATATAGCCAACCGTATAGCGGGTAATAACTGAACAGTAAAACCAGCACTATAAACGGAAGTACTAATAGGAAAAGTTGATACGAATACGCTTTTTTCTTAGTCAAATTGCACCTCCTCAGTTCATCCTCTTTCTATGGACAAACAATCCTTTATACAAGTAAATACTAGCCTAGGGAAAATCGCATAGCTATTCATTTATTGTCATATTGCATATAATTCTTGCTATTTGATGGAAACTTTTATGCAACTTATTGACATGGCAATTCGTAAATCGTACGATGAATCATATTTTATACAATTCATCATTTATTTTTACTAATGTATTGGGAGGAAATGTATGATTTATTATGTAGACGCCAATGCTTTCCGCGATGGTGACGGAAGCGAAAACAGGCCTTTCAGACAAATTAATGAGGCCGCAAAAATTGCTCGTCCGGGTGATGAAGTAATCGTAAAGCCCGGTATATACCGCGAACGTGTTGTTCCTGTAAATGCGGGAGAAGAAAACGCAAGAATTACATATCGTTCTGAGAAGCCTTTAGGTGCCGTTATAACCGGTGCTGAGCTAATTACAAACTGGAAAAAGGAAAAAGGCGGAGTTTATAGCGCAAGAATTAACAACTCTGTTTTTGGCAATTTCAATCCTTATATTGAGCGGGTTTACGGAGACTGGTACTTCTCTCCCATCATTCGCCATACAGGATCTGTTTTCATCAATGATCTCATGATGTATGAGGCAGCTTCTCTTGAGGAATGCAAAAAAGGAAAACCTGACCCTTATGCTTGGCACCCGGATGAAGCCAAGTATCTCTGGTACACAGAGCAGGACGGCGATGAAACAGTAATCTATGCAAACTTTCAGGATTTTGATCCTAATAAGGAAAAGGTTGAGATCAGCGTAAGAAGAAATTGCTTCATGCCTGATGAAAATGGTATTAATTACATTACCGTCAGCGGATTTTTAATTACAAAAGCAGCTACAACCTGGGCACCGCCTGCTGCCTACCAGGACGGAATGATCGGTCCTCACTGGAGCAAGGGATGGATCATAGAAGACTGCGAAATCAGCAACAGCAGATGCTGCGGTATCTCCCTGGGAAAATATCTTGATCCCGAAAACGACATGTACTTCACTGTCAAGCATGTTAAGAGTCCCACTCAGATGGAGCGCGACGCTGTATGCCGCGGTCAGTATCATGGATGGTTAAAGGAGAATATCGGACATCACATAATCAGACGCTGCCATATTCATCATTGCGAACAGACCGGTATTGTAGGCCGTATGGGCGGAGTCTTCTCAACAATCGAAGACTGTCACATCCATCACGTTTGCAATTCACAACAGCTTGGTGGTGCAGAGACAGCCGGTATAAAGCTTCATGCCGCAATTGATGTAACCATCAGAAGAAATCACATCCACAACTGTATCATGGGTGTATGGCTTGACTGGCAGGCACAGGGTGCAAGAGTCACTCAGAACCTCATGCACGATAACTGCAGACCTGAAGGAATAGAGCAGTCTCCCGGTGCTATGTTCAATACCGATGTCTTCATCGAGGTAGGTCATGGTCCTACCCTTATTGATAATAACCTTCTGCTTTCACCTGTATCTATCACGATTCCCAGTGAGGGCATTGCGGTTATCCACAATCTGGTACTCGGAAGCTTCAGCCTTATTAACTCAGGCGTTGACAGCATTGTTAACGATCAGAGAGAGCCTCGTTATACTCCTTATCACATCCGTCACCGCACCGAGGTTGCAGGCTTTATGACCATCCTTCATGGTGATGACAGAGTATACAACAACATCTTCGTTCAGCAGTATAAGGTAACAGATAAAAAGAAGACCGCACAGGATGCCGATTATCAGGTAGTTGGTACAGCACCTTTTGATATCTTCCCTACCTACGAGGAATGGGAAGATCAGTTTGACTTTACCAAGAATCCTGACATGGGCGGCCTTGCAAAGGCACACTTTGGACACCTTCCTGTATGGATTGATGGAAACGCATACTTTGATGGCGCAACTGTATATAAGAAAGAAAAGAACAAGCTTGTTGATAAGAAGTCAAAGGTATCCGTTACTGTTTCTGAAAAGGACGGCAGCTGGTATGTAAAGAGTGATCTCTTTGATAAACTCGGAGACTTCACCTGCAACGTCCTCACAACAGAGACTCTCGGCAAAGCCTTCGAACCCGAACAGTGCTTTGAGAATCCCGATGGAACTCCCATCACCTTTGATAAGGATTACTTCGGAGCCCACAGAGATCCTTCTGTAATCCCCGGACCGTTTGCAACAGCCAATAGTACAGAAGTAAAAGTATTTTAATGTTATAGGGAGCTGTGAAAAATGAGAAATCATTCATTCACAGCTTCTTTTTTAATATTTTTCCCACAAACCGTGCCATTTTATACATAAATGTGTTAAACTAAAATGTACGCGGAAGTTTCTATAGAAGCCTCAACTGGCTTTCATTCTGTCTTTCGGGTATTCTTATTCCAAATCCCCAAGAGGGAAATCTCCAAATGAAAGGTGGTGGTTTTATGAAGAAGATTAAACATGTAAGTAGCGATAATCCTCTGCCTCGAAGTACATACTTAATAGAAAACCACACCGAAAGGAGATCTCCATGGAAGAAAACACAATCATTGACGTAATCCGTGAACTCCTAGAGAGCAAGCAGTATACCAAACTTCGTCAGACTTTTGCTGAAATGAATACTGCGGATATCGCTGCTATCATGGACGACATGGAAAATGAAGATTCATTAAAAATGTTCCGCATCCTGCCTAAGGACATGGCTGCGGATGTATTTGCCAACCTCGAAATTGAGGATCAGCAGTACATTATTCAATCTCTATCCGATAAAGAAGCCGGCAACATCATCGATAACCTGATGGCCGATGATGCTACAGACCTTTTGGAAGAGATGCCTGCAAGTATAGTAAAAAAGATTCTTGCGAATGCAAGACCTGATACAAGAGCGGATATAAACCATCTGCTCAGATACCCTGAGGATTCCGCAGGTTCCATCATGACTGTGGAGTATGTAGACCTCAAGGAATACATGACAGTTGAACAGGCCATAGCCCGAATAAGGAAAATGGGCCTTGATTCAGAAACAGTAAATACCTGCTACGTTGTAACAAACCAGAGAATACTGGTAGGTACAGTTGCTCTTCGTTATCTTCTTATTAAAGATGGCGATGAAAAAATCGGCGACATCATGAATACTCATGTCATAAGTATTAACACTATGACTGACCAGGAAGAAGCCGCCAACATGTTCAAGAAGTACGACTTCACCGTGATGCCTGTGGTTGATAACGAGAATCGAATGATCGGTATCATCACCATCGATGACGTTGTCGACATCATTGAAGAAGAGGCTACCGAGGATATCGAGAAGATGGCAGCTATCATCCCTTCCGATAAGCCATATTCGCGAATCGGTATTGTTGATATCTATAAAAACAGAATGCCCTGGCTGCTGTTTTTGATGATAAGTGCAACCTTTACAGGAGCAATTATTACCAAGTTCTCAGATGCACTTTCTGCATATGTTGTGCTAACCGCTTATATTCCAATGCTGATGGACACCGGTGGTAATGCGGGCTCACAGGCAAGTGTATCAATTATACGTAGTTTGTCGCTGGGAGAAATAGAGTTTGTTGATATCTTCAAGGTATGGTGGAAGGAAATACGTGTCGCTGTACTTTGTGGTGTTACACTTTCAGTTGCTAACTTTGTGAAGCTGCTTATAATTGACAAACTTGCAATTCCTGTTGCAGCAGTTGTTTGTCTGACACTTGTAATTGTTGTCATCATCGCAAAGAGCATAGGATGCCTTCTTCCTATGTGCGCTGACAAGCTTGGATTTGACCCTGCAGTAATGGCTTCACCAATGATTACGACTATTGTAGATGCAATATCGCTACTGGCGTACTTTACAATTGCAACACAGCTGCTTCATCTGGCAGTATAAAAAAATGCCTTTTCCATAATTGCTTTGGAAAAGGCATTTTTCATACCAGTTACTGTGTTTTAATCTAATTCACATAAATATTAACCCTTTTTAACCTCAACGTCTACAGGTTAAAAAGGGTTAATATCATATATAAAAACAGGCGCCCCGGACATGTATGTTCGGAGCGCCGTAATATTTACAGCAATTACATTGATTCGTGGCAGGTTCTGTTAATTACATCCATCTGCTGCTCTCTTGTGAGGTCGATGAACTTAACAGCATATCCTGATACACGGATTGTGAAGTTAGCATACTCAGGCTTTTCAGGATGCTCCATAGCGTCCTTAAGCTTCTCAACGCCAAATACGTTAACATTAAGGTGGTGTGCTCCCTGATCAAAGTAACCATCCATAACGTTTACAAGCTTGTCAGCGCGCTCTTCGTCATCGTGACCAAGTGCACCGGGATTGATGGTCTGTGTATTTGAAATACCATCAAGTGCATACTCGTAAGGAAGCTTTGCTACTGAGTTAAGTGAAGCAAGAAGTCCACTCTGCTCTGCGCCGTATGCCGGGTTAGCACCGGGTGCAAAAGGAGCAAATGCAGGTCTTCCGTCCGGAAGAGCACCTGTAGCCTTACCATAAACAACGTTTGAAGTAATTGTAAGGATTGATGTTGTAGGCTCTGAGTTTCTGTATGTGTGGTTCTTCTTAACCTTCTTAAGGAAAGTCTTAAGGAGCCATACAGCGATCTCATCAGCTCTCTCATCATCATTACCATACTTAGGGAAGTCACCCTCAATCTTGTAATCTACAACAAGACCTGACTCATCTCTTACTGTCTTAACCTTTGCATACTTGATAGCGCAAAGTGAATCAACTACGTGTGAGAAGCCTGCGATACCTGTAGCGAATGTACGACGTACATCTGTATCGATAAGAGCCATCTCAGCCGCTTCGTAATAGTACTTATCATGCATGTACTGGATAAGGTTGAGGATATTTACATAGAGACTAGCAAGCCAATCCATCATCTTATCATACTTAGCCATAACCTCATCATAATCAAGGTACTCAGATGTGATAGGTGCATACTCAGGACCTACCTGCATGTGGTTACCCTGCTTGTCGAGGAACTTCTCATCCTTACCACCGTTGATAGCGTAAAGAAGACATTTAGCAAGGTTTGCTCTTGCTCCGAAGAACTGCATCTCTTTACCTGTCTGTGTAGCTGATACGCAGCAGCAAATGCTGTAATCATCACCCCATACAGGACGCATAACATCATCGTTCTCATACTGGATTGAAGATGTTGTAACTGAAATCTTAGCAGCATACTTCTTGAAGTTCTTAGGAAGTCTTGAAGAATACAGTACTGTAAGGTTAGGCTCAGGTGAAGGTCCCATGTTCTCAAGTGTGTGAAGGAATCTGTAGTCGTTCTTTGTAACCATGTGACGACCATCCATGCCAAGTCCGCCAACCTCAAGTGTTGCCCAAACCGGATCTCCTGAGAAGAGCTGGTTGTAGCTGGGGATACGAGCAAACTTAACCATACGACATTTCATAACAAGATGGTCGATAAGCTCCTGTGCCTCAGACTCAGTAAGTGTACCTTCCTTAAGGTCTCTCTCAATATAAATATCAAGGAATGTGGAAACACGTCCAACTGACATTGCAGCACCGTTCTGTGTCTTGATAGCTGCAAGATAACCAAAGTATAACCACTGAACTGCTTCTCTTGCATTCTTAGCAGGCTGTGAAATGTCAAATCCGTAAACAGCTGCCATTTCCTTCATTCCGCGAAGAGCTCTCATCTGCTCAGCGATCTCTTCTCTCTGACGGATAACATCATCAGTCATAACGCCGCATCCGCAAAGTGAGAAATCTTCCTTCTTCTGCTCAATAAGGAAATCAATACCGTAAAGAGCAACTCTACGATAGTCGCCCACGATACGTCCACGTCCGTATGTATCCGGAAGGCCTGTTACGATGTGGCTGTGACGAGCTGCCATCATCTCAGGTGTATAAGCATCAAAAACTGCCTGGTTGTGAGTCTTGTGATACTCTGTGAAAATCTTGTGATACTTCTCATTTACCTTAAAGCCGTATGTCTCAGCAGCCTGCTCAGCCATCTTAATTCCGCCGTAAGGCATAAATGCTCTCTTAAGAGGCTTGTCTGTCTGAAGACCTACAACAGTCTCAAGATCCTTCATAGACTCATCAATATATCCGGGGCCATAAGCTGTAAGTCCGGAAACAACCTCTGTCTCGCACTCAAGAACGCCTCCGTTCTCACGCTCCTTCTTCTGAAGCTCCTGAAGTTTACCCCAGAGCTTATCTGTAGCCTCTGTAGCATCAGCAAGGAAACTCTCGTCTCCGTCATACATAGTATAGTTGTTCTGAATAAAGTCTCTTAAGTTAACTTCATCAGTCCACTTATTTCCTTTAAAGCCTCTCCATTCGTCTCTCATAATATCTGCTCCTCTCTTTCTGAAAAAACGATACCACCCTTGACTCTATTGTAAAGTTGCAAAAGCAACAAAATAGGAAAGAATTGTGTGCCAAAATTTTACAACCACTATATATTGTATATTGTGATATATAAACCACTAGATGTATATCTGCAAATTGACACCCGATTGGTATTCTTACATATACTGCTTAACTTTTCAACCTAAAACCGCGAAAAAAAGCCAAAGTTGATAACTTTTGTCAACTTTGGCAATTTTTTAACATAAAAATTATGTTTACTTGTATGTTTTTTTCTATATAGCCCTCATCCGCCCCTTCGGGGCACCTGTCTTCGCTCCGCTCCGGTCCGCGCTAAACCAACGTCCCCCGGACGTTGAGCGCCCCCAGAGGGGGAAGGCATATTGGGTTGCTAATTATTCTTCATAACGGTATATTTAGTCAATCATTCAGAATTCTCCGTGCGTTCTCCACACGCTCAGGACTTGGAGCCTCTACTCCTTCGAGCTGATATGGAATTCCAAGCTCTTCCCACTTAAATTGTCCCAAGGAGTGATAAGGAAGTACATCTACTCTCTGTACATTTCCCAGAGTGTCGATAAATTCCCTGGTCTTCTCAAGATATTCATCCTTATCGGTAATTCCCGGAACCAGTACATGTCTTATCCAGACAGGTTTTCTTATCTCTGATAAAAACTTAAGGCAGTCCTTAATGTTCCCGTTTGGCTTACCTGTAAGCTTGATGTGCTCATCATTATCGATGTGCTTAATGTCTACCAGAAGCAGATCCGTGTACTCCATGAGCTCTTTGAACTTTGAAAAGAAAGGCTCCTCTCTGGTAAAGGGTTCTGCTGCCGTATCAATGCAGGTATTTATACCGCGGGCCTTCGCTTCCTTAAAAAGCTCCAGGAGGAAGTCTATCTGAAGCAGCGGTTCTCCACCACTTACAGTGATTCCGCCTTCCTCTCCCCAGTAGCTTTTGTATCTCTCTGCTTTATTTAGGAGTTCATCTACGCTGCGAAGATCTGTCGTCTCCGGATTCCAGGTGTCTGCGTTGTGGCAGTATTTGCACCTGAGATTACAGCCTTTTAAAAATATGATAAAACGAACCCCCGGCCCATCTACTGAGCCGAAGGTTTCTATTGAGTGAATTCTTCCTTGTGTCATTATTTCTTCCAGTCCTCAACCTGAGCGCTTAACCATTCTGCAAATTTGTCAACACCCTCGCCGGTCTTTGCACAAATCGGAATGATCTCAGCCTTGGGATTTCTCATGTGAATATATTCCTTGCATTTTTCAAGATCAAAATCAAAGTAAGGCGCAACATCAATCTTGTTGATAAGGACCATATCACAGATGCTGAACATAAGAGGATACTTAAGGGGCTTGTCATGTCCTTCAGGTACTGAAAGGATCATGGCGTTCTTGGATGCTCCTGTATCGAACTCAGCCGGGCATACAAGGTTTCCGACATTCTCAAGGATAGCAAGCTCTACATCACCCTCAACAAGAGCATCAAGGCCCTGTCTGGTCATATCTGCATCAAGGTGGCACATTCCGCCTGTGTGAAGCTGTATTGCCTTCACTCCAGTCTCAGCGATTTTCTTGGCATCAACATCAGAATCGATATCTGCTTCCATGACACCAATCTTATATTTGTCCTTAAGGGCTGCTATTGTAGCCTTTAGTGTTGTTGTTTTTCCCGATCCGGGTGATGACATGAGATTCAGAAGGAAAATCCCCTTGTCCTTAAGCTCTTTTCTAAGAAGCTCTGCTCTCTCATCATTACTCTCAAATACGCTTCTTTTTAATTCGATAACTCTTGTACTCATATTATTCCTTTTCCTTTTTATCTTTCTTTACTTTTTCCTTGCTTTTATCTTTTTTGCTTTTTTCCTTGTCCTTGGACTTCTCTTTTCCTTTTATCTTGTCCTTAACCTTCTCAGCAAGCTTATCCTTCTTTGATACTCCGGCAGCTTCCATTGCCTCGTCGATTATTTCCCTGTCATCGTCATTCATGATACTTACTATAGTTTCATGATTTTCCACAAATGAAAGATCTATTTCTTCCTCATCTTCGAAGCCCTTCTTCATTGCAGGAAGCCTATACTTTCTCTCATAAAGATCAACGGCAATCTCAAATTCCTGATTTTTCTCTTCCTTAAGATGCTCTATATATTCGTGAGTATCAAACAATCCCTCACTGACCTCCAGAAGACATACTGCGATATTACTACAGTGATCGGCTATTCTCTCATAATCCGTACCCAGCTCTGACAGGCTAAAGCCCATATCTATGGTACATTTTCCTTTACGAAGACGTCTTACATGTCTTCTCTTAACCTCCATGTTGAGTCCGTCAATTACTTCTTCAAGAGGCTCTACTGATTTCGCAAGCTTAAGATCCTGATTCTGGAATGACTGAAATGCCAGATCAACGATTTCCTTTACCGCATTGGAGAATATCCTGATTTCCTCACTTGCCTTTGATGAAAAGTGCTCATTCTTATCCTTCATATTGCGGGCAATCTGGGCAATATTCAATGAGTGATCACTTATTCTCTCAAAATCTGTCATACAATGAAGAATTATTGACAGTGTTCTTGAATCCGTCTCAGCAAGATGATGATTGTTAATCTGCATCAAATAAGTTCCCAGCTGATCTTCATAACGGTCAACCTTCTCCTCAAGGCGCCTAACCTCATCAGCCTTGTCGGAGTCATAATCCTCAAGCAGCGGAATTGCCTTTTCAAGTCCCTCTCTCGCAAAGTCAGCCATATCCATGGCAACCTGCTTCGCCTGTTCAAGTGCGAAGGGCGGGTTTGAAAGGAAACGTGGATCCAGCTTTGTGATGCCCTGCATCTCCTCCTGCTCTTCTCTTTCCTTATCGTCAATCGGTATGGAAGCAAGTGCCATCTTAACCAAAAGTCCTGAGAAAGGAAGCATAAGAGGTGTCGCAACAAGATTGATCAATGTATGAATGGAAGCTATTCCAACCATTCCGGCTTCATGATCCATAAATGCGAAATGAACAAAACTATGTACAGCATAGAATATTATCATGAAGGACACCGCTTTTATCACATTGAAATACAAATGCATAAGAGCGGTTCTCTTACCGTTTTTATTAGCTCCAAGCGATGAAAGAATCGCTGTGATACAGGTACCAACCTCAGCACCTACAACTACAGGGAGCGCTACGCTGTACGGTATATGAACTGATGCCGCCAAAGCCTGCATGATACCGATTGTTCCGGCAGAGCTCTGTATTACCATTGTAAAAAATACACCGACCATGAATCCGATTGCAGGATTACTGAAGGTCATGAGAATATTCTGAAAGTCCTTGTCATTCTTAAGGGGAGAAACAGCATCTGACATCATGCTCATTCCGAACATAAGCACAGAAAAACCAATGAGAATCAAACCGATATTATTCTTTTTATCGCTCTTTGAAAACATGTAAAGAACGATACCTATAATAGCCAAAAACGGGGTAAATGACGTAGGTTTTAAAAGATTGATAAGAAAATTATCACTGCTGATGGCATTCAAGCTGAGCAGCCATGCTGTAAATGTTGTACCGAGGTTAGCACCGAGAATAACATTTACTGCCTCTTTTAATGTCATGATTCCTGAATTAACAAGACCGACAACCATTACGGTTGATGCTGACGAAGACTGAACCAGTGCAGTGACTCCTACACCGAAAAGATATGCAATGATCGGATGACTGATCACCTTACTCAGCGCAGCCTCCAACTTACCGCCGGCTGCCTTGGTGAGTCCGCCACTCATTACATTCATACCATACATAAACAGAGCCAGGCCGCCGAGCAGCCCTGCAATTAGCGAAAATAAATCCATTGAATTCATCCATACCTCCTAAACATCCTGGGTACTACGTAATATTTTTCCTCTTCTTCACAAAATGTATGGTAACTGAAAAAAAATCAAATATCAAGCACCATTCTGATATATTTGCCAAACTTCGCCTCGGAAGGCGCAACTTTCATACCGTCATGATACTCTTCTCCATATATATTTTCCTCTATGTCAACCTCTTCAATTTTCTCAAATCCGAGCTTTTCACACAGGTGTATTGAAACTGCATTTTCCGCTTTGACAAAGGTCTGAACCTTTTCAAACTGCAAAACCTGCTTCCCGTAGTCAAGAACTGCACTACATACTTCGTAGGCATAGCCCTGCCTTTGAAATTCCGTGCCAATTAAAAATCCCAACTCAATATCATCAAAGCCATTCCGGACACTGAAACCGGCCCGTCCTATAACCCTTCCGTCGTCCCTTCTGATAACAGTCCATGTACCAAAGCCCAATAGTCCATATACTTTTTCGATATAGTCTCTGGTATACTTTTTCTCATCCTCGGGATTTTTGAAAAGCCCCTCCATGTACCTGGTCATCTCGGGATCTGCATATATCCTGTAGAAATCATCCACATCCTCAACCGTGGTCTCACGTATGAGACATCTTTTTGTTTTCAGAATTTCCCATGGAAGATGGGCATATCTCTGATATGCTTTCTCGTAAGAATCCCTGGCTATCTCTTCTATATCCGTGAAAACATATTTTAACCCGGCAAAAGACTCTGAGCGGTTTTCATCATGCCAAATCCCCACTACATAATAGCCTCTCTTAATAAGCTCATCAGCCATCTCTGTGGAGTCTGAAACAATGAGCATATCTTCGAGTTTTCTGTTTCCGAGCCTTGGCCATAGCCATCTGAATATGCGATTCTCCTCCTGCCCTTCATTTTGAGGCATCATGATTTCGCATATAAAGCCTTCTTCCTCCAGATACTCTGTCGCACTATTTATTTTTTTCCCGACGGCTTTACCCGGTCTTCTTTTTAAGCAAAAAATGATTTCCCTTAACAACTTTTATATACCTCATGTATATTGTATAATTAATCGCGGTTTTCTACCACGAAAAACCGTAAATAGTAACAAAATTTCATTTTTTCACAAAAGAAATAATAAGGAGATAATAATGGCTGAAAACAAAAACCCGATAGTAACTATCACAATGAAGGATGGCGGTGTTATCAAGGCTGAGCTTTACCCCGAAATCGCCCCCAACACAGTTAACAATTTCATTTCTCTTATCAATCACAATTTTTACGACGGAGTTATCTTCCATCGCGTAATTAAGGGCTTTATGCTTCAGGGCGGCGATCCCGACGGCACAGGAATGGGCGGCCCGGGCTATTCAATCAAGGGCGAATTCTCTCAGAACGGCTTTGAGAACAATCTTCTTCACACAGAGGGTGTCCTTTCCATGGCCCGCACTCAGATTCCCGATTCAGCAGGCTCACAATTCTTTATCATGCACAAGAATGCTCCTCATCTTGATGGTGCTTATGCCGCTTTCGGTAAAGTAACAGAGGGTATGGACGTAGTAAATAAGATTGCGGAAACAGAAACTGACTGGATGGACAGACCTACTACAGATCAGGTTATGGAAACAGTTACAGTCGAAACCTTTGGCGTGGATTATCCCGAGCCGGAAATAATTGATTAAAGAACCCCTAAAAAGGGAGGAAGCCAAGCAAGTTACAACTTGCTTGGCTTATTATGAAAAAGTTAATTTTAATTGGTATTGCCTTTCTTCATCTGACATCTTTAGTATATCGAAAATATTTGTCCAAGAAATAATCTGGCGTTAATAGTCTTTAAACGTTTTATGAACAAAAAATGAACGACCGGTATAGCGCCAATCGTCCATATAATTTCCCTACCTCTTGTCCGGCACAAGTATTGTCAGTGCCTTATTCTCATTCCTTATGTCGACATATGTATGCTCGCCGCCAAATTCTCCATCTCTTGTCCAGGCTATACTTTCATCGGATTCAAATGTGACATGCCTTGTCTTAAAGCAGTACATTTGCTCTGTATCTATGTCTCTGTTAAGAAAAGCCGCCATCAGATTACTCATATCAAGCATGTTGTCAGGAAGCTTAACCAGCGTAACCTCAAATACGCCATCATCAAGCTTTACATGTTTTCCCGTAATATCCTTAAATCCACCCACAGAGATTGAATTTGTGACCATTCCGAAAACAAAGTCATCCTCGATTACTTCCTCATCAGTAGTTACCTTAAGATGATAAGATCTGATCTCAGAAAGCCTTTTTGCACCTTCAAGTATGTAAGCCATATGTCCCAAAACATTCTTTATGTCCTGTCTTGTAAGATATGAAACATCTGTGAATAGGCCAAATGCCGCTATATAGACGAAAATCTCGTCATTCATAACTCCAATATCACATTTATATTCCTTCCCGTTTACAAGTGCTTCGGCAGAGGCATACATGGTTGAAGGTATCCCCAGACTCATGGCAAAGTCATTGGTTGATCCCGCAGGTACATAGCCTATCGGAATGCGTTTTTTTGACTTCCACATGCCGTTAACCACTTCATCGAGAGTACCATCCCCACCGCTGCAGGCCACAATATCGTACCTGCTTTCTCTGTTTTCCACAGCCATTGTGGCATCCCCGGCTTCCTGTGTGGGATGAACCGTTACTTCATAGCCAGCCTTAACAAATATATCTATTATATCCAATAAATTACTTTTTATACGCTCCTTGCCTGCTTTAGGGTTATAGACAAACAGCATCCTCTTCTTGTTCATACAGCCTCCCCAAAATAAAAAGCATTATCTACGAAATAAAAACCGGTTACATCCATTATAATGAATGCAACCGGGGCTTTCTACATATTTATTTTATTTAGTATTAAGAAAGCTGCAGATTTCCAATCAGAAAACTCTCCATACCTGCAACTGCATCAGCCTCATCTGAGCCATCAGCAATTACTGTAACCTCTTCGCCACTGCTAAGGCTAAGCGTCATCATACCCATGATGCTCTTCGCATTAACCTTCTTAGACTGTGCCTCGATGTGCACTGTGCTGTCATAGCGGCTTGCAAGCTGAACCAACTCGGCAACCGGACGTGCCTCAAGTCCACCTGGAAGCTTGATTTCGATAGATTTTGTTATCATAATTTCCTCCTCTAACTGCAGAAATCGCAGTGTCACTCATTCTCGCAACCTCTCCGCGAGTTCACTGAGCTTTCTTAGCCTGTGATTAACACCTGACTTACCAACCGGCGGGTCAAGATATCTCCCAAGCTCTAACAATGTTGCATCCGGATATTGCAGCCTGACCCTGGCCATATCCTCAAGTCCCTTAGGGAGATTCTCAAATCCATAGTGATCTCTCAGATACAAGATATCAGTGGTCTGTCTCGATGCTGCATTGACTGTTTTTGTGATATTGGCAGTTTCACAGTTAACCCGTCTGTTAATGGAGTTGCGCATTTCCTTAACTATGCGTTCATTCTCCATATTCATCAGACTTACGGGAGCTTCCATGACATTAAGAAGATCAACAATTGCTGTACTCTCCTTAATATATACGACATAGTATTTTTTACGCATTACTATGCGCGCCTCTATGTCAAAGCTCTCAATCATCTGTTTCAGATCATCCGCAAACCTCTGCGATGTGCAGACGAACTCGAGATGATATGACTTACTGGGATCACTGACTGAGCCAATACATAAAAACGTATCTCTCAAAAATGCCCTCTTGCAGCAAGACTGTCTGACAATTCTGTGACTTACGCCATCATTTGCAGTCCTGATATTATCATCGTCATCAACTATATTAATTGACTTTAGTATAGAAGAAATCTCTTCTTTTCCCTGAAGAACAGGCACATATACCTTTCCTCCTGAGTGCATGGGCGGCACTTTATCAAGCACGCTAGCCTCTATATTAAATGCTTTTTTTAGTATTGTAAAGAACTTTCTGCCCTGAGCCTCCGCATCAGCCTGTAAAAACACAGTATACACGCCGTCTTCCGACCTCGATACAGCTCCGCATCCAAGTAGCAAAGCCAGTAGCTCAGAAAGCCTGCAATGACGCGGAGATGCTATCTGTTTTGCAAGTTCACTTTTTACATCACTTGAAAATGACATAGGCATCACCTGGCATGCTTCAAATCTCTATGATATTTCTTCACTCCGAAATTATCCGCTTCTTTTAATCTCTCATAAATCTCATTTGCAATAGTTACCGATCTGTGCTGGCCACCGGTACAGCCTATCGCTACTACCAGTTGATATTTTCCCTCATTAATATATCCGGGCATCAAAAACTCCAGCATGTCCTTAAGCTTATCAAGGAACTGTCCGCACTCAGGAAAGCTTTTCACATAATCCTGAACCGGTTTATCATTTCCGGTAAGATGCTTAAGCTCATCAATATAGAAAGGATTAGGCAAAAATCTCACATCAAAAACAAGATCGGCATCAGACGGGATACCATGCTTAAATCCAAAGGACAAAATAGTAACCATCAGGTTATTGTGCTTTTCGTTAGCTACGAAAATTTTCTCCATCTCAGCCTTGAACTCTCTGGTGAGCAGCTGAGTTGTATCAATTATATAGTCTGCCTGACTCCTGATCTGTGCAAGGAGTTCTCTCTCCTTAATAATTCCGTCCTCAATTCTTCCATCAGGTGACAGAGGATGGCGTCTTCTTGTCTCTTTGTACCTCTTAACAAGAACAGCATCCGAACATTCCAGGAAAAGAACCTCCACAGGAAGTCCCCTCTTTCGGAGTTCCTCTATTACTCTCGGAGCCTCCTCAAATTTCTGTCCGGATCTTACATCCAGTCCCAGTGCAACCTTTTGCACCTCACTGTCAGGAAGGGTGATAAGTTCAGCAAATTTCTCAAATAAGCCCGGGGGCAGATTATCAACACAGTAAAATCCTGCATCCTCAAGCATATGGATTGCCGTGGACTTTCCACCGCCACTCATTCCCGTAACAATAACGATTCTCATGCGTCAAAATCTCCTAAAAGAATTACTTCCGGTGACAGCTTAACCCCGGATGCTTCAAACACTTTGTTCTGAACATCAGCTATCAGTCTGTAAACATCATCCGCCTTTGCTCCGCCTTTATTTACTACAAATCCGCAATGCTTCTCAGAAACCTGAGCGCCTCCGACCGTATATCCGCGAAGTCCGGCATCCTCTATCAGTTTCCCTGCAAAGTAGCCCTCCGGTCTTTTAAAGGTTGAACCGGCACTTGGATATTCAAGCGGCTGCTTTGATATGCGCTTTTCCTTTAGTTCATTCATAACCCGCTCAATTTCGGCTTTGTCGCCGTTATTAAGCTCTATAAGACAACCGGTTATGACATATTTCTTCTTTTTAAAAATACTGGTCCTGTAACCAAATTCGAGCTCATCGCTGCTAAGGACAACCTCCTGCCCCTCTTCATCTATCGCGGTTACACTCTTTACCACCTGCTTCATTTCACCGCCATAGGCTCCTGCATTCATCACAAGCGCACCACCTATGGATCCGGGTATGCCATGGGCAAATTCAACCCCCGTAAGGCTGTTATCCCTGGCAAGATTTGCCACAGCCACATTCAGGGCTGCAGCCCCCGCTCTGATAATACAAGGGCTCTCAATTTCGCACTCCGCAAATTCTCCGCACAGCGAAACTATGACGCCTCTATAACCGCTATCTGCAACAAGAAGATTACTTCCATTCCCAAGAACATAGTAATCCTCCTGCATTTTTAATCCCATTTCTCTAAAGAGAGTTAAAACCTCGTTCAGTGACCCGGAATTATCTATCTTCACAAAATAATCGGCAGGCCCACCGACGCGAAACGTAGTGTGCCTGCTCATATCCTCATTCTTTATGATGTTTTCTTCCGGCAATAATCCGGACAATCTATCATATAAATCTAATCTCATTTCTCCGCAACCGCATCCAAAACAAGTTTTGCTGCACCGAAAATTCCTGCATCATTTCCGAGCTTTGCAAGAGCGAACTTTGTTCTCTTGGCACCCGGGAATACATATTTCTCAAATGAAGGACGTACAAGATCAAAGAGGATATCTCCTGCCTTTGATACACCGCCTCCAAATACGATGATCTCAGGATTAACTGTTGACGCAATCATTGCAAGACCTTTTCCAAGGTACTCACCATACTGGGCAAGAGCTTCATTTGCAAGCTTATCACCCTTCTTGGCTGCATCGAAAATATCTCTGCAGGTGTAATCCTTGCCACGAAGAACACATTCTTCATCACTTGCTTCAAGAACTCTGCTCATAAGAAGATTAGCGCCTGTAGCACTTGCATACTGCTCAAGACATCCCTTCTTACCACATCCACAGACAAGTGTCTCTTCATCGTTGATATGGATATGTCCGATTTCTCCTGCTGCTCCGTTGGCACCGTTGAAAATCTTTCCCTTATGGATGATTCCTCCGCCAACACCGGTTCCGAGAGTTACCATGAGCATATCCTTGTAGCCCTGGCCGCCTCCCATCCAGTATTCGCCAAGTGCTGCAACATTGGCATCATTACCGCACTTTACAGGAATCTTAACAAGGTCGTGAAGTTCATTCTTCATATTGAACTCACTCCATCCAAGGTTAACTGCCTTGAAAATAGTACCATCATCGCCGAAAGGTCCTGGAGCACCTGCACCTACACCTACAACCTGAGAGTCCTTGATTCCTCTCTCTTCCATCTTTTTTCTTATTGCTTCGGCAATATCGGGAAGAACATTCTTACCTTCATCCTCTGTTCTGGTAGGAATCTCCCATACCTCTACCTTATGACCGTCCATATCAAGAAGGCCGATCTTAACGGTAGTTCCGCCGATATCAACACCGAATACATACTGTTCCAATAAATTTGAAGCATGATTTTCCATTATTACTATACCTCTACATTAATATTTTTAATCGTCATCATCGCGACCCTTGGCCAGCGAATTCTGAACTCTGTTATAAAGCTCCTGAGCTGCGTTGTAACCCATCATCTTCTGTCTGTGGTTAACAGCGGCTGACTCACAGATAATAGCAAGGTTTCTGCCGGGACGAATCGGAATTCTGTGGCAGACAATCTTGTTTCCAAGGTACTCTGTGTATTCCTCTTCAAGTCCAAGTCTGTCGTATTCCTTGTCCTTATCCCACTCCTCAAGCTTAATAACAAGGTCTATGTTCTGGGTGTCACGTACGCTCGATACACCAAAAAGTGTCTTAACATCCACGATTCCGATACCGCGAAGCTCAATAAAATGTCTGGTGATATCAGGTGCGGATCCGATAAGAGTAACATCACTGACCTTCCTGATCTCAACAACATCGTCGGATACAAGTCTGTGACCTCTCTTTATAAGCTCAAGAGCAGCCTCTGATTTACCGATTCCACTCTCACCTGTGATAAGAACGCCAACACCATAAACATCAACAAGTACGCCGTGAATTGAAATGCATGGAGCAAGCTCAACATTCAGCCAGCGGATAATCTCCGCCATAAATGAAGATGTAGGCTTCTTGGTAACCATGATCGGAACCTTCTCTTCAATGGCAATCCTTACGAAAAGCGGATCCGGTATCAGGTTTCTGCAAAATACCACACAGGGAATATCGAAAGACAAAAATTCGCGATATACGCGTTCCTTATCCTCTGAAGGAATAGACTCCATATAGGTATATTCTACAAATCCGATAACCTGAAGTCTTGTCGCCTCAAAGTGTTCAAAATAGCCTGCCAGCTGTAATGCCGGTCTGTTTATATCAGGCTGGTGAATACGGATTCTGGAAACATCAAGTTCAGGTGTAAGATTTTCCAGCTCCATCTTTTTAATGACAGTTTTTAGCTTTACCGTTGACATTAGATACCTCCCTCTAGCTTACCACAGTTTAGCATAACCGCTGGGCTTTTACAATTCGGACGAATGAAAGAATTCATATATTTTCACTGCCTGGTTCTCCGGAATTTCCGGAACCTGTTTCAGAGTTTCCACATCTGCCATTCTTATTTCTTCTATTGATTTAAAATGGCGCATCAGGGCTTTTCTTCTTGACGGACCGATTCCCGGAATTTCATCAAGAGAGCTTTTAACCTGTGCTTTACTCCTTAAGGATCTGTGGTACTCAATTGCAAATCTGTGGGCTTCATCCTGAATTCTTGTTATCAGCTTAAATCCCTCTGAACGCCTGTCGATCGCTATCTCTTCATTATTAAAATACAGTCCTCTTGTGCGGTGATTATCATCCTTTACCATTCCGCAAACCGGAATTTTAATCCCCAATTCTTCAAGGACCTGAAGACAAATATTTACCTGTCCTCTTCCACCATCCATTAGTATAAGATCCGGAAACTTTGTGAAGCTCCCATATCTTGCATCTATTTCCCTGACCTCAAGCTCATGCCTCTCCTCAAGTCCGTGCATCAGTCTTCTTGTCAAAACCTCTTTCATGCACGCATAGTCATCCGGTCCCGAGACGGATTTTATCCTGAATTTCCTGTAATCGCTTCTCTTAGGCTTTCCCTTTTCATAGACCACCATGGATCCCACGTTGGCAAAACCGCTGATATTGGAAATATCAAAAGCCTCCATCCTTGAAAGGCCTTTTAATCCCAGAAGCTTTTCTATCTCCTTTACAGCTCCGATAGTCCTTCCTTCTTCTCTCTTAAGTCTCTCCTTGTCCTTGCTGAGAACGAGCTCTGCATTCTGAGCCGCAAGCTCCATGAGTTTTTCCTTCTGTCCTCTCTCCGGAACCTTAAGATAAACGCGGCTTCCTTTTCTCTGCGTAAGCCACTTTTCTATGATATCCATGTCCTCGATAGGCTCAGGAAGCATTAGTTCTCTTGGAATAAATGGTGTCCCCGCATAGAACTGCTTTACAAAGTTTAGGAGAATCTCATTTTGCGGATTTTCAGACACGTGTGTCATATAAAAATGCTCACGACCGATAAGTCTGCCATCGCGAACAAAGAACACCTGCACTACTGCATCACTCTCATCAGATGCAATTGCAAGAATATCCTTATCCTCCATGGCTGCATCAGTCATCTTCTGCTTCTGTGCAATCTGTCTTACACTGGAAAGAAGATCCCTGTAGGTTGCCGCTCTTTCGAAGTTCAGCTCCTCCGACGCTGCTTCCATTTTTTCGCTAAGGTCTTTTATTATGGGTGTGTAATTTCCCTCGAGGAAATCCAGTGCCCCCTGTATTCTCTCAGCATATTCCTCACTGGAAATCTTGCCGTCACAGGGCGCTGAGCACCTGTTCATATGATAATTAAGGCACGGTCTGTCCACTCCAATGTCTCTGGGAAGTACCCTGTTACAGGTTCTGAGACCATATATTTTATTAATAAGCTCGATTGTATCCTTAACCGCAGCAGCGCTGGTAAAAGGACCAAAATACTTTGACTTGTCCTTTTTCATAAGCCTTGAAAAAAGGATGCGCGGGAATTCCTCCGAAACAGTAACCTTTATGTAAGGATAGGTCTTATCATCCTTGAGCATGGTGTTATATCTGGGACTGTTTTCCTTGATAAGATTGTTCTCCAGTACCAGAGCTTCAAGCTCAGAATCCGTCACTATGTACTCAAATCTGGCTATCTGGCTGACCATACGGTCAATCTGAGGTCCTCGCCCAACTATTTTGCGGAAATATGACCTTACCCTGTTATAGAGGTTTATGGCCTTACCAACGTACATTATGGTGTCATTTTCATCACGCATAATGTATACTCCCGGCTGTTTGGGCAATTTCTTTAGTTCTTCCTGAATGTTGAATTTTTCTTCCATATACAAAATATTAACAGAAAGGCTGCCGCTATGCGACAGCCTTAATTTCACTTTTTAATTATTCTTGTTATCAAAATCATCGGGCACATGAGAGAAAAGTCCGCCGCCCTGCTGCTCATTATCAGAATCGCCTACCTTTTCATCAAAAATTGATCCGGGGGCACTCTGCTGCTGATAACTGTATGGATTGTTCTGCGGAGCATAGGTCGGTGCCTGAGGCTGATTATATGTCCCAGTCGGCTGATTACCCTGCACTTCCGGTGCGGGTGCCTGCTGAACAGGTGCTGCCTCAGCTGGTTTCTCCTTTTCCTTGATCGGTACATTTTCTCCGACCGCTGCAGATTCAGGTCTGGTAGCATAGATTCTTCCGTGCTTGGAAGCTTCCACCTCTTCCTCTGTAGGCTCAGGAATGTTCTCAACCTCGCGGTAAATCTTCATGAATTCCTTACCGGTAATGGTTTCCTTCTCAATAAGGAACTGAGCAATCTTGTCCATTGTATCAATGTGATCACGGATAATCTGCTTAGCCTTTTCATAACAGTCAGCAAGAAGCTGTTTAACCTCTTCATCAACAAGATACTCTGTCTGAGGGCTGCAATTGAGCACTCTGTTTCCGTCAAGGTATCTGTTCTGGATTGACTCCAGCTGCATAAGTCCGAATTTGTTGCTCATTCCGAACATTGTAATCATGCTGCGTGCCATCGATGTCGCTTTTTCGATATCATTTTCTGCGCCTGTGGTAACAGTATTGAAAATAACCTCTTCCGCTGCACGTCCGCCAAGGGAAACGATGATATCATCAATTATCTCATCCTTGGTCTGAAGATATTTCTCATCCTCCGGAACCTGCATTACATAACCGAGTGCCCCCATGGTTCTGGGAACAATTGTAATCTTCTGAACGGGTTCTGTATTCTTCTGAACTGCACTGATAAGGGCATGTCCAACCTCATGATAAGAGACAATCTTTCTCTCTTCCTTACTGAGGATTCTGTCTTTTTTCTCTTTTCCTACGAGAACCTGCTCAACAGCTTCCATAAGATCCTGCTGGCATACATATTCTCTGTGCGCTTTAACTGCATTGATAGCAGCCTCATTTATCATGTTAGCCAGGTCTGATCCTACAGCTCCGCTTGTAGCAAGGGCAATAGCCTTAAGATCAACGGTCTCATCCATCTTTACGTCCTTGGAATGAACCCTCAAGATCTCCTCACGTCCCTTGAGATCAGGCTTATCAACAATGATTCGTCTGTCAAAACGTCCGGGTCTTAAAAGTGCCTTATCAAGAATCTCCGGTCTGTTGGTAGCTCCGAGTACAAGGACACCCTTTGAGGAATCGAAACCATCCATCTCGGAAAGGAGCTGGTTAAGTGTCTGCTCACGTTCTTCATTTCCGCCGCCATACTTGTTATCACGGCTTCTTCCTATAGCATCAATCTCATCAATGAAAATGATACAGGGTGCGTTCTTACTCGCCTCTGCAAAAAGCTCACGCACACGGCTGGCGCCGACACCGACATAAAGCTCAATAAAGTCTGAACCTGCAAGTGAGTAGAAAGGAACATGTGCCTCTCCGGCTACCGCCTTCGCAAGAAGTGTCTTACCTGTTCCTGGAGGTCCTACAAGGAGCGCTCCCTTAGGAAGCTTTGCACCGATTTTTACATATCTTCCGGGATTGTGGAGGAAATCTACCACTTCCACAAGTGATTCCTTAGCCTCATCCTCGCCGGCTACGTCCTTAAAGGTAACACCGGTCTCACGCTGCATGTATACCTTTGCATTGTTTTTTCCTATTCCAAGAGGACCACCGCCCTTTGACATACGCCTGAATACAAAGGACAAAATAAGCCACATCAGCAAAATAGGAAGTACATAATAAACTGCAAAAGAAATAATGGCACTTGATGAGTCAGGCACTTCACTGCTAACGGGAATACCTGCATCAAGAAGTCTCTGTGTCAGTGTGGAATCGTCCTCGGCTTTACCGGTATAATATGTCATAACCATTGTAGAGCCATAAAAAGGATTGTATTTCAGCTCATCAGAGCTTACCTTCGGAATAATGTTGATCCTGTCATCCTCGATGACTACACTCTCGACCTTTTTATCCTTTATCATCTGGATAAACTCGGAATAAGTCACCTCTTTATTACTGGTGGAAGTAACAGCCCTCATTATATATGTCATGAACAGTACCGCTATAAGTGCTGCCACAACCAAAAGCAGGACGTTTTGCTTTTTGGGATTGTTATCTCCCCCGGATCCGTTGTTGTTTGTATAATTGTTATCCATTGCTTACCTCGTTAAAAACTGTTATCGTTCTATTATAAGTATAACAAAACCATAAATCAATTATGACTCTGCGAAAACATTGTGTAAAATATATAAAATTTTTATAAACTTTACCCTTTAGAAATTCATTGCCTCTATAAAATCATCCCCGAATACATCTGTCTCTGCAAGCTTTATTTCAGCCGATTTACGGACTATCTTTTCCATTTTTTCCAAAGAGTTTTTATCGCTTAATGCCTTTATGCAGCCTGCTAAAGAAGTATTCCCAACACACTCTGTGACTGATTGTTCCAGAAATTCTTCCGGAAGAAGTCTTAAGTATTTCACCTTTTGTGTGTCCAGGTGTTCACTGAATCCACCTGCCAGATACACCTTATCAACATCCTCTGCCCTGCATCCATGCATTTGAAGAAGTGTATCTATTCCGCTCCTTATCGCAGCCTTTGCCAGCTGTACTGCCCTTATGTCATTTTGGGTAAAGGAAATGTTTTCAGAGCTTTTTTCATCCTTATATAATATGAATCCCTCATCAAAATACTCATCTCCAAGAAGTCCGGTTTCGTCTATTATTCCGGTTCTTCTAAGCTCGGAAACAAGCTCCAGCACACCGCTTCCGCATATTCCCAGAGGCTCTGCACCACTAATCACATCAAATTCCGCTTCCGCATTATCCTTTATAGTTATATGTTCTATGGCACCTTTCACTCCGGCCATTCCGCAGGATATACCACCGCCTTCAAACACCGGGCCTGCTGCCGTTGAACACACACTGATTTTTTCGGAATCGGCAAGTGCCATCTCTCCGTTAGTTCCAAGGTCAATGAGCATATATTTCTTTCCCTCGGGAATTTTGTCAAAGGACAGGGCATACATCCCCGAAACTATATCTGCACCTACAAAAGCGGATATACCGGGAGCAAGGATACATTTCGATTCCTGTCTATAGGCTTCCTTATCTCCAAGCAGCTGAGTCATATCCATAACCGGATACGACAATCTGACCGGCGTATAAGGTGCCTTTCCAAGACCCTCACAGGAATCACCCATTAAAATATGCTGCATTGTGGTGTTTCCCGCAATCATCATTTGTCTGATGTTAAGATTCTTTGTGATGCTTTTTATATCTTCTATGACAGCTCTTCTGAGATTCTCTCCTTCACCCGCGTTCGCCGCCTGTATCCTGCTGATTACATCGGCCCCATACCTTCGCTGATGATTCATGATTGTCACTCTGTAAACAGCTTTATCTGCATCCCCTCCGTTTTTTACAGGTATCAGAGCGGCTGCTATGGTGGTAGTTCCTATATCCAGCGCAACATCCGTCTCACAATCCCTGTAATCCGGCCTATTCTCAACATCATCTGATAAATTCCCGGCCAGCTCCTCTGAACCATAAAAGCTTTCTATCTCAGCATCCTCAGCTATTACTGCTCTGCAGGCAAGTCTTATTCCTTCAGCAATCTCTTTCTCTGACAAAAATCTCACATCCAGGCTGTTTGCCTTTGGTGCTCCACTAAGAAATCTGACCCTGCATTTTCCGCACCGACCCATTCCTCCACAGGGCTTTTCTACTTCTATTCCGCTTTTTAACATAAATTCTGACAGAAGCGTTCCCTCATATACTTCATATTCTTTATTTAAATAGTTCAGTTTGCATTTTTTCATAATATCCGGATCACTCTGCACTGGTTTTTGTGTACTCAATTACTATTATACTCTCATATATTCCCTACGCGATTGCAAAATATGTCTGAATTTTTGCAAAAAACTGCCAAATGTTATCAATTTGCATATATTTTTCATTTTAAAGGCCATTATTATGGTATAATTTTTCCAGCGTCTGAAATTGGTCAGACAACAGACAGCCTTTAACGTTATATTCAAAAACTATTAAGGTTAAATACATAATAAAGGAGGATATATTAGTATGGGTATTTTAAAAGCTGGAATTGGCGCTGCTTCAAGCGTTCTTGCTGATTCCTGGAGGGACTATTTCTATTGTGATGCACTTCCTGCAGACACACTTGCAATCAAAGCATCTAAGCGTACAGGCAAGGGAAGTTCAAACACAAAAGGTAACGACAATATCATTTCAAACGGCTCTATCATTGCAGTAGCAGACGGACAGTGCATGCTTATCGTAGATCAGGGTAAGGTAACTGAAATCTGTGCAGAGCCCGGCGAATTTGTTTATGACGTAAGCACAGAGCCCTCGCTCTTCTATGGAAATCTTTCAAGCAATATCGCAGAAACCTTTAAAAAGATCGGTAAGCGTATCGGTTTTGGCGGAGATGCAGGAAACGATCAGCGCGTTTACTACATCAACACCAAGGATATCATCGGCAACAAGTATGGTACAGCTAACCCTGTTCCTTTCCGCGTAGTTGACAGAAACATCGGTCTTGATGTTGATATCGCTATCCGTTGCCATGGTGAATACAGCTATAAGATTATTGACCCCATTCTTTTCTATACAAACCTTTGCGGTAACTTCCAGGGCGAGTACAAGAGAGAGAATATCGAATCTCAGCTTAAGAGCGAACTTCTTACAGCTCTTCAGCCTGCATTTGCAAAGATTTCGGAGACCGGCGTTCGTTATAGCGCACTTCCTGGCCACACAACTGAAATCGCTGATGCACTCAACGATGTTCTTTCCTCCAAGTGGGGCGAGACCTATGGTATCAAGATTTCTACCTTTGGTATCAACTCTGTAAACGCTTCTGAAGAAGATGAGAAGATGATAAAAGAGCTTCAGAAGAATGCTGTTTATTCCAATCCCAACATGGCAGCCGGAGCACTTGTCGGTGCACAGGCACAGGCTATGCAGGATGCTGCTAAAAACACAAGCACCGGCCCTATGATGGCTTTTGCAGGAATGAATATGGCTCAGCAGGCAGGCGGCGCTAACGCAGCGAACCTCTTCGCTATGGGTCAGCAGCAGGCACAGGCAGCACCTCAGCCGGCTCCTCAGCCGGCACCTCAGATGCAGCCCCAGAGTCAGGGCGGCTGGACATGCTCCTGCGGAACCGTGAACAACGGTAACTTCTGCTCTAATTGCGGACAGCCTAAGCCAAGTGCTGACTGGACATGCTCTTGCGGAACCGTAAACAGTGGTAATTTCTGTTCAAACTGTGGCAAGCCCAGAGCATAACAGACTTTTGCCACCAGACAGGAAATAATATAGGAAATTGATTTTATGGGATTAACTGAATACGAATGTCCCGCCTGTGGCGGGATAATGAACTTTGATGCAGCAAGCCAGCTCCTTTCCTGCCCGTACTGCGACACCAAAATCAAGGTTGATGATTATGTTGCTCCAAGACAGGAAGAGCAGGATAAGGATGCAAAGGCTGATAGCAATGAGTGGATTAACGAAGGCAACGAATGGAAGCCCGGAGAGACTGATGGTATGGTAGTTTATTCCTGCCAGTCCTGTGGCGGCGAAATAGTTGCCTCTGAAAACGAAGGCTCTCTGACCTGTCCTTTCTGCAGTAACAATGTAGTGGTCAAGGAGAAGTTTTCCGGAGATCTGCGTCCGGACTATGTCATCCCCTTTAAAAAAAGTAAGCAGGATGCCATGAGTGCCTACTCAGGATATGTAAAAGGAAAGCTTCTTTTGCCAGGTGTATTCTTTGCACAGAATCACATTGATAAAATTCGTGGAATCTACATTCCTTACTGGCTCTATGATGCCAAAGTAAGTGGTGATTACGATTTTTCTGCAACAAAGGTAAGAACCTGGAGCGACAGTGACTATAACTACACTGAGACCAGCTACTATGATGTTCAGAGGAGCGGCTCAGAAGAGTTTTCCAACGTCCCTCACGATGCATCAAAAGAAATGCCTGATGACTTGATGGAATCCATTGAGCCCTTTAACTTCAGCGAAGCAGTCCCCTTTAACGGAGGATACCTCGCGGGCTTTATGGCTAACAGATATGATATCAAGGCTGAGGATACCCAGACACATATTGTTGAGAGAATGAAGCATACGGTAGAAACCGATCTTAGGAATTCCGTTTCCGGATATTCTACCGTAAACATTACCTCCAAGCAGCAAAATGTAAATGGTCTGAGACATAAATATGCTCTTTATCCGGTATGGCTCCTAAATACCAGTTGGAATGGCAAAAACTTTCTTTTTGCCATGAACGGACAGACCGGTAAATTTGTAGGAAACCTTCCTGTGAGCAAAGGAAAAGCAACAATTTTGTATATCCTTTCCACTATAGGTTTCACCATTCTGGCCATTATCGTTTGCTTAATCATTATCAACAGTTAGTGAAAGGGATCAGCATATGAATTACAAGAGAAAACTTAATTATGCATCAGTGCTTATGATTTGCATGATGCTGATCATGCCTCTGCTTTTACCTTTCACTGCAAAGGCTGATGGCGAAGGCATGGTTGATCCTGTCTATTGCACTGATGGTTCTTTGTTTCCGGTAGTAGACGCAGCCGATCTTCTTACAGATGATGAAGAAAACGCGCTCGCCTATCACATTTACAATGCGGAAGCAGCTTATAATTCCGCCATTGTCCTGGTGACCGTTGATTCTCTCGGTTCCAGAAACGTAGAGCAATATGGCGATGATTTCTATGATTACAATGGCTATGGTTATGGTGATTCCCATGACGGAATTCTGTTTCTCATAGACATTACATCGAGACAGTGGCATATAACCACTACCGGAAGCGCCATTAAGGTCTATACAGACTCAGCTCAGGAAGACATAATTGGCTACTGCAAATCCTCTCTTTCTGCAGGTAACTACTATGATGCATTTGACCGGTTTATAACCGCTTGCGAAAACAGGCAGCAGAAAGTAATCGAACGCAGGACCTTCAACTTCCCGAAATTTCTGCTTTGTCTTGTAGCCGGATTGGTTCTTGCACTTATTCCACTTATCGGTTTTATTGGGCAGTTAAAAACCGTTCACAGGGAAGCAGGTGCTTCGAACTACTCACAGAAAGGACTTTCGCTCACTCATAAGTCCGACAGATTCATCAGAAAATCTGTTTCACGTACAGCAAGACCTAAGGAGAGTTCCGGCTCTTCCACTCATTCAGGATCCTCCGGAACATCACATGGCGGAAGCAGCGGAAGCTTCTGATTTACAAAAAGAACACCAGAATCAAAGCCTTGAGCTCATACGAGTTTCAAGGCTTTTTTCATGCGGGTATATTATATAAAATTCAGAAAAATACACTGTTTTTTAATAAATCCACTTTATATTTGTTGCTATACTAATACGTAGGAGACTGCCATGCGATTACGAGATTATTTACACATAAATGTGTGGCTGCTGCCCGTATTACTTGTACTGATCCCTGTTATCCTTATTTTATTTGGCAGCACATTTATGACCACACCAAGCACTTATTACGCGACCATTCTAAACGATGGATGGTCTGTTAAGCATGGTGATTTTTATGCAGAGGATGTGGGGCTTAAAAACCTCGATATCGGGACGGCTAACAAAAATGACGTTGTAATTATTTCAAGAATTCTACCCACGGAATACGTCCCCTCTGCCTGCCTTATGTTCAGATCCATTCAGTCCGCTGTAAGTGCTACCATTGATGATAAAGTCATCTACTCCTTCGGCGACAAATATGTTGAAAAAAACGAGCTTATCCCTAAGCATTTTAACTATATTCCTCTCGGTGACATGAACGAAGTAGGTGGAAAACGTATCACCATTACCTTCAGAGTATTTGAGGATAATGCCTTTTCAGGCCTTTCAGAGATATACTACGGAAACCGTCATGACGTTGAGCTCGCATATATTCAGAAGAGACGCCTTCCCTTCTTTATCGGAGGCTTTCTTACTCTTTTTGCATTCCTGCTGCTCACGCTTTCCTCATACCTTTACATGTATCACGGACATGACCTGTCCCTTATTTTCAGCTCGATTATTTCCTTTACACTTGGCGCTTACAATCTGGCATTTAACGATATATTCTGCTTCATTTCCGATTTTGAAGTTTATTTCTGTCTGCTTGAATATATCACGCTTTATTCCGTCCCCTTTGCGATCATCACATTCCTTGTGTCATCACACCCTGAACTGAATTCAAGTCTGAACAAGACTCTGATTGGAATTAATGCTCTTTTCCCGATAATCACTCTTGCCTTGCATCTGTTCAAGGTCGTTCACATCAACAATTTTGTATCAACCCTTCATGTAATTGCCCTTTCGGAAGCTATAATGATTCTTCCCCAGCTTGTGCTAAATGTTGCAAGGCACTACAATGAGCAGAAAAAAACCTCCGAGTACACAGGAAAAACCTCCGACAGTGTCCTTGTTCTCGGACTTTTAATCTTTATCATCTGCTCAGTAATAGATATTATAAAATATAACGTTTTCAAATTTTTCGTGGCAGGTGGCGAAGTCTCTGTTGATATCAATTTCATGACTATCGGAGCCCTTTGCTTCGTTTTGTGCCTGTTCGTGTTCTACTTCTATCACGGTATAGAGCACATTAATGCAGTTTATATGAAAGAGCATCTGGAAGGCCTTGCATACACAGATTCCTTAACCGGTCTTATGAACCGCGCAAAATGCATGCAGTATATGGCCTCTGTCCAGGGAAATTATGCAATCATAAGCCTTGATATGGATAATCTGAAAACAGTAAACGACAGTCTTGGTCATCAGGAAGGGGACAGAATGCTTTCTTCCTTTGCAGATATTCTTAAGCAGACCTTTGCAGGTGCTGCCCTTATTGGCAGAACCGGTGGTGATGAATTCCTTGTAGCAATCGAAAATCCAAGCCCTACCACCTGTGAAAAGCTTGTAGATAATCTGAATTTCAGAATAGATACCTTTAACAAAACCGAGACAAAATTTAAGCTTTCCTCTTCATGCGGATATGCTTACAGCAACGAAGTAAATGACAAGGATGCAAACAGCGTCTTTGTGCTGGCCGATAATCGCATGTATGCTGAAAAACAAATTCATCATGCCTCTAAGCTGGACCGTTTCGTAAGCGATATTCTCGGCTCTTCTCTTCCGGAAAAAGGAGGTGAAGAAGATAATGTATAAGCGTATAAACTTCCTGATAGTTGCTTTTCTCACCTTTATAATTTTGGTTGCGATCTGTCATTACCTGTTCCGCCCTATTTTCATAAATACGGTGGAAAACCTTCATGAAGGCTGGACTATCTCTTTTGATGAAGAGCTTTATGAAGATGTTGACCTCGATTATATACCAAAATACATTGAAGTCCCCACTGACAAGGGGGATATTATCACCATGTCCAGAACCCTGCCCAAAAGCAGTGTATATACATTCCCTACATTATTATTCCTTTCCAGATATTCTGCCTTTGAGGTCTATGCTGATAATGAGCTGATAAGTTCAGGCTTCCTTGATCTTATGGAAAAAGACAGCTTCATTGGCTCGAGCTACAATTTTGTCACCATACCCCAAAAGGACTCTGATATATCCTTAAAAATCGTGCTTTATCCTACTGACAAGAGTTCCTACACCTATTTCTTGCCGCCTATATATGGTGAATATCACGATGTTGAGAGAGCCCATTTATTCAGAAATCTTTTCCCTCTTGCGACCGGAATATTTTTGATAATTTTTGGTGCAGCTTTTTGTATTATTACGCTGAGTTTTTATAAGACCCTGCCCTCCGTTATATCCCAGCTGTTTTCCTCATTGCTTTTCATAGTGCTTGGAATATGGATACTGTGCTACTTCAGGCTGATTGACTTTTTTGTCTATACAAATTCAAAGTCATCAGTATTAGAATTTATATCTCTCTATCTGATGATTCCGCTGACCTATACCATAATAGGATGCATTCAGGATCATTATAAGGACTGGATTTTCCTTGTTGTTGCCGGAACAAGCACGACAATATGCTTATTCCTTGCCATTCTTCATTTTGCAGACATTCTGCACATGAATCGGACGCTCCATTACTTCCAGTCTATTTCCGTCATGTGTGCACTATTTCTGGCTGTAACCTTTTATAAGGATCTTAAGCAGAAAAAACTTGTTCCTGCTGAAATTATTCAGATGATCGGTCTGATGTTTTTTGCTATGTCCTGTATTGTAAACTTTATCGCCTTCAGTCTTGAAGTAATGCATATTATCCCTCAGTCTCTCCTTACCGTAAGACTTATTCCTATGGGCGGTCTGATATTTGTTTTTGCAAATCTGATCAACTATTTCATCTACATATCCGAGTCCTTTGCTATGCGTAAGGAATACGCTTCACTTACCCATCTTGCCTACGCGGACGGACTGACAGACCTACCGAATCGTTCAAGATATGACAAATACATGTCCGATCTGGATGAAGGGACTGAGGAATACTGCGTTGTAAGCCTGGATCTAAATGGTCTTAAGGAGATAAACGACAAAGACGGCCACGCTGCCGGAGACAAATATCTGACTGAATTTGCCTCTGTACTGCGCCAATGCTTTGACCAAAAGGCCTTTATTGCCAGAATCGGCGGTGATGAATTTGTAGCCATTTTAAAGGAAGACCATTTTAGCGAAGTAGAGACACTTCTTACAAGATTAAAGGATGCTCTCGAGGTAAAGAATGTTTTATATCCCGCCTACAGACGAAGCGTTGCCTCAGGCTTTGCATACAGCACGGAAATTAATAAAAGAGATTCCCACAGCGTATATCTGTTGGCAGATAAGCGAATGTATGAAAGTAAAAAAATAATGCACGCAAAGCTTGGTATAGCTCCAAGAATCTGAAAAGCCAAAAATAAACCTTCCTCCTGTCAATAAGAGGAAGGTTTTATTATCTGCCTGAGAGCATCTCTTCAAGCTCACGCTGGGCATCTTCAAGGCCCTCGTCTACACTTTTCTCACCGGAGATTATTTTCTCCATTTGATTTCCCAGTATCGTATAGAAATCCGGCCACTCCTCCATAACAGGTCTGTATACGCCATTTTCAAGTGCTTTGCATACAGCCTTTAGCGGAGGATTTGCCTTAAGCACTTCTTCATCCTTAAGACTTGAGTATCTGCAGGGTACTCCGCCATATTCGATGGTACTTTTCTGAACCTCAGGATCCATAAGATATTTAAGAAGCTTCACAGCCAGTTCTTTTTTGCTGCTGTTTCGGGGAATGCCTATGGTCCATATTCCATATACATTCGCGTTATACTCTGTAGAAGAGTCAGTAACTCTGCCATGAATTGCAATGTAATCAGAGGATGATTTTGCAGTAGGTGTATACCAGCCTGGCCACCCTACTGCCATGGCAGCTGCGCCATTAGCTATAGCCATTATGAGATCATCTCTGCTCTCATTTTTTCCTGTGGCTATAAGTTCAAGATAAAAATTCATTGCCTCCTTAAATTCACTTGTATTAACAGTAGGATTGTTATTTTCATCAACAACCCATCCACCATATGAACGCAGGATCGGTAAAAAATCGACTACATAGTTATTGGGAGAATCCCCTCTGTACATGAATCCAAGATTTCCCTTTTCCTTTGCTGCCTTACACACTTCATACATATCCTGAAGAGAACTGAGCTGATCCGCACTATAGCCGGCCTTTTCCACAACGGACTTATTAAAAAGAAGCACCGTCACATTGCCGTAATATGGTGCAACATAAACATCTCCCTCACTGTAGCAGATGGTCTTGGTTGCTTCGATGATGTCATCATCAAGTTCATATCCTTCCCCGGATAGATTGAGCAAAACCTGCTCTGTGGTCATCTCAGCCTTCCATGACCCGTCTATCATGCAAAGATCATATTTTCCTTCTGCGCTTGAAGCATCCTCCAATATACCACCGTGAAGCTCCTCTTCTCCAAGCTCATAAACATCACAAATAACCTGGTTTTCACGCTCAAATTCTACAAGGCAGGATTTTATGGCATCTGAATACACACCGGATCTGAGAGCAAGAGAAATATGCGGAGCCGTATTTGGATCCACACCTGAATCATGTTCTGCTTTATTCACTTTACTGCAGGAAACAGTTCCTGCCATCACTGCTACAACAAGCAGGACAGAAACCAGTTTTTTCCACCACATGCTTCAGTTCCCCTTTCTATGCTCTGATGAAAGCTCTATCTTTTTTAAAGCATCCTCCATACATGCCTCTAATCTACTCTTTGGTATATTACAAAAACGGTCAACTATTTCCTCATCAAGCTGCGAGCCTGCTGCCATCCTGAGCTCTGCTATGGCCTCCGGATAAGACAGCGATGCTTTATAAGAGCGGTTCATGGTAATAGCAGAATAAGTATCTGCAACAGCTATTATTCTGGCGCCAAGAGGTATCTGGGATCCCTTAAGCTGATGATATCCGTTACCATCCATCCTCTCATGATGATACAGAATGTAAGTGAGGGCATTTCTAAGTCCCGGAAGCTTGCCCAGCATCTCCACGCCTATATCCGGATGCTTTTTTACAATTTCCCACTCCTTATCCCCAAGCTTTCCACTTTTTTCCATGATGTCATAGGGAATTCCAAACTTCCCAATATCAAGCAAAAGTGATGCATAGTGAAGATCTGTCTCACTTAAAAACAGCTTGCGCGGATATGGCAAAAACTCATATATAAGCATAGTGAGATTATGGACATAAAGAGAGTGTCCCCCTAAATTCGGGTTATCAGCCTCTATTATTCCCACCAGCAACTCCAGCAAAATTGCAGCTCGCTTTTTTCCCATGTAATTCTTATAAAAAGTTATCGAGGTTAAAAGGAGCAACAGAATTGCAAATAGAATAAGCAGATCCATTTCCCTTGCACTTAGCAAAAACATATTCTGCCCCCTGCCTTATTCCGAAACATCCATAAATCGAATCTGATTTTTACCGGCTCTCTTGGATTCATATAAAGCCTCATCAGCCCGCTTATAAGCCACATCAATATCGTTATCTTCCGGAGTAATCTCCGTCACACCAAAGGACGCATGAATTCCATGAAGTTCACCAACTTCAACAGAATTAAGCGCCTGCATCATCTTCTGTAAGACTTCAGTGACCTCCTCTCGATTTTTCTTATGGCGCACAAATACAATAAACTCATCTCCGCCAAGTCTTCCGGGGAAGCATATTTCTTCAGTCATTACTTTGTCTTGAAATGCCCACTTCTTCGACATATCTATCTCAAGGGTATCTATAATGGTCTGCCCAGCAATCTGTATAGCCTTGTCTCCCATCTGATGCCCCAACTTATCATTTATCTGTTTAAACTCATCAAGATCAAGCAGGCATATAGCCATGTATTCATTATGTGGTTTGTTAAGGATATTACCGGCCAGAGAGAAAAATCTGCCTCGATTTAAAAGAGAAGTCAGAGCGTCAAAACTGGACTGTATCTCCAGTTCTCTCTGAATCTGTATATTTTTCTGTAAGGTGACAAACTGCTGAACCCGGGACCTCTGGAATGCAAAGTGAAGGCCTATGGAAAGTGTCATAAAGATTATTGCGTTATAAAGGTCCTGTGTTGCAATTGATGCAGTCTTAACGGAATAAGAGGAATATAAAAAAATGACTGTACATGTTCCAAGTGCCAATATAGCCCTAAGCATAGTGGCTATAAAGGAAAATGCAAGTACAACCATCATTACCATAAAAAGCGTAGCAGCCATATAAGGCTGATCTACTGAAATTTGTATTGAATAAACCATCCAGGCGAAAATATTTGCAACAGCAAGAATGGTAACGCTTAGCGTAGACTCTTTCCTTTTCGTCACAAACTTACATGCCGCAATAAAAAAAGCAGCAACAGCCGCATATATGGCATATAAATGTATTTCACTCTGATTTACACTGAAAAGATCTAAGGTAGCAAAAATAAAGCACAGAACATTAACCGCAAAAAACCAAACGTTCAAAATCTCAACGTTTTTACAATTGGTACTGTTTATAAGTTCAGAGCAGTCCTCTAATGTCTTTTTGTCGTATCCGTAATAATTTGTGCTGTGTATCGCCATGCACTTACCTCTTTTTTGTATAAAAGGATGCAGTAATACGTATATTATTACTTTAACAGACAATTCTTATTAGTTTCTAAACTTACTATAATATTTATATATAATTCAGCGTTTTCCTGACTGAATCACGAAGATCCGCTTCCATCATAACATCATTGATTCCAAAAGCAGTTTCGGCAGACGCATTTATAATACCTCTCTCATATGTCTGGGCAATAGCCTCCGCACATACCCGGCATTCGTAAATATCCCGTAGCCTCTTCGCATTATTCCAGTCGACATTTGGGATTTTAATTACATGTCTTAAAAAGGCATATAATATTCTGGCAGCATTCTTCTTAGTCACGGAAGCCTTTAGCATACTATCGGAATAGTAGGTCATGACTTCTTTCCAAAAAGAGTCGGAATCATGACCACTCTCTTCCGGTGCGATCATCTCATATTCGTTTATTATGTAATCTATAAAATCTTCTGTGCTCATATTTTATAACTGCTTATTTCATAATCAAAATATGGGAGTCGCTATTATTGTCAGGTTATCACAGGCCTTTATACCATCAATCTCAAAAACTCCTGTGGTATTTTCGGTGGTCTCGCCTGTCCAGATATTCCTCACTTTGTATTCTTTCGCTGTCTTAATTTTTCCGTCAAAATACTTTTCAATATCAGCTATAGTAACGCTGACTTTCTCTGCTTTATAATCAGTACTTACGTTAATAAAGCTGATTGCAAGCTCATTATTCTTAAGGGGCTTCACAAGGACATCCACCCTGTCTATATCCCATATATATTCCTTATCCGGTTCCTCTATTGCGAGAGTTGAATATACTCTTTTTGCCTGAATTCCAAGCTCATCCTGGTTGATCGAAATAGCATCCTTATTGGCTATTATGTTATAAATCCAGTCACCCTTTTCGACTCTTCTGAGGTCAAGTCCCAGCATCAAAGGAGAATTCATCATGCACCACATAGTCATATGTGTTCTGCACTGTGTTTCATCAAGGCCGTTCATACCGATCATCAGCATATCCGGGTCATTCCACCCCTTATCCGGTCCGGCAAATTCATCCATTATCACAGCCTTGCTATACTGAGTCGTTACGGATGTTGTGTAATCCTCCACCCATGCTCCGTGACCGGGATCCCCGTCACTTCCGACTCGGAAGGTTATATCATTAAGTATTCTCCAGGAATCACACACTTTGTATGCCCAGTTCTGCGGATGAGTCTTTCCCCACTCACAGGCTGAATAAATAATATCGTGATCAGGATTAATTATGCTAAGCTCTTTTAGAAGCCTCGCATAGGAATTAAGGGTATTTTCCTGGCGTCTGTGGTTCATAAGCCTTATAGTGTTATCACCCTGCCTGAGACTGATTTTTACAGGGTCACTCCATGTAAAGGGCAAAAGCTCCGGTTCCTTGTCTTCCTCTTCTCCTTCAGGCTTCTTTAGAGAAGGAATCAAATCCTTGTTTAGAAACTCATCAAAGATAAGCTCGTCGTTAACAGCAATCTGCAGCCAGTTTCCCACACCTTCCATGCAACCTGACTGATACTCTACTGACAGTTCATATTCAGTCCCGGTCTCATCATTTTTCACAGAAAAGGCAAGCTCACTGCTTCTTACTCCTACAGGTGAAGATTCAGGTCCTGTCCCGTCAAAGGTTCCAAGGCCTGTAACATAATCATTCTCAACACTTGCACGACTTCCGTTAATTCTTCCGTCCTTTACAGCAGACAGTATAGTTTCTCCTGATTTTTCCTCCGCCCCGGAATCTGCCTGCTTTATAAGCTTAATAGCCCTGATATTTGGAGCAAAGGTATAAGCCGCATTTTCTGGATTTGAAAAGGTTGCATTATCAAAGGGATAGTAACAGTTATCTACTTTAAGAAAATCCACTCCCCACTCGATGTAACTCTCTGCATCTTCTTTTTCATGGCCGCAGGTTCCAACGGCTGCTCCGGCACAGAGATTCGTTCCGATGTCGTTGTACATTCCGAATTTCAGGCCCTTGCTATGGATATAATCAGAAAGCTGCTTAAAGCCCCCCGGGAATTTTGTTTCTTCATTTGAAAGCTTGCCACCAACTCTCTCCGGCTTGTAGCAGCCATCATCCAAAATCACATATTCATAGCCAAGCTTATCCAGCCCCAGTTCCACTATTTTGTCTGCCATAGCTTTTGTCAAAGCTTCAGTGTTTCCACTTCCGAAAGCATTCCAGCTGTTCCATCCCATAGCTGGCAGGTGATTTTTCTTTTTGTTATAAAAAACCTCTCCGTTATCAAAAGAATCGTATCGTCCCTTTGTTTCTAATCTGTCAGGTGTAAGCATAGTTTCCTCCAACTAAATTCATATTGCTTACCTTAACGTATATTCTCTCAAAACTCTTATCAGAACTTGCCCTTATTTCTTCAATTACTGCGTATTTTATACGGAGAACCATTCTCCAACCTCGAATATTCTTACTTTCTGCTCAGGATACTTGATTTCCACATAATCTATAAATTCCTTTGAATCAGCACCATTGAATTTGAACATATCATAATGTCCGGGAACAGCAAGAGACGGCTTTAAGACTCCCACCAGGTCTGCTGCCTCCTGATAGGTCATATTTCCGATGCAGTTATCACGAAGTCTTCTTGCATCTCTTCCGTTGATCGGTGGAAACATAATGTCAAAAGGTCCCTTTTCTCTCAGTTTCTGATATACCCCTTCATAAAGACAGGTATCTCCCATATGACATATCTTTGTATTTTTAAATGTAATGATATACATAAGATAAGGATGCAAACCGTCATCACCTGTATCAAGGAATTCATGGGCAGCAGGAAGTGCTTCTATATGAACATCGTCCACATCAGCAGCAAATCCCTCATCTACAAAAATGAAGCGTTCTTTTTCAATCCCAAGGTCACCTGGCAAAGTCTTTTCAAAGAATTTGGGTGCCACAAATTTTGCCTCAGGGTTTACTTTTGAGATTTCAGACCATGCCTCTCTGTCAATATGATCAATATGGTCGTGCGTTCCGAAAAAGAGAGACACATCCTTTAACCCCTTGATATCAAAGGGATTTTCAATCTGTCTGCCATCCATATCAGATAAAAATAAGTCTATTCCGAACTTATATCCCGATTCCTCATCCCACACAAGTATTCCCTGTTGTCCAGTACGCATGAATTTAACTGCCATGATGATTCCCCTTTTCTCTTATTGTTATCTTTTATCTCAATCGAGATTTGCTATTTACTCTTACTTCTAATTTACTCTTATTTGCTCTTTTTCTTCTTTGCCTTCACTCTTTTACTTCCTGTTTCCGGTGAATGCTTTGCTTTCTTGTCAGGCTTATGTTTTCCCTGCTTCTTAGCAACACTGTATCCAAACTTGCCAACCTTTTTTCCCAGCTTAAAGTACTCTCCGTGGGAATATGCTATAAGGTCGGCACCATTTAGATCAAAGCGTCCCTTTTCATCAAGATATTTGTCGTCTACAGTAACGCAGACAACTTCAGCCACAAACATGTCATGACTTCCCAGTTCAAGCACCTGCTTAACCTTGCATTCAATATTTACAGGGCTCTCTGCAATTCCCGGAGCGCTCACCTTCTGAGACTCCTGAGGCGTAAGCTTCATCTCCCTGAACTTATCATAATCTCTTCCTGAGCGTACACCGCACCAATCAGTAGCTCTTGCCAGCTCAGCACTTGTAAGATTAACGACAAATTCTCCTGTATCCTTAATAATGCTGTGTGAAAATCTGTCCTTTCGCACAGATATGGAGAGCATGGCAGGAGAACTGCATATATTACCTGCCCATGCGACCGTTATTATATTGGGCTTTTCATCCTTTCTTCCACAGCTGACCATTACTGCAGGTATGGGATATAACATATTTCCGGGCTGCCATACTTCCTTTGACATATCATTTGTCCTCTCTATTTTTGAATCTTTCTTAATTACTATCTGTCATTTTACTTACAATCTTACCGTCCTCGATATAGAGACGCTCTGTAGCAATTCTGTCCACAAACATCTTGTCGTGTGATGTGAAAATAAGTGTTCCCTCATACTCCATCAGAAGCTTTTCCAACGCTTCAACAGATGGTATATCCAGATAATTCGTGGGCTCATCGAGAATAAGCAGGTTGACATCCGACACAAAAAGCATTGCAAAGGAGAGCTTCATCCTCTCTCCTCCAGATAACTGCGATGCCTTTTTGTTCATGTCTTTTACGGTAAGTAATAACCTGGATAATATTATACGTGATAAGCTCTCAGTCTGTATACTTACCCTTCTAATGTTTTCAAGAACAGTCCTGTCGTAATCTATCTGCGACATATTCTGCTTTGCATATCCGATCTTTGCTCCGGGGACAACATAGACAGAGTCTCTTTTTGCGATTAGGTCAAGGAGTGTCGTCTTCCCGGCACCATTACCCCCAAGGAGTGCTACCTTGCTTCCGTTTTTTATCATGAAGTCTGCATCATTTAATATCACCTTATCGTCGTATGAAAAGGAAATGTGTTCGCCTCTTATTACAATCGGATTACGTGGTGGATTGGTCAGCCTGAAGTCAGGCCTTGCTGTCGGTTCCTCCTTTGGCTTTTCCTTGACCTCCATGTGCTCTATCCTCTTTAAAACATTAGATGCACTTTTCTCAATGCCTCTTGCCTTGTCCTCGGGTTTTCTGTTTCCGCAGAGAGCCTGTGCCTTTGCCTCACTTGGAGACAGGTTCCTTGGCTTTTTCTCTACCTTTCTGGCTTTGGCTTTCTTTTGTGTGTAAACACTCTGTAATCGTTTCTTTTCCGACTGATAATTTTCATATTCAGAAAGCTGAGTCTTATACTGCTCCTCCTTCTGAACAACATAATCATCGTAATTGCCGTTAAAGCTTTGCAGCCCTCCAAAGGATATCTCCACTATTCTGTCACAGAGCTCATTAAGGACAGTTCTGTCATGGCTGATGATAACCATTGTTTCTATTTCTCTCAGTCTCTTTTTTAATAGCTCAACTCCCTCGAAATCAAGGTTTGAGGTGGGCTCATCAAGAAAAGCTACTGCCTGCGGACTTGAAAAAAGCTGCGCCAGCCTGATTCTTGTATTCTCGCCTCCGCTGACGTTCTCCTGCCAGAGCTGAGCCTGAACACCCATTTTTCCTGCTTCCTCGTAATCGGTGTCATAAGCTGCCGACATGTAATTATCCATGGAAACTGTTACTCCATTGCTGTCCTCACTTATCCTGTCACTCCTATTTCCCGCAATGCCCAATCCAAACTGCTCAAAATAAAATGGCTCACAGTCTCTGTAAACTGTTCCCTTTGTAGGTTCTATTTCCCCTGAAAGAATTTTCAGAAGAGTACTTTTCCCGGCTCCGTTTACCCCTACAAGACCTACTTTTTCACCTTCGTATAAATAAAACCTGTCAAAGTCCAGGATTGTCTGTTCTCCATAGGAATGAACTATGTTTTCTGCTTTTAAAAGTAATTTTTCAGACATAGTACCTCCTTCCCTCAGTATTATTCTGCTTTCATTATTTTCTGATATTTACTAAATTCCGACCTTCAATTACATATTCCTGTTGAATTACATGTTTCTGTTGTAAATCGGCTTTACATATTTTCTGTTGGTACCCACAAAAGCTATGGCTGCGAACACACTCAGGAGCTCAAATATCAGAAGCACCGCTCTCTGATCCATATAAACCGTAAGGACTCCCGCAAGAAGCTCAGCGATTAGCGCACCTGATGTACTAAGCACCTGAAAAGCCCCGTTAAATCTGCCCTTTGTTTCATCAGGCACATAGCTCTGAGTCGATGAGATTCTGATCGTGTAGCTTGTCACTCCTCCGACTCCCACAATAAATCCAAGTCCCATTGCTATTTTTACGGGTACATATAAATACATTCCCTCAAAAACGCCTATGATTATGTACACCAATAGAGCTATGTAGAACTTATATTGTGCCGGAAGCTTTCTCCTGTAGTGGAACATCCCGCCAAGACCTCTTCCCAGGAAGCTCATCCCGAATATGCACATGAAAAGGTACTCTCCGTTTTTATAATGGCTCTTCAGATATGGGAGACATATTACATTTGAAGCCCCTCCTGCCATGGCGCTGAATAAAAAGTAAACAGCTATGACAAGAAGTCCTTTTTCGGAAAAAAGATATATGAAGCCTTCTTTGATATCAAAGAGTACTCTTTCAGCTCGTCCCATATCCTTAGTATCCAGCCTGTTACTCTGCTTTTCTATATATTTTTCCTCAGCCCTGATATTAACCTCAAGTGTTGCTGCCAAAAGGAAGCACACGGCGTTTGCAAGAAGTAAGGGGCCAAGGCCAATAAGATTATATAAAAAGGTTGCTACAGGTACCATGAACATTGCCAGTGTCTCAAGCACACTTGCTATCGAGTATGCCTTTGAATAATTCCCCTCCGTTATAAGAAGCGGATAAAAGCTGTCATATGCCACCATGTATATACTGCTTATTGAGCCTATAAGAAGACTGAAAAGTGCAAACAGCGGAAAGCTGAACCAGCCACTCATAAGAAGAAGCCCAACCAGTAAATATATTGAGCCCATAGTATAGTCCAGGGTATATATCATCTTTTTCCTGGAAAATCTGTCCAGCACTGCGCCTGATATTATAGGCACTATCAGCTGAGGCACAGTATAAGTCATTAGATATATCGCATACATCATTGTGGAGCCTGTGTAATCAAGTACCATAAGACTCATGGCAAAACCTGCCATGCTGTTTCCGAACATTGAAATTACACTGCCTAGCGTTATTATTGTAAAATCCCTGGTCCATAAGGGATTCTTTGTTTTAGTTTTCGTTTCCATACGTCCTCCTGTAAAATAATATTGTAACTTCCGCTACACTAAACTCGAGAAAACCTCGTTAAGTGTCCGGAAGTGGTTCGCACTAGCTTCGAAAATACCTCAGCAAGTGCTCTACACAAAAAAAACCGCCTGCATTATGCAGACGGATCTATTATCTCTTAACATCACCACTTATTTTTGAGCAGCATATTATTCCACTTAGTGCATCAGAACTAAAAACGCCCCTGATAAATCAAGGGCCCCGGTACTGATAATCTATGACCAATCGGCTCTATGAAAAAATGTGTTCAAGATAATATGATCCGTGATTAAAAAAGCCATCCTCAGGTGACCTTCTCAAACTGCATAATGCAAATTTATGAATCAATATTACCTATTCCGCATCTCCTCATACCTCCAATAGTTTTTGTCAAACGCTAAATATTATTCAAACACCAAACTATATCCTTGTCAACAGTTTCCAAAATAAATTTGACTGAAATATTGATGCCTGGCCCCGGCAAATCAATAGAGCTTTCTTATATCCGCATGCTTTAAGTAGAACATTCAAGATTCTATGACCTTCTTAGCATAGGAACATGTCGCAGAAATTTCCACACAATTACGTTCAGCTTCCTCCAGAATTTTATAAACAAGACGCTTAGCTATCCCTTTACCCTTGTAATCATCCTGCACACCGGTATGATAGATATTCCATCCCTCTTCGTTAACCCTGTAATTGCATTCTCCTATTTCTTTGTCACCATCAAATGCTACGCTTCGGCAATTGTCTGCATCCATTTTGACATCAATCTCATGCCTGTACAAACAGCTAAGTGCTCCTGAAGGGCACTCCGAAATAGCCTGCCATATCTCCTTAGTCTCAGCCTGTTTTAAGTCAATCCATGGTTTCCTCTTGGGATCAAAGCATCCGGGACTACCGTGAACACATCTTTTTGCATGAAAACACTTTTCAGAATTCCAAAAAACAACTATGTCATCATTTTCATATAATCTGTGCATATGTCTTATGACCTCCTTTTTGCAATAGCAGTAAACTCTCCGGGAAGCTTCTCATTCTCCCACGAAGGATGCTCATCAAATCTCTCCAAGGTAAATCCATTTCCGATAATAGAATTGATTATCTCGCTTATTGTGTACTTCCTGTAGTGGCACTTTGGAATCTGCTTCCGAATCTCTTCCTCGTAAAACCTTGCATGGGCCATCTCACCTTCAAAGATATCAGTCGAAAAATAGCTCATCGTGGGTTGTTGCAAACCAAGAATATCCGAAATCTTTGTAAAAGGATGAAAATCACTGCAGATCATCTTCCCCTCAGGTTTCAGCAGTTTTTTCATTATTTTCATAAAAGCATCTATGTCATGAAAATAGTGCAATACTCCGCCTTCCATGAAAACCACATCAAAGTATCCTGCGTATTTATCCATGTTTATTTCCATAATATCGCAGACTTCATACCCTATTTTAACACCTGCTGCCTCAGCGGTTTCAACTGCATATTTCTTATTGGCTTCAGAAATATCAAAAACCGTAACCTCTGCCCCTAGAAGAGCCATGGGAATCGCCTTCTTTCCGCATGATCCACATATATTAGCAACCTTAATGCCATCAAAAGCATCAAAATAGTTCGCATATTGCTTGAGCATCTTCCTGGGATTTTCTTTATCCTTAGCTGCTCTTTCCTCCGGTGTCCCGGCTGTCCTTACCCAAAAATCATATGCATCAAACTCCCAGGCTTTCTTGTGTTGTAAACTATACTCTTCCAAACTTATTCCCCTTTTCAATTTCTTTTGGATTCTTCTTTGTTTTCTTCCTGATCATCGGATTTCCCGATATCCTCTATCAAACCGGTGACCAGGTTCTGTAATTCATTTGCATTCTTTCTGGTTATAACAGGTTTGCCGGTTCTCTTTTCAACAGCAGTTCTTGCTTCTCCGGCAGCTGCTCCGCCTTCATTTGCCACAATGCGGTTTCCTTCAAAAGTTTCAGGCTTCTTTTCCTTTGAAATCTCGGCAGTTGTTGCCTCAGCCAGCATGTTAAGTACCAGCTCCAATGTTGACATGTTATCCCTGAGGTTTTCCTTCTTCAGACCTTTGAGGTTCTTATACTGTCTTGTTGTCATCCCGGACCATGCTTTCGTAATTTCATCAGTCAGAATGGCATACTCTACGCCTTTTTTACGCCTCGCTTGCCCCACTCATCAGTAAGCTCTTTTCTTACCTGAATGCTCTGTAAACGTTGATTGATCCATTCTCTTGAATAACCCTTCTTAGCATAGGTCTCAAGGGCGCGCTCTATTGTTAGCTCCGGATCTATTACCTCTTCCATCCTCTCACGTCCGACCTGAGCAAGCCATAATTTGAAAGGCTCAGCTTTTTTTGATGGGATGGACTGGATAATACGAAGAAGCTGCTCTGCATTAGCTACATCCGTGTTATATCTTTTTCCATCTTTAGGAGACTTCATTTTCAGTTGGTGACAATTTGTCACCAACTGACTTCCCTCGTCTTTAAGTCTCTGCTTTAGCTTATTCCAGTATTTTCTTCCATCCACACTTTCCGTAAGCGCCTGCACCACATCAACAATAGAGAAATACCACTCCTCTTCATCCTCTACCCATGCTGTCCTTATCGGCTGGTCTTCAAATAACTGAACTTTATCATTTCCCATGATTATTATTCCTCATCACTTGGCACTTTTTTCGAATAAATTGCATTATGTCATCTGGCAGGTCAATTTTACCATCATGTTTAATTATATAATCCTCTCCCGTAAAATAATATTCTGTTTTGGTTGAAGATTCATACCAAACCAGCAAATAGTCAGTTGTAGGGCGCTCTTTCCCGCACATTTTAGTCAAAAATCCTGCGCCAGGCAGTTCCAATACGTTTTGGGGAGGAAACTTCCTCCTATATTTCTTAAAATGCTCAAATGGCTGGTCAAGTATATTTAGCACATCGGCTGACTGCAAAAAAGGATTTGCAGGAGAAATGTTCATTCGGATGTAATCTGTATATTCTTTCTCTGCATCTACGTTCTTAATCTTTTCCATAATCTTTGATGTCTTGCTTACTAGATTACGATACCTATCTATTCCATAATTCTCATCATTGGGAAACGAAAGATAATCATATTCCTTATAAACCCTTGTGAGTTCTTCAGCAAGAGACAATGCCTCTTCATCAGATGTATAGTACTTAAAAGCCCCCTGCATTTTGCGATTGATAAGGAAACCATATACTTCTAATGAAGTTTGCATTACTATCAGATGCTCCTGGGACAAATATAAAGTAGCACATACTCCTTCATCAGTAGACTCGCAAAATACAGAAAAATCACCATTACTTCCTCGGATCATGGGTGTATCATAGTCTACCGTTATATCTCCCTCAGGATTCCTGTACCACGATAACTCATATCTAAGTCGCTGCTGTATATCATATGCATTGATGGCCTTAATATCAGTTTTTTCACTCCAGATTCCTAAAGAACAGGATGAATAGTCGCCCATACCCAACAAAGACGGAATCAGAATATTACGAATCTCCTGAAAAAGGCTATGTCTTCTCGAATCCCTGTTCCACCTAGAACCTGTATCATAAATATAAATATCATCAATCCGATCATATTGTCCTATCCAAATTCGGCTATACAGATCAAGCGCAGCTATCAGCAAGTAACAGTCTGCCTCCGTTAGTTTCAGAGCCAGCGTCAATGGAAGAGCCGGAATTCTCTTTTCAGTTTTATGATCATAATTACTGTTTTTATCCATGTTAAACCTCTTGAATATACCAATGGTATATTGATGATAACACATACCATTGGTATAATCAAGATATATCGATCTAATAGATAAGAAAATAGCTTAACCATGTATAGGAAGGATTAAAAGCATGAACATTTCGTTAAATAAAGCCAGATTAAAAGAATGCCGTGAAGCAGCAGGAATCAGCAAAATGGAAGCCGCAAAAAGAATGCACCTTTCACAGCCTGCATATTTGCGATATGAATCCGGAGAAAGAACGCCATCTCTTCAAACGCTGACTGTCATCGCAAACGTTTTGAATACTTCTGTTGAGTATCTGATTGATCAGTCTGATGATCCAGCTCCCATTTCATTTACCATATCTAAAGCAGATGACCCGGAGCTATTTGAAATAATCCGCATATGCAAAGTATCCGACAATAACATGATCAATCGACTAATTACATATGCCAACAAATTATCTAAAGCGTCAAGTAAATGATACTTCGGAGCGTTTTTATGGAATAGAAATTTCCTCTATTTCCATAAAAAAAGAGAGTCCACGCATGAACTCTCTGGGCCGTGGGCATCTCGAGATTCCACAGCGCATCCACTATTTATAATACACAAGCAGTCTCATTTTCCCAATAATATTTGCGGTCAAAAATTTTGACCGCAAACCTGCTTTGTAATCAAATCATTCATTCTATTACAGATTTGTATTATTCAAGTTCATTTACACTTATCTTTCATACCATGATTATAGCTTTATTACATTCTATTTCCGTATCATTTGATACGGTTTTTATATCGCATCCGTATCGTTCAAATGCTACTGTACCCAAATTGTACCCAAAAGCATTTATCACTGAGGAAAATATTTTTCGGCCTGTGTCTTGGTCAAGAACTTAAATTTCTCAAGGAGCTTCTTTATAATTTCTTCTTTGTCCTTGATCCCGAAGTCAATACAAGCCTCAATATATGTTCTTACTGAAGTTTCATTTCTCATGTCTTCCATTACTTTACACACAACTTCCACTCCTTCCTCTGTCTCTTTGAAATATCTTGTCCTATCTGCTAAATCCTTGTTTATCATATCATCAGGATCAGAACAAGAAAAATCATGCATCAGCTTTCCTATCTCATCTTCTCCGCGATATGCACCATTTACATAAAGAATATGCTCACCATCACCAAACAAATCTCCGGTTGCCATATTCACACGCTCAATGGGATAAAAAGGTAATCCCTTCTTATAAATATCATTCTCTGTAATAAAAATAGTATATGTCTCCGGAAGCTCATCAAACTCCTGTCCTGCATCCAGATTATCTATATCCATGGCACTTGAATGATATCTTGCCCTGTGAGTTCCTGCACCCTTATCTGCCCTTTGGACTTCAAGATCATATTTCTTTCCGGTATCATCAGTCCCATAGGCATCCAGGCAAATCGACCTCGCACCAACAAGCCGTTTCATATCTGCCTGCGTTTCTACATTTGTAATCGTCAGATTATCCTTACAGGTTAATACCCTAAGTACATGCTGCGTCAGCGGAATATTCTCTCGAAAAAGGCATCTCATGAAATCATCATCTATCGGTCGTAATCCTCTGAGTCTTTGTAGATCCTCCTGCCGCTCACGTTCTTTTCTTTGCTGCTCTGTTTCCAAGTACAATCCCACCTTCTTTATATTATTTCATCACAATCGACCTGACTATAAATTTCATTGAGCCGAACTTAAGAGGCTTCAATCAACGCTTCGATTTTGCTCAAATCTCCTGTAGTAATCTAGAAAATAATCAGATCCTTCCATCCACATACAGGAGTCAAAATTATAAAGACATTTACACGCGTTGGAACTCAAAAGTTTGTTCCTAGCCTCTTCAATTGAGATATTATCCTCATCAGCCATGTCTTCAATAGCATCTGTAAGTATCATATCCGCACAAGCATTCATCTTTTCAAATGATATACTTTGCACTGATTTATCTCCTGCATCCATACTATCAATTCCCATCAGATGTAATCAACTGCTCAATCCTCGCCTTATATTCCATCAACCTCAAAAGATACTCCGGCATCTTACGTTTACCAGCTTCCCAATCGACCATAGTTCTATATGGAATGGCATAGTATTCGCAGAACTCTTTACGGTTCATGCCCATTTCATCTCTAAGGTTCCTAACTTCATTCGCAATATCCATAAAATATCACCTCGTCCGTGTAACTATATGATATCACAATTTATGCGTTGCATCAATGCAAACCAGGATTATAATTTCGTTTATTCTTCTATAAATTCACTTCCCCCGATCATTTCAAGTTCATCTGGATTATAATAATGCGGTGTGGGATCGAGATTGTCACCGTCAACATTGACCCCTATATATTTATCCAGCTCCCTATGTAAAAGAGAAGTTACAATGCCGGTCTCTCCATAAAAAGATGCTTTCTTTCCAACAATTTTTACTCTGTCACCCAGTTCAAATTCTGTATTTCCCATCCGCGCTCTCCTATAAGTATTAGTCAACTACAGCAGTGTCTGTTCATTTATTATAAGATGAAATTCAAGATTAAGGAAAGATGCGGCTCTGCGACACAAAAGCATCCTTTCCATAAATATCTCAAAGTATTCACCTATTTCTCCATATCTCGTATCAATTTCCAGCTTTAACTTTATTGCTGTATGATCCCTGTTTATCTTCAGTTCCGCATTCTTAACCGAGTAATTAACTCTGTCATGAATATCAAAGTTCTTCTCATCGTCCTGAACACGGCTTCTTCTTACATCTGATTTATCCGCAAGAATAAGTGCAGCTGCCATATCACTAACAGGAATACCACTGCCCTCATCATGATTTCCTATAGCTCTGATGATAGGAGCAATGTCCTCTGCAGGAACTCCCATCTTATCAAGTAGATAAAAAGTCATAAGTGCCCCAGACTGACTATGATCAGATCGGTTTATAACATTTCCCAGATCATGCATCCAGGCTGCCACTAAAGCAAGATCAATGGTATGATCATCGGCTCCAAGTGTATCAAGAATATACGCTGTCCGATTCGTCACCATTCCAATATGAGCAAAACTATGCTCTGTAAAGCCCATGGCATGGAGTGATTTATTCTGTTCCTCAATATATACCCTGATATCGTGATCACTTTTAATTCTATGGAAAAGAGGAAATCTCTTCTCGTCATCATAAGTAACTTTGCTGTTCATATTATTCTCTTTCCTACCTGCATCTCCATTTATCGAAAACGACATTAGCATTTACCTAATGTCGTTTACTTAAGATCATATCAAAAAATTACAGTTATTGTTGTACCGACTCCCGGGGCACTGTCAAGCTCAATCTTCGCATCATGGAGCTCAACGATATGCTTCACTATGGCAAGCCCAAGACCTGTTCCGCCTGTAGCTTTGGATCTGCTCTTATCCACGCGGTAAAAACGTTCAAAGATTCTTTGTTGTTCGGATGCCGGAATGCCAATTCCGTTATCCTTCACTGTAAGAGATGTCTGACCATCTATAACCCCCACTGAAATCTTCACTTTTCCGCCGGGATTATTGTATCTGATTGCATTCTGACCAAGGTTTTCCACAAGCTCTTTTATCATATCTTTATTGCCGCGGATAATCTGTGAATCACCCTCAAGTTCAATGGTTACATCTCGCTGCCCGCCACTCACCGACAGTGCTTCCATACATTCTTTTGCCGCCTCATATAAATCAAATTCAGAAAATTCAAGTTCCGGATCTTTCCTGTCAAGGTCGGAGAGCCTTAATATATCATTTATAAGCGCCAGAAGTCTGTCTGCGTTCTTTCGAATTTCCTGATAAAAATGATTTTGCTGCTCCTGGCCCACCATTCCACTTTCCAGTAGCTCAGCATAACCGGATATAGCAGTAAGCGGTGTCTTAAGTTCATGCGACACATTTGCTGTAAAATCCTGCCGGGCTTTCGCTGCAGCCAAAACATCTGTGTGCTGCTTTCTGAGCATTTCAGAGAGTGGATCCAATTCTCTGTACGGCGACTCATAATCTGCATTTTCCAGATTTGCAGCCATTTGTTCCACTGGTCTTAAGAGCTGAATTGTAAGCAGATGTGAGAAAACAATACAGATTGTAATGATAAGAAGTATGATAAGGAGAATGATCGGAGTAACAGACATAAATACTGACCAAAGGCTCTGGACATCAGTAGCAACTCGAAGAACCGTTCCATTGTCCAAAAGAACTGCATAGTAGAAGGTATCCTTGTTCATGGTATTTGATCTTCTGACAGCTTCACCTTCTCCCTGATCAAAGGCCTGCCTTATCTCCGGCCTGTCATTATGGTTAGACAAAAGATCTGCCGAGGCATCATTATCGTATAGGACCGTTCCGTCTTTATCTATCCATGTGACACGGAGTTCATCCAGATCCGTAGACAGATCGATATTATCCGTGTCAATGTTTACAGATTCAAAATATCTCGTATCTTTTAAGAGCTTGGCACTGATAGACAAGTCTGAACGAACCTGCTTTTCAAACAGATTGTAGTATATAATTGTAATCCCGAGGACTGTTGCCGTAATCGCAAGTATTGCAATGCCAACAAGCCTGATATTTATGCTTCTCTTCATTCGATCACGTATCCCACATTTCTAACTGTTTTAATCCTTGCCCCGTAATCTCCCAGCTTTTGCCTGAGAGTCTTAACATGCATATCTATAGTTCTTGACTCACTTTCATAGTCAGCGCTCCAAACCTGCTCCATGATAGCATCACGGCTTAGGACAATCCCCTTATTTAGCACAAGATATGATAAAAGTTCATACTCTTTGTAAGTCAGCTCTATTGCATTCCCACTTATAGTAACTTCATGCTTTTCATTATTGATTACCATCTCATCAAGGCTCAGCTCTTTTACTACTTCTGCCTTGGTTCTTCGAAGCAATGCCTTTACTCTGGAGATAAGCTCCATAACTGAAAATGGTTTCTTTATATAATCATCGGCACCATCTTCTATTCCTCTGACCAGGTCAAGCTCAGTTGTTTTAGCTGTTACCATGATAACGGGCAGATTCTTTGTTTCCGGTTTCTTCCTAATCTTTTTTACTATTTCATTTCCATTTTCATCAGGAAGCATGATATCTACAAGACATAGATCCGGTAACATTTCCTGCAGTTTTTTATAAAAATCCTTAGCGCAAGAAAAACCCAAAACCTGATGACCTGCGTTCTTAAGTGAATACTCCTCTATTTCCCTAATACTGTCATCATCTTCAATTATGTAAATTAACGCCATATAAATCCTTTCATATTCCTACTTCTCAATAGGATAAAGAGCCAACAACCTGTTATACTCGTCATCAAATGTAGCTTTTTCCTCTTTAGAAAAATTCTGGAAATACTCATGGGTATTATAATCATTATCGTAAATCGTGATCATCTCTACTGCTATATTGGAGCAGTGATCCGATACTCTTTCAAGTCCCGTAAGAACATCCTCCAGAATATACCCCATCTCAATGGTGCATTTCCCCTTCTGAAGCCTCTTTATATGGTTTTCCTTTATCTTCTTAGACAGGGTATCTATAACTTCTTCAAGAGGTTCAACATGAGTTGCCTTATTGGCATCATCTTCGCAAAAGCTGTCTACTGTCAGCTCACAAATATCATTAACTGCACGGCACAGGGTTTCTACTTCTTTCCTTGCGTGCTTCTTAAAGCCAAGACCCTTTTTATCTATCTCCTCTGCAGACTTTGCGATATCCATGGCATGATCGGATATTCTCTCAAAATCACTGATACTGTGCAAAATGATTGACATACTCTGACTATCCGCAGCAGTGACATTTTTACTCGAAAGCTTTACAAGGTAGGAGCCAAGCACATCCTCATACTTATCCGCCAATGCTTCAAGCCTTACGACTTCTTCTACCTTCTCTTTATCATAGTTTTGTAGAACATCCAATGCCATGTTTATAGCTTTCAGACAAGTCTGTGCCATTTCCCTGACCTTTCCTCTGCAAAGCTCCATTGCAAAGGCCGGTCTGTCAAGGAATCTTTCATCAAGAGATACCATATCTACTGCCACCTCTTCCTTCACTGCACCATCTGGAATAGTAAGCTCTGCCAACCTTACAAGTTTATCAGAGAATGGAAAAAGAACTATCGTAGCCCCAATGTTAAACAGGCTATGAATGACCGCTATTCCTGCAGCATTTGCGGATTTTCCAAGAAAAGCAAATTCTGCAACTACATTTACCAGATAAAACACTGTCATGAATAGAATTGTTCCAATCAGATTAAAATACAGATGTATCATGGCTGCGCGCCTTGCGTTCTTGTTTGCACCAACTGATGAAATAATTGATGTCACGCAGGTACCGATATTCTGGCCCATGATAATCGGAAGGGCCACAGAATAATGCACCGCACCTGTAGCACAAAGAGCCTGCAATATACCAACAGAAGCAGATGAACTTTGAATGATAGCCGTGAGAGTTGCTCCAACTACCATTCCCAGAATAGGATTACTAAATGCTGTCATCAGTTTTGTAAAGGATGAATTATCCGCAAGTCCTGATACAGCACCGCTCATTGTTTCCATCCCAAACATAAGTATCGCAAAACCAAGAAGGATTCCGCCTATATCTTTTTTCCGGGATTCTTCCTTATTAGTCATTATAAGGATAATTCCTATTGCCGCCAGAATTGGAGAAAATGAAGTCGGCTTTAACATCTTAAGCCAGATAGTACTTCCTTCTATTCCTGTTAACGACAGCATCCATGAAGTAATGGTGGTACCAATATTCGCTCCCATAATAATTCCCACTGCCTGAGAGAGCTTCATGATTCCTGAATTAACAAATCCAACCACCATGACGGTTGTCGCAGATGAAGACTGGATCACAGCTGTGACACCTGCACCAAGCAGTACAGCAAAAATCCTCTTTGATGTGAGTTTTTCCAGCACTCCTTCCAGCTTACCGCCTGCCATCTTGGACAGTTCATTTCCCATCATTCCCATTCCGTATAAGAACAGGGAAAGACCACCTATCATATTTAAAGCATCAAAAATGTCCATACATCTTCCTTTCGTATCCTGCTAGCAATGTACCAACTATCAGCATACAATCCGAAAGTAAAATGTATGAGTTACTTATGTAAAATCTATGTAAAATCCTTGTTGCTGTTCAGCTCCTGACCAGCCAAACATCACATCGTTTCACTATTTTTCAAAGAAAAGATTACCCATTCAGCAATGTTTGTAGCGTGATCCCCGATTCTCTCAAAGAATTTGGCAATAAGAAGAATGTCGGTAGCTTCTTCTCCTTCTTCAGGACTGTTTAATATAAGCTGGATCACATCCTTTTTTGCCTGGACAAATAAGTCATCAACAACATCGTCATGCTCAATAACTTCACCTGCCTTATCAACATCCTTTTCAACATAGGCTTCTATACTGTTAAAAAGCATAATCATTGTTTCATTGGCCATCTCTTGAATATGCCTAAACTTATCTATCTGACTGTTTTCTCCCATGAGAATAGTCATCTCAGAAATGTCTGCTGCATGGTCGCCGATTCGTTCCATATCAGTTACCATTTTCATAGCTGCCGTCACAGTGCGAAGATCCCTGGCAACAGGCTGCTGTTGTATCAAAAGATTAAAACAGATACCTTCTATTACCTTCTGAAGATGATCAATTTCTTCATCACTTTCCATAATCGCCCTGGCTTTATCAACATCCCGAGAAACAAGGGCCTCAATTGCCATTTTAATATTCGAAACAATCTTGTTTCCCATTTCAATCATCTGCTGATTTAGTTCTGACAGCTGTTCATCAAATTTACTTCTCATCCGAATCTCCCCGTAATATAATCCTCTGTTCTTTTATCCTTTGGATAAGAGAATATCTGCTTAGTATCACCAAATTCTACCATCTCTCCCACCAGGAAAAATGCCGTATAATCTGAAACTCTAACTGCCTGTTGCATATTATGGGTAACAACAACGACAGTATATTTCTTTTTCAGGTCCTCCATCAAATCCTCGATCTTCGTTGTTGAAATCGGATCAAGGGCTGATGTAGGTTCGTCCATAAGAAGAATCTCCGGCTCGACCGCAAGTGCCCTAGCAATGCATATTCTCTGCTGCTGTCCTCCGGAAAAAGATAAAGCTGATTTTTTTAGTCTGTCTTTTACCTCATCCCAGATTGCAGCCCCCCTCAAACTTTCTTCAACAATTTTATCCAACTTTTTCTTGTCTTTTATTCCATGAACTCTCGGGCCGTAGGCCACGTTATCATAAACGCTCATTGGGAAAGGATTTGGCTGCTGAAAAACCATGCCAACTTTTTTTCTAAGCAAAGTAGTATCTGTACCTTTAGAGTAGATATCTTTTCCATCTATTTTGACACTTCCCTCGATCTTTACGCCTTCCACCAGATCATTCATCCTGTTCAAGGTCTTTAAAAAGGTTGATTTCCCGCACCCGGAAGGCCCAATAAACGCGGTTATTGCCTTTTCCTGTATTTCCATGCTTACATTTTTTAATGCCTGATTCTCTCCATAATAGAGATTCAGATTAGAAACACTTATCTTTATATTTCCCATTATTATTCCCTTCTAGTTACGTCAAAATGTTTTGTTAATGCTTTTGTTACCAGATTGATTGCAAGGACGACTATCAAAAGAACTACAGCAATACCAAATGCCGTATCAAAATCTCCTTCACTTGTGGCGGACAGATACATCTGAATGGTAAGAGTTCCTCCTGATTGAAATGGCTTGGCCATAAGTCCCTTTATTCCCTTTGGTAACATTTTGGCGCTTCCCGCCGTAAACAAAAGAGCTGCTGATTCGCCAACAATTCTTCCTATCGCCAGTATCGCCCCAGTGATTATTCCTGGCATGGCGCTGGGAAGAAGGATTGTTCTTATCATGTACCACTTGCCACTACCAAGACCATATGCTCCGTTTCGATATGAGTCTGGAACAGTC
>NZ_AUJI01000015.1 GCF_000424145.1 Butyrivibrio sp. AC2005
CCTGTATTTTGACCATTAACTATTAAATTCCGAGGTTTCTGCGGAGCAGAAACTTCCATTTCATAATAAAAAAGCCGGAGTTCTGCGTAGTTGGATGACTTTCATACCTACTCTCTTAGGGGTGGAATTCACTAACTCTTAACAGGACAATGTGAACTCGACTTCTGATTGTCATACGCATTTTTCCGACTTTTGTGCTATTATAGCCGTAAATGTGGATAAAATCCATCATTTTTGTAAAAAGAAAACTCCACCCCGTGGAATTTACTCCTACAAGGTGGAATTTACTCTTACAAAGTGGAATTAACTATTACAAGTCACCTAAATAATATTCATTATAAAAATTGGCCTTTTATTCAAGACAGTATTCTTTTATAGCAGTATCATACAGATTGTTTCCCTGACTATCAATAACAACTATGGCAGGAAAGTCCTTTACTTCCAGTTTTCTAATTGCCTCTGTGCCAAGATCATCATACGCTATAACTTCAGATTTGATTATAGCTTTTGAAAGAAGCGCTCCTGCTCCTCCGATTGCAGCAAGGTATACCGCTCCGTTTCTTTTAATTGCTTCTATAACCTCATTTGATCTTTTGCCTTTACCAACCATTCCTCTGAGTCCCATATCAAGCAGCCGGGGAGCATATTTATCCATACGACTTGCCGTAGTCGGTCCGGCAGATCCGATAGGCCTTCCTTCCCTTGCTGGAGACGGTCCCATGTAATATATAATATTTCCTTCCATGTTGAGCGGAAGTTCTTCACCCTTATCAAGAGCCTCATTCATTCTCTTGTGAGCTGCGTCTCTGGCTGTATATATTATTCCTGTAATATATACCATATCTCCACTTCGTAAAGACTTTGCGGTATCCAAATCTAATGGTGCTACAATTTTTCTTTCCATAAATTAGCGTCCTTATAACTCCATATTATATAGAAGTATCCCAATTTACTTTTCTAAAAATATAATACTTTCTTCTATATATAGTATATTTTCTAATTTTCTATCCTTTATAATACAACATTTCGATGTCTGTTTACATGGCAGCATATATTAACCGCTACAGGTAATCCTGCAATATGTGTGGGATAAGTATTTATATTTACAGCAAGTGCAGTAACTGTTCCTCCGAGTCCGCCCGGTCCGATTCCGCTCTTGTTTATTTTATCAAGAATTTCTTTTTCCATTTCCATCACATAAGGTATTTCTGAATGCTCACCAACTTTTCTTGTAAGTGCCTCCTTGGCCATAAGCGCGCTCTTCTCAAAGGTTCCGCCTATACCAACTCCCACTACCATTGGAGGACACGCGTTCGGACCTGCGTCCTTCACAGCCTGAATAATTGCATTCTTTACGCCTTCTTCACCATCTGCAGGTTTAAGCATAAATACTCTGCTCATATTTTCACTGCCAAATCCTTTAGGTGCTATAGTGATTTCAACCTTGTCTCCGGGCACAATATTATAATGAATAACTGCAGGTGTGTTGTCTCCGGTATTCTCCCTGATAAGAGGATCCTTTACTACAGATTTTCTCAGATACCCTTCTATATATCCCTGTCTTACCCCTTCGTTTATGGCATCTGTCAGAAGTCCGCCCTCAAAATGTACATCCTGCCCGATATCGACAAAAAACACTGCCATTCCGGTGTCCTGGCATATGGGTATCTGTTCCTCCCCTGCTATTTTGAGATTTTCCTCCAGCTGCTCAAATATACGTTTTCCAAGTTCCGACTTCTCATTTTCCCTACCATTTTTAATAGCTTCTATCATGTCTGGAGATAGCCGGTAATTTGCGTCAATGCATAACTCTTTTACAGCAGTTGTTATTTCTGATACGTTAATAGTTCTCAAAACATTCCTCCGAAATCGACAGTGTTCATTTTGTGTTACATTTCTTATTTTAATAAATCACAAAGATCTTTTAACTCTTCTGCAGATGGCTCTGTAGGATTCCATAATATATGCTGTCCATCGTTTTCATATCTCGGAATTATATGAAGATGGAAGTGATGAACTGTCTGTCCTGCTGCCGCACCATTATTCTGAACGAGATTCACTCCATCTGCGGAAAGTTTATTCTTTAATGATTCTGCAAGTTTCTTTGCAAGTTTCATTGCATCAGCCGCAACATCCTCGGGAAGCTCAAATAAATCGGCATAATGATCCTTAGGCAAGATGAGACAATGACCCTTTGTAGCCGGTCCGTTATCCAGTATTACATTAAATTTGTCATCCTCATAAATTGAATTAGTGGGGATTTCTCCGTTGGCGAGTTTACAGAAAATGCAATTTGAATCTTTCATAACCATTCCTCCATAGTATAATTTTTTCTTCCTGCTATTGTAATAAACAGGGTTATCAGAATTCCTCCGATAAGCCCTCCTATATGGGCTGCATTATCAATATTATCAGCAGTAAAGCCGCTATAAACTGAAAGAGCTATCATAAGTCCCAGTCTCAGCATGAGATTAGAACCTTTTCTGAGTTTTTTCCTTCCAAAAAAGACAATTACGACAACAGCACCTACCACGCCAAATACCGCACCGCTAGCTCCTATGGCAGGGATAAATTGTCCGGTAAGGCAGTCATAATAGGTGCTTACAAGATTTCCTGCTATACCTGATAAAAAATACAAAATTACATATGGTATATGACCTATATCATGTTCCACGTTTGCACCTACAAAAAACAATGCAAGCATATTGCTAAATAAATGTTCCAGGTCACTGTGCAAAAACATGGAGGTAATAATCCTGTAATAGTCTAAACCTGCTACCAGCAGATCACTTCTGTGATCATACTTAGCAACAAAAGTATTACCTGCTGCCAGGCTATATATAAATATAACGATATTCAGTATAATAATTATCGTATTTATATATGATGTCTTTAAAATAGAAATCTGTTTATTCCAAAAGGCTTCTGTTATTTCTCTTTCTTCATCATTCTCTGATCTGTTCAAAATCACTTAAATTCAAACAGCTGGTCCATACTTCTAAGCAGTTTGAAATCTCCCTTCATCTTGAGATTACCTTCCATGAAGGCTCTCTGGAATGTCAGTCTTCCGGAAACAATCTGTTCAAGAATTGTAGTGTTCATCGAAACATGCACACTGCATTCCGATGCTTCACCCAGTTTACAGTCAATGTTCTGGTTGTCTATCTTAATCATTATGTTTTTATCTTTTACCTGATCAAGAAGAGACACCTGATAAATTGCATGTATTCCTGCTACAGGTTTGAAGTGTTTCTTAAACCCGCCTACGAAATCAGCAGCATGCTCTGCGGCATGGTCTTTCTCCATCTTATCCCTGAAAATGCTGCTGAGTTCCTGTATATCCTCTTTCTGCTTCTGAACATATTCCTGATTAGAAACATAATGGGACAGCTGCTCCGTCTCCTGGGGGGTAAGATCTGTAATCTTTGTTATGGAAACACGGTTCTTTACTGCCTGATTGCTGGTAGGAAGAGACTCCATCTTCTGATTCATATTACGATAGATATTCTCAGCCTTTTTCTCAATAAGATTCTGGTAGTTCTCATTTCTCTCAAAGGTAGATGTATCCGCAATATATCCGCAAATACCATCAAGTGGAATTCCCCCAAGTATTTCCCATGCAGAAGCAAGTTCCATCATCCCTTCACGCTCGCCGTGAGTAGTGGACATTACTATGGGCGCCATATATAAGCGGGAAAGTTTCTCTTTGTCACCATATAACCAGCAGGCATCCAGAAACTGGTGCATATATCCACCGACACCAAACCATTCGACAGTTGATGCCAGTATAATTCCGTCTGCGTTTTTTATTGTTCCGGGAAGAGCAGTGATTCCGTTTTTATGTTCAAAAAGATTAAACTGTTCCACCTGCACATTAAGTTCTTTAAAGACTTCCGTCATTTTGGAAAGGACCAGAAGTGTGGGGTCGTCAATAATTCCTCTTCCCCCGTAGTAAATATTGATTTTCATACCGCACTCTCCATGTGAAATTCAACCAAACTAATGCTTATTATAACATAATTCTCATATGTTTTAGCGGTATGCATATACACATTTTCCAAATGAAATCTCATCATCTTCTTTAAGAGATATTTCTTCATTTGGCATAAGTCTTTTTCCGTTTACATAGGTACCATTTGTTGAGTTAAGATCCTGTATCCACAAATCATCGGAGTTGTTTGGTCTGTATATTTTGGCATGCATCCTGGATACGCTTTTGTCATTCACAATAATATCAGCACATGATGCAAGTTTTCCTATTACTGCCGGAAGGTTTCCCAAATCAATATTGGGCTGATTTGTACCTTCCGCCGCATAGAGCTTATGTAGTCTTCCATTAAAATCAAGCGTTAATAAAACCGTTTCTTCACTCTCATCTTCCACGGCTATATCATCCATATATTTTTTAACTGTTTCTTTTCCTTTTCCGTATGTAGCATCATAGGAAATCACATTCTCTTTAATGGTACTTAATGATTCCTCTACACTTTCCTCATCTTCATCATCTATCTCTTTTTTTGTTTTTGTAAATGCCTTATCGTTTTTCCTAATCTGAATAAGAAAACATGTAAGGGACATCATCGTTGATACCATAAATACTGCTATATCGAGAAGACTTTCTTCATATGTAAGTACATAGGCGTATCTAAGGTACACAAGAGCTGCGGCTACAATCGCAAACAGCATAGCCAGGAGGAAGTGAGTTCCTATAGGAAGCTTTATCTTAATCTTTTTCTCTGAAGTTTTCTCATTTTCCTTTTCATCCGGTTCTTCATCTTCATTGTATTCATGGTCATAAAATCCTTGTGTCTTTGGCATCGGCATCTCATCAATTACAAATGTGTCCTTTTCTTCTTTTCTCTCCTCTGCTACAACGCTCTCCAGAAATGTAAAATCTATTCCACTTCCATCATAGAAAGAATCCAAAAGTTTATAGATCAGTTTGACACCTTTCTCATCTTCCATATCAACATAATCCATTAGACTTTCCACAAATGCCTGGTCAGCATTTTCCTCATGACAAGGATCATAGATAAATAAAAATCTGCCAGTTGAGAGTTCTTCAAAAATTCCATCGGGAGATAAAAGGATATGACAGGGGTCCAGCAGATAGTCTCCAAGATGCTTAGCTGTATAGGACAGTCCCTCAAATAAATTCAGCAATATTTCAAAGGACATTTTTTTCCTTCCGTATCTGTTCTTCAGGCTTTGCTTTGAATCTATCTCATAATACAAATAGTGAGATTCATCCATATTCCTTAAGGAAAATGGCAAAAGACCATCTATTCTGTTATTTTCAAGCATCTTATACTGGAAAAGATTTTCTTCACTTACCTCTGTACTCATTATCAGGTAATTATGCTTTGCATCCTTATAATACTGAATCTCCATCTATCATTCCCTTTCTCTTTTCACATGATTTTCCAAAATATCCTTCGTTCTTTTTATGCGTCTTAAGGTCTTTGAATTATTATGAAGCTTTAGGTTAGCCAGAGCCTCTGATTCCCACAAATCAGGAATTCGGGTGAAATACCCGTAAAGTGCCCGATGATTAGTTGTTATCTTTCCTTCTACGGTTATTTCTTTTCCGCTCTGCCAGGCTTCTATTTCCGGCTCGCTGCTGCCAAAGTATTTTCCTTCTGTCTTCTCTGTGGCATGATCCGTTACGTATTCAGCCGGTGTTCCATATCCTTGCTGTTCGTATAAAAGTGCTGCCCTGAATCCCAGAATATAAACATCCTGAGACAGCAGACATCTTCCGTAAACTAAAAACGCCATATAAATAATCAGAACAATTCCGAAAACTGCTGACGGAATTACAAGCGCAGCTTCAACAGTCATATATGCATCTATTGTTATTCTTTTAAGTGAAGGCAAAGCACATTACCCCCACTCCTGCTGTTAAAAATGGTATAAATGCCAAGGTACTTTTGCCATTTACTTTCTTCAATATGAGAAGCACGGCTCCAACTATTGCAGAAAGCGTAAATCCGATCAGAACTGCAAGAAGTATATCTGTCATTCCCATAAGCGGACCAAGCGAAAGTACCATAAGTCCATCTCCCATTCCGACTCCCTGCCTTGAAATAAAACAAATAGCCACAAGCAGTATCCCCGGAACAAAGGATAAAAAAAGTTCCTTTATTTCGCCATTTCCAATTGTCAGCTGGCATATCCAATAGCAAAAGGACAGTATCATCTGTACAAAGGGAATTGTGATCGGTATCTTCTTATTTTTTAAATCAAATATTGCTGCACAAAAAAGCATAAGCACAGCAATAGCCTTAAATACTAATTCCATTTCATATGTATTTTTCATATTATCCGGTATTTCCTTTTCCTCTCTTCTTATTTAATTTGCACATTCTTTACATGGACTTCTCCCCGCAGCCTCTGAAAGTCTCACGGTTCGTATGGTCCTTTTTATTCCACTGCAATTTCTATCGCTGTGATATTTATTTCCATAATTTGTAATATAGACAGTTTGTCCTGCCCGTTTTCCACAGTACTCACAGGGGTAAAACTTTCCTCTGTCCTTATTTCTCTTTGAAGATACTTCCTTTTTTGAAACAGACTTTACCGAAAGTTTAAGGTGAGAACAATCAAGACTCTTATGATATGCTGTTCCATGTTCTGTTATATAAACAAGTTCATCCTCTTCTTCATTTTCTTCTCCCACACTTCCTCTTACGTCATAGCCTGTAAATGCGTGTCCGTAAAATCTTCCCTCGACCGGAAATTCCTTAAATGCCGAGATTCCAAAGAGAGGGTGCACTTTATATGTAGCAATTATGTCTATGATATCCGAATCGGTTTCAAAAAGTGTCTGAGCAAAGCTAAGTCCTGAGGCGCCATTGCAAATCGGACTGTGATCCAGGCGGTCTTCTCCGAGATAATTCTTAACCATTCTGCTCGCCATAGCGGCGTTAACTGCGCCCGCTACAATATCTTTGTCACTTTCTCCTCCGCCATACCCCAAAAATGATTTCGTGGCAGCTTTGTTTATCATTATCTGGCTGCCTGCTTGATGAAGGGCTGCTTCTAAGTCGCATTGGAGTTTTAGGATGTCAAAGATACATAGAAGATTTACAAAAAAGAATAAGAATATGGGGAGCACTATTGATGCCTCAACTGTCACAGAAGCAGCCAGCGACAGCCTTTTTCTATATGCCCGAAGAAGCATTTTTTCCTTTGAATCAGATATTGACTTGGAATTCTCCGAACGTTTTTCCATTATTTTTTCCATATATTTATTTATTTCTTTTCCTATTTATTTTTTAATTAGCGAAAAAGGCCATCGCTGGCTACTTCTGTTTATTCAAACATTTCATAGCCATAGACACGCTCAATCTCTATTCTTTTGTTGTAAGCTCCATTGATATCAAACTGTGCACACAGGCAATCAACACAATTGTCTATTCTAAATCCCGCGTTTCCTTCGGTTTTTCTTATATTCATCTCAATTATGTCCATAAGTCTTTGGGTTTTCTTATCTTTATGTTCCATAAAAATAAGCATTTTAAGATAGTCCTCATAGCTAAGGCCCGTACCTCCACCATTTTTCAGGTGGTCTCTGAATTCAAGCATATTCTCTATTGAAAGATTCCAGGTATCACCAGTTTTTAAAATAGGGACTTTACCGCCACTTAGAAGGATCCTTAAGTCAGATATGGTCTCTGCAAAAGTCCAGGCAAATATTATTGCCATCTTTATAACCTCCTGGAGTTCGGGAAGCGTGAGAAGTACTGAAGCCGTAAGTGCCAGTGCTTCTGCCTCTGCAAGCTTTGCTTCATCCGTAATAATGTAAGCAAAATTTGCAGCCTCTTTCCAAAGAAATAGTTTTTCAACAACTTTTTCCAGATTCGCGTAATCACTATCTTTTCCTGCATAGATATACTCAAGTTCATACTTAAGTCTGCTATCATCCTTCTCAAGTCCGTAACATCCGCATTTTTCATGTAGATATTTCTCAAACAAAAGTGTAGGGCCAACTCCGGTATCCTCAGTTTCATCAAGTCCTGTTCCTTTATTAAGCGAGCGGTTAGACGCATACTGTGAGGAGTCTATGGCTGCAGCAGATATTTCGTTTATATCCGGAGCTGCCAGTGAAAGAATGCCTATACTTTTCTGGGCTGTTACCTGGCCTGCAGGGTTATCGGCATAATATGTTTCATTTTCCCCATTTCCGTCAGTATCTGCATAATGGGGCTTTGACAACTCTGTTTCATTACTGTTTGCATTCCTCTCAACGTCGGTATCATCAAAACCATAGCTCTTTAGTTCATCGACATTATCCTGAATACTGCCTATTGCAGCTTCGACCGGATCAGCTTCCATGTATTTAAGGATCTGTCGTCTTAGTACAGCCCCTCCGCTGTCTGAAGCAATCGAATATCCTGTAATGTTCACTTGTGACAGTTTAGCAGGCATAAGTGTAGTTCTTCCTGTCAGCTTTCCAATTGTAGTCATTTCGAAATTTTTGGAAAAATAATCAGACAGATGCTCTCTTGTTTTTATAATTGAACCTGTATTTGCCCCATAAGCAGTGTCTATAAAAAGAAGTCCGTATTTATCAAATAGTTCTCTATTATATTCTCCAAGTACAGAGTTCATGGCTATATCGACTGCAAGCTCTGATTTCATCTTTACCGCACCGATTCTTGCACCCTGTAGGAGTGCAAGAATAAGCGCCAGGATTATGGTCAATGACAGCGACAGATACACGGTCATATAGGCGTTAGCCTGTAACCTTCGCCGCATCACTGTTAATTGTTTTAAAGATCTCGGTAACAAGTCCGTCTATCTCCTTTTTGAAAACTATGACAAGTCCAATGAGAACAACGATAATAAGAATTATCTCCACTGTTCCCATTCCTGTTTCATCACTAATGACCTCTTTAATCTTTTCCTTAGTGCAATAGGCCATGTCTCTTGCTCGTGCCACCAGTAAGGAAGCACCTTTTAACATTGTTTCTTTCATTTTTCCTCCTTGTAATAAAAATTTATATAAGTAACACCTTTTGGTGATTACCGCTATCAGAAAGAGAGGTATGCCGGTACCATAATGACAACCATTACAATAAGAAGCATCATTACCATAGGAACCAGAAGTTTTGTTCCCGCTTCCTCACCGAGCTTTCTGGCATATGACATCCTCTCTGCAGTCGCCTTATCCGATTCCTCACGTAGAAGTGCCATCATTTCAGAATTTCCTTTTTTCAGATTTTGCGACAAAAGTGTCACAAGTCTCGCATACTGCTGACATCCACATCGGATTCCAAGTCTCTCATATACACTCATTTCAGGGACTCCGCTTTCAAGCTCCCTACAGCTCTTTGTTATCTCTTCATATAAGAAGCTCTTTTTACCACCTTCCCCGATCTGGGTTTTATACTCTCTTGAAAACTTCATAAGTATTGCTCTTACAGACATTCCACTTCCCATGTACAGAACCAGACGCGAAACAAATGCCGGATACTCCAAAATCATCTGTCTTCTCCTGTCCTCAACCTTCTTTGTCAGATCCTTGTCTCCAAGAGCAAAAATAGAAATGGCAGCAACAATAGAAACCAGTAATATCACAAGACTGTTGTCATCATTTTTCTCTTTCCAAAAAAGTACTACTCCATCCGCCTCGACAGGCAGTGAAAACTTATCCTGTGTCCTTGTAGTTTCTTCTGTTTCCGCAAGAGACCCGTTTATTTCCTGATACAGGATTTCATCCTGGGTAAAGTCCCTGGGGATGACAGTTAAATTAAATACATGCTCCCATTCATATTCTTTGTATTTTATATTTGCTGTGAGCATGACCTTTTCACCCTGAAAAGAAATATCATCGTTACCTGTCCTGCCATCAGAGCGCAAAGCATCGATATTATCCGATTTCCAGGATATTTCAAACGGGAAACCTTTTATCGAATCCGGAAGATACATTTTTTCCTTTATATGACTTAAATCTGTGTTTTCTCCCAAAATCACATTAGAAAGCTCACCTATCAGGGACTTATACATCTGTTCTACTTCTTCCTTCGAATATTCGATTTCACTTACATTCAGCGAGAAGTCTCCTATGCTCTCACCTGTTTCGTCCATGGCAACAAGGCGTGCCTGCTTTTCTCCTTTACCGTAAGTACTTCTTATTATTTCGCCATTGTTATTCAGATTTGATTCTCTACCGGATGAATATCCTGCCAGAAGTGCCAGCAGCGATCCCATAAAAACAAGAATCAACATGGTGCATATTTTCTTTATGTAATACGATGAGAGTTTTTTATTTATATCTCCCTCATAATCCAGTTTTATCAGGTTATCTTTTACATGCCTTCTTCCCGGAGATCTCAGAAAAAATCTGTTTTTCTTAAGGAATCTTCTATAAATGTATGAAGCTGTTTTCATAAACAGTTTTTCTATTCCCGATGGTGGTTCTTCCTTATTTTCCGGAATGCTCTCCTCTGCAGCAAGAAGTGCCAGAAGCATCATGTATAAAGGAATTACCATATATAATACGTATAGGTATTTCATGTAAAACTCCGTCTAAATTTCAATATCTATTATTTTTTGCATGATAATGTAGGCTGCAACGTATACTATTAAACATATAGTCATTACTGTTATACCGAGTACATTTCCGTACAATGGATCAAAAAAACCCGGATTTGTTATGCCAACATAAGTCATTATTCCGAACGGAACCACTTCCATTATCTGTGCTTCCATTCTTTTTGCTGCTATCAGGACATCTATCTCATTTTCAACTTCCATTCTTTTTCCAATGACATCTATGCATCTTTCGATAGTATCCGTCATATTTCCGCCACTTCTCTTTGCCACTGCAAAAACGCCTGCAAATTCCTCAATATCCTTATTTTTACTGCGTTTCCCAAGCTCTCTTATCATGTTTTCTATGGTGACATTATTCTTTATTCCCTGCTCAATGCGCCAAAGCTCAGCACATATCGGTGCACTCTTTCCATAGAGAATATTCATGTCATGTATAGCCTCTGAAAAGGAGTTTTCGATGGAATAACCCGCTTTCTGGGCAGCCAAAACAGACATCATCGCATCCTTGAACTGTATTCCAAGATCGTGATTATCCTTCTTTTGCTTTCTTTCTTTTTGTATGACAAACCATGGGATTGACAGCGGAAACATCAGAATTGATGCAATAAAGCTGCCATAAAAGAGCTTACCTATTATGAAAAGAATAAGAATGTTTCTTCCTATTAGAGGAATATCAAATGCAGTTACATGCAGGTCCAAAACCCGCCGCTTCCAGCTTTGATACACATTCAAGCTCATTTTCGCACCTCCATTCTCCGATTATTTTTCCGGATTCGTCTGTGCCTGTCTCATGAAATTTGTATAATGTCCGAATCTCTATTTCACCTGTCATGTCATTTATCCTTCCTGTTAATTCACACACCTCAAGAACTTTTCTTGTCTTATCTCTTAGCCTTCCCAGCTGAACTATAATATCTATTCCTGATGCTATCTGTCCTCTGACTGCTGATAACGGAATATCCATTCCCATCAAAAACATTGTTTCAAGTCTTGAGAGCATATCCTTAGCACTGTTGGCATGTCCTGTAGACATCGAGATATGTCCTGTATTCATAGCCTGCAGCATATCTACACACTCATCTCCTCTGACCTCACCGACGACAATTCTGTCGGGTCTCATTCTTAGTGAAGACTTAATAAGGTCACGGATTGTTATTTCTTTACAGCCCTCTACATTTGCATTTCTTGTTTCCATTCTCACAATATTCGGTACATGTCTTATCTGTAATTCTGCATTATCTTCGATTGTGATAACTCTCTCATCCTTCGGAATACTGTCTGACAATGCATTAAGAAATGTTGTTTTTCCCGAGCCTGTTCCACCGGAAATAAAGATATTATATCCGGCCTTTACCAATGTCTGTAAAAAGGCTGCCAGATCTTTTTCAATTGAACCGATACTTATAAGTTTATCAATGGTTATAGGATTATCAGGAAATCGTCTTATGGTAATTATCGGGCCATTTAGCGCCACCGGTGCCAGTACTACATTTACTCGTGATCCGTTTTCCAGCCTGGCATCAACTATTGGGGAGGCTTCATTTACAACTCTGTTGCACTTACTTACTATCTGCTGTATCACATCCTCCAGTTTCCCGGGTGATTCGAATTTCATTTCGTGTCTGAAAAGTCTTCCGTCTTTTTCAACGAAAATATGATCTGTTCCGTTTACCATGATCTCCGTAACCTTCGGATCATCAACAAGGAGCTGCAAAACATCCAGCTTTCTTATGGAATAAAACAGTTCCTGGCGAAGTCTTATTTTTTCTTCAAGAGAAATTTTTTTATTTTTACAGCACAGTAGAATTCCCTTATCAATTCTTTCAAACATCTCTTCATCATCTACATCTCTTGTAAAATCCATGCCTTCAAGAATTGTCTCTCTGATTTTTATTTTGAGTTCATCATGCTTCAAGGCAATGTTCCTCCGTTCTGCTTATTCTATGAAGTCTTTTCATATCAAAGCCATCATCCCTTTTCAGTTCTTCAAGGAAAAGATTTGTCCTCATGTTTACCTTGTAGTCATCATCCCAGAGCATATAGATTTCATCACATAAATGAATCATTCCGAACAAGTCACGAACGCCTTCGGAAATATCCAGTATGATATTATCGTATCCGTTTCTGCCCTCTATCTGATTTATTAGCTTTTCATACTCCTTTGCACTGATCATTCTGCTTTGGCAGGCAGAATTTGAAGCAGGTATGAAATCCAATCCGTTATCATGTTTAAGAATTCTTTCAAAATAGATTCCGAATTTGTCACCTGCACATTCTGCAAAGTACATAAGATCTATAAGAGTTTCTTCCCATGCTTCATTACGTATTACTCCATTTGTGCAGAGTGGGTCTGTATTGATATAGATTGTATTTCCTTCGGATGAGAGATTTCTTGCATATGCAATTGCCTCCCTGGTCTGATTATTATTAAGTGCCGGAGTATAAAAGCCAATGACCTTAACTTTTTTCCCCGCCTCATTCTCTTTTCCCTTTACTACTATTCCGGGCATATCAAGACACATTCCCAATATTGCATCAGTAATCTTTTCACTCTTCTGATACTTATCTGTATATCTCGTGTCCCGATGCTGAGCTCCATATTCTGAGCCTTCCTCAGCAAGGCATTTCTCCTTTTCTCTAAGGACAAGTACATGTTCAAATCCGTTTAGCTTTTCCTTTTCGAACAGAGTCTGAGAAATCAGCAGCAAAACATTTTTCCCTTTCTCTGTAAATCCCATAAGTCTTTCAGCATCTGTTATTTCATAGATATCAAAAGGAATACTGAGGTTATCTCTTATATAGCTGTCTAATTTTTTACAATAGTTTTTATCGTTGTCACATATTATCAGAATGTTTTTGTTCATAATCATTTCCTTATATCTTACATACAAATCAGCGCACTGCTTCTTGTTACCAGAATGATACTAATCATTATCGGGACCGCAAAATGAATTGTCTGTTTTGGCTCTCCCGTAATTATGATTTTTATTATTCCCATAAAAGCTCCGATGACGAAGGAACCCAACAAGCATCCGATCATCTCTCCCATCGGAAGAAATATAGATATTACGGTAAAAAGTTTCAAATCTCCTCCGCCTATTCCTTTTACAAGATAAACAGGTAAAAGTATCATCGTGATCAGCGCAGCTTGTATAATTATTTCTGTTAAGGATCTGCCTGTTTCCTTTCCTGCGAAACAGTTAATCATTCCTGCCAGCCCTCCAAGCAATAACCATTTGTTAAATATTTTGTTTTTCAATATATCTGTAATTGCCGATCCTGCTGTCAGGCAATATAAAATCGAAAGTGTCATTCATTTTCCTTTCTTTGAGATTTATAAATATGCCGGCGTTATTGCGAATGCAAAGGAATTGTATCGGGAAAGCGAATGCCGCCGCCGGCATATTTAGTTTTTAATTGCTGATTCGTTGCCGGTTCCATTTCCGTGCAACGCAGACGATATTATCAAAACCTTTTTGATCGCACAACCCCACTAAATACCGCGTTTTTTTATTTCGATTTTTTTCTTAAGGATTTCTTATTTTCATATTTCAAACTAATAAATAAGCCGAACAGAATCATTAAAAAGTGATCTGTCCGGCTATTTGTATTAATATAGGAAGAAATATTTTCAGTATCTAAAATATTAAGGTTTTATTAAATTTTCAAGCTCTATATCCTCGTGATACCAAATTGTCAGTAATACTCTCCTTTAGCAGTCCTTTTCCATAAGTTAATCCTACATATACTTTAGGTACATTAGTCATAATGGCTTCATCATCATTCATCTTTTCAAGCTGAATATATGCTGAGTGCAATGACTGAAATGTTCTGCACACATGCTCCAGCTCTTCATAACGGTTTCTGACTTGTGCTATAAGGAGCTGTCTCTTCTCAAAAAGATATAGTGCCAGAAGGTTTTTACCCAGTTCATATTGCACATTAAGTGAATGAATCAGTTCATCAATGCAGTTCATGGCTTTTTTTAATCCCTCTGCATAGGCCTCCTTATCACTATTTTGGAGTGCATCCCTTGCTTCAGCTACATAATCAAGAACCATTTCATAAAGTATTGTGATCATTTGGGTCTTGTTGGCCATGGTTATTCTTCTTGTATACGCCTGTATTTTATCCTGTGTCATATGCGATACCTCTTATTACCGATCGGTTACTGTAGGAGCTGTAATACCTGCTGAGGTCTTTCATTAGCCTGCGCAAGCATGCTCGTTCCTGCCTGAGACAGAACCTGCTGAGTTGAATATACTGTCATTTCATCGGCCATATCTACATCCATTATTCTGGAATAAGCGGCTGTCATGTTCTCACTTGTAACTCCAATATTGCTGACGGTGTGATCAAGTCTGTTCTGATATGCTCCAAGCCTGCTTCGTATGTCGGAGATCTTCTGAATAGCATTGCCAATGTCCTCAATTGCGCGGTCTGCACCAGAGTGTGGAGCTTCAATTGCTCTCTTATTACCATTTTCCATTATCTCCGCTACCTTATTCTCGTATTCCGTCCTGGCGGCAGCTATCTTCTCTAACTTCTCGTCAGCACTAAGACTGGTATCATTTTCTATATCGTTCTTTTTATTCGTATATCGCTTGTTGGCTTCTACTATTTTTCTGGCGTCATCTGCGTTAATAAAAACAAATGACGAACCTGTTTCTTGTATTTCCTGAATCTCTTGCTCGTAAGCGGCCTTAGCTTCGGCTAATTTCTGACTCTTTTCCAGTTCAGAAAGACCGGGATCATTATTTATTTCTTCTTCCCTTTTCTTGTATTTTTCCTCAGCTTCAACAAGTTTCCTTTCATATACTTTATTTAATATGTTATCTGAAGTAATGTCCTCGTTATACCTATCCTCCTTGACCTTATCTGTAAGTGGATCATAGTATAGCGCATCCATTACAGCCTTTTTATCATCGGCACTCATAGAAGAATTATTTATATAATGTGCGGCATCAATAAGGTCATCTTTATAGGTCCTGCTGACATCAACATATGCGATTCCAAGATTGGTCAAGGTCACCTTTGGAATTCTGATATCCAGAGTCTGTCCTTCATTAGCTCCAACCTGCATAGTCATGGCACCTTTTCTCGTAAGATCCATATCTATCCTGGTTCCATCCAGATTCTCATTAATCTTTATCTGAATTTCCTTGCCATCTCTGGTTGCAAGCTTAACAAGATCACCATCCACAGTCACTTCGGCCTCATACATATAATCAATTTCTTTTTCTCTACCCTGTGACATGGTTATTCTCTTAACAGTAATTTTAGCTGTATCAGTCTTGTACCCATACTCATCTAAAAGAGTTACATCTCCGGTATTCTTATCGTATTCACAGCGAAGTTGGTCTTTGGGGATATAGTATTTTCCGGCATCAATCTCATCACTATAACTGTTTATGGTAACATCGGGATCCGTATCGCTATCAACAGTAGCATATCCCCTATAGTCGAAGGTGCCATCCAGAAGGTTTTGTCCATTAAACTCTGTTGCCTCTGCAATTCTTGTGACTTCGTCTTTGAGCTGAGTAATCTCTTCCTGGATTATCTTAAGATCTGAATCACTGTTTGTTCCATTTGCAGCCTGAATAGCAAGCTCACTCATTCTTTGAAGGATATCGTGAACCTCAGTAAGAGTTCCGTCTGCAGTCTGAATAACTGATATGGCATCACCGGAGTTGCCCTTTGCAACTCCAAGACTTTTTATCTGCGCGTTCATTCGTCTGGAGATAGCAAGTCCTGAAGGGTTGTCCTTCGCATTTGCTATCTTCAGACCACTGGAAAGTCTCTCAATAGATTCCGCAAGCTTGTTGTCATTTGCAACAAGTGCATTGTTCGCTATCATTGCTGAAATATTATAGTTTACCTGCATGATGACCTCCGATCTCTTTATGCCTAAACTGATTGTACAAAAATCTCTGCCATCCTTAGCAATGTGCGATTTTCGAAAACTCCATTTTCCGATCCTGCTATCGCAGAACCTGCTTCCTGTCTGCGATAGAAGATGCCAATATCTGTACTTTTTACTTCCAAATCAGGCTCATTTTCTTTTAGCCTGTTAACAAATCTCTCTCTTACTTCCGACATATACTCAGCAAGTTCACTGTTATTTGGATACGATGCTGCTAATGCCCCTTTTACTGTTCTGTCATTTATTGTCATTGCCATGGATATATGTCCATAGTCCTGTGTTTCAAGCTCTGCCTCCATCTTTTTTCCGTCTGTGAGGCTTTCCCTTAATGTCACATGCATGGATACCAGTCTTCCATCTACTTCTACAGGTATTTCAAAACTGTTTTGCCTTGCAAGTCCTGCTGCCACAGAGAGCTGTTTCTTCATGAGATGAATTGACCTGACATCAATATATGTATCCGCTTCGTAGGTTAGCATTTCATCAAGCTGCCTTGCCAATTCCTCAATGTTTTCCTCGTAAGAGCTTTCATAATCATCTTCATCTATCAGATCTTCCAGCATTTTTTGTCTTGTTTCCTTAAAGGCCAGCTTTGCTATCTTTTCCGCACGATCCCAGACAGATACTTCGCGACCTTTTCTTCCTGCTTTAAGATTTAAATATGCCTGGACGTTTTCAATATTTGCTTCTATACCGAATCTACTCAATTCTTCGGTTGCTTCACCGGAAATCTGAGTTCTGGCAAACTTTCTGATATTATCTGCTTTCTCACTTATATATTGATTTTCAGTTTTTATGCTTTCTTCAGTTTCTCTTACTTCCTCAAGCTTTTCTGCCAGTTCATCAAGAAGCATTTCTTCGTTTGCATTTGCCTCGTGAAGCTTCTCCGGCTCCAGATTGTCATATACGACATCAGCCTTTTCACTGTAATAGACAAATGCTGATTCTATTTGTGATGAAATTGAGCGCGAGCCTGTATCAACTGCTTCTAATCCGCCAAAGCCATCATCTACCTTAACGTCTATTCCTCTTTTGCTTACTTTTGCTGTCCTTGTAGCCTGAAGGAGATTTTCTATTGTCATCTCAGCTCCTGTTTCAAGAACATTTCCGATAGCTGCGTTATCTGTTACCTTCAAAGTGTGGAAAAGTCTGTATATTCCTATGTATGATTCTCTCTCTTCAGGTGTTATTTCGGCATTTTTCTCAAGTTTATAAAGGAATTTGGCATACTTTTCTTCCTGCTTTGATGAGTCCTTATCCTGCCTTGATAGTTCACTTCCAAGTTCGTCCAGAGTCATCTTTAGAGGATTATGTCCATCCCTTATCATATTTAGCACAGCGCCAGGTTTTAGTTTTGATACTACAATTAAAAGCTTTTCATCGACCGTTCTTACACGCTCGATATTTTCTTCTGAAATTTCCATCCGGTTATATCCCAGAATTCTTGCTGCTCTTTTATTTTGTTCATTCGCCTCTAATCCGGCATCTTTAAGCAACTCATCAATATTTCTGAAAGCTTTTTTAATGTTATCTCCCAGATCTGCTCTTACCTCAGTTCCAACTGCCTCATAGGTTGCACCGGCTTGCTCATATTTATGTTTTAAATTTTTTCCTGTTTCATAGATACTCTCAAAGTCTTCTGCTCTTACATTTTCTATTTGTCCTATGAAGGCAACAGGAAAGCTTTTAATCTCTGAAACTTTTTGTGTTGTCTCTTCAAACAATAAATATTTTTCAGAATTATCTTCCTTAAAAAGGTCTTTGCTGAGAGCCTCTATTTCATTTTTTAATGCTTCAATTACATCACTTATTGGCTTTGTTTCCAGCTTAAAGCCCTTATCAATTAAACGCAGATTAGCAGAAACCGTCATGGACAGCCTGATTTCCTCCAGCTGTTTTCTTGCTGTCAGAGCCTGTTTTTGCTGCTCAGCATTTAGCGGTAATATTTCACCTGTGGTATGATCTGCTTTTTTTGTATACTCACCCGCATCAATTATCTTTTGTGCTTTGTCCAGATTATCAATATTGACCACCTTTGCTTCGCCTATTACCTTCTCTATTGATTCAAAACTGAGGTGGTCTACTTTTTCTGCAATCTCAATTGCTTTCTCAATATTATTTTCCTGCTCGTCTGTATATCCTGATACTCCGGAATTCTTGTTAGAAATAGCTGTCGCTGCAGAGCTAACGATTTCCTTCTCACTCATTGGTAAAGGCAGCGCTTTTATCTCCATGACTTTCTGAATATTTTCTCTTGTAAGCGGAATAGAATCCTCTATCATCCATCTTGAACTGTCCAGTACTTCTTCATCCGACGGATCATATCCTGCGTCCTTAATTATTCTCTCAGCCTGATCTTTTACAGTTTCCCAATCAAGTCTGTCTGCCTTCTGGGCATAATATCCCTCTGTCTCAAGTGCTATAAATGTTCCGCCATTTCTATCCTGTCCGTTTGTTGCATGCTCTGCCATATATATGTTTTCCATGGTTGGCTGCAAATCATTTAATGTCATGTATTTAACCGCACCATCGCTTACCTCTGTAATATCGGACATTTTTTCTACAGCAGTCATTACTTCTTTTACATTCTCTGCAGTAACAGGGATATCCTTTTCATGAAAAGAATTTGCAATATCATTTGCAAGCCCCCTGCTGCCCGTTATTGCTGTGAGCTGTTCCATGGAAATGTCATCTGTATAACCTATTATTTCGGTTCCTGACATAGCAAGTGTAGCCTTAATCTTATCAAGGATAGTAACCGTTTCTTCCGGATCCATTTCTGAAAAATCAAAGCCATCTGCTGCCGCTTTTGTAAAATCCTCCGAAGACATATTATTTGCCATAAGCGACATATAATTATGACGTACCGCTGCATCAGTATTTTGTGCTTCAGCCATTACATCACTTTTTGTCCTTGCTGATCCCTGGTACGCCTGATTATTAAGGCCACTATTAAAAGTTGCTGCTACTGCACCTTTTACCGTAATGCCCTTAATGTTATCAGTAGTATGTATTTGTCCTGCTTCCATGCCCTTTCTCGATGTTTCCAAGTCGGATTCCATTCCGTTAATTGCCTGAAAGTTCACGTTCATATGCATCTCCACATATTATGAAAAAATAAAGGTGACAAACATTAGCTATGTTTATCACCTTTTATTTCGGATTATTCTTATTGATTCTTTATGCCGGTTTATTTAGCCTTTTTTGATGCTGTTTTCTTTACAGTCTTTGCAGCCGGTTTAGTATTTTCCTTTTTTGTCACAGTTTTTTTCTCTTCTGCCTTTTTTTCTTCCTTCTTATCCTCTGTGTTCTGGAATACGAAAACCTCTGCTCCGTATGGTGGAAGTGTCATCGTAATACTGTAGTCCTTATAATCGCATAAGCCCGGCTCAGCCTTTATACTCTCCGGAATACCTGTGCCACAGCCGGAATACTTTTTATCTGCACTGTCCAAAATGTGCTTGTATGTTCCTGCAAACGGAACTCCTACCTTATAATTCTGCACCTCCATAGGTGTAAAGTTAATGACAAATAATATGTTATCCTTGCCATTAGCTGCTCTTCTATAGAAGCTATAGATACTATGGTCAGCATCATCAGCATTAATCCACTCGAATCCGCCCCAGTCATTATCTACCTCATAGAGAGCAGGATACTTTCTGTAAATTTGAAGAAGATCTCGAACATAGTCCTTAAGTCCTCTGTTCAAATCCTCCTGGAGAAGGAACCAGTCAAGTTCTCTCTTTTCACTCCATTCTCTCTCCTGACCGAAGTCCTGACCCATGAAAAGAAGTTTCTTTCCGCTGTGTCCAAACATAAAAGTATATCCGGCACGGAGATTTGCATATTTATCTACCTTATATCCGGGCATCTTCTCAACCATTGAGCATTTAAGGTGTACTACCTCGTCATGTGACAATGGAAGGATATAGTTTTCAGCATTGTTATAGCTCATGGCAAAGGTCATCATATGGTGAGCGCCTTTTCTGAAATAGGGATCCAGCTTCATGTATTCGCAAAAATCATGCATCCATCCCATATTCCACTTAAAGCTGAAATTAAGTCCATCATCTTCAACAGGAGCTGTAATCCTGGGCCATGCGGTTGATTCCTCCGCAATCATCATAACGTCGGGATATGTACCTCTGATCACACTGTTGAGATGTTTAAAGAACTCAATAGCCTCATAGTTCTTATTTCCGCCATCCTTATTAGGAACCCACTGTCCGTCTCTTTTTCCGTAATCAAGATAGAGCATGGATGCCACCGCATCAACTCGAAGTCCGTCAATATGGAACTCCTTAATCCAGAAAAGAGCATTTGCTATAAGGAAATTCTTAACTTCATTTTTTGCAAGATTAAAGATTTTGGTACCCCAATCCGGGTGTTCCCCCTTACGCGGATCCGGATCCTCATATATACATGTACCATCAAAGCATCCAAGTCCAAATTCATCAGGACAGAAATGCGCAGGAACCCAGTCAAGAATTACTCCGATATTATTCTTATGAAGCAGATTCACCAGATACATAAAGTCTGTAGGTTCACCATAACGGGATGTGGGAGCATAATATCCGGTAACCTGGTATCCCCAAGATCCATCAAAGGGATGCTCTGCAATACCTATAAGCTCAATATGTGTATACTTCATCTCCTTAAGATACTCTACAACTCTGTCAGCAAATTCTCTATAGCTGTAGAAGCCATCCTCTGTTCCATCCGGATGCTTCATCCATGATCCGATATGGCATTCATATATTGCTATGGGCTGCTTATTTAAATCCTTGCCCTTTTTATTATCGTACCACTTGCTGTCGTTCCACTTGAACTTGGACAAGTCTGTTGTTCTGGAAGCATTACCGGGTCTTAATTCCGCATAATTTGCATACGGGTCTGCCTTGTATAGTTTTCTTCCATCAGGTGTATATATCAGATATTTGTATAGCTCGCCAGTACCCACTCCCGGAATAAAGAGCTGATATATACCCATATTGCCGATTCTTTCCATAGGGTACATATCTTCATCCCATCCGTTGAAAGAACCTACCACATGTACAGCTGCCGCATTTGGTGCCCATACGGCAAAGAACATGCCTTTTACTCCGTTTTCCTCGGATACATGTGCTCCTAATTTTTTATAAATATCATAGTGAGTTCCCTGTCCGAACAAGTACTCATCTGCTTCTGAAATAAAAACTGTCTGGCCCATAAATTATCCCCTTCTAGAAAATTTTTAATGTAGTTACATTATAGCACAACAAGTACTCAATGCAGGAAATCCTTCTCTCTTAAAATAATCATATCTTCTTTGTCAAAGCGTTTTCGAAGCAGAACATCAAAATAATGTCCTATAGAGTGCTTATCAGCATAATAGATGGCATCATCTACCATCTCCTTAACTTCGGATACTGTGACTTCATGATCAAGTGTCTGTCTCTCTGATATTTTTTGATGAAGTGCAAGTATTCCCAGATTATCGATGACATGCTCTTTTTCAAGTGCATACTGCTCAGCATAAGCAACAAGGGAATCGTCATCCAGTGCTTCTATATCAACGCGAACATTGAAACACTTATTCATATCAGGATACTTATCAAGAAGTCTGTCTATGTCATCCTTGGTATCCTCAATAACAACTATGTAGCCCTTATTTTCACTCTGAAGCTGTTTAAGAAGTGTCTTAACCGTATCCTCCTTAAGATCAGCTGCCCGTCTTATGATCAGTGCACCGTTGACTATTTTATCCAGGATAGAGCTTACAGAACTCTTGTTAAGTTTCATAGCTGTAATCATTGCTACTTTTCCTGAAAAATTAGAATCTGTAGCCTGCACAGCCTTTATGAGGCCTTTTGCAAGATTAACTGTTCCGGCACCTTCCTCACCTGTAACAATGGCATTATTTGTATATGCTGCCATGCTCAGGTTATCAATAGCTCTTATGATCTGCTTTCTTGATTTTTTATAATGAATGTATGGTCCAAAGAGTCCCTTCTCCTCGGGAGTCATAACGCGGACTCTCTGTTCAAGTCCTGCATCCTCTGTATCGTCCTCGGACTCTTCCGGCTCTGCATTCACTTCAATTTTTTTCTTTTCCAGCGACTCTTGCTTTTCTACCGGTACTTGTTCAACAACTTCACTATTGGTATCTGTTTCAGACTCATTTACTATTTCCTCTTCAGATACTTTCTCATCCAGAGTTTCTGTTTCTAAAGCTTCTGGGATAGGACTATCTTCTACCGGAGTCTCTTCTACCGGAGTCTCTTCTACCGGAATATGCTCAACCTTAAGTTCCCTTACTCCAACTGCCTCTGTTATTGCTTTTTCAATCTCCTCAGATGAAATTTCTGTGGTTTCACCAAGGTCTACATCTGCGGCAATTTTTTCTTCTTCAGCATCTTCCTCCGGATAAGGCTCCTCCTTCATCAGGGCTTCCTCAAGATCTTCTCCGGTAATCTGAACTATAGAGGTAGTATTCTGAAGATCGTCTACTGTCTTGATTTCCTGAGAAAGTTCCTCAGGCTCAGGAGCTGGCTCCTTCGTTGTTATAACCGGTTCCTGAAAAGCCTCTTGTGCTATTACAACCGGTTCCTGTGCTGTTATAGCAGGCTCCTGTGTTATTACAACCGGTTCTTGGTCTTCTACAATTGGTTCTTCTGCCTCAGGAGTTATGATTTCTTCCTGTATTTCAGGAGCTGGTTCGGGAACGCTGGTTGTTTTGGGAATTGCATCCTCAGCTATAAGTGCATCCTTAAGGTTCTCATCAAAATCCTTAAACAGTTCGCCTGTCTCTGATGCCATAAGTTTCTTGACATTTTTATACTGTTTTTCCTGCTGGGCTTTTTTATAATCCTCCCAGTCGCTCATGAACTCATTAATACTGATCTGTCCGGTAATCTGACGCTCAACCTGTTTTGCATCATCTATGGCAATACTTATCTGCCCGTCAGTCTCCTGAGAGAGCATCCTGTCAAAATGACTGTTACTGTTTATCTGATATCTTACATTAGGTCTTATTACTGCACCCGGAACTTCATCCTGTAAAGGTTCGTCCATGAAAACCACTCCCTTATACATGGTGTGATCATTCATCGTGGTCGCAGCAATATTAGCAGCGATTTCCTTATCCTTTAGTTCATCTTCCAGAGGCTTCTTTGTTGTTTCCGGAATAGGAGGAATTTCCTGTGTTTCAGCTACTTTTTTAACTGACTCTGCATTCCATATTTTTGTTTCGAACAGATTCTGTCCTTCCGGTTTGCTGTAAAGTGTCTCCGCAAGCTCTTTATCTTCTGTTTCCGGTTCCTCAGAAGTATCTGCAGTTTCTTCGTTTACAATATCCTCTCTCTTATCCTCAAAGAAAAGCTCAGACATAGAAGGTCCTTTTATGTCTTCGGTAGTGTCAAACATATCACCTGTATCAAGGCTCTCTGTCTCATCACCTTCTTTTATAACCTGAGGTCCTCTGGCATCTGCAAACAGTGCTGCTTCCGGACTCTTTGTCAGAACTTCCTTTAGGTTTTCAGCTATTTCCTTCTGTAAATCGACTGTATTATAAGTATCTACATTAACCGTAGGTACAGTATATGGTTCAGGTATCTCCTGCTCATATGCCTGCTGTGATACCTTAGGCTCTTCATATGTCTGCTGCACAGGAATATCCTGCACCGGTGCTTCATATACAGGGGCATCCTGTATTGCCGTCTCTGCAGCTGGCTGTTCATAAGCAGAATTATCATATACCGGTTCCTGTGGAACCTGATCATAGCTTACATTATTCTGGTAGCTTTCCTGATATGATGGCTGATACTCTGCCTGTGCGTTTAATTGTTCCTCTGTTATCTCAGGAAGTTCTCTGGTCGGAGCTTTTTTTCCATCCACAACATCTTTTCCGGGAACATTATCCTGTATAGGAGCATACAAGTTACCACTTATCTCTGCCTTATATTTTGCATATACTGCCTTCTGTTCAGCGGAAAGAGGCTCGTGCAGGGCCTTTAATTCCAGAGCCTTTATGACATATCGGCCCTCACGCATGTAAAGGAAAAGCTCATCACACTCCTCGATACATTCAGTTGTTAGACCAACCCTGTGATAAAGATAAGCAAGTTCATATGCCCACTTTTCGTTATAATCATGCTTTTTGTACTCTTCAAGTACTGCTATGCGCTCTTCAAGGCTGACCTCCTGAGCCTCATAGAGTTTATACTGGAGAATATATCTGGCTGTATTTCTGGGAGCAAGTCTTACAAATTCCTTATAATACTCAACTGCCTGAACAAATTCTCCCATTGCTATAGCAAGCTCACAAAGAGAGTAGACTATTTCCCTTCTCGTAGGACTTCTGTCATACGCAAGAAGCAAAATATCTCTGCTCTCCTCAAGTCTTCTGTTAACTTTATAAAGATCACTGATGGCACAAAGCATACCGACACTCTTAACTCTCTTCCAGTCAATTGTGTCGGCAATTTTTACTGCATCTGCAAAGCGCTGCGCTCTAATCAGCGATTTAATCTCTTCTGCCCGAATTTTATATTCTGTTTTATCCAAAATATTGTCCTCTAAAACTTTTTCATACTACATCTAGTGAAATTTTAGCATAGCGTTCTTTTTATGTCAAAAATGTTACATCAAAATTCCGCATATTTTCGCGGTTTTCCCGAAGTTTTTATTCATGCGCTGTCAAAAATATATTAAAATATATATGTCGAGCCTTACAGGCTTAATATTTAAGGAGAAATTTTATATGCCAACACTAGGATGTCCATCAGGCACAAAAGCCGTTATAGAAAAATATAATCTAAGTATTCAGAAAAAATTCGGTCAGAACTTTCTGATAGATGACTCTGTATTGTCAAAAACTGTAGAAGCAGCAGGTGTTACAAAAAATGATACTGTTCTGGAAATCGGGCCGGGTATTGGCACCATGACCCAGTATATTGCAGAAAGTGCAGGAAAAGTTATTGCTGTCGAGATTGACAGAATGCTGATTCCAATTCTTGCCGACACCTTATCTGATTACAATAATGTAAAAGTAATTAATGACGATATTCTGAAGGTTGATATTGAGAAAATTGTCCAGGAAGAAAATAATGGAAAACCGGTCAAGGTTGTAGCAAACCTTCCATATTACATCACTACACCTATATTAATGAGGCTTCTTGAGAGTGAACTTCCCATAGAAAGCATAACTGTCATGGTTCAAAAGGAAGTTGCCGACAGAATGGCAGAAAAGCCCGGATCCAAGGATTACGGTGCTCTGTCTCTTGCTATTCAGTACTATACTGAGCCAACACTCGTTCAGATAGTACCACCCGGATGTTTTATCCCACAACCAGGCGTTGATTCCGCTGTAATTCATCTGCAGTGTCATAAAGAGCCGCCTGTGAACACAGCTGACTCTAAGTTTATGTTTTCAATAATCCGTGCCGCATTCGCCCAGAGAAGGAAAACTCTCTCCAACGGTGTTGCTAACGGAAATCTGGGTTTATCAAGAGATCAGGTTGTCTCCGCACTTGAAAAGCTTTCTTTAAATCCTTCTATAAGAGGTGAAAAGCTTTCCCTTCAGGAGTTTGCAGATCTTTCTGATTTATTATATAAAGAACTAAATAAATAATTTTTTGGAGTTATGATGATTTTTGAAACACACGCGCATTTTGACGATGAAGCTTTTGATAAAGACAGAGATTCACTTCTCTCTTCAATGCAGCAAAACGGAATAGGTACTATAGTTAATGCTACTGCTTCAAGAAAAACTGTTGAACAATCAATAGAATTAACAAAAAAATATCCCTTTATATATACTACAATCGGTGTTCATCCAAGTGATTGTGATGAAATGGATGATGATGAGCTTAAATGGCTTGAGGAAATGTGTTCTTACGACAAAGCTGTAGCAGTTGGCGAGATCGGTCTTGATTATCACTATGACGAACCCTCCAAAGAGATCCAGAAAAAATGGTTCGAAGCACAGATAGAAATGGCCAGACGAGTAAAGCTTCCCTTGATCATTCACTCAAGAGATGCGGCTAAGGATACTCTTGATATAATGAAGGCTCTCAGATCCGAAGAAATAGGTGGTGATATCCACTGTTTCTCTTATTCAGTTGAGATAGCAAGAGAATACCTTAATATGGGTTTTTATATTGGAGTTGGTGGTGTTATCACTTTCAAAAACGGAAAAAAACTAAGGGAGGTTGTTGAATATGCCCCGATTGATCAAATCGTAATCGAGACAGACTCACCTTACCTGGCACCTGAACCCTACAGAGGAAAAAGGAACTCCTCTTTAAACCTTCCCCTTGTTGCTCAGAGAATTGCTGAACTAAAAGGGTTAACAACTGAAGAGGTTATTGAGATTACCGAAGCAAATGCAAGAAAACTGTACAATCTATAAAAAGAAATAGTATATAAAAACGGGTTGTGTCTAAATCAATAAACACGACCCGTTGCTTTTATTCTCCATATTTACTAAGAACCACTGCTCCGCTTTCTCTTGTGGCAGGAACATCTATTACTCTCTGGTTGGAAGAACCTCTGAATCTTAATGAAATATTTTTAAGATCTATTTTAAATTCACCATCGACAAGAACATCAATCATTGAAAGAATAAAATCAGTGTCATCGCTATGACATCTTTTGTTGTTCTTATCATTAAGTTCTTCCCATAAATACCCGGAATAAATCCATATAGTTTTATCAGGAAGCTCTTTCTTTACTCTCTCAATAAATGGTCTCAAAGCCTTCTGATTAATTATTTCCATAGGCTCTCCCCCAAGGATTGTAAGTCCGGTTACATAATCAGGCTTAAGAGATTCTATTATCATGTCCTGAATATCTTCAGTAAAAGGACTGCCAAAATTAAAGTCCCATGTTTCTTCATTAAAGCACCCTTTACAGTGATGAGTACACCCGGACACAAATAATGAAGTTCTAACCCCTGTTCCATTTGCTATATCTGTCGTTTTTATTTCCGCATAATTCATTATCATTTCCTCTTTAGGATTCTTTACAAATGGTCAAAAAGGAGCTACCTTTCAGATAGCTCCTCCCCACTATATTTCTACCTTTTCAATCCTCCCAAATATCAAAGGTGTAATACTCTTTCTTTTATTTCCTGTGTTCTACCCTGATTCCAGTACTGAGTTCCGATATAGCCGCATGTACGTCTTGCAACATTCATCTTTGACTGATCAGTGTTACCGCAGTTAGGGCATTTCCAGATCAGCTTGCCATCAACGTCATTCTCTATCTGAATCTCTCCGTTGTAACCGCAGCACTGGCAGTAATCGCTCTTTGTATTGAGCTCTGCATACATAATATTTTCATAAATATACTGCATTACAGAAAGAACTGCCTCTATATTGTTATTCATATTCGGAACTTCAACATAGCTTATCGCACCACCCGGTGAAAGGGCCTGGAATTCAGATTCAAACTTAAGCTTTGTAAATGCATCAATCTTCTCAGTTACATGGACATGATAACTGTTAGTAATGTAATTCTTATCAGTTACGCCATCAATTATTCCAAAACGCTTCTGAAGTGCTCTTGCAAATTTGTAGGTTGTGGACTCAAGAGGAGTTCCGTATAAACTAAAGGAAATATTGGTTTCCTTTCTCCACTTCGCACACTTATCATTCATGAACTGCATAACACGAAGAGCAAAGTCCTTACCATCGGGATCAGTATGTGTAACACCCTTCATGAATTTTGTACACTCACAAAGTCCCGCATATCCAAGAGAAATTGTTGAATAGTTTCCGTAAAGGAGTGCATCAATTGTCTCACCCTTTTTAAGCCTTGCAAGCGCACCATTCTGCCAAAGAATAGGTGCAACATCTGAAGGTGTTCCAAGAAGACGATTATGTCTGCACATTAATGCCTTTTTACAAAGCTCTGTGCGTTCCTCCATAATTTCCCAGAACTTCTCCTCGTCTCCGCCTGAAGAGCAGGCAGCATCAACAAGATTTATTGTAACAACACCCTGGTTGAAACGTCCGTAATATTTGTGCTCTCCCTCTGCATAGTTCTGAGCCTTGGATATATTACCCTTGTTGCAAAGTCCCTCAGCATTATCTTCGCTGTCAACAGTAAGGAAGCTTCTGCAACCCATGCAGGGATAAACATCACCTGATTTGTATTCCTTCATCTTTTTAGCTGAAATATAATCAGGAACCATTCTCTTAGCGGTACATTTTGCAGCCAGCTGAGTGAGATACCAGTAACGTGTTCCTTCCTTGATGTTATCTTCATCAAGAACATATATAAGCTTAGGGAATGCAGGAGTTATGTAAACACCTTTCTCGTTCTTAACACCGACAATTCTCTGCTTAAGCATCTCTTCAATAACAAGAGCAAGATCATCTCTAAGCTGTCCCTCAGGAACCTCATCCAGATACATAAATACAGTAATGAAAGGAGCCTGTCCGTTAGTTGTCATTAATGTGATGACCTGATACTGAATAACCTGAACACCACGCTCGATTTCCTTGCGAACGCGCATCTCAGCAATTTCCCTGATCTGCTCATCTGTTGCTTCCATATTTGCATCTATGAATTCCTGACGAACTTCTCTTCTAAACTTCTGTCTGCTTACATCAACAAAAGGAACAAGATGTGAAAGAGTTATACTCTGTCCCCCATACTGAGAACTTGCTATCTGGGCAATTGCCTGTGTAGCGATATTGCAGGCTGTTGAAAAGCTCTTGGGACGCTCGATCATAGTCTCCGAAATAACTGTTCCGTTCTGAAGCATATCCTCAAGATTCACTAGACAGCAGTTGTGCATGTGCTGTGCAAAATAATCGGAATCGTGGAAATGAATAATTCCATCCTTATGAGCCTTAACAACATCCTCAGGAAGAAGGAATCTACGTGTGATATCACGGCTCACTTCCCCTGCCATATAATCTCTCTGAACGCTGTTAACTGTGGGATTCTTATTGGAATTTTCCTGCTTAACCTCCTCGTTACTGCACTCAATAAGAGACATAATCTGCTCATCTGTAGTATTGGATTTACGAACAAGCGCATGGCGATAACGATAGGTTATATATTTACGGGCAACCTCAAACTTCCCGGACTCCATGAGGCCATCCTCAACCATGTCCTGGATTTCTTCTACATTTGCTGCTCTGGTAAGCTTTCCGCATTTCTCTTCTACCTTAGCACCAATGCTTTTGATCTGATCTTCAGACAAGCTCTGCTCCGGAGTCACTTCTTTATTTGCCTTCTCGATGGCTGCTAAAATCTTTGTGCCATCAAAAGTAACTTCTTTTCCGCTTCTCTTAATAATCTTCACTGGTTAACCCCCTGGAAATATCTTCACAAATTTATTTTTTTAGAAAAATAATAGCCACCCGAAACTATATCTTGTGGCTATATATAAACTATAATACATTATATTGTATAAATCAAGTAACAATTTATCGTTATCTATAATTTCTTACAAATTCAAGCCTGTTCAGCATTCTAAGGTATTTTGACAACCTTATGTTATCCGTTATTTCGTCTCCTGACTCGTAGTATGCGGTCTTGAATCCAACCACAATATCTTGTGGTTCATCAAATCTTATACCACTATCGGGTTCATTTTTCATCTGAAGCCCAAGGACTTCTCCCAGGTGATGAACTGTTCCATAGTTTCCATCTATTAGGTGTATCTTCTCTCCAAGAATCTCTCTGTACATAGGCTTAAAATAATTGAAATGTGTGCACCCAAGAACAAGAGAACTGTATTTATCTTCTGTTACATCAAAGGTTTTAAATCTTTCACTTATATATTTTTTTACGTCATCGCTGTCATATTCTTCTCTCTCTGCATAACGTACAAGCTCAGGCATCTCCAAAAGATCTGCCCGATGCTGTATATCAACTCTTGTGAGAAGTCTGGCAAGCTTTTTTTCTCTGATTGTGACCGGTGTTGCCATAACAAGAACCCTTTTGTTTTCATCACATGGCTCCTCTATGGCAGGTTTTACTGCCGGTTCCATACCTAAAATAGGAAGATCATACTTTTCTCTCATCTTTGCCACAGCAACACTTGTAGCTGTATTACATGCTATTACTATTGCATCGACCTTCTTTTCTATAAGAAAATTTACAATCTCATCAACGAATCCCAAAATCTCTGTTTCTGACTTCGTTCCATATGGTACATGCTTTATATCCGCATAAAAAATATATTCCTGATCCGGAAATCTGTGATAAGCCTCATTTAAAACAGATAATCCGCCTATACCGGAATCAAAAATTCCTATTCGCATATCGTCCCTCGTTGTTGTATCATTATTAATTATGAAAGAATCATTTACACTTGAATTACAAAAACTTTATGATGACTCACACGTAAGTCCTCTTGTCCAGGAAGTTTGTGAGTACTATGCATCGGGGCTTGACTACGAGGATGGATCTTATATGGAAGAAATTGAACCCCGTGAGATCTTTGAGCCCGTTTATACCCTCTTTTTGTTACAAAACAGAGAGGGTAGCCTGTATGAATTATCCTACATTCACAAAAAATATCCCCATCTGTTCACAAGCGTTGAACAACTCTATGAGGATATACTTATTCATATGGATGTAAATGCCCTGGAGACAGAAAATGCAAAGAAGCTTTCAGAAGCTCTTAATAGCAAAACCACCTCTGAGGAAATATTTACGAAAATAAATTCTTTATGTGCTCAAAACGATGATATTTCCGATGCTCTTGATGCCTTCTGTTCATGGATTCATAATTTCTACTCCTGAACCGTAGCATACTTCATCACGCAGAATAAAAGCTGATCCTCATATTTTATCTGTGCCCATTCGCCATCGTCACTGACACATACTCTGTCAAGTACTGTTCCTTTTGGCACCTGAACAACTATAAAATCATCACTGGCAGTACTTGGTGTATTTCTTAAGTTAAGATCAGCTGTGGTAACAATTTTATCATCGGTCCTTGTATAGCCTGCAAGTTCACCCACAACTGTTTCTGTCTGCACCTCTTCATCCGGTTCAGGCTTTAAATATCTGTCATAAACCTTGGACTTTAATATCATTCCGATAAGCACCAAAATGATGATTCCTGTAATAATAGAAGAAATCCTTACTATTATAAGAGGAATAATTTCGTTCTCTTCCTCATCATAATCATCTTCAGCAGATACTTTCCTCTTTTTTTCTTTAACTACTTCCTTACGATGCTTTTTCCTTATAGGTTTTTGCTTTTCTTTTTTAGACTTTTTATTTTCTCTTTTAGGCTCAGGACGTCTTCTCTCCCTGATCAGAGGCTTAGGCTCCTCTTTTTTGTCTTCATCCTCATCCAATGCAGGCTCTTCTACATGAAAATCCTCATCAAGGTAAAACTCATCCGAGTCCTCGCTAAGCATTTCTCTTTCTCTGTCCATTGCCTCATGCTGAGTTCTGTAATACTCTTCCCTCTCATCCGCACTTAGAAAATCAAGCGGATCCTGGATTTCTATATTTATCTCTTCTGTAGCCTGTTCATCTGTTTTTACTTTTTTTCTGTAGTCGTTAAAATTTCTGATATTGTCCGACATGACTTCTCCTCCGGGAAATCCCTTGGTCAACATCTCCCCCAAATAAATAACCAATTCTTTTAAATAAAAATAGCTCGGGCAGACAAGCAGCCTACCCGAACTCTATATTATCACATATTCAGATTTAATAAAAATCATGAAACAACCTTGTCGATCATGCTCTGCAGCTTTGACTTACTCTGAGCTCCGACAGCCTGATCGACCAGCTCTCCGTCCTTAATAAAAGCAAACATAGGAATGGACATAACACCATATTTCTGAGCAATCTCAGGCTGTTCATCCACGTTTATTTTGCCAACCTTAAGCTCTCCGTCGTACTCCTTGGCAAACTCGTCAATCATAGGAGCCATCATCTTGCAAGGTCCACACCAGTCAGCCATAAAATCGATAAGAACCGGAAGCTTACTGTTGAGAACTTCTTCCTCAAAGTTGTCTGTTGTAAATGTGTACTCAGCCATTGTCCACCTCTTTCCGCGATAAGAAATATCGCTTTGCTTAAATTAATGTAAAACCCTACCGCTTAATAATATATTTGAAGATTGGATTTCCCTTAGCGGAAAACTTCTCCTCATATTCAGTCATAATATTACCTTCATTCATGGATGAATCATTATGAAGATCATAGGTAACAGCTTCTGCATGCCATCCTGCAGTATTAAGCTCCATTAATGAAAAATCAAAAAGGTCCCTGTTGTCTGTCTTAAATTCCAACTGCCCGTCTTTTTTTAGTATCTGATCATATCTGTTAAGAAAACTGCTGGATGTCAGCCTTCTCTGAGCATGTCTCTCCTTTGGCCATGGATCTGAAAAATTGAGATATATTCTGTCTACCTCTTCCTTTTCAAACACCTCCGTTATTATCTCAGCTTCCATTCGAATAAATCTGACATTAGTCAGTTCAAGCTCTGTCTGCTTCTGCACAGCCCTTAAAAGAACGCTTGAGTATTTCTCGATTCCAACGTAATTTACATCCGGATTGACTGCCGCCATATCCATAATAAATCTTCCTTTTCCGGTTCCAACCTCTATTCTGATGGGATTGTCATTTCCGAAAACATCCTTCCATTTTCCCTTATTTTCCTCGGGATTATCAATTGTGAAGGAGCTCTCTGCAATCCTCTCTCTGGCCCCGGCAATATTTCTAAGCCGCATATATAAATCATTACCTTTCAATGTATAAATTAATTGTACACCAATAGCCACTTATTGAAAAGATTTTGCAGCTTTGTCTTTGGTTTTATATACTTTTAGTGTATCATAAATTAGCAGAATGTTGCTATAAGGAGTTTTTTATGAAACACAGATATTTTGTGGAAAAATTGAACAGAGCAGCTTTCATATTCTCAATTATTGCTATTTTATCGACTACTTCTGTTTTATGCCATGCAGAGACTGACATGGAAAGTGCAGCAGCCTCAAGAAAAGAGCTTCCAATACAGAGTAATGAGATACCAGGATGGCCCGAGGGTCCGCAGATTGGTGCAGAAGCTGCTATTCTTATGGACGTTAATACAGGAACCATCCTATATGAAAAGAACATACATGAGGAATTATATCCTGCAAGTACCACAAAGATAATGACCTGTCTTTTGGCAGTTGAAAATGCAAGTCTTGATGACAGAGTTGATTTCTCATATGATGCAATTCATTCAGTGCCTGCAGATGGTTCCAAAATCGGTATGGATGCTGGTGAATATCTCTCCCTTGAAGAATGTCTCTACGGTATCATGGTCGGAAGTGCCAATGAAGTTTCAAACGCAGTCGCTGAGCATGTAAGCGGTTCAATAGATGCCTTTATAGATTTAATGAATGAAAAAGCGCAGTCTCTTGGTTGTACCAATACTCACTTTGCCAATGCTAACGGACTTCAAGACTCAAATCACTATACCAGCGCATATGATCTTGCTCTGATTGCTTCCGAGTTTTTCTCAAATGAACTACTATGCAGAGTGGGAAATACACCACGATATCATTTTGAGCCAAGTGCAGGTCAGCCGGATGACTTTTATTTAAATAATAAGCATAAGCTTATCACAGGTGAAATCCCTTATGAAGGAATAATCGGAGGAAAGACAGGATATACCGATCTTGCAAGAGAAACCCTTGTAACCTGCGCAGAAAGAGGAGGCATGAAGCTGGTTTGCGTCGTATTTATGGAGGAATCCCCGGCTCAGTTTACAGATACTGTCACTCTTTTTGATTATGGATTCAATAATTTTAAAACAGTAAATATAAAGAGTGAAGAAACAGGATACATTCCGAAGGATAACTCCTTCTTTTCTTCTGATAAGGATATTTTTTCATCACAGAGTTCATTTTTGGAGTTTTCCAAGTCAGATTATGCAATACTACCTGTAAACGCATCCCTGTCTGATACAACCTCCACAGTCTCATATGATGAGGATTCGGAAAATACCGGACATATTGCCACCATAAATTATTCCTTCAATGGCGTTCCGGTTGGTTCGGGACATGTTATCATATCCCAAAACTCTTCCGTATCACTTGATAATGCTTCAGACATATCGGATAAAATGATATATATAAATATCAAGCTCATATTAATAGTGTTATCTATTGCAGGAGGTGCATTGATATTCATAATCTATCTTACCTCGCTCATAGGTGCATATAGTACCGGGGTAAGCAGAGAAGACAGAAAGAGACTTAACAGACGAAAAAAAGAAGCAAAGAAAAGAAGCGGACCAAGATTATAAAATACGTTAAAAAAAAGCGGGCTGATCATCATTCAGTCCGCTTTTTCTTATGATCACCGAGCCTGTTAAAGCTCTTTTTTTCTGATTTAGCTTTCATTTCCTCCATCTCTTTATCAGAGATAAATTTGAGTGTTTTTACAGCATAATACTTTTGGCTCTCTGCTTTCTTAAGTCTGACCTTTGCTTTCATGAATCCATGCTCTTTACACAGGGAAACACTATAGAAATGTTTTCCGTTATTTGAAAACCATTTTACCTTCCTCTTTATTGGTTTATTGCAAAGGTAACATTTTGTTCCCATTACTTCAGGGTCTGAGAGTAATTCTTCCTTTGTCCTGAACTCCCTGGAAATATACTTTGCATAATGTTCAAAAATAATATGTACTTCCTGATCCTTTGTCTTAGGAGTTACATAATTGTCAAAAGAGTAATTGTAGAAAACCTTACGGCTCAGTTCGCAAAAAATTCTTGCTGTATAATCCGCATCTGATAAAGCTCTGTGAAAAACTGAGTCCTTGTTCATTCCAAGACTCTCTGTAGCATGCTCCAAAGACCTTCTCATTTTACCGTCTTCATACTGAATACTGAATAATTTCTGTACATCGTAAAAAGGAAGAGGTCTGTCTGACAGGAGAGGTATATCATAAAAGTCCATATTCCTTTGCAGCTCGGTAAGGTCCAATGGTCCCCATGTACAAAAGGTAGGTTCCTCACCACACCATTTAAGGAAATCAGTGATCACCGTTATAAAATCATCACCGCTCTGTAAATCATCCATAGAGATGTGAATCAAATCCTCTGTTATCTTGTGCATCTTCTTATAAACCTGAGGACGCACAAGCCGACTGAATTCTCCTGTTCTGTTCCTGTTTTCATCAAGACGGACTGCCCCGATTTCGATTATTTCAAAGGGGAGAGCTTTTCCGTTTTTCTCTTTTACAGTCTTACCCTGATTCCATTCCAAATCAAAAACAATATAATTTCCCATTAAGGTTTAATACTCCCTGGCAGGTGTCCAATATTCCTGCCCATAAATATCTGTGAATTTGAAAGTAATAAGCACTTTTCCGTCTCCTACAGAAGTATTGGAAATATGCATATCCTCCATTTTTCCGTCCAGAGTCATTGTCTCACCAAGGTGATATTTATCCTGAAACTTCTGACTATAATCATAGAAATCACATAAGAAATCTATCTTATCACCATCCTGAAGCTCTGTAAGATTTTTAGCGACGGTATCTGTCTCACCTTCAACATAATCATAGCATACACCTGCTACGTATCCATTCTCATTTTCTGAATCAAATACCAGAATAAGGTTGGCTCTGACACCATTTATGTCACAGGGAACTCTTCCCATTATTGCATAGCTTTCGGAATCACCCTGAGTATCTATTCTATAGTATGCCACAGGCTGCCCATTAATAGAAATCCATGTCCTGTCTGAAGGTGCAACAGGATTTCCATCACTATCTATATCGTAAGAATTATCAAGTCCCAGATCAATATAGCCTGTGCCATCATCATAAAACAAGTTTACATCCAGATCCTGAATTAGGTCCCACTGATCAGAAGACATCTGAATAACATCAGCGCCTTCTGCATTGGTTGTCCACATGAGATTGGACATGTCAAAGCTGTTCTCTGATACATAATCAGCCATTGTCTGAGCATCAATTCCTTTTCCAAAGAAAGAAGAATTGGATGCATCCAGGCCGGAAACTCCGGTTACTCCACTGGACATCATAGTTCCAAGAAGCTGTACCAAAACATCAGATCCTGATATTGTCTGACCTGAACTTCCCGTATCTCCGAATAAGCTTCCGGCAGGTGACATTGTTCCACCCGAAGCAACCTGTCCTGCAACCTCCATTGAAGCAAATTTCTGAATGCAGTCCGTATAGCTGTCATCCATCCCGATTGCTTCATATGTGCTTACCATATTGTCAACTTTGGAAGTCTTTTTATACGGGAAGTATATGGAAAGTCCATATGCATTTGTCATATTCTGACTGATTTTATTGTATTTAACGCACCCCTTTAAAGCCTCTGCAAGCTCTTTTCCATCATCAGTTCTCATATTTGTAGCAAGATGAATCAGGTCAACCTGATCTATTTTGGATGAAGCTGCAAATTCTCTGGCCTCTGATCTTGCGTTTGCAACTGTCTTATAATCCTTTTCGGAAATCTTTTCAGATGTATCCGTTGCAAAAGACTTAAGCTCTGCAGGCACAGTATTCTGAATCTCTGCAAGATCAACAAGTGAAAGTGTAGTCTTTTGTCCTCTGCAGGTTCTTGCACATACATCCGTGTAGGTATCAATGATCATTTTAGCAAGCTCAGGGGTTTCCATCGAAGGATTCTTGGAGTATGCATTTAGCCAGTCTGTATAGAACCAGCCCACACCAGGCTCAGTTTCCTCGGAAGCTATCATATAATCTGCATAATTAGCAGCAACCAGAGCTGTTTCCACTGTAGCCATCAGGCATGCATCAAAACCTATAAAGTCATAGCTTATTCCACTATCCTTAAGGGCTTTATTTATTTCAGAAAGATCCATTGATCCTTCTCTTGCAAATTTTTCATCATATCCGTAGCCGCTTACGGATCCGCCACCATGATCCCAAAAAATCAGATCATATCTGTTAGCAGGAAAATTATTTGCTGTCCACTTGATAAATTCCGAAAGATTCTCAGGCTTTGTCATGGGAGTCTCACCAAGGTTATCCCTTAAAAGTGCAAGTCCTCCCTTTTTCACCTGATAAATCTGATTAGTCTTACTGGAAATTACATTATTTTGCCACTGCTTACACCCACCGGTATAAACAATAATATTTATATTATCGTTAAGATCAGCAGACATCATCTCCTGAAGATCTCTGGTGGCCATCTGACTTTTTGACTCAAGATCGGTTCCGCACATATAAACCATAATAGTGGTTTTATCTGAACCATCTCCAATTATCTGAGTCCTTTTATCTCTTGAACCGGCAGCAACTTCCTTATTAAGCACTCCTGTATTTGGAGTATCGCTCCATTCACTGCTCGCCTGACCATAGTATCCGGTCCCGCCGCCAAGCAGAGTTCCAAGGAGTGACCCCATTCCCGGAATATCACCCTGACTACCTGTACCTGCAGTTCCCTGATTGCCTGAGGTATTTGATATATCTGAGTTCTGATTTGATGCAGTATTCTGATTTAAGGAATCACCGTTATTTTGCTGTGTGTATGAACTGTCATCTCCGGAGAAACCTCCCATAAGGCTTCCAATCCCTCCGCCTCCTCCGAGCAGCAGAATTGCAATTACCACAATTATCGAAAGAGGACTTATACCTCCACTTCTCTTCGGTCCACCTCCTCCGGTAGTACCATTTCCGCCTGACTTTCCGGAATAGCCGTCACTTGAACCTACAGGACCTCCTCCAAGTCCCTCTCCTCTCTTATGAACACCTGCTCCGCCATCTTCAATATTCTTTTTTCTTCGTATTGGCTGATCTGCCATGACTTCCCCTCTCCTTTTTCATATATCAAAAATCTGCTGTATATATTTTCATTCCGAAATTATCGCAAATATACAGTCTTCTGCCCTGAATGCATATTCCTATCGGTGAAACCAGCTCTGCTTCCGGAATTCTTGTATCCCTTATTTCAAGTGTGCTCACCTGTCCGTCTTTTACAAGTCGTACTGCTCCGTTTACAGTATCGGCAACAAATACACTGCCATCAGTAGTGACTGTTAATCCCTTTGGTGATGAAAAAGTCGCATCAGTATATACTCCATCCGAAAAGCCCTCTTCACCGCTTCCTGCTACAAGCTCAACATCAGCACTGCTCTTTTTTGAACTTACATCTTCTGTACTAATCCTGATTATTCGATTTTTCCCGGTCTCAGCTATGTATAAGAATCCCGAATTATAGCTTAATCCCATTGGACTATCCAATCCGTCCAGTAATGTTGACACCGTTCCATCTTCCGAAACTACCTTAATGGAATCCGAATGCGTATCTGCAACAAAAAGATTTCCTGCTCCATCAGATGCTATTCCTGTAGGATAATTATATTCATCTGTTCCATTTACAGAATAGACAGTATCAACCCTATTATCATTTATCAGTCTTATTGCGTTATTTTCAGTATCGGTTACAGCTATCCCATTAAGAAAAGGCGCTACTGACCAGGGAAGCTTAAACAATGCTTCATTGGCAGGTGCATCATTGTAACCACCCTGGGGCTTATCATATATATCTCTTGAACTATCTGCCCCGGCAAATACTTCAGTCGTATCCTCAGATATTTTCCATACACTTTTTGCATAAGAATCTGTGATGTAAAGACATCCATCAGCATAGCAAATTCCGCAGGGTTCAATTGTGTCCGGAAGAGCGGATAAATCGAATTCAATAGTTGCTTCATCGGATATTATTCCATCCAAACTGATTTGCTCATTTCCTGTATCCGGAAAGGCTGACGTGTCATACATGCTTTCTTCGGATTCTCCGCTATTTTCTTCTGCTGCTTTCTCTCCGCTTTTTTCCTTAAAAAGGCCACAGGCAACCATCGAAACTGTAAAAGCTGTTATAATCAGAACAATTACAAGCAGAACCCACTTCAAGCCGTTTTTATTTTTCTTATTCATTGCATCCCCCTCGTACTTTTTTCAAACTATATACATGCAAAATGAATACCGTATCAGCTTATTTTTATAATCTGACTATCTTTATTATAGCTGAAAATACGCCTTTTTGCCCACTTAATCTCGCCAATATGAACTTACTTCCTTTATCTCATGGCTCCTTAACTTTATGCCATCGTAGGTGTGTTCTACAAAAAATATTGCCTCTGCACCAATTCTTGTATCAGCACTTCTTCCCTGATCAGCCCTGAAGTTACCCAGTGAATAATATACCAGGGTACTTTCTCCATTCTGTCTGTTAATTATTTCCGTATCCTGAACAACATGAGGATGAGTTCCTATAACTACATCTGCATTTGCATCCGAAAAAAGCTGCGCCATTTTCTTTTGTTTATCACTGATTTTCTTTTTATACTCATCTCCCCAATGGACAAAAACAACGACAAAATCAGCTTCTTTCTTTGCCTTTTTTATATCCTCCATCACCTTTTTCTTTTCATTTTCAGTCCCTGGTAAATAGTGAACAGCATATGGATATTTTAAAGATACGTCTATGTCATTTGTTCCATAGGTGTAGGAAAACAGTGCAAATCTGATTCCGTTTTTACTGATTATTTCATAAGGTCTGTATTCTTTATCTTTGCTGTTTTGTATGCCTAAGCAGATAATTCCGTTTTCATTATAAAAATCTGTTGTTACATCTATTCCATATATGCCTTTATCTAATGCATGATTATTCCCGCAAACAGCTATATCAAAGCCGGCATCCTTTATTGCCTTTCCAACAGCAATAGGTGATCCAAAGCTTGGATAATCCGATACTGCTTTCTTTTTATCAACAAGAATTGTCTCTGCCGCAATAGCAGCAATGTCAGCAGATTCTATTTCTTTTTTAAAGGGTTCATATAAAAAGTTGTAGGTGCCACCTTCCTTTGCATCTGCATATTCATAAATATTTTTATGAATAATATTGTCTCCAAAAGCTATAAATTTGACTTGGTTATCTATGTTTTTAAGCCCAAAGGATTCCCAAACCCAAAGTGTGCAATTTCCATCGGTATCCTCTTGAAGCAAAATAGCATTATCCTTTTCCATAAGCTTTATTCTTGTGACTAATCTGCCTATGTCAGAAGCACACCACTTTTCCTGAAGGTCTTTATCCTTTATGTCATATATGAAAATGTGTTGGGAATACTCTTCTTCATCACTTGTTATCCAAAAAGGTTTCTTCCTTCCATATCTTCCTATTTTCCATAAAAGAAGAATTACTTCTTCATCTCCATTTCTGTCTATATCAGAAACTAAAACGTCCTGAACAAGATAATCCTTACTGCTCTCCCACATATCATGATTACTGCCATCTTTCATGACTAATCTTTTTTTTGACAGCACAAAAGATACACCTGAATCTGATTTTATTTTCTTTTCCTGCCATGATATCCAGGAAGGAGGATCAGTTTCATCAGACTTAGCTGCTTTTACAATATTTATATTCAGAATTATGGAAATGGCTGCCACTATAATAAGCAGCAGCCATTTTGTTTTTGATATTTTTGGCATATTTTTGTTTACTGTTTACTTAATACCCGGTAGCTTGTTGTCCATTGTGGCTTATCCGGTGCCCCTTCTGATTCAACCCAGTTCCAATCATCATCCAGATATCCTCCTGAGAGAACATTTCTCCACTCGGAATCAGTCATTCTCTCTGAAATCGGAACTTTAAACTGATAGAAACTATATACGCTGCCACTTCCAACATGAAGTTCCCCATCTATAGGGAATACAACATAAATTCTGTCCGCCTTTCCTGATCCGACCTCAAGGACCTCTCCATTAGGATCCGTAGCAATATCCGCTACTACAGGACATGGTGCCTGGTAGCTGTAGGATATTGATTCTTCACTATCCTTATTAACTTCGAGCCAGAAATGTTCAAGGTTTCCACCATAAGTTCTTATGAATTCATAATCGTCATCACTTAAGGATTCATTTTTAAGTTCCTTTTCTGAAATCTCTATAAGTCTTGTTGCAATTTCTGACAGCAGATCAAGGTTCTTTTTATCATCGGAATCGATCATGCCAAAGCTATCTAAGCCTTCCTTTGTCTTATTTGATAAAAATACAAATCTGCTGTAGATTACAGGTTCAGGATCTACATATCCTCTGTCATCCGGAATTTCTTCATCACCGGGTCCACCCATCTCTGCCATTACTTGCTTTGCATAAAGGATGGTATCATGCTTTAATTCCGCATAAGAACCGGCAAAGGTTTCAAGATCCTTCTTTTCCCATTCATCTGATTTCATGTATGAAGGATATCCATCGCCTTTTTTCTCAAACAACGGTCTTAATGTATTGAGCCATCCTGAATAAAGACTGACATTCCATATTGCAGGATCATCGCCACCAAAGATTTTTTGTAATACAGTGAGGTTATCGGTATAGTTTTTATAGTTTGTGTCTCCCTGCTCTTCAAGTATTGAAAATGCAGTCTCGGAGCCTAGTGCTGCTGCCGTATCCAAAGTGTCGGGAAGATATCTCTTTTCTCCCTTATCATTTTCATCAACATAGCGGTATACAAGTCTCTGCATGATAGCCGCATCTACTGTAAATCTCTGTCCCATAAATCTATAGGAAGGAATAACCGCTTCTTCTGTTTCATCCACCGGAATAGAATTAATTTTGGGAGGATCAAGTTTTTTAGCAGATGCCACTACTTTTTCAAATAAGGAATCATCCGCTGCCAATTCAGAAGCGGTAGGAATTTTACCATAGCTATCCTCAATTATCTGTGAAAAAATGCTGTATCCGGGATCATCTGAAGTTCCTGCAAAGAAGCTTGTAATATCATATATACTCTTCCAATCATCAGGTTTTTCAGAGATAGCAAGTGTTATCAGAGATGCACATCTTACAGCATCTTCGTCTTGAAGCTCAAAAGGAATTCTTCCATACCACATCATGGCACGGAAATATTTTTCGAGCTTTTCATCACCCTCATAGTAGCCTCTGGGTTTATACTGGGTATAATCCTCATTTTGTCCGGAAACAGAACAAACATCTATTCCTTCAGCTTTCATTATCTTATTAACTTCAGCTTCTGCGGTCTCTGTAAGCTCCTTATTATCTATTGGAGCCTTTACCGAATCATCCTGAAGAATAGAACCAATATAGAAGAATATTAAATTATTAAGTGCTGCTTTTTCAAAATCGGTACCTTTTAATTCTTCGTACTGCGCCGCAGATTTTTCAAGCATATATGCGCTTAGATCTGCAAGCTTATCCGTAAGATAATTTGTCTCTGTTTTTTTCATAAGATATGAAAAGTAAAGATGATAGGTGTGCATAAGAGAATCAACTGTTATGAAATTAGGAAAATACTCATATCTGTTGTCCTCATATACATCAAAAAATTCATCATTTTGTGAATCTCTTACCGCAAACATATTATCAATAAGAGATTGTCTGAAATCTTTGACAGGATTATATTCGCTTTCATTTTCAGGATTAAACAGATAATCAAATTTCTTGTCGTATACTACGTTTGAAAAATCATCATTTACTTTGTAGTCAGGTATGCTTGGAACAAGATTTTCATCATAATATATCTCTTCTTTATCACCAAGAAGGGAAACATTCAAAATTGTGCCTTCTTCTGAGTTTTCAGAGAGATTCTCCTCCTGTTCCACTTTAGTTTCATTTTCTTTTTCTTCTTTATCTGTTTCTGTCTCTTCTTCAGCTGTTTCTGTCTGAGTATCTTTTGAGTCTTCACCAGTTTCTTCTGATGCATTATCTGAAGCATTTTCAGCCTCAGCTGCTGCTTCTTCTGTTTCCTTTTGTTCCTCAGATTTTTCTTCTGCTTTTTCTTCAGTTGTAGTAGAGTTCTCAGTCGATGCACTATTGCTGCCTGTAGTATTACTATTTGCAGCACAGCCTGAAATTACTATTGATAAGGTGAGAATTACAGATATTATTTTCTTCTTCATAATTGTTCCCCCGATTTAATGCAAACAGTATGATATTTCGTATTTGTGATAACCATAAAAAGTATATCATAATTTCACTATATCTTTTCCAGTTTATATAAAATTAATAACTTAAACACATAGTAATAGGTTGAGCTATAACTACAAATCGAATAGACTCATTTGGGTAAATTTGTCCGGCATTTCCTGTAAAAATCCAAAGCATTCATCAGGCGTTGATAAGAGTCCGTTTTCTTTACAAATATTTTGAAATATCCCTCTCAACTCTTTTGCATTAGGGCTTGGAAGCTCATATGCATTTCCATATTGCCTGATGTATTTTTCTTTCATACCCGGAAAAAACCTATCAAGAGCTGCATAATAATATTCTCTGTCACCTTCCCTAAGCGTAAGTCCCATACCAAAATCAATAATTCCCCTTACACCGGTTCTTACACATTCATTTAAAATAGAGGTTATATTTCCCTTTGTATCATTGATAAAAGGTAGTATCGGTGTCAGCCATACAACTGTTGGAATACCTTTTTCCTGCATTATTTCCAAAACCTCAATACGCCGTTTTGTATTACAGACATTAGGTTCAATTATTCCGCACAGATCATCATCATAGGTTGTAAGAGTTATCTGCACAACGCATTTTGTATTACGGTTAATTTCTGAAAGCAAATCTATATCCCGAAGAATTAAATCTGATTTTGTCTGGATTGCTACACCAAAACCATACTTCAATATTATTTCCAGGCAACACCTTGTCAGCTGAAGTTCCTTCTCACAATGCATATATGGATCAGACATAGACCCTGTTCCGATCATGCACTTTTTTCTTTTTGATTTCAGTGCCATTTCAAGAAGTTCAGGGGCATTTTGTTTCACTTCAATGTCTTCAAAGGAATGTGTGAACTGATAGCATTTACTCCTGCTGTCACAATAAATACAGCCGTGAGTACATCCCCGGTATATGTTCATCCCATAATATCCGCCTTTACCTGACAGAATACTTTTGGCATTGGTATAATGCATCTTTTTCACCTTTCAAAAATTTTTTATGAAACTTTTCATTTCATACATTACGGGTCAGCTAATTCTTTTCGAAATGTATAATATCCATGATATCGCTTATCTTATCAATCCTTCCAGTTCTTTTGTATCCAAGTTTTTCATATAGATGAATGTTTCCTTCCTCCTGCAGGATAGTTTCAAGTTTCCAGTTATCAATACCATAAATCTGTTCAGCTTCTATAATGGCCTGTTTTGCATATCCTTTGTTTCTAAATTCCGGCATAATCCAGATTGGAGAGATGCGTTTCCTGCTACCATCCTTTTTATCAATAATCCTAATGCCACCTATATTATTTTTATCAGCTACAATGAAATAATATGTAGTTCCATCAGACTCATATTTCTGAAGAATTCTCTCATAGCTCTCTGCTGCCGGGTTAATATCATAATCATGATATTTTTCCAAGATTTCTTTAAATCCCTCCACCTGCATCTCCCAGAGATTATGCATATCTTCTTTTCCGGCTTTCCTAAGTTTCACACTCATTATACTTTTCCCCCATTGTTGAATTCATCAATTTTTAAATAGTATCTGAACTATATGATTGGAATATCCTATAAGATCAGGTCTTTCTGCAGTTGCAATAAGATACTTAATCCATTCTTTATAGGAGTCTTCTGACATGTTGTTTACAGAATCTCTAATAATCTGTGACAAACCATCCTGGGAAAATCTTGGACCTCTGGTAATGGGCAGTTCTTGAAGTGCTTTGTTTATCACTTCATCAACATCGGAAATTGTATCCAAAACTCTGGATGATCCTGTATTTTCAGTGACGATTCCTGTTTCTCTTTCATAGCCTATTGTTTTAATTTCTTCTGCAGGATTTTCACTTTGAAATATATATTCTATAAGCCCGGCATCCTGAAGACAGAAGGCAACAAAAATCGGAGCACCTTTCCTGGCAACTCTCACAGCTTCTCTTATAGCTTTTATCCTATCCTCAATATTATGAATATGGTAAACGGGACCAAGTTCAAGTACTAAATCATAAGAGTCATCTTCAAATTCCGATAAATCCAGGGCATCTGCTTTACCAACTTTTACCTTGTCAGAATCCTTAAAAACTTCATTCATTCTGTCAATATGTGTTGGATGAAGATCCAAAGCATCTACAAAATACCCTTCATCAGCAAGTGCAGCAGAATAAGCACCTGCCCCTGCACCAACATCGATAATATTAGCATTTTTCCTAAGATACTTATGAATATAGTGCATGGTTACAATATATTCAGTTTCATTAGCCTTTGTGAAAAATAATCTTTTTTCTTCAAATCCACTTGCGTATTGTTCCTGAAATAACTTTTCCAAATATTTTTTATCATAACTCATTTTCACACCCTCCTGATTATTCCATAAGAAAAAGCACATCGGTCAGCTGAAAAAATCTGTCCGGTGTGCCTAAAAAAAATCTAAACCTATAAAACCACACAGACAGATAAGACCTATCGGCTTACAGCTGTGCGACTTCGCTACTGCTATAAGCAAATATGCCTATACATCATCTCCATGTAGTTGTACATGTAACGCTGGTTCATGTGTTTTCCTCTTTTGGTTTTATTGCGATTAATGATATAAGGCAGTGTGTGGCATGTCAACTATAAAAATGCAGCCTGAGTTATTCTAAAAAAATTTGTAGTCAAAATTTACTATACCTGTATTTTTAAAAATTTTAAGCACCAGCAAATAAAAAGTTAATCATTTTATCGCTGAAAGTTTTTCAAAAAGTTATTCCAAAAAAATCCGTACTCTTCATTTCTTGCAAAAACAAAAGCGTAATGAGAATTTCTTTTTTCATGTTTTAAAAACTGAAAATATTCCTGCTGATAAGGTACTGAAAAAGTGTGATTTTCATAGATGACTATCAACGGAAGATCTGAAAAATCCACTTCATCATATTTTATCTGCTTAATATTTTCATCAGTAATAAGTCTTAAAGGAATTCTTACAAGCTCCGACATGAAGTACACTGAATAGTCAGGAACCTCTTCATCTATGATGATATCAACAGATGTAATTTTATCAAATAGAAAGAATAATTATAATTGAACTATACATAAATTAGCCGTCAAAATTATGATAAAACAAAAGAAGCCTGTATTACAGACTCCTTAAAAATATAACGTTCCCGATGTGATTCGAACACACGACCTTCCGCTTAGGAGGAAAACGCTCACAAAAAAAGGTAGAAAGGAAGCGGGTTCTCGTTCCACAATCTTGAGTGTCACCCACTTTGTCACCCACTTTTGGGTGAACCTATATCTTCTATAATTATATAATACTATCCCACTGAAAATGATAAAAGATATAATTCTTTCTCTTATCAGCTTCAGTGGGATTATATTTTTCCATAACAACCGGAAGACATAGTATTCAAATACCTCCCGGAGCTTTATTTTGTCTTATCGTGCTTTATGATATCTTCGACTTCGCAATCAAGTATAAAACACAAAGTGTCTAGTGTCTCCGTGGAACAGGGCAGACCTTTTTTGAGCCGATGAATAGTATTTGCCGATATCCCTTGCTTGAATATCATGTTGTATTCTGTTATCCCTTTGCGCTTCATGGTCGCAAATAATGGGTCATAAGATATCAAGCACACCACCCTTTCTTCTGACAGAAAAAGTTTAGCATGCTTAACCTCTTGACTATACTCAATATATTGAGTATAATCCAAAATGTAGAAATCATTTTATGTATATGTATATACATAATTTAATCATTTTGTGATTATCTTATGGAGGGATATTTTCTATGAATATTAAAAGGTCAAAGCACAAATCAGTAACAAGCTTTTAGCCTTTCCTTTGCACTTTGCATGGTAACATTCTCAATTTTTACACGAACAACTATGTATACTAGAAAAGATCCACACCTGTGCTCCGCTCCAGGTGCGAAGAACAACTTCTTTATATGATATTTTTCTGATGCGTCCAAGGACGCATCTCCTGGCGCTAAACGCGCCCCGGCTCTGCCCCTGAAGCCAAATCAAGAAAGTTTGAATTAGTTTTGTATAGAGGGATTGGGAAAATGTTATGAATGTCGGTTATTCTTAGAGAAGAGCCCAAATAGTTAGTTTCATTATGGAGGGAACAACAATGAACAATAAGAAACTGAATATCAAAAAAATCCTAATGTGCCTCGCCCTTGCACTGATGCTCACCGGAACCTGCGCAGTTACTATCCCGCAGTTCACCATGACAGCATCTGCCAAGGCAAAGATCAGCAAGAAAAAGATCGAAATCAAACCCGGAAAAACCAAAAAGATCAAGATGTCAGGCATAAAAGGTGCTTCTGTGAAATGGTCATCATCAAACAAAAAGGTGGCAACCGTTGACCAGAACGGCAAGGTAAAGGCAAAGAAAGCCGGACAAGCCACCATAAAAGCAAAGGTTAACGGAAAGACCTATAAATGCAAGGTATGTGTCCTCTGCAAGAGCCACAAATATGAAGAAGAAACAAAAGGTACCCCCACAAAAGGAAATCCCGTGGATAAGGTGCTCAAATGCACAGTCTGTGGTCACGAAGAAAACCATGGCAAGAAATACTGGACACCATCAGAAGCAGAGATACAAGCAAGTCTTGCAGAACTGAGACAGCGTTACCCAGAAAGAACGCCACTAGTAAATATACCAGGATGTCAGCCTGCTACCTGCCAGGGATGGGTGGAACTCGTACAGAATCATGTTTTCGGAAATCTTGAAGGCATGAGAAGAGTTTATAATTATGACCTTTCCAAACTAAAGGTAGGAGATGCTATTGTTTATCAAGCATGGCAAGCTTTACATATCGTCTTTGTTACAGAGGTGAACGGCAACGAAATCATGGCTACTGAAGGTAATCCTACAACACTTTGGGATACACAATACAGAATAATATCAAATTCAACAATTATGCAATATAATCACTGTATACTATACAATGATGATGGTTCAATCAGCAAAGTGTGGAACGAAATTGATACTTTAAATGACCCCACCAATTTTGAAGTACGCTATGTCGAAACCTACTTCGACAATCAGCCGGAATAATCGTATTTTTAACTGATACACAAGACACCACGCAAAGGAATCATATCCGGAAAATGCGTGGTGTCTTATTTTTTTTAGCGAACGACGCACCCAAAACCAATAAATACCGTATACCACGAGCTTTTACGGCTTTAAATGTGATGCGCTAACTATGATATAATATGTATAAATGTTAATGTTTCAGCATTTCAGGAGGTAATATGGGTTTTATCAACGAAAAGATAGCAATAGATTTTGAAATTCCAAAAGATATTATTCCTACAGTAGAAATCTGTGAAGAGTTAAGCAAGCAGAATAACTGGGGATATGATGAATATGCTGATTTTCTTATAGATAATTTATGCAAGGAAGCATATAGACAAGGTCACATAACCAAAAAGCAATGGGATGCACTCGCTGAGAGATATCTTTCATATCCGGAAGATAATTAGGAGGGTACGTTTATGATAGATATCATTGATTTTAACGGCGCTCCCAAAAGCGATCGAGATGGTACATATTGCGGAGCTGCCGGATCCAAAGATGGAATTATATATAATGATGAATACTGGATTCTGAAATACCCAAAAAACACCCGGAGCTTTCAAAAACAGAAGCGATATACGTTATGCATATATTCCCGATTCTGTAAAGGAAATTCCTGCTGACTGTTTCAAAAACTGCAAGAACCTTAAAGTCGTTGCATGGGGATCCAATGCACTCAAAGCTTATGAAAAAGATGATGTCTTTAAAAGAAGCTGTCCCATCACTTCAAAGACCAAGAAACGCATAAGAAAAGGTGCTTTTTCCGGATGTAAAAACTGAAAGAGTTCCAGCTTTACGGAGCTTATGCTGAAATCAAAGTCGACAAGAACGCTTTTAAGAAAGACAAAAAGCAGATTACAGTAAAGACTTATGAAAAAGGATCTTATGCCAAGAAATTCATCAAGAATATTTCAGTTAAAGGCAAAGCTAAAAAGGAAGCCAAGACCAAGTGGGGCGTTCCAATCAGAGACAGTTGGGATACGAACTCAACAAATGAGCCGATCAAAGGCAAATCCAAGAAGTCTTCGAAGAAAAAAAAATAATTCTTACTAAAGACAAGGAAACGACAAGCGTTTCCTTGTCTTTTTTCTTTACTGAACGACTCTTATAATCAAGCATTTTAAGCCACAATCTGAAACAAAAACACCCCGGAGAGCTAAGATACACTCTTCGAGGTATTTTTGTTCTATATAGAATATTATGAATCATCTTTCAGTCAACATATCTGTCGCTTCTTTCACCGTTACACTCTTCGCAGAGAACCCTAAGATTTGAATCATCATCAGAACCACCCTGGCTGAAAGGTATGATGTGGTCAACTTCAAGCTTTGCAGTACCACCAGCTCCAGGACCTTTTACACCACAGCATTGTTTTCCTATTTTTCCTAATCATAAGTATGGATTACTGTATTTATTATCCTCAATTTTCCTTACATCTGGTGACCTGCTACACCTTTCCAAAATTATTTTTCCGTAGTCCATATCTATATCATGTAAAGCACATATCTTATCCAGTATTTCACGCTCATCCGGCTTATGATCAAAATAAAGATCATAAGCCAACCCTTCTGAGTTATCATCCGCTGCATAAAGCCATCCTTGTGTATGCCAGATTCTTTTTCCTTCTTCATTTTCGAGTACATCTATATCATTCGTGAAGTTATCCATCCTTGCATATGCTACATCCCACCACATATCACCAGCAACCTCACTCCAGCTAAAATCCTCTGAGACCTCATACCCATGTTCTTCTAAGAATTCTCTTGTCTTCGCTTCCTCAGCACGAACTTCATAGCCAAACTCATACGGAATATACTCTCTCAGATAACTACAAAACGGATAACTGAATGTTTCAACTACTTCATATCCTTCCTGTTCCAAATCCTTTATATCCATTAAAATACCTCTTTCCCCCGTCAAGCCGCTAGGTCAGCTACTATTTTATAATTTACTTACTTCTTTATGAATACATTTTTATATGAAGCTTTGAAATTCGACATGCAAATCTTACTCTGGTCACACCCCCGATAATACGGATTTGCCCATGAGTAGAGCTCATATTCGACTATCATGAGCTCGGGTTCTTTATTGTCGTCTTTATTGATGGCAACACATCCTTCATTAAATACCCACTCATCACCATAGTTCTGAGCTATGTAATGCTTAACTTTATCAATGACACCGTGCTTACCGATGAGTTTTCCCGAAGGATTATTCTTCTGACACCACTTTAAGTACAGCTCATAGATAAATGTCTGAGGAACCTTGTTCCACACGAGCTCGGGGAATATCTCCTCTACGAACTGCAGTACAGGGTCATTAAACTCCTTATACTCAGCAAGGAGAACCTTACATGCATCCGGCTCAGGAAGCACATAATAATCGGGTATGTTCATGACCTTCCAAAGTACGTATTCCAATACTTCCGGTCTGTGCAGATAATCTGACTTGATATAGGGTCTGTCTGATCCTCTAAATGTCTTCTCGAAAGGAACAAACAGCATTCTACGATATAGAGAATCTGTTTGATCTCCTGTTCTAGGCAAGCTGTTCACACATTCAACAATTAGACCTCGATACTTGTAGTTAATTATTGATTTGTTTTTTCTGTTTATGCCTACTTCATCATGAGTTATCAAAGCTTTAAGCTTTCCCATTTTCTGCGAGTAGCAATTCGTGTCGTTTTCGTCGGTAATGACTGCTGTGGCTCCAATTAGTGGCTCAAGCCCGAAGGTATCATTGAAATCGCTAATAGGGATACTTACATATGTTCCCACTCCACATAACTGCTTCATCAATTCACATAATGTACCCTTACCATTGCAACCAACTTGAGAATAAAACATAATCATCTTGTCAATTCTCAGATTCGGTCGAATTATTGCCCCAATCGTTTTCAATAATAAATCTACAATCTCAGGATCATCAGATAAAGAGTTAATCCATTCATCAAAATTCCACACTACTCCATCAGGCATAACTATTTCAGGCGATTGCGAAAAACCTGCTTCTATATAGTTAACCCTGCATTTTTGGGTGAAACAAATCTCTGGATCAAAGTTACTTAACTTTTTTGTTTGGTAATTAAGTATTCCATTGTTAACTGCAACAATATTTTCATCTTCACATGGCATTATCAAAGTTGCATTTGCATATAAAATGCTCTTTACTTCATCTACATCATGATCTGTACATGTATACTTAATTTGTTCAACCATTCCTCTTAGGCTTAAATCTATGTCAACATATATTCCTTCATCAGGACCGTTATCCTGATATACCATCAACATACATCTATCATCTCTTTTTCCAGTAAATGAAACAATTCGTACGTGATAATACTGCAAAATTATTTTCGCGATAGCCTGATTAGGCAGCGGCTTTATGCGGAATTTTGAGGTAAGTATTTTGTTCACACGATTGACTATCTTCTCTATCTCTTGGGCATATTTCTGATCCCATCCACTTGTCGCAACATGAACATAAGTTATTATTTCATTGATTGTTTGATTATATATATGGCGCTTCAGGCCATCTCTTAGCTGTTCAACTTTATATTGATTGGGCGGATTAGGCAATGATGCAAAAAAAGAATCCACCGCGCGTTGAATGCTTGATTCATCATCACCTAATGGAGATAAATCAATTTGATTATTAACGTAAAGAAAAATTGGGGAGTTATTAATCTGAGTAATATCATCATCCGTTCCTAGATTAATATTTGCTTCAGATTCAGAGTTAAGACTTGGTAAAATCATATTGCTATTTCCTTTCAAATAAAGCGGAAGCTTCCATTTCCTGCTGTTGACAAGACTATAACAACTTTCATTTTTATTGTCAATATGCACAATTATTCTTTCAGCCATATATGGTTATTTGTGCATATTATATATATTGCACTAATTCTTATTTTTTATTTCACCGCGAATTAGTCACGTAGCACAAATGCGCCATATATGGCTATTCGTGCAATTTGCTTATTTAATTTCGGCTATTTCGGCGAATCTTTGTATATTATTTTTTTAATTTTTATAGAATCGCACACAAAAAGGAGCACATCAGCTATATATGCATCTGTACTTCTTCTCTTATATGATTTCACCAATATAATATTACTATATTGTTAATTTTTTGTCAATTGTTGAACTCCTAGAAATTCATATTTATTTTTTCTATATCTAAAAACCAGTAACCGTCTGGAAATTAAACATTTATAGAAAATATAGAAATTTAATTTTAATAATTTCACATCAATCAATCTCCAATATATAATATTCAATCCTCTATCATATATAAATAAATTCTATAATTTCTATAATCCCTTCTAAACCGCGTAACCATGCGATTTATCTCTATAGAATTATTTTCTGTGAAATTCTATCATTTCTATAAATGCCCCGCTTTTTATACCAATAATGGAGATTAGATGTAATTTTGGCTGTGATATTATTTTATCTTCGCTCCATTGTTCTATATGTCACGTTATCTGTTACGATTGTCTTAGGCAAAAATAGGCACTCCACTTATACGGAGCGCCCTTATAATAATCAGTTATTCAATTTGTTTTAAATGAAACAAAAGAAAGATCCTGCTCTTTTCCCTGATCCAAGATATTAAGAAGGCGGTATGCAGGACCCGTAGGATGAGTTCTCCCCAGTTCCCATGCTTCAACAGTCTTTTTTGATACACCCATATAACTTGCAAAAACAGTCTGTGTCATGCCAGCTTTATTTCGAATATTCTTTATCTCTTCATTAGTATACTTTGTGACAGGTGATATCATAAATGTCGTAGACTTAGCCTTACTAATTCCCTTTTCGAAATCAATAGCCTGTTGCAAGCCTTCACATAAATCATCAAAAAGCGCACTCATAACTGTCACCTCCTATTCTTTCCAGCTTCTTCCTTTAAAGACTTCACCAGTTTTTTCAAGATGTTCTTTTCTTGTTTTGTTAGGTTTACCTGCTCGTCCTTGGTGAAAGCTGTGATAAGATAAATAACTTCATATTCCTCAAAATCAGTATAACAAACGCGAACACTACCACTTTTTCCCCTGTTCTCCAATGGAAATCTCACTTTTCTGATACCACCAGTTCCTTCCATAACCGGTCCAGATTGCGGATCCTTTAATAACATGATCTGCAAAGCTAAAAGCTCATCATCTCCAAGTCCAATCTCTTCCCATCTTTTTGAAAAAAGCGGTACTTCTATAAATGTTCTTATTAAATCGTCTTCATAGTTTTTCATGCTTTAATTATACACCCTACAATGTAGGGTGTCAATCTTGCAATCTATCTATTATTCTCTTACCTCAATTTATATCATTTAGCAATATTTGAGTTTATAAAAAGTTAATGTCTCATAAATGAGAAGTCCAGTATTTATGCGGCTTTAGGCCATTGTTTTGTGCCTCAAAACAGGTTAAGGTGTACTTATAGGACATGTGCTGGATCACATTTTAGAACAGTGGCTGGAATCATATATATAACCCTGATGTTCCTTCATGAAGCATGTTACTATCGCCTACATAAATCGATTATAAAGGAACATCTCATCACTTATATATCTACTTTTAAAGCAGATAATTTCTTGGATATTGTAATTCAATTTTATGTGTTCCAGCACTAGTTCCACACCGGAACGCCAAAAACGCCCGCAGCCCGCTCTGTTGCAGTGTAGTCGTGGCTCAAGGACCCGCGACTACACTGCAACATGCATAACTATTCCAGAACGAGTACTGGAATGGTTACTAGCGCCTGCGGGCCTGGCGAACCGGAACAAGATCAATATACTTTTTACTCGATCATTTAAAGGAGTACCTCAAAATGGAAAAAATAAAAAATGTAATTGTTACTGAATTGGATATCGAAATTCTAAAGTGTCTATATAAGATGATGTTTCTGACTGAGACCCATATTAGCGTTTTAGTAGGTGAGAACTTAGGGTACGTAAAAGGAAGGCTAAAAAAACTTTGTACTGCAGGTTTAATTACAAGAACCACTCCAAACGGTATAGCTGTCAATTGTATAACTAAAGCAGGTATAGCTGAGTTGGGTTTACCATATAGAAATATAGTAAAACCAAAACTTGGAAGATACGAGCACAATCTTGGTGAAGCAGATGTTTACGTATGGCTATCTATGTGGAGACGTTTTCAAGATGGCACTGAACATAGCTGGATACCATTTGGAAGCATTGTAACTGAGCGCGATATAGCAGCTGTTAAAGGAATGCACATAACAGGACACCGGAAAGATGGGCAGCCTATTTATGTCTCTGATGATAAAGATATCCATATACCTGATGGATATATCATTAGAAAGGATTCTTTTGCAGCTATTGAATATGAACGTACTGCTAAATCAAGTAACGCAATACTTAAGTCAAATATTAGAGAAAATATGCGGAGATTTCATTTTCAATACTGGATATATGATGATCCTTATGTTGGTAAAATTCTTTATGATCAGCAAAAAGAACTTGGGAAAAACTTAATGGCCGTTTATGACATACGTCAGATTCGGAAAGATATTGATGCTTATAAAGACAGAATTCCCTCTATTATATCTCAAAAGACCGGCATCCCTCGTAAATCCTGCTTGGGAACCCTGCTAGATCCTATTCCTCTGAATAAACTTCCTCTTCGTCCGACTTTTCAAAACCAAGTTACTTTTGAGAGTAGAGATAACTCTGTGGAAATGGCGTCAAAGAATCAAATCATAAAATCTGCTCCTGATAATATCACACCTAATGTAGCTACTCAAAGAAATCCATCTGAACCTGTTCAGAACAGACCTTTCAATGTCAAATCCTTTTTTGAAAGGAGGTGACAAACCATGATAGGTTTATACTTATTAACACTTATAGCTTTAATAATATGTCCCATTTCCGTTATTTTTATTATTTCTGCTGTCATAGCTAACCATACCATATTTCATCGGAGATACTGGGGATATCTTATCATAGCAAGTTCCAGTGCAATAATTTTTTACATAGGAGTTCGTATAAATTCGCCAGTCATTCCTTTAGTTAAGACTAGAGAAATCATAGCAACAGCCTTTCCTTTTCTTGGGTGGGAGTTTAAGAAGATTGATACAATATCATATATCCTCAGCGATTTTAGGACCCTAGGGGTTGCACTTGTACTTGAGTCGGTTTCTTTGTATCTAGCTACTCTAACTCCCGAGCGCATGATGATCAATGGAGAACGCCAACGAGAAAAGTCAAAAATGACTCTACAGCGTATAGATTATATTCCCAAGCGAAGCCAGGTCATCTTTGGCGTTTCTGGATCTGGGAAAAGCGCCTATATCGGAAAATCCATTGAGGAAATTCTAAGTAAAAATCCAAGTTCTTTTGTTGTCATTGTTGACGGTAAAGGTAGCACAGAAAAGTACTCTCTATTCTACTCGTGTATGATAATAGCAAAAAAGCTTGATAAAAGGCTGGTCGTAATAAATGGAACCTCCAATAACGAATTATCTGACTATGTCTATGATTTTCTCGAAGGAATAGAATCTACTGATGCCATGAAGGATATGGTCATGTCTCTACTTGATAATCCTTCTGTACAAGCTTCAGCCGGAAGCGAACACTATAAAGTCATAACCGAGAGATACATTCTTAAGATAATTGAGTTCATGCAAAGCCATGATATCGATGTGACACTTTTTAATCTTCTAAAGCTCCTTGATCCAGCAGATCTTAACGCTGTACTTGATCAAATGGATTTTGATTCATCAGAAAAAAAAGAGTTAAAAAGATTTGTTGATGATAGCTGGTCTGATGTTAGGGCAAATGTTGAAAAGTTAAAAATGTTTATGGATGGCCAGGGTAAAAAAATATTTACCGGAGAAGGAGAACGTATAAATTTACGGACTGCTTACTCTCAAAGGGATATAGTTCTTGTTCTTGCAGATGAGATGTCGATGCCGGAGCTCGCTTCAAAACTTGTACAACTGGTAGCATACGACCTCCGCAACCTTATAGCAGGCAGGTTGACAGGCTCTATTGACATGAACGATAAAATTTACAGTTACTGGGACGAATTTTCCGGCTACACATCTGCTACGAAAACACTGCAATCAATCTATGCCCGCGCACGAAGTGCTGATTGCATATGCAGTCTTGCTACGCAAAGCTGCTCAGACATCATCGGCCTTGGGGATGGCTGGTTTGAACGTATAATTGATACAGCTGATCGCTATGTAATTTTCAGACAGAACTCTGCTGAAGCTGCTGAATCTGCGGCATCAATATTCGGTACAGAGCTTCATGTTACTGATACCGCACGTACAAGTGAGCTACAATCCACCGGTGAAGCATCTAATACTGTAGATAGAAGTTTTATTGTGAGTCCTGATATGATTCGTAATCTTATGGTAAACAGAGGCTTCTTATTAGATAAAACAAAAAGACCTAACCACCAGCTAAAGTACTTTAAGAATAAATTCGTAAAGGAGAACTGACATGAATACAGATAAAAATTTCGACATTATTTTGGACAATATGGAACTGGGATCAAAAGTTCTTCATGTGCCTTTTTCCAGAGATATAGTTGAATTTAAGGATAATCTTCCTTCATTTGAAGGTGGCTTTTTTAATCAAAAGACTAAAACTATCGAGGTTTCAATAAATCAAGATCTCTCTATTATGCTATTTAACGCAATACATGAGCTATGGCATTATGCTGCGGACTATAAAGGAATGTCAAAGAGTACATCTACAAAAGATCCTATCATGGATTATGACGAGATCATGGCTGATGCCTTTGCTCACACATTTTTGAGTTTCCTCTATATGGATCAAGATGCTCTGTACCTCCAGAACCTAAAACTAAAATACACACACGATAAGGGCGCTAGGAGAAAAGCCATTGATAAAATGTATTTTCTCTACTCTTTAAGGCTTTTCTTCTACTCTCATTGTAGACATATCACTTCTTTATAGAAACTGATATTTCTCCTGCGGAGAAATCTTGAAAGCATTTGCGCCAAAAGACTCCCTGTGCCTGATGTGGTTCGGGCTTATCGCAGGGTTCTCCTGAATATTATACAGTTACCTGCTGCAAGCATCATTTCACATATGATTTCTCTGCTCTTCTTTGAAATTACCACAGAGATATTTCATGCCGGATTTCCGCCCATGCGCCCGGAAAACATAACAGCAGGACACGGCTTCCATGTCCGCGGTTGTCATTAGTATTGTTAAGGTTGCTTCAATCTCCTTCTCTGAGCCGCTATATGCTCTATCCAATAATCACGGAAATCCTCACTTAATCAGTGTGCGCACATTCAGCTTTCTGCATCATACTTCGGACTTCCCATATTGCAAGGACAAGCGTTGTGCCGGCGGAGCGGCATCCTTGTCAATACGGTTGCCCTTCGTAGGCTGATACGACAAGCAGAATGGTCTGCGAACACAGTTTTAAGGAGGATTATAACCATGATTATTGAAGTAACGAGCGTAAAGATAAGCGACACAGAGGTGGAGATTGAAGGTAACAACCTAGAAACAATCCTTGTAAATGACAACCTTTTTGAGGACATGGAATCAGATACATGCAAGTTTGTTTTTCCCAGAGCACATGAGGACGGCGGAATGCCTGCAATGAAGTATCTCTATCGTGTGGTAACTTCACAGAAGAAGTGCAAGGACGAGAAATCATTTGGCGAAATGATTGAGAAGCTTGCATCAGGTAACTGCATCATATCCTTATCGGAGAACTTCCTTCAGCGATAAGCTCCAACCACGACAGGCTCCTTCGGGAGTCTGTTTTTTTGCGCAAACGAAACTGAGAAAACCCCCGACACCCAGAGCAGACCGTAAAAAACATCCGGTCATCCTTCCCCGGTTTTCTCAGACTCTTTCCCCGAGCTGATGGATAAGAGAGAAGAGTAATCCAAAAATAATGATCATGAAGTTGATTGTGGTGGGATGGATTCTTATATGCCCCACAGTACTTCTGATGAAGCATATAAGGAATCTCCTTACAAAGTGCATACGACAGCTTTGGCTTCACACTAGCCGTCTAGGACAGAACCGGCAAGGGTATACGGAGCTGCATGCAGCCCTTGCAGAACCTGTCCCTCCCGGCTGGACGTGTGGCAAAGCAGTCGTATCAATGCACCTTGAAAGGAGAATGAGCCTATGTGCGTTTTTACATCAGAAGCCCTGTGGGGCAACAGATAAAAAAGAAAAAGATGATGATTATAAGAAAAAGGAGATTAACAATATGATGACAGTGAGTGTTGCGGATTTTACGGATTTCAAGAATGAGGTTGTAAGGAACATTATGGATTTCCTGCCGAAGGGATATGAGGATTCCGAGATAAAACTAAATGATGTGGTAAAGAACAATGATAGAAAGCTCTGCGGACTGACAATCAAGAGAAAGGATGTAAACATGGCACCTACGATCTATCTAGATGATTTTTATAAGGACTATGAGAACGGAAAGAGCATGGATAAGGTCCTTGAAGAGATTGCAGATGTGAGAGAAAGATTTGATGTAAAGGAAGATTACGATGTCTCCTACATATCAGATTTTGACAGCTGCAAGGATAAGGTATTGCCAAGACTTGTAAGCGGAGAGATGAATACAGAACTTTTGGAAGACAGACCACACCGGTTTGTTGATGATCTTGCAGTGATATATGCAATAGAGATTAACGATGAAATGAGCATTCCGGTGTCTAACAGAATACTGGATATGTGGGGGATCACGGAAGAAGAACTTAATAAACAGGCAGTTTCAAATATCCCTGAGAAAGCTCCTAGCACGTTAATTTCTATTGGAGAAGTCCTTAAAAGAATGATGAATGCTGATGATGTAGATGACATGTTTCCCATAGATAATGCATTTTATGTACTCAGTAACCGACAGCAGAAATTTGGTGCAGCAGCGCTACTGGATTCAAAGATGATGCAGTCAATTGTTGAAAGATTTGGAGAGTTCCATATCCTGATGTCAAGTGTGCATGAAGTCCTGATAATTCCAGCTGATTTAACGAGCGATAAAAGAGATCTGGAATTCATGGTAAAAGAGGTAAACCGCACAATCGTTAATCCAATAGACAGACTTTCAGACAACATATATACCTACTCTGCAGAAAAAGGACTCTGTAGAACACAAAAAGACTAGCTGAGGTATCGGCTAAACGGCCAGAAAGGAGATTTCATGGATTTTTGGTATGACTTTTTTAAAGGATATTTCTACAGCCATATTTTAAAAACAATATATTTGAATATATCTGAGAAAACAATAAATAAGTTGTCAAAAAAAAGATATTTATGAAGAAAGCAAGGTGATTGGTCATGACAAATAGGCAGATTATTGCAAAAGCTGCAATTGATCATGGGCTATATACTGATATGCAAGTTGTAGAGATGTTAGATAATAACGAAGACATTCCTTTACATACACTTCAAGGATGGAATTTGATAGGTTCAAAAAAAGGTGTCAAATATAGAATCCGTGAAGGCGAGTATGGTATCAAGTGTAAATTATGGAAAAAAAGAGTTGTTAAAAACTCTTCTCTAGAATTTTATCTAACAACATCTTACCTTTTTTCTGATAAGCAGATAGAATTAGTCACTGATTAAAATTGATTATAATTCTTTATGATTTTTCTTAACCATATATGGCTGAAAGCCGCATAAATACTGAGTTTTTCTGTTGACGATCTTTTTCTTATCCGGTATCATGAATGTAAAGTAAATTACATATTTCATTCACGGAGAGGCCAAGACAGCAGGAAGATTCTTCTACTTACTTCCTGCATTGATGGGTGCACCGGACAGTAGAATGTGGGATGCCGTAACCACAGATAAAAAGCGGATAGTCCAGACGCAAAGCTACATTTTATAGTTTATGGACGAAAAAAAGCGATCTCAGATAGGAGCGCGACGGGTGAATGCTTACAACTCAGCTAAACTGCTGTTGTAAGTGTTCGCCCGCTTTTTATTTGCAGTAATTGATATATTACAAAGGGCATGGTTACTATGGATAGATCAACTCAGTCTTTTACAATTTCAGAAATCACGCTATTATTAAGTAGTGGAACAATGGAACCCGCAATGGTACAAGATATGTTAACTGTTGCAAAAAAGAATTATGTTCTCTCAAGACATAGCCAAAGTATTGCTCCCATGCCCCATGCAAAAGGCAGAAAAAAAGGCATGTGGAAAACTTATGTCTATGTCGAAGGTAAAAGAAAGGAGTTTCTTGGGAAGGACGAGTTTGAACTATATGATAAACTTTATGATTACTACACTAAGATAGATAATGCCTCAAAAACTCTTATAAGTGTTTTTGAACAGCTGTGCTCATATAAGAAAACTGTCATGATGCGGAGCCAGAACACTATCGATGATGACCGCTCATTTTTCTCTAATGTATCTACAGAGCTTCAGACCTCAGCAATTCAGGACATCACTGAAGATGATGTTCGTTATTGGATTGTTAACGATTTTGTTTTGAAGCATCCAAAAGTTTCACGTTTCAAAAAGACTCTACAGTTGCTAGACCAGGTTTTTGAGTATGGTCGACGTAAGAAGGCGTGTACTGAAAATCCCATGTCATATATTCCTATAAGCGATTATCTTAGATACTGTGATACTAGCAAAAAAACAGATGAAGAAAAAGCTTTTTCTGAGAATGAGCTAAGAAGGATTTCTGAAGATACTCAAAGTCAGCAGTCAAATCCCCGTGCTTTAATGGCACTTCTTGCAATGGAGACTGGCTGCAGAGCAGGAGAACTTCCGGCAATTCATGTTGATGACATTAACGATGATTACATACATATCCATCGTCAGCAGCTTCGTGAATCTGACCCAGAAACAGGGAAAAATCGGATATATGAAGTTAGCTACACTAAGGACGAGCGTACTCACCCACATGACGGAAGATATATTCCCCTTACAGACAAGGCAAAAGCTGTAATCAAAGCGGCACATAATATTCCGGGAAAATCTGTTTATCTGTTTCATGACCCTAATAGTGATGCCATGGTAACCAAGGATAGTTATTCACACAATCTCCGGAAACGCTGTTTGAGACTTGGATGTGTACCAACCAACAACCATGCTTTCCGGATGGCATTCAATTCCAGGCTGATCAGACTTGGCTTTAGTGCTGATGACAGAGCACTCATTCTTGGTCATGAAGTTCAGACAAATGAATCCCACTACTCGCTTACTGATAAGCGCAGACTTGATGAGATAAAGTCTCGTCTAAAATAAAAAGAAGCCTTAATAATGGCTTCTTTTAGCGTCCACGAGAGGATTCGAACCTCCGACCTCTGGCTTAGGAGGCTAGCGCTCTATCCAGCTGAGCTACGTGGACTTATTTATGATAATGGATGTGATATAAAATCTGTCACCCACTGTCACCCATATGAAATTATTAAAAAAGCGTTAACCATGCGGTTTGTAGCCCATTCACACCCGCTTAGGAGGCGGACGCTCTATCCAGCTGAGCTACGAGAACAACTGTTATTCAACACCAAAATATCTTATCATAGGAAAAGTGCAAATTCAATATAATAATCAATTTTCCGGGTAGTTAACATATCCCTGCATCCAAATATTTCCTTTAAATCTTCTTCCGGGAACAGGTTCTCCAAGAAGATCCTTTCTATTAATGCAGACATCGAATATCAGTTCATTGCAATTAATTGTCATGATTACCAATGTCTGTCCGGTTAAGCTATTAGTCTCCTCATGACATTCCATAATTTCTCCCATAACAGAGTATTGATCACATTCAACACCAAATGGCATAAAGTAGTTATCCACAATTGTGTATATATCTGTGGTTTTAATCTGCTTGGAAATAGCACTGTAAGTATCCATATCATCTATTGATAAAGATTCCATTGCTGATTCGTCACCTTTTCTGGCCTTATGCATCAGCTTTTCTCTCTCGCGGGTTCGCTTTCTTGCAAAGTTCTTATCACTATCTGACTTGGCAATTGGCATCACTACAGTCCCTTTAAGTGAAAGAGCTGATAATGTAAGTGATGTTCCCTTTATTGGAAATCTGTTTTCATTTTGAATCTTTATATAAGGAATCATGTTCTGCAGATAAAAAATGATTGTCACCCCTACACGAAGATCATCACATACACCGGCATATGATTCCTTTGATGAATGTCTTGAAACTGTAATATCCTCCTCAGTTGTTACATTAGTACCTCTGATATAAGGATAATAATAATCATATAGGAATTTGTCATTTTCATTAAATTCACCGCAAACACAAATTCCTATACTATCGGTGAAATCCTTGCAGAATTCTCCGATAAGCTTTTCTCCATCTTTAGTTACATAAGATCTTGAATCAGCCTGTTGGACAGTCATGGCAATAAGTTCTTGTATATCTTCTCTGCTTCTGAAATTTTCAAAACCAATAGCTCTTAAATAATTATGCATGGATTTCACCTCCTTTCTTTATTTTCATTTTTTGCATTTTATATCTAAAAAATTATTTTACCGGAATCATCTTTTCCTTGTTACCCATGTATGGTCTAAGAGCAACTGGAATATTAACTGATCCGTCTTCGTTAAGATTGTTCTCAAGGAATGCAATAAGCATACGTGGAGGAGCAACTACTGTGTTATTAAGAGTATGAGCAAGATAGTTTCCGTCCTTACCCTTTATTCTGATCTTAAGTCTTCTTGCCTGTGCATCTCCAAGATTTGAGCAGCTTCCTACTTCGAAATATTTTTTCTGTCTGGGTGACCATGCTTCAACATCACATGATTTACATTTAAGATCCGCAAGATCTCCGGAACAGCATTCCAAAGTACGAACAGGAATATCAAGTGATCTGAATAAGTCAACTGTATTCTGCCAAAGCTTATCGTACCACATCTTGGATTCTTCAGGTTTACATACTACTATCATTTCCTGTTTTTCGAACTGGTGTATTCTATAAACGCCACGCTCTTCTATACCATGTGCACCTTTTTCTTTACGGAAGCAAGGTGAATAGCTGGTAAGAGTCTGGGGAAGCTCTTCCTCCTGAATCTGCTGATCCTTGAACTTACCGATCATGGAATGCTCACTGGTACCGATAAGATAAAGATCCTCACCTTCAATCTTATACATCATTGCTTCCATCTCAGGAAAGCTCATAACACCTTCAACAACATTACCATGAATCATGAAAGGAGGAACACAGTATGTAAATCCTCTGTCAATCATGAAATCTCTGGCATATGAAATAACAGCTGAGTGAAGTCTTGCAATATCACCCATAAGATAATAAAAACCATTTCCTGCAACTCTTCTTGCTGCATCAAAATCGATTCCGTTAAATCTTTCCATTATATCTGTGTGATAAGGAATCTCAAATTCAGGAACAAAAGGATCACCGAATTTTTCGATTTCAACATTTTCAGAATCATCTTTTCCAATCGGAACACTATCATCGATAATCTGAGGAATAACCATCATGATTTTCATCACTTTTTCATCAACTACTTTCTGGTTTTCCTCTAACTCAGCAAGTCTTTTTGCATTAGCTGCTACTTCAGCTTTTCTCTCTTCAGCTTCTTCCTTCTTACCCTGTGCCATTAGTGCACCAATTTCTTTTGATATCTTATTTTTGTGAGCACGAAGGTCATCTGCTTCCTGTTGATTTTTTCTTCTCTCGTTATCAAGTTCAATAACTTCATCAACCAGCGGGAGTTTTTCATCCTGAAATTTCTTTTTAATATTTTCTTTAACAACATCAGGATTTTCTCTTAAGAATCTAATATCTATCATTTTCTTTTCCCCTTTATTTCTTATTTCATTTTTTTGAAATATTATTTATTAGTTTTGATAATCCATAGCTTCATTCAATGCCATCTGTTCTTCTTCACCAAGCTCAAGTTTGCACTTTCCGCCTCGAATTTCTTTTGAATAAGAATAACATCCTTCAGTACTATGAACTGAATTTAATAAAAAACCATTATTATCTTCATCAAGAAGAGCAATCGAATAACTCAATTGTCCTCCCATCTGATTAAATGCATCATATTTTATGATACCAATTTTTTGAAAGCAGGAAGCTAATCTGTTATATAAATCGTTTATATCTTTCTGATTTTCTTCTGTTGCTTTTTTTATAATTCGATTATCTTCAAACAGAGCAACTATTTCATCTTCTAAGGAAGCAGCATCTCTTCCCTTCATGAATCTTGATGTCTGTTCAACAATTCTTTTTATTTTGTTATTTTGGATAATTATTAAAATAAATAAAATGATTAAAAGTATTATTAGTCCTATAAATACATAGGCAATATCTATGTTTAATCCAAGTTGATCAAATAAATTACTGTTCATACCTTTTCTCCTAGCGTAATAGTATTACCTATATAATCTCTCTGTTATTTTTTCAAGATCATCTGTACTGTAGAACTCTATTTCAATTTTTCCTACACCATCACCCTTTGTAGATATTGAAACCTTCGTTCCTGTTGCCTGAGTACATTTATCCTCAAGCTCTCTGTATGCAGATTCAACACTTGGATTAATCTCTATTTTCTTTTTTTTCTTTTCAGGTTTATCCAGATTCTTAACTAGCTTTTCCGTATCACGTACACTCATCTTCTGATCAAAAATCTGCTCAGCTATCTGAATTTGTTTTTCTTTATCCTCTATAGATATAAGTGCTCTTGCATGACCTGTAGAAAGTTTTCCATCAATTACCATCTGTCTGACTTCCTCACAAAGTTTAAGAAGTCGAAGAGAATTTGTAATTGCTACTCTACTCTTTGAAACTTTTTCAGCTACAACATCCTGTGTATATCCAAATTCATCAATAAGTTTTTTGAAAGCAAGTGCTTCATCAATAGGATTGAGGTCATCTCTCTGAATGTTATCAATGAGTGCGTACTCAGCAATTTCTTCTTCTGTGAGATTTTTTATTATAACCGGTACTTCTTTAAGTCCGGCCTTCTTAGCTGCACGCCATCTTCTTTCTCCACCTATGATTTCGTAGTGGTCTTTTCTGTCCTGTACAATAAGAGGGTTAATTATTCCATGCTGTTTTATTGAATCAGATAATTCTAATAATTTATCTTCATCAAAAGTTTTTCTTGGCTGATCTCTGTTTGGTTCAACCTTTGTAATATTAACAATTACTACCTGTCCCTCTTCAATTTTTTCTTCTTTACCGGATTTAGCAGATGAAGGTGCAGGAGCTATAAGTGCATCAAGTCCTTTGCCTAATCCTCGTTTAGCATTTTTAGGTGCCATGTTATACCTCTTTCTATATTTATTAGAATTTTCTTCCGATAACTTCATCCGCTAATAATCTGTATGCTTCTGCTCCAGCTGACCTGGTATCATAAAGATTAATAGGAAGTCCATAACTAGGTGCTTCTGCAAGACGAATATTTCTTGGTATTATTGTCTTATAAACATTTTCAGAAATATGGTCTTTAACATTTTCAACTACCTGCATTGAAAGATTTGTTCTTGAATCATACATTGTAAAGATAACACCTTCCATCTCCAATGAATTATTCAATCTTTCTTTTACCAAATTAACTGTATGCACTAATTGACTTAATCCTTCCAATGCATAATACTCACATTGAATAGGAACTAAAACAGTATTCGCTGTAGTCATTGCATTTATAGTCAGCATACTTAATGAAGGAGGACAATCTATTATAATAAAATCATAATTATCTCTGATTGTATCTATTGATTTTTTGAGAATAAATTCCTTCTCTTCCATGTCAATAAGTTCTATTTCAACTGCTGCAAGATTAACGTTTGAAGGAATTATATCTACACCATCAACTACATTCTGATATAACGCATCTGTCACACTACATTCACCAATTAGTAATTCGTATATAGTATTTTCTAACTGATTTTTATTGAGACCAAATCCACTTGTAGTATTACCCTGTGGATCTGTATCAATCACCAGAACTCTTTTTCCTTTTTCAGCTAGTGTCGCAGACAAATTTATAGAAGTTGTAGTTTTACCAACTCCGCCTTTTTGGTTTGCTATTGCTATTGCACGTCCCATTCTTTTCTCTCCCTCTTCCATTTTTAACTTTGTAATTATATCACAATTTTAGTGCTGCGGTTTTACAATTATAGGGTTAATTTTTGTAATTTTTGCTACAATATTTATGATATTAATGTTTCACGATATTATTTTACTATATATTGGGTTCTAATGTTTCACGTGAAACAATTTCTTGTAGAATAAATTTTCCATATATAAATGTTTCACGTGAAACTTTCTGACATATACTTATAATGGTTTTTTCTGGGGAATACCAGATTTTCTTGGATATTTAGATGAGGTGTTCTGTGTTTTTTCTATTATACAAATTGTTCTTTTTATATCACTGTTAGGCAGTTTAAATTCATGTATTGATTTCACTTTACCGCCTAATAAAAAGATAGCATTTTTTGCTTCCTCTACTTCTTCAATTCCTTTGTCACCTTTATATGAAATAAAACATCCATTTTTTTTAACATAAGGAAGATCATACTCACATAATGTAGAAAATCTAGCAACAGCTCTTGATACTGCTATATCAAATTTTTCTCTTAATTCACCTTTTTTATAATCAGCAAAATCTTCTGCTCTACCATGAACAGTTTTTATTGAACCTTGTTCGTTAAGTGATAATTCTTCAATAACAGTATTTAGAAAATTTATTCTCTTCTGTAATGAATCAAGCAATGTGACATTTAAATTTGGAAAAATAATTTTTAATACTATTCCCGGAAATCCTGCTCCTGTACCAATATCAATTAGTGATAAGTCATCAGAATCAAAATTATAAAATTGTGCAGATGATATTGAATCGATAAAATGTAATTTACATACTTCTTCAAATTCTGTTATAGCAGTCAAATTTATTTTATTGTTCCATTCAACTAGAAGTTCATAATATTTATCTAACTGATTCAATTGATTATCAGTTATTTTGATATTTAACTGATCTATATCTCTTATAAAATTAGCAAAATTATTATTCAATATATAACTCCTCTGTAAAGAAACTCTATATTATATTAAAATATCAATATTGAAATAATTTTAGTATATAATTATCTACTACACTTATAAATTACATAAGTAATTAACCGCTTATAAAATAATTATAGTACTATATATAGTGTTTCACGTGAAACATTTAATATAATTAGTGGTTACTATTTCTGTTATAATTTTCTAAATACACGAGTAATACAGAAATATCTGCAGGATTAACTCCACTTATTCGTGAAGCCTGTCCAACATTTATAGGTTTAAACTTTTTAAGATTTGCACGTGCTTCAAGTCTTAAACTTAAAATATCATCATAATTTATCTCAGCAGGTATCTTTTTGTTTTCCATTTTTTTAAACTTATCTACCTGTCTCTGCTGTCTCTCAATATATCCCTCATATTTAATATTTATTTCAACCTGTTCAATAACTTCTTTTGAGAGAGGTTTTCTATCAGTATCTAACTCTGAAATATTTTCATAATTTAGTTCAGGTCTGCAAATAAGTTCAGCAAGAGAAACAGCTGTCTTCAGTCTGGGTGAATTATGATTATCCATAAAATTCTGGACATCTTTTGAAGCACCAACTTTTATATTTTTAAGTCTATTTGTTTCCTCTTCTATTTCTTTTTCTTTTGTTATTAAGTGTTGATACTTATCTTCAGATATTAGTCCAATCTCATATCCTTTTTTTCTAAGTCTTATATCTGCATTATCCTGACGAAGTAATAATCTATATTCAGCTCTTGAAGTCATCATTCTATATGGTTCAAGATTATCTTTTGTAACAATATCATCTACAAGAACTCCAATATATCCTTCAGATCTGTCTATGGATAAATATGGTTTATTAAGAATCTGCATAGATGCATTTATTCCGGCATATAATCCCTGAGCAGCAGCTTCTTCATATCCACTACTTCCATTAAACTGACCGGCACTAAATAATCCTCTTATCTTTTTTATTTCTAAAGTAGGACATAATTGTCCGGAACATAAACAATCATATTCAATGGCATACGCGTTTTTTACAATTACACATTTTTCAAGTCCAGGAACAGATCTGTACATCTGAAGCTGTACATCTTCAGGCATTGAAGAAGACATTCCATCAACATACATTTCATTGGTATGACTTCCTTCGGGTTCTATAAAAACCTGGTGCCTTATCTTATCAGGAAACTTTACAACTTTATCCTCAATAGATGGACAATATCTTGGACCTATTCCTTCTATAATTCCGGCATAAATAGGAGATCTGTCTATATTGTTGCGTATGATTTCATGTGTTTTTTCATTAGTATATGTGAGCCAGCAATTATACTGATCTCTTTGAATATCATCAGGATTAGTATCAAAAGAAAATGGAATTACAGGATAATCACCTGTCTGAATTTCCATCTTAGAATAATCTATGGTATTACCATCCATTCTTGCAGGTGTTCCTGTTTTAAATCTTCTTAGTTCAACTCCTGCCTTTATTAATGAATCAGATAATAAGTTAGATGGCTGCAATCCATTGGGACCGGTATATGAAATAGATTCTCCACAAAGGCATCTGCTCTTTAAATAAGTTCCGGTACATAAAATAACAGTCTTTGTTTCATAAGTAAGACCTGTAACCGTTTTTATTCCTTTTACTCTTTTTTCATAACCATCGCTTATAAGTTCATTGTCATGATTTGTATCTAAATCTTCAAAAATTATCTCGGAAATCTCAGATTGTTTTATAGAAAGATTTTCCTGATTTTCCAAAATATTCCTCATAGATTTAGAATATTCAAGCTTATCAGCCTGTGCCCTTAGTGAATGTATTGCAGGGCCTTTTGATTTGTTAAGCATTTTTGATTGAAGATATGTTTTATCAATATTTTTTCCCATTTCTCCACCAAGAGCATCAATCTCTCTGACAAGATGCCCTTTTGAAGATCCACCAATATGAGGATTACATGGCATAAACGCAATATTATCTGCGCTTAAAGTAAAGACTATGGTTTTTAAACCAAGTCTTGCTGAAGCAAGTCCTGCCTCACATCCTGCATGACCGCCACCTATTACTATTACATCTACACTATCTGCTACCATACTTTGCTCCATAAATCATAAATAATAAAAATTATTTTCCCATACAAAATTTGGAAAAAATTTCTTCCACTAAATCTTCGTCAACTTCCTGTCCGATTATTTCTCCAAGAAAGGCATATGCATTCATTAGATCAATTGAATAAAAATCTTCGGACATCATAGCATTTATACTTGCTTCAACTTTTTTCAAACTATCATAAGCATTTATCAAAGCTTCTTTTTGTCTCAAGTTAGTTACATATACTTCTTCTTTTGGAGTAATACTTCCATTAAAAAACATATAAGTTATTATTCTTTTTAATTCTTCTATTCCTGTTTCCTCAACCATAGATGTCTTAATCACAGGAATTTCAAAACCATATATATTGTGTATATCCTTTTCAAGAATACTAATACTGTCACTCATGTCATTTTTATTGAGTAATACAATTACATGTTTTTTATTTATTATATCTTTTATTCTCTTATCCTCTGAAACTGTTTTATCAGTAGAATCGATTATATATAAAATTAAATCTGCATTCTGCGCATATTTAACTGCTCTTTCAACACCAATCTTCTCAACTTTATCTTCCGTATCTCTGATACCGGCAGTATCCATTACTCTTAAAACAAAATCACCAAGTCTTATTGTTTCTTCAATAATGTCACGTGTTGTCCCTTCTATTTCAGTAACAATTGCCTTTTCTTCACCTGCAAGTTTATTAAGTAAGGAAGATTTTCCTGCATTTGGCTTACCTATAATAACAGTTTTAATACCATCCTTACGTATAATACCTTCTTCAGAAGAATTTATCAGTGAATCTAATTTAGATATCCAGTCGTGATTTTTTTCAGATAACCTCTCATCATATCCTGTCAGATCATAATTTTCAGGATCATCGATAGCTGATTCTATAAAAGCCATCTCATATAATATTTCTTTTCTTAGAGAATCTATTCTTTTAAAGAGTGCTCCATCCAGTTGTAATTCAGAATTTTTCATGGCAAAAGCATTTTGAGCACTTATCAAATCCATAACTGCTTCTGCTCTGGTCAGATCAATTCTACCATTTAGAAATGCTCTTTTTGTGAATTCTCCAGGCTCAGCAAGTCTACATCCGTTAGAAATTAGAAGATTAATTATGGTTTCCATGATAATTCTTCCACCATGTGTATTAATCTCTACAACATCTTCTCTGGTATAAGTTCTCGGAGCTTTCATAACCGATACCATAACTTCGTCGATTTTGTTTTTATTCTCATCAACAATAAAACCATAATTGATGGTATGGGACTGATAATTATTTAAAGAAAAATCACCCTTCGCATCTATATAGAGTTTACTGACAATATCTATTGATTTTTCACCGCTTACTCTTATGATGCCAATACCGGCATCAATCATTGCTGTTGCAATTGCACAAATAGTATCTTCCTTATAAAACATTATCCAATCCTCAATTTTATTTTAATGTAAATTAGAGCTGCCAATTGAAATTTATTTAAAATCAATGGCAGCTCTTAACATTAGCTTATTTTTTAAGAGTTACAACAACTCGGCGGAACGGTTCTTCTCCTTCACTATGAGTTGTAACATATTTATCATACTGAAGTGCTGAATGAATTATTCTTCTCTCATAAGGATTCATAGGTTCCAAAGACATTGACTGTCTGTTTTTTCTAACCTTATAAGCAATATTCTTAGCGAGATTTTCAAGGGTTGCTTTTCTTCTTTCACGATAGTTCTCAGTATCAACCTTTACATGAATATAATCTTCACTTCCTCTGTTAACAACAAGAGAAATAAGATATTGCAGTGAATCAAGTGTCTGTCCTCTCTTTCCAATAAGAACACCCATCTCATCACCGGAAAGTTCAATTTCAAGAATTTTATCTGTTTCATTGTATTTGGCATTAAACTCAACCTTCATGTTCATAGCACCAAATACATTTGATAAGAATTCCTTGGAACGAGTTATAAATTCATGATCATAAACATATGAAATCTTCTTCTCTTCTTTAACTTCCTTATTATCTTCAGAAGATTCCTTCTTTATTTCTTCTTTTTTCTCTTCCTTCTTCTGAGCCTTTTTACTTTCTTTCTTTTCTTCTTTTTCCTTGACCTTTGTATCAACCTGCTCTTCCAATGAAGTTTTCACTTCAGTCTCTGCAGTTGATACTTTTACTCTTGCCCTAATAACAGCAGGCTTAACATTTAAGCCAAGAAATCCTGTGGAACCTGAAGAAATAACTTCATAATCAAGATTGTCACTTGTAACCATAAGCTGAGCACACGCTTCTGTGATGCAATCCTCTACAGTCTTTTTAGAAATTTCTATATATTCCATTTTATTATCCCCTAATTAGTTATTCTTTTGATCAAACTCTTTTACCATATTTGCTCTGGCAAGAAGACTATCTTTTCTTATCTTACCTGATTCGTAAATTTTGTTTGCGTTTTTAATACCCTCTTCCTTCTCCTTCTCAGATCTGGTTGATGTATATGTATTCATTGTTCTTGTATTCATGCTTGCATAACGATTCATCTGAGGTGTTGCCTTCATTTTTTCCATCTTCTCGTTATACTTCTCGATATTCTTTTCAATCTGAGCATCAATATCAATTTTGTCAATGTGCTTGTTTATAACTATCTGCTGAATAGTACGAACAACAGCACCTGCAATCCAATAAATACCAAGACCTGCAGGAAAAGTAAATGTGAAGAAAAGTGACATGAGAGGCATCATCATGTTCATTGTCTTCATAGAGTTAGCCATCTGAGCTGCCTGATCATTAGGATCATTTGAAGTCTGTGCAGGCTGAGGCATAAGTTTAAGACTTATCCACTGAGTCAGACATGAAAGAAGCGGAATAATAAGCGCAACTATAAAAAGAACAAATGACTTATTTTGCCAAGCAGTCTGTACCATATAAGAAGGTGAATCACCCATGTTCAGACCAAGGAAATTATTGTACTTATTAAGAAGTTCATGCGATCTGAATATAGAATCAGAAAGATTTCCAAATTTTTCTGTAAGTGAGTTCCAATCAGCTGAGGAAGCTTTGTAAAGAACATCAATAAATGTATTTTCAACATAAGATACATTACCTGATGTAAAAGCTTCATTACTGAACTGCTTGGAATACTGAGATGCACTTGAAAGAGTCTGTAAAAACTCAGATGCTCCCGCTGTCTCACGAAGTTCTGAAACTAAAGGATAAAATGCATTCTTAACCTGACTAACATAAGCAGGCATTGAATAAATTACTCTGTAAAGAGCAACCATGATAGGAAGCTGAATTATTAACTGAACGCAGCTACCTGTCTGTGATACGCCATATTTGGCATATACAGCTTTAATCTCTTCCTGCTGAGCGAGCATAGACTCGTTGTCTTTTTTTCCTTTGTACTTTTTCTGAATTTCCTGAATCTCAGGATTCATTCTTGCCTGCAGCTTAGAAAACTTCTGCTGCTTATAGGTAAGAGGCATCAGAAAAATGTACATGATAATAGTAAATAAAATAATTGCAAGACCGGTACTGGGAATACCAATCTTATCAAGGACTATGAAAATCCAGTTCATTATATGACCAAGAAGCCATGCAATGGGACCTACAATTTTTCCCTGATATTGTGTCAACGTAACAATATTCAAAACCTATCCTCCAATACTTAAGGTACCGGATCATAACCACCGCTGGAAAATGGATTACATCTTAGTATTCTCCAGGCAGCAAGTATACTTCCTTTTATTGCACCATATTTTTCTATTGCTTCTAATCCGTATTGCGAACAAGTCGGTATATACGGACATTTTGTTCTCTTCATGGGAGAAACATACTTTTGATAAATCTTAATCAGGAATATCAGTATTTTCTTCATCTTTCACCTCATCATTTTTCCTTAGATGAGACTTCCCGGCCAGATATAAAAATGACTTTTCTATATCAAAATATGAAGCATCTTTAGCACGGCTTCTGGCCACGACTACTATATCTAAACCACTATTAAATATATTTTCATGTAGTCGGTAAACTTCTCGAATCAGTCTTGCAAACCTGTGCCTTACAACACTGTTCCCTACTTTTTTACTAGCTGAAATACCAAGTCTGTTTATTGCGGTATTATTTTCTCTGACATATATGACAATATTCTTATCTGCGTATGACTTACCGTTTTTATAAACAATCTTAAAATCAGCTGTTTTTCTTAAGCTTTCTGTTTTTTGCATATTATTATTCTACGAATATGAAAATACGCGAATATGCATCTATGCACATTCGCGTAACAAGACCACAATATGATGTGGTCCTAATTATGCAGATATCTTTTTTCTACCCTTAAGTCTTCTGGCAGCAAGTACCTTTCTGCCTCCCTTAGTTGCCATTCTTGCTCTAAAGCCGTGAACACGAGCTCTCTGAAGCTTATGCGGCTGATAAGTTCTCTTCATAGTCGAAATACACCTCCTTTTTAAATCTATTAAGCAAATAACATAATTGTCTGAATCAGAAAAAATCGTTGTTATTATAATAAAATTCAGCATTTACGTCAAGTTTAAAATTAATTGTGGATAACTATAAAAAATAATTAAAAATTTTCTTAACAATATATGGTGTTATTAATAGTTATCCACATCTAAATGTTGATTTTGTGGATAACTTGTTATTATCTGTAAATTTGATTATTTTATCCACAAAATGTGGATTGAATGTGGAAAACATTTCAGATTATTTTTTATAAAAAATAAGAAATCCAGTATTTATGCGGCTTAGATATGGTGAATATGTTTATCCACTTTTTTCGACTTTTCCACTTCTGATATTTTTTATTATACAAAAATATTTTTTTTAAAAAAGTTATCCACAATTGCCCCATGTTTGATATTTATTTTTCCATACGATAAAATAAGTCTTAAATTCGCAATTGGGAGATTTTTATGGAAAAAGCTACGGAAATAACACAAAAACTAACAGAGAACTTTGAAAAGTTAAAGGAAGAAATACGAGTAGAACTTGGAATGACCACAATATCTTTTGATACCTGGATCAAACCCCTTTCTTTTTATAAATATGAAAATGGTACCGTCATCGTTTTAATTCCTTTCGATGACACCAATGCTCTCAACTATATTGAACGCAAATATCAAAAATTCTTTAAGGTAACTCTCTCTGAGTTTTTAGATGAAAATATAGAGGTCGAATTTTTATTAGAAAAAGATGCTCATATTAATAAAGAAGAAACTCATTCAGATAACTCTGATAAACCTAAATCAAATCAGAATAACTATGAATTTTCAAATCTGAATCCTAAATATATTTTTGATACATATGTTGTAGGTGGAAATAACCGATTCGCATACAATGCTTCACTTGCAGTTGCTGAATCACCCGGTGAAGCATATAATCCCCTCTTCTTATACGGAGGACCGGGACTTGGTAAAACTCACCTTATGCATGCTATCGGTCATTTTATTATTGAAAACAATCCTGGATTTAAGGTTTTGTATGTCACATCTGAACAATTTACTAATGAAGTAATTGAATCAATCAGAAGTGGTAAAGCCGAAGCCATGAGCCGTCTTCGTGATAAATACCGTACTGTAGATGTTCTTATGGTAGATGATGTACAGTTTATTATAGGTAAGGAAAGTACACAGGAAGAATTTTTCCATACCTTCAATGTACTTCACCAGTCTGGAAAACAGATTATTATTTCATCTGATAAACCACCTAAGGAAATGGAAACTCTTGAGGAAAGATTCCGTTCAAGATTCGAGATGGGACTTATTTCAGATATTCAGGCTCCCGATTATGAAACCAGAATGGCTATTCTTAAGAAAAACGCAGAAAGCTATTCAAAACATATTGACGATGAGATATTCGAATATATTGCTACTAATATTAAGTCAAATATCAGAGAACTTGAAGGTGCATATAATAAGATAATTGCTTTCTCACGTTTAAATAAGGTAGAGATTACTCTTGATAATGCAAAAGAAGCTCTTAAGGACATTATTTATCCTGATGTTTCAAAGGTTATTACTATCTCTCTTATTATAAGTACAGTTTGTGAACAGTATGGAGTAAGGCAGGAAGATATTACCTCGAAAAAAAGAAACAAGGAAATAGTTCTTCCAAGACAGATAGTAATGTATCTTGCAAGGGAACTTACTGATCTTCCACTTGAGGAAATCGGTAAAGCTCTTGGTAAAAAGGACCACACAACCGTTATGAGTGGTGTAAACAAAATAAAAGATCTTTTAACTATAGATGATGAGCTTAACAGAAATCTTGATATTATTAATAAGAAGTTAAACCCTTCTGCATGATAAAGTGGATAACTCAGTTTATAAATAGTTTATAAATTGTTTATAAACTGGGGATAAGAGTGGAAAAGTTTTTTATGGCCTTAAATCGCAAAATTTGCCTTGTGGAGAACATTTAGCTTTTTAACATTAAATTTTTATTTATCAACTATTAAAAATTTGTAAATAAGGCAGATAAATTGTATAATAGATAAGGATTTCCACATATCAACACCTATTACTAATTATAATATTATTTATTATTAATTAATTTATACATAGTGTTTTGTGCATAATCACTTTCTTGTTGGAGGAGTTCTTAACTCATGAAGTTTGTTTGTTCTAAATCAAATCTTATTGCCGGATTACAGATTGTTTCCAAAGCTGTTCCTAATAAGACAACTATGTCAATTTTGGAATGCATTCTTATTGATGCAACCGAACAGGTAATTAAATTTATTGCCAACGACATGGAGCTTGGTATTCAGACTGAGGTAGATGGAAATATTCTTGAAAGAGGATATATAGCAATTGATGCCAAAATTTTCTTTGACATTATCAGAAAGCTTCCTGACAGTGATGTAACTATCGAATCTGATCCTAATGGCAAAGTTACTATAAGCTGTGAAAAAGCTAAATTTGGTATTGTAGGAAGAAATGCAGATGATTTTACATATCTTCCCAATATAGAAAGAATAGACGGTATCTCTGTATCTCAGTTTACCTTGAAGAATATTATTCAGCAGACTATTTTCTCTATTGCTGAAAATGACGCCAATAAGATGATGAGTGGCGAGTTATTCGAGATTAATCAGGATACCTTAAAACTGGTATCTCTTGACGGACATCGTATCTCAATACGTAAAGTTAAGCTTCAGAATTCTTATAATTCCAAAAAGGTTGTAGTTCCCGGTAAAACTCTTTCTGACATTAGCAAGATAATTACTGACAGTACAGAGAATAACGTAGAGATTTTCTTTACTGATAAACATATTTTATTTGAATTTGATAAGACTATCGTTGTTTCAAGACTCCTTGAGGGAGAATATTTCAATATTGATCAGATGCTTTCAAGTGATTATGAAACAAAGATGACTATTTCAAGAAAAGAGATGCTTGATTGTATAGACAGAGCTACTCTTCTTGTTAAGGAAGGCGATAAAAAGCCTGTTATCATTTCAATTACAGATGAAAAGATGGAACTTAAGATCAATTCAACTATAGGAAGTATGGATGAAGAAATCGAAATAGAGAAACAGGGTAAGGATCTGATAATCGGATTTAATCCCAAGTTTCTTATAGATGCTCTTCGTGCTATTGATGATGAGAACATAGATATCTATATGGTTAATCCAAAGGCACCATGCTTTATAAGGGATAAGGATTCAAATTATATCTATCTTGTTCTTCCTATAAATTTTTTAACAGTGAGCTAAGATAATGGAAACAATAAAAATAAGTTTAAGAGAAAACGACGAATTCATTAAATTGGGACAGGCCATGAAAAAGGCAGGTCTCGAAGAATCCGGAGTTGACGCCAAAATGGATATTCAGGAAGGTCTCGTTAAGGTAAACGGAGAAGTTGAGACACGAAGAGGAAGAAAGCTTTACAGCGGGGATACTATCGAATACGAAGGCGTTCAGGTACAAATAACAAAATGATAATAAAATCATTAGAACTTGCAGATTTTAGAAATTACGAATATTTAAAAATAGATTTCAGCAGTGGAACCAATATTCTTTATGGTGATAATGCCCAAGGAAAAACAAATATCCTTGAGGCTATATATCTTGCTGCTACAACAAAGTCCCACAAAGGAAGTAAGGACAAAGAAATAATATCCTTTGGAAAAGAAGAGGGACATATCAGATCAATTATCGAGAGAGATGGTGCGGAATATCGCATAGATATGCACCTTAGAAAAAGTAAATCCAAGGGAATTGCAATCGACGGGCAAAAAATAAGAAAAGCATCTGACCTTGTTGGAAGATGCAATGTTGTATTTTTTTCTCCAGAGGATCTAAGCATTATAAAAGATGGTCCGGCAGAGAGACGAAGATTCATGGATATGGAGCTTTGTCAGCTGGATCAAATTTATTTAGAAAATCTGGCAAAATATAATAAGCTGATAACAGAGAGAAATAAGGTATTAAAAGATATGTATGAGCATCCTGAAAACACTGTTCTTTTGGATGTTCAGGATAAACAGCTGTTAGAATATGGATCTGTAATAATCAAGGCCAGAGAAAAGTTCATTAACAGTTTATGTGAAATAATAGATCCGATTCACAATAAGCTGACAGGTGGAAGAGAAAAACTGAAGATTTATTATGAGCCTAATGTAAGTGCTTCCGAATATGAAAATAAATTAAGGCAGGCCAGACAAAAGGATATTTACCTGAAACAGACATCAGTTGGACCTCATAAGGATGATTTTTCTTTTAATGTGACAACTGAAAATGTTCCTGAAGAAATTGATATAAGAAAATTCGGATCACAGGGACAACAAAGAACTGCTTCACTTTCACTCAAGCTATCTGAAATTGAAATAGTAAAAAGAACAAAAAAGGAAAATCCGGTGCTTTTACTTGATGATGTTTTGTCTGAGCTTGACAGCAACAGACAAAATTATCTTTTAAACACTATAGGTGATATACAGACAATTATTACCTGTACCGGACTTGATGAATTTGTAAACAATCGCTTTGAAATAAACAAAGTATTCAGAGTAGTTAACGGAAGTATACCTGAAGAATAAGAGGAAAAGAATGAGTAACGAAGAAAACAATAACTATGGCGCGGATCAAATACAGATTCTTGAAGGACTTGAAGCTGTAAGAAAAAGACCCGGTATGTATATCGGTACAACTGCTGCAAGAGGTCTTCATCATCTGGTTTATGAGATAGTTGATAATTCGGTTGATGAAGCACTCGCCGGATTCTGTGATCACATTGAAGTAAACATTAATGCTGATAATACCATTACTGTTATGGATAACGGACGTGGTATTCCTGTAGACGTTAACCACAAATCAGGTCTTACAGGTGTTGAAGTTGTATTTACCATTCTTCATGCAGGCGGAAAGTTTGGTGGTGGAGGCTATAAGGTATCCGGAGGTCTTCACGGAGTTGGTGCTTCAGTTGTTAATGCCCTTTCTGAATGGCTTGAGGTTCAGGTTGTTCGTGAAGGAAAAATATATCAGCAGAGATATGAAAGAGGTAAGGTTTGTTATCCTCTTAAGGAAGTTGGAACTACAGATGTTGTAACTTCAGGAACAAAAGTATCATTTAAGCCCGATGCTCTAATTTTTAAAGAGACTACTGTTTTTGACTACAATATTTTAAAACAGAGATTAAGAGAAATGGCCTTTCTTACAAAAGGTCTTAAAATCACGCTCAGAGACTACAGAGTTGAAGAAGGTGCTGATATTGTTGAGCAGACATTCTACTATGAAGGCGGAATAAAGGAATTTGTTCAGTATCTTAATAAGAGTAAGACCGTTCTTTATGATCAGATAATGTATTTTGAAGGAAACAAAAACAATGTTCAGGTAGAAGTATCACTTCAGCACAATGATTCCTTCAATGAAAGTACCTATACATTTGTGAATAATATTAATACACCTGAGGGTGGTACTCACCTTGAAGGCTTTAAAGCCGCTCTTACAAAGACTTTTAATGACTATGCAAGAGAAAAGAAGATGCTTAAAGACAATGAGGATAATCTTACAGGTGATGATATCCGTGAGGGACTTACATCAATCATCAGTGTTAAGATAGAGGATCCTCAGTTTGAAGGTCAGACAAAACAGAAGCTTGGTAACAGTGAGGCAAGAGGAGCAGTAAACAGTGTAGTTGCAGAGCAGCTTACATATTTCCTTGAACAGAATCCTCAGGTTGCAAAGGTAATACTTGAAAAGGCAATTCTTGCTCAGCATGCAAGAGATGCAGCAAGAAAAGCGAGAGATCTTACAAGAAGAAAATCTGCTTTGGATGGACTTGGACTACCAGGAAAACTTGCAGATTGTTCTGATAAGGATCCCAAGAACTGTGAAATATTCATAGTTGAGGGAGATTCTGCGGGAGGATCAGCAAAAACTGCAAGATCCCGTGCTACACAGGCTATACTTCCGCTTAGAGGTAAGATACTTAACGTAGAAAAAGCCAGGATAGATAAAATATACGGAAATGCCGAAATCAAGGCAATGATAACAGCTTTTGGTACCGGAATACATGATGATTTTGATATTGAAAAGCTTCGTTACAACAAAATCATTATCATGACTGATGCCGATGTAGACGGTGCACATATCGCTACACTTATGCTTACATTCCTGTATAGATTTATGCCTGAGCTTATTAAAACAGGACATGTATATCTTGCTCAGCCTCCGCTTTATAAACTGGAGAAGAACAAGAAGGTATGGTATGCATACAGTGATGAGGAATTAAATAAGATTCTTAGTGACGTTGGTCGTGATCAGAATAATAAGATTCAGAGATACAAGGGACTTGGAGAGATGGATCCCGAACAGCTCTGGGAAACAACAATGGATCCTGACAGACGAGTTCTTTTAAGAGTAAATATCGATGAAGAAGCAGAATCTGATATTGATGTCACATTTACAACTCTTATGGGAGATAAGGTAGAACCAAGAAGAGAGTTTATTGAGAAGAACGCAAAATTTGTAAAGAATCTGGATATATAATATTTGCCTTTCAATTATTGGAAGGCGTCAGCGAAGCTGACGGATAGGATAAAAAATGGCGGATAACAATAACAACAATAATAACCAGAATGGAGAAGAGTTAGCTGATGATGTATTTGATCAGGTAACTACTGACAGAATAAAGGAAGTAGATCTTCAGAAGACAATGGAAGCTGATTATATAGATTATGCCATGAGTGTAATCGCTTCCCGTGCGCTTCCTGATGTAAGAGACGGACTTAAGCCTGTTCAGAGAAGAATTCTCTATTCCATGATAGAGCTGAATAACGGACCTGATAAGCCGCATCGTAAATGCGCCCGTATCGTAGGTGATACAATGGGTAAATTTCACCCTCATGGTGACAGTTCAATTTACGGAGCTTTGGTTAACATGGCTCAGCCCTGGTCAATGAGATATTGTCTTGTTGACGGACATGGTAACTTCGGATCTGTGGATGGTGACGGCGCAGCTGCCATGCGATACACAGAGGCAAGACTTACCAAGATTTCCATGGAAATGACGGCTGACATTAATAAAGACACCGTTGATTTCACACCTAACTTTGATGAGACAGAGAAAGAGCCTGCTGTACTTCCTGCAAGATTTCCCAATCTTCTTGTGAATGGAACAACAGGTATTGCCGTCGGAATGGCTACAAATATTCCGCCTCACAACCTTCGTGAGGTAATTGCTGCTGTTGTTAAGATGATTGACAATAAGGTCAATGAAGACAGAGAGACAGATATAGAGGAGCTTCTTCCAATAGTAAAGGCTCCCGATTTTCCTACAGGTGGTATCATTCTCGGTACAAGAGGTGCAGAGGAAGCATACAGAACAGGAAGAGGTAAGGTTGTAGTTCGTGCGGTAACAGATATTGAAACTATGCCAAACGGCAAGAGCAGAATTATAGTAACTGAGCTGCCTTACCTTGTTAACAAAGCAAATCTTATTTCAAAGATTGCCGAATATGTAAAGCTTAAGAAACTTGACGGTATTACAGCTCTTAGAGATGAATCAGACCGTGAAGGTATGAGAATTGTTATAGAGCTCAGACATGATGTTAATGCAAATGTGATGCTTAACCGTCTTTTTAAACATACACAGCTCCAGGATTCATTTGGTATTATCATGCTGGCTCTTGTTAATAATGAGCCTAAGATTCTTGGACTTGTTGATATGCTTCATCACTACATTGTCCACCAGGAGGAAGTAGTAACAAGAAGAACTCAGTACGATCTCAACAAAGCTGAAGAGAGAAATCACATTGTTGAGGGATTACTGATAGCTCTTGATAATATTGATGAGGTTATCAGGATAATCCGCGGCAGTTCAACTGTTCAGATAGCAAAAGAACAGTTAATGGAGAGATTCGGATTATCAGATGTTCAGGCACAGGCTATCGTAGACATGCGTCTTCGTACTCTTACCGGTTTGGAAAGAGACAAGCTTGAGCAGGAGCATGCTGAACTCTTAAAGAGAATTGAGGAGTTGAAGCTCATTCTTTCCGACAAGAAAGTACTTCTTGGAGTAATCAGAAAAGAGATCACTGAAATATCAGATAAATATGGCGATGATCGTAAAACTCAGATAGGACATGATGATTCCGATATTAACATTGAGGATATGATTCCAAATGTTAATACAGTTATAGCTATGACAAACGTTGGCTACATCAAGCGTATGTCCATAGAAAATTTCCGCGCACAGAATCGTGGAGGTAAGGGAATAAAGGGAATATCCACAATTGAAAATGACTATGTGGAAGATCTTCTTATGACCACAACACACAACTATATTATGTTCTTTACCAATAAGGGAAGAGCTTACAGACTTAAGGCTTATCAGATTCCCGAGGCATCAAGAACATCCAGGGGAACAGCTGTTGTAAATCTTCTGCAGCTTTCACCTGAAGAAAAAATCACAGCTACTATTCCGATAAAGGAATACTCTGAGGAGAAGAATCTCTTCATGGTTACCAAGAAGGGAACTGTTAAGAAGACTCCTGTAATGGAATTTGCAAATGTAAGAAAGAACGGACTTACAGCAATTAATCTTGATGATGATGACGAGCTTATTGAGGTTAAGACAACAAAGGCAGATTCTGAGATTTTCCTTGTTACCAAGAATGGAATGTGTATCAGATTTAAGGAGACAGATGTAAGACCTACAGGAAGATCATCAATGGGTGTAAGAGGAATTATGCTTGGTGATCAGGATGAAGTTGTAGGAATGCAGCTGAATTCTCAGGGAGATTCGCTCCTTATTGTTTCTGAAAAAGGATTTGGAAAGAGAACAGAATTAAATGAATTCCATATTCAGCTCAGAGGTGGTAAGGGAGTTAAGTGCTATAAGATAACAGAGAAGACCGGAAATGTAATCGGTGTAAAAGCTGTTAAGGATGAGCATGAAATTATGATGATAACCAATAGTGGAATACTTATTCAGCTGAGAATGGAAGAAATAACTATTCATGGCAGAGTAACTTCCGGTGTTAAGATGATAAATCTTGACAAGGGTGTCAGTGTAGTTGCTATCGCAAAGGTACGTGAAAAGATATCAAATGGCGACGAAGAATTTGAAAATATCGAGGATGCTATGGAAGATATTCCTGAGGATGAAGGAATAGAAATAAATGACAACTTTGATGATGATATCGAAGAAGATACCTTTGAGGATACTGAAGAAGATACAGACGAAGAGTAATACTTATGAGAGTTGGGCTTTTAATATCTGAATTTAAGGATAAAAATGTTTGTGATATTTGCCTTGGAGCAGATATTGCTGCCAGGGACTTAGGGATTGAACTGGTTATATTCCCGGGAAAATATATCATCACTGATAAGAATTTCAGTGATGATAATCCCTTTGAATATCAGCATCAGGCAGTTTTTGACTATATCTATGAGGCCGGTTTTGACGGACTTATTGTAGATATAGGACGTATAGGAGATAGTGCGCCCATACTTAAGAAAGAGGCATTTCTTAAACAGTTTGGGAAAAAGCCGCTCCTTACAGTTTCAGAATTAGAAGGATTCGACAAAATAGAATATCCCGAAGATACTCCATTTTTTGAGATAGGATTTCTTGCTATTGAGTAGATAATCGATAAAATAGCAGGAAATAAGGTAAAAGCAAAGAGACAAACTATAAAAGAGTTTACTTCCGATGAAATTCTTAGTGTAAATAGCAGAACTTCAGCTCTGGCAGAGCTTGTTTCGCAATGCAATTACGAAAGAGATAATTATGATCGTATAATTAAAAAAATTGCAAAAGCAGGTTTTAAAGATTTTGAAGTTTATCTTCTGGACAGTCCTAAAATATGTTCATTAAAAAAGGGTTGGAAGGTTCCAAAATACAGCAAAAGAATAATTACAATCCATGACGGAAAAGCAGATAAATTCGAAAAGAAAAGAGACATGGATACAGTTGATATTTTTGATCTTTCAACCATAAAAGGAACAAAAATAATAAGGAATGTCTTCAGAGGTGAAGAACAATATGGTCTCTTTATTATAGGCTTTGACAATAGTGTACGAACAGGTACATTTGATGATCTTATTATGAGTATCGTTCTTAGCGGAATAAGGATGAATTTCTTAAAAAAATGTCTTGTTGATACAGAAGAAGAGCTTTCACAATGCCAGGAAGAAATAGCAAGAGACGGATCTGTCCTTGATCATATAGGAGATAAGGATTATCTTACAAATCTTCCTAACAGGAGAGGATTTTTTGCAAAAGCATATGATCTTCTTAAAATGCATTTCAAGGAAGGCACTTATGCAGTTGTAGCTTATATAGATATGGATTCACTTAAAAATATCAATGCCATACACGGACATGATGAAGGTGATCATGCTGTTAAGAGAGTAGCGGATATACTTGGAGAAGTATTCGGGAAAAACAGCATTTGCGGAAGAATTCGCGGTGATGAGTTTGCAGTTATTGAAGTGACAGAAGAGGAAGATAAGGCTGAGGAATTCAGAATTGAGATGGCCCGTCAGAATAATAAGCTTTTGATGGAAAATACAAAATACTTAAATCACCTTATATATTCAATATGCGAATTTGACTATGAAGAGAGTCTGTCACTAAGAGAAATGCTTAAGGAAACAGATGATAATCTGAAAAATATGAGACGCATGGAAACCTTAGGTAAGTAATAGTTTATAATTTATTTAGTTGTTAAATACCGAAAAAAAAGATACAATGTGCTTAAATATGTATCATTAACACTTAATTTATGAGGATTATTAATGGGTACTGATGCTAACGGATTAGATCCTGAACAGCAGGCTTTGCTTGCAAGTATAATGGGTAAATCTTCTCAGCAGGGAGCAGGTAATTTTAGTATGCCTGCTTCTGCAGCGCCAAGTGCGCCTGCAGCCGCACCAAATCCGGCGGATAGTGGTAAAATGCTAAGTCAGGCTGAAATTGATGCACTTATAGCTTCTATGTCTAAATGATAGAAATAGTAATGTTGTTGAAATAATAATATAGGCAGTGAGAGCTGCCTTTTTTTATGGGATTTAAACAGGAGATGGATATATGTCAAAAAAGCTGGTTTCATGGAATGTTAACGGACTAAGAGCATGCGTTCAAAAAGGTGAATTCCAGAGCTTTATGGAAAAAGAGCAGCCGGATGTAATAGGACTACAGGAAACAAAGCTTAAGGAGGGACAGATTGAAATTGATCTTCCGGGATATCATCAGTATTGGAATTATGCGGAGAAAAAAGGCTACTCAGGAACAGCTCTTTTTACAAAAGAAGAGCCTGTAAATGTAACCTATGGATTGGGAATAGAAGAACATGATCATGAGGGAAGAGTGATTACAGCTGAGTATCCCGATTATTATCTCATAACAGTTTATGTTCCTAATGCCAAGGACGACCTTTCCAGATTAGAGTACAGATGTGTATGGGAAGATGATTTTCTTAAATATATAAAAAAGCTTGAAGAAACAAAGCCCGTAATCTACTGCGGAGATTTGAACGTGGCTCATAAGGAAATAGATCTGAAAAATCCCAAGCCCAACCGTGGACATGCAGGATTTACTGATGAAGAGCGTGAAAAATTCAGCAATGTAGTTGATGCCGGTCTGATAGATACATTCAGATATTTTTATCCTGATCTTGAAGGGGCTTATTCATGGTGGTCCTATAGATTTCAGGCTAGAGCAAAGAATGCCGGATGGCGCATAGACTATTTTGTTACTTCCAAGGCGCTTGAAGATAAACTTGAAGATGCAGTTATTTACAAGGATCAGATGGGATCAGACCACTGTCCTGTAGGACTTATACTAAAATAATATGTCATTTAATTCATTCTCATTTATTTTAATATTTTTACCGATTGTGCTTATACTGTGGCATGGTCTTAATCAAATAAAAAAGTGGAAGCTGGCGGATATTATATTGATTTCAGCTTCCTTGATTTTGTATGGATTTTTTTCGATAGAATTTGTTGTTATTCTGTTGCTTTCATGCCTTGTTAATTTTGGAATATCAAAGGCTATAGGAGATTTACCTGAAGGAAAATCGGGTCTTATACATAAATTCGGAATAATACTTAATATTGCACTTTTGGGTTATTTTAAATATACCGGTTTTTTTGTTTCTAATATTTTTTCCGTCATGGGAAAAGAAATTCCTGAATTAAATATTATTATGCCAGTAGGAATAAGTTTTTATGTATTTTCCCAGATAGCGTTTATAACAGATATAAAAAGAGAAAAGGAAAATAAGATAAAGGATGCGGAAAAACTGGGAAATATAAGTTTTACCGAATATCTTTTTTATATTACATATTTTCCCAAAATAGTTCAGGGACCAATAGCACTTCCATATGAGATTATTACTCAGGTCAGGGATAGGAACAGAAGAATTTTAAAAGCTGAGAATTTCAGAAATGGAATAGAGCTTTTTGTAATAGGACTTTCCAAGAAGGTTCTTCTTGGTGATAATCTTGCCAAAATAGCTGACTATGGATTTAAGTACACATATTATATGGATACTTTGACAGGCTCACTGGTACTTATATCCTATGCATTTCAGCTCTATTTCGATTTTTCAGGTTATTGTGATATGGCAGAAGGTGTCAGCCTTATGCTTGGAATAGAGCTACCCCGTAATTTTAACTCACCATATAAGGCAATCAGTGTAAGAAATTTATGGCAGAGATGGCATATGACACTTACGAGATTTTTTGTCAGATATGTATATATACCACTTGGAGGATCAAGAAAAGGAAATTTAAGAACTGCAGTTAATGTACTTACAATTTTTATACTTAGCGGATTCTGGCACGGCGCAGGATGGACATACATATGCTGGGGACTGATTATGGGTATTGTTGTAGTGTGGGATGATCTCGGAATCATGGCTGTAAAAGGAGATGTAAAAAATCATTATCTTCTGAGAGAAAAGCCATTACTCATAATACCGCAAAAGCTTGGTCAGATTCTTACATTTATAATGTTCCTTATATCACTTATTTTTTTCAGATCAAAAGATATGACATATGCTCTTCAGTACTTTAAGCAGCTAGTTATACCGACATGGCCGGGATTTATGTATAAAACTTCAGCCATGCTTGATATATCGGAAAACTATCTTGTCATAACTGCAGCTAATATGTATGCAAAGCAATATACAAATATCATATACCTTATAAGCTGGATAATTCTTCTTGTAATATCAGTTATAGTGATAAGGGCAAAAAATGCCCATGAGATAATCAGTGAAAAGAACAATTCAGGAAGACATTTGGTATTTTTGGTATTTATATTTTTATGGTCATTCATTTCACTATCACAGGTTAGTACGTTTATTTACTTTCAATTCTGATTTCAGGCCTGAATAAATGAGGAAAATTCTTGAAAAAAAGTAGTAATGATTTAAATTTCATAAAGAGATTTGCTATAGCAGTTCTGGTGGTAATAATCCTGACAGGGCTATTGGTATTTCTGATAGATCCTTTCTATCATTACCATAAACCCTGGTTTGGACTTAAAGCAGTTTTGAACGATAAGGAATATCAGTGCATAGGTACGCTTAGACACTTCGATTACGATACACTGATAGTAGGTTCATCAGTAGCTGAGAATAATGACAATGGCTGGTATGATGAAGCTTTTAACTGTAAAACAATTAAAGCTATCAGGTCCTATGGAGCAACAGCAGATTTATGTTATTTATTGGATGAGGCATTTTCATCAGGAAATAATATAAAAAGAGTATTTTATAATATTGATCCGTCTGCCTTAAATGCAAGTAATGAGACAACCTACGAAATGACGGGATGTCCTATGTATTTATATGATCACAATCCTTTTAATGATGTTCAGTATCTCTATAACAAGGGAGTAATTCTTGAGAAAATCCCATATATGATAGTTAATTCATATTTAACTGATTATAATGAAAACCTTTCATATAACTGGGCAAAGTGGAAAAGCTTTAACAAAGAGAGTGCATTGGGACTATATTTCAGAACACGAAATATTACTCCTATGATGGATGAGAAAGTATATGATGATCAGCTTAGTGGAAATATAGAGCTTTTGACCTCTGAAGTGGAAAAGCATCCAGATACAGAGTTTTATTTTTTCTTCCCTGCCTATTCTATGCTGTGGTGGGATGGAATTTACAGAACCGGTGAGAGAGATGCATTTATCCACTGCGAAAAGGAGATGGTCAGAAGCCTTTTACAATATGATAATGTGAAGGTATTCTGTTTTCAGAACGAGCAGGAGGTTGTAACCAATCTGGATAATTATATGGATTCAATTCATTTTTCTCCGGATATAAATAAACTCATGCTTGATCAGATGATAGCAGGTGATTATCAGATGACTATGGAAAACTATGAAGAGATGCTTGATGATATGAAAGCATTTTCAGATAAAATAGTAGATGAACTGATAAAGCCATATGAAGAACAGAACATCTTAACATACGAGCAGATAGAAGAATAAAAACTGAAAATATATATGAAAAAGCAAGCTCACGGTATATCAATTATTGTACCGTGGGCTTGCCTTTATATTGTCTGATAAAAACAGGGAATGATATCAGTAGGTTCCCATATCGTGGAAGAGATCGTATGAATCCTGGAGATGCTGACGTATATTGGTAAAGTCTTTATTTGCCACTGCAGTATAAAGAGTATCAACCAGGAAAAGCTGTGCAAATCTGGAACTTGTGACACCGCTCTTTTTATCTATTTCAGGAGAAGTGGTAAAGAGTACATGCTTACATCCCTGTGCAAGAGGACTGTTACCAAGCTTGGTGATGGCTATGGTATCGGAGCCGCGATCGTTTGCAACCTTTAGAATCTGCATGATTTCTTCAGTCTTTCCTGAGTCACAGAAGAAGATTGCAACATCCTCCTTCTGAAGCTGTGCCGCATTCATGAGACTGTTATGAAAATCTTCATTGTAGGTTACATTGTATGACAGTCTTTGAAATTTAGTGAAAAGATCGGATGCTGCAAGTGAGCTGCTTCCAACTCCGAAGATTCTTATCATTCTGGCGTTTATAATAGCATTAACCGCACCTTCAAAGGACTGGGAATCAAACAATCTGTATGTAGTCTGAATAGCCTGCGAGCTTGTAGCACAGATATTATCTGCGATAGCCTGCATGGAGGTATATTGATTTAAATCCTTGAACTCAATATGAGGGCCGGCTTTTTCTGCCTTTTTTGCATCGGAGAATATTTCACGTTTCAGGCCCTTTAGTCCGGAGTAGCCAAGAGACTTGGAGAATCTGCTCCAGGTGGCCTGAGTTGTTCCGGAAGCCTCTGCCAGTTCAGCTACTGTATGATTATAGATGGTTGCATCGTTTTTCAGGCAATAATCAGCTGCTTTTCTCTCTTCTCTGGTAAGATTTGCATAAACACTCTTAATTCTTTCTTCTAATAGTGACATATTTTTCTCTCCATTTTCTTTAATGCGAGAATTACGTAATTAACCATTTATAGTATAACGCAAAAGCACTAATTACATTATTAAATAACAATAATATATTTGATCATTTATTAAAATTCTATAAACGATTAAATGTATAAGAATTATTTGGTATACTAAATATCAGTAAGAATGAATTTTTCTAAACAGATTATAAAAATTCAATCAAAAAGGGCTTTTTAAATTCAGGCAATGAGAAAGGAGATTTTAATTATGAAGTGGGTATGTTCAGTTTGCGGTTATGTTCACGAGGGAGATCAGCCACCGGCAGAATGTCCTGTATGTCATGCACCTGCTGAGAAGTTCACAAAGCAGGAAGGTGAACTTACATGGGCTGCAGAGCATGTAGTTGGAGTTGCAAAGGGAGTTCCGGATGATATCATTGAAGATCTACGTTCTAACTTTAACGGTGAGTGCTCAGAAGTTGGTATGTACCTAGCAATGAGCCGCCAGGCATACAGAGAAGGATATCCTGAGGTTGGTGATTATTATGCAAAGGCTGCCTGGGAAGAGGCTGAGCATGCTGCTAAATTCGCTGAACTCCTGGGAGAAGTTCTCACAGACTCAACCAAGAAGAACCTGCAGATGAGAGTTGACGCAGAAAATGGTGCTACAGCAGGAAAGGTTGATCTTGCTAAACGCGCTAAAGCTCTTGATCTCGATGCAATCCATGACACAGTTCATGAGATGGCAAGAGATGAGGCAAGACACGGCAAGGCATTTAAGGGACTTCTCGACAGATATTTTAAATAAATAACAATAAAAAAATAAATATTTTAAAGGTGCAGAGTCATAAGGATTTTGCACCTTTTTTCATTAATGATTAACAGCTTTAAAGAAGATGATGGTATTATTAAAACGATAGATTTTAATAACTATATTTTAGAAAAATATAGAGCCGAAAAGGGGATACAACTATGAGTTATAAAATCGGAATTATCGGAGCCATGGAGATTGAGGTTGAGAGTCTTAAGGAAGAAATGACTATTACAAAGACTCTTAAAAAGGCTAACATGGAATTTAATGAAGGAAAGATCGGAAATACTGATGTAGTTGTTGTAAAGAGTGGAATCTGTAAGGTAAATGCAGCGCTTTGTGTTCAAATCCTTGTGGATGACTTTAAGGTTACTCATGTTATAAATACAGGTGCGGCAGGCTCACTTGATGCAAGGATTGATATCGGTGATTTTGTGGTATCAACGGACGCTGTTTACCATGATGTAAATGCAACTATTTTTGGATATAAAAAGGGTGAAGTTCCACAGACAGGATGCCGTGAATTTAATGCAAATGAATGGATGATTGAAAATATAAAAAAGGCAGCAGCCACGGCCGGTATTACCGGAAAGCTATGGGATGGAAGAGTATGCTCCGGAGATCAGTTTATCTCTGAACAATCCGTTAAGGATGAAATTAAGAAGGAATTTGACGGTCTTTGCTGTGAGATGGAAGGCTGCGGAATTGCTCAGGCATGCTACCTTAACAATATTCCTTTCGTTATTCTTAGAGCTATTTCCGATAAGGCTGACGGAAGTGACATTATGGATTATCCTGAGTTTGAGAAGAAGGCAGCAAGGGACTGTGCTGCACTTACAGAAGCATTTATTAAAGTTATTGCTTGAATATTCTATATTTATTAAGATTTTTATGAGTTTTAGTGTGCAAAATATTGCGTAGGATATGAAGTTTTGCTAAACTTGAACGCGAAAGTAGAAATAACCAAAAATTTAGGAGGATTCTACAAAATGGTTAATTGGAAAAACCTTGATACACTTGATTCTTACAAGGAATTAAAAGACGTAAAACACATTGACCTCGTTTCAGCAATGTCCGGTGATTCCGGTGCTGAGAGAGTTAAGAAGTACTCAGTTAAGATGGCTGAAGGCCTTGCTTACAATTATGCAGCGAAGGAAGTTGATGATGACATCCTTGCAGCACTTGATAAACTTGCTAAGGAAGCACAGCTCTCTGAGAAATTCGAAGCTCTCTACAATGGAGAGGTAATTAATACAGGTGAGAAGAGAATGGTTCTTCACCAGCTCACAAGAGGACAGCTCGGCAATGATGTTATGGCTGATGGTGTTAACAAGCGTGAGTTCTATGTAAAAGAGCAACAGAGAATTGCTGATTTTGCAAATAAGGTTCACTCAGGTGAAATCGCTAACGAAAAGGGTGAGAAGTTCACAACAGTTGTTCAGATTGGTATCGGCGGATCAGACCTTGGTCCCAGAGCTATGTACCTTGCACTTGAGAACTGGGCACACAGAACAGGCAACTTCAAGATGGAAGCAAAGTTCATCAGTAACGTAGATCCTGATGATGCATCTGCAGTTCTTAATAGCGTTGATGTTGCTCATTCTATATTTATTCTTGTTTCAAAGTCAGGTACAACACTTGAGACACTTACAAACCAGAGCTTTGTAATGGATGCCCTTAAGAAGGCAGGACTTGATTCTTCAAAGCACATGATAGCAGTTACTTCTGAGACATCACCTCTTGCAAAGAGCGATGATTTCATTGAAGCTTTCTACATGGATGACTATATCGGCGGACGTTATTCCTCAACTTCAGGTGTAGGCGGAGCAGTTCTTTCTCTTGCATTTGGTCCTGACGTATTTGCTCAGTTCCTTGATGGTGCAGCAGCAGAGGATAAGCTTGCAGCTAAGAAGGATATGATGGAAAACCCTGCAATGCTTGATGCAATGATCGGATTCTATGAGAGAAATGTACTTGGATATCCTTCAACTGCAGTTCTTCCTTACTCACAGGGACTTAGCCGTTTCCCTGCACACCTTCAGCAGCTTGATATGGAGTCAAACGGTAAGAGCGTTAACCGCTTTGGAGAGCCTATCGATTATGTAACAGGTCCTGTAATTTTCGGTGAGCCCGGCACAAATGGTCAGCACTCCTTCTATCAGCTCCTTCACCAGGGAACAGACGTTATTCCGATGCAGTTCATCGGTTTCAAGAACAGCCAGCTTCAGAACGACGTTGACATCCAGGGAAGCACAAGCCAGCAGAAGCTTTGCGCTAACGTAGCAGCTCAGATAGTAGCATTTGCCTGTGGTAAAAAGGATGAGAATCTCAATAAGAATTTCAAGGGTGGACGTCCTTCAAGTATCATTATCGGTGATGAGCTTAATCCCAAGTCACTTGGTGCACTTCTTTCTCACTTCGAGAACAAGGTTATGTTCCAGGGCTTTGTATGGAATCTTAACAGCTTCGATCAGGAAGGTGTTCAGCTCGGTAAGGTACTTGCTAAGAAGGTACTTGCTCACGAGACAGACGGAGCACTTGCTGTATACAGTGATCTTCTGAATATTTAATTTATTGTAATAATATGCCTCTGGGGTATATGTTTACAAATAAAAAGCCTTCCCCCTGGGGGGAAGGTGTCACCGGAGGTGACGGATGAGGGGACTACCTCAATCCGTCGCCTTTATTATTTTGTAGCTGCTTCATCAATAAGCTTTAATATTGTTTCAGTCGCACCTGACTGATTGGATTCACACATTTTTGCAATGTATTTATCTCTTTCCTCATACACAGCAAAAATACTTTCAACAAGGATATCTTCATCCAATTCCTCATTATCGATGACAACAGAAAATCCCTGCTTTTCGAAGGATTTGGCATTTATTATCTGGTCACCGCGGCTGCTTTTTGCAGACAAGGGAATCAGAACGTTGGGCTTACGAAGAGCTGCGAGTTCACAGATAGCATTGGCTCCCGCTCTGGAAACGACTACATCTGCCATCGCAAAAATATCCTTCATTTCGTTCTTAACATATTCAAACTGTTTGTAGCCCTCCATGCTGAGCTTTAAGTTATCCATCTTATCCTTACCGCAAAGATGAACAATATTGAAGTGCGGAAGGAGTCTTGGAAGCGCATAGCGAATGGTTTCGTTTATGCTCTGAGCGCCAAGGCTTCCACCGGTTACCATAATTACCGGCTTGTCATCCGTAAATCCGCAAAGCTTTTTTCCTGCTTCTCTTGAACCCTTCAGGAGCTCTTTTCTTATAGGAGTTCCTGTAAGAACTGCCTTATCCGGAGGAAGAAGATCCAGTGTTTCGGGGAAGTTACAGCAAATAGTTCTTGCAGAAGAAAAGCTCAGCCTATTTGCAAGACCCGGTGTCATATCGGATTCATGTAATATGCATGGAATTTTAAGTGTGGAAGCTGCCCTTATAACAGGAACAGATACAAAACCACCTTTTGAAAAAACCACATCTGGATTAATTTTTTTCAGTAATTGTCTGGCTTCAAAGAATCCCTTCATAACACGGAAAGGATCAGAGAAGTTCTTGGGATCAAAGTATCTTCTGAGTTTTCCTGTGGAAATTGAAAAGTAGGGGATATGATAATCCGCTATAAGCTTTTTCTCAATTCCTGTATGTGAGCCAATATAGCTGATTTCATAACCTTTTTCCTTAAGCTCGGGAATAAGAGCCATATTAGGTGTAACGTGGCCGGCAGTACCGCCACCTGTTAATACTATTTTTTTAGACATTTTAAAAATCTCCTTGTTTATTTAGAGTACCACAGATTCCATATTATGACACATATGATTTTTTATGGTAACTCATAAAGGATGTAGCCGTTATCCATTGCACGTATTTTTGATTTTTCTATAAGAGGAAGAACCATATCCTTAAGCTCAGGATTCTTATCCATAGCAGCTTCATCTACCAGAAGGAGCTTAACCGCATCCTTACTTAAATCAGGGAACTTTGTATCTATCTCTTCCACAGTATCCACAAGATAAACCCTCTCATGGGAAATGGTGAGGTCCATAGGAGGCTCGTAGTGAACTTCATTGGTAAAGGAAAAGCAAACATCGTTGTAATCAGTATTTCTGTAAAGAAACTCGTCAAGAGTATAGTCTTCTTCACCATCTCTGGAAACTATATACCTGGAGGTCGAGGTAGGCACACCTGTTATGAGAATCAGTATGAAAAAGCAAACTGCAAAAGCCGGAATAAGTGGCGAAACCTTACGACCAAGGAAATATGTTGTTCCATCTGTTTTTCCCATACTGATAGCACGAACATAGGAAACAGCAGCAATAGGAGCAGTCATTGCTACGCACCATCCTGCCTTCATCATGGAAAACTCATGTACCGCAGAATGGTTTTTAAGCATTAAAATCTGAAAAATAACTGAAACATAAGCTGCAACAATAAGCGCTATATCGTGATTTACAAAAAGTGTTTTTAAACGTTTTCCTTTTTTTAATGTGAGGAATGCAATAACAATTGAAGCCAGCTGGAAAATACAAAGGTAGAACATAAAGCTTCGCTGTTCCTGCGTAAATGATGAGGTGAAATTCTCTATAAGCCTTGATACAATGGCAGAAAGACTATCATCTCCGCCTGTTCTGAACTTAAGCTTATATATTAGCGTATCAAGCCAGCCGTCAACAAAGCTCAGCTGGATAATGAAGGTAACAACAGCAAGAACAACAGGGACAGCATAATACAGAGATTCGAGAATAATATCCTTTACGCTCTTTTTCCTGAGAATAAGTCCAATGGTTCTCATTACAAATACGAAAAATGCCAGAATCCAGAAATAATAGTCTGTAAGAATACCGCAGTAGATTGTTACAAAATGCAGGATACGAATAACGTTATAAAGGTGACTATGAAGTCTGACTTCAGGTATATATATCAGTTCTTCCAAAAACAGGAAAAGCATAACATATAAAATAACGCTCTGATCAGTGAAAAATACGTTTGGCATATACCAGGCGTTAACCGGAAGTAGCATCCACAAAGCAACAGTGCATAATGGAATTATTATACGGGACAGCCATCCGCCGATGCGGTACTTCCAGAATAAGACAAAAATAAAACTGGAAAAAAGCATGGATTCAATGGCAAACAGAACCATCTGAAGGTGCTTAACAAAAGAAATGTTTATAAAATCTCTGCCGCAGATCTTTGCACACAGCCAGACAAGAAAAATATGTCCGCTTGGATAACTGATAAACGGTACTCTGTCGTTAAAGCTCTGGAATTCTATGGAGCGGTAGTTTTCACATGCGGTAAAATGCATGGATGCAGCTCCCTCCTCCAACCAGATATTAACGTATTTTATTGTTGAAGCGGACTGCCATATATTGTCACCGCCCATATTGTTATATCGGATTGGGTATTTGAAGTTGAATATTGCAAGAAAAATGAGCAGTGTGAAAAGATTTACAAGAATAAAAGCAATTGGAGTAGTACGTAGCTTTTTCATGAATAGTTTCCTCTATCTATATTATCATTCTGTTCATACTACCATATTTTCTGCTATAATTGAATTCGATTTTAAATAATTAAAGAGGAGTTTGCGATGGAAGAAAAGAAGCAAATGCCTGATTTTTTGAAAAAAATATGGAGCAGCATTCCGATTACTGACAGATTCTGTTTTTCAGTAAGCCTTATAACAGGATTGCTGGTTCATTTTTATATGCTTTCAAATAAGATAACGAATCTTGATGATATCGTATGTGTACCGGGAGTGGGTGGAGGAAAGGTTCTGGGAAGATGGTTCCAGGAACCGGTGCATGACCTGTTTTCACCTTGGTCAAGTCCTGCACTGAACGGAATAATGGCTATCATAATTCTCTCAATAGCTGCCTGCGTTATAGTAAATACACTGAAAATTGAGAGTATAACCGGAGCGGTTCTTATAGGAATTACTATGATGACGATTCCAAGTACAGCCAGCAATATGTACTATATGTATCTTGCGCCGACTTTTGCCCTTTCAATATTAGCCAGCACAATTAATGTACAGATCACTTCAAAATATAAATTAGGATTCATACTTGGTTCAGTGCTTCAGTTTTTCAGCATGGCATGCTATCAGGCGTATTTCGGACTTTCTGCATCGTTGTTTGTACTGTTATATTTCCTAATGCTGATAGATGGCGGAGATATTCTGATAATTGTAAAAAAAGGTCTAAGAAGTATTATCGGCCTCGGAATTGCAATGGGCGGATACCTTATAAGCCTGAAATTTGTGGATTTAAGTGACTATAAGGGACTTAGTGATATAGGTCATACCTCTGCAGGAGATATTCTTTTGGCAGTTCTCAGAGCTTATCACAGGGTTCTGCAATATTTCATAACTGCGCCTGAGAGCTTCATGAAGGGATCGCCCACACTTTTTAACAGGGTACTTGTAATTCTTTTGATTGGAATTATAGTGATCCTTTTCATAAAAAAGAAGATATATATAAAACCTGTCAGATTGATTTTGTCAGTAATACTTTTGATAATACTGCCACTTGCACTAGGACTTGTTTATGTTATGGCACCGCAGCTTTCTCATGCGTCAACTGTGATGATCTACTCCTATAGCGTATTTTACTTTATGATAATAGCAGGAATGGAGAGACTTCTTACAACAGGCAGGGAAAATAAAGGATTGGTATTTTTTGCATCGATTATTTTTATAACCCTGTTGCTTGAGTTTTATTCAAGTGCGAGAGTTATTAACAATGCATATTACAGGAGCTATATAGCACAGAACAGAGTGATGCAGTATTACAACAGGATACTGTCTAAGCTTGAAGAGGCAGAAGGGTTCCAGTATGGTGAGCCGCTGACAATTCTCGGAGGATTTTATCCTGACCCGTTACCGGTTGCAAATCATGACATGAATGGTAAAGAGCTGGCAGATTTTGAGGGAGCAACTCTTGAGGATTTACTCTTCCTTCCCACAAACAGAGACAGAGTTCTTCAGATATGGTTTGGACTCGAAACGGGAGATGTTACTTCAGACAAAAAAGAGAAGATAATGGAGACAGAAGAGTTTAAACAGATGCCTATATATCCTGCTGATGGATGTGCGAAGAAAATAGACGGGGTATGGGTAGTAAAGATAAACGAGGATGATAGTAAGTGAAAAAAGACTGGGTTTTAATACCCAGTCTTTTCCATTAGTTTTTCAATTTTATTCCAGTATTTTTCAGGATTAACATAAGCACCCTTTACATGAGCAGCTCCTAGTATCAGGCAGTACTGCTTGGGTGCAGCACATTTTTCATAAAGCCTTGCTGACATATGCGGATCTATCAGCTTGTCCTCATCACCGTGGATGAAAAGCGTAGGCGTCCTGGATTTAGAGACAGCTTCAAGAACATCAACCTTCTTAATGTCATAACCGCATTTTAAAAGAATTACCATGCGAAGAATGAACAGACAGATGGAAACAGGAATAATGTGTTTTCCCATCTTATATACATGTATGAATTCTTCAATAAGTGTAGTATAGCTACTGTCAGCAACAGCAAATACCACATTGTCGGGAAGATGTTCTCCGGTAGTCATAAGAGTAATGGCAGCTCCCATGCTGGTACCGTGAAGAAGAATTTTGGCTTCCTTATCATTTCTTATTATGTAGTAAATCCACTCCAAAATATCGAGACGGTCAAAGTATCCGTATCCGGTATAATCTCCTTCACTTTGACCAAAGCCGCGGTTATCGGGAAGTAAAACATTTATGCCAAGGTCATGATAATGCTTTGCATACATTGCCATGTACTCTCCATCACTTTTTACACCGTGGATACAGATGGCATATTTATGGCTTTCCTCAGATGCTTTTAAAAAGTGTGCATGAAGCTTAAATTCATCAATTGAATTTATATATACATCTTCTCTTTCAGGGGCATTTCTAAGCCACTTTATTGATTTTGCGTCAATTGGATCAGATTCGATTTCTTCCTGAGTCTTCCTTTTTGGTACTACAGCCATGTCATAAAAAACTGATGCCGTAGCGGCTCCTCCACCCAAAAGAGCTGTTAATAAGCCGAAGAATACGAAATTTCGCTTTTTGCTCATAGGAACCTCCTTGTTTATTAATGTATATGAATTTTAGCAAATACCAATAAAATGTGCAATTACTACAGTCCCCATAGCACATATTAACGAAATATGGTATGATAATTTTAACTGATATTTTGCATACTTTTTCTAGAATGTATTGAGGGGTACAGATGTTAGAAAGAAAACTTGCAGAGAAATTCAGGAAGCTTTACACTGAAAACTCTTTAAAGCTTAAAAATTATGAGGATCAGCTTTTTACTCTGCAGGATCCGTTTGACTGGATACAGCTTCTCTCTGAGAGAGCCTATGTTATGCGAGATGTTTTTGAAGAGAATGAAGAGCTTATGGCGGAGCTATGGGAAAATTGCTCAGAAGAGATTAGTCCTGAGGAAGCAGAGCTTCTCTATGACCTTGCAATCGGATTTTTCTTTGATGATTACCATGACTTTGTAGTACTTACTGAATTCTGTGAAAAGATTTTGCCGGTTTTCATTGATATGGATGAACCGGAATTTCTTGTTGCAATATATCATGTTCTGGGTAGCGAGTATGCACAGTTCTATCGCTCTGTTGGCGATAAAAAGGGAATGGATACTGCCCTTGAGTATTTCCGTAAATCAATAAAAGAGGCCAGTCGCTATTCACAGATTTCCACTCCGGAAGTTCGGGAGTTTATTTTCCAGGATTATTTATTTTTAATTTCATACCTTACAGGTTTTTATACAGAAAAAACAGAGAGTATAAGACTTTATGATGAAGTCTGGGCGCTTTGGGAAAACGAAAATGTTCAGCAGCTTGATAAGGACAACAGACAGATAAGAGAGTTCCTGTCGATAATGGATGATGCATTTATGGCAAAATCCATAAACATAGATATTTTGTCGGAAGAGGACAGAGACAGATATCTCGATCTTCTCGGGAATTCTTACAAAAGAGCGAAGGATGGTGATGGTGAAAAGCAGGGAACACCAGACTTTAGAACCTGCGTGACCTACAAATGGCTTCTCGGAGAGATACCATCGGAAGATGTACTTGAAGCACTAATAAAAAGTATAAATGAGATTATTCCAACACCTGATTTCAGCAAGAATGATCCAATAAATCTAGAACTTGTTATGAGGCATTTTAAATATGCTTGTACGTGCATAATGATACTGGGCAAGATGGAGATTGATGATGAAACCAGAGAAGTCTGGATAGAAAAGTTTCTGCCTAAGTCACAGTCTATTCTTGCAAATATCCCCTATAGATTTTTTACAGGGGAGATGCAACCGATATGTGAGCAGTGGTATCACGCTGCAGGTCCCATGATCTCGGGAGAGCTTAACAAGGTACAGTTCATAATGGAGATGATTGTAAGAAGACAGCCGTTTACCTACATTCATTCCCAAATGGTTGCCAGGATAGCAACTCTGATCGGACAGAGAATAATAGAAAAGAAGCCGGAAGAGCTTATTGGAATAAGAGGAATAGAGACTCTTGAGGATATACAGAAAAATAAGGCTTATCTGCTTTCATTTATAACAATGAGCGGACTTGTACATGACATAGGAAAATGCTACATACCTGATACTATAAACAGGCAGAACAGAAGTCTGAATACCAAAGAATATGCCACAATTAGAAAGCATTCAGAGGTAGGGTTCAGGGTTGCAAAGGAAAATACGGCACTTTTGCCCTATGCGGATGTTATTATAGGACACCACAAACACTATGATGGTCTCCACGGATATCCTTTAAACTATGACAACACAGAATCTCCTATCAGAATCATAATTGATCTGATTTCAATAGCCGACTCGGTTGAGGCAGGTACGGATACTTTGACCAGGAGCTACACTAAGGGAAAGGATTTCAAGAGACTTCTAAAAGAGCTTCAGAATGAAGCCGGAACCAGATATAATCCAAGCATAGTCAAGGTTATAGAGAGTTCTCCGGAACTTATTGAGGAGCTTGAAAAACTCACCGGACAGGGAAGATACGACATGTATTACAGAGCTATGCAGGAGATACTTGGCAATACTCCGGAGGAATTTCCGGAGATATAAATATGATATACTTAAGGAGCATACATGCGTTTTAGAACCAGGCTGATGATAACATCGGCGACCATAGTTATTTTACCTTTTATCCTGGTTGTTGCTTCATTTGTCATCATACAGAATTCCGTTGCCAAATCTTATACCAGTCTGATTACCTACATGGTGATAGCATTTGGACTGATAATGATCGCAACAAGTATGATACTTACTGCATGGCTACGAAAAGGATTTTTCGAACCGGTTGATGAGCTGAATGTCGCGATGCAGCACATCAAGGATGGTAACTTTGATTACATGCTGCCAACAGATATAGGTGATAAGGGTGAAATAGGAGAATTATACAGAAATTATGAAGACATGCGGCTGAGGCTTAAGGAATCAGCCGATGAAAAGGTAATAAGGGAAGGCCAGAACAAGGAACTGATAAGTAATATATCTCATGACCTTAAAACCCCTATTACAGCGATAAAGGGCTATTCTCAGGGACTTCTTGAGGGAGTTGCCGATACCCCTGAGAGACAGATGAAGTATATTCGCACGATTTACAATAAGGCGAATGATATGAATAACCTTATAAATGAACTCACTTTATACTCAAGTATCGACAATAACCGCATTCCCTATAATTTTACAAGAATAGTGGTTGGAGATTATTTTGGGGACTGCATAGAAGAAATAGGAATGGATCTGGATAGTAAGGATATCAAGCTGAATTATGCCAACCTTACAGCACCTGATACACAGATAGTTGCAGATCCGGAACAGCTTAAACGAGTAGTTAACAATATAGTAAGTAACAGTGTTAAATACTTAGGCCGTGATGATGGTACGGGAACCATTGATGTTAGAATTCTAGATGAAGTTGACTCTGTAAGAGTTGAAATAGAGGACAACGGAAAGGGCATAGGATCTCAGGATATTCCGAATATCTTTGACAGATTCTACAGAACCGACGCTTCCAGAAACAGCAAGCAGGGAGGAAGCGGTATAGGACTTTCAATAGTAAAGAAAATCATAGAGGACCACGGGGGATACATTTGGGCTACCAGTCATGAAGGTGAGGGCACCTGCATGCACTTCGTTCTTCGCAAGTATATGGAATATCATGAAAAAGCGGACGGAGAATCTGTGGTAGATCATGATTTTGAGAGCGTATAAAACAACATAAAAGACAGGAGGCCATTGGTATGAGCAGAATACTTATTGTTGAGGATGAAGAAGCGATTGCTGACCTCGAGAAAGATTATCTGGAACTATCTGATTTTGAAGTAAAAATTGAAAATTCCGGTGATGTGGGATTACAGACTGCCCTTAATGAGGAGTTCGACCTCGTTATACTTGATCTCATGCTTCCGGGAATGGACGGATTTGAAGTATGTAAGAGAATCCGTGAAAAGAAGGATGTTCCTGTTCTTATGGTATCAGCCAAAAAAGATGATATTGATAAGATTAGAGGTCTTGGTCTTGGTGCTGATGACTATATCACCAAACCCTTCAGTCCTTCAGAGCTCGTAGCTAGAGTTAAGGCTCATATGGCACGCTATTCCAGACTTGTTGGAAGCGGCCATGAGTCAAATGATGTGGTGGAGATCAGAGGTCTTAGAATTGACAAGACCGCCAGAAGAGTTTATGTTGATGGAGCGGAAAAGAGCTTCACAACAAAGGAATTTGATCTTCTTACTTTCCTTGCAGAGAATCCCAATCACGTATTTACCAAAGAGGAACTCTTCAGGAAAATCTGGAACATGGATTCAATCGGAGATATTGCTACAGTTACTGTACATATCAAGAAAATCCGTGAGAAGATTGAATTTGATACTTCTAATCCCCAGTATATAGAAACTATCTGGGGCGTTGGATATCGCTTTAAGGTTTGATATTAAGACCCTCCGCAAAGGAGGGTCTTTTTTGAGGTTTTATGAACATAGAAATACTCTACGAAGACAACGACATAATAGTATGCGCAAAGCCGGCAGGAATAGCGGTACAGAGTAGCAGTGTCACATCTCCTGACATGGAGACAATACTGCGCACGCAGATTCTGAGGAGTGGAAGCTTTAAAAACAAGTCCACAATTCTCCATGTAATTCACAGACTGGACCAGCCGGTGGAGGGTATAATCGTATTTGGAAGAACCAGGAAGGCAGCAGCTGACCTTAGCGCACAGGTTAAGGCACAAGGAGATATGAATAAAACATATCTTGCTGTGGCATATGGATCGTTTACTGAGGATGAGAAAGAGGGAGAACTTCAGGATTATATTTATAGAGACACTGCAACTAAAAAGGCTGTAATTGTCGATACTGATGATAAAAACAAAGCTGCAAAGAAATGCCTGTTATCATATAAGGTCATTTCCGAGAAATGCATAAAGGATATTTCAGAAAATAACGTGGTGGATTTCGAAGGGGAAAATGTATCTGAGAAAATATCTCTTGTGGAAATAAAGCTTGAGACTGGAAGATATCATCAGATACGTGCGCAGTTTTCTAATGCGGGGCATCCCCTCCTTGGAGACAGAAGATACTGCTCAGATAAAAGTGATGAAGCATCAGCACGACTTAGAGTAAAAAATGTTGCATTGTGTGCTTATAAGCTCTCCTTTAAACATCCTGTGACACATAAAATAATGGATTTTGAAGTAAAGCCACAGGGAAATATTTTTAAAGAATTTTAAAAAAGCTGCTAATTTGAAATTTTTTCAGATTAGCAGCTTTTTATAATAAATGCGCAAAGTGCGCATGTTTACTCTATTACAGGAGCATTAGCCTGCTCAGGAACACTTACTTCCTTAATAGATTCATCAATATCATGGAAAAATGCCCTTGTTGCGACAATTCCTCTTTTGGCATCCTCAAACTCCCAAAGGAACTGCTCAGGTATATTATCACGGCCATACATAGAAATACGTCCTGCATAAGCGTGAATGATACTTACATATTTTTTATCAAGCTCGTAATTTCTGTAAATCTCACGACGAAGACGTGGACGCTGGGCAACAAACTTACGGATGTCCATTTTGAGATCAAGAGGAAGATCCTGTTCTCTTTCTCTTACAAGCTGTAAATATTTCTTATAGGTCTCTTCATCAACTTTCTGAAAATTAGTTTCATATTCGAAACATGCAGCTCCGTCAGGAAGATCAAGTCTATATCTGCCGTCTTCATAAACTTCTTCAATTCTGGCAACTACCTGGGGTACCAAAGGTTTGCCATTATAGTCTAATATGATGACTTTGTCATCCGGTTTAAATTTTGCCATAATATTTTCTCCTCATTGCCCTTTTTACCTTTTCTTGCAAAAACACTATAGTCCTATAAAGCACTGAATTCAAGGCTTTTTCCGCTTTTTTAAGACCTTTCCCTGTTTTTTAAGAAAATCTAAAGAATTTAGGTCTGTTTTAGGTTAAACATGTATTCTTGCATCAGAACAAAGGAATAGGTGCACAGAAATGAGGTAATAATGAGCGGATTTAAAGATACCTTTCAAAGATATGAAACGAAATATCTGTTGGAGGATTTTCAGTACAAAGCAATAAGAGAGAGACTTGAAAACATGGCAAGAGTCGATGAGTACGGAAAGACCTCCATCTTAAATATATATTACGATACACCGAATTACTCGCTTATAAGAACTTCACTTGAAAAACCGGTGTACAAAGAAAAATTGAGGCTTCGCAGCTATGGCATTCCAAAGGATGACACAAGAGCATTTATAGAGATAAAGAAAAAATTTGAAGGCATTGTATATAAGAGAAGAATAGGAATGGATTATAAAAGTGCTCTGGAGTACTTGAACAAAGGAATGGAGCCTGTTGAGGAATCTCAGATATCTCATGAGATAGATTATTTTAAGAGGTTTTACAGAGGATTAAGACCTGCTATGGCAATATCCTATGACAGGATAGCAATGGCTGGAACCGATGATCCGGAACTTCGAATAACATTTGATGAAAATATAAGATGGAGAGTAAGTCATCTTAATCTTAAGCACGGTAATATAGGTAAAGACATATTGAAGCCGGGACAGCATCTTATGGAGCTTAAGATTGCGGGAGCCATGTCCCTGGAAATGGCCAGGATACTTGATGAACTTGAGATTAGACAGACATCATTTTCAAAATACGGAAAAGGTTATCTGGATTATATGTATCCTGATGGTAACAGAGAGGCTTTCTATCAGAATAGGCAAGGTAATATTATCAGAGACAGGAGAATTCTTACTGCATAAGGTGTAGTAACATTATTAAAGGAGATTATAGAACAATGAATGAATTATTATTTGGAACAGTAATGGAGTCAGGAACAATCACAGGAAGTGCTTTTATTTCAGCAACACTTGTATCCCTTGCGGTAGGAATATATATAGCATTTATGGCAGGTTTAAAGGGAAGAGCATCAAGAAGTCTTGCGATAACTTTGGCATTACTACCCGTGATAGTACAGGTGGTTATCATGTTGGTAAATGGTAATCTTGGCGCAGGTGTAGCGGTTGCAGGGGCATTCAGTCTTGTGAGATTCAGGTCTCAGCCGGGTTCAGCACAGGATATTACAAATATTTTTCTTGCCATGGCAGTGGGACTTGCGACAGGAATGGGATATATAGGATTAGCGGTTTTATTTGCCATAGTAGTAACACTTATTAATTATGTGTTAAAGACTATAGGATTCGGCGGTGCAGGTTCGGAAGTAAAGACGATTAAGATAACAGTTCCTGAGAGTCTTGACTTTGAAGGGATTTTTGATGATATTTTTGCAAGATATACAACAAGTGCAGAGCTTGAAGAAGTAAAAACAACCGGAATGGGAAGTCTTTATAAACTTACATATAGCGTTACCATGAGAGGTAAAGCTTCAACCAAGGGAATGATCGATGAGATGAGACAAAGGAACGGTAATCTGGAAATATCCTGCTCAAGACCGGTTGCTCTTGCAGGGGCAGAGCTGTAACTACACATTTGATATAGCGAGGTTAATACAATGAAAAGAAAAACACTACCGATAATCTTTGCCACAGGAATGGTACTTGGCATATGTGCAGCTGCCTGTGGAGCAGCCGGCACAGTAACAAATGCAAATGATGCAACGGATACTTCAGTGATAATAGAAAGTGAAGATACAGAAAAAACAGCTGAGAACATAAGTAATACAGAAACGGTATCAACAGTAAACATGAGTACTGATACTACAACAATAGGTGCAGTGACATCCGTATCAGAGTTGGATTTGGAAGGAATGTTCACTGAAAGGGATATAGATACAGGATATGATGAGTCAAATTCAACTATCATAACGCTTAGTGACAGTAGTGCTGAGGTGACAGGAGAAGGAGTGAATGCAGATGGAACAACCATCACGATTACTTCGGAAGGTACGTACATTTTCAGCGGAGAACTGAAGGAAGGACAGATCATTGTCGATGTAGATGACAGTGAGAAGGTTCAGATTGTTTTAAATGGTGTGACCATAACTAACGATGACAGCGCATGCATATATGTAAAATGCGCAGATAAGGTCTTTGTGACACTGGCACAGGGAACGGAAAATTCATTATCTGATTCCGGGTCGGAATATATACAGGAAGACAGTGAAACAAATGTTGATGGTGTGATTTACAGTAAGGATGACATTACATTTAACGGCTCAGGAAGTCTTACTATAAACGCATCCTATGCTAATGGAATAGTCGGAAAAGATGATGTGAAATTTACAGGAGGAACATACAATATTACCGCTGTGGGTAATGCAATAGAGGGCAAGGATTCCGTAAGGATAAATAATGGAAACTTTAATCTGATAAGCGGTAAGGATAAGGACGGAATCCATACGAGCAATGAGGAGGAATCAGGTAAAGGGTATGTCTACATTGAGGGTGGAGATATTACTATAAATGCTCAGGATGACGGTATCCATGCAGCGACTGTGCTTTACATATGCGGCGGTAATATTGATGTAACAGAGAGCTATGAAGGCCTTGAAGGAGATACCATAGAGATTCTTGACGGAACTATTAAGGTGAAGTCAAGTGATGACGGACTTAATGCATCAACAAGTACTTCCCAGGATGAGTCAGGATTCGGACAGATGGGAGGTGGCATGGATTATGACGAAAATGCTTATATCCATATCTGTGGCGGTGATATATATGTAAATGCTGACGGAGATGGAATTGACTCTAATGGAGACATCTATATAGATGGGGGCTATGTAGTAGTAGATGGTCCTGTCAATGACGGAAATGGTCCTCTTGATAAAGGAGGTACAGCATATATTTCAGGTGGAACGGTAATTGCAGTGGGATCAAGTGGTATGGTTGAGACATTTAGCTCGGAGTCGGAACAATATTCGATTTTGTATGGCTTTGAGAGTAGTCTGGAAGCAGGGACAGAAATCACAATTACTGACAATGATGGAAATACATGCATGGGATATACACTGAATAAGACAGCATCTTCAGTAGTGTTTAGTTCTGAAGATTTAGCTGAAGGTGAGTACACAATTACTGCAGGTGATTTCACTGATACAATAACAGTGAGTGATAAGTCAACTACAGCAGGTGCATCAGTAGGAACTATGGGTGGCCATGGAGGTGCCGGTCTTGGCCAGGGGAGAAGAATGAAAAACGAAATGCTTGAGGGACAGGATATGCAAAATATGCAGGGTGAAAAACCTGAAGGACAGCCACCGGCAGAAATGCAGAATCAGGATGGACAGAATTAAAAAATCAGTTATTTGATGAATAGGAACTGATCTCTGCTCCATTTTCGGGGATGCCAAGAATGATGGAGATTCCGTTTTCCGCGGCAGAGCTTATGTTTTCTATATTCAGAGCATAGTCATAGACGTTGCCGAGAGTATCGGTAACACTGAGAATGCGGGAATTACTATCCAGGTTTATAGGAAGAATTATTCCTGTAAGAATTCTACCGGAGGGAAGCGTTGTACCTTCTTTCAGGTAGTTTTCTGTTTCTGTAGCCAAAGAGGTATCCTTTAGAATAATAGAGTTAAACTCCGACCCGGATTTATTCTCGATATAGCACAGAATTTCGGTATGCTTTGCAGACTCTGCCAATGCGTTTCCTTCGACTTCAAGTTCTTTTTCCATCTCGGAATAGAGTGTTTTATAGGATTCGGTTAGATTGTTTATTTTAGGGAGCAGCTCCTGGACATCCTTATCCTTTAATTTTTCAGTATCAAAATCAGTAATTGCATTATATTGTGTTTCATATGCTAAAAGATCTTCTCCATAGGCATCGGTAGTGAGCTTTCCGTAGATTTCCTCTGCAAATCCTTTTTGCTGAGTAAGTTCATCCCTGGCTTTTGTAATGCTGGAGAGATTTTCCTCAGATACTTTGCAGGCTGAGAGCATTGTACAACATATTAGTATAGCTAGTGCATAAAGGTGTTTTTTTGACATGTTTTAGGTCTCCTATGTTAGGAGTATAATATATTAAGGAATAAAAGACAAAATCATATAAAGGCAAACATTCGACGTGAAAAAGAAAATAATAGTATTTGCGTTTGTTCTTACAATTGTATTAAATGTTTTCTCCTGGTTGATTCCCGAATTTTCAGACTACTACACAAGGTATACCTTTCCGCTATGGGTTGAAAGTTATGGAAGATTAACCTCCATGTTTTCCTTTTCAGTGGGAGAATTTCTTATTGTTGCAGGTATAATCTGGCTTATTTTAATTCCCTTTGTTAAAAAAATAAGAAAAAACACCATACTTCTGCTTGTCATGATTTCTCTTATCATGACTCTAAACTGTTTTATAAACTATCACTGTACTCCAATTAAGGATTCTTACAAGATTGTAAGCGGAGAAGATGATAGCAACACTGACAGTAATGGCCAAGATGGCAGCAGGGAATTTACTGTTGAAGAGTTGGGGGAATTGAGGGATTACATCGTAAATAAATGTAATGAGTTGTCATCAGAGGTAGAGAGGCAAGAGGATGGAACACTTATATACGATGAAAATGAAATGAAGGATACAGCAAAAAAATCCATGCAGGCACTGGGAGAAAGATTTCCAAAGCTGTCAGGTTTTTATGTGACGCCTAAGGCTCTTCTTTCATCAGGGTTTATAAGTCAGCAGTATATGCAAGGATATTACTTTCCATTTTCAATGGAAGCTAATTATAACGATATAATGTATGTTACCAACAAGCCTTTTACTATGTGTCATGAACTTGCTCATACCAAGAGCTACATATTTGAGGATGAGGCCAATTTCCTCGCATATCTGGCATGTACGGGTTCGGATGATTTTTTTTTCCAGTATAGTGGGTATCTTGGGGTACTTAATTATGTGAATAATGCCTTTTATGAAAATGTAACCAAGGAGGAATATAAGTCTCATGTTGCAGTTTCCGAAACAGTCTGGGATGACAATATATTTCTGACTGATGAAAACTGGAAAAAGGTGGAGGATACAGCGGTTTTAGATACTGAAACAGTAAAAAAGGCAGCAGATACATTTGTTGATACCACGCTTAAGGTAAATGGCGTAGGTGATGGAAAAGCAAGCTACAACAGAGTAGTGGAGCTTATGCTTTTGGAATATTACTCAGAATAATAGTTTATATAAAATTTACATTTTATTATTTATGCATCTGATATGATGGAATTAACTTATATTTTCGGAGGAAAAACATAATGAAGCTTCTTCTTGCTGAAGATGAAAAAGAACTTTCAAATGCGCTGGTGGCAATATTGAAACATTCAAGCTATACGGTGGATGCCGTATATGACGGACAGGATGCTCTGGACTATATTCTTGCCAGCGAATATGACGGTATCATTCTTGATATTATGATGCCCGGGTTAGAGGGAACAGAGGTATTAAAAAAAATCCGCGAAAAGGGTATATCCACTCCTGTTCTTTTTTTGACTGCTAAATCTGAGACAGATGATAAAATCATGGGGCTTGATCTGGGCGCTGATGATTACCTGACAAAGCCTTTTGAAATGGGAGAACTGCTTGCGAGAATACGTGCAATGACAAGAAGAAAGGCAGACTTTGCTCCTAATAATTTAAAGTGTGGAAATGTTGAGCTTGACAGAGCAGGATATGAGCTTAAGTCACCGGGACATGAACCGATAAGACTTGTGGGACGTGAGTTTCAGATGCTTGAGATGCTCATGGAAAATCCGGGAAGAGTTATTTCTGTGGATGCATTTATGGACAGGATATGGGCTGATGGTGAGGCAGATGTAAACGTAGTATGGGTTTATATATCAAATCTTAGAAAAAAGCTCACATCATTGGATGCAACCTGTGAAATCAAGGCTTCTCGCGGAGTTGGATACTCCATGCATGAAAAGGCGGAATGATTAAATGGTAAAAAAGCTAAGACAAAAGTTTGTCCTTACCGCAACATTATCACTTCTGGTGATTCTGATTGGAATAATCGGATTTATTAATGTGGCTAATTACATACAGGTTCAGGCAGGAGCGGATGATATTCTGAGCATTCTTTCCGAAAATAACGGAATGTTTCCTGAGATGAAGGAAAAGCTTACAAAACCTGATGGAAAGAACACAAAGGATGATGATAGCAATGGAGATAAAGCTGAGGGTCCGCCCGCGGAGGGACCGTTCTTTGGCGATAAAATGGAGTATAACAGAACGCTTGAACTTCCTTTTCAGTCAAGATATTTCTGGGTAAAGCTAAATAAAAATGGAAAGCCGATTGAAATTAACACCGGGCATATAGCGGCCATTTCTTCAGAAGATGCCAGTAATTATGCTAAGGAGCTTTTCTATAATCAGAAGAATACAAGGGGATATGTGGATAAACATTACAGATATCTGATTTCGAGGAAGGATGATGGCTCCTGTCTGATCATTTTTGTAGATTGCAGCAATGGTTTTTACAATGCAAATATGCTTCTTTTAAGAACTCTTCTTATCGGACTTATTGCACTTATTGCAATGTTCATACTGGTTTATCTATTTTCGGGAAAAGCAGTTGCGCCTGTGGTGGAATCACTTGAAAAGCAGAAGAGATTTATAACCGATGCGGGACATGAACTTAAGACACCTCTTGCGGTTATTTCCGCAAATATGGATGTAATAGAGCTTGAGGCGGGAAAGAGTGAGTGGACAAAAAGCACTAAGAATCAGATAAAGAGGATGGATGGTCTTGTTAAGAATCTCCTTACACTTTCAAGAATGGAAGAAGAAAATATCCATCTGGTATTTTCAGATATCAATATAAGCAAGATTACAGAAGATGCTACGATGTATTTTAACGCAATGGCGGATTTTAAAAAGATAAAATATACCGTCGATATTGGGAAAAATATACATATAAACGGAGATAAGAATGCATTTAATCAGCTCTGTACACTACTTATTGATAATGCAATTAAGTATACACCCGAAGAAGGAAGTATAAATGTGAGCCTCAGTAGTGACAACAGTATGAGAAATGCCATATTTGAAGTAACAAATACCTGTGATAAGGTTCCTGAAGGAAAACTGGACAGATTGTTTGACAGATTCTACAGGGCCGATACATCAAGAAGTCGCGAGAGCGGCGGGTACGGAATTGGCTTATCCGTAGCAAGGGCAATCGCGACGTCACATGGCGGTACTATTGAAGCTAAAGCAGATGGTGATCATATAATGAGATTCATCGTTAAGGTTCCAATGATAAAGAACGAAAAAGCCGATTAAATGGCTATACCAATTAAATCAAGCAATAATCCTGTGAAGGTGCCTATCAGATATAAAAGACAAGTAATTTGTATATTTCTGGTGGTACCTTCATTTACGCGAAACAGAATTAAAAGACCAACACCGGCACCTACAAGTAATCCTGACATCATCGCACCGAAAGTTATAATGTCGTTTATATAAAGCTCTGTTATGACAATGGAGGCAGCACAGTTTGGAATAAGTCCTATAATACCTGCAGCAGCGTGGCTAAGGACGGTGTTACTTTGCAGGATTCCTGCGAGGGCATCTTCACCTATAAACTCAATAAGTGCATTTAGAACAAGCGTAAAAATGAGTATATATATAAAAATATGAACCGTATGTACAAGAGCTGAACGAAGAATATTACCATGCCCTTCGTGTTCATGGGAGTGTTCATGCTTTGTACTGGTTTCTTTTGCTACCTGGGCTTTACTTATGGGCTTATTTACAGCAAGGTCGGGGGACTCATTACGTCCTCTGTGAGCTGATATCTTTGGGGTATCTTCTTCACAGTGACAATGCTCTCTTTTACAGAGCTCATCAATTTTCATCTTTTCTGTTTCAGCTCTTTTTTTCCATCTTCTGTAGTGAACTATAACGAAATCTATTAGGAAGCCATAAAAAATTCCCAGTACAGCTTTCATACAGATTATTGTTATCATCTTTGATATAGGTACCTGGGAAGATATGAATAATGGAACCATTTCGTCTGAGGTTGAGAGGTAAATGGCAATAAGAGTTCCCAAAGTGATGACTCGCCCTGCATAAAGGTTTGAGGCAGCAGCTGAGAATCCGCACTGAGGAAAGGCTCCGAAAAGACCTCCAAACAAAGGTCCGAATTTACCGGCTTTTTGGACCATTGACTGAGTTTTATCACCGGTGCGATGCTCAAGATATTCCATTATCAGGTAAGTGATGAACAGGAACGGTAGTATTTTAATGCCGTCTACTATTGTATCTTCCAAAACAGGAATCCAAAAATTCATATAATATCTCCAAAGTTAAATCATTGCTTACAATACATGTACTTATTTAAGCATTTTATGTATTCTTTTGCAAATCAGGGATTTTTTCCCATGCTGTTGCAATTTTTTTACATAGCTAATATAATACCTAGTAATTTAATAGGTAAATAATAATATGACATAAAAATGCACTATTTTTTCATCTTTTCCTTAATATATGCTATAATAATTCGGATTATGTGCATTTGAGCACTGTTTAATTGGTTTAAAGGAGTAACGCAAATGTCAGAACAGTCATTATTGCAGGTTAGAAACCTATCTGCATCAGTTGAGGAATTGCCGATTCTTCACAACATAAACTTGGAAATAAAGGCAGGAGAGACCCACGTCCTTATGGGACCTAATGGAGCAGGTAAGTCAACTCTCGGATATACGCTCATGGGTAATCCACATTACAACGTAACAGACGGATCCATCATTTTTGATGGCCAGGATCTTACTAAGGAGTCTGCTGATAAGAGAGCAAAGGCAGGAATGTTCCTGTCATTTCAGAATCCTCTTGAGGTTCCGGGAATTTCTCTTGGAAGCTTCATAAGAAATGCATATCATGAGCAGACAGGTAAGCCTGTTAAGCTTCTTCAATATAAGAAGCAGCTTGCAGAGGCTATGGATCTTCTCACAATGGACGGTGATTATGCGGACAGAGATCTTAATGTAGGATTTTCAGGCGGTGAGAAGAAAAAGGCAGAAATTCTTCAGATGCTTATGCTTAATCCAAAACTTGCAATTCTTGACGAGACTGATTCAGGACTTGACGTTGATGCGGTAAGAACTGTATCAAAGGGAATTCAGGAGTATCAGAAAAAGAAGGACGGAGCACTCCTTATCATAACTCACAGTACAAAGATTCTTGAGTCACTTCATGTTGATTATACACATGTACTTGTAAAAGGACATATCGTGACAACAGGTGATGGAAGTCTTGTAGAAGAGATAAATGAACACGGTTTTGAAAAATATGTAAGATGCGAAGGCTGCGACGGATGCAGTCCGCTGAATTAAGATAGGAAAAAAGATGGCTGATAATAATAAAGCGGTTGTAGATATAGACCGCAGTGTTTATGACATAAAGGATGTGGAGAACGAGCAGGACTTCTACCGCATGGAAGATGGTTTTACCGAGGATATTGTCAGAAAGATTTCCGAGGAGAAGCATGATCCCGAGTGGATGAGGGAGTTCCGCTTAAAGTCTCTTGAATTATATAACAAGCTTGAGATGCCTGACTGGGGTCCGGATACGGATGATCTCGATATGAATCTTATTTCATCCTATGTTCGTTCAAAGTCTGACATGAAGGGCAAATGGGAGGATGTTCCCGAGGATATAAAGAATACCTTTGAAAGACTTGGTATCCCTGAGGCAGAGCGTGAATCTCTTGCAGGTGTGGGAGCCCAGTATGATTCTGAGCTTGTTTATCATAATGTAAAGGATGAAGTGGCTGAGCAGGGTGTTGTTTATACAGATATGGAGAGTGCCCTGACAGGAGAATATGCGGATATGGTTCATGAGTATTTCATGAAGCTGGTACCGCCTACAGACCACAAATATGCAGCGCTTCATGGAGCGGTATGGTCAGGTGGCTCTTTCGTATATGTTCCCAAGGGAGTGAAGGTTGATATACCTCTTCAGTCATATTTCAGACTGAATGCAGCAGGAGCAGGCCAGTTTGAGCACACTCTGATAATTGTGGATGAGGGTGCAGACCTTCATTTTATCGAAGGATGTTCAGCTCCCAAGTATAACGTGGCTAACTTACATGCGGGATGCGTTGAACTTTTTGTAAAAAAGAATGCAAGACTTCGTTACTCAACTATAGAGAACTGGTCTAAGAATATGTACAATCTCAACACCAAGCGTGCGCTTGTTGAGGAAGGCGCGCGTATGGAGTGGGTATCCGGATCCTTCGGTTCACATACTTCATACCTATATCCTATGACAATTCTTAAGGGTGATCATTCCACAATGGAATACACAGGAATAACCTTTGCGGGAAAAGGACAGAACCTTGATACAGGTGCCAAAGTAGTTCATCAGGGAAAATATACATCATCCCTGATATCTACAAAATCCATTTCCAAGTCAGGCGGTATCGGAACCTACAGAAGTTCCGTAATTATCAATAAGGAAGCAAAGCATGCCAAGACTTCTGTTTCCTGCGATTCACTTATGCTTGATTCCATTTCACGTGCAGATACTATTCCAGGAATGGATATCAGAACTGATGATGCGGATGTTGGACACGAGGCAAAGATAGGCAGAATCAGTGATGAAGCTGTATTCTATCTGATGTCCAGAGGTCTCTCAGAGACAGATGCAAGAGCTATGATCGTCAGTGGGTTTGCGAATCCTGTTTCAAAGGAGCTTCCGCTGGAATACGCTGTTGAGATGAACAATCTGATTAAGCTTGAGATGTCAGGAGGCTGAGAAAGTGGATATAAATATGAAAGTTAATCATCTTCCTGCCCTGACTTACAGGTTTTTAAAGTCAAATGACAGTGAGATAGAGATAAAGGATATAAAGATTAAGGATACCTTTAGTCCTGAAATGCAAAATGGGCAGGACGGAGTATCCGTAAATAAGGAAGCATCAGAAGAGGATGTACGCAAGCTTTTTGATGCTGTAAATGCTAAGGCTGAAAGCAAAAAGACTGATGTTCCCGGACCAAACGGTGATACAGCACCTTTAAATGATGCTCAGAGTGTACGCACCGGAATGGGAGCACAGATTGATAACCTTATGCAGGAGATGAAGGTTCCCGTAACAGTAATCACTGCAGATGAAGGCTGCAAGGTATCTGAACCTGTGATGATAAGATTTGATCTTAAGGATGGAGACTGCGTTCTTGGAAATCAGGTTATCCATGCGAAAAAGGATTCTGAGATAACCGTAATCATGGAATATGATTCAGAGCCTGAAACTAATGGATTTTTGGGAATCCAGACAAGACTTCTGGCCGAGGAAGGTGCAAAGATAAATCTTATAAAGGTTCAGATGCTTGGTGAAAAGATTGCTCATTTTGATGATATTGGCGGTGTCTGTGATGATAAGGCTGATATTGAGACAATAAATATGCAGCTGGGTGCAGGAAATACCTGGGGAGGCTGCAGAGTGGCACTTCTTGGAGACAAGAGTGTATTTAATAACCACACAGGATATCTGTGCCGTCATAAGCAGAGCTATGACATGAATTATGTTGCTGACCAGATGGGTAAGAAAACTGAATCAAATATGGTATTCAGAGGAGTTCTTCTTGATGAAGCTGTTAAGACCTTCCGCGGAACTCTTGATTTTAAACCCGGAAGTGCAGGTTCTGTAGGCGATGAGCAGGAGGATACACTTCTTCTCAGTTCAGACGCCGTAAACAGAACAATACCTGTTATTCTCTGTGGAGAGGAGGACGTCGATGGACGTCATGGCGCTTCAATCGGACAGCTTGGTGATGATACTCTTTTCTATATGGAGAGTCGCGGAATTGATGAAGAAGCAGCCAAAAAGCTGATGATCCGTGCCCGTATGGAGAGTATAGCAAGAATGATTCCGGATGAAGCAATCATTATCAGAATTCAGCAGTTTATACGTACGATATTGTAAGGAGTTGAAATGTCCAGACCTGAAGATTACCGCAAAGACTTCCCTATACTTAACAAAGGGGATTACATATATTTTGACAATGCAGCGACTTCGCAGCGTCCAGAGTGCGTAGTTGATGCAATTAAGGATTTTTACGAGAATTCCAATGCAAATCCCTTAAGAGGACTCTATGACTGGAGTGTTGATGCTACAGAGAGATACGAGCATGCCAGAAAAACAGTAGCAGAGTTTATTGGAGCAGCTAAGACTGAGGAGATCATTTTTACCAGAAATACTACTGAGTCAATGAATCTCGTGGCATACAGCTACGGCCTTGATAATGTAAACGAAGGTGATGAAGTTGTTATCAGTGTGATGGAGCATCACAGCAATATTCTTCCCTGGCAGATGGTCACAAGGCAGAAAAAAGCAAAGCTTGTGTATTTGGAGCCCGATGAAGAAGGAGTTATCACAGAGTCCGAGTATAAGAGTAAGATAACGGATAAGACTAAGATTGTATCAATAGGACATGTATCCAATGTTTTCGGAATTACAAATCCTGTTAAGGAAATAGCTGCCTATGCTCATGAAAAGGGAGCTACGGTTATAGTGGATGGTGCGCAGGCTGCGCCGCATATCCCGGTTAATGTTCAGGAAATCGGTGCGGATTTTTATGCCTTTTCAGGCCATAAACTCATGGCACCCATGGGAATCGGAGTATTATATGGCCGAGAGGCTTTGCTGGATAAGATGAATCCCTTCCTTACAGGCGGAGAAATGATAGAATATGTTACAAGGGATGACGCGACCTATGCAGAGCTTCCTCACAAATTTGAAGCAGGTACTGTTAATGCAGCCGGTGCGGTAGGACTTGAAGCTGCTATCAGGTATCTTCAGAAGGTTGGATTTGACTTTATCGCAGAGCAGGAGCACAAGCTGACTGTAAGAATGATGGAAGGTATGAAAAAGCTGCCTTATATTAAGATTTACGGTTCTTCTGATCCTGCAAGGCACAGCGGAATAGTCACTTTCACAATGGACGGCGTTCATCCTCATGATATTTCTTCGGTTTTAAATGATGATCATGTGTGTGTAAGAGCAGGTCACCACTGTGCTCAGCCACTTATGCAGTTTATTGGTGCAGGTTCCACAGCAAGAGCCAGCGTATATTTCTATAACACGGAAGAGGAAGTTGACAGATTTCTGGAGCACCTTGCCAAGGTACGTTCTGTTATGGGATATGAGGATTAATGCCACATAATGTAAATTGATTTTATAAGAAATATACTATTAAAAGCCTTTCTATCTTCATGGAAAGGTGGGTGTGTAAGCACCGTATGAGGTTATATATGGATTTAAAAGGACTTTATAGAGAAATTGTTAACGAGCACAATCTCCGCCCTTCTCATAAGGGGGAAATGGCGAATCCAGATCTTGTGCTCAGGGGTGTAAATCCCAGCTGTGGTGATGATATTACACTTCAGCTAAGAATAGTAGATGATGTTATTGAGGATGCAATGTTTTCAGGCTCAGGATGTGCTATTTCCCAGGCTTCTGTAGACATGATGGCAGATCAGGTTATCGGAAGATCGAAGGAAGATGCTATTAAGCTTGCAGGAACCTTTATGGGCATGATAAAGGGAGAAATAAAGGATGAGGAACAGCTTGAGGAGCTTGATGAGGCAGCAGCTCTTCAGGATATTTCACACATGCCTGCAAGAGTTAAGTGCGCGGTTCTTGGCTGGAAGACCATGCAGAAGATGCTTGAGCATCCTGAAGAAGCGGAGAATGTATCATCTGAAGAGGAGTGATATACGTGGAAGGTATTATTGTTTGGGGCATTGTAATTTTAGGCTTGATATTCAGGGTTATGAAGCTTGCAGGAAAGAATAAGTCCAATACAGGTGCGGGAGCTCCTAAAACAGGTGCACCTGTAAAAACTTATGGTACTAATATAGATGCGGCTAAGGGGGATACAACAAAAGGTCGCACAGATAAGAATTATTCAGGTGCTATGATCCAGAGAGAGACTTCAGCTATGCCGCACAAGCATAGAGAGAAAGGCGTTTACGATACTGCAAACAGGCATAAGAAGGATAATTCTGATGGAACGATGCCACATAGCCATAATGAAGTAAAGTATAAAAGTATTGATGTGGCAACGCTGCCAAAGGGGTATATTTTGCTTAATGGTGAGCCTGTGAGGACAGCGGATCTGGAGAAGTATTAAGGAAAATAATGGATGCAGATGATGCATCATGATTAGAAGCTGGGAGCAATGCTCCTGGCTTTTTAATTATTCTTGTAAATTTATGCAAAATAGTGATGGGTATATACTTTGCTTAAACCCTTTTGGATGGTGCAATTCAAAAATGTATATTATCCGGCTGTATTCGTGGTAACTTCATCCGGAAGTACAAGGAATTCATTTTGGGATGACTGATTTATTAACATAGTTGGATCTTAATATAAAAAAATAATATTTTCGGATGAAATTTTTATGTATCATTTTCATACTATCGTTCAGTAATTGAAAATAAGGGTGTGTCATCAAGAAAAATATTTTATATTGAGAGATAATAATTCATCCATATAAGCCTACTTTACAGAAAAGGAATGAAAAGGATGATTAAATTGTTCATCCGCTATATGAATGAATAGTATAAAGGGTGAATTGTTGCAAATAATGATTCATCACATTTGCTATAAATTGTTTATAAGTATGAATCTTTTGTCAGTTAACCTGACTATTGAATTTTTGGAAGAAAATCAGGTATACCGCAAAAAGTATACATTAGAATTAATAAGCGCAAAAAAAGTACCGCCCCATGAGATATACTCACAAAACAGTACTCGGCGTGCGCCTCCAGGGGCTCGAACCCTGGACACCCTGATTAAGAGTCAGGTGCTCTACCAACTGAGCTAGAAGCGCTTGGTTATTGATGTTTGTGTCGCTCTGTCTTAGCGACAAGTGATATATTACTACGGTTTTTTTTATAATGCAAGCACTTTTTTAAAAATTTTTTAAAATTTAAACTTTTTTTACAAAAAGTATCCTGAAATAGTGATAAATAAGGGATTCTTTAAAAAATAATTTTTTGAAGTTTCCTGAAAAAACATAGCAAAAACCGTATACAGGGGCTGCAGAACTGAAATGGATATATTGTGAAAAAATATGGCTCTTCAGGGGTAATGGTGGGTGAAAAATGCCATCATCCCCAGCATTTATGCTGATCATGCGCCTCGAGGTTTTCTGTTAGGAAGTGGAATACTCAAATCCGAGCATACTAAGTAGACCATATCGAGCATGTTTTGGATGTTGCGAAAACCATATGCCTTACGGATAATCAGCTTGATTTTGTTATTAGTAGCTTCAATTCGAGCGTTACTCATGCCTAGCCTTATTGCATTCAGTATGTGCTCCCTGTGACGTTTGATCTTGAGGTAAAGTTCCTTGAAAGCACCAATCCTGCTGTGACTTGCCCACCAGAGCCAACGATTGAGG